>NZ_JAPENL010000001.1:0-1200000 GCF_026342015.1 Micromonospora lupini
GGCAAATTGCCCCCGTAACTTAGGGAGAAGGGGGGCCGGAGACGTGAAGCCCCGCGCGGGTGGAGCGTTGTATGGCCGCAGAGAGCAGGGGGAAGCGACTGTTTACTAAAAACACAGGTCCATGCGAAGAAGTAATTCGATGTATATGGACTGACGCCTGCCCGGTGCTGGAACGTTAAGGGGACCTGTTAGCTCTTCGGGGCGAAGCGGAGAACTTAAGCGCCAGTAAACGGCGGTGGTAACTATAACCATCCTAAGGTAGCGAAATTCCTTGTCGGGTAAGTTCCGACCTGCACGAATGGCGTAACGACTTCCCCACTGTCTCAACCACAGGCCCGGCGAAATTGCAGTACGAGTAAAGATGCTCGTTACGCGCGGCAGGACGGAAAGACCCCGGGACCTTTACTATAGCTTGACATTGGTACTCGAATTAGCTTGTGTAGGATAGGTGGGAGCCGGTGAAGTCCATACGCCAGTATGGGTGGAGGCAATCTTGAAATACCACTCTGGTTGATTTGGGTATCTAACTTCGGACCGTTATCCGGTTCAGGGACAGTGTCTGGTGGGTAGTTTAACTGGGGCGGTTGCCTCCTAAAAGGTAACGGAGGCGCCCAAAGGTTCCCTCAGCCTGGTTGGCAATCAGGTGTTGAGTGCAAGTACACAAGGGAGCTTGACTGTGAGACTGACAGGTCGAGCAGGGACGAAAGTCGGGACTAGTGATCCGGCACTTGCGAGTGGAAGCGGTGTCGCTCAACGGATAAAAGGTACCCCGGGGATAACAGGCTGATCTTCCCCAAGAGTCCATATCGACGGGATGGTTTGGCACCTCGATGTCGGCTCGTCGCATCCTGGGGCTGTAGCAGGTCCCAAGGGTTGGGCTGTTCGCCCATTAAAGCGGTACGCGAGCTGGGTTTAGAACGTCGTGAGACAGTTCGGTCCCTATCCGCCGTGCGCGTAGGATACTTGAGAAGGGCTGTCCCTAGTACGAGAGGACCGGGACGGACGAACCTCTGGTGTGCCAGTTGTCCCGCCAGGGGCACGGCTGGTTAGCTACGTTCGGAAGGGATAACCGCTGAAAGCATCTAAGCGGGAAGCCTGCTTCAAGATGAGGTATCCCACCCACCTTGGTGGGGTAAGGCCCCCAGCTAGACGACTGGGTTGATAGGCCGGAAATGTAAGCCCGGTAACGGGTTCAGTTGACCGGTACTAATAGGCCGAGGACTTGACTACTAAGCTGCTACGCGTCCACTGTGCAACTCTGAACAAGCGAACACCCGTGACTGTGTGCCGGGGTTGTTTGATATGTTCATAGAGTTACGGCGGTCATGGCGGAGGGGAAACGCCCGGTTACATTCCGAACCCGGAAGCTAAGCCCTCCAGCGCCGATGGTACTGCACTCGTGAGGGTGTGGGAGAGTAGGACACCGCCGGACAATCTTCCAGTCGAGGGCCGCCCCATCCGGGTCGGCCCTCGACTGCGTAGCGCCATTGGTGGCGCAATCAGGAAGGATGTACCTGTGAGTTCAGGACCGCAGGGCGGAGATCGTCCCCGTCGTCACGAAGACCGCACCGACGGCCCGGGTGGACGCGACCGTGGTGCGCGCCGCGACGACCGGCCCCCGTACCGGGGGGATCGGGACAACGCCGGCGGCGCCCGAGGCGGATACGCCGGCGGCCGTGATGGTGGTTCCCGTGGTGGCGACCGTGATGGTTCGCGTTCCGGTGCTCCGCGTGAGGGTGGTTTCCGCGGTGGTGACCGCGACGGATCCCGCACCGGGGCACCGCGTGAGGGCGGCTTCCGTGGTGGTGACCGTCGCGAGGGTGGCGGTTTCCGTGGTGGCGACCGTGATGGTTCGCGTTCGGGTGCGCCGCGTG
The DNA here is from genome assembly GCF_026342015.1 of Micromonospora lupini. NCBI lineage: Bacteria > Bacillati > Actinomycetota > Actinomycetes > Micromonosporales > Micromonosporaceae > Micromonospora > Micromonospora lupini. The sequence goes on from NZ_JAPENL010000001.1 coordinate 1,875, forward strand.
AGGGTGGTTTCCGCGGCGGTGACCGTGACGGTGGTTTCCGTGGTGGTGACCGTCGTGAGGGTGGTTACCAGGGTGGCGGCGACCGTGGCCGTTCCGGTCCGCCGCGCGAGGGTGGCTTCCGTGGCGGCGACCGCGAGGGCGGCTTCCGCGGCGGTGACCGTCGCGAGGGTGGCGGTTTCCGTGGTGGCGACCGTGATGGTTCGCGTTCGGGTGCGCCGCGTGAGGGTGGTTTCCGTGGCGGTGACCGCGAGGGTGGTTTCCGTGGTGGTGACCGTCGTGAGGGTGGTTACCAGGGTGGCGGCGACCGTGGCCGTTCGGGTGCGCCGCGTGAGGGCGGCTTCCGCGGCGGTGACCGCGAGGGCGGTTTCCGTGGCGGTGACCGCGAGGGCGGTTTCCGTGGCGGTGACCGCGAGGGCGGTTTCCGTGGCGGCGACCGCCGTGAAGGCGGTTTCCGTGGTGGCGACCGCGATGGTTCGCGTTCCGGCGCGCCGCGTGAGGGTGGTTTCCGTGGCGGTGACCGCCGTGAGGGCGGTTTCCGTGGTGGCGACCGCGATGGGTCGCGCTCGGGCGCTCCGCGTGAGGGTGGTTTCCGTGGCGGTGACCGCGAGGGTGGTTTCCGTGGTGGTGACCGTCGTGAGGGTGGTTACCAGGGTGGCGGCGACCGTGGCCGTTCTGGTCCGCCGCGCGAGGGTGGCTTCCGTGGCGGCGACCGCGATGGTTCGCGTTCCGGCGCTCCGCGTGAGGGTGGTTTCCGTGGCGGTGACCGTCGTGAGGGTGGTTACCAGGGTGGCGGCGACCGTGGCCGTTCCGGTCCGCCCCGCGAGGGCGGCTTCCGTGGCGGTGACCGCGAGGGTGGCTTCCGTGGCGGCGACCGCGAGGGCGGTTTCCGTGGCGGCGACCGCCGTGAAGGCGGCTTCCGTGGTGGCGACCGTGATGGTTCGCGTCCCGGTGCTCCGCGTGAGGGTGGTTTCCGTGGTGGCGACCGTGATGGTTCGCGCTCGGGTGCTCCGCGTGAGGGTGGTTTCCGTGGCGGCGACCGTGAGGGTGGTTTCCGTGGCGGCGACCGTGAGGGTGGTTTCCGTGGCGGCGACCGCCGCGAGGGTGGCGGCTTCCGTGGTGGCGACCGCGATGGGTCGCGCTCGGGTGCGCCGCGCGAGGGTGGTTTCCGTGGCGGTGACCGTGAGGGCGGCTTCCGTGGCGGTGACCGTCGTGAGGGTGGTTACCAGGGTGGCGGCGACCGCGGCCGTTCCGGCCCGCCCCGCGAGGGTGGCTTCCGTGGCGGTGACCGCGACGGCTTCCGTGGCGGCGAGCGTGGTGGCTCCCGCCCGAGTGCGCCCCGGGACGGCGGCCGAGACGGCGGCTTCCGGGGCGGTGACCGTCGTGAGGACGGCACGTCCCGTGAGGGCGGCTTCCGCGGTGGCGACCGTCGCGAGGGCGGCGGGTTCCGGGCCGACGAGCGGCCACGTCGCGAGGGGGACTTCCGCCGCGACGACCGTGGCGCGGCCTCCGAGTCGTCCGAGGGCGGGCGCAGCCTGGCCCCGGTGTTGCCGGACGACATCGTCGCGACCGACCTCGACAAGGACGTCCGCGCCGAGCTGCTCTCGCTGAACAAGCCGGTCGCCGAGACGGTGGCCCGGCACCTGGTCGCCACCGGTCAGCTGATCGACGAGGACCCGGCCGAGGCGTTGGCGCACGCGCTGGCCGCCCGACGGCTCGCGTCGCGCATCTCTGCGGTCCGTGAGGCGGTCGGTCTGGCCGCGTACCACGCAGGGGAGTGGCAGACGGCTATCGCCGAGCTGCGGACGTACCACCGGATGACCGGCCTGCAGAGTCACCTGGCCGTGCTCGCCGACTGCGAGCGCGCCCTGGGCCGGCCGGAGCGGGCCATCGACCTGTTCCGCGGCGCCGACCAGGCGAAGCTGGACCAGGCCGTCGCGATCGAGCTGCTGATCGTCGCGGCCGGGGCGCGTGGTGATCTCGGCCAGAAGGATGCCGCTGTCGCGATGCTCCAGGTGCCCGACCTCACCAGCGAGGCGACGGTGCCGTGGACGGCGCGACTGCGGTACGCGTACGCCGACGCGCTGCTCGCGGTGGGCCGACGCGAGGAGGCCCGCGAGTGGTTCTCCCGCGCGGCCGACGTGGACACCGAGGGCGAGACCGACGCCGCGGAGCGGCTGTTGGAACTCGACGGCGTCGTCATCGAGGGAGATGACGAGGACGAGGCCGAGGAGATCGCCGCTGGCCCGGGTGCGCCTGGATCGGTGCCGGCCCAGCCGGACACCGACCTGACCGCAGGCGACGACCGTGACGCCGACGACTCGGACACGTCCGACCGCGACGTCGACGCCGAGGCTGGCGGTCTCGACGACGACGACGAGGGCGAGGACGACCGCGGCGACGAGGACTTCGACGACGACGAGGACGACGACGCGGAGGGCGACGAGGGCGAGGACGACCGCGACGACGAGGACGAGGACTTCGACGACGACGAGGAGGACGGCGTCGCCGGCCGCCCGGGCGTCGGCGAGGGCGTCGACGGCGAGGACGAGGACCGCCACGCGGACGCGAGCGGCACCTCCCCGGACCCGACCACGCCCGCCAGCGACGACAGCCGCGCAGACGACACGCTGAGCGGTGACACGCTGAACGGCGACACGATTAGCGGTGGCACGGCCGACGGCGACGCCCCCACCCGGGGTGACGAGTCGGAGTCGACGCAGCGATGAGCGCGGACGCCGGGAAGCGGCTGATCGACGGGTACACCCTGGTGGTCTTCGACCTGGACGGGGTGATCTACCTGATCGACCGGCCGATTCCCGGCGCGGTCGACGCGGTGGCCCGGCTGCACGCCGAGGGGCGGGCGGTGGCGTACGCCACGAACAACGCCTCACGCCGTTCCAGCGACGTCGCCGACCTGCTGACCGGAATGGGCGTGCCGGCGCGGCCGGAGGAGGTGCTCACCTCCGCCGCCGCGTCGGCCGAGCTGCTGCGGGACCGGCTGCCGGCAGGCGCGCCGGTGCTGGTGGTCGGCGCGGAGGCGCTGCGCGCCGAGCTGCGCGCGGTCGGGCTGACCCCGGTCAGCCGCGCCGACGAGAAGCCGGCCGCGGTGGTGCAGGGCTACGGTCCGCAGGTTGGCTGGGCCGAGCTGGCCGAGGCATCCGTCGCCGTACGGGCCGGGGCGATCTGGGTCGCCACCAACACCGACCGGACGCTTCCCAGCGCCCGGGGTCCGCTGCCGGGCAACGGGTCACTGGTCGCGGTGCTGCGGACCGCGTTGGAGCGGGACCCGGACCTGGTGGTCGGCAAGCCGGAGTCGGCGCTGTTCGAGACCGCCGCCCGGCGCGGCGACGGCGGCCAGGTCCTGGTCGTCGGGGACCGGCTGGACACCGACATCGAGGGCGCCCGCCGAGCGGGGTTGGACAGCCTGCTCGTGCTCACCGGCGTCAGCGACGTACCCGAGCTGCTCGCGGCCGAGCCACGACGGCGGCCCACGTACGTCGCGCGGGACCTGGCGGGGCTGTTCGACCCGGCGGCGGCCGTGCGGGTCCCCGGCTCGGCGGACGTCGGCGGCTGGTCCGTCACGGACCGGGCGGGGACGCTGGAACTGGCAGGCGCCGGCCGGCCGCTGGACGCCCTCGCCGCGCTCTGTGCGGCGGCCTGGGCGGCCCCGACGCCACCGGCGATCCGCCCCGCGGGCCCGGACGCGGCTGCCGCGCTGGAGAGCTTCGGGCTGGCCACCGACGGGTGACGCAGTCGCACGCGCTCGTCAGAGCAGCTTGCGCAGCTTCATCAGGTCGAACGGGTTGGCCTTGATCGACACGCGGCGGGACGTGATCGCCTTGGTGACGTCCAGGTCACCGCGGACCAGGGCGAGCAGGTCGTCGCTGGACGTGCTCAGCGCGATCTTGGCCTTCGGGTCGTCACCGTCGGTCAGCTCGACCAGCCGGCCACCGCTGATCCGCCCGTGGAACGCCGTGTCCAGGTCGGTGATCCGGCAGGCCAACGTCCGTTCCAGGTCGATCCGTTCGCGGACCGTCTCGGCGTTGCGGTCCAACCGGGCGGCCAGCTCCTGCAACGCCTGCCGGCACTCGTCCACGCTGGCCACATCTCCCCCTCGCCGATCGCCACGCCGTCCCCGGCACCGTACCGCACAGGACAGTCCGGGGTGCCCGGTAGCGTGACACCTGCAGACCGGCGCCGGATGGAAGGACTCAGGCATGCAGGACGCGTGGCGCGCCTACCTCGAACTGGCCATGGGCCTGGCCGAGGCGCCCCGGAAGAAGGCCCAGGACGCGGTGCGTCGCCTCGTCGGCTCCGGCGGCGCGACAGCCGCCCAGCTGCAGGCCCTCGGCGAGGAGCTGGTCACCACCGGCGCCGCCAACCGGGAGGCGCTGACCAAGCTGGTCCGCTTCGAGGTCGACCGGGCCCTCGGCGCTGTCGGTCTGGCCACCGCCGACGAGGTGGCCGAGCTGACCCGACGCGTACGCGACCTGGAACGGCAACTGCGCGAGGCGCGCGCCACCGAGCCGCGCTCGGCGCCGACCGGCGAACCGGCTGCCGAACGGCTCGGCGATCCGACGCCGCAGCCCGACCCGACAGGCGCCGCACAGCCCGGCGCCGGCCTCGCGCCGTCGAACGCCCCGGCGGGCGCGCCGGTCTCCGCTCCGGCGGCGAAGAAGGCGGTCGCCAAGAAGGCCGTCGCCAAGAAGGCCCTCGTGAAGAAGCCGCCCGCGACGATCAGCCGGACCGCCGACGACACCCCGGCGCCGGCCGCCGTGTCGGCCAGGGACGACACCCCGACGCCCGAGGCCATGCCGGTCAGGGACGAGACCTCGACGTCGGCGGCTCCCTCGGCCCACGACGACATCCCGACACCGGCGGCGATGCCGGCGAAGAAGGCCGTCCGCAAGCGCCGCCCGGACGGTGACTCGTGAGCGACGACGCCCGCCCGGGCTCGCCGTCCGGCGTCCGTCCCGGTCCGCCCGGAGGCTTCCGGCCCGGCCCGCCGCAGGCCGGGTCGTTCGCCGCCCGGCCGAGCCCGCCGGTGGGCGTCCGCCCCGGCCCGCCGCCCGAGGGCGCGGACGTCGGCGACGACGCGGCCCGCCACCCGGCGGTGGACGCGGCCGTGCGGGCCATGGACAACGCGGCGGCGCTCGCCCCGGCCGACCAGATCGCGCAGTACGAGGCGGCCTACGAGACGCTGCGCGAGACGCTCGCCACCATCGACCAGACCTGACCAGGACGACCAGGTCGGACAGATCCGGAGAACCACCCATGGCACGTCGCAACCGGCTGGACGCCGAACTCGTCCGCCGCGGGCTGGCCCGCTCGCGTGAGCAGGCCGCCGCGCTTGTCGAGGCCGGTCGGGTCCAGCTGCGCGGAGTGCCCGCGCGCAAGGTCGCCGCGATGGTCGACCCCGCCGATCCGCTGCTGGTCACCGGTGCCGACCCCACCGAGGAGTACGTCTCCCGGGGCGGGCACAAACTCGCCGGGGCGTTGGCCGCGTTCGGCCCCGCAGGGCTGCGCGTCGCCGGGCGGCGCTGCCTGGACGCCGGAGCGTCGACCGGGGGCTTCACCGACGTGCTGCTGCGCGCCGACGCCGCCGAGGTGGTGGCCGTGGACGTCGGCTACGGGCAGCTCGCCTGGTCGCTGCGCACCGACGAGCGCGTCCGTGTCCTGGAACGCACGAACGTCCGTACCCTCGTCGCGGACGCGATCGGCGGACCTGTCGACCTGACGGTGGCCGACCTGTCGTTCATCTCGTTGCGGTTGGTGCTGCCGGCCCTGGCCGGCTGCACCCGTGACGACGGCGACCTGGCGCTGATGGTGAAGCCGCAGTTCGAGGTGGGCAAGCAGCGGGTCGGCGCCGGTGGTGTGGTCCGCGACCCGGCGCTGCGCGCCGAGGCGGTGCTCGACGTGGCCGCCGCGGCGGCTCAGCTCGGCCTCGGGTTGGCCGACGTGGCGGCCAGCCCGCTGCCCGGGCCCAGCGGCAACGTCGAGTTCTTCGTATGGTTGCGCCGGGGCGCGCCACCGGCGGACCCGCAGCGGGTGCGGGCAGTGGTGGAGGCCGGACCGGAGGGTCCGACGACGGCCGGCGACGTGCCGGACGTGGCGGCGGAGGAGGTCGCAGGGTGAACGCGTACAGCGAGCGGCGCACGACGGCGTACGGCCGTGCCGGCGCGGCGGCGATGACTGTGTGCCGTCCGACGACGGACGGACGGCCGGTCCGATGAGCCGCACGGCGCTGCTGGTGACCCACACCGGCCGTCGACGCAGCACCGAGCACGCCCGGTCGGTCGCCGCCGACCTCATCGCCGCGGGCTTCGAGGTGCGGGTGGTCGCCGAGGAGGCCGATGATCTGGACCTGCCCGGGACGGTTCCGGTCGCCGGCCCGGAGGCCGCCGAGGGCGCCGAGATCGTCTTCGCGCTCGGTGGGGACGGCACCTTCCTGCGCGCGGCCGAGCTGGCCCGCCCGGCGAAGGCGCCGCTGCTCGGCATCAACCTCGGCAAGGTGGGCTTCCTCGCCGAGGCGGAGATCGACGACCTGGACACCGCCATTCGGGACGTCGTCGAGCGCAACTACACAGTGCACGAGCGGCTCACGCTCGACGTCACGGCCGAGTTCGACGGCGGCCCGACCATCGAGTCGTGGGCGCTCAATGAGATCAGCGTCGAGAAGGGGGAGCGGGCGCAGATGCTCGAACTCCTCGTCGACGTGGACGGCCGCCCGCTGTCCCGCTACGGCTGCGACGGCGTGGTCTGCGCCACCCCCACCGGCTCCACCGCGTACGCGTTCTCCGGCGGCGGTCCGGTGGTCTGGCCGGAGGTGGAGGCACTGCTGCTGGTGCCGATCAGCGCGCACGCGTTGTTCAGTCGCCCCCTGGTCACCGCGCCCACGTCGACGTTCGTCATCACCGTCGACCCGTTCACCACTCTCGCCGTGCTCGCCTGCGACGGTCGGCGGGTCTACGACCTGCCGCCCGGCGCCCGGGTGACTGTGCGTCGGGGTGCCCTGCCGGTGCGTATCGTCCGGCTGCGCGACCGTGCGTTCACCGACCGGCTGGTCGCCAAGTTCGGCCTGCCGGTGCACGGCTGGCGGGGCAGCCGCCGGTGACTGTGGCGCACACCGTCGGTGTCCGGCGGTTGTCCACCTGACGACATGTCGCCGCTGCGGCGGCTGAACGCTAGTGACCTGGTTGTGCGCCGCGTCGCAGACTCCGATCGGTCCTCATCTACGGATGGCGGGCCCACAGGAGTAGAGGAGCGCATCGCATGCACTGGTCCCCCCGCTGGCTCAGCGCCGGCGCGGTCGGCGCGCTGGTGGTCGGCCTCGCCGCGCCGGCGTCCGCCGAACCGCCCGTCCGGCCCACCGGCCCGACCCTGGGCACGTCCGCCCCGGGCGCCGCGCCCGTCCGCATCACCCTCATCACCGGCGACCAGGTCGAGCTGGCGCCGGCCGCGCCGGGCCGGGTCGCCGCCACCGTACGCCCGGGGCCCGGGCGGGAGCGGATCATCTTCCAGACCGTGGAGGTCGACGGCGGGCTGCGGGTGCTGCCCAGCGACGCCCTGCCCTACGTCTCCAGCGGAGTCCTCGACGCCGACCTGTTCGACGTGCAGGAGTTGGCCGCCGAGGGCTACGGCGACGCCACGCAGGGCGCCCTGCCGCTGATCGTGCGCTACCAGGAGCCGGCCGCCGGTCGGGTCCGGCCACTCGGCGGCGTCACCGACGCCCGTCCCCTGGAGAGCATCAACGGTGCCGCGTTGCGGGTCGGCAAGGCCGACCTGGGTGGCTTGTGGAGCACCCTCGCCGGCACGCCGACGACACGCGCCACGACCGCCGCGCCCCGCCTGGGCGGCGGTGTCGCCCACGTCTGGCTGGACGGGCGGGTGCACCCGACGCTGGAGCACAGCGTCCCGCAGATCGGCGCTCCGACGGCCTGGGCGGCCGGCCGCGACGGCAGCGGCGTGAAGGTGGCAGTGCTCGACACAGGCGTCGACGCCACCCACCCCGACCTGGCCGGGCGGATCGCCGAGGCGCAGGACTTCTCCGGCAGCGGCAGCGCCCGCGACGGCCACGGCCACGGCACGCACGTCGCGGCCACCATCGCGGGCAGCGGCGCCGCGTCGGCAGGGCTGCGCAAGGGCGTCGCGCCCGGCGCGCGGCTGCTCGTCGGCAAGGTGCTCGACGACAACGGCTCGGGCTACGACTCGGCCATCATCGCCGGCATGGAGTGGGCCGCCCACTCCGGCGCGAAGGTGGTCAGCATGAGCCTCGGCGGCGACCCGACCGACGGCACCGACCCGATGAGCCAGGCGGTGAACGACCTGACCGCCGAGACCGGCGCGCTCTTCGTGGTCGCCGCAGGCAACGCGGGTGCGGCGCGTACCGTCGGCTCGCCGGGCGCGGCCGCGGCGGCGCTCACCGTCGGCGCGGTGGACCGCGACGACAACCTGGCGGAGTTCTCCAGCCGCGGGCCGCGACTGGGCGACAACGGCCTGAAGCCCGAGATCACCGCCCCGGGCGTCGGGATCGTCGCCGCGCGGGCCGCCGGCACCACAATGGGTACGCCCGTGGACGACGCCTACACGGCCGCGTCCGGCACCTCGATGGCCACCCCGCACGTGGCGGGCGCGGCGGCGATCCTCGCCCAGGACCACCCGGACTGGTCCGCCGGGAAGCTGAAGGACGCGCTCGTCAGCACCACGAAGGCGAACCCGGCCCTCACCGTCTTCGAGCAGGGCGGCGGCCGGGTGGACGTGGCGCGGGCGCTCACCCAGCGGGTGTACGCGTCGGCCACCGCGGACTTCGGCCGGATCACCACAGGCGGTACGGCAGTCGAGCGGAACGTGACGTACACCAATGGCACGAAGACCGCGCAGACCCTGCGGTTGGCCCTCGAGCTGCGCAACCTGGACACCGACGCGGCCGAGACCGACGGGGTCACGCTCGGATCCGGTGAGGTGAGCGTGCCGGCGGGCGGCAGCGTCGCCGTGCCGCTGCGCGCCGACCCGGCGAAGCTGGCCCGTGGCCCGCACGGTGGCTGGCTGGTGGCGACCGGTACGGACGGCGTGGCCGTGCGCACCCCGGTCGGGCTCACCGTCAGCGGTCCCGTGCACCACCTCACCATCAAGCTGCTGGACCGGCAGGGTCAGCCGGGCCTCTCGCCGGGGTTGACCCTCTTCGGTGAGCAGCCCGAGTCGGACTACTGGGGCTGGTGGCCGGGCGAGGGCACCCTGGAGGTCGAGGAGGGCACCTACCTGCTGACCGCGCTGGTCGAGCACGGCGCCCCCCTGGACGAGCAGATGACCGAGATCATCGAACCGGAGGTGACTGTCGACCGGGACCTGACAGTGGTGCTCGACGCCCGCAAGGGCACGCCGGTGCGGATCGAGACGCCGAAGCCCAGTGAGCAGCGGGCCACGCTCAGCTACTACGTGCACCGGGTGCTTGGCAACGGCCGGCAGATCGACCACGGCGTGATGGCGTACAGCACCGTCCAGCAGGTGAACGTCACGCCGACCCGCCCGGTGCGTCAGGGCGAGTTCGAGTTCGCCTCGCGCTGGCAGCTCGTCGCGCCAATGGTGGACGCGACGATCAGCGGGGTGTCCGGTCCGTCGGACATCAACCTGCTGGGCACGTCGCCGGCGCCGACAGGTCGGCGGAAGCTGCCGCTGGTCTGGGCCGGCGCCGGCGCCCCGGCCGAGTTGGCGCGGGCGCGGGGCGCTGCCGCTCTGCTCGCCGCCGACCCGAACCGGAGCGAGGACGAGCAGGTGGCAGCCGCGGCGGCGGCCGGCGTCGCCGTGGTGCTGATCGTTCGCCCGGAGGACCAGAGCGCGTGGACGGTCTGGCGGCCGGCCGGCGACCGGCTGCCGGTCCCGGCGATGGTCGTCGCGTACGACGACGGGCAGCGGCTGATCGCGGCGGCGCGCAAGGGCCGGGCGACGCTGGACCTGACGCTGACAGTGGACAGCCCCTACCTGTACGACGTGTGGCAGGTGTCGAAGGGCCGGGTGCCGGAGCGGATCGTGCACACGGTGACCGCGAGGAACACCGCCGAGGTGACCGCCAGCTACGGCGACACGGGCGCGGGCTGGGCCACCGAGGAGCGGTTCGGTTGGCGTCCGTGGCAGGAGTACTCCTGGAACGACGACCAGCGCCTGGTCCGCAACGGGACCACCCGGCAGGAGTTCGTCAGCGCCGGGGACTCCTGGTGGCAGCACCGGGTGCTGCACAAGGAGATGTTCATGCAGTGGGGGCAGTTGACAGGTGGGCTGACCGAGGCGCCCCGGCGGTACGCCGCCGACGACCGGGAGGTCGAGACCTGGCACGCCCCGGTGGTCCGTCCGGCCGTGCCGGCCAGCGGGACGCCGGTGCCCACGCGTACGGGCGACAGCCTGGACGTGCGGGTGCCCGAGTTCGTCGACGCCGACGGGCACTTCAGCGTGGCCGGCAACAGCGAGGAGGCGGACGGGGTCGAGGTTCGCCTGAGTCGAGACGGGCAGCAGATCGCCGACCTGTCCGACGGCTGGGCGCCGGTGCCGACCACCGCCGCAGCGGCCCGCTACCGCCTCGACGTGACGACGCGGCGGGCCTCGGACGAGTGGCGCTACGCCACCCGCACCGACACGGCGTGGCAGTTCACCTCGGCCCGGCCGACGGGTGGGGCGGCCGTGCCTCTGTCGCTGCTGCAGGTGGACTACCGGGTGCCGGCCGACCTGCTCGGCCTCGTACCGGGCCGCCGGCCGCACCAGCTGGGGCTGACCCTGCGCCAGCCGGCCGGAGTCGCCGCGCCGACTGGCACCAGCCTGCGGGTGGAGGTCTCCTTCGACGAGGGCGTCACGTGGCGGGCCGCGCCGACCAGAGGGTCGGGGACCCGCTGGACCGCGACGGTCCCGGCCGGGCGCGGAACCGTGTCACTGCGGGTGCACGCCACCGACCGGGCCGGGAACTCCGTGGACCAGACGGTGGTGCGGGCGTACGGGCTGCGCTGACCGGGGCTCGACACGTGGGGCCCGTCGTCGATCAGACGGCGGGCCCCGCCGCGTTTCAGAGCCAGCCGCGCCTGGCGACCTGGAACGCCAGCCCTGGTCGGGTGTCCACGCCTGCGGCGTCCATCAGGTCGGCGAGGCGGCGTTGCACCGTCCGGCGGCTCACCCCGAGCTGGGAGGCGATGGACTTGTCCGGTACGCCGGCCACGAACAGCGACAGCAGCCGGGCCTCGTCGGCGTCGGGCTGGTAGCCGTCGACCGGACGGTCGTCGGCGTCGTCGCGCCGGCTCTCGGTCGGGGCGGCGAGCGGGTCGTCGAGTCGCAGTCGGGTGGCCACCCGCCAGTGGCTCTCGAAGAGGGCGAGCAGCGCGTCGAGCAGTTGGCTGCGGCCGATCACCGCGGCGCTCGGCTCGCCACCGTGGAGGTCGGGCACCAGCGGGCAGATCGCGGTGCGGGCGTCCACGATGGCCAGTCGGACGGGCAGGCGGTCCAGCACCCGGGCCTGCTCTCCGGCGGCGACCCCCTTGGCCAGGTCCGCGAGGGCGCCCGGCTCCAGCAGCAGGTCCCGTTCGTAGATGGCCCGGTAGCTCACTCCGCGCGCCAGCGCGTCGAACTCCTCCACGTTCTCCGGGCCGGCCATCGCGAGGGGGTTCGCCCGGCAGAACCAGAGCACCTCGCTGCGGGCCGAGTTCTGCAGGTCACGCAGCCGGTCGCGCAGCACCCGGCCGCCTCGGATCACCTCGACGAGGTGGTCCACGTGGTGGCGGCGTAGCCCGGAGCGGTACTCCTCGGCCAGTTGGGTGACCCGGCGTCGGGCCGCCTCCAGGTCCTCCTGGTGGCGCAGCAGCGTCGCGCCCAGGGCGACGTCCGGCGCTCTCGGGCGCAGTGGGGCGTCCGGGTCACTGTCGGTGGTCTGCACCAGACCCTTGGCCCGCAGCGCCTCGACCTGCTCGACGACCTGCGCCCGGGGGCGTTGCAGTCGGTGGACCAGCTCGTCGACCCGGGCCGTGGTGAGCTGGAGCAGGCAGCGGTAGAGCTCCTCCTCGGCGGGGGTCAGGCCGATCACGTCCAACACGGGGCAAGACTGTACGTCGGTGGGGTGCGGGCCGCACCGGGGCCCGGCCGTGGGGCCGGTCGGCTGGTCAACTGTCGGCCCTCGCGTCTACTGTCGGGTGCTGTGCTGGAAGAGCTGCGCATCACCGGACTCGGCGTCATCGAGGACACCACGCTGCCGTTGACCGGCGGGATGAACGTCATCACCGGCGAGACCGGTGCCGGCAAGACGATGGTGGTGACCGGCCTCGGTCTGCTCTTCGGCGGCCGGGCCGACGCCGGGCGGGTCCGTGCCCAACCGGGCCGGGCCGTGGTCGAGGGGCGGCTGCGCCTGTCCGGCCGGGTCGCCGACACGGTGCACGCCCGGATCAGCGACGCCGGTGGCGAGCCCGACGAGGACGGCTCGCTGCTGCTGAGCCGTACGGTGACGGTGGAGGGCCGCTCCCGAGCCCACCTCGGTGGCCGGAGCATGCCCGTGTCGATGCTGGGCGAGGTCGGCGAGCAGGCGGTGGCCGTGCACGGCCAGTCCGACCAGTTGCGGCTGCTGCGCCCGGCCGAGCAGCGGGCCGCTCTGGACCGGTTCGCCGGGCCGGCGCACGAGAAGCTGCTCGACGCGTTGCGCGAGGCGTACACGGGCTGGCGGCGGGTGGTCGACGACCTTGCCGACCGGCGGCGCAACGCCCGCGAGCGCAACCAGGAGGCCGACCTGCTGCGGCTGGGCCTCGACGAGATCACCCGCGTCGACCCGCAGCCCGGCGAGGACGACGAGTTGAAGACCGAGGCGCAGCGGCTGGAGCACGCCGAGGGCCTGCGGACTGCCGCTCAGGTGGCCCAGCAGTGCGTGGCGGGCGGCGCGGAGGCGGCCGACGAGACACCTGACGCGGCGGCGCTGCTCGGCACGGCCCGGCGCACCCTGGAGGCGCAGTCCGGCACCGACCCTGCGCTGGGCGAGCTGGCGGCCCGCCTGGAGGAGGCGGCCACGCTGGTGACCGACGTCTCCGCGGAGCTGTCGGCGTACCTGGCGACCCTCGACGCGGACCCGGCCCGGTTGCAGCACCTCTACGAGCGGCGGGCCGCGCTGCGGGCGTTGACCCGCAAGTACGCCGACGACGTCGACGGCGTCATCGCCTGGGCCGACCGGGCCCGCACCCGACTGTCCGACCTGGACACGTCCGACGACCTGCTCGACGAGCTGGACCGGGAGGGGCAGCGGCTGGCCGCTGAGGTGGCCGACCTGGCCTCCCGGGTGTCGGTGTCCCGGCAGGAGGCGGCGGTCCGCTTCGCCGACCAGGTCACCGTGGAGCTGGCCGGTCTGGCCATGCCGCACGCCCGGATCGAGGTGGCGGTGCTGCCCCGACCGGCCGGGCGGGCCGAGCCGACGCTGACTGTCAACGGCGTCGAGGCGGGTGTCGCGGCGGACGGCGGCGACGAGGTGGAGCTGCGGTTGCTGGCCCACCCGGGCGCGCCGTCGTTGCCGTTGCAGCGTGGCGCATCCGGCGGTGAGCTGTCCCGGGTGATGCTCGCCATCGAGGTGGTCTTCGCCGGCTCGGGCGGCCCGCCCACGCTTGTCTTCGACGAGGTCGACGCCGGTGTCGGCGGCCAGGCCGCGGTGGAGATCGGCCGGCGGCTGGCCCGGCTGGCCCGCAGCCACCAGGTGTTGGTCGTCACCCACCTGCCGCAGGTGGCCGCGTTCGCCGACCGGCACCTGGTGGTGGCGAAGGACACCGGCGGCGCGGTGACCACGAGCGGGGTACGCGTCGTTGAGGACACCGAACGCGCCCGGGAGCTGGCCCGGATGCTCGCCGGTTTGCCCGATTCGGATCTGGGTATCGCTCACGCCGAGGAGCTTCTGGCCGTGGCCGCCAAGGAAAGGCGGTTGTGACGCCGCGTATTGTGAGCGCAAGCACACCGGCTTGTGCCGACGTGTGCTTCCCTGGGTAGGCGGCCCTGCTCAGGCATGTCGCGACAGAAAAACCTGCCTCACATGCCAGGATGGTCACGATGCGTCTACCCACGTTGCGCCGGAACCGAAACGCGGAGCCGGGCAGAGTCCTCGGCACCGCGCGCCTTGATCGCCGGACGAAACGGCTGGTCGGTCGGCTGCGCCCCGGTGACATAGCAGTCATCGACCACGTCGACGTGGACCGGGTGGCGGCCGACTCGTTGGTCGCTGTCGGTGTCGCCGCGGTGCTCAACGCCAAGCCGTCGGTCTCCGGCCGCTATCCCAACCTTGGCCCGGAGGTGCTCGTCGCCGCCGGCATCCCGCTCCTGGACGATCTCGGGGAGGGCGTCTTCGAGCGCATCCGCGAGGGCGACCAGGTGCGGATCGAGGGCAACACCGTGTTCGCCGGCGAGGAGCCTGTCGCGCACGGCATCCTGCAGGACGCCGAGTCGGTCGCCAAGGCGATGTCCGACGCCCGGGAGGGTCTGTCGGTGCAGTTGGAGGCGTTCGCCGCCAACACGATGGACTACCTGCGCCAGGAACGCGACCTGCTGCTCGACGGCGTGGGCGTTCCGGACATCCAGACCCAGATCCAGGGTCGGCACTGCTTGATCGTGGTGCGTGGCTACGACTACAAGGCCGACCTGGACGTGCTGCGCCCGTACATCCGGGAGTTCAAGCCGGTGCTGATCGGCGTGGACGGCGGCGCGGACGCGCTCGTCGAGGCCGGGTACACCCCTGACATGATCATCGGGGACATGGATTCGGTCACCGACGACGTGCTGCGCTGCGGCGCCGAGGTGATCGTGCACGCCTACCCCGACGGTCGGGCGCCCGGCCTGCCCCGGGTCAACGGTCTCGGTGTCCCGGCCATCACCTTCCCGGCCGCGGCGACAAGCGAGGACCTGGCGATGCTGCTTGCCGACGAGAAGGGCGCGTCGCTGCTCGTCGCGGTCGGCACCCACGCCACGCTCGTCGAGTTCCTGGACAAGGGGCGCGGCGGGATGGCCTCGACGTTCCTGACTCGGTTGAAGGTCGGGGGCAAGCTCGTCGACGCCAAGGGTGTGAGCCGGCTCTACCGGCAGAGCATCTCCGGCTCGTCGCTGTTGCTGCTGGTGCTCTCGGCGATCGCGGCGATGGCCTCCGCGGTGGCCGTCTCCACCGTCGGGAAGGCGTACCTGGGCGTGGTCGCCGAGTGGTGGGACAATTTCGTGTTCCAGCTGTACCGGCTCTTCTAGTTCCCGACCGATCAAGAGGCTGCAAGCGTGATCAACTTCCGCTACCACGTGGTGTCCCTCACCGCGGTCTTCCTGGCTCTGGCGATCGGCCTGGTGGTCGGCACAGCCGCCCTCAACGGCCCGGTCGCCGACTCGCTCAAGGAGCAGGTCACCGGGCTGCGCAAGGACAACCAGCAGTTGCGGCAGCAGGTCAACAGCATGGAGAAGCAGCTCGGTCTGGAGGAGGAGTTCGCCGAGCAGGTGTCCCAGGTCGTCCTGCCGGGCACCCTCACCGGGCGTCGGGTGGTGGTGCTCAGCCTGCCCAACGGGCGCGACCACACCGAGGGCGTGCTCAAGAAGCTCCAGCTCGCCGGTGCCACCATCACCGGCCGGGTCGACCTGCAGGACAAGTTCATCAACCCGGACAACAACTCCAACCTGCTGGAGCTGGCCGTCACCGCCGCGCGGCCGACCGCGCAGACCACCGGCCTGCCGGGCAACGGGCACGGCGTGGAGACCTCCAGCGCGCTGCTGGCAAGCGTCCTGCTGGACCGGGCCCAGGGCGTCGCGCCGGTGAGTGACGCCGACCGGCGGGCGGTGCTCGCCGCGTACAACAACGCCGGCTATCTGACCACCGACAACAACAAGGTCACCGGGCCGGCCGAGGCCGTCGTGGTCGTCAGCGGTCAGCCGTACGTCGACAAGGACTCCGAGAAGCGCGACGAGTCGGTCGTCAAGATCGCCGAGCAGTTCGACCGGACCGGGTCGATAGTGGTGGGCGGCAACGGCTCGGCCGGCGGCAACGTGGTGTCCGTGGTCCGCGGCGACCCGGTGCTGTCGCAGACCATCTCCACTGTCGACAACGCCAACACCGTGCAGGGCCAACTGGTCACCAGCCTCGCCCTGGTGCAGCAGCTCGTCGAGAAGAAGGCCGGTCAGTACGGCGTCGGCGACAACGCCGCGTCCCTGCTGCCTAGACTGCCCCAGTGAGCGAACGACGTACCCCCGTGTCCGTAGTCAACGAGGTGGCGCGAGCGCACCGGAGGGTGTCGTGAGGATGCTGGGCCGGCTGCTGATCGCCGGCGCCGGCGCGGCAGCCGCCCGGTACGCCCTGCGCGAGGTGCGGACCGCCCCGGTGGGGCCGGCGCTGGAGCGCACCAACTTCCGGGGCCGAACGGTGACGCTCGCCGCCGGGCCGGCGCTCGCCGCCGGTGCGACCGCGGCGAGCGCGTTCGGCGCGACAAGCGCCGCCTCCGGAGGTGCTGCCCTGGTCGCGGGTCTCGGCGCCGGCGGTGTCGGGCTCTACGACGACGTGGTCGGCGCACGTCCGGAGCAGAAGGCCGCCAAGGGCTTCGCCGGGCACCTCGCCGCGCTGCGGCAGGGGCGGGTCACCGCCGGGCTGGTCAAGGTCATCGGGGTGGGCGCCGCCGGGCTGGGCGCGGCCGCGCTGCTCGCCGCCGACCCCCGGGTCGCCGCGCACCCGCGCCGGCAGCGCCACGGCGCCGTCGGCCGAGGAGTCGACGTGCTGCTCGGCGCCGGGGTGATCGCCGGCACCGCCAACCTGCTCAACCTGCTCGACCTGCGGCCCGGCCGGGCCATCAAGTCCGGGCTGCTGCTGGGCGCCCCGCTGGCCGGTGGCCCGCACGGCGGGATCGCCGCCGGCGCGGCCGGCGCCGCAGCCGGCCTGCTCCGCGACGACCTGTCCGAGGACGTGATGCTCGGCGACAGCGGCGCGAACGCGCTCGGCGCCCTGCTCGGCGTCGCCCTCGCCGCCCGCAGCGGCCCGCTCGGGCGGGCCGGTCTGCTCGCCGTGCTCGCCGGTCTGACAGCCGCCAGTGAGAAGGTCAGCTTCACGGCGGTGATCCAGCGGACCCCGGGCCTGCGGCAGCTCGACGCGCTGGGTCGACGCGCCGACTGACGTGACCAGACCGGCACCCCTCGCCGGCGCCGGCCGGCTGGCCGGGGCAGCCGCGCTCATCGCCGTCCTCACCGTGCTCAGCCGGCTCGCCGGCTTCGGCCGTACCGCCGTGTTCACCGTGGGCCTCGGCCACACCGACCTCGGCGGCGCCTACGTGGTGGCCAACGCGGTGCCGAACTTCATCTTCGAGATCGTCGCCGGGGGAGCGCTGGCAAGCCTCGTCGTACCCCTGCTCGCCGGCGCGGTCGCGGCGGGCGACCGGACGGCAGTCGCCCGCACCACCGGGGCGCTGCTGACCTGGACGCTGGCCCTGCTGGTCCCGCTCGCCCTGCTCGTGGTGTTCGCCGCCGGGCCGGTGATCGGGCTGCTGGGCGACGGGTTGACCGCCGCCCAGCAGCAGAGCGGCGTGCGGATGTTGCGGGTCTTCGCGCCGCAACTGCCGCTGTACGGGATCGGCATCGTGCTCACCGGGGTGCTCCAGGCGCACCGCCGCTTCGCCTGGCCGGTGCTCGCCCCGCTGCTGTCCAGCCTCACCGTCATCGTCGTCTACCTCGTGTTCGGCGCCACGCAGGGCCGGTACGCCACAGTCGGCGGGGTGAGCCCCGGTGGCGAGTTGCTGCTCTCCGGGGGCACCACCCTCGGTGTGGTGGTGCTGTCGTTGTCGCTGCTGATCCCGGTCCGCCGGCTGCGCCTCGGGCTGCGCCCCGGATTCGGGTTCACCGACGACGCGCGGGCCCGGGTCGGCGGGTTGGCGGTGGCCGGCGCGGTCACCGTCACCACTCAGCAGATCGCCCTGATCGTCAGCCTGAACCAGGTCACCTACGGCGCGGCGACCAATCCCAGCGTCTACAACCTGGCGCAGACCGTCTACCTGCTGCCGTGGGCGGTGCTTGCGGTGCCGCTGGCCGTCGCGGCCTACCCGACCCTCGCGGCGGCGCGGTCGGCCGGCGACGAGGACGGCTACCGGGCGACAGTGGCCCCGGCCGTGCGGGGGGTGCTGCTGTTCAGTTGTCTCGGCGCGGCCGCGTTGATCGGGACGGCCGGCCCGGTCGGGCACTTCTTCTTCCCGGCATCCACCGCGCCGACGGCCGCCGCCGCGATCATCGGGTACGCCCCGGGTCTGGTCGGCTACGGCCTCTTCGCGCTGCTCACCCGTGCCCTCTACGCCCGGGGCGAGACCCGGGCGGCGACCGCCGCGACCGCCGTCGGCTTCCTGGTGGTGCCGCCCGCCGTCCTGGTGCTCGGTGTGATCCTGCCGTCGCGTGACCGGGTTTTCGCCGTGACGTCCGCCAACTCGGTGGGCATGGTGGTGCTCGGCGTGTTGCTCGTCACGGCGGTGCTGCGCAGCGCCGGCCGGCCGGCGCTGGCCGGCGCGGCCCGCGCCGGTGCGGCCGGTGGCCTCGCCGGACTGCTCGCCGCGCTCGCCGGGCTGGGCCTGAGCCGTTGGCTCGACAGGCTGGACGGCGGCACCCCGACGATGGCCGTGGCACTCGGTCAGGGCATGCTGTCCGGGGTTCTGGTAGGTGTCGTGTTCCTCGTCGTGGTCTGGTTCGTCGACCGGCGGGACGTACGGCCGCTACTGACCGGGGTGGTCCGCCGCCTCGGCCGGCGAGGGCCGCGGGGCCGGGCCGGGACGTCGACGCCGGGCGCGGTCCCCCCGGAGCGGGGCGACGGGAAGGAGACGGCGGTTCGGTGAGCGTTGTCAACGGGAACCGGCGGTGGCCGCGATGACGGAGACCAGTCTGCCCACCGGCTGGTCGGGCTCCGTGGCGCTGCTGCTCGCGTCCAGCACCGGCGGGGTCGGCCAGCACGTCCGCTCGGTGGCGCGCGGGCTCGTCGCGTCCGGCGCCACCGTACTGGTCTGCGGGCCGGCGGCCACCCAGGAGCAGTTCGACTTCACAGGCGTCGGCGCGCGTTTCCAGCCGGTGGAGATTCCGGCCAGCCCGACCCCGGCCGACGCGCGGGCGGTGCTCGCCCTGCGGCGGGCGCTCGCCGCCGCGCGTGTCGACGTGGTGCACGCCCACGGTCTGCGCGCCGGTCTCGTCGCCGTGCTTGCCCGTCCGTCCGCCCCGGTGGTCGTGACGTGGCACAACGCGGTCCTCGCGGGCGGCCTGCGCGGCGGGGTCTCCCGGCTCGTCGAGCGGGTGGTCGCCCGGGGCGCCCGGGTGGCCCTCGGCGCCTCCACCGACCTGGTCGAGCGGGCCGCCGCGCTGGGCGCCGCCGACGCCCGACTCGCCCCGGTCGCCGCCCCGACGCTGCCCGCGCCGCGTCGACGCCGCGCTGCCGTCCGCGCCGAGTTCGGCGTACGACCGGAGCAACAGTTGCTCGTCTCGGTGGGGCGGCTGCACCCACAGAAGCGCTACGACGTGCTGATCGACGCGGCGGCCCGCTGGCGTACGCGTACCCCGCCGCCGGTCGTGGTGATCGCCGGAAGCGGGCCGGCGTACCTGCCACTGGCCGCCCGGACCTCGGCGGCCCGCGCGCCGGTGACCCTGCTGGGGCACCGCACGGACGTGGCCGACCTGCTCGCCGGCGCCGACCTGGCGGTGGTCACCAGCGACTGGGAGGCCCGGCAGCTCTTCGCCCAGGAGGCGATGCGGGCCGGCGTACCGCTTGTGGCGACCGCTGTGGGTGGCCTTCCGGAGCTGGTCGGCGACGCCGCCGCGCTGGTCCCCGCCGGTGACGTGGACGCCGTCGACGCGGCGGTGCGCGCGCTGCTGGACGATCCGGCGGCCCGGGCCGAGCTGGGTCGGCGCGGCGCCGAACGGGCGGCGACGTGGCCCACCGAGGAGGACACGGTGGCCGTGCTGGCGGCCCTCTACGCCGAGCTGGACGCCCGTCCGACAGGTCCTTCGACCCCCGGCTCCGACGCGCCGATGACGGGACACCGGTGATGCTGCGTCGACTCGCTCCCGCCCTGTTGACAGTGCTCGTGGTGGTGTTGGGCGTCACCGCGCTGGCCGCCCGGCCACCCCAGGGCACGCCGCAGCGCACCGCCGACTTCGTGGTGCTCGCCGGGATCGCCGGGCTGCGCTGGGAGGACGTCGACCAGCAGAGCACCCCGACGTTGTGGCGGATGGCCCAGGAGGGCTCGATCGGCTCCCTGTCGGTGCGGTCCGCGCACCGGCCCACCTGCCCGGTCGACGGGTGGCTGACCCTCGGCGCGGGCAGCTTCGCCGCGTGGAACGGCACCCGGGCCGATGGCGACTGCCCGCCCGCCGGCGTGGCCGTGGAGCAACCCGACGGGATCGGCGCGAACCTGCCCGACCAGGAGAGCGTGGTCCAGTACAACCAGCAGAGGCTGCCCTGGGGCACCATGCCCGGGTCGCTGTCGGAGTCGGTGCGCTGCTCGGTCGCCGTGGGTCCGGGCGCCGCCGTGGCCGCCGCCCGCCCGTTCGGGCGGGTCGACAGGTACGCCGCGGGTCTGCCTGCCGATCCGCGGCGGCTGCTCGGCTCGTGCGTGCTGAGCATCGTCGACCTCGGCACGATCGAGGGGAGCGACCCGGCGGCGCGTGCCGTGCAGGCGCGGGCTGCCGACGACCAGTTGGCCCGGGTCCTGGCGGCTCGGCCGGAGCGGTCGCTGGTGCTTGTCGCCGGGATCTCCGACACCGAGCACCCGTCGCGGCTGCACGTGGCGGTCGCCGACGGGCCGGGCTGGGAGCGGGGCTGGCTCACCTCGGCGAGCACCGGTCGCGACGGCTACCTGCAGCTTGTCGACCTCGCGCCGACGGCGTTGGCCGCGCTGGGCCGGCCGATGCCGGAGCGGCTGTTCCTCGGCCGGCCGGCGGTCAGCACCGGTGGCCGCCCGGCCGACCTGACGGAGGCGATCAACGCGCCGGCGGACGCCGACCGGGAGGCGGCCGCCCAGCGGGCGGTCTCCGGCCGGTTCTTCGCCCTGCTCGCCGGGTTGCAGGTGCTGCTGGCCCTGGCGGTGCTGCCGTTGCTGCGCCGGGCCCGACCGCACGCCGGCCCGACCGGCCCGACCCCGGTCTCCGCCCGCGTCGTGGCGGTGGTGGAGTTGCTGCTGGTGGCGGCCGCGTTGACGGTTCCGGCCGCGCTGCTCGCCGACGCCGTGCCCTGGTGGCGGGGCGAGCACCCCGGATGGATCTTCGCCGTGGTCACCGTGCTGCTGGTCGCGGGCGGCACCGCGGCGGTCCGGTTCGCCCCCGGGTACGCGAGCACCCTCGGCCCGTTCGGCGCGGTGGCCGGCCTCACGACCCTGGCGGTCGGGCTGGACGTGGTCACCGGGTCGAGCCTCCAGCTCAACAGCGTGGTCGGCTACTCGGCGTTGCAGGGTGGCCGGTACGCCGGGCTGAGCACTGTCGGGCTGGGGGTGTTCCTCGCCGGCGCGCTGGTGACCGGCGGGTGGTTCGCGCAGCGGGTGCACCGCCGCTGGCGGCCCGCAGTGATGGTCGCCGTGGGCGGCCTCGCGGTGGTGGTCGTCGGCAGCCCGTACCTGGGCGCCGACCCGGTCGGCGCGATCGCGCTGACCGCCGGGCTGAGCGTGGCCGCGGCGATCAGCGCCGGCGGCTGGCTGACCATCACCCGACTGGCCTGGGCCACCATGGCCGCCCTGGCGGTCGGCATCGGCTTCGCCCTGGTGGACCTGCGCCGCCCGGCGGCCGAGCGGGGGAGCCTGGGCCGGTTCCTGTCCGCGGTGGGCGACGGCACCGGCGGGTTCACCGTGCACCGGTCCAGCACGGCGAACTTCGAGACGTTGGTGAACAGCCCGTTGACGGTGCTGGCGCTGGCCGGTGGGCTGCTGGTGTGGTTCGCCCTGCTGCAGCCGTGGGGCGGGCTGATGCGGCTGTTCGGCATCTACCCGGCGGTGCGGGCCGCGCTGGGCGGCACCGCGGTCGCGGCGGTGCTCGGTGGCGTGCTCGACGGCGCGGCACTGGACGTGGCGGGCGCGGCTGCCGCCCTGGTGGTGCCGATGGCCGCGCTGGCGTCGCTGCGGGTCCTCGGGCACGCCGCCGACCGGACCCGGCCTGGCACGGGCCGCGCCCGGGAGAACGGGGCGGACGACGACTCGGGCTCCGGGGGCGACGGGCCGGCCGGTGGCGGTGACGGTCCGACAGGTGGCGGTGGGCCGCTGGGCGCGGGCCATCCCCGGCCGATCGGCGGTCCGCCCGCGGCGCCCCCACCAGCTGTCGTGCTGCCCCCGGCCCCCGACGACGCGCCCGCGGGCCCTGCGGTGGCCGACGGGCCCGCGCAGCCGCCCGAGGGGGGCCCGGCGGCGGACGCGGCCGGGGCGCCTCCCGCGCCGGCGCAGCGACGACCAGTGGACACACCGGCGGACAGACCAGCCGACACGCCGGCGGACGCACCGGCCGCGCCTGTCGCCCGGCCATCGACAGAGGTTGCCGCTCCCTGACCGCCGGGCGTCGTCCCGGTGGCCCGGCGCTGTCCCGCCCGGGGTGCGGCCTGCGAGTACCCGCCGTGGAGGTGTTACCGTGGAATCCCGTGGATCGCGTGATCACTTTGCTGATCGAGCACGGCGGTCTGCATGACCGCGACAGACGACACGGGAGCAGGCCTTGGCCCCATCAGCACGGACGACCAGGCACATTTTCGTCACCGGGGGCGTCGCCTCCTCGCTGGGTAAGGGCCTCACCGCCTCCAGCCTCGGCAACCTGTTGACCGCGCGCGGGCTGCGCGTGGTGATGCAGAAGCTCGACCCCTACCTCAACGTCGACCCCGGGACGATGAACCCGTTCCAGCACGGCGAGGTCTTCGTCACCGAGGACGGCGCCGAGACCGACCTCGACGTCGGGCACTACGAGCGTTTCCTGGACCGGGCGCTGTCCGGCAAGGCGAACGTCACCACCGGCCAGATCTACTCCGACGTGATCGCCAAGGAGCGTCGGGGGGAGTACCTGGGCGACACCGTCCAGGTCATCCCGCACATCACCAACGAGATCAAGTCGCGGATCCTGGCGATGGCCGATCCGGACGACGACGGCGTCCTGCCCGACGTGGTCATCACCGAGGTCGGTGGCACGGTCGGCGACATCGAGTCGCTGCCGTTCCTGGAGGCGATCCGCCAGGTCCGCCACGACCTGGGCCGGGACAACTGCTTCTACCTGCACGTGTCGCTGGTGCCGTACCTGGCGCCGTCGGGCGAGCTGAAGACCAAGCCGACCCAGCACTCCGTGGCGCAGCTGCGCAACATCGGCATCCAGCCGGACGCCATCGTTTTGCGCTGTGACCGGGAGATCCCGGTGAAGCTCAAGGAGAAGCTGTCGCTGTACTGCGACGTCGACGCCGAGGCTGTCGTCGCCGCGCCGGACGCCCCGAGCATCTACGACATCCCGAAGGTGCTGCACCGTGAGGGCCTCGACGCGTACGTGGTGCGCCGGCTCGGGCTGTCGTTCCGGGACGTGGACTGGGCGAGCTGGGACGACCTGCTGGAGCGGGTGCACCGGCCCCGGCACACGGTCACCGTCGCCGTGGTCGGCAAGTACGTCGACCTGCCGGACGCGTACCTGTCGGTGAGCGAGGCGATCAGGGCGGCCGGTTTCGGTCACCGGGCGCGTGTGCAGCTGCGCTGGGTGCCCAGCGACGAGTGCGTCACCCCGGCCGGCGCCGCGGCGGCCCTGGCCGGCGTGGACGGCATCCTCATTCCGGGCGGGTTCGGGGTCCGCGGCATCGAGGGCAAGATCGGCACGGCCCGGTACGCCCGCGAGAACGGCATCCCCCTGCTCGGCCTCTGCCTCGGCCTGCAGTGCATGACGATCGAGGTGGCCCGGCACCTGGCCGGCCTGGACGGCGCGAACTCGCTGGAGTTCGACGAGCAGGCAGCGCACCCGGTCATCGCCACGATGGCCGACCAGGAGGACATCGTCGCCGGCAAGGGCGACCTGGGCGGCACCATGCGGCTCGGGGCGTACCCGGCGACGTTGACCGAGGGCTCGCTCGTCGCCGAGGCGTACGGCAGCACCGACATCAGCGAGCGGCACCGGCACCGCTACGAGGTGAACAACGCCTACCGGGACGCGCTGACCAAGGCGGGCCTGCACATCTCCGGCACCTCCCCGGACGGCAGGCTTGTCGAGTTCATCGAGCTGGACCGGGATCTGCACCCGTTCTTCGTGGCCACCCAGGCGCACCCGGAGCTGAAGAGCCGTCCCACCCGCCCGCACCCGCTGTTCGCGTCGTTCGTCAAGGCCGCCGTGACGTACTCGCAGGCCGACCAGTTGCCTGTCGACCTGGAGGCCGCGTCGGAGGCCCCGTCGGCGCGCAAGGCCGCCCGCAACGGCGCCGCCACGAAGGCCGCGTCGGCCTCGTGAGCGAGCGGAGCGAGCGAAGCACCGGCCTCACCAGCGCGGTCGAGCACCGCTACGAGGTGCGCTCCCGTGAGGAGCGCTACCGGGGTCGGATCTTCGACGTGGTCAGCGAGGTGGTGACCATGCCGGGAGGTGGGACCGCGCTGCGTGACCTCGTCCGGCACGTCGGGGCGGTGGCCGTGGTGGCTCTCGACGACGCCGGTCAGGTGGTGCTGATCCGGCAGTACCGGCACCCGGTCGGCCGGCACCTGTGGGAGCTGCCGGCCGGGCTGATGGACGTCTCCGGTGAGGAGTTGCCGGCCGCCGCGTTGCGGGAGCTGGCCGAGGAGGCCGACCTCACGGCCGGTCGGATCGACGTGCTCGTCGACCTGCACAGCTCGCCGGGTTTCACCAACGAGCTGGTCCGGGTCTACCTGGCACGGGAGCTGGCCTACGTGCCGGTGTCCGAGCGCCACGAGCGCCGCGACGAGGAGGCCGACCTGCAGATCGTCCGGCTGGCCCTGGACGAGGCGGTCGACATGGTCCTGGCCGGTGAGATCACCAACGCGTCCGCGGTGGCCGGGCTGCTCGCCGCGGCCCGCGCCAGGGACACCGGTTTCACGCAGCTGCGCCGTGCGGACGCGCCGCTGCCGCGCTGAGCGCCGCCGCCGGTCCATCCCGGCCAGGGTGTACGGACGAAAGGGGCCCCGCGGTCAGCCGCGGGGCCCCTTCGCCGTGTCCGGTCGATCAGTCGCGCAGCGTGCGGCCCTGCGCGTCCGTGCCGCCGTTGACCAGGATCATGATGCCGTCGATGACGCCCCAGAGCGCGCCGACACCGCAGGTCACCAGGCTCACGACGAGCTGGAGAACGGCGATCTTGGTGTGTCCGGTGTAGAACCGACCGGCCCCGAAGGTGCCGAGCAGGATGCCGAGGATGCCCGCGACGACCTTGCTCTTGTCGGAGTAACCCGGGGCGTACCCGGGCTGCTGGTAAGGAGGAGTGGTCATGGGCGGACACACTAGTGATCCACTCGCCCGCTGTCCGTACCGCCACACGGCAGATGGGACGATAATGGGCGAACACTGTCCTGACGGCTGAGGTGACGTCCCACCGCCGGCCCGTTCGGCGCCCTGACACTCCGTCAGGTCACCCGGGCACCGGATGCCACTGTGCTGGCTCCCGGCGGGGCCGGGCGCGCCTAGACTGCCGCCGGCGGGACCGGTGGACCGCGGCGGCATTGGGGCCGTCGTGGCACCGCGCAGTCGGGGGAAACCGGTGGACCGCGGCGGCAATGGGGCCGTCGTGGCACCGCGCAGTCGGGGGAACTCAGCCCCGAAGAGAGGTGTCTGCATCGTGAAGGTCGGAATCCCACGCGAGGTCAAGAACCACGAGTACCGCGTGGCGATCACGCCGGCGGGCGTCAACGAGTTCACCCGCAGCGGCCACCAGGTCTTCGTCGAGTCCGGCGCCGGCGTCGGTTCCAGCATCACCGACGAGGAGTTCGCCGCGGCCGGCGCCACGATCCTGGCCACCGCCGACGAGGTGTGGGACACCGCCGAGCTGGTGCTCAAGGTCAAGGAGCCGATCGCCGAGGAGCACCACCGGATGCGCGAGGGGCAGGTGCTCTTCACCTACCTGCACCTGGCCGCCTCCAAGGAGTGCACGGACGCGCTTGTCGACCGCAGGGTCACCGGCATCGCGTACGAGACCGTCGAGCTGCCCGACCGGTCGTTGCCACTGCTCGCCCCGATGTCCGAGGTGGCCGGCCGGCTCGCCCCGCAGGTCGGCGCCTTCTACATGATGCGTACCGGCGGTGGGCGCGGCGTGCTGCCCGGCGGCGTCTCCGGCGTCTACGCGGCCAAGACCGTCGTCATCGGCGCCGGCGTCTCCGGCATGAACGCCGCCGCCATCGCCCTCGGCCTGCAGTCCGAGGTGCTGCTGCTGGACAAGAACGTCGCCCGGCTGCGTCAGGCCGACGCCATCTACCGGGGCCACCTGCAGACCATCGCCTCGAACGCGTACGAGGTCGAACGGGCCGTGCTCGACGCCGACCTGGTCATCGGCGCGGTGCTGGTGCCCGGCGCGAAGGCCCCGACGCTCATCTCCAACGAGCTGGTCTCCCGGATGAAGCCGGGCAGCGTGCTCGTCGACATCGCCATCGACCAGGGCGGCTGCTTCGAGGACTCGCGCCCGACCACGCACGCCGACCCGGTCTACAAGGTGCACGAGTCGATCTTCTACTGCGTGGCGAACATGCCCGGCGCGGTGCCGAACACCAGCACCTACGCGCTTACCAACGTCACCCTGCCGTACGCCCTGGAGTTGGCCAACCACGGCTGGCGCGAGGCGCTGCGCCGCGACCCGGCCCTCGCCCTGGGCCTGAACACCCACGACGGCCAGGTCACCTACGGTCCGGTCGCCGACGCGCACGGCATGACAGTGCTCCCGCTGGCCGACGTCCTGGCCTGAGCGGTGGCGGTCTGAGCGGGGACGCGCAGCAGGCCGGCGTGGGCGCGGAGCCCGCGCCGGCCCTGCGTCGTGCCGTCCGCGGCTACCTCGACCACCTCACCGTCGAGCGCGGCCTGTCCGCGAACACCCTCGCCTCGTACCGCCGGGATCTCGACCGCTATCTCACGACCCTGGCCGACGCCGGCGTCGCCGACCTCGCGTCGGTCGGCGCCGGCGTCGTCGAGTCGCACCTGGCCCGACTGCGCGCCGGCGACGACGACCATCCGCCCCTCGCCGTGTCGTCCGCCGCCCGCGCGGCCAGCGCGGTCCGCGGCCTGCACCGCTTCGCGCTGAGGGAGGGGCTGGCCGGCGCCGACCCCAGCCGCGACGTCCGCCCGCCCACCCCGCCGCGCCGGCTACCCCGCGCGCTGGGAGTCGACGACGTGATCCGGCTCCTGGAGACCGCCGGCCCGATCACCGCGACGGGCGAGGACGCGCCGCTCGCGCTGCGCGACCGGGCGCTGCTTGAGTTCCTGTACGGCACCGGCGCGCGGATCTCCGAGGCGATCGGCGCCGCGATCGACGACCTCGACACCGACGAGGGCACCGTGCTGCTGCGCGGCAAGGGCGGTCGGGTGCGGCTGGTGCCGATCGGCGGGTACGCGGTCGACGCCGTCCGCGCCTACCTGGTCCGGGCCCGCCCCGGGCTGGCCGCCGCCGGCAGGGGCACCCCCGCGGTGTTCCTCAACGCGCGCGGCGGAGCACTGTCCCGGCAGGGCGCCTGGGCCATCCTGCGCCGCGCCGCCGGGCGGGCCGGCCTGCCGGTCGAGGGCGCCGCAGCGGTCTCCCCGCACACCCTGCGCCACTCGTACGCCACCCACCTGCTCGACGGCGGCGCCGACGTGCGGGTCGTCCAGGAACTGCTCGGCCACGCCTCGGTGACCACCACCCAGGTCTACACCCTCGTCACCGTCGAGCGGCTGCGCGAGGTGTACGCCACCGCCCACCCGCGCGCCCTCGGCTGACCCCCGGCGGTCGTCGGCCCCGACACGCCGGGCCGGTGCCGAACGCCCTGCTGGTCGGTGGCGTACAGTCGGCATCGGCGCGGACCTCCTGGGGCGACACGACCGGGGTGCGCAGCGGCGCCGCGAAGGACGTCGGACGGCTCCGACGCCGGGTGGGTCGTCGGGAGGGGGCAACGAGGACATGGCTGGCAACGGTGACCGTGCCGAGACCTGGACGTCGGAGCTCCGCGAGCAGCAGGCCACGCTCGGCGCGGACCTGGGTCCGGCGGACCCGGCTGCCTACACCATGCGCAAGCCGATCCCCGAGCCGATGCCCACCGATCGGCACGGCCCGGCTCGCATCATCGCGATGGCCAACCAGAAGGGCGGCGTCGGCAAGACCACCACCACCATCAACCTGGGCGCGGCGCTCGCCGAGTACGGCCGCAAGGTCCTGCTTGTCGACTTCGACCCGCAGGGCGCGCTCTCGGTGGGCCTGGGGGTCAACCCGCACAACCTCGACCTGTCCGTCTACAACCTGCTCATGCAGGACGACGTGATGGCCGAGGACGTCCTCATCAAGACCGACGTCGCGGGTCTGCACCTGCTGCCGGCCAACATCGACCTCTCCGCCGCCGAGATCCAGCTCGTCAACGAGGTCGCCCGGGAGATGGCGCTGGCCCGGGTGCTGCGCTCGGTCCGCAAGGAGTACGACTACATCCTGATCGACTGCCAGCCCTCACTCGGCCTGCTGGCGATCAACGCGCTGACCGTCGCGCACGGCGTGCTCATCCCGCTCGAATGCGAGTTCTTCAGCCTGCGCGGCGTCGCGCTGCTGCTGGACACCATCGACAAGGTGCGTGAGCGGCTCAACTTCGATCTGGAACTCGAAGGCATCCTCGCCACCATGTACGACAGCCGCACCACCCACTGCCGGCAGGTGCTCCAGCGGGTGGTCGAGGCGTTCGGCGACAAGGTCTACCAGACGGTCATCACCAAGACGGTGAAGTTCCCCGAGTCCACCGTGGCCGGTGCGCCGATCACGACGATGGACCCGGCGTCCTCCGGGGCGCGCAACTACCGTCAGCTGGCCCGCGAGGTGATCGCCGCCCAGTCGGAGCGGTAGCCGGAACGCCAGGTGTCCGCTTCGTGGACTACGGTCGTGCGGTGACCGCGCCGCCCCTCGACCCGCCCGAAGCCGCGGCCGTGGTCGACGGTGTGCCGCCCGCCGACCCCGCTGCCGACCCGCCGGCCACCGGCTTCACGGTGCGGCTGGCCAACTTCACCGGGCCGTTCGACCTGCTGCTGCAACTGATCGGCAAGCACAAGCTCGACGTCACCGAGGTGGCCCTGCACACGGTCACCGACGAGTTCATCGCCTACATCCGCGCCATGGGCGACAGCTGGGACCTCGACGAGGCCAGCGAGTTCCTGCTCATCGCCGCGACCCTGCTCGACCTGAAGGCGGCCCGGCTGCTGCCCGCCGCCGAGGTGGAGGACGAGGCCGACCTGGCCCTGCTCGAGGCACGCGACCTCCTCTTCGCCCGGCTCCTGCAGTACAAGGCGTACAAGGAGGCGGCTGCCCACATCGCCGAGTTGGAGGCGGTCGGCGGTCGCCGGTATCCCCGGGCGGTCAGACTGGAGCCCCGCTACGCCGAGGCGCTGCCCGACCTGGTGCTCGGCATCGGCCCGCAGCGGCTGCTGAAGCTGGCCGTGCGGGCGATGACCCCGAAGCCCGTGCCCGAGGTGTCGATCGCCCACGTGCACATGGTCCGGGTAAGCGTCCGCGAACACGCGGCGATCCTCGCGTCCCGGCTGCGCCGGGCCGGCACGGCGACGTTCTCGCTGCTGTGCGTGGACTGCGAGGCCACCCTGGAGGTGGTGGCGCGGTTCCTGGCGCTGCTGGAGCTGTACCGGGAGGGTCTGGTGGCCTTCGTGCAGGAACAGGCCCTGGAGGAGTTGACCGTGCGCTGGACCGGCCCGGTCGACGGCGAGACCGAATTGCACGTCGACGAGTACGCAGGCACCCCCGCCGACCCCGACCCGCCCGCAGCCCCGGAGCCGACAGGCGAACCCGGACCGCAGTCGGCCGCCGAACCTGGCCCGCAGTCGGCCGAGGCTGGACCGCAGTCGGCCGCTGAGCCCGGACCGCAGTCGGCGGGTGAGTCGGCGTCGGTGTCGGCCTTCGTGGCCGGGCCGGAGTGGGCGGCTGAGCCCGGACCGCAGTCGGCGGGCGAGACCGGGTCGGGATCGGCGTTCGTGGCCGGACCGCAATCGGCCGGTGAGACCGGGTCGGTGTCGGCGTTCGTGGCCGGGCCGGAGTCGGCGGGGGAGAGCGAGCCGGAGTCCACCGGAGCGGGCGGGACGGCAACGACGGAGGGTGAGCGGGATGAGTGACGAGGAACGCCGGGACTCCCTGGCCGACCAGGCCGCCGCCTGGGTTCCCCCGTGGGACCGCCCCCGCCCACCAGCCCTCACCCCGGCCGAGGCCCCCAAGTCCCCCGAGGCCGCCGGCTCTCCCGAGGCTGCCGAGCCTCCCGGCGCTGCCGAGGCTGCCGACGCTCTCGCGTCCGCCGCTGTCCCCGAGGTGCCGGCGGTGCCGGAGGTGCCCGAGCAGCTTGGTGCACACACGGTCTCCGAGTCTTCCGATGCCGCCGACGTCCACAGCGAAGGCGACAAGGAACTCGCGGCCACGGCGGTCACCGTCCCGCCGACGGCCGCAGAAGATCTTGGAAGCAAACCGCCCCTCCAGGGGCCGGAATCTTCCAAGATCGCTGACAGACCCACCGAACCGGCGGACCTGGCCGAGTTGGTCGAGGATGCCCCACCCATCGAGCTCGCCGAGCCGGCCGGAGCTGTCGAGCCGGCCGCCTGGATCGAGACGGCCGAGGCTGCCGAGCCGGCCGAGTCGATTGAGACGATCGGGGCAGCCGCGGAGGCCGGGGCGGGTGTGGCGGGCGGGGCTGGGGGCGTACCTCGGCGGGAGGTTGTGGGGCGGCGGCGGGTGACGGCCGCGCCGGAGCCCGCGCCCGACCTGCCCGACGGCGAGCTGCGCGGCGCGCTGGAGGCGATCCTGCTGGTGGTGGACGAACCGGTCAGCGAGCTGGTCCTGGCCCAGGTGCTGGAGCAGTCGGCCGAGCGGATCGGGCCGATGCTCGACGAGATCGCCGCCGGCTACACGGCCGCCGGGCACGGGTTCGAGCTGCGCCGGGCGGCGGGCGGTTGGCGGTTGTACACCCGGCCGGAATACGCTACGTACGTCGAGCGGTTCGTCCTGGACGGGCAGTCCGTGCGGCTGACCCAGGCGGCGTTGGAGACTCTGGCCGTGGTCGCGTACAAGCAGCCGGTGACCCGGTCGCGGATCTCGGCCATCCGGGGTGTCAACTGCGACGGCGTGATCCGTACGCTTGTCACTCGCGGCCTCGTCGAGGAGTGCGGCGCCGAACCGGACAGCGGGGCGTTCCTCTACCGGACCACCACGCTGTTCCTGGAGAAGCTCGGGCTGAACACCGTCGACGAGCTGCCACCCCTCGCACCCTTCCTGCCCGACGACGTAGAAGAGCTTGCTGATGCGACCCGATAACCGTTCCCCGAAGTCCGACGCCCCCGTCTACGAGGGGGCGGAGCGCCTGCAGAAGGTGCTCGCCGCCGCCGGCGTGGGTTCCCGGCGTGCCTGCGAGGACCTGATCTTCCGGCGCCGGGTGACGGTGGACGGGCGCGTCGCCAAGCTCGGCGACAAGGTCGACCCGGCCATTTCGGTGATCCACGTGGACGGCGAGCGCCTCCAGGTCGATGTCCGCCTGGTCTACGTGGCGATGAACAAGCCGCGCGGGGTGGTCACCACCATGGCGGACGACAAGGGACGCAACGAGCTGTCCGACTTCATCGGCGCCCGGCTCGAGCAGCGGGTCTACCACGTCGGGCGGCTCGACGCGGACAGCGAGGGCCTGCTGCTGCTCACCAACGACGGCACCCTCGCGCACAAGCTCATGCACCCCTCGTACCAGGTGCTCAAGACCTACCTCGCCGAGGTGGTGGGGCCGATCCCGCGCAACCTCAGCAAGCGGTTGCTGGCCGGCGTCGAGCTGGAGGACGGGCCGGTCACCGTCGACTCGTTCAAGGTCGTGGACACGCTCGGTAAATCCGCCCAGGTGGAGCTGAGCCTGCACGAGGGACGCAAGCACATCGTCCGGCGGTTGATGGACGAGGTCGGGCACCCGGTGACCCGGCTGGTGCGTACCGCGATCGGGCCGATCCGGCTCGGCGACCTGCGCACCGGGCGGATCCGGCGGCTGACCAACGCGGAGGTCGCCGCCCTGTTCCACGCGGTGGGTGACTGACCCCCGAGTTCGGGGTACGGCTGCCGGTAGGCTCGCGACGGCCGGGTACGCGGCCGCCGGAGGTGGCGTGGGTCGCCTCGGGCGGTGTCGCGCGTGGGTCCGTCGCGGACCCCGGGCATGATTGATGACGATTGACAAACCGCTTGCGGCGCCAGAGCACCGGGCGATCCGTGAGGTACGGGCTGAGGAGGACACGGTGGAGGAAAACGTACGGGCCGGGCGATGTGTGGTCGCTGTGGACGGGCCGTCCGGTTCGGGTAAGTCCACCGTGTCGCGGCGCCTCGCCGTCGGCATCGGTGCGCGCTACCTGGACACCGGGGCGATGTACCGGGCGATCACGTGGGCCGTGCTGCGCTCCGGCGTGGACCTCACCGACGCCGCGTCGGTGGCGAAGGTCGCCGGCGAGGTCAAGCTGCACATCGGCACACACCCGCAGGGGTACGCCGTGACCGTCGACGGCGTGGGCGTGGACGCGCACATCCGGGGCCCGGAGGTGACCGGAGCGGTCTCCGCCGTCGCCGCCGTGCCGGCCGTTCGTGAGCTGCTGGTTGCCCGGCAGCGCGAGATGATCGTCAACGCCGGTCGGATGGTGGTCGAGGGACGCGACATCGGCTCCGTCGTGGCGCCGGACGCCGACCTGAAGGTCTTCCTCACCGCCTCCGAGGCGGCCCGTGCCGCCAGGCGCAGCGCCGAGGACGCCGCCGACGTGGCGGCCACCGCCGCCGACCTGGCCCGCCGCGACCGGCTCGACTCGACCCGCAAGGTCAACCCGCTGGCCCAGGCGCCGGGCGCCGTCGTGCTGGACACCACCGAGCTGGGCATCGACGAGGTCGTCGCCCGGCTGCGTGACCTGCTCACCGAGCGGGGAGTGGCATGAGCGAGCGTAGCGAGCGAGTCATTGGGTTCAGCGCGGTCGTGCCTCATGGCGCTCCGGAGCGAAGCGGAGGAGCGGCATGAGCGAGCGTAGCGAGCGAGTCATTGGGTTCAGCGCGGTCGTGCCTCATGGCGCTCCGGAGCGAAGCGGAGGAGCGGCATGAGCGAGGGTGCGGGATGGGTCGAGCTGCGCGAGCCCGACGTCATCCTTGAGGAGCCGACGGGCCCGCAGCCGGTGGTGGCCGTGGTGGGCCGCCCCAACGTGGGCAAGTCCACACTTGTCAACCGGATCATCGGCCGTCGGCAGGCGGTCGTCGAGGACGTTCCCGGCGTGACCCGGGACCGCGTGCCGTACGACGCGCAGTGGAACGGCCGGTCGTTCACCGTGGTGGACACCGGCGGTTGGGAACCGGACGCGAAGGACCGGGCCGCGGCCATCGCGGCGCAGGCCGAGACGGCGGTGGTCACCGCCGACGTGGTCCTCTTCGTGGTCGACTCGATGGTGGGCTCCACCGACGTGGACGAGGCCGCGGTGAAGATGCTGCGCCGCAGCGCCAAGCCGGTGATCCTGGTGGCGAACAAGGCCGACAACACCGCCATCGAGATGGAGGCCACCTCGCTGTGGTCGCTCGGCCTCGGTGAGCCGTTCCCGGTGTCCGCGCTGCACGGGCGCGGCTCCGGTGACCTGCTGGACGCCATCCTCTCCGCGCTGCCGGAAGCCCCGGCGATCGTGGAGAACCGGCCGCGCGGGCCGCGCCGCGTCGCGCTCGTCGGTCGACCGAACGTGGGCAAGTCCAGCCTCCTCAACCGGTTCTCCGGCGAGGAGCGGGCAGTCGTCGACTCGGTCGCCGGCACCACTGTGGACCCGGTGGACAGCCTTGTCGACATCGGCGGTCAGACCTGGCAGCTCGTCGACACGGCCGGCCTGCGCAAACGGGTCGGCAAGGCCAGCGGCACCGAGTACTACGCCAGCCTGCGCACCGCCGGCGCGATCGAGGCCGCCGAGGTGGCCGTGGTCCTGCTGGACGCCAGCGAGCCGATCAGCGAGCAGGACCAGCGGATCCTGACAATGGTCACCGAGGCCGGCCGGGCGCTCGTCATCGCGTTCAACAAGTGGGACCTGGTCGACGCCGACCGCCGGTACTACCTGGACAAGGAAATCGACCGGGAGCTGCGCCGCATCCCGTGGGCGATCCGGCTGAATCTGTCGGCGATGACCGGCCGCGCGGTGGACAAGCTGGCCCCGGCCCTGAACAAGGCCCTCGCCAGCTGGGAGACCCGGGTGCCGACCGCGCACCTCAACCAGTGGCTGACCGCGCTGGTGCAGGCCACCCCGCACCCGGTGCGCGGTGGGCGCGCGCCGCGCATCCTGTTCGCCACCCAGGCCGGGGTGGCGCCGCCGCGGTTCGTGCTCTTCACCACAGGCCCCCTGGACGCCGGCTACCAGCGCTTCGTCGAGCGCAAGCTGCGCGAGGAGTTCGGGTACGAGGGCAGCCCCATCGAGATCTCGGTACGCCCCCGCAAGAAGCTCGGGCCCGGCGGCCGCGGCAAGGCGCACGGCTGACCTGTTCTGCGCGTCGAAATGCCGGATGGGCCATCGCGGTCCGTCCGGCATTTCTTCACCCCCACCCTCCTAGGACGCTGTAGGGGGTGTGCGGTGGTTCGCGACTCGTACGACCCGGGTGGGGCCTGTGCGGACGGGCGCGAGGTGCTGCGCTAAGCTTTAGCGGCTGTCGCGGGGGAAACCACGCGGGGGCGGGACGTGGCGCAGCTTGGTAGCGCACTTGACTGGGGGTCAAGGGGTCGTCGGTTCGAATCCGGCCGTCCCGACGCAGGTCAAAGGGCTGATCCGGAAACCGGGTCGGCCCTTTCGCCGTTCTGGGGACCAAGATCAGTCAAGTTGAGCTGGCTAGCGCTGCTTGACCGCCGGTCAAGCTTCAGCGGCCAGTGCGATTGTGGTCCGCCAGACAGCTGATGTGCGACGCAGCTCAGCCAGGTGATGTGCGACAGATCAGCAAGCTAGGGGCGACAGGACGGTCGCTGCCACAGAGTTCTCTCACGCCGGGTTGCCAGCATTCCCGGAGGTGGAGGCCCCGAGATCGGCGCAGGCATCCGTAACGGTCTTGGTCCACACCTCAGGATGGGTGAACCAGAAGTCATGCGGTACGCCAGGGACGGTCGAGAGCCTTCCGCGTGGAACCAGCGTGGCGACCTGCGCCAGGGGCCACGACGGGCGGATGTCATCGCCGGCTGCGATGAAATGCATCGGCACGGCGCAGGCGGCCAGTCCGCGCCACAGATCGGGTTGATGAATCCATGCGGTGAACGAATCGCTGAGAGCTGCATGCACTTCGGGCACCCAGCCGATGTCGACAACGGGCTCGCCGGCCTTGCCCGCTTCGTATGCCTCGGACCAGGTGCGGTCACGCTGGGGACCTCTGCCAGCGATGCCGATCAGCGCGGTCACTGTCTCCGGATGTTCGACCGCGTAGCGCACACCCAGATCGCATCCCCACGAATGGCCTACCACGATCCAGGTGTCGACGCGGACCGCCTCACGGATTCCTTCAAGATCAGCAATTGCCTCTTCCATGGTGTGCGGGCCGCCGCCCGAGCGACCAACGCCGCGCGGTTCGGGGTACCAGGCGCGGTGGTTCAGCGGCGAGATCTCATCCCGTTCCAGGTACTGCACACAACCCGGGCCACCGGTCAGGACGACGACGTCAGGCCCACGGCCCGTCACGCCAACGTGCAGTACAGAACCTCTTACGTGGAATGTCCGCGACTCCATGGCCTCGAACGCTACCCACATCAGCCGTACGGATAAGCACGATCAGCGCGGCGAGGGCTATGGCTGGCTGGAAGCCACCATGGGCCGTCCGTGGGCCAGGAAGTGTGATGCGCAGCGGGCACGGGACGCAATCGGACCTACAGCCAGCCGAAGGCGTTCCAGGATCACGGCCGGTCGGATGCGGTCTTCCATCGGGCGGCTTGAGGCCCTCAATCAAAGCCTTCCGAGCAGGGCAGATTGGCCGGCGGCCAGAACGTGTCCCTGGGCCACAGGCAGCCAGTACAGCTCGAAGCGGATCGGTTCAGTGTCGCCGTCGCCGCGTTCCACGGCGAGGTTCGGCTGCCCCGTGGCCTGCACGGCCTCGAGCTGGCGGCAGTGGACCCCAGTCTCGTTGTGTGCGCGGCGGATGACGGCCGCTGGCTTCATCTCACCCTGGGCGGCGCCGACGCGGAAACGACGGGTCCTGCCGGTCTGCGCGGTGTTCGAGAGGTCGCCCTGGATGGTGGAGGCACTTTGTCCGCCGCTGCCGTACGGGAAGCGGAGAAGCTGGAGGGCTTCCGGATCTTCTGGCGCAAGCCCCCGGGCCGGCTGGTCGACGCCGCAGCGCTAGCCGGTCTGCCTCGTCTGACTGTTATCGAGCTTGCCGATGGCTACGGTTTGGACGCGGGAACATTACCGGACCTGACCTCACTGACGCAGCTGAGCATCAGCGGTCTACGCCGATCGATCGTGCCGGCTTTGAAAGCCCGCTACCGCGGCGCCGGGGTGAGCCTGGTCATTGGCGGCGCGAAGCACGACACGTGGCTGGTCGCCAACCTGAACAACCCGTTCCGAGACTGGGTCGACGACGACGCCCGAGGCGGAGCCGCCGCCTGCAAGGCATACGCCAGCGCGGTCCGCGCTATTGACAAGCTTCCGCAGGACCGTGATCGGTGTGCGGGCGAAGCTGAAGCGGTGATGCGCACCCTGGTTGAGGCGCTCAACGGTATCGAGCAGAAGTACGACATCATCGACACGCTGCGCCGAGAGGAAGCCTGCGACGCGTTTATTGAACTCACTGCCCGAGCTGGAGTCCCATCGCATCTGGCCGACCAGTGGCTCGACGAGTGGCGTCGCTTCTAACTGACTCCCTCGGGCACCGTCGCGCTCGAGCGGTGCAAGATCAGACCAGAGCACGGCGCTACCAGTATCGGGTTCGCCTTCGGTTGGATGGGGTTGGCGGGGACAGCAGGAAGGAGGGAAGCGTGGAGGCCGTCGCCGCAGACGCAAGCACGCTGCCTGACACGGACGGCGCACCAACTACATTGGTGAAGCGCAGCAGGTGAGCGGAAAGCTGGCGTACATGGCCGCAGGCCCGTAGCTGGCGACGCATGACTTTGCCGACGAGCGTGCGTGGATCAGGCACTTCTGGCTCTGGTATGTACGCGGCCACGACGGGTGTGCGTACTGTCCATGCGAGAGCTCGATAAAGACGGTGGCCGTCGTCAGTAGCGACCAGGACACCGGTGTCCGGGCCGAGTCGGAGGGCAGGCGGCGCGAGCGAGCGCATGACCACGTTGCCCAGTCCGCGGCTCCGGTGTGCAGGTGCGGTTTCGACCTGGTCGACGATCCCGAATGCGTCGGCGGTCGTGAGCCTGCCGGACGCGGCGACCTGCCCCTAAAGGTCGAGAACGATAGCAGTGACAACATCGCCGGAGTCCGAGGCCGTGCGGTGTACGGCGATGGAGGAGTTGTGTCGGAATCGGCCCGGTGTGTCGTCGTCATGAGGAAGCCGGTGTCGGCCAGCTTCCACTGTGGCGGCAGAGCGGCACCGGCGCCCACATCACGAGGGTGCCCCGCGCTGTGGCTCAGGGCTGACTGATGGCCGTCGGTCTGGTGATCTGCCCACTCGCCGGTCCACACTGCGAGGTCGCGTACCCGACGCTCGGTGCTCTGCCGGGACTTGGCCGCCCACTTCGTTGCGTTCTTTGACGCCGAGTCGTCCAGGACCTGGCGGTCGGTCGCGGTCCAGGCGGGAAGCTGCGCTATCCACTCTTCTGCCTGCTCGGCGCTGTGGCCGCTACCGATCAACCATGGGCGGGCTGTCCGTTGTCCTGCCGGCGGCAGGACTGCCGTGCGTGCCTTGACAGGAAGGCGGAGCAGCAGGACAGTCGACATATTCATAGACGTCTAGTTATATACGGCGAGGTGTGCCATGCGGAAGTCGCTGACTGCTGTGGCCGCCATCGCTGTTGCCATGGTCGCGATGATGGCCGCGATCTCACACGCCAGTGCGGCGAACGCGGCGGCCGGGTGTCGGGTGAACTACGTCGTCACCAGCCAGTGGACCGGTGGCTTCCACGCCGACATCGCGGTCACCAACTTGGGTGACCTAGTCAACGGGTGGACGCTGCGGTTCGCGTTCCCTGCAGTCGACCAGCGGCTCACGCAAACCTGGAGTGCCACCTGGGTCCAGGCGGGCCAGCAGGTCAGCGCGACCAATCTGGGCTGGAACGCGACCCTGGCCACCAATGGCTCCGCGAACATCGGTTTCGTTGGCGCCTGGTCGGGCAGCAACCCCATACCGGCGTCCTTTACGCTCAACGGCGTCACGTGCACCGGCGGCGTCCTGCCCAGCGTGACGCCGACCTGGACGACCACACCGCCGGTCGCTGACTACCCGGCGATCGTCACCTGGCTCAGCCCGACCGCCGGCGCGGTGTACACCACGCCGGGAACCGTCCTGCTGGCGGCGACCGCGACCGTGGGAGGCGGACACAGCATCACCTCGGTGTCGTTCCGGGTGGACGGCGTCACGGCGGCCCGGGGGGTGAGGACGACCGGTGACCGGTACGAGGCGCTGTGGACACCACCGATCGGGGAGCCCGGCACCAGCACCACCTTCGTGCTGTACGTCTCGGCCGGCACCGACCAGTCGCTGTCTGGCGCTGCGCCGCCGTTGCTGGTCACGGTGGTGACGCCGGCGTCCACCGGCACCAACCACCCGCCGGCGGTGGCGTTGAGCACCCCCGGCGGGCAGACCTACTTCGTCGAGCCGACGACCGTCACGCTGGTCGCCGACGTCGCCGACACCGATCCCGGGGACCTCGTCAGCCGGGTGGAGTTCTACCTCGGCGCAACCCGGCTGGCCGTGACGCCGACCAACAGCGGACAGCGCTACCAGTTCCAGACGGCCCTGTCGGCCGGCACGTCGTCCACCTTCACCGTGTGGGTCCACGATTCCCACGGCGGCCTCGGCATCTCGAACCCGCTGACCTTCACCATCCGTTAGCGCCTCGGCCCTCCGTTAAGGGCTGACCAAGGTCATTCCACTGGCCGTCGATACGTTTGCGAGTCGGCACGGCGCTCTGGGTCAATTCGACCAGGCCATCGGGGTTGGCGGTGACCGTCGTGGTGGGTGAACCTGCGGCGGTCGCCTCAAACAGCTTGCTGGAGCTGTGGAGTTGCGGGTGAGCTTGCTGGAGTCCGCCGTAGTTCCGTCATTCGAGACACCGATCCCACAGGCAGTGCCCCGACCAGGACCTTCAGGCTGCAGACCTCTTCGGCGAACCCGAACATGTCAGCCATGGTGCTCCCGGTCGTCAGTCGGGCGACGTCCGCTCATGCCGATGAGCGGGTCGGAGATCGTGCGCGATGATCCGGTGCGGCATAGGAGGCGTCACTGTTCGGGTGCTGAGCTGAACCTTCGTGTATCGCCACGTGCCAGTACTTCTTTGATCATCGGGCGGGTGTAGGCCTTCTCCGGATCCTCCGAAGCATCGCCGCCGTGGTAATACTCGCCTTCGTCGAACGCCTCGAACACGTCGAGAAACACCTCGGGTAGCGCGGTGTCGAAGGTGGCCGTGTGGTGAGCATGAAACCAGTCCGGGAGGCGGCCGGCGAGTGGTCACCGGCGCGGGGCCGGCCCGCTGGACTGCCGGATGGTCAGGTGCGTGGGCAGCAACACGGTCTGACGGGATGCCGTTTCCCCCAGATGCTCAAGGTGGTCCAGCAGCATCGACACCGCCACCCGGCCGGCCTGTTCGATCGGCGCGGTGAGGGTGGTCAGCGGAGGGCTGCAGAAGTCGGCGCCGAAGATGTCGTCGCAGCCCACCACGCTGATCTCGCCGGGGACGTCGACGCCGCGTTCGGCCAGCCGCCGCAGGATGCCGATCGCCAGCAGGTCGTTGAAGGTGACGCCGGCGGTGGCGCCGGTGTTCAGCAGCGCGTCCGCGGCGACCGACCCGGAGCTGCGGGACACGCCGAACGGTCCGACGCGGGTCGCAGTGAGGCCGTGTCGGGCCATCGCGGTCCGCATCGCCCGCCACCGGGCTTCGTTGGCCCAGGAGGACGGCGGTCCGGCGACGTACGCGATCGCCCGGTGGTCCAGCGAGACCAGGTGCTCGACGGCCTGCATCACTCCGTCCGGGCTGTCGATGACGACGCTGCGCACCCGGGGGACGTTGCGGTTGATGG
Organism: Micromonospora lupini; assembly: GCF_026342015.1. Lineage (NCBI taxonomy): Bacteria > Bacillati > Actinomycetota > Actinomycetes > Micromonosporales > Micromonosporaceae > Micromonospora > Micromonospora lupini. The sequence continues at coordinate 42,171 of NZ_JAPENL010000001.1, forward strand.
TGACGACCGGCAGTTCGGCGGCGATGACGGAGAGGGTCTGCTCGGGAAGGCGGGAGGCGGCGAGGATCACCCCGTCGACCGACCGGCGGACCTTGTGCAGCAGGTGGTTCTCCAGCTCGGCCGAGTCTTCGGTGTCGATCAGCAGCAGGGCGTGGCCGGCGGCGCGCAGTTGTTGTTGCGCGCCGCGGATCAGTCCGAAGTAGAACGGGTTCGTCGCGTCGGAGACGAGCAGGGCGACCGTTTCGGTACGCCCCGACGACAGCGCCCGCGCCTGGGTGTTGGGTACGTAGTTCAGCTCGCGGGCGGCGGCCTGGATGCGTTCCCGAGTGACCCGGTTGACCCGGTCGGGCCGGCTCAGCGCCCTGGACACGGTGGAGGCGGCAACGCCGGTGAGGGCAGCGATGTCGTTGATGGTCACGCGGCCCTCCCGGCGTACCGCCGCACGGGGAGAGGACGCGCCTTCGGGGTTCATGGACATCAGCAGAGCATCGATGGCAATTAATGGCAACCGATTGCCACCCGGTTTCCGTGGTTGTTACGTTCCCTCGCACGGTTCATCGAACCGGGGAATTCCCGGGCGTCTGGCTATGTGTTTTCCACACCATTCCTCTCCGGACAGCCACCACCCAAGGAGCAGAGATGAACGCCACCCGTGCACTTCTCGCGGCGGCCCTGGCCGTCACGGTCGCCATACCCGTCACCGCCTGCGGCTCCGGTAGCTCCGCCGAGGACGGCAGGACGCTCAACGTGCTCATCGGGGCGAACTCGATCTATCCCACGGAGCAGAAGCAGTGGTTCGCCGACGTCTCGGCGAAGTTCCAGCAGCAGGCCGGGGCGAAGGTCACGTTCGAGACCTTCGCCAGCCCCACCGACGAACTCACCAAGATCCAGACATCGATGCTCTCCGGGCAGGGGCCGGACATCTATGCCCTCGGCACCACCTTCACCCCGACGGCATACTCCACCGGTGCGTTCGTCGACCTCACCGCCGACCAGTGGACGAAGATCGGCGGCCGGGACCGGTTCCTGCCGGCCACCCTCGGCATCTCCGGCCCGGACGCCACGCACGAGGTCGGCATCCCCTTCACCAGCCGCCCGTTCGTCATGGCGTACAACAAGGAACTGCTGGCCGCGGCGGGCATCGACAAGCCGGCCAGCACCTGGGACGGCCTGCGGCAGCAGGCCAGACAGCTGACCGGGGCCGGCAGATACGGCCTGGCCGTGGCCTACGGCGACGGCTTCGACCCGTGGAAGTTCATCTGGGCGATGAGCATCCAGGCCGGCAACCCGCTGGTCTCCGACGGAAAGGCGCGGCTGACCGATCCGGTCACGGTCAGGGCCTACCAGACGTACCTCGGCTGGCTCGCCACCGACAAGGTCGTCGACCCGGCGGCGACCGGCTGGAAGAACGCTCAGGCCATCGCCGCGTTCGGCGCCGGCAAGGCCGCCTTCCTGCCGATGGTCTCGGCGACCTCGAAGGTCACGCTTGACAAGTCCGCGGTCGCCGGCAAGTACGGCTACGCCGTCATGCCGACCGTCCCGCCGGGCGCCACCACCCTGCCGCCGGGCGGCGTCGGCGCCACCAGCATCCTCTCCGGTGACAACCTGGTGATCGCCAAATACAGCAAGAACCAGGACCTGGCGCTGCGCCTGGTGAACATGCTGACCACCGCCGAGTCGCAGGAGGCCTACTACCGGACCTTCGGCGAGTTGCCGACGAACGCGGAGCTGGCGAACCGGCTGGTCGCCGACCCGGCGCTCGCGGCCATCGTGGACTCGGCGTCGAAGTCACACGGCACTCCGTTCCACGGCGGGTGGAGCAAGGCGCAGCTCGCGCTGGTCAACGTGGTCGTCCAGTCGGTGCCGAAGCTCGCCGCCGGCAAGGTCGACGACGCGTCTCTCAACGCCCTGCTCACCCAGGCCCAGTCCGAGGTGCAGGCCGCGCTGGACAAGGCGAAGTAGATGACGGTCACCGACCCAGCGACGGCGGACGCTCCGGGCACCGGCGATGCGCGCCGGGCCGGAGTGGCCCGCCCGTCCCCGCCGCGCCGCCGTCGCGGCGCGACCGCAGGCGGTGCCGCGGTGTGGCTGCTCGCGCCCGGCGGGCTGCTCACCCTGACCGTCATCGTCGTGCCGTTCGTCGTCGCGCTGGTGATGTCGCTGCTCGACCTCGACCAGTACACCTTCCGGCAGTGGCTGTCGGCGCCCTTCGTCGGCGTCGACAACTACGTCGAGGCGGTGGGCCGCACCAGCCTGCCGCACGCCATCTGGGTCAGCGGGTCCGCAGCGGTGATCGCGACGCTGCTCGCGTTGCCGCTGGGGGTCGCCGCCGCGCTGACCACCCACCTGCCGTTCCGCGGGCGGTCGCTGATCCGGTCCCTCTACCTCATCCCGTACGTGCTGCCCGCCTTCGTCGTCGGCACCATCTGGCGGATCATCCTGCAACCCGACGGGGTCGCCAACCAGGGCCTGGCGACAGTGGGCATCACCGGCGGCCTGTGGCTGAACGGGCCGAAGAGCTACCTTGCCCTGATCGTCGTGCAGGCCTGGTCGGGCTGGCCGCTGGTCTACCTGCTCGCACTGGCCGGCCTGCAGGGCATCGACGACAGCCTGCACGAGGCCGCCGCGCTCGACGGCGCGCAGTGGCGGGCGAAGCTGCGCCACCTCATCCTCCCGCTGCTGCGCCCCCCGGTAGCGCTCGCCGCGATCATCTCGCTGCTGCACATGGTGAACAGCTTCACCCTGCCGTTCGTACTGTTCGGCGTTCCGAGCCCGCACGACGTGGAGGTGCTACCGGTGCTGACGTACGTGGAGAGCTTCCAGAATTTGCGGTTCGGACTGAGCGCGGCGATGGCCGTGATCTCGCTGGTGCTGATCCTGGTCCCGCTGCTGGTCTATCTGCGCACCGTCAGACTCGACGAGCCGGAGGCCGCCGCATGAACTCCGTGCATCGCCTGCTGCCGCGACCACTGCAGATCGGCCTGACGGTGGTCCTGCTGACCATCGTCGGCGCGCCGGTCGGCTACGTCCTTCTCGCCTCGGTCAACACCGACCTGGCCGTGGCCGCCGGTGAGTTCTGGCCGGAGCGGATCAGCGTCGGCAACTACGTCCGGATCTGGTCGACGGTCCCGCTCGGCCGGGGGCTCGCGAACAGCCTGCTCGTCGCCGGCACGGTGGCGGTGACCTGCGCGGCGGTCGCGGTCTTCTCGGCGTACGTCCTGGTCCGGCACCGGTTCCGGGGCCGGCGCACCGTGCTGCGCGCGCTGCTGGGCATGCAGTCGATCCCCGGCACGCTGCTGCTCCTGCCGGTCTTCGTGCTCTTCGCGACGATCGGCAGCAGCCTCGGCGTGCCGACGATCGGCACCCGGTGGTCGCTTGTCGTCACCTACCTCACGTTCGGGCTGCCGTTCTCCACCTGGATCATGGTGACCTACCTGCGTGAGCTCCCCGGCGAGCTGATCGAGGCCGCCCGCGTCGACGGCGCCGGGAGCTGGCAGATCCTGCTGCGTGTCGTCATCCCGCTGAGCTGGCCGGGCCTGATCGTCGCGGCGGTCTTCGCGTTCCTGCTCGGCTGGAACGATGTGCTGTTCGCCTCGGTCATGACCGACGTGGACACCCGCACCGCGGCGGTCGTGCTGCAGGTCTTCGGATCGGCGCAGGAGGGCGGCGCAATCCCGCCGTACGGGCAGATGATGGCCGCCGCCCTCGTCTGCGCGGCTCCGGTGGTCGTCCTCTACCTCGCCTTCCAGCGGTACATCGTCAGTGGGCTGACCTCGGGAGGTGTGAAGTGACGGCGTGGACCCTGTCCGGCTTCGGCGACGAGATCGATCCCGAGCCGGCGGTGCAGCTCGCGGTGCTCGGTGCCCTCGGTGCCCGGCACATCGAGGTGCGCAGCGCGTGGGGCACCAACGTGGTGGAGCTCGGCGACGCCCAACTGGACGCCCTGGCCGAGGCGGTCGACGCGCGCGGCATGGCGGTCTCGGCGGTCGCGTCGCCCGTCGGGAAGGTCGACGTGACCACCGAGGACGGCGGTGAGCTCGACCGGCTGCGCGCCGCGGTGGCGGCCGCGCACCGGCTGGGCAGCCGGTACGTCCGGATCTTTTCGTTCTACCGCCCCGCCGGGGTCGCCCCGGCCGAGATCCGCGCGGCGGTGCTGGCGCGGATGCGGGCCTTCGCGGCCCTCGCCGAGGACTCCGGCGTCGTGCTGCTGCACGAGAACGAGAAGGACATCTACGGCGATGTGCCGCAGCGGGTCGCCGACCTCGTCGAGGCTGTCGACTCGCCCGCGCTGCGTGTCGCCTGGGACAACGCGAACTTCGTGCAGGTCGGGGTGCGGCCCTACGACGACGGGTACGCGCTGCTGCGCCCGCACCTGGAGTACCTGCAGGTCAAGGACGCGATCGCGGCCACCGCCGAGGTCGTGCCCGCCGGCCACGGCGACGGCCAGCTGCTGCGGACGCTCACGGCGCTGCGCGACGACGGCTATGCCGGCTTCGCCTCCCTCGAACCGCACCTCGCCAGCCAGCACGAACTCGGCGGATTCTCCGGCCCCGCCGAGTTCGGCCGGGCGGCGCGCGCGTTCGTGAACCTCACCGCTTCGATAGGAGTGCATCTTCGATGACCGCCCTCAACGTTGTGATCACGGGCAGCGGGGTCATCGCCCGCACCCACGCCGGGGCGATCCTGCGGCACCCCGGACTGCGCCTCACCGCGCTCGCCGACCCGGACCCGCAGGCCAACGACCGGCTCGCCGGGTGGATCGGCGAGCAGGGCGGCCCCCCGCCGGCCCGGTACGCCTCGCTGGGCGAGGCCCTCGCGGCCGAGGCGGCAGACCTGGTGGTGGTCTGCACGCCCAGCGGTACGCACGCCGACCTCGCCGAGGAGGCCCTCGCGGCCGGCGTGCACGTGCTCGTCGAGAAGCCCCTCGATGCCTCCCTGCCGGCGGCCCGCCGCATCGCCCGGGTCGCCACGGACGCCGAGGCGGCCGGTCAGGTCTGCGCGGTGGTCTGCCAACACCGGTTCGACCCGGCGAGCGCCGCGATCGCTGCCCGGGTGCGCGCCGGCGACCTGGGGCGGCTCACCTCGGCGGTGGCCAGCGTGCCGTGGTGGCGGGGCCAGCGGTACTACGACTCGGCGGGCTGGCGCGGCACCTGGGAACAGGACGGCGGCGGCGCTGCCATGAACCAGGGCGTGCACACCGTGGACCTGCTGCTGTGGATGTTCGGCCGGCCCGAGGAGGTGTTCGCCTACACCGGCGTCCTCGCCCACGAGCAGGTCGAGGTGGAGGACGTCGCCGTGGCGGCGATCCGGTTCGCCGACGGGCCGCTCGCCGTGCTGCACGCCACCACCGCGGCGTACCCGGGCCTCGGCGTGCGGTTGCAGGTGCACGGCTCGCAGGGGTCCGCGGTGATCCACGACGACCAGCTGGAATACCTGCACATCGCCGACGTCCCGGACCCGTCCGCGTACGCCGACGGGCCCGACCGGTCCGGCGACGCCGTGCCACCGTCGCAGCTGCGGGGGGCGACCAAGCCCGACGACGCCTTCGTGACCGGGCACCTGCGGCAGTACCACGACACGGTCGAGGCGATCCTCGGCGGCCGGCGACCGGGGGTCACGGCGGTCGAGGCGCTGCTCGACGTCGCCGTGGTCAAGGCGGTGTACCTCTCGGCGCACCTGCGTCGGCCGGTGTCGGTGCCGGCGGTGCTGGCCGGCGACTTCGACGACGTGCTCGCCGCCGTCGAGGGCTCCGCGGCCACGGTGTCCTCCGTCCTGCGGGCGGGGGTGGCGCGATGAGGTGGTCGGTGTTCACGGCGTCCACGCCGGACTGGACGCCGGAGGAGACGGTCGGGCAGTTGGCCGCGCAGGGCTGGGACGGCGTCGAGTGGCGGGTCACCGACCAGGAACCGGCCCGGCCGCCCGGGTTCTGGGCCGGCAACCGGGCGACCGTCCCGTTGACCGGGCTGGAGGGTGAGCTGACCCGGATCGCCACGATCACCCGCGAGGCCGGGCTGGCGCTGTCCGGGCTCGGGGCGTACGTGCCGGCGGCCGACCACGGCAACGTCGAGCGGGTGTTGGCCGCGGCCGCCGCGCTGGGCGCGGAACGGGTCCGGGTGACCATGCCGCAACTGGGCAGCGGCGACTACCGGGAGCTGATGGCCGGTACCCGCCGAGACCTGGCGTGGATTGCCGGACGGGCGGCGGAGCACGGGGTGACCGCGCTGGTCGAGCTGCACCACGGCACCATCGTCGCCTCGGCGTCGGCGGCGATGCGGCTGCTCGACGGCCTGCCGCCGGAGCATGCCGGGGTCATCCACGACATCGGCAACCTGACCATCGAGGGGTTCGAGGATCCGCTGGCCGGTTTCCAGCTGCTCGGCCCGTACCTGGCGCACGTGCACGTGAAGAACGTCGCGTGGCGGGTGAGCGGCACCCGGGACGACGGGGGACCGCGCTGGTCGGCCGAGTGGGCGCCGCTGCGGGAGGGACAGGCCGACCTGGCGGCCTATCTCGGCGCGCTGCGCCGGGTCGGCTACGACGGGTGGGTGACGGTCGAGGACTTCTCCACCGCCGTGCCGCTGGCTCAGCGGACCCGGGACAACCTGGCCTACCTTCGGGAGTTGGACCTGCGGGTACGTGCGGAGATGGCGGGACGCTGATTCCGTGAATTGCCGGGAATCATGATGCGTGTTGCCGGTATCGATCGAGTGTGGCAAATGTTGGCAACCGATTGTCGGCCCCTGGTGGCGCCCATAGTGTCCAGACAACCGCCACTGGTGCGCGATCCGTGGGCCATCGTCCAAGGCCCCTCGGTACCCGTCCCCACGAAGCCACCGCCGCCTGGCCGTCGGCGGTGGCTTCCATCCTGACCCCATCAGGGAGATGTCATGCAACGCTCCGTCAGCAGGGTGAGCCGGACCGGCAGACGCCGGTCCGCACTCGCCGCGGCCGTGTCCGGGCTGGCCGTGATCGTCACCTACGCCCTCGCCGTGACCACCCCCTCCGCCACCGCCGCCGCAGCCGGCTGCGGCACCGCCAACGTCGCCCTGAACCGGCCGGCCATCGCCTCGTCCGTGGAGAACAGCCGGCTGTCGGCGGCCAACGCCGTGGACGGCAGTGCCACGACCCGCTGGTCCAGCGCGTTCAGCGACCCGCAATGGCTCCAGGTGGACCTCGGTGCCAGCACCGATGTCTGCGAGGTCGTCCTCACCTGGCAGACGTCGTACGCGAAGGCGTTCCAGATCCAGGTCTCACCCGACGGGGTCGGCAACTGGTCGTCGCTCTACTCCACGGCCACCGGCAGCGGCGGCACGCAGACCATCCCGGTCAGCGGCACCGGCCGCTTCCTGCGGGTGTACGGCACCACTCGGGCTACCGGCTACGGATACTCGATCTTCGAGCTGGTGGTGCACAGCGGCTCGACGCCCACGACCCCGCCGCCCACCACCGCGCCGCCCACGACCGGCCCGCCCATTCCCGGTGGGGGCGACCTCGGCTCCAACGTCATTGTGTTCGACCCGTCGATGTCGTCGTCCAGCATCCAGTCGAAGCTGGACCAGGTGTTCGCCACGCAGGAGACGAACCAGTTCGGCACGCAGCGGTACGCGCTGCTGTTCAAGCCCGGCTCGTACACCGGCCTCAACGCCCAGTTGGGTTTCTACACCTCGATCGCCGGCCTCGGGCAGAACCCGGTCGGCGTGCAGATCAACGGTGACGTCACCGTCGACGCGGGCTGGATGGCCGGCAACGCGACGCAGAACTTCTGGCGCTCGGCGGAGAACATGTCGATCACTCCGGTGTCGGGCCGGGACCGGTGGGCGGTGGCCCAGGCGGCGCCGTTCCGGCGGATGGACGTGCACGGCGGAATGACCCTCGCCTCGCCCAACTGCGGGTGGGCCAGCGGCGGGTACATCGCCGACAGTCGGATCAGCGGCACGGTCAGCCCGTGCTCGCAGCAGCAGTGGTACACCCGGGACAGTCAGGTCGGCGGCTGGAACGGCGGCGTCTGGAACGTGGTCTTCTCCGGTGTGGCCGGGGCGCCCGCGAACACGTTCCCGACGCCGCCCTACACCGTCGTGCCGAAGACCCCGGTCAGCCGCGAGAAGCCCTACCTCTACACGGACTCGTCGGGCGCCTACCGGGTGTTCGTCCCGTCCCTGCGTACCAACAGCTCCGGCGTCACCTGGGCGGCCGGCAACACCGCCGGCACGTCGCTGCCCCTGACCCAGTTCTACGTCGCGCACCCGGGCGACTCGGCGGCCACCATCAACAGCGCGCTCGCGCAGGGCCTGAACCTGCTCTTCACCCCGGGGGTCTACCACGTCGGCCAGACCATCAACGTGACCCGGCCGGACACCGTCGTGCTCGGCCTGGGCTTCGCCACCCTCATCGCCGACAACGGGGTCACCGCGATGAACGTGGCCGACGTCAACGGGGTCAAGGTGGCCGGGCTGCTCTTCGACGCCGGCACCACCCGGTCGCCGTCGCTGCTCCAGGTCGGCCAGAGCGGCGCGAACGCGAACCACGCCGCCAATCCGATCTCGCTCCAGGACGTGTTACTGCGCGTCGGCGGCGCCGGCCCGGCCGCCGTCACCAACGCCCTGGTCGTAAACAGCAACAACACGATCATCGACCACATCTGGGCCTGGCGTGCCGACCACGGCGCCGGGGCCGGGTGGACCACGAACCCGTCCGACACCGGCCTGGTCGTCAACGGCGCCGACGTCACCGCGCTCGGCCTGTTCGTCGAGCACTTCCAGAAGTACAACGTGATCTGGAACGGCAACGGCGGCCGGACCATCTTCTTCCAGAACGAACTGCCCTACGACCCTCCGAGCGCGGCAGCCTGGTCGCACGACGGCATCACCGGCTACGCCGCCTACAAGGTGGCCAACTCGGTGACCAGCCACGAGGCCTGGGGGCTCGGTAGCTACTGCGTGTTCACCGCCGACCCGTCCATCGCCGCTTATCACTCCTTCGAGGTTCCGGTCAACCCCAACGTCAGGTTCCACGACGTGCTGACGGTGTCCCTGGGCAAGGGTTCGATCACCCACGCCATCAACGACACCGGTGGGGCGGCCCTGCCGTCCTCCGTGACCCCGCACAACGTGATCAGCTACCCGTGAGTCATCGGGTGTCCGGCCGGCCCGGGTCGGCCGGGCACCCCTGTGCGGTTTATATGCGGCACCCTCGACCAGCCTCTTTGGCAAACTGATGGCAACCAATTGTTTCAATCTTTGGGCATTGTTATCTTTTTGGAAATAGATGCTCGTTCCTACGTCCCAAAGGAGATCCGATGAGCATCAGGTCGCTCATGTCCAAAGCTGTTCCGGGAGGGCGTCGGAGAGCTGTCGCAAGGCCACTCGCCGCGGTTTTCCTGAGTGTCGTGGTAATAGCTGCGGTCGGTGGAAACGGCACGGCGTTCGCGGCGGACGACCCGCCCTTCGCGCAGTACCAGGAGGCGCACGCCAACTGCGACGTCAACCACCGGCTCAGCGACGACCCGATCGTCTTCCCCGGTCTGCCGGGTGCGTCGCACAACCACACATTCATCGGCAACCCCACCACCAACGCCAACTCCACCCCGCAGTCCCTGGTCGGTGGTGCCACGTCCTGTCAGGACACCCTCGACGCGTCCGGTTACTGGTTTCCCACTCTGTTGCAGAACGGCACGCCGGTGCCGAACAGCATCGTCACCGTGTACTACAAGTCCGGGGTGAAGGACTACCGCACGGTCAAGCCGTTCCCGGCCGGGTTCAAGCTGCTGGTGGGGGACGTGAAGACGCCGGACGCGGCGCACTTCGCGGGCAGCTGGTCGTGCACCGGCTACAAGGGCAACGACTGGCCGGCCTCCTGCCCATCCGGGTCGTCCCTGGTCGTGCGCCTCAAGGCACCGAGTTGCTGGGACGGCGTGCACCTGGACGTGCCCGACCACAAGTCGCACATGGCGTGGCCGGTGAGCGGGGTCTGTCCGACCGACCACCCCGTCCCGCTGCCGATGCTGGAGATCAAGCTCCCGTACAAGCTGGCGGGCACCAGCACCGCCGGCCTGGCATATTCCTCGGGGGCCAGTTACTCATTCCACTACGACTTCATGAACGGGTGGAATGCGGCCCGCCAGGCCTATGTCGTGGCCTACTGCATCAATGGGGGTCGGCAGTGCAACGGTTACGGTGAGGATCCCAAGAAGCCGTAGCGGTCAGGTGGCGTCGATCGTGGCCGGTGCTCCGTGTCGAGCGGGAGTCGTCCGGCCACGATCGGCCACGTCCGGTAGCGACCCGCCCCGACGCCCCGACCGTCCGCCGCCGTCAAGATATTTATGCTGATCAATTGAATTCCATTGACATCCGTGGTCGGCAGGGTTAAGAGTGAGCTACGTCGGAGAGCGCTCTCTCGCGATTTGGGCCCGAAGCAGTGAGCTGTCGGTCCCGCCGCCGCCACCCTGAAGGAGTACCGATGAATCGGACTCTCCCCCCGTCCCGCATCCCGTTGTCCCGTACCCCGTTGTCCCGAGCCGGGCGCGGCACCCGCCTCGCGGCCCTCGGCAGCTCGCTGCTCCTGCTGCTCGGCGCGTACCTGGCGATCCTGGCGCCGCCCGCAGACGCCGCCGACGCGCTGCTGTCCCAGGGGCGGCCGGTCACCGCCTCGTCGACCGAGTCCGCGGCGTTCCCCGCCTCGGCGGCCGTTGACGGCAACGCCGGCACCCGCTGGTCCAGCGCGTTCAGCGACCCGCAGTGGCTACGGGTCGACCTGGGTGCCTCCGCCACCGTCAGCCGGGTGGTGCTGCGCTGGGAGGCCGCCTACGCCCGCGCGTTCACCATCGAGACATCGCCCACCGGCACCGACACCTGGACGACGATCCACACCACCACGGCCGGCACGGGCGGCGTTCAGGACCTCGCGGTCACCGGCACCGGCCGCTTCGTCCGGATCAACACCACCCAGCGCGCCACCCAGTACGGCGCGTCGCTGTGGGAGTTCGAGGTCTACGGCAGCACCGGCCCGCCGCCCACGACCGCGCCGCCCACGACCGCGCCGCCCACGACTCCGCCGCCCGGCGGCGCGACGCTGCTGTCGTACGCCAAGCCGGCGGTCGCGTCGACAAGCCAGAACGACGGCGCGTGCTTCGGCTGCACGCCGGACAAGGCGTTCGACCACGACCCGGCGAGCCGCTGGGCGACGAGTCCCACCAACGGCTGGGCCGACCCGGGTTGGATCTACGTCGACCTCGGCGCCACCGCCACCGTGACCCAGGTCGTGCTGCAGTGGGATCCCGCGTACGCCAGGTCGTACCAGATCCAGGTCTCGCCGAACGCGTCCACCTGGACCACCGTCTACTCGACCACCACCGGGAAGGGCTTCAAGGAGACCATCGACGTGACAGGCACCGGTCGGTACGTGCGGATGTACGGCACCGCCCGCAGCAGCCAGTACGGGTACTCGCTGTGGGAGTTCAAGGTGTACGGCACCGGCGGCAACCCCACCCCGCCGCCGACGATGCCTTCCGACCCGACGTTCCCGGCTACCCGGCTCGTGTTCGCCGACGAGTTCAACGGCGCCGCCGGCGGCAAGCCCGACCCGACCAAGTGGACTATCGATACGGGCACCGGCCAGAACAACGAACTCCAGTACTACACGAACAACAACAACGCCAGCCTGGACGGCGCCGGCTCACTCGTCATCGAGGCCCGCCGGGAGACCGTCAACGGCCGCTCGTACACCTCGCACCGGATGAACACCGGCAACAAGTTCACCGTGCAGTACGGCCGGATCGAAGCACGCATCCGGGTGCCGAAGGGTAACGGGCTCTGGCCGGCGTTCTGGATGATGGGCGCCGACTTCCTCACCGGGCGGCCGTGGCCGTACAACGGGGAGGTCGACATCATGGAGGTCCTCGGCCGCAACACGCTGGAGGCCTACTCGACCCTGCACGCGCCGGCCTACAACGGCGGCAACGGGTACGGCCAGAAGTACCCGTCACCGGGCGGGGTGGACCTCTCCGCCGGCTTCCACGTCTGGTCCGCCGAGTGGGACAGTCGCGGCATCACCTTCAAGATCGACGGGCAGACCGTCTTCGTCGCCAGCAAGGCCACTGTCGAGTCGACCCGTGGGCCCTGGGTCTTCGACCACCCGTTCTACCTCATCCTCAACCTGGCCGTCGGCGGCGACTTCCCGGGCCCGGTGGACGGCACCACGCCGTTCCCGGCGCGGATGCTCGTCGACTACGTCCGCGTCTACCAGTAGCCCGGCCGGGAAGGAGTCCTCATGGCCCTGCCAACAACTCCGACATCGGTCAGCTGTCCGGCCGGCAGCAGCCACCCGGTGCCCGTGCCGAAGCTGCGCCAGGTGATCCGGTACCCGGCGAACGGTGACGCCGCCCGCTTCCGGCTCGCCTCCGGTGCCGGCTACACGATGCACGGCGACTTCTTCAACGCCTGGCCGGTGGCGGAGATGGAGCGCCGGGTACGGGACCGCATCCGCCCGATCATCAAGTGCGGCGTCAGCGGGACGCCGTGACGGTCGTACCTCCTCGCCGGCCCGGCACCGGGCCGGCGAGGCTGTCCGCTCTGCTTGCCGGGCTGCTGCTCGCCCTAGTGCCGGCGGCCGGCTGCGCCACCGGGCCGGCCACGGAAAGGGCCGGGCCGGCCCCCGTCGTGTCGACCCCGGCCACGGCGACGCTCGGCGGCACCGACGCGGCCTGGATCCAGTTGATGATCCCGATGAACGAACAGGTGCTCAAGGCGCTCGACCTCGTACCCGGGCAGACCACCGACGAGCGGATCCGCGAATTGGCCGGGCGGATCGCGGCAAGCCGGCGCGCGGAACTGGACGATCTGGGGCGGCTGCGGGGCAGCGCGGGGCTCCCGGCGGTCAACCAGCACGAGGGGCACGACCTGCCCGGCATGGTGATCCCGGCCGACCTCGTCGTGCTGCGCTCACTGCGCGACGCGGCGTTCGACCGCTCCGTGCGGGAAATTCTGCGTGAGCACGTGGAGCAGGGCGCGCGGCTCGCGGACGCCGAACAGACCAACGGGGCCGATCCGGAGACCCGGCGACTCGCGGACCGGATGCGGCAGACCCGGGTCACCGAACTCGGCTGGCTCAGGCGGACGACGGCCACGCCGTGACCCTGTCCGCCACGTCGGACGCCGGTGGCACCGAGCGATCGCCGCCGGAGAGCCGGCGGCGACCGCGGGTGGTTCAGGCGTCAGCGGCCACAGCCGGTAACGGGCTTCACCGTGTGTGTCGCCTACGCGAGATGCTCGCGTAGGAATCCCGCGATGTATATTCCCAGGAACTCAGTTGAAAGCTGAGTCGGATCTGGCCGAGGTCTTCGAGCGGGTCGTGCGACTGCAGGTCGATCTGTTCACCGCGGTCGACACCCGGCTCCGCCGCGAGCTCGGCATCCTGCTCATCGCGCTCCTCCCGCTACGGGTCATCGCAACCCGGCCGGACTGCCGGGTCCAGGACATTGCCGAGGGCGTCGGCATCAGCGTCGGCGGGGCCAGCAAATCAGTGGACCGCCTCGAACACGGCGGCTGGGTGCGCCGGGCCGAAAACCCGGCCGACCGACGCTCGTCGGTGCTGCACCTCACCGCCGAGGGCGAACGCATGGTCTCGGCCGGAACCGCCATCATCGAGGCGGAGATGCGTTCCCGGCTCCTTCCACCGCTCGGCCCCGCGGGCGTCGCACGGTTCGCCACCGACATCAACCAACTACTCGGCCTGCCACAGGCCACCGACTGAACATCCCTCGCCGGTCGGCGTCGTACAGTCTGCCGTTGTGATCGGCATGCGAGACGGGCGCAGGCATGAGGCGATTGCCGGCGGGCGTCGGCGACCTGGCGTCCGCTCATGCCGCGATCCGCATGCTTTACCGGGATCATCGTGCGTCGAGCCTGCCCGGGCGTACGGAGCCGGACAGGAGGACGAAGTTCAGCCGATGATGGCGGCGAGAGTTGGTTCGCAGCTCGCGTCGTAGTCGATGGCTGCGGCGAGCAGTCTGGCGGTTGCTGAAAAAGCTGGGACTGCAGTTTCACCTGCCAGTTCGTCGGGAGCCGGGTCGTCGCCGACCGCTACCCGCAGACCCAGTACTGCGGGGTCGGGTCGGCTGATCAGCCGGTCCGTCGACGGCACCAGGGCTGGAGAACGACACCGAAGGCGCTGCAGGACGGGAAGACTTCGGTGGCGGCCATTGCGACGCCGCGATCTGGGCCCCGGTGACCGGCAGGGTGGGCGAGATCTGGTCGAGCAAGCGCTGCGCCAGGGTGGCGTCGATCTCGACGTCTGCGCTGATGCGAACATCGGCCGCGGTCGCCAGGTCCACGACGTCGTCGCTGGTGAACGCATCAGCTCCGAGAGTACTCAGCCGTCGTGCGAACTCCTGGACATTGATCATTTGCAGCCTCATCGTCGGATTGTTAATTATCCACCGTAACCCCCGCTTCGGTCGGCGGATCCTGCGCCCGCCGTGCGGGCCACTGGGGCCGACAGTCGGCGCCGACAACTGCGACCGCTGCGCGGAAGTCCGCAACTCTTCGGTGAGCTATTCGCGCGCCTGCGGGGCCGTCACGCTCTGTGTTACCCATGCTGTCCCGCGACGCCCGGAAATGCCGCTCCGGGAGGGCTGGCGTTCATCGTTGGTGGTGACGCACGGTGATGTATGGCTACCTTTCCTGCTTCGGCTCTCAGTGTCGTACCTGTCAACCAACTTGTCGTGCGCGTCGCGGTGTCCGCCTTCTTAGGCCGCTACCGTGGGCAGACCCGCGTGCATACCGAGTCCGACCTGCGGGTCTTCCTCCGGTGGTGCAGCGACCACGAACTTGACCCGCTCTCCGCAGCTCGGGTGGATGTCGAGCGGTACGTGCGCTGGCTGCAAGACGTTCGCCGGTACCAGCCTTCGACGGTGTCCCGTCGGCTGTCGGTCGTGGTCGGGTTCTATCGGGTCTGTGTTATCGACGCGATCCTGGAGCACTCGCCAGCCGATTACGTCCGCCGGCCCACAGTGCCGGCCGAGTCACCGACACTCGGACTGGGCCACCTGCAGTTCGAGGCCCTTGTCACCGCCGCCCGACTGTCGGCCAACCCGAACGACTTCGCCCTGGTCGCCCTCTTGGGCCTGCTCGGCTTACGAATCTTCGAAGCCTGCGGGTCGAACATCGCCGACCTGGGGGAGGAACACGGCCACCGGGTCCTAGGGGTGCGCGGCAAGGGCGCCAAGGTCGTGCTCGTCCCGCTGCCACCCGCAGTCGCCCGAGCCATCGACCGGGCCGTCGATGAGCGCCGCTTCCGCCCGTGCCTAGATCCGCGGCTCGGGGCAAGCTGCTCGTAGTCGACGCCGCCGGCTAAGTCGCGGACGTACCTGCCAACATTGCGGGCCGGCGGCTGGGCGTCGACCTGGCGCGGCTGTCGGCTCCGCCTGACATTTGTAGGCGGAGCCGACAACCCTGCGCGCTCGGCCTGTCGGATAGGCGGTGGCCTGCGATTCCCAACGCATCTCCGAGAGCCAGAATCGCCGTGACATCTCACACCCGTCTCACGGACGACCCGGGAAGGCCCGATAAGGTTCGACGTGCCTCGGACCTCCACGTGGCCATTGACCTGCACGTCCGGCACGAGACGGCATCTTCCGGCAGCCGCCGGTATGCCCGCTAGTTCACTGGGGTCAACGGGTCGTCGGTTCGAATCCGGCCGTCCCGACTGGTATTCACCAGCGGATATACAAGATCATGTGTGATCTTGCGGTAACGCTGGCGGTAACGGAGATCGCTTAACGTGGGCTGGATCCCTCGATCCCGTTGCTGCGGAGGTGCAGCCGCATGGCCGTCTACAACTACCGCCTCGCCAACGGCAAGAACCGCTGGTTCTTCATCATCGACCTCCCGTCCGACGTGAACGGGCGCCGCCAGCACAAGCGGCAGGGGTTCCCCAATCAGGCCGCCGCGCAGGAGGCGGAAGAGGACGCACGCGCGGCCTACGGCGGTGCCGACCTCGGGGCCGACGGCAAGCGTCGCTGCGGAGAAGTGGGCAGGGTTGACCGCCCGAATTTGATCAACCGGCGTGTCGGTGATCGGTAGACAGCGAGGTCTCCGGTAGATGGTTCTTCGACCAAGAAGATGTGAACACCGGAGACCTCGTGGCCAGCGTGGCCGCAACGAGGCGGCACGACCTGACCGACGTACCGTGGGCGGCGTTGGAGCCGTTACTGCCCAAGGGTAAGAAGTCGGGTCGGCCGCCGAAGTGGAGTAAACGGCTGCTCATTACTCAGCTGATCCGTGCGCGGATCGTCAAGCACTCTACGCGCATCAACAACGACTTCCTGACCACCGGTCGGCACCCTGGTTCCAACAGGACGATGGGCGGAATCCCTGACCAAGGGCTCGCGGACAGGAAAGGACAGTTGCGTGAAGGTTCGCAAAACTCAAATCTCTGGGGCTAGTAGGGCGATGCTGGTGTTGATGATTGCGGTGGTGATGGCGTCGGCGCTTGCCACACCCGCGCAGGCCGGCACGGACGACACGGCATGCACGTACTACGGATGCTACAACTACCAAGGCTGGGGCTCCGGCTATGGGGAATGGAACCACTCTGGCGATGTGATGTGGGTTTGTGACGCCTACCCGGACGGCTGGTCCGTGGTCGTCATAGCCTGGTTGAACGGCGTCCGAGCCCCAAATAAGTGGGACACCAGCGGGGCGGGGGATGGTTGCACGGAGCGATCCTACGGAGACCTCCCAGAGGGCACCGAGGTTAAGTTCCAGGCATGCCTCGGCGACTACAGCGAGACGATCATTCGGAGCTGCGGATACACGAGATGGGCATACGCGTGACACCTTGGGCAGGCCGCGTCCGTTGAGTCACGGAAGCTGGCCGGGAGCCCTTCCGTGATGGGCCCCGAGAAGCGTCGGCCACCCTGAACCTCTACACCCGGCGCTTTGACCGACGGATCAACGACGGGTTCGCTGACGATCCGCTGAGTCCGACGACGACTAACGATGCAATCAGCAAGAGGCATCCTCTCGCGAGGGTGCCTCTTCTGCGCTTGAACTGTGGTGGACGAGGCAGGTTCAGCTGGTCGTAGTATTTGATCTTGCTGGCTCGGTGGGACAGGATGTTTCTCCGTACGCGCAATGTTGACCTTGACTGACTGTGACGAGATTCCCGTGGCCTGGCCGAAGGCCTGGAGCACAAGCAGATGGGGGCCTTGATCAGCCGAACCCGTCGGTGGTCTCGCGGGAGGTCGCCCGGCACGGCGGCCGGGCCGCGGCGGGGAGCCGACACCACGTGAGCGAGCACACACCGCAGCACGATCCCCGCAATCCCGCATCCACCTCCGACACCGGGCGCAGCCTCGGCGTCCTGCTCGCCGCCCGCCTGGTCGCCGCCTACAGCCGGCCGGGCGAGGCGGTCGTCGACGTCACCGACGGCCACTCACTCGCCCTACAGCCGGCCGGGCGAGGCGGTCGTCGACGTCACCGACGGCCACTCACTCGCCCTACAGCCGGCCGGGCGAGGCGGTCGTCGACGTCACCGACGGCCACTCACTCGCCCTACAGCCGGCCGGGCGAGGCGGTCGTCGACGTCACCGACGGCCACTCACTCGCCGAGGGTTGCGGGGCCGGGGGCCGGCGGCACCACCCGGCATGGTTCACCGACGCCGCCAGCGGTGCCGGTGGGTGCGGCACCGCCACCGCACCCGGCGTTCGCCGGTCCGGGCAGCGGCCCGGCGCCGGAACCTGGGACACCGACCAGCTCGACATCGCCGCCACCATCGTCGTCGTCGGCGTCGCCAAAGGCGTACCCCGCTGGGGTTGGGTCATCGCCCTCGCCACCGCCATGCAGGAATCCCGCTGCGCAACCTGCCGTACCGCGGCCACCACAACGACCACGACTCGATCGGTACTTGGCCCACGATGTGTGGGCGAACTAGGGCATCCACTAACCTTTTGGTTATTCACGGCTCCTCGTCGTTACGCGTTGATCTCGTCAAGATGACGCCTGCCGATATATTTGGCTTTGTGAGCCTAACGGCGCAGTGCGTTCTGCGGGTGCTCGGGCAGGGCAGCCACGACGGCGTCCAGACGACGGCGGAAGCGATGATCGAGACCGTACTGAACAGCGAGAACTACCCGATCAGCGAGCGACTGGACTGGTGGAACGAGGTGTGCTCCCGACTACTCGTGCCATGCGAGGTCAACTACGACGGGGCTGATGGGTTCTGCTCGCGGCTCGGCCTGCTGGATCTCGGCGGGATTACCGTCGCGACGATTTCTTACCCTTCGCTCCGGTCGCGCCGCACCTCGCGGCACGTTCGCCAGTCCGACCCGGAGTTGTACCAGTTCGCCGTTGCGCTGGACGGCCGACATACGTTCTCTCAGGAACGCCGGCACGTGTGCCTGGATGCCGGGGACCTGCTGCTGTACGACACGTCCCATCCGAACGACTCCCAGGCGTTCGCCGATGAGCGCGGCAGGGCCGGCGTCCTGGTCGTGAACGTGCCGCGCAAGGTCATGTCGCTTCCGCCAGCGAAGGTGGACAGCCTCATGGCTACCCGGATACCGGGCGACACCGGCGTCGGGGCACTGCTGTCCCGGTTCCTCACCGGCCTGGTCCGTACGACGGACTCCTACCGGCCACTCGATGCCGGCCGCCTCGGCGTCGTCGCCCTCGATCTGATCACCGCAACGTTGGCGCATCATCTGGACGCCCCCGCCCCGCACAGCCCCCGCCAAGCCCTGATCGCCGCCATCTACTCGTACATCGAACACAACCTGGGCGCCCCCGGCCTGGACCCCCCGGCCGTCGCCGCCGCCCACCACATCTCCGTGCGATACCTGCACCTGCTCTTTCAACAGCAGGACACCACCGTCTCATCCTGGATCCGGCACCGGCGTCTCGAACGATGCCGACACGACCTCGCCGAACCGCTGCTGGACCACCGCCCGATCGGCGCGATCGCGATGCGCTGGGGCTTCACCTCCTCGGCCGAATTCAGTCGGTCGTTCCGGAGCACCTACGGCCTCCGGCCCAGCGAGTACCGCGCCGACGTCCGGGGCTGCCGCCCGGAACGGTGATCGAGGGAGCCGCCTTCCCGCGCTACCGGCGAGGGTGCACTCGCTGTCAACGGCCGTGCACTTGCTTACAACGATGGGGCCCCGCGACCAACCACTTGCGATGTGGGGAGGGCTTCGGCTGCGTCGACGAGTCGCGCGACCCCCGGGTTGCGGTCGAAGCGCCTCCGGCGGGGGCGCTCCGGCTCCAGGATGGCCGGGGGCTGCGTCGGCGGGTCACGGACCGAAGGTGGTTACGGTAGGCCATCCCGCCCGCCATCGACCCGGGCAAGCCGAGCAGACCACCGCCCGACCCGCCAGCGTCCGTACGAGCCGTCAAGGTCCGCTTGACGTGGCGGGCCGGGCGGAGGCCCGCTCCCCAGGAGGGTGGGTCGATGGCAGACGGGATGGCAGGGTCCGCCGTGGTCGAGGCGTTGACGCCCGGCAGACTCAAGCGCCCTTGAGGATATGGCCAACGATCGAGGAGCAAGGCAGGCAACCCGGCAAGGAGAGCGTTCGTGCAACGTCCCGGTCGAGTTCCCATTATCGCGCTGACCGTTGTTGCCACGTTGGGGCTCATCGCGGCGACCGGCTGGTGGGCCGTGACAAGCTACGTCGATGCCTTTGTCTATCCCGGTGGCCCTTGCTCAGACGCAGAAGCACAGCTGACGGATGAGCTCAGGTCCGATCCCATGCTGGTTCAAGCTTTCCCAGATTCGAAGCTGCAGACGGCGGACAGCTTCGAACCCTGCAGGGGGTGGGGTAGCAACTACTGGGGCGGGGCGTTCGTTGCTCGCTGCGCTCAGGAAGGCGGCCGATGAGCTGCGCTGGTATCACGCCCGCCCCGCCCCTTGCCCCGTTCGGAAGGCCGGAAGTTGAGTATCCGCTGCGCCGGGGGGGGGGCGATTGGTCGGGTTGTCACTCGACCTGAAACGTCGCGGTCGATGCGAGTCGCAGGGCGGCCCCAGATCGAAGTGGGTGGCGTACGCCGGGTTCAAGCCGCCGTTGGTCCAGCCAGGTACCGTTCGTGGAGTACAGGTCGGTCACCGTCGCAGCCCCGTCCGGTGCCGTCGTGACAGCCGCGTGTCGTCGCGAGACAGCGTCGTGGCCGGACAGCGCGGCCGCCGCGGGCGAGCCGGGGTCCCGACCGAGGATCAGGGTTCCTCCGGCCTCGAGCACTGTCTGCCACGGCGGGTCGAGCAACGCGATCGTCAGGACGGTTTCGAGCACACTGAGGCAGTGCGGGCACATCCGGCTCCCCGGCGGACACGCCGTTCCGCACGACGGACAGGTGATGTCCATGGCGACCGGGTCGATCGGCCGCGGGGTGACGAGGTTGCCGGCCTCGATGACCGCCGAGACGGCGGTGAGGTTCGCATAGCAGTCCGGGTTCCCGCACACGATGTCATCGGAGCCGACCGGTTCGCCGCAGGCGCGGCAGATCAGCCGCTCCATGTCGATTCCCCGACGCCGATGCCGCGGGCTCTCAGATGATCGGCGATCTGGTCGAGCTCGCCGGGCCGGGGGATCCCGACCAGCCACAGCCGGCCGTCGAGTACGCCGGTCTGCAAGCCTGCCCGGACGAGCTGGGCGGCCTCGCCGTATCGCTGGTGGCCCAGCGGGCTGAGGGTGATGACGCGTTGGTTCGCCGAGCCACGCAGTGGGGTGTCGCCGTTGTTACGCCGCTCGACGTACCTACCCGCGACCACGGCGTCGCAGCTTGCGCGCAGCTCTGGCAGCCGTGCGGCACGCGACCAGCCGTATCCCGTGTAGAGCAGGATGTCGATCGGCCTGGTGTGCCGCCAGGTGGCTATCCCGCGGAGGAGCGCGGCGAGCGCGACCGGCTGCTGGAGCGGTTCGCCGCCGGAGATCGTCACACCGTCGATCCGTTGAGGAAGCGACGTAAGCCAGTCGAGCACCTCCTCGACGGGGACCGACCGGTCGGGGCGGCGAGGCCAGGTGTCCCGGGCGAGGCAGCCGGTGCAGGCGAGGGTGCAGCCTTGCAGCCAGATTCCGGCTCTCCTGCCGTATCCCAGGGTGGTGACCGGGTGGTGGAGGCGACTGATCTCGATGGTCGTCATGACAGCTCCACGGTGATGACGCCGGCCTGACGCCGCCAAGCCATCACGACGAGCGACGTCGTGTCGCCGGACGCCGGCGCGTCGCCCGCCGGTGCCGCCAGTCGGTCGAACAGGGCGCGGGCCAGCGGGTTGACGAGCGCGGTCTCCAGGGTGGAGCCGATGCCCCGGCCGCCTCGGGCCAGGTCGCGCGTGCACTCCCTGAGCACGCGCGCATGGACAGGCTGGTCGAGCGTGACCGACACGTGGTGTTCTTCGCTGAGGCGCCGAAGCACGTTGCCGAGTTGGAGTTCGAAGATCTGTTCGGCCGCTGCCGGCCCGATGAAGTCGAACACCACGATGTTGTCGCCGAGGCGGTTGAGCAGCTCGGGTCGACCGAGGACCCGGGTGAAGTGATCCTCGATCGCTGCCCGCACGATCGCCTCGACCTGGTCGTAGGGAGTGCCCGGCGTTGCCGTCGGCGTCAACTGGCCCGTGCCGTCGTCGACGTACATGCCGAGGTTGCTGGTGAAGATCAGGATGCATTCGGAGAAGTGGACAGTACCGCCGCGGCCGTCGGTGAGCCGGCCGTCCTCGAGGATCTGCAGGAACTTGTCGAGGATGCGCGGATGGCTCTTCTCGATCTCGTCGAACAGAATCACCCGAAAGGGTTGCTGACGCACGGCGTTGGTGAGTTCTCCGCCGGCTTCGAAACCGACGTAGCCCGGTGGAGCACCGATCAGCCGATCGCCGGCGTGCTCGGCGGAGAACTCGCTCATGTCGAACCGCAGGTAGGCCGCCTCGTCGCCGAACACCACATGGGCCACTGCCTTGGCCAACTCGGTTTTGCCCACCCCTGTCGGACCGGCGAAGAACAGAACTCCGCGCGGGCGTGACGATGCCCGTGCCGCATGGGCGCCAGACAGGCCGAGAGCGGCGCGTTTGAGGATGTCAAGGGTTTTGGTCACGGCTTGGCGCTGGCCGATGATCCGCTGGGGCAGGGACCGTTCCCCGTCTCGGATCCGGGTGGGCAGGTAGTCGCGGCGCCAGGGATTGTCCAATACCCCGAGCTTGAACGTTCGGGTCGCGTCGGGCCATTGCTCCGGGCTCAGCCCACGATCGCGTGCCAGCCTGGTCACTTCGATCATGCCCTGCAGGGTGAGTCCTTCGGACTGCTCGGCGAACGAGCGAGCCCGCTCGTGCAACGTCGCGTCGGGGATCTGGCTGTGCAGCAGCCGGCGGGCGCAGCGTTCGCGATCGCCGTAGTCCGGTCTGGGCAGGCTGATCACGCGGATCCGGTCCTTGCCCGCGGTCAGCCAGGCCGGCAGGTCACTTTCGTTCTCCACCAACCAAATCACCGGGTTGTACAGGCTCTGGGTCCGACCGGATTCGGCCGCGACCGGCCGCGCCGACCGGGCCAGCTTCTCCATGCGGCGCAGGAACTGCCGCTCGGCGTCGTCCGGATCGCTCGGATGCCGCAGCAGGTGCGCCGCTCGGACGATGGCTGCCGCCCGCACATTGGTGCGTGGCTGGGCGATCGCGGCGAGCTGGACGAACAGCGCACCCAGGTCGGGCGTCGGGCCGCCGGGGCGATACCCGTCGTCGAGGAGGGCACGGGTGGCAGTCGTCACGTCGCTTCTGCCGATCTGATGCACGGCACCAGAATCGATCAGATCATGATCGAGTACGAACGTGTAGCCGCTCCGGTCCAGCAGCTCACGTATCACGTCGGTGAGGGACAGCAGCCGCACCCCGCTGGGCGTGTCGATGAGGTACGAATCGTGGGCGTTGCCCCACAACACGTACTGCGACTGGGTCGGCAGTGTCGCGTGCAGTTCGCGGGCGAACGCCGGCCAGCCCGCGAGGTCGTCGATCACCGTACGTCTCCCTCCGCCTCGCGGCTTCTGAGCCGGCGCCGGGGCTCGGTGCGCTGCCGCGGAGCCGTGCGGGGCGTGGGTTCGGCGCCCGGGTGACGCAGCTCGGTGTGCGCGCACGGCAAGCCGGCCTCCCGGAGACTGGCCAGTGCCTGTTCCAGGTCGGCGCACCAGCGGTGCTCGGCTGCCGCGTCGGCGTGGGGGTTCTCGCCGGGTCCGGTCCGGTAGACCATCGACTGCATCCTGCGTGCCCCTGCGTCGACTTTCAAACGCACCAGGTGGTCCGCGTCGTCGGGTCGGCTCACCGCGAGCCTGCCCGTGCTGGGTTGCCCGACGCTGAACTCGGTGCCCACGCTGTAGCCCATCTCGGTCAGCGCGTCCGCCACAGCATCCTGGACCGCGATCGCCAACGCTCGCTCCTCCATCTCCGACCGCAGTTGCTCAACCTCGTTCAACAATTGGTCGTTGAGCTCCGCCCGGCCGGACACCACGTCGACGAGGCCCGCCCTGGCCCGGTGTAGGGCGCCGGCGTCAAGATCCTGCTGCGCCGCGTACGGTTCCATCGCGTCCAGCAGTTCCGCCGCGACGACGGCGTCCGAGCGACGGACCCGCGCCCGCTTGTTGGCCTCCTGCACCCGCAGTTGCACCTGCCGCAGGCGCGGCCGTCGCTCGTCGGGCCGGCGCCAGACGTCAGCGGCGGCGGCCTCGGCTCTGGCACGGTCCTCAGCGGCGGCCATCGGGTGCAGGCCCGCGAGGATGCGCACCACGGCGGCGGCGGGGTCCGAACCACCGCCGGGCAGCGGCTCCGGCTCGTCAATCTCGTCCGCCGCGGTCCGCAGCGCCGCGGCCGACACCGGTGGCAGCAGGTCCGCGAGACCCCGTGCCGCGGTGACCGCCCGGGCGGCGGAGGCCCGCCTGAACACTCCCTCCAGGACCCGGTCGACGTCGTCGCACCAGGCGTCCCAGACCGATTCGGGCGCCGAGTCGGAGGGCTGGGCCAGCGCGGGCTCCGCCGGCAGTCCTTGCTGTGCGAGGGCGGACGCCGCATACGCCGCGTCGACCCGGGCGGCCGCCCGGCGTTCAAGTCGCAGTTCCCAGGCGTGGACGGCCTGATCCCGCTGCGACTCCTGGGCGGCGACGGCTTGCCGCCGCGCGGTGGTGTGTGCCCGGATCCGCGCGTTGCGGGCGGCTGCCTCGCCTGGGCTCACCTCGAGTAGCCTGCCGAGTGCCGCCGTGGCGCGGATTCCGACGACGGTTGCGGTGCCGATCACGGCCCCCACCGGGAACACCACCACACTGCCAGCGCTCATTCCGCTTCCCTCCCGTTTCGCCGCTGAGTGAGTTCGCTGCCGAGCAAGTCACGGCTTCGTTGTCGACGGACCTGACCGAAACGCCATATCCGGGTGCCGGTCCAGCCGAGATGCACCACCGGCCCGATGAGCGCGACCATGGCGACGGCCAGTAGTCCCGCCGACCAGAGGAACGGAACGCCGCAGCAGCAGGCCAACGTCAGCACACCGAGCAGCAGCGGCGGAGCGCCGCCCCGGACGCGGTTGGCGCCCCTGCGAAGCGCTGCCCAGCCGGTGGGCACGCGCCGAGCCAGCCACCGCATTCGGTCGAGCACGGACCAGCGCGGATGGTAGAAGGATCCAGCCCGCACCGCGAAGCCGACCTCGGCCAGGGTGGGCACCAGCCATTCCGCGACGGGGACCGACCAGTGTCTGATCACGAGACGTGGGTCGGGAAGAAGATGGGGCAGGAACACGGGAGCGGCGACGGCCAGCGCCCAGATCAGGGAGGCCGCCGCGGCGAACAATAGGGCCTTCGGCCGTCCGGCCTTGAGCTGCTTCAGTTCCTCGTCGAGAACGCGCTGTCCCCGGGTACGGGCCTCGACGATGCCGGCGCACTCCTGCACGGCGGCGGGGACGACCGTCAACACACACAGCGCGCTGGCCACGTCGGTCACCGGAGGCAGTGCCTCGAACCAGTCCAGGTGCTCGGTAATTTCTCCGCGATCCCGAACCGCGCTGTCCAGCAGCGGTCGCAACCGATCCGGATCGGCGGCGACGCTGAGCAGGACGGCCCGGTGCTCGGTTCGGCGGGCCGCCAGCATCGACGAAGCCTGTGGTGGCAAATCGACCCGGGTGGCGAGCGCGTCGAGGTCCTGTGCCGAGCTCCGCCAGCGTGTGTCCACCTGCACGAGGGCCTGGCCGTCGCCGAAGTCGGCGAGCACCGGCAGGAGCGAGTATCGCCACAGGTCGCGGACCGCCGTGGCCGCGCGGCCGTCCGGCTCCCTCACCGCCACAGCCGCCGCATCGGCGAGGTGCTCCGACCCCACTCGCAGCCCCAGGTAGGTCGCCGGTTGCCCCCGGTCCAGCCAGCGCAGCAAATGCACCATTCGCACATCGGGGGTGTGATCCGGGTGGGTCAACGTCTGGTCGATCAGCCGGATCCGTTCGTCGACATCGTCGTCGAACTGCTCCAGCCAGGCGCGCAGCACGCGCCACCCCTCGCCTGGGTCTTTTCGCGTGCCGACGCGTCGCAGGAACGTGTCCGCCGCGTCGCTCCAGTGGGCCGCCATCGCGCGTGCGACCTGCGAGCGGGTGCGGTAGGGCACCCCCTTCAGGATCAGCGGCGCGGCACGTGACGTCGAGGCCGGACGGTGCACCTCGGGCGATCCGCCGGACAGCCACCGCCGGACCTGCGCCTCGCCCCACCGATGGTCTGGGTCGCTGACCAGGAGCCCTTCGCAGAGAAGCCGCAGCCGGTGGTCCGCGACACCGTCGACGGATGCGCCCCGGACCGTCACCTCGTGCTGGATGATTCGCTCGTCGAGACCCTCGAACGGGGCTTGGCCGGTGGCCAGTTGTCGGACCACCACACCGACGGCCCACCAGTCGCCCGCCGGGGAGTAGGCGCCGGCGAAACTCTCCGGCGCCGCGTAGGCGAACGTCACGCCGCGGCTGGTGAATCGCACCGATGCTGGACCGAGGTACCTGCTCAGTCCGAAGTCGGCCAGCGCCAGCCGGAGGTCCGGCGGAAGGCTCCGGACCATGATGTTCGACGGTTTGAGGTCGCCGTGCACGATTGTCGCCGAGTGCAGTTCGCCGAGCGCCTCGGTCAGCTCGGCGACCACGTGCCGCAGCAGTTCCGGCGGCATCGGGCGGGGGCCCTGGTCGACGAAGTCCGCCAGGGTGCCAGCCGGTAAATACTCGGTCAGCTCCCAGCGCCGACCCTCAGCGACACCGAAGTCGATGGGCGTCACCAACCTCTCGCTGCGCAGCCCGATCAGCCGGTCGACCGCGTCCTCGTCGATGACGATCCCCGGTCGGTAGATCTTCAACACCCGGTCGTGGCCCGCCGTGTCGCGCAGTAGAAAGACGTCGGCCTCCGCGCCCGCCGGCAACGCCGCGATCACCGACCAGCCCGACACCCGGTCGGGCAGCCGCAGCAGACCGGCGGTCACCGGTACGGCCACATCGGACTCGGCCGGGTGCTCCCGGCGTGTGGCGGGAACCTGTGGCCCGGGGTCGGCGGCCCGATCGGCCTCGCGGCGCGTCGGCGGCACGTCACCCTCGGCAGGCGGTCGCGGGTTCACCTGCCACCTACCGCCCGCTCGATCGCGTCGTGGCGTGGTGACCCGTCGCGCTCGCGCCAGCTCTGCTCATGGTGAATCCCCTACGGACAGCGGGTGCGAACCCGCGGACACCGACTGATGACCGGCGGCCAGCGTGGTCTCAAGCTCGCGCAGAAAGGAGTCGATCTCATCCGCGATCCTGTCGGTTCTCAGTCGTTTCACGCGCACGTACAGCACCCACGCCAACGGCCCGAGGATGGGGACAACAACAGCCACCACGACACCGCCCACGATCCAAACCGGGCTCGCACCGTGACGACTGAGTGCCCACGGAAGCAACAGGGAGGGGAGAGTGGCGGTCGGAAGTTCAAGCGAGATGAGGAAGATGAAGAAGCTTTCCATCGACTTGATCTGGTTGACCCAGCCTCGCCGAGTCTCCTCGCGCAGACCGTTCATCGCCTCCTCGAGGCGCCCGTGCAGCCACGCGGTCTGATCGCGCTCCAGGCGGGACAACGGCAAGGATCGGGAGGCCGAACGTTGCCGGTACTGTGCCATCACCCGGAGGGCGCGGCCGCCGGCGGCCTCACCGCGGACCGGGACAGCCGGCGGCCACTGCCGTGCAGCCTGCTCAAGGATGACGTAATAGCCACCCAAAATCGGCACGGCCATAAACACCAGGACAAATGAGATCAGAAAGCTGAGGCCGCCTTCCCCGGTCGCATTAGGGGCCACCACCACGCCAAGAATCAGTCCCAGGATGAACGTCATCGTCATGCCCTGCCCCAGCAGCATGGCTGCCGGGTTCGCTACCAAGAGGGCGCGTTCGAACCTGTTCAAGGATTCCGCCAGATGCAGCGCTGCAGCTAGTAGGACAACAGGCAACAGGCAGACGAGAAAGACAAACAGTGCGTAGGTCTGCAAAAACCCGAGAATTGAATCCGATTCTGATTCTTTTGCTTGTGAGTAGTACGGAACGGTGGCGAGGATCGCTGGTCCGACCGCACCGGCGAGAATCCTCGTCAGCCGTCCGGAGACTCCGGACTTCTTCGCGGGCTCCTCGGGCGGAATCCAGGTCGGGCGGACGTGCGCCTCCAGCGCCTCGATCAACCGGATGACGTCGAGGCGGAAGGTGCCGTGCCGGATACGCTGCGACTGGCGTGCCGAAAGGTCACGCATGTCCGCCGGAAGGTCATCCGCCACCGGGACAGGGGTCTCGCCCAGCAGGACCGGCACGACAACCATGCCCGGTAGCCGCAACGCCTCCGCGATCTCCCAGCGGACCCAGTCCTTTGCCGGCCGGGTCGCCCGATGCCGGGTCTCCGCCAGCCAGCCGGGACCGATGATGGCGATCAGCACCTCGGCGTCCCTCAGCCGGGCCCGGAGCTGGCTGGGGTACCGCTCGCCGACGGGGATTGACTCCACATCCAGGAACACCTCGGTGTCCCCGAAGTGCCGCCGGAGTCGGTCGGCGAGCGCCTCGACCAGAGCGGGTTCGCTGTCGTCGCCGGCCTCGCGGAAGTGGCGACGATAGTTCATGAAGATGCCGCTCATGCTCACCCGATCCGTCGGGTGGAATTGTCGGTCGGCTCAAGGCCGTACGCGTCGGCTCGTGCCGCCGGCGTCAGGACCTCGGTGAGCCGGGCGGTCAACGGTGCGACCGTGGGGTCCTGGTACCAGCGGGCCAGCAGCCGACGCAGTCGGCGCAGGTCGGTGCGGATGGTCGCCGAGTCGACCAGTTCGATGCCGTCAAGCACGTCCGGAGCGAGTTCCAGGGCCGCATCGAGGTGGCCGGCGCCGACGTGGGCGAGTAGTCGGCGAACGCCATACCGGGCGCGGGCCCGGCTCGCCGCCGGGCTGATCCTGAGCACCTCCCGATCGAGGATGTGCGCCGCCTCCCGGTACGACCCGAGATCGACAAGCCCCCACCCCTGCACAATCGCCGCCGGATCCGGCATGTTGCCCGACCCGAACACGGGCATCCCGCCGGCCACCTGTCGGTGCGCCCGACCCACCTCCACCACCGCCGCGTGGAAGTCGTCCGACCTGCCGATGAGGGCGGAGCCCTGAGCGACCCGTTCCAACGCCAGCCGCCGGAGTTGCGGCGGAGCGGCCGCGTCCCTCACCACTGGTGCGACAGCGATCAAGGTGCGTGCCGGATCGTCGTCGTAGAGGGCGATATCTGCCTGACGGATTGCGAACAACCGGCCGAAGTCCCCGTCGCCGCCAGCCGCGGCAAGAGCGACAGCAGTGCGGGTCCATTGGAGACAGGCCGCGTCATCGCCGGCCTCCTGTGCCATCCAACCGGTGAACTCGGCGTACCTGGCGGCCAGTCGAAGAATCTCCACGCGTTCGGCCAGCATGCTGACCTCGGCGAGCCCTCGCAGGGTCCGCACCTGCGCGGCGAGGGTCGGTAGCAACAGCCGAGGGCTGGTCGTCTGCGCCGCCTGCCGCATACGGCGCAGCAGTTCTTCGAACGGTGGCGCACCGTCAACCGGGTGGTCCGGCAGCGTCGGCGGAAGCCACGCCGCGGGCAGTGGGACCGGATTCGGGTCCGTTCCCCGGGACAGCGCCACGGCAGACCGGGCTCGCGGAGGCCCCGACGACTGGGAGCTGACCTCCAGGGCCGCGTCGTTGCGGAGGATCATCACCTGCAGCTGTCCCAGGTGCGGGTTGGGAGTCAGCCCCAGCTCGGCGAGCCGGTGGGCCAGATGCTGGTATTCCCGGAGGGCGTCTGCCTGCCTACCGCCGCGGTACAGCGCGACCATCAGTTGCCCGACGAGTCGTTCCCGCAGGGGGTGTTCGGCGACCAACCCCGTCAGTTCGGAGGCCATCGCCTGGTGGTGACTCAGTCGCAGGTGGACCTCCGCCCGCTCCTCCAGGCCGCAGATCCGGCGCTCGTCAAGCTTGGCCGCCCAAGCCTCGATCCAAGAGGTCCGCACCCCGTCGAGCGCCACCGCTCCCCGCCACAGG
Source organism: Micromonospora lupini (assembly GCF_026342015.1). Taxonomy (NCBI): domain Bacteria; kingdom Bacillati; phylum Actinomycetota; class Actinomycetes; order Micromonosporales; family Micromonosporaceae; genus Micromonospora; species Micromonospora lupini. The sequence continues at coordinate 71,698 of NZ_JAPENL010000001.1, forward strand.
CTGAGTGCCTCGTCGTACGCGTCGATCGCCTCCTGGTCCTGGTGGCGCCCGCTGAGCCGACGAGCCTCGTCGAGGAGCTTGTCGAAGACCAGCGCGTCGAGATCGGTCCGGTCGACGTTGATCTGGTAGCCCTCCGGGGCTCCACTGATCCGCTCTCCTCCGACGTCTCCGTGGAGTTGGCGCCGCAACTGCCAGACGCAGTTCTGCAGTTGTCGTCGCGCCGTCGCGGGAGGGTCGTCCCACACCACCCGGACCAACCGACCGTGCGTCACCAGCCCGTTCGGCCTGGTTAGCAGCCCCGCCAAAATCCTCCGCTCCCGATGACCACGCAGGACGACAGGGCGGCCGTCCCGGAGAGCCCGCAGCGGACCGAGCACCGAAAACTTCACTGGGGCCTCCACGCATAGGAGAACTCGAATATACGTGGTCATCTCTCCGACCACCTCGGCAATTCGGGCCGCCCAGACCACCCTGCTCGCTGGCGGAAGGCACTTCTGCGGTAGCGGCATGGCGCCTTCACTCCCTCCACCACGCGTCGGCTCTTCCACCTCGACTGAAGCAGAACCGGGCGCGGTATGGGAGCAGCGCGTACCAGAACGGTGAACACGTCGATGCCGGAGAAATTCGACTCTCGCATCTGATGGGAACATGCGGCAGAAGAGGGGCGAACGGATGAACGACGACGTCGGGACCTGCGTGTTCTGCCAGATCGGTGACGGCACGGCAGCGGCTCTGCGGATTTATGAAACCCCGCAGACGATGGCTTTCGTCCCGCTGCTGCCCGCAGCCGCCGGGCACACTCTGGTGATACCTCGAAGGCACGTGACCGACCTGTGGGCCTTGGCCTCGGAGGACGTCCAGCCGCTGATGGACACCGTTCTCGACGTGTCCCATGCGATCAGAGAGGCGCTCGCGTCGGACGGTCTGAACCTGATCATTTCGGCCGGCCAGGCTGCCTCACAGACGATTCCTCACCTTCACATACACCTGGTTCCCCGCTGGCACGGGGATCCGATCCAGAGCATCTGGCCGGCGCGGGGACCCACAATCGACAGGGCCCGGCTTGAGCGGACCGCTCAACGGATCCATGCCGCCATGCCGCCCCGTTCCCGGGCACCCCCGCCCGCAGCAGGGGGACGACATGTCGGCCAGGTCTGACACCCGGACCGTGACGGTCATCTGAGCCGCGCCACGCGGGTAAGGCCGCCGACCGCGTTCGGGAAATGCGGCGGTGGCCGGTCCGTTCAGCGCCTCCGCGGATCTTAACGTTTGCCCTATGTGCTGGCCGCTCAACGACGATCGCCAGCGGAAAGGTGCAAGGACCGAACCAATTTGCGAATGCCCGGCCGTATGACCGGGCGCCAAGGGAGGAACTCGTGAAACTCAACCGAAAAGTCCTGCACGGACTCGTCACTGCGGTCACCGCCTGCACCGCCACGCTGATCGCCTTCCCCGAATCAGCGTCGGCCGGAGTCGAAACCAACTGCACGGTCCGCTCCGGCGGTCCGGTTGTCCTGTACTACGGCCAACAGCAGCAGGGGGCCTCCATCTGCCTCAACGGTTGGATCAACGACATGAAGAGCCCGGCACTCTACTTCGGGCCGTCCGGGTCCGGCCACGGCACCCGGGTTTGGAACAACGCCGGCTCGGCGTCGAACTACGACACGAGCTGGCGGCCGCTGATCTGGTCCGAGCCCGGCATGACTGGCGCGGTGTACGCGCTGGGCGTCTGCTGCGATCAGGGTAGTGCGCCGTACAGCCTCGCCGGTCTCACCAACAACAACCGGTCGCTTTCCTGGTCCGCCAACTAGCCACCATCCAGACACGTCAGACCCTCGTGGCACGTGATGCCGCCGGCCCTGCCGCGGCGGCGTCATGTGCCACCGATAGCAGCCGGGGGCAGCGAACATGGCATTGCACGGACGAAGAACCGCCCGATGGGGCGCACTCATGCTGCTGCTCGCAACCGCGGCGGCTTGCTCCCCCGACCCCGACGGCACAGGTGACCATGGTGGCGTGGGTGGGATCACAATCAGCAGTCCACCCGCGGTCACCGACATGCGCAGCGCCGACGGTGTTGCGGGACTGGTCCTGCCCATCGAGGCGTACCGGCTCGACGGCGAGCAGCGCGTCACACTGAACCGGGCTCGATCCATCCTCGTCAACGACTGCATGCGACGCTTCGGGATCGATCGCGGACGTCCCGCCGCAGCCACCGGCGGCGCGGGCCCTGAGCCGATGTCGCGCCGGTACGGCGTCACCGACCCGGCCGTCGCCGCCAGGTGGGGGTACCACCTCGCACCGGGCGAAGGCACCATCGCTCGCACAAAGCCGGGTGCCGCCGTGCCGCCCGCCGAAATGCTCGTCTGGACCGGCAGCGAGGACGGCCGCCCGGCACTGGCCGGTCAGCCCACCCGCACCTACCAAGGGCAGGAGGTGCCAGTGGGTGGCTGCGCGGGCGAGGCGGGCCGTAAACTGCAGCTCACGAGTCCCGAGGACATCGCCGAGCACCTTGTCACCTCGATCGACTTCAACGCTTTCGACCAGGCGCGGGCGGACAACCGGATGCGCCAGGTGTTCGGCAGATGGTCTGCGTGCATGCACGAACAGGGCTACAACTACGTCGACCCGTTGACTGCTGCGGCAGCTGCGGATCTTCGACCGGCCACGCCCTCATCCGCCGAGAAGCGGACCGCGACCGCGGACGTCGCGTGCAAGATCCGTAACAACGTCGTGGGCGTCTGGTTCTCAGTCGAGTCCGCGTACCAGACCGCGATGATTCAGGCGCGCGCCCAGGATCTGCGCGCCGCCCAGCAGAGGATCGCGGTCGTGGTCCGGAACGCGCAAGCCGTGCTCGACCACCTCGAAGGGTGATCGGGCGCGGAATACCAAAACTAGGTCTGATCCCCGCAGCACCCGGACGGCGACCGCGAACCCTGCTGCTGGCCAGCGCGGAGACGTTCGCGGCACCGCTCGATGGCACGCTGCCCACTCATCGGCGCTGTCGGCCGGGTGAGAGTCGTGCGATACCGGTCGGTCTGCACGGTCGCGGCGACCAGCTCCTGCTCGCGAAGGAGAGTCCCTGTCGTTCCTACGAGATGGACGAGTGCGGAGAGACCAGGGTCGGCCCGGCGCGGCGTCCGGATGTGCTGTCCGGACTCATTGGCGCCCGGCTCACGGACGGCGCCGTGATCGTCGGCCAGAACGTCGACGAGGTCTGTGCTGGTCTCGTGCTGCGATTCGAGAGCGGCGACCTCGTCATCGGCAAGCTCGGCGACGAGTGGCTTCTCGCCGTCGACTCGGTGCCGGCGGCACGGCTCACTACTGGACCGTGCAGCCCTTCGTGCACGGCGGTTGCCGGTAGCGGCTACTTCTTCATCTCCCAGCGGATCAGGCTGCGCAGATCACGACCGTGCCGCCGGGGCGCGCCGGCTCGGTACATGCCGGAGTGCTGTCGGCCTGGTGCTTCGCACCCGACAGCATGAGCGTCCAGCCGGGAGAACGTGCCGCTTTCTGGGGTAGCCGATGACAGCACGCACGTGGCTGATGGGTGCCGATAGGGTCCTCGGCGTGGACGCGAACGAGATCACGCCGCAGCGGGTTCCCAATCGCTTTGCAGATGCGGTCGGACCCAAAGCAGGGGGTCCGGCCCGCGATCACTGCCACTGCGTCGGCCACTCGGTCGCGACCCGGCCGAACAACGTCGTCTTCCATGCGGACCGCCAGGACACCGAGGCGGCGGGTTGGCGGCATCTGCTGGCGCTGATCGACGAGGCCGCAGCGGATGGGCGGACGGTGTTCGAGCCGTTCGTGGAGCTGACTGCGCCTGAGCGGCGGCAGATCGTCACGCTACCGGCGACGATCGCGAAGCTGACGGCCGTCAAACGTCTGGTGCTCTACGGCACGAATCTGGTTCGCATCCCGTCTGAGATTGGGTCAATGACCAGCCTTGAGGTCTTCGAGCCGTACACCTCCCACCGGCTGCATTGGTATCCGTACGAGCTGACCAGATGCACGAAATTAGCCGACAGCACGGTGAGCACGCGCGTCCTCTATGGCAACTTCAAGTTCCGTCCGCCTTTTCCACGGCTGCGGGCAGCGAGCCGTGCAGTTGAGGCGGAGTTCGCCGCGCTCGACCCAGCCGTGTGGGGCTGCGATGCGGTGCGAACCTGCAGCGTCTGCGATGGGCCGGTTGACGGTGAGCTTCGCCAAGTCTGGATCTCCGGCATGGTCGCCACCGACGTGTTGCCGTTGCTGGTAAACGCATGTTCCGCGGCCTGCGTGGCGGCACTGCCGCAGCCCTACCCTGGCTACCTCCCGACGCCGCACACCGGCGGCCCGGACATCGTTCAGCCGGCCGCCAGGCGATGAGGCTGCTACCACGAGACCACCCGCAAGTGTCGATTGGCGTGCACTTGAGCAATGCGCGGGCCACCGGAGCCGGGTCCGGCTGGGGCGTTCGGGTGATCAGTCTGCGCGGTCCAGGTGCGCCCGAGCGGAGCGTTCCGATTTTTGGCCGGCGGTCCGCCTGTGGGGGCGAAGAGCCCACAGGCACTTGCGAGTGTCCTTCCCAGGGTCCGAGCTTCGCCGCTGCACCGCTTGTCGTGTCCGTCGTCGCCGACGGCGCTGCGACTCTCGAGCCGCCGATGGTGTGAGCGTCGTCGGTTGCCCGTCCGGAGGTGACGCGGTTGGGCCTGTCCGCTGCTGCGGGGGGAGCCATCGTCCGTCCTGTCGACGGTTGGCCTGCGGATCGCATGTTCAGGGAACTGGATGGAACGGCGCGGGTTTGTTGGCTTGTGGTGGGGACTGGCTGTGGTTGGCCAGGCGTGTGGTGGCGCGGGCTTCGGCGCATGGTGCTCAGGGTCGGGCCTTCGGGCAGGTTGATTGTCGGTCCCCGAACTGCTGCTGCCGGTCATCGCTGACCACCGCTGGCGAATAACACTTCCCCAGTGATCCAGCGGGCGGCGTCCGAGGCCAGGAAGGTCACCACGGGCCCGTAGTCCTCCGGCGTGCCCAAGCGACCCAACGGGATGTCTGCGATGGCGGCCTCAGCAGCGGGCGAGCCGATGAAGCCCGCTGCCCGGGTGCCGTCGGTGTCCGAGGCGCTCGGTGCCACGGCGTTGACCCGGATGCCGCGCGGGGCCAGTTCCTTGGCGACGATCCGGGTGATCGAGTTCAACGCGCTCTTGGTGCCCACGTACACCGCGCTGTAGGTCGGGTGGCTGGATGTGCCGGCCGTAGAGACGTTGACGATGGACGCCGAGGAGCCGAGGTCCTCCTGAGCGGCGAAAGCCTGCATTGTCAGCACCGGGCCGAGGAAATTGGTGTCGACCTGCCGGTGGAAGTCCTCGTCGGTGACAACGGACAAGGGGGCGAACGTGGCGATGGCCGCGTTGTTGACCAGGACGTCGACAGGTCCAAATGCTTTTCGGGCGGTGGCGAACAGCGTTCGGACGTCTTCACGGCGACCGACGTCGCCTTGGACGGCGATCGCGCGTCCGCCTGCGGTGATGATGTCCTTGACGACGCGTTCGGCGCCGGTGGCGTCGGTGCGGTAGTTGACGATCACCGACGCGCCCGCCGTTGCGAGGGTGGAGGCGAGGTGGGCCCCGATGCCCTTGGAGGCGCCGGTTACGAGGGCTGTGTGGTTCTGCAACTCGGTCATGCTGCTGAGATTAAGGAAGTTGCTCACTTCCAGTAAGTACGCACTATTTCGTAAGCTGCTTGCATGACAGTGAGTCCGCAGCTTGAGTCGGCGTATCGGCTGCTGGCCGGTGACACCTTCGACAGCCGTTGCCCCTCGCGCGCAATCGCGGATCAGGTGACCACCCGCTGGGGTACGTTGATCATCGCCGCGCTGATCACCGGCCCGCACCGCTTCTCCGCGCTGCACCAGCGCATCGGCGGCATCAGCCAGAAGATGCTGTCGCAGAACCTGAAGTCCCTCGCCCGCTCGGGCCTTGTCGATCGGCACGTCGAGCCGACTACACCGCCGCAGGTGACCTACTCCCTCACCGCGCTCGGGGAGAGTCTGGCGGCACCGCTGTGCGGGTTGCTGAGCTGGTTCGGCGCCCACACCGACGCCATGCTCGAGGCCCAGCAACGCTACGACAGCTAGGCATCCCTCGTGAAGCGGCGCGGAGGGTTGACGAGTCCGGCCGCCGGCTCACTGAAACCCCGATCGCCTGGTCCAGCGCTGAACCGGCCGGAGCGTTCTTGTAGCCGGCGGGTTACCGGACGTCACTCTCCTAGCCGCAGAGAATGCGCGCCAGGCCTCCCATGAGCCGTCATCCTGCGTGAGTTGAGGATCCGGCGGCGGCAGGCGGAACCCTCTCAATCAGCGTTGGCGCCGAAACTCACGAACATCGAGAGTGATGAAATCTCGCTGGCCCCCGAACTCAGCGACATCTGGCGCCGGAACTCGCGAGCAAAGCGAGAGCGGTGTAGGCCCGGATGGTTGCGGTCGAGTCCGGTGAGTGTGTTCTCGGCTCACCAACGCCATCGACGAACTCGGCGAACCCGACGTCCTAGTCTACAACGCCGCCGTTCTGGCACCGGACAAGCCGACCCTGCCCACGCCCCGGGTGGGCCGCCTGGACAAGCGTCAACAGCACCGGCGCGAAGACTGCAACCGACACTGTGCTGCCGCGCCTGCGGGGCGGGCGCGGATCAGGCGCAGACTCTCGGCCGGGGCGTTGCCCGCCACCCGCTGACCGTGCCTGAAACGAGGCACCCTCGGGTCGCGGGTCGATTACCTACGGGGGCGGGTCCTTCACGGTTTCCGGCGTGGTCGATCCGGCCCGGACCGTGTCATGCTGCACGGACCCGAACGGAGGACGACGATGGCTGCTGGCGATGCCGTACAGGTGCGGCCGGCGCGAGGGTCGCTGCGACCGCTGGTGTCCGGGGCGACGCTGGTCGCGGTCCTGGCGTTGCTGTTCGGGCTGCCGTGGTGGACGTTGACGGTGGCGGCGCGGTGGCCGGCGCCGGTCGTGGCCGCCGGCACGAGCGTGTTCGTCGTCGCGCTTGTCGCGTTCCCCGTTCTGATGTATCTCGGGCACGGCCGCCGGCGGCTGGACGCGGCGGCCCGGGCGGGGGACACCCTCCTTGGCCTGGTCTGGATCCTGTTCGTCTGGGCGCTGCTCGGCAACGTGGCCCGGCTCCCGCTGGCCGCCGCGGGGGTCGCCGATCCGGTGCGGTCCCGGGCAGTGGCGGTCGGCGCGGCGGTCGTCTCGGTCGTCCTGGCCGTCTGGGGGTACGCCGAGGCGATGCGAGTGCCCCGGGTCCGGCGGGTGGACGTCACAGTGGATCGGCTGGGTGCCGGTCTCGACGGCGTCCGGGTGGTGCTGCTGACGGACACCCACTACGGACCGATCGACCGGGCCCGCTGGTCCGCGCGGACCACCGAGGTGGTCAACGGGTTGGGCGCCGACATCGTCTGCCACACCGGCGACATCGCCGACGGTACGGTCGACCAGCGCCGCGCGCAGGCCGCGCCGCTGGGAGCCGTCCAGGCGCGGCTGGCCCGGGTGTACGTGACGGGCAACCACGAGTACTACGGCGAGGCGCAGGGCTGGGTCGAGCACATGCGGGCCCTCGGCTGGGAGCCGCTGCACAACCGGCACCTGGTGGTGGAGCGGGGCGGCGCCCGGCTCGTCGTCGCCGGGGTGGACGACGTGACCGCCGCCTCGTCCGGCGTCGCCGGTCACCGCGCCGACCACGCCGCGGCGCTCGCCGGCACCGACCCGCGGCTGCCCGTGCTGCTGCTGGCGCACCAGCCCAAGCAGATCGACGACGCGGTCGCGGCCGGCGTGGATCTGCAACTGTCCGGGCACACCCACGGCGGCCAGATGTGGCCGTTCCACTACCTGGTTCGGCTCGATCAGCCAGTCGTGCAGGGCCTCAGCCGGCATGGCCAGACCCAGCTCTACACGAGCCGAGGGACCGGTTTCTGGGGTCCGCCGTTCCGGATCTTCGCGCCGAGCGAGATCACCCTGCTCACCCTCCGAGCGGGGTAGCCCCGACTGGGCCAACACCTACCGCCTCACCTGAACGTGCTCCGGACCCGCTGGCTGTCCCCAGGCCCCGGGATCCGCCCCCATGCACCCGATGCCCAGTCGCCTCGCTTGGTCAATGCGGCGCTCACCGACAGACCGAGGCACAAGACCTCCAGGCAGGGCCTCCAGCCGACGGCCGTGTCCCGGATCGACCGCGTGCAGCGGGGGATGAGCATCGGCAGGTAGGGCCGGTGCACGTCAAGGAACAGCGAGGGACGCTGCGTAAGGGCGGACATGACCCGAGGGGCTAGCCCCGACCCCGCCAACGGCTGCCTCCGCTGTCCCGCGGCCACTCGTCTCGTTGCTGTTCCGTGCCGGCCGGGGGCCACCGATGGCGACCACGACAGCGGCGGCGCCGGGCTGCTGCCTCTCACCGGTCCTTCCCGCTCCGTGCGGACCGATGAGCACGGCATCGACGGGGCTCCTAATCCGCGGGTTCGGGTTCCGAGACCCTGGCGGCGCACCAGCAATTATGGCTCTGGCATGCTGGCTTCCCACCCGGCCAGAGCCTTCTCGTGCCGGTCGTGCTGTGAGCCTGATGGGGGACCCGATGTCGACGCGACCTTATCTACCCTCGACCGTTGCGCTGGTCCTCTCCGGTTGCCTGCTGATGACGGCCTGCGATGGCGGCAAGGCTGAGGAACCGGACCCGATTGCAGCGACAACGCCACCGACGACGGCCCTGGTGTCGCCCACGCCCACGCCCACGCCCACGAATGTGAGCAACACCGCGGAGTTGCCGCCGATCGAGCTGCCCAGCGGAGCGACGAACATCTTCGAGGACCAGCACACAGGTGATCCGGTGAAGGACGCCGTCCTGTTCGACAACCAGCAGTGGGTCAACTCGTTGGACGAGGCGATCCTCAAACGGTCGGACAAGACGACGGCGATCGGCTTCTACAGCACCGACAGGGCTCTCGAGGGGTCGGTCACCTACGTCCGCGGCTATCTCGGAAAGGGCGACACCTGGGTCGGCGTGACGCGCTTCTTCGACCGCAAGGTAACGCTTGTCGCTGACGGCTCCGCCAACTTGATCTACTGCTCCGACGAGAGCGACTCGTACATCAAGAACAAGGCGGGCAAGGTGGACCACAACGCGACCACCGCTAAGTCCTACGTCCTTTACAACACGAAGCTCGTGAAGAACAAGCAGGGGATCTGGCAGACCATAAGTGTCCTGGCCGATCGGGGTGCGAAGCAGTGCCAGCCGTAAGGAACTCACGCGCGCCTGCACTGTGACACGTCGCCGTCCGCACTCAACTGTGCGTCGACGGGTGCGTCGCACCGAGCGGGATGGGCGGCACGTCGTACGCCGGGACCGGCCCCGTCAGCACCGCGTGCCCGGTTGGCGCCGGCCACGTCGTACCCAGTCGCGCGAGGAGCGCGGTGAGCAAGTCGGCGGCCGTGGCGTGCAGCGCCTCCGCCACGATGAGCACGTTGGTGGTCTCCGCTCGGACCGCCGAGTGGCAGCTTTGCCGGTTGGTCCAACGCCGCGCGTGCGCCCGTCCCGCGGTGTCGGCGAAGATCACTTTGCCGGGCTCCGGCCGCTCGGTCGTGCCGGCGAAGGTGAGGTGCTCCTCGTCTGCGCGTGCGTGCCGCAGGGTCAGGTCGCCGCTGATGCGGTTCGTGTCGAGCACGGCGACCGGGATGGCGTGAGCGACGGAGATCGCGTTGCAGAGGTCGACCAGCGGGTGCAGGCGGGGCAGCGAGCCGTCGAGCCGCAGACGCCGGGGCAGCGCCTCGGAGGCGCACCGGTACTGGTGGGTTTCACGGCGAGCCCGGCGAAGGCGCTGCCACGCCTGAATCTCCGGAAACCCCGCCTCGGGGTCGACGGTCAGGCGGGCCTTCGCGCGGGCGGTGAACTCGTCGATCTGGGGCGCAGGACGGAACAGCAGCTGACCCTTGACGACAGTGGGACCGCGCCGCAGCAGCAGATTCTGGCCGAAGAGGCTGCTGCTTGAAGGTGGCGTCGCGCTGCCTCGCCAGGTCGGATCAGGATGGTTATCGATTCCTGTGGTGCGAGAGCCGAGGAAAGCGCGGAAGCTGGATAGCCACATCCTCCGCTTGCGCGGAGGTTCCCGAGTTGAACGGAAATAGAAGGAAGCGCCCGCATGGCCTCGGCTGTCGCCGTTACCCAGGGATCAGCTCACTGAGCCGGTCAAGTGTATACACCTCCGACCCGTCTGGCAGATCCTCAGGCGCCTGAATGCCGATGAACGTGATCGGCTCGTCCGGTCGCCGGCCGTCCCATGTCGTCACCTCGGCCCGTGCCCGCCACCGGTCGACAAGGTAGGACACGGTGAGGTAGCGCCGCTCCATCAGTGCTCGTACTCGGTCGGCTGTGGTGAATGTGTTGTCCTCCACCCGGTTGAACGAGGGCGAACCCGGCAGGTACAGGTGAAGCCAGACGGCCTGCCAGCCGTCCTCGCTCCTGGCGAACACCATCGGCAGCGCGATCCGGCCCTTGCCGCGCAGGTGCGAACGCGCCCGGACCGTCCGCGCGTCGAAGGGGGCACCGAACTGGTCCCGTGTGCGGGCCTGATACCCGAACATCGACTCGGCGACCTCGTCGAACGACTCACCTGCATAGATGAGAACCTGCGGAACCACATAGCGTCCGCCGGTCGTCAGGGGCACATCGATGAACTCGGTCGCCCCGTTCGTCGCGTCGGTGATGTCGCCGGAATGCACCACGCCATCGTGGCGATAGTTCGTCCACGACACCTGGCCCGCACTGTGGAACTCGTCATCCAGCAGCAGCACCGACAGGTCGTAGTCGGTACGACGACTTGCCTGGCGCCAGTGTGTGAAGAACCGCAGCAGCTCACCGGACACCGACGCCCGGGAGCCCCTCGGCAAGACCGCGAATCCGCCTTCGGCCGCCTTGCCGGACAGCGGCAGTGCTACGTCGAACACCTCGGGGTCCACCACCAGCGGTCGCTCCGGCCGCGGCAGCCGGGCGCTGATCTCTGCGTCGAGGAGCGACGACAGTTCGGCCACCAGCGCGGCCGGCAGCGGCGGCCGCTCGTCGGGACCTACCCAGGCGCTGCGCGAGCGGCTTGCGTACATCCGGGCCGACACGGGCGTCAGCCGGTTGTCGACATGCTCCCGCAGCGAGAGCAGCACCCGGCCCGACGCCGAGCCAAGCGCGCCGGCGATTGCGTCGACTACACCGCTACGCTCCGGCTCCGATGCCAGCCGCAGCAGCCGGTCCGCAGATCGCAGGAGTAGACCCGGCGCCGCCGACAGCACCGAGGTGGCCGAACCGATGGCTCCGGCGCGGATCGCCGCCTCCGCGTGACCGGCGAGGGTGCGTACTCGCCGCTCGCCACGCGCGACCTCGAACACCGCCTGTGCGTGCGGCCACTGGTCGTACTCGTGCGGATGCAGCCGCTCTCCGAGCCGCTTCCACCGCTCCGCGTAGCGCACGACGTCACCGAGCTTGCCGGGACTCGCGCCGACGACGTCGTTCAGCGCGGCCAGAAGCATCCGCCGTTCCGGGCGCCGGAAGGCGCGGAATCGCGTGGGTGTCACGAGCGATGCGTCCCCGCCGGAGACCTGGCAGGCAAGACGCAGCACGTCGGTAGTCGTGTCCACGCCGACCAGCGGCCGGCCGAGGACGAGGCGGATCCCGTTGAGCACGGCACGGTTCTCCCGTACCGGGATCTCGGCCGGCTGCGCGCCGTCCACGCAGGCGACCGCGAGCTCGCTGAGGATCGCGAGGTCCGCCTCGCCGTGCGGCGTTGAGCTACCCGCCAGGGCCAGATACAGCCGCGTTGCCTCCACGTCGGCGGCGTCGCCAAGGCGCAGCAAGGTCACCCGGTCACCGGCTGCGGTGATCAGCTCGTCGTGCGCGGCCAACAGCTCGGCATAGGTGTGCTGGTAGGTCCCATAAGCCGGCAGGTCCAGCAGGTTCACCGCACCCGAGGCGACGGCGTCCCGCAGCTGCTCGTCGCTTGCCGTGCCTCCGCCGGTGAAAACGGCCGCCCGCAGCCGTTCCGTCCAGAACTCGGCAGTGTCCGGCACGTCATCAGGGAAACCGATGAAGTAGGCGTTGTGCCGGACATGGTCGCCCACCAGTTCGCGTACCGCCGAGACGACCAAGGCGGCCAGATCCATCGCCGGCGCCGGCGCCAGGGCGCCGATGTGCTCCAGCAGAGCCTGCGACGCCGAGAACCCAACATCGAGTAGCGCCACGTCCAGTTGCCGGGCCACCGGCGTGCCATCGCCAGCCGCGCCGGTGCTGGCCGGCACGCGCAGGGTCTTCTGGATGATCAGCTTCTCGAGCACGTGGTTCCCCGTTCCGGTCAACTCCGGCTGTTGCCGGCCCGCAGCCGCGCACAGTGGGTCGCCGGGGACTCGAACCCCGAACCCTTCGATCCAACTAGGAGAAGGAAGCGCACCCATCACCGCGCAAGCGGAGAGCGGACGCACTACTCAGTCGAATGCTCTAGCCAGTTGAGCTAGCGACCCAGATGTCGATCATCGCACCGGCCGGTCCGACATGGCTATCCCGTTTCGAAGTCGCCACCGGACGCGGCGGACATGGGAGTGCCGCCCCGGCGGTGAGACGGAGGACAGCAGTAGCAGGGGCAGGCCGAAGCAGGCGATGACGACGACGCCGATCCATTTCGCCACAGGCGGCGGTGGTGCTGCGGCGCTCGTTTGCGTCACCCACTCGCTACGCCGAGATGGCCGGGCTTCTGCCGATCGGACGATTGTGAGATGCCGTGGTGAGCGCATGAAACGCCGAACGGCGGCCCGCTGAATCAGTCGGGCCGCCGTTCGCAGAGTGTGGATCAGAGCGGGCGGATGTTCTCCGCCTGCGGGCCCTTCTGGCCTTGGGTGACGTCGAACTCCACCTTCTGATTCTCGTCGAGGCTGCGGAAGCCGCTCGCCGAGATCGCGGAGAAGTGGGCGAAGACGTCGGCGCCGCCGTCGTCCGGGCTGATGAAGCCGAAGCCCTTGTCGGCGTTGAACCACTTCACGGTACCTGTAGTCATGTCTGCTCCTCGCAGGCTGTTAGAGACCGCACTGTGCGGACCCTTACGCCGCCGCGTTGATCGCCCGCGTCGAAACGACACGAAAAACGAAAAGCGCCTGGAGGGGTTTCAGATGCCCCATCAGGCGCTAAAAAACGTCTACGGAAATCAAAACTGCAACTCGGCTACCGTAGCACATGATCCGTCGTCGACTCCCCAGAGGTGAGTGGACCCGGTCCTGCCTACCTCGTCGATGCTGCCCGGCCACGACCGTGAAGCGAACGTCGGCCAGGCCGTCAACGCCGCGACGACGGAAGTGACGGCACACCACGAAGGGTTCTGTCCTGGCTTGAACGTGCCGTCGCCAAGCATCTGAGCTCGGATGACGGTTTCGGGGTACGGCTCGGCCAGCCGGGGCAGCCGACGCTGCATCCCATCCTCACCGGCCGAACGGCGGCGGGCCCGGCCTGGGACAGTGAGACCAGGCCGGGCAACGCCAGGAGGCAACGGAGAGCCTTAGCTGTGCTGCGGGATGTCCGTCGTGTACGCCAGCTCGCGGCCCGCCTCCACGTCGGAGGTCAGCGCATCGATCCGGGCCACGCCACCGGCCGACCCGCCGGCCACCACGAACCCGGTGCCGTCGAACTCCTCGGCCACGTGCAACTGCGGCGCCGGGCGTCCCAAGGCGGTCAGCAGGTAACAGAGGTCGGTGTGGAGAGCCCCGAACCAGTCCGGCAGCGGCACTCGTGCCCGACCGGTCTGGTCCAGCACCACCCGCCCGTACCACATTACCGATCTTGACGGGAAGCTGAGACGTTGGGACGGCGTATCGTCAGGGCTTGCGGTGCCGAGGTGGGGGTGGGACGTGACGACGCAACTGCGGATCTATACCGTCCGGCCGGGACGGCTCGACGCGTGGGTGACGGCCTGGCGGACGCTCGTCGTACCCCTGCGCCGGCGCTTCGGCTTCGAGATCTCGGGGTCCTGGGTCGATGCCGAGCGTCAGCAGCACATCTGGCTCGTGTCGCACCCCGGTCCGCAGTCGTTCGAGGAGGCCAACGCCGATTACTGGCGCTCGTCGGAGCGTGCCGCGATGGGCCTGGACCCCCACGACTACCTGATCGGCGAGGATGTCCGCACTGTCGACCCGGTGCTGTGACGGCGGGCGGCCCGTCAGATCTCGGGATAGCCGATCAACCGCCTGGCCTCGCCCAGGAGCGGGGACGGCGTCAGCGGACGCCCGTCGATTTCGGTGGCGGCCAGGATCCCACTCAGCGACCCGGTCAGCCACACGCCGTCCGCGTGCGCCAACTCGTCGGGGGTCACCAGGGCCTCGTCGGTGCCCAGGCCGAGCGTGGCCGCCTGCCCGATGAGCGCGCCCGACGTGGTGCCGGCGATGATGCCAGACCAGCCCGGCACGGTGAACATGGTCGAGGATCGGATCCACACCAGGTTGAAACTGGGGCACTCCAGCGCGTAGCCATCGGAGCTGAGCCAGAGCATCTCCTGGGCGCCCCGGCTGGAGGCCCACCGCTGGCTGGCGGTGTGCACGGCGTACGACAGGGACTTCACGCCGCCCAACAGCCACGGGGCTTTCGCGCGTTCACCGACCGGGAACCCGACGGTGCCCGTGACGAGACGAAGGCCGCGCTTCCGGTTGACAGACGTCCAGGCTGGTACGGGCTCCACTGTGGTGAAGATGGTGGGCTTGGCGGTGCCGGCTCGCCCCCGGGTGCACACCAGACGTTGGACAGCCTCGACGTCGCGGGGCCAGGCCGCCGCGACGTCGAGAACGAAGGTGCGCAGCGCGTCCAGCTTCGGTAGCGGCAGCGCCAGGCTGAGCGCCGACCGGGACAACCGGTTCAGGTGGGCGGGCAGCAGTACGGGCTCACCCCCGGCGAGGAGCCACGCCTCGAACGCCCCGTCGCCACGCAGCAGCCCCGGGTCGTCGGCATGGACGATCGGCGCGGCCGGGTCGACCAGGCCGATGCCGAAGACTGCCACAAGCCGGTCCATTGCCGCACACTCCTTCGCCACACTGCCAGGAGTGTGCGGACAGTCCTGGCCTGCCCTCGGTCGGAGCGCCGCCGCCGATTGTGCCGCTCGGCCGCATTGCCGTTGGCCTATGCTATGACGGGCCCCAGCCACTTCGCGCTCAGCAGATTGATGACTGATGCAAGCACCCACCGGGAACAGGGAAACGACCTCCTCCGCTCTGGATCCCGTTGCCGTGTGGACCGATGGTCGGCTGGGTCTGCCTGGCACCAAGACGGCGTCCGGCCTCATCCTGACCGGCACGCGGTGGACCGTCGCCTGCGTGGTGGACGCACGCCACGCAGGCGCCGATGCCGGCGTGGTCCTCGGGGTCGGGCCGCTTGGCGTGCCCGTGGTGCCCGATCTCGCCAGCGCCCGCCGAGCCGGTGCCCGTAGCGTGGTGATCGGCGTCAACTCGATGGACGCGCACACGGTCGTCCCGGCCCGGCTCAAGGCTGTGGCCGTCGACGCGATCCGGCACGGGCTCAACGTCATCTGCAGCACACACGCCCGGCTGAACGACGATTCCGACCTGGTCGGCTTGGCCACTGCCGCCGGTGTCGAGCTGGTCGACGTGCGGGGCGACGGCCCCCGGGAGACGCTGTCGGCCGACCTGTCGGTTGACGCGACGGTGCTGCTGACGACCGGCACCGACTGCGCCGTCGGCAAGATGACGACAGCCCTCGCGGTACACCGCGAGGCGCTCTCCCGGGGCATGCGTAGCGCCTTTTTGGCGACCGGGCAGATCGCGGCCATGTGTGGTGCGGACGCGGCGGTGCAGGTCGACCGCATCTTCGCGGACTTCATCACTGGGGCCGTGCAGCGTGCCGTCCACCGCCTGGCCGACGCGGGGCACGAACTCGTCGTCGTCGAGGGGCAGGCGGCGACGTTGCACCGCGTCTACGGTGGCAACTCGGTCAACCTCCTTTATGGAGCGGCGCCAGACGCGATCATCATGTGCCATGACACCGATCGTCAGGTCCGGGCGATGTTCCCCGGCCTACCGGTCCCGCCGGTGACCGATGAACTCCAGACGATCGCGGACCTCTGTCGCCGCGTCGGCATTGCCGCCACGTTGGCCGGGTTCTCGGTCTTCGGTGGCAGTCCGTTCCACGAGGAGGAACGCTATCCCGTGCCGGTTGTCGACACCCGGGCCACCGGCGCCGCCGCCATCCTGCTGGACTCCGTCCTGCGGCTGACTCGGCACACCGAGCGCGACCGACGATGAGGGGTCACTGCTGCGCGGGCGACTCGTCCGGCAGCGAGAGCATGTGTGACTGTCGCTCTCCCGCGGACAGATGTCGGAACACCCGGTGTCGGGCTCGGCTCCGGAGGTCGTCGATGTCGGGCTGGACCGACCAGATTCGGGCCGACTTGTCCAGCGAGGCTGTGAGCAGCGTCCGCCCGTCGGCCGACCAGGCGACCGACGTCACCCGATCCACGTGTACGCCGACCACCCGCGACTCCGCGTCGTCAAGCGCGCTCCAGACCCGTACGGTGCGGTCGTAGGAGCCGGTGGCGATCTGATCACCGGACGGCGACCAGGCGACCGCGCGTACCCGCCCCTCGTGGCCTTCCAGGGTCCGGATGTGCCGACCGGTGCGAGGGGCCCAGATCCGGCAGGTCCAGTCGGCCGAGCAGGTGACGACGAACTGTTCGTCAGGTGAGAAGGCCAGACCGTCCACCCAGTTGTGGTGGCCGCGGAGGACGGCGAGTTCCTCGCCGGTGGAGCTGTCCCAGACCCGGGCGGTACGGTCGTCCGAGGCCGTGGCGATCATGCGTCCACTCGGCGACCAGGAGACGCGGACCACCCAGTCGGTGTGGCCGCGTAGTTGCAGCAGCCGACGGCCGGTCGTGGCGTTCCAGATCGACGCCGTGCCGTCCCGGCAGGCCGTGGCGATCCGTGTGTTGTCCGGGGCCCACATGAGACCCTCGCAGATCGTCTCTTCGTCCAGCCGGAGGTATGGCTGGACGCTGTCCGGGCGCCACAGTTGCACCGAGCCGTCGTTCGAGCACGAGCCGAGGCGCTGCCCGTCGGGTGCCCACGCCACCCCCCAGACGGTGCCGACGTGCCCGGTGAAGGTGCTGACGACTTCGGACGCCGCGTTCCAGACCCGGACCGACCCGTCGTCCGAGGCGGTCGCGATCCGGGATCCGCCCGTGGCCCACGCCGCCGCGCGAAGCCCGCCGGCGTGCCCGGTGAACGCCTGTCGTTCGGCACCGCTGGGCAGTATCGACCAGACCCGGGCGGTGTGGTCGCTTGAGGCCGAGGCGAGCGCGGTGCCGTCGGGCGACCAGGCCACCCCCCACACGGCGTCCTCGTGACCACGCAGCGCGGCGATCTCCCGGGCGTCGCTGACGTCCCAGATCCGTACGGTGCGGTCGCTGGAGGCGGAGGCCAGCGACCGTCCGTCGGGTGACCAGGAGACGTCCCAGACGAAATCGGTGTGTCCACGGATCAGCAGCAGTTGACGGCCGTCGGTGACGTCCCAGATCCGGATCGTCTGGTCGCCCGAGGCCGTGGCCAGCCGTCGCCCGTCCGGGCACCACGACAGGCCCTCGATGAAGTCGTTGTGCCCCCGCAGCACGGTCTGCTGCTCACCGGTGGCGAAGTCCCACACGATGGCAGTGCGGTCGTGCGACGTCGAGGCGAGCAGCGTGCCGTTCGGCGACCAGGCGAGGCCGTAGACATCGCCCGTGTGCCCGCGCAGGGTCGCCGTGTGGTCGCCGGTGTCCGTCCGCCACACGTGGATGTGGTGGTCCTGTGCGCCTGCGGCGACGTGCTCGCCGTCCGGCGACCAGGCCGTGCCACGGATCAGGTCGTCGGCGCCGTAGAGGGTCGGCGGCGGATCGTCCGCGCCCACCCGCCACAACTTGACCGTACGGTCCCGGGAACCGCTGGCGACGCGGCGCGAGTCGGGCGCCCAGGCGATGGCCTCCACCATGGCGTCGTGACCGGTGAACTCGGCGATCGCCCGGCCGGAGTTGGGGTCCCACACGCGGATGGAGTTGTCCCGGGAGCCGGTGGCGATCAGGCGGCCGTCCGGGGACCAGGCGATCGAACGTACGGTGTCGGTGTGCCCGGAGAGCACGCGTCGCAGGTGGCTGAAGGCGAGCGCGGACATGAGGGCGCGTTCGATCAGCGGCGTGATGGGCGCCTCGGCGATCGCCGCGATGGAGAGCAGGATCGACAGCTCCGGAAACCGTTCGGCATTGGCAAGGACGTACCGGCCGATGTTCTCCGACACGCGACGCAGGAAGGCCAGGTCTCGGCGCTTCGACTGCTCGATCAGGGCCCGGACCACCTCGCTCGCCTGGCCGAGCGCCTCCAGACCGGCGAGCCACTGCTCGGCCAGCGCCAGCCGCTGCCCGGTCAGTAGGTAGTCGTCGCTACGCCCGGAGTGCTGCCAGTCGGCAGCCCACCGCTCCAACTCGGAGCGCCGACGGAGGTGCTCGGCCCGCGTCTCGACCTCCTGCCGGAGCGGCGCCCAGAGTCGGAACAGCGACTCGTGCGCTACCTCCACGACTGATTCGCCGTCCTGTACCTTGCTGACCAGCAGCCTCGCGTCCACGAACGCGGCGACGACATGGCGCTGCTCGGAGCTCAGCTCCCCCAGAGCTACAGGTCGTTTGGTCGCCTCGTTGGAGTCGAGCGAGACGAACCGCAGCAGGGTCGTCAGGATCGGGGCGATGCCGCCTTCCCCGCGTAGCTCGGTGACGACCTGGTCGGCCTGCCGGGTGAGTGCGCCACCGACCCCACCGGTGGCGAGGTAGGCCTTCAGGCTCACCGCGGCGCCAGGCCGGACCTCGAAGAAGAGCTCCTGCAGCAGGTACGCCAGCAGCGGCAGCGCGTCGGTCGTGCCGACGTCGGCGATGATCCGGTTGACGACCAACGGCTCGAACGTCATACCGGCGATTCGGGCCGGCTCCTCGATGATCGCGGTGAGGTACTCCGTCTTGATGGCACCGATCGCGACGGGATTCTGGAACAGCGCCGCCATGTCGCTGTCGAGGAACTGCGCCAGGTATTCGATGCGCATGCTTGCGATCACCGACAACCGGGAGTCGGCGGCCAACAGGCGCTCGACGATCTCGAGAAACAGGTGCCGGTCGCTCTCGCCGGACAGTGTGAACAGCTCTTCCAACTGGTCGATCACCAGGAGCACGTGGCCGAACCGGCGTCCCATCCCTCGGCGGATCGTGGCGACGTAGTTCGCCGCGCTCGCCGGGTTCTCCCGTATCGCCCGGACGATGACCGGCATGGCGACCGGCTCCGGGAGCGCCTCGGTGATGGCCTTGGCCAGGTTCGTCACAGGTGCGCTGCCCGGGTTGATCGTGGGCAGGCTGATCCACCGCCGGGTCTTGAGCGTCGGAACGACACCCGCCTGCACAAGCGACGACTTCCCGCCGCCGGACGAGCCAACCACCACCAGCAGCCGCTCACGAGGGTCCGCCGAGGCAGCGAGCATCCGCCCGACGATGTCCGAGATCTGCTGGTCCCGACCGAAGAAGACGGCGG
Organism: Micromonospora lupini; assembly: GCF_026342015.1. NCBI lineage: Bacteria > Bacillati > Actinomycetota > Actinomycetes > Micromonosporales > Micromonosporaceae > Micromonospora > Micromonospora lupini. The sequence goes on from NZ_JAPENL010000001.1 coordinate 91,290, forward strand.
AGTCCTCCTCCCGGAAGGGCTCCAACCCGGGGTAAGGCGGCCGGCGCGGATCCCAGTCGGAGCGTTTCGGTTTGGGATTCGCCACGACATGGAGAACGACCTGCCCGACGACGAGCAGGACCACGATCGCGACGAACGCCGGGATCGCCACGGACTGCAGAACCCGCAGGTACGTGGGCGGCTCACTCAGGTTCGTCAGATAGTTGCCGATCAGACCGAGCAGGCTCGTGGCCAGAATCAGCGCGACGTTGAGATACAGCGCGAGTGCACGTTGTCTCTTCACGCCGACTCCGAGTCCAACAGAACGTGCCCCGAGGCGAACCCCGTGCCGCCGTCGTCAGTGCCCGGGGGAGCCGAGAATGCGTACGCCTCGCCCATGGTATCGCTTCGATGTGTCAACGGCGCAAGGCGACATCTGTCGCCAAGCCGTCCTGTGGCGCCCTGCCCGACACGTCGCCACCTGGGCGGCGGCCCGTGTCAGCGAGTGGACCCGCCGTTGTGTCGGGTCCGGCAGCGCCCGCCGAACTCGGCCAGGAGGGCCAGGTCCAGCGGGCTGCGGGCGGTGTGCTGTTCGAAGTGCCATTGAACGCCGAGCACGAATCGGTGTGGCCGGTCGACGGCGATGGCTTCGATCACGCCGTCGGGTGCGAACGCTTCGACGCTGACGCCGGCCGGCAGCCGGTCGACGACCTGCCAGTGTTGGGAGTTGACCATGAACTCCGCGCTGGGTGGGTAGCCGAGCAGACTGGCGAGGTGGCCGCCCGGGGTGAGGGTGACGGGGTGAGCCGGGCCCCACCGGTCGTCGTTCTCATCGGGTAGCCGCCGGTGGCTACCTGTGGGGTCGGTCTCGCACAGGAGCCCGCCGCTGTGCACGGCGATCTCCTGCATGCCCCGGCAACTGCCGAGCACCGGCAGGTCGGGCAGGTGGGCCGCGGCGGCGAGCAGAGCGCTGGCGACGGCATCGCGCGCAGGGTCGTAGGCGCGGTCCGGCCATATCGGCGTGCTCGTGTCGAAACGGGCCGGGTGTAGGAAGGACGGACCACCGGGCAACACGAGGCCGTCGAGGACCGACAGGATGGCGGCGGCATTGTCCGGCTCGGTGGCCGGGATCAGTACGGCGGCAACGTCGGCGTGCCGAGCGAGTTGACTCACGACCGTCCTGTTGACGTGCGAGTAGGTGGTGCCGGTGGCGCTCTGGCTGGTACAGGCAAGCACGCCGACGACGGGGGTGGTACCTGTTGGCGATCTCACGTGGTCAGCCTCTCGCCCCAGTGCGACTCACGACAAGCGACAGTGACCACGCGGCGGCGGGCCGCTCGCTGTCATTGATGGCTTCTCTATCCTCGATGCGACGGGACCAGATAGGAATACCGATGCGATCATCGCAATCCCGGAAGGGACCAGATCCACGGCGGCTGGCGGCGGACATTCTCCACGGCGACTCGGAACTACACGCGCAGAAGGAAGCGACGGCGGATCGCGGGGTGTGGACCATCGCTCGACGGTCTGTCCTGTTCGACGACTACAGCGCGATTCGACTCATGAATCAAATCCCGTACCCGGACGGGTTTCAGCTCAGAGCCCGGCTGCGCGCCGGAGACGACGACATCATCGTCTGTCGGCCACGGCCACCAGCTGGATTCGACGAGTACTACTCGGGGCGCCTCGGGCTGGGTGATCCGGACTGGTTGCATCCCGACTCCGCCACCGACCTGTGTTCGGCGGCATGGAGCGACAGCCGTACGTCGGCCGTCCTGGTCGAAGCCGCTCGCGGCGGCGCCTGTCTGCATCCCTACCACGCGTCCGAGGCGGCCTGGCAGCTCGCTGAACGCATGTCCCACGCCGCGCATCGATCGGTGCCAGTGCTGGGGCCGCCTCCGCGGTTGTGCCGGTTGGCGAATGACAAGTCCTGGTTTCTCAGTAGAGTCGCGGACCTGCTCGGCGCCGATGCGATCCCCCGGCTGCGGCTGACGCGCCGTTTCGTCGACTTCCCGGCCGTGATCGAGGAGATCTCCCGACACTCGCCCAAACTCGCCGTACGGATACCGGACTCCGCCGGCGGTCTGGGCATGCGCGTCTTCGCCACCGACGCCCTGCGGCGGCTCGACCGGCAGGCCCTCATCGCCTGGGCCGGCGACGTCTACCGCGACCTGGGTCTCCGAGATGACTCGGCCGTGCTGGTGACCGGCTGGGAGGAGACACTCGCCGCACCCAGCATCGAGGTCACGATAGCGCCGGGGGAGACAGCGCCGCCGATCTGTGGCCGGGTCATCGATCAGAGCTTCACCGACGCCGAGCGGTCCCAGTTCGGCGGCGGCGTCGCCGGGGCTCTGCCGCTCACGATCGTGCGCCGCCTGCGCTCCCAGGCCTCGACGATCGCGGTGCTCCTGCAAGCACTGGGATATCTCGGACGTCTGTCGTTGGACTTCATCGTCACCGGCCGGTCCTTCGCGGAGGCGGAAGTTCGGGTCGTCGACTGCAATGCCAGGTGGAGCGGCGGCTCGGTATTGGGAGCCATGGTGGACCGCCTCTTCTCCGACGGAGTACCGCCGTACGCCTTCGGCGCCCTGCGGAATCCGCACCTGCGTTCGATTCCGTTCGACGTCCTGATCGAGCGTCTCGACGGCAGGCTCTGGGATCCGTCCACCAGGCGTGGCGACCTGCTCGTGCACAACGTGGGTCACCTCGCGGCGTCCGGGCGGGTCGACATCGTGGTGCTCGCCGACAACGCCGAAACGGCCCGGCGTCGCCTGGCAGACCTGTCGCGCTCGGTGGCGGACGGCACCGCCACGCCGCTCTTCGCAGGAGACGCTGAAGCTGGCCCGGCCATCTCGTGAGTAGTGCGGTATGTCGTTCTGGCGTTCCGAGGCCGTCAGTCGAAGAGCCTTCCGAGCAGGGCGGATTGGCCGGCGGCCAGAACGTGTCCCTGGGTCACAGGCTGGTGTGCGACGCCGAGGCCCGTCAGCGGTCGTTCGCGGCGGGCTGATCGTCTATCGGCCGGTCGAAGTCGATGCGGTGGTCGTACAGCCAGGCGAACGCCTCTGGGGTATTGAATTTTCTCATGAGCAGGGGGAACGTCACGTCGCGCAGGACGCGACTCACGCCTGTGGCCGCCTTGCTGCGGTTGACCTGTCTGGCACCCGCCAGCACCTTGCCGACCCGGTCGGCGCGCAACCGTTGGTACGCGTCGAACGCCGCAGGCGGATCGACTCGGTCTCGCACACAGCGGGCCAGTTGCACGGCGTCCTCGAAGGCCATCGACGCGCCCTGGCCGGAACTGGGTGAGCTCACGTGTGCCGCGTCACCGATCAGGACGACGCGTCCGCGGTGCCACCGCTTCGGGGCGCGCATGTCGTGCATGGGAAACCACGTGTAGTCCGGCGGTGTCGCGCGGATGAGCGGCGCGGCCGGCGACCTGTCCTCGGCAAAGGCTTCCAACAGTCGCTGTTGCCATCGCCAGCCGGAGGTCGCGGCCAGGTCGGCTGCGGTGGGTTCGTCGGCCCGGGGCAGATTGGCGAACCACCAGACGCTACCGTCCGTACTGGCGATGGAGGCGAAGAATGCCCGCCTGCCGAAGACCATGTTCATCACACCAGGATCGAATTGCGGTGTGACGTCGCGGGTGATCCCGCCCGTGCCGATGAGCCCGACGTATCGGGGTCGTGGTGCGTGCGGGGCTACGAAGCGCCGGGTCGTCGACCCGATGCCGTCGGCGCCGACGAGGAGGTCGCCGACAGCTTCCGTGCCATCGGTGAACAGCGCTGCGACCTGGTCACCGCGGTGTTCGACGTGGGCCAGGCGCTTGCCGTGGTGGATGGGCACGCCGCGGCGGAGGGCCTCCTGACGCAGCGCGGCGTACAGGTCGTAGCGTCCAATGACGATCGGGAGCGTCCCGTCGGCCAGCGGAGTGCCGGTGTGTCCCTCGCCGAGGCGTCTGCCGTTGCCGAGCCACATGACGCCTCGGGGTACCGGGAAGCCAGCGTCGCGGACGACTGTGTGCGCGTCGAGCGTGCGCAGCGCGTCGAGGCCGTTGAGAGAGATGCCCATGCTGGCCCCCACGTCGTGGGCCGTGGTGGCGTACGCCTCGTAGACGGTGGCGTCGATTCCGACTTTCTGGAGTGCGATGGCGGCGGTGGGACCCGCGACACCGCCGCCGATGATCAGTGCGTGAGTCATGCCCTCTCGTTCCTGTTCTAGGCTCTCGACGGGGTCATCCCACTCGGGAAGTAACTTCCCCAAGAAGTAACTTCTTGGGGAAGTTATCTGGAATGAGGTGAGCATGTCAACGGGGCACGAGGCGCTCGTGGCGGCTGCCTGGGTGGAGATCCCGCAGTTCGTCAGTGCCACCGCGCTGTTCCAGTCGGCTGTCGCCGACCAGCTCGGCGTACCGGTCAACGACCTGCACTGCCTCAACCTCGTCAGCGCGGGTCTCGCCGTCACACCCACTCAGCTCGCCGAACGGATGGGCATGACCACCGGCGCGGTGAGCAAGATGCTCGACCGGATGGAGGCGCAATTCCTCGTCCGCCGCGAGCATGACCCGAACGACCGCCGCCGGATCACCGTGCACACCAGGCCCGACCGGGCCGACGAACTGGCCGCGCTCTACCAGCCGATGGCCGCATACCTGACCGAGCGCATCGCCGGATTCACCGACGACCAGCTGCGCCTGCTGACCGACTTCGCCCGCACCGGCCGCGACGTGGCGCTGCGCGAGGCCACCCGGCTCCGCGAGGGCGGCAGGCCACATTCGACGCGGAAGCGCCGGCCGCCGGATGGACTACCGCGCTGATCGCCCGGCGTTGCGGAAGCCCATCCGTGCAGGGGGAACCCCCTCCCGCCGTCGACGCGGGGTGACGCACCTGCCGATCACCGCGGTGGCGCCGCCGAGGTCTCGGAGCGTCCGAGGTAGGAACGCAGGGCAGCGGACACCCGGGTCACCTCGGCGGGTGTGACGGCGGGCTGGTCAGGCTTGCCGAGGAGGCGGAAGACCCGGGGGCCCTGGAAATGATGGGGCAGCCCACCAGCGCGGGGCACGACGTGGAAGTGGACGTGTTCGAAACCTGCCAGCTCGGCGAATTGCGCGATGTAGGTCTTCGCGCATCCGGTCACCGTGTGCAGTGCTCGAGACAGCCGGATCTGCCAAGTCCCCAGCGTGGCGGCCTCCTCGTCGGTGAGGTCGGCGATGGTGACGACGTGCCGGCGTGGCACCAGGACGAGCCAGCCGGCGACTGCGGCACCGATCGCGTGACTGACCCGCCAGTTGTCGTCGGAGGCGATCCAATTCTCGGGGCGGCGGTTCGAATTCTCGGCGTTCTGCCCACACGACAGGCAGGATGACGGCGCTGACATGACGCTCCTCATCGTTGCGGTGGGGGCTGGTCACGGCGCTGTTCGGGCCGGAGCCGCTGGGCGGGCGGTGGCGGGTCACCCCTGCCGGGCTGGGCGGCCCGTTCACCTGGTCTCTCTGCCACCTGCGGGAAAGCCAGCAGAGCCGCCGAGCGCCGCTGCTGCGGTAGCGTCTGCCAGCCGCGGCTCGGATTCCAGACGGCGTCGTCGGGTGCGGCTGCGAGGGCATCGGCAAAGGACCCCACCCGAGCGCGCATCTGCTCGAAGGTCGGGTAGTGCCCGAGTTGAACGGATCCTTGGCGGAGGGCTTCGTACTCCCTGGCCCAGGGAAGTGGCGTCAACCCGCCGGCGTCCTGCTCGCGAAAGAGCTGGTACGGCACCGGTAGCCGTTGCAGGCCGATGCGGGGCATGTTGTGGTTCTGTTCCGTGGCCTGCCGGAGCGGGCCGGCCCGGAAAGGACAGGTCTCGATCATGTAGTAGATGTCGAAAAGGTCCTTGTACCGGTGGAAGGCCGGTGGGCGGTCGGCGTTGCGCGAACTGCGGGGCACGCCGGCCAGGTTGCAGATCTTGTCGGCCATCGCGTCCGCATTCGGAGTCAGCAACGGCACCAAGGGCTGGAACCCGGGGATCTGGAGACCCAGCACCGGGCGCTGTGCCACCTCGGGTGGCTGGGTGACCGCCTTGTACGGGCTCAGGTCGACTTCGACGGTCAGTGGACTGTCCACCGCGGGCGGCCGCAGCACGCCGTACCGGGGGTTGATCGGCTGGGCCGTGATCTGTCCGTAGACCTTGCCGTTCTCCGGCACCGTCCGCATGGCGGAGATGCTGTACCGCACGAGCCCGCCCAACCCGATACCTGCGGCGGTTCCGGGCTCGGCCTCCGGGGCGGCGACCGTCCGCAGGGCGGCGGCGAGGCGCTCGGTCAGATGGCGGCGATCGCCCACCTGGCCCTCGTCACCGACGAGGGCCAGGTCGACGTCGAAAGCCGAGCGGGTCATCACGTACGCCGCGTCGACACCGCTGGCGGATGGGCCCAGGCCGGTCCTGGCGCCCGGCGGTACCCGCGCTGGCAGGCCCGTGGATCCATACAGCATCCAGGAGACCCCGGCCACCTCGTGGAACCGGCTCGCCACGTCCGCCTTCAGCAGGTGCTGCAGACCGCGGGCCGTGTCGAACTCCGGGATGTCGGCATGTGCGGTGACATGACGGCGCAGGTCCGCCCAGGTCGGGAACGCCGCACGGAAATCCGGGCCGATGTGCCCCGAGAGAGGCTCGGTCATCGGTCACCCGTCCAGGTGGTCAGCCGCGTCGAGCCAATGCCGCAGAGTCGCCGACGGGTCGGGGTGATCCGGCGCGAGCCCGGCAGCCAGCGCTTCCTCGGACACGTGTCCCGCCGACATCAACGCCCAGGCGACACGGCCGAGTTCCGCGCCGTCGAGACGGCCCGTCGCCGCCAGGTCACGAAGGGTCTGTACGGGTGTGGTGACCGGCATGCCGTGGCGTTCCGTCCACTGACCCTCGGTGAGGGCGCCCACGTGGAACTGCACCTCGGGCGGCACGGGCCCGGCCGGGCGGTGCGGCACGGTGAACTCGACCTCGGGGCCCGGCCCCGCGCCGACTCCCCAGAGCCGCGCCGCTGCGGCGTGCGAAACGACGCCGCACCGGGGGCCGACCCGTTCCCATCCCGGAGTCGCCGGGTCCAGATCCAGCCAGGCCGCGTACAGGCGGGGCGTCAGGTGGCGGCCGCCGGCCCGAAATCGTACGACCGTGGCCGAGACATGCTCCACCAGGCCGGCCGCCGATAGTTGCTGCAGGTCGCCCGGCGGTATGACGGCGGCCGACTGCGCGTGGGTGAGGTAGCCGAACTGGCCATCCGCCACGTCGGCCAAACGAGCCAGCACATCGAGTTCCACGAGTGGATCGTATCGGCGCCGGCCAGGTCCAGTGGCCCGCTGACCGGACACTCGGATCCAGTCTTCGGACAACTCTCTCGGTGGTCTGGGTCAACGGGGTCGGTACGACGGTAGCCACTCGATCGCTGCGGTACGAGCATCGCGCGGCGGGCGTCGTCCACCTCGGGCGCCGGGGCGTCTCCGGCTCCCTGCCCTTCGGTCAGCGGTTGGCGGCGGATCGGGGTCGCCCGATCGGCACCGACCGGGGCATGATCCTCTACGCACCGAATCCGGTAGATCCTTTGGCCCAGCGAAGTCTCGGCCGCGCCGCTCAGGAGAACACTTTGCGCTGCACGACATGCGGAGCCGAACTCCAACACCCCGGCCAGGGCCACGTGTGCCGGTCCTCAACACCTCCGCCCGGGCCCAGGACAACAGGCTGGAACGTCGCGGCCTGGTTCACAATCGGGTTCGCCGTCCTTTACATCCTGGCCGCGGTCGCCGCGGCCGTCTTCGGCAGCATCCCGAGCGACAGTTCCCGGCCCGCGTCCGGCACTGCCGCAGCGATCGGCTTCGTCCTGACGAACCTGGTCCTGTTCGCCGCCATCATCGGCCTGGTCGTCAGCGGGCTGATCTGGGGCCGCGGCGCCCGCCAGCTCGCCGAGGCGCACGGCTCCCCGGGCCGCTCGTACAGCCGCCACTGGGGCGCGCGCGTATTCACCTCCTGCCTCATCATCAGCGCCGCCGTCGCCTGGTTGGCCACCGACCGAACCGCCCCGGCGGTCCTGTTCGGTCAGGCGGCCCTACGCACCCTTGGAGCCGCTGCGCTGATCGGGGGCATGTTGCACAGCCGGGCGCGAGTTTTGCGGCTGATGGCCCACGTCGACCGAGTCGTCGCCGGGCACTACTCGCCGGTGGCCGCGCAAGTTCCGGCGTGGCCGCTGTCGCCCACTCCGACCAGCGACGACTGGAACGCCGGCCAGTGGGACCCGGACGTGTTGCGTGACATCGAAGCCCGCCGTCACCGGAACGGAACCTGATCCGGAGGTGCGGCGGTCTCCAGCGCGCTGCCGCACCTCTACGGCGGCGGCAGGTGGGGATCCGACGATCGTCAGCCCCCACCTTCATCGCCGCATGCGAACAACTGGGCGATGCTGTCGGCGTCAGCGACCGGTGGGCACGATGTTTGAGGAACGCCCGTTCTGCTCGTCGCGCTTCAGGCGCTTCGCAGTCTGCTTCTCCTTGATCGTCTTACCCTTTTTCTTGACGTTCGCCTTGCTCGTCGAGTCCTTGGACATGATCGAACCTCCTGGAGCAGGTCGGTGAACGTGCGGCGTGGAACTCGCCTGATCGCGCCTTGCAGGTGACGGAAGACCCGCGCGGTGGGCACGAAGTCCTCCACTGCACGCCGACCCTACGCTGTTCCACCTGGTCCTTGCTGTTCAGCGGTATACCTCAGAGGTATGAATATGACTCTGAGGTATACCGCTGACCACCGCATCCGCCCCCTCGGAGGTGACCGACGGTCACCGCCGGCCGCGCCCAGCGCCCCAGCCATGGTGAGGAGTTACTCGTCTAGCGCGGCGCGAGTATCAGCTGTCCGAGTTCCTGGGTGCATCGGGTGAGCGCGACGTAGAGGCCGTTCCAGCCGCGCGGCTCGGCGGCGATGCCCTCGGGGTCGATGAGGAGCGTCGCATCCCACTCCAATCCCTTGGACTGGGTGGCGGTGAGCACTGGCACGTCACTCAGCACATCGTGGAGTTCGGCGATGCGGTCGGCGGGTGCGATGACGCCGACGGTGCCGCCGTGCCACCGTTGCTGAAGCTGCCGCACGGCTTCGGCGGCAGCACCGGCAAGCTCGGCGGGTGCGACAGTGCGTTCCCAGGGGGCGATGCCGGCGGAGCGTACCGCTCGTGGCGGTGTGTTGTGGCTGCCAGCCTTCGTCAAGACCGGTCCGGTGAGGCTCATGACCTCGCGCGGGGTGCGGTAGCAGATGGTGAGTTCCGCTGCGGTCCAACGGTCTCCGAAAGCGGCCCGCACTGCCTGTGCCCAGCCGGTGTGCCGGTGGGCCGCCTCCGCCTGGTCGATGTCGCCGACGGCGGTGATGGAGCGACTGGGACAGCGCCGGAGAACCATCTGCCACTGCATCTCGGACAACTCCTGCGCCTCGTCGATGACGACGTGGCCGTACACCCAGCCACGCTGTCGGCGCGCGCGGTCGGCGACGAACTCGCCCTGTGGTTGCGGCGCGTCGACCTCGCCGAGCAGCTCGGCCAGGGCGTCGAGCAGAGGAATGTCGCTGGCTGCCCATCCGGCGGGCTCGTCCGTGACGGCGGTGATCTCCTCGGGGACCAACTGCGGGGCGAACCGGGCCAGCAGGGTGCGGTCGGTCAGGAGGTTTCCCAGCAGGGTCTCGGGGTCGAGGGTGGGCCACCACGCCTCGACGAAGCGGGCGATGGTGGCGTTCTCGGCGATCCGGGACCGAAGGTGCTCGATCTCCTCATCGGACAGCAGCCCGTTGACGTCGCTGCCGGTGGACGTCCGAGCGGACTGGTGGTCGTGCCCCATGCTCTTGTCGACGCGGGCGAGGATGTCCTCGAAGCCCTCCTCCATCTCGTCCATCAGCGCCTCGCGCTGCTCGGCGACGACATCGGCGAGGAGGTGGTGCACCTGCTCGGCGAACGCCGCGCGGGCGCGGTGGTACGGGCGTCCCTGCGTCGCCGAGGTGAGCGCCTGCGCCACGGTTGTGGCCGGGATGACGTAGAAGTCGCCCTCCCAGCGCAGCTTCAGCTCGCGTGGCCGGGGGAGCAGCGACGCGACGTAGCTTTCGAGCGCGGGTTGCCAGAGGGCGCGGCCCTTGATCTCGGCGAGGTGCCGGCTCTCGTCGCGGCCCACCCGAACGCCGGCCAGCAGGGTGTCGCAGGTCGCCGAGACGACCGCGGTCTCACCGAGGGCGGGGAGCACCTGGGCGATGTACTGCAGGAACCGTGGCGACGGGCCTAGAACCAGGACCGCCTGCTCGGCCATTTTCCGGTACGTGAACAGCAGGTACGCCACGCGGTGCAGAGCGACAACGGTCTTGCCGGTGCCGGGGCCGCCCTGAACGATCAGTGGGCCGGTCGCCTCCGCCCGGATGATGTCGTCCTGTTCGCGTTGCAGCGTGGAGATCGCCGTCGACATGCGGCCGGTGCGCCGCTGGTCGAGGGCGGCCAGGAGAGCGCCTTCGCCGACGAGGTCCGCCGTCGCGGTTCCGTCGAGCGGCTCGTCGTCCACGCCGACGACGGCCGACCCCGCGGTGCGGATGTGCCGTCGCCGTGCCTGACCCTGCGGGTCGACAGCCGTCGCGGTGTAGAAGGGTCGAGCTGCGGGAGCGCGCCAGTCCACCAGCAGTGACTCACCGTCATCGCCGTCGTTGCGCAGACCGACACGGCCTACGTGTCGTACGGTGCCGTCAAGGCCGTCGAGGCGGCCGAAGACCAGCCCCTCCGCTGCTCGCCGGAGCTCGTCGTACTGCTGGCGGAGCATGCGCTGCCGGGCCCGCTCCAATGCGTCCAGGGCCTCTGACGACAGCTCGACCTGGAGGTGCTCGGCGAGCCTGTCGCGGCGGGCCGTGGCCATGTCGAGAAACGCCTGTTCCTCGGCTACCGCGGATCGGCGCGCGACGTCCTCTGCGATTACGGTCGGCGGTTCGCCTTCCGGTGTTACGTCGTTGACGCTAGGAGTGCCATTGTTCAGAGCAGACTTCCGGCGCATTCGCAAGTCCCCGTATTGGTGTTCCTCGGCCCGGATGAGCCGCAGTCCGGTCGGCGGCAAGCATAGAGATGGGTTTCCCTCGTCGGCCAGGAATTCCGCCGGCAGAGATGGGAATCTCAATGCCTTGCAGTGCCCGGGTCACCTGTGGCCTCAATCAATCCACATTCGCTCATTGACAGTCCGGTCCTTATCTGACCTGCTGGCCCTGGTCGCGCTCCTCGACGCGCTGCGGAGCCGGGGACGTCCGCCGGAACTTCCCGCTTCGCCGATCGGGCGGGGGGCAGCCGATGCTCGCGACTCCGAGGCGTGACGTCGCGGCCGTTGCCGCGTCGAGGGACCTTCCACCGTCCGACCGCGCTGTCCTCCGATTGGGCGCGGGCCGTGAGAATCCGACCGGAGGCATTACCGGGTTGAGCCATATGCCTGTGAGTCATAGATATGACTCACAGGTATATCGCTTATCAGACCGAGACGCCGGGAAGCCGCCACGCCGGATTCGTTCACATCGGCCGTGTCCGGACGCGATCCGAGCGAGCGCGCCTGAGTGCCGCCAGGACGTCGTGGTCACCCGACCGCACGGCGGCCGGCGCCGAGCCGTGTCACCTACCGACGCTGCGGGCCGGTAGGCGACGAGAGATCCGCGCGACCGGCTCCGGGACGACGGGACGTGCGAGGTGCCAAGAGGGCACTTCGCGTTCGGGTGCGCAGGCCGGAGGGGTGGCTGGCGCTCTGGCATTCTGTGCGGATGCGACGGGTCACCGTGCTGGGCAGCTCTGGTGCCTTTCCCGAGCCGGGGCGTGCCTGTAGCGGCTTCGCTGTGGACTGGGACGGCTACCGCCTGGTGCTCGACCTGGGTTACGCCACGCTTCCGCGGCTGCTCGGGCACTGGCCAGATGGCGCGGTCGACGCTGTCGTCGTCACCCACGAGCACCCCGATCACTGTGTCGACCTGCACGGGTTGTTCCGGATGCGGTTCTACGGCGCGGTCGATCGGCCACGGCTGCCGTTGTACTGCCCGCCGGGCGTGCTCGACCGGCTCGGCGGCCTGGAGCCGGACGTCGACCTGCACGCGGTCTTCGACCTGCATCCGCTGCCCAGTGTCTACCGGGTGGGACCCTTCGACCTGACCGGGCTGTCCCTCCCGCATCACGTGCCCAACGCGGGCGTTCGCATGGAGGCCGACGGGATCGTCGTGGCCTACTCCGGGGACACCGGTCCGACCCCAGTGCTTGCCGAACTCGGCCGCGACGCCGACCTGTTCATCGTCGAGGCCACCGACCGCTGCGGCGAGGCGGACCGACCCACCCGCAACCTGATGACCTCCACCGAGGCCGGTCACTGGGCTCGTTTGGCGGGCGCCCGTCGACTGATGCTCACCCACTTCTGGCCGGGCAACGACCGGGCAGCAGCAGTGGCCGCCGCGCAGCTGGAGTTCGACGGTCCGGTGCTGGCGGCCGAGGAGGACCTCACCGTCATGCTCGGAACACCAGATAGCTGACCGCCCCTCGTCACGATGTGCGCGACTGGTCAGGGTTGGTGCTGCCGAGCGCCGGGTTCGCCCATCTCGGTGGTGCAAATCAGGATTAAGGGCCGGAACGGTCTGCGAGATGTAAGCGTCAAGGAGGTTCCGGGCGCTGCTCGGGTTCGTGGTCCATGCCGACGCCAGCGTTGATGACGATGGACGGCGTTGAGCCCGGCGAGCGGGAGGAGCACCGGTGACCCACAACGAACAGCACCGCCCGGAGATCATCGTCGGACTGGTGGCGACCCCACCCGACCATCCGGCCCGGGTGGCCGCGCCGCTCACCGCCGAGTTGGCCGCCCGACTCGCCGAGCGGGTGGACGCGGACGTGCGGTGGACGGTCCGGGAAGGCTGGGGCGAGGTGGCGCCGCGCCGCGACGGCGGCGCTGAGGCGCTGCTCGACGATCTTGCCCGACGGCGTGCCGACGACCACTGGGACATCGCGATCTGCCTGACCGACCTACCACTGCACGCGGCGCGGATGCCGCTTGTCGCGCAGACCTCGGCCCGGCGTCGGGCCGCGATGGTGTCCCTGCCCGCGCTGGGACTGCATCAGCTGCGAGCGGCCCGCGCGGCCGTCCCGGATCTGGTGAGCCGGGTGCTGACCGACGCATCCGACAAGCGGGTGAAGTCGGCGGGTTGGGCGCCGGCCGAGATGGCACGCCGAATCCGCGCCGTCGACAAGGTGGTCGGCGGGGCCGACGGCGGGGAACTGCGCTACGTCGCCTCGGGGCTGATCGGGCGGGCACGCCTGGTGACCGGCATGGTTCGAGCCAACCGCCCGGGGCGCGCGCTGCTGGGCCTGTCCAAGCTGCTGGTCGGCGCGTTCGGCACGGCGGCGTTCGCGCTCACGACTGACACCATCTGGCAGATGGGCGATGCGCTCGGCGGACTCCGGCTTGCCGTGATCATGCTACTCGGGCTGGTCGCGTTGGTGGCCTGGCTGATCGTCGCGCACGGCCTGTGGGAGAGGCCGGACCGGGGGACGCCGGTTGAGCTGGCTCGGCTGTTCAACCTGGGGACGGTCCTCACCCTCACGCTGGCCACGGCGGTGTCCTACGTGGTGTTGTTCGTGGGGACGGCGCTCGCCGGGGCGCTGCTGATCGACACATCCGTGCTGGAACAGACCCTGCAGCGGCCGGTCGATCTCGCCGACTATCTGACGCTCGCCTGGATCACCAGCTCGCTGGCCACCGTGGGTGGCGCGATCGGCTCCGGGCTGGAGAACGAGGAGACGGTCCGGGCCGCCGCCTACGGCTACCATCCCGAACCCGACGGCTGGCGGGACGAGAAGGACGGGCAGCGGCATAGCGGAAGCTGAGCTGGACTGGTGGCAGCAGGGCCACGAGGGTGTTCTGCCTGTTCCAGCGGGTATCACAAGCACCCTGATGGCATTTTGGGCCTCCGGAAAGGTCGACATGACTCTCGCAAACGGCGCGATCACGCTTCCGTCCGGCCAGACCATGCCCCTGCTGGGCCAGGGAACCTGGTACCTCGGCGAGCGACCCGAGCGGCGACAGGACGAGATGACCGCCCTGCGCACCGGGATCGACCTGGGCATGACCATGATCGACACCGCGGAGATGTACGGTGACGGCGCGTCCGAGGAACTCGTCGGCGAGGCGATCGCCGGACGACGCGCCGACGTCTTCCTGGTCGACAAGGTGCTGCCGTCCAACGCCAGTCGACAGGGAACCGTGCAGGCCTGCCGCCGCAGCCTGCAACGACTCGGCGTCGACCACATCGACCTCTACCTGCTGCACTGGCGCGGCGCGCATCCACTCGCCGAGACGATAGAGGCGTTCGCCGAACTCGTCGACGCCGGCGACATCGGGCAGTGGGGTGTGAGCAACTTCGACCTGTCGGACATGACCGATCTCCTTGATGCGGGCGGAAGCGCCTGCGCGGTGAATCAGATCCTGTACAACCTCACCCGCCGAGGTCCCGAGTACGACCTGCTGCCGTGGCTCCGCGAGCACCGAATCCCGGTGATGGCGTACTCGCCGATCGAGCAGGGTCGGCTGCTCGGCCACCCCCAGGTCGCGGAGGTCGCCGCCCGGCACGAGGCCACGGCAGCTCAGGTCGCGCTGGCCTGGCTGCTGCGCCAGGAGATGGTCGCGGCCATCCCTCGATCGTCCAAGGCCGAACACACCCGGGAGAACGCGGAGGCGCGCGACGTACAGCTGGCCGAGGAGGACGTGGCGGCACTCGACACGGCGTTCCCGCCGCCGACCGGCCCGCAACCACTCGAGATGCTGTAGCCACCGACCTGTTCGCCCTCAGTCGTGTGGTGGCGGAGGGCGGCCGGTGATCCGGCGGGTCACCCGCAACTGGTACAGGCCGGCGCTGGTGATGGCGTAGAACACGGGTAGGAGGAGGAAGATGACCAGGCCGACCAACGGCGCCACCAGGTAGCCGATCAGCCCCGCGAGGACGTACAGGACGACCCCGGCGAGGGCCCGGAACCGCTCGACGTGGAAGAAACCGCCCTTGCCCTAGGACGGCCACTGGTCGAGCAGGCCGAACAGGAGGCGCCCGGGTGGAACGTCCGGCACCCGGAGGTCCAGGACCAGCAGCGTGATGATGATGGCGAAGATGGCATCGCTGAACGCCACGGCGCGGCTGGTGTCCGACCGAGTGCCCAGGTTCGTGTCTGGCTCGCTCACCGGGCGCGCCTACCCAAGGTCGTTAGTGACAAACAGCCGGCAGCCTGGTCGCGAATGCAGGGCGAACGAGGTCGACGCGCGACAGCGGCTCGTTCTCCCGTTGAGGGGGCCGACGCGCTGCGGGCTCGCCGAATAGGCTTCGACAATGAGTGGCGTGCTGAACCGTCCGCGGGACGTGGTGAATCCCCTTCGCCAGCTCACGATCGACCAGCTTCGGCAACGGACGAGCCTCAAGTGGCGGGAGTACCCCGACGACGTACTGCCGCTCTGGGTGGCCGAGATGGACGTGCCGCTGGCCGAGCCGGTGGCGCGCGCGATCACCGACGCCGTCGCGCGCGGCGACACCGGTTACCCGGCCGGCACGGCCTACCCGCAGGCGCTCGCGGAGTTCGCCCGGCGGCGGTGGGGTTGGGACGGGCTGGCCGTGGAGCGCAGCGCGCTGGTGCCCGACGTGATGCACGGCGTCGTCGAGGCGCTGCGACTGGTCACCGAGCCGGGAGACGCGGTGGTCGTCAACTGCCCGGTCTACCCGCCGTTCTACGAGTCCCTGGCGCACGCCGACCGCCGGATCGTGGAGGCGCCGCTCGGCGAGGACCTGCGGATCGACCTCGGCGCGCTGGAGGACGCGTTCCGGCGGGCTCGCGCGGGCGAACGCCCGGCGGCGTACCTGCTGTGCAGCCCGCACAACCCGACAGGCGTCGTGCACAGCGCTGCCGAGTTGACCGCCGTGGCCGATCTGGCCCAGCGGCACGGGGTGCGGGTGGTCGCCGACGAGATCCACGCTCCGGTGGTGGCGGGGGGAGCGCGGTTCGTGCCGTACCTCTCGGTGCCCGGCGCGGAGAACGGCCTGTCGCTGATGTCCGCCTCCAAGGGATGGAACCTGGCCGGCCTGCGCGGTGGGCTCCTCGTTGCCGGCCCGGCCGCGGCGGGGGACCTCGCCCGCGTCCCGATCGGGGTCAGCATCGGCACCAGCCACCTCGGCGTGATCGCCCACACCGCGGCCTTCCGCGACGGCGGCGAGTGGCTCGACGCCCTGGTGACCGGCCTGGACGACAACCGGCGGCTCCTCGCCGCGCTGCTCGCCGAGCACCTGCCGGCCATCCGCTACCAGCCCGGTCAGGCCACCTGTCTCGCCTGGCTCGACTGCCGCGCCCTGGGCCTCGGCGACGACCCCGCGGCCGTGTTCCTCGACCGTGGCCGGGTGGCGCTGAACTCCGGTACGACCTTCGGCACCGGCGGAGGCGGTCACGTCCGACTGAACCTGGCAACCTCGCCGGAGCTGATCACCGAGGCGGTCCGCCGAATGGCCCTCGCCGTCGGGTGAGACGACCGCGACGTCTGCGCACCGGAGGGTGCTCGTGCTACCGGCGCCTGCGGGCGTCGGCCTCGGTGTCGAGCAGGTCGTTGAGCGTCAGCGCTGAGTTGATCAACGAGAGGTGGCTGAACGCCTGGGGGTAGTTGCCGATCTGCTCCCCGGTCGCGGCGATCTCCTCGGCATAGAGGCCGAGGTGGTTGCTGAAAGTGAACATCTTCTCGAACGTGAGTCGGGCGTCGTCGAGGCGGCCGGAACGGGCCAGCGCCTCGACGTACCAGAAGGTGCACATGTTGAAGGTCCCCTCGTGGCCAGGGAGACCGTCGGGGGAGTGGACAGGGTCGTACCTGTGCACCAGGCTGTCGGAGACCAGCTCACGCTCGATCGCGTGCAGGGTGGACTGCCACAGTGGGTCACTCGGCGTGACGAAACCGACCGCCGGCATGGCGAGTAACGCCGCGTCCAGCACGGTCTCGCCGTACGCCTGCACGAAGGTGCCGCGACCCCTGTCGTAGCCGCGGGCCATGACCTGGTCGTAGATGCGGTTGCGTTGCGCCGTCCAGCCGGCGATGTCGCCGGGCCGGCCGGTCCGCATCGCGAGGCGGACGGCCCGGTCCAGCGCGACCCAGGACATCACCCGCCCGAAGGTGTAGTTGCGGGGGTGGTGACGGCTCTCCCAGATGCCGGCGTCGGCCTGATCCCAGTGGGTGCAGAGCCAGTCGACAAGTCGGACGGTGCTCTTCCACACCTGGTGCGAGACGCGGATGCCCTGCTCGTCGGCGAGATGCATGGCGTAGAGCGCCTCGCCGTGGATGTCGAGCTGGAGTTGGTCCGCCGCGCCGTTGCCGATCCGGACCGGCCGCGAGCCGCGGTAGCCCTCCAGGTGGTCGAGGACCTCCTCGTGCAGGTCGGAGGACCCGTCCACCCGGTACATGATCTTCAATGGATCCTGGAGGTCGCCGGCCTCGCGGATCCGCTCGTCCAACCAGTCCATGTACCGGCTGACCTCCTCGGTGAAGCCGAGGCCGAGCAGCGCGTGCACCGAGAACGACGTGTCCCGCACCCAGGTGTAGCGGTAGTCCCAGTTTCGGGTCCCGCCCACGAGTTCGGGCAGCGCGGCGGTGGGCGCGGCGATCATCGCGCCGGTCGGGGCGTACGTCATGAGTTTCAGCGTGATGGCGGAGCGCTCGACCATCTCCCGCCAGCGGCCGGTGTAGCGCGAGCGTTCCAGCCAGCGCCGCCAGTAGTCCCGGGTCCACTCGAACATGCCCTGGATCTCTTCCGCCGGGATGACCCGCGGCTCGGTGGCGCCCGTCTCCAGGACCACCCCGCCCGTGTCGCCCTCGTTCAGGGTGCCGTACGCGACGAGGTCGCCACCCTCCAGGCGGACGTCGCCGTGTTCGGAGATCAGCCGCCGGGTGGGGTCGACCGGGTTGAAGGTGAGCGATGCCGTCCGGCCGCGAAAGACGTAGCCGTTGTGGTGGCGCTCCAGCTGATGCTCCTCCCGGGCGTAGTCGAACCGCGGCCGGCACTCCACCCGGAAACGCATGCTGCCCCGGACCATGGTGACGATGCGGACGAGGCGGTGCGCGTCGGTGGCCCGCTCGCCGGTGACAGGCATGAAGTCCATCACCTCGGCGACGCCGTCGGCGCTGATGAACCGGGTGATCAGGATGGGCGTGCCGGGGAGGTAGAGCTGTTTGGTGACGTACCGCACGTCGTGTGGGGCGATGCGGAAGTAGCCGCCCTTCTCCTTGTCCAACAGCGCGGCGAAGATGCTCGGCGAGTCGAAGCGCGGCGCGCAGAACCAGTCGACAGTCCCGTCACACGTCACCAGAGCGGCGGTCTGCAGGTCGCCGATGAGTCCGTGATCCTCGATCGCCGGATAGCTGTCCACGTCTCTCCCCGGTTCGGCTGCGTCCTGCGCATCGAACCTAGGTGGAGAACTGTCGGCTTCAGGCGAGATTCATGTTCAGCCACCCTGTCGAACACGTGCGGGCGGCTCGCGCTCAGTCGCGCAGTAGCGGCAGCAGGTGGTCGCCCTGGCGTCCGATCTCCGGAAGGTAGGGCGTGTCGGACAGCACGAAGTGCGTGACGCCCAACGCCTGATACCTCCGCAGCGACCTCGCCACGTCCTCGGCGGAGCCGACCAGCCAGGTGGTGCCCGCCCCGCCGCCGCCGTACCTGCCGGGAGCGGTGTAGAGATTGTCGTCGAGCACGTCGCCGCGCGCGGCGAGGTCCAGCAGCCGCTGCTGACCGACGGCGGCCCGCCAGGTCCGGTCCCGCGTGGCGACGCCGTTGCCCGCCGCCATCCGCGCCACCTTGGCTTCGGCGTCGGCCCAGGCCTGGTCGGTGGTGTCCCGCACCAGCGTGGTGATCCGTAGCCCGAACTCCAGCGGGGCGTGCTCACGTCCCAGCTTCTCGCCGAGCAGTCGGAGACGTTCGATCCGCTCGGCGACGCCGTCGAGCGGCTCGCCCCAGAAGAGTTGGACGTCGGCCTCGGTGGCGGCCACCTCCTCCGCGGCGGGGGAGGCGCCGCCGAAGTAGAGCCGGGGGTGCCGGCGCTCACCGCGGACGACCGGCCGCAGCGCCACGGTCGAGTCGCTGACGCTGAAGTGCTCGCCCCGGTAGGTGACGTTCTCCTCGGTCCAGAGCCTGCGGACGAGCTGGAGGAACTCCCGGGTGCGGGCGTAGCGGTGGGCCTGGTCGCCCTCGCCGTCGCCGTACGCCGCCAGGTTGTCCTTGCCGGAGACGATGTTGATCAGGACGCGGCCGCCGCTGAGGTGATCGAGCGTCGCGGCGGCGGAAGCGAAGTTGGCGGGCCGCCAGTAGCCGGGCCGGATCGCGATCAGCGGCTGGAACGTCGTCGTCCGGGCGGCAAGCGCGCTGGCGACCGTGAAGGTGTCGGGCCGGCCCCAGCCGGTGCCGAGGAGCGCGCCGTCCCACCCGTGCTCCTCCAGGGCGCGGGCGTGGCTGGTGAGGGTCTGCAGGCTGTTGTGGTTCTCGACGACGTCGTCGCCACGATGGCCGGGGTCGACCTGATTCGGGATGTACCAGAGGAATTGAGCGCTCATCAGCGACGGCCTTCCTGAGAAGAGGGAACCGGGCGGGGCGGCGACGCGCCGCCCCGCCGAGGAGCAGGGTCAGTCGAACAGCCGGGCCGCGTTGCGAACGGCGTGCGCGGCGACGTCCCGGCCGAGCCGGACGCCGGCCTGGTCGGCAGTACGGGTGTGGATGCCCGACCACACGCGGGCGTCGAGGTTCTCCTGGGTGGGCCGATGCCAGTCGGTGTAGGTCCGGGTGACGCCGGGTTGGGTGGGGCTGGTGATGGCGTACGCCTCCCGTGCCCGCGCCCCGGTCAGGGCGGTGAGCACCCCTTCGGCGGCACCGGCGTAGGTGTTGTGCCCGCTGGGATAGTCCGGGTGCGCGGGGGTGTCGTGCAGCGGCGTCCAGCCGGGGTCCCCGTCGGCCCGGATCGCGGTGACCGGCCGCCAGCGCAGGTAGGCGTACTTGGTGTCGGAGGTCGCGATCTGGGTGTCGACGAGTGCGACGTGGAAGACGGCCACGAGGCTCGCCCGCCCGGCGGTCGATCGGGTGGACTGGGCGAGCGCGGCGCGCAGGATGCCTGTGTAGAGGGTCAGCGAGGAGCCGAGCCAGAACGTCGCCGTGTCGGTCTGCCGCGGTGTGCGTACCGTGCTGTCGGCGGCGCCGTACGCGCGGACCTCGGCGAGGTCGGCACGGTAGCGTGCCGATCCCAACGCCGGCGGCGGCCCGAGCCGGTACCGGTCCGCGCGGTCGAGCAGGAACGGCGTGGCGTACCGGCTTCCGGCCTGTTGGGCGGCCGTGAAGCTCGGTGGGGTGGGCTGCCAGATCCCCGGTGCGGCCGGGGGAGCGGGGTACGGCGTGTTGACCGAGGCGGGATCGAGCCCGTCGCCGGACCGCTCGGCGACCAACGAGCGGGCTTCCCGCTGGCCGGCGGCGTGGCCGCGATCCTTGGCGCGGCCGTCGGGGATCCGGTCGAGCGTGGTGCGTAGCGCCGCGTCGAGCGTGGGCGTGGCGTCCGGGACCAGGGCGCTCAGTGCGGTGTGCACGGCGGACGCCAGCGCGGCGTCCTGGTAGGCGGGCGAGGCGGGCGCCCTCCGGACCGCGCGGGCCGCGGCGAGCCAGCTGATCGCCCACGCGCGGTTGTTGGTCACCTGCGGGCGGGTGCCGGTCGCGACGGCGGCCGCGGTGACGTCGTACCACTCGACTGTGGTGTCGATCGTGGTGGCGGCGGTGGCGGCGGTGGCCGGCGCGGCGAGGGAGATGCCGACGGTAAGCGCGGCGGCGGCGATCCCGGCCGCGCCGCGGCGCCAGCCACGACTGGTGAGCAGGGCCATGGTGGGGGTTCTCCGTTCGGAGGTTCGTGGGGTGCGCATGAGAGGCGTCGGACCGCCGCTCACCGGGTCACGGCGCCAGGCGGCGTCGACGACCCGCCGCGACGGCGGTACGCCGGATCGGTGAGCGCGGGCGGCTGGTAGCCGGCGTCGGCCGGGTTGAGCGTGGTGCCGGGTGCGACGATGGCGTCGATGCGGTCCAGCACGTCCGCGGAAAGCGTCACCTTCGTGGCACCGAGCTGGGATTCCAGGTGCGCCAGGGTCCGGGGCCCGATGATCGCCGAGGTGACCGCCGGGTGCTCCAGGACGAACGCGATCGCCAGGTGGATCAGGGACAGCCCGGCCTCGTCGGCGAGGGCGGACAGCTTCTCGACGGCCGCGAGCTTGGCCGCGTTGGCCGGCAGGCGCGGATCGAACCGGGCCGGGAGCCGGTCGGCGCGGCGGGAGATCGGGGCGTCGAGCCCCGCGTGGTAGCGCCCGGACAGCCAGCCGCCGGCCAGTGGGCTCCACGGGATCACCGCCAGGCCGTGGCGCTGGGCCACGGGCAGGACCTCACGCTCCACACCACGGGCCAGGATGGAGTACGGGGGTTGTTCGCTTACCACCCGCTCCCGGCCGCGCCGCTGCGCGATCCACTGGCCCTCCACGATTGCCGACGGTTCGAACGTGGAGGTGCCGAGGTAGCGGATCTTGCCCTGGCGTACGAGGTCGGTGAGGGCGCCCAGGGTCTCGTCGAAGTCGGTGCCCGGCTCCGGCCGGTGCGCCTGGTACAGGTCGATCCAGTCGGTGCGCAGCCGGCGCAGGCTGTTGTCCACCGCGCGGATGATCCAGCGGCGGGAGTTGCCCCGGTGCTGCGGGTTGTCGCCGACCTGGCCGTGGAACTTGGTGGCGAGGAAGACGTCGTCGCGCCGCCCGTCGGCGAGCGCCTTGCCCACGATCTCCTCCGACTCGCCGTCGGAGTAGACGTCCGCGGTGTCGATCGAGGTGATGCCCTCGTCGAGTGCCCGGTGGATGATCCGGATGCCGTCCTCGTGGTCCGGGTTGCCCCGTTGACCGAAGTTCATCGCCCCGAGCGTGAGCGTGCTGATCCGTACGCCGGTGTGCCCGAAGGGCCTGTGGTCCACCATCGATCGTCCTCTCCAGGGAATTCAGCGGGCGGTCGCGGCGAGCTGCCGCGCGTACTGGTTGGCCGGGCGGGGCAGGCCGTAGTGGTCCCGCAGGGTCGTGCCGGTGTACTCGGTACGGAACAGTCCTCGGCGTTGCAGGAGAGGCACGACGTGGTCGACGAAGGCTTCCAGCCCGGCCGGCAGCACCGGCGGCATGATGTTGAAGCCGTCCGCCGCGCCGGCGCGGTACCACTCCTCGATGGCGTCGGCGACCTGCTCGGGGGTGCCGGCGAAGGTGCGGTGACCGCGTCCGCCGCCGAGCCGGCCGATCAACTGGCGGACGGTCAGCCGTTCCCGCCGGGCCAGCGTGACGATAAGCGTGTACCGGCTCTTCGCGCCCTCGATCTCGTCCTCGCTGGGCAGGTCGGCGGGGAGTTCCTTGTCCAGGTCGAGGTCCTCCGGCGCGACCCGCAGGGTGGTGGCGAGCTGCTGCCGGGCGTACTCGGGTTTGATCAGCCGGTCCAGCTCCTCCTCCAGCGCCCGGGCCTCGGCCTCGGTGGCCCCGATCGCCGGCACGATGCCCGGCAGGATCTTGATGGTCTGCGGATCGCGGCCCGCCTGGGCGGCGCGCTGCTTGAGGTCGCGGTAGAAGCTCTGCGCCTCGGCGAGGGTCTGCTGGGCGGTGAAGACGGCCTCGGCGTACCGGGCGGCCAACTCCTTGCCGTCCTCGGACGACCCGGCCTGCACCAGCAGCGGGTAGCCCTGCGGTGAGCGGGGGACGTTGAGCGCGCCGGCGACGCGGAAGTGCCGCCCCACGTGCTCCGGCGGATAGAGCAGGTCGTCGTCACCCCACCGCCCGGCCTCCTTGTCGCCCAGCGGAGCGCGGTCGTCCCAGCTGTCCCAGAGCTTGCGCGACACCTCGATGAACTCGGCGGCCCGCTCGTACCTGTCGCGGTGGGCGGGCAGCCGGTCCAGGTTGAAGTTGCGGGCCGCCTGCTCGCCGGCAGTGGTGACGATGTTCCAGCCGGCCCGGCCACCGCTGACGTGGTCGAGCGACGCGAACCGGCGGGCCAGGTTGAACGGCTCGTTGTACGTCGTCGAGGCGGTCCCGATCAGCCCGATGTGGCTTGTCGCGCCGGCCAGGGCGGTGAGCAGCACTGTCGGTTCGAGGGTGCCGCCCGGCCGCCTGCCGATGCTGTTCCACAGCACCGGGCTGTCGGCGAGGAAGAGCGAGTCGAGTTTGCCGCGCTCGGCGATGCGGGCCAGGCGCGTGAAGTGCGCGACGTCGGTCTGCGCGAACGGGTCGCTCTGCGGCAGCCGCCAGGCCGCCTCGTGGTGGCCGACACCCATCAGGAACGCGTTGAGGTGCAGCATGGTCATCCTTCCGTCGGGTCGACGCCGAGCGCCCGCAACAGGGACTCCCGGTAGGCGAGGAACTGCGGCTGCCGGTGCGAGCGGGGCGTCGGCAGGTCGATGGCGAGGTCGATCGCGATGCGGCCCGCGTCGAGCAGCAGCACCCGGTCGGCGAGCGTGACGGCCTCGTCGACGTCGTGCGTGACGAGCAGCACCGCCGGCCGGTGCCGGGTGCACAGCTCACGCAGCAGGCCGTGCATGCGCAGCCGGGTGAGCGCGTCAAGCGCGCCGAACGGTTCGTCGGCAAGCAACAGTTCCGGCTCCGACACCAGGGCCCGGGCCAACGCCACCCGCTGCTGTTCGCCGCCGGAGAGCTCGGTGGGCCAGGCCCGTTCGCGGCCGGTGAGCCCGACCTCGGCGAGGGCCGCACGGCCGCGCTCGGGTGCGTCCGGCCCGCGCAGGCCGAGGACGACGTTGTCCAGGACGCGCTGCCACGGCAGCAGCCGGGCGTCCTGGAAGACGACCGAGGAGTTCTCCGGTACGTCGACGACGCCCGCTCCCCTCCGGTCACCGTCGAGGCCGGCGAGCGCCCGCAGCAGGGTGCTCTTGCCCGAGCCGCTGCGCCCCAGCAGCGCCACGAACTCCCCGGCGCCGATCTCCACGTCGAGGTCGTCCAGCACGATCCGGTCGCCGAAGCCCCGCACGAGTCCCTGGACCCGTACCGGTCGGGTCCCGGTCAGTCCGCCAGCGTGCGTCGCCATGACAGCGTCCTCCTCTGCACGAGTCGGACGAGGCCGTCGGACAGCAGCCCGAGCAGCCCGTACAGGACGAGCCCGACGATGATCACGTCGGTCTGGCCGTACTGGCGGGCCAGGTCCATCATGTAGCCGATGCCGCTTGTCGAGTTGATCTGCTCGACGACCACGAGGGCCAGCCAGGCGCCCACGACGGCGAACCGCATGCCGAGCAGGAAGCCGGGGAGCGCGCCGGGCAGCACGATGCGGCGCAGGAAGACGGCCCGCGACAGCCGCAGCGAGTCGCCCAGTTCGACGTACCGGCTGTCGATGCTGCGCAGCCCGTTGTGCGTGTGGATGTAGACGGGCACCAGCACGCCAAGCGTGATGGTGGTGACCTTCATCTGTTCACCGATGCCGAGCCAGAGGATGAGCAGCGGCACCAGCGCGAGGGCCGGGATGGCCCGCTTGATCTGGATCGGGCCGTCGAGGATCGCCTCGCCCCACCGACTCAGTCCCGCGACGAGGGCCAGCAGCACGCCGATCACGGTGCCGAAGGCCAGGCCCAGGACGGCCCGCTGGGCCGAGACGGCGAGGTTGTCCTGCAGTCGGCCGTCCGCGATGAGGTCACCGGCCGTCGTGACCACGGTCCAGGGGGCCGAGACGGTACGCGGGTCGAGCCCGCCGGTCGCCGAGCCGACCGACCACGCCGCCAGCAGCAGCAGGGGGCCGAGCGCCGCCCCGAACGGGATGGGGCGACCCGGCGTGAGCCGACGCCTCGGCCTACCCGCGCGCGCGGGTGCCGTGGCGTGGGGGCGGGTGAGGAGGGAGGCGGTCATCGGGCGCCTCCCGCTGCGAGCGCGTCCGCGGCGACGGACTCGTAGCGCCTGTCGTACAGGTCCTCGGCCCGCAGTGGCTTGTTACCGGTCTCCTTCGCCAGCAGGTCGACGGTCTCCTGGTGCCGGGCGATGGCATCGGTCCAGGTCGCCGGGATGTCGGCCACGCCTGCGTTCTCCACAAGCCACCTGCCGTCCTCGGCGGTGAGGCCCTGGTCCTTGACGTAGTACCGCTCGATCCACTCGTCCGGGTTGGCCTCCCGCCACCGCCAGGCCCGCGCCCACGCCCCCACGTACTCCCGGATCGCGGCCGCCTTGGCCGGGTCGCCGAGCACGGTGACCGGTGCGTACAGGTGGCCGGGGTCGTCGCGCAGGCCGTGCGGGATCGTGGTGCCGCCGTCGCGGGCGTACTGCGCCGCGTAGCGCCGGATCTGCACGCCCCCGAGCGGTGCGACGTCGACCTGGCGGCTGGCGAGTGCCGTCGCGTACACGTCGCCGGTGCTCGGCAGCTCGACGAGCTTGACGTCGCGCTTGCTCAACCCGGCCTGGTGCAGGGCCCGCAGCACCAGCGCGCCCTGCGCCTGCCCGGGGCTGTACGCGATCTTCCGGCCGCGGATGCCGGCGAGCGTGGTGACGGGGACTCCGGGGGCGATGCCGAGCCGGTAGATGGCGTGGTTCAGCGGGTCCTGTCGGAACTTGGAGGCGACGATCTTGGTGGGTATGCCGGTCCAGTGGGAGTGGATCGGGGGGATGTCCGCGACGGCGCCGATGTCCAGGGCCTCCGCCCGGAACGCCTCCAGGGTCTGCGGACCGCCACTGATGTTGGCGAATTCCACCTGGAACGTGAACTTCTCCACCTCGCCGGAGAATTCAAGTGCCTTCTGGTGCTCCTTGTCGCCCACCACGAGTTTCGTGCCCTTCGGCACGGCCTCCGGCAGCGGCGCGCCGGCGGCCAGCGCGGCCGTCGGTGTCTCGTCGCCGGCGCAGGCGGTCAGGCCCAGCGCGACCGCGCCGAGGGTGGCCGACAGGAACAGGCGGCGGTCGACATGACGTGACGACTTCACTTATGACTCCTTCGTGGACGGTTGCAGGGCGGCGTACCGCCCCATGTGGTAGAGCAGCGGGGCGCCGTCGCCGTGGCCACTTGTCACCGGCTCGGCCAGCACGATCGCGTGGTCACCGGCGAGCACCCGTTCGGTCACCCGACACAGCAGCCAGGCGACCGGCTCGTCCAGCAGCGGCACTCCGTACGGGCCGGGCCGCCAGCCGGGGTGCGCGGCGAAGCGGTCGATGCCGCTTGTCGCGAATGTCCGCGCGACCTCCCGCTGGTCGGCGCCGAGCAGGTGCACCGCGACGTGCTCCGCTCCCGCGACGGTCGGCCAGCTCGACGACGACCGGGCCAGGCAGAACGACACAAGTGGCGGGCGCAGGGACACCGATGTGAACGAGGTGGCGGTGAACCCGACCGGCGGGTCCCCGGCGGCGGTGATCACCGTGACCGATGCGGCCTGCCGGCGCAGCAGGGCACGGAAGGTGTCGGAATCGATGGGGGCGACCGGTTCGGCGATGACGGTCATGACGGTCCTCCTGGGCGAGAACGACCAGGGCGCGCGCCGTCCCCGGGCAGGCGGGAACACGGCGCGGCGTCGAGCGGCCGTTGATGGGGTCGCGGACACGCTGCGGCTCGTCGTCGAGGCGACGGCGTGGCGACAGGGAGAAGTCAGGAACGCGTGGTCAGCGGCAGCAGCCGCGCGCGGTGGTCCAGCCACGGCAACATCCCCGGGACACCGCGACCGCGGTGCCGTCGAGGGGATTCAGCTGGCTGATCATGGCTCTACGCTAACCAACTATTCCTACTGGGTAAATAGGATTTCAGACCCTGGGACGAACGCGGGGGATCCGAGGCTGTCGATGGCATGCGGCCCGGGCCGCGCCTGCGGTCAGCCGGCCGTCCAGGTGACGGTGCGCAGCCGGGCGCCGAGCAGCCGCCGCGCCCGGGCGACCTGCCGCCTGCTCGCGTTGACCAGCACGGCCTGCTCCGCGCCGCCGAGGAGGGGCAGATCCGACAGCGAGTCGCTGTAGGCGACCCGCCACGGCGGGGTGACCCCCTGGGCGGCGAGCTGGGTCATCTTGGTCGCCCCGTGGTTGTGCACGATCAGCTTCGGGCCGTGGATGTGGGAGGCCACCAGCTCGACCTCGGCGAGGCCGATCCCGTCGAGCAGCGCGCGCGCCAGGGTGTCCTCGCAGGCGGTGGCCACGATGACCCGGTCACCCGCGGCGACGTGGGCACGGATCATGTCGACACCCGGTGCGATGACGCGCCCGGGCTCCGCGCCGAGGTCCGCGCCGAAACGCCCGAGCGCCGCCCGCAGTTGGCCCGCGCTTTTGCCCAGCAGGCCGATCCGGCTCATCCACCGCGCCGCCCACGGGCGGGAGGCGGGAACGGCGATGACTGGCGCGAGGAGGAGGAGCAGGACGACGGCGAGCGGCAGTCGAGCGCCAGCGAAGCCGACCCGACGCATGAAGAGCCCGAAGGCGTCCCCGCGCAGCAGTACGCCGTCGAGATCGAAGATGACAGTATCGCCGGAGGCGGCCCTCATCGGTCCACCGTCGCCCGCGACTCGGGGCCGCGATCGTGGTGCGGGCCGAGTTGGCTGATCTCGTACCCGTCGGGGTAGCTCCTGGCTCTGATGCCCTCGGCGAACAGCGGGGTCGTCCGGGGCGATCCGTACCACCGTTGCAGCCGTGAGCGCGTCTTCAGTGCCGCGCGCAGGCCGGCCCGGATCGGCCACGGCGGCGCGTCGACGTTTGTGGCCCGTCGCAGCGGCTCGTCGTACATGGCGCTGACCAGCGCGTCTCCCAGCGGTGCGAGCAACCGGGGGAGCCGCGTGAGCAGCAACATGCGGGTCGCTCGCTCGATGGCCGCCGCGTCGTCGTTGGGTTGCAGGTGCGCCGCGTCGTGCGCGTCGAACCAGGTCTCGAACTCGACGTACGACCCGGGGATGTCCGTGATGCCCATCCGTCCGCCCAGCTCCCGGTAGAACAGGTACGTCGCCTGCAGTTCGTGACAGCAGGGCGGGCGCCAGCCGTACTCCTGCAACCAGCGCGTCGGGATCACCACCAGGCAGCCGAGGACGTAGCGGAAGTCGTCGTTGCCGATGTCGTACGGGCGGTGGATCTGGTTGACCCGCCGCAGCGCGTCGCGGCCACGAGGTTGGTCGAAGCCGTTGAGCACCATCTCGTACATCAGCAGGCCGGTGTCGTCGATCCGCTTCTGGGTGCGGTCGGTCAGCTCGCCGGTGGCTGTGTGCACGGCGGCGATCGCGGGGACGGAGAAGGACCGGTTGAAGGCGAGGTTGAGCCCGAGCTTCATGTCCCACGGGAACTCGCGACGCAGCATGGTCTGGTAGATGTCCAGGTAGTCGCGCTGCGGGTCCAGCGTGCGGGTCCGTTCCAGGTTGTCGTAACGGCCTCTCATCGGCGGGCGTCTCCAGACCTCGGCACGGAACGTGAGTGTAAACTCACTCCGGTTCCCAGCGCCTATGAGTGGGGTGCGCATGGCACACGACACCCGGGGCGAGGTGCTCGGCCGTCTGGCCGACGCGGTCGGGTCCGTCGCCGTCGCGCACCCGACGCGGGTCGCCGTCGACGGCCCGCCAGCCGCAGGCAAGACCACTCTCGCCGACGAGCTGGCCGGCATCCTGCGCGACCAGGACCGCCACGTCATACGCGCGACTATCGACGACTTCCTCCTCCCCCGGGCACAGCGCTATCCGCGCGGCGAGTACTCGGCCGAAGGCTGCTACTACGACACCCACGACCACGCGGCGCTGAACCGGGTTCTGCTGGATCCGCTGGGTCCGGGCGGCGACCGACGCTTCCAACCCGCGGTCTACGACCACACCACGGATGCCGTGTCGTCCCCACCGGTCACGACCGCACCGGCCGACGCGGTGCTGCTCTTCGACGGCGTCTTCCTGATGCGCCCGGAGCTGATCGATCGGTGGGACCTGCGCGTCTACGTGTCGACAGCGTTCGAGGCGACAGTGGATCGTGCCGTGCTCCGACAGCGTCGGGTGTCGTCGCGGGTCGAGGTCGAGCGGCGGTGGCGGGAGCGCTACATCCCCGCGCAGCAGCTCTACAACGCGGCGGTCCGCCCGACGGATCACGTCGACGTCATCGTGCACAACGACGACCCCCGGCGGCCGGTCTGGGAAAGAGGCCCACCGAGGTGACCGACGGTCACCGCCGGCTGCGCCCACCGCCCCTCAGTACGGGTAGCCCGGGACGTTGAGCCGCACGCTGTACAGGCCGGAGTCGCCCCACGGACCCGAGGTGACGTAGAGCGTCTGCCGGTCGGGGCCGCCGAAGGCCACGTTCGTCGTACCGGAGAAGCCGGGCCGGATCGTGCCGAGCTGGGCGCCCGTGGGGGAGTAGACGTGGACCAGCGAGTCCCCGCCCGCGGCCCAGTACACGTTGCCGGCGCAGTCGATCGTGACGCCGTCCGGACCGCCGATGTAGTTCACGAACACGCTGCGCTCGCCGATGCTGCCGTCGGGCTGGACGACGTACTTGTAGATCTTGTTCTCGGAGTAGGCGCCCACGTACAGCGTGGCCCCGTCCGGCGCGAGCGCGATGCCGTTGGGCTGGCGCAACCGGTCGTCCACGAGCGACACCTGACCGTTGGAGACGCGGAAGACGCTCGTACGACCGTTCATCTGGTCCTGGCGGTTGCCACGCTGGAAGTTGGGGTCGGTGAAGTAGGTGACGCCGTCCGACCGGACCGCGACGTCGTTGGGCGAGTTGAACGCCCGACCCTGGTAGTTCGCCGCGACGGTGCTGCGGCTCCGGTCGCTCAACCGGTACGCGGACACGTTGCGCTGGTCGTGGGTGGCGGCGACGATCTGTTGCCCGTCGGCGCTCAGCGCCAGACCGTTGCTGCCGGCGTTGGCGATGAACGTGTCGAAGGTCGACGGCGGGGTGAACCGGCGGATCGTCGACGGCTGGACGTTGTACGGCCCGGTGCCGTTGGCCATGTCGGAGAAGAGCAGGTAGCCGCCGTCGGCGACCCAGACGGGCCCTTCGAGGAAGTTGAATCCACTCCGGATCTTCGTCGCGGTCAGGGAGCTGGACGGCAGCGGCGAGCCGTACACGGCGCCCGTCGGGCAGGCTCCGGGCGGTGAGCCGGGCGGGCCGGCGAACGTGGCGGCGACCGTGGTGTGAGCGCTCACAGGGCCGGCGGCACCGGCGGGCAGCGGGGCGGCGGCGGTCGCGAGACACAGACCGGCCAGTACGGCAATTGTGGGTCGCCAGGTCATCGGGTGCTCCAATCGGCGTCGGCGGGTCGTGATGACCGGCCGCCGACGGTGTCGAGGTAGGGGACGGACCGGCAGCGTGTCCGGTCCGCCAATGGGCGGCTATTCCAGGTGGAAGGTGGCCGAGGCGCGCTCGGCGCTCGTGCTGACCGCTTCCAGGTAGAGCAGGCCGTCGCGGTGGCGCACGTAGCGGCCCGGGTAGTTCTGCGACTCCAGGGAGAGCCCGGCGCTGTCGGCCAGGCCCGCTCGGCGCTGGAAGCTCGCGTCGCTGGAGAAGACCGACGAGCCGTCGTTGCGCGCGATGGACAGGGCGAAGCCGTAGTGACGCAGGTAGTAGCCCGGGAAGTTCGTCGACTCCAGCGACACAGTTGCACCGCCGGCGAGGCCGCCGACGATGCGGAACTGGGAGTCGGCGAGGTTGGCGACGTTCGGCTCGACCCGGGCCCGGTAGTCGTAGTGCCTGATGTAGCTGGTGGTCAGATCGTGCGACCGCAGCCGGACCGGGGTGGCCCCGTCGGGCACCGGGATGCCGAAGTTGGGGCTGCCGTCGGCGTTCCAGTACAGCTTCTGCAACCTGGTGCGCCGGTTGGGATCGTTGAGCGGATCACCGCTGATGTCGCGGTAGTTGCGGTCGTGGTAGACCAGGATGTCGCTCTGCCCGTCCTCGGAGACGGTGAACGAGTTGTGGCCGGGGCCGTACTGCCCGGTGGCCGCGTTTGTGGTGAACACCGGGTTGGGGCTCTTGCTCCAGGCGGCGGCGTCGAGCAGGTTCGCGCTTGCCGAGGCGCTCAGCATCCCGAGGCAGTAGTTGGCGTCCGTGGCGCTTGCGGAGTAGGTCAGGAAGAGGCGGCCGTCGCGCTGGATCACGGCGGGCCCCTCGGCGACCCGGTAGCCGCGGGTCTCCCAGTCGTACGTCGGCACGACGAGCCGGGTCACGGTGCCGGTGATCTGCCACGGGTTGGGACCCATCCGGGCGAGGTAGACGTTCGAGTTGGTGGAGATGCCCGGCTCCTGCTGCGCCCAGGTCAGGTAGCGCACGCCGCCCGCCACGAAGGTCGAGGCGTCCAGGCTGAAGGTGTCCCAGGGTGTCGTGATCCGGCCGCGTTCGGTCCACGAACCGGTCAGCGGATTGGCGTTCGCGTTCTCCAGCACGTACATCCGGATGCGCCACACGTCGTCGGTCCGGCCGGCGGCGAAGTAGACGTACCACCTGTTGTTTATGAAGTGGATCTCCGGCGCCCAGATGTGGGCGCCCATCTCCCCGCTTGTGTGCCGGTTCCAGATCGTCGTCTCCGCCGCCGTCGCCAGCCCTTGCAGGGTGGTCGCGCGCCGCAGCACGATCCGGTCGTACTGCGGCACTGTCGCGGTCAGGTAGTAGTAGCCGTCGGTGTGCCGGAAGATGTGCGGGTCGGCTCGCTGGTTGACAAGCGGGTTGGTGTAGCTCACGGCGGGTGCGGCGTGCGCCGGCCCGGCCATCGGCAGGCCCGCCGAGAGGGCGAGCACCACAAGCACGGCGGCCAGGACCGCGCGGGGGCGTCCGGCGCCACCGCGACCGGTACGCCCCGGGCCGGTGACTCGGCGGGCGGCGGCTTCGGTGCGGTGCAGCGGCATCTGTCCTCCGTGACGTCCGTGCGCGAGAGCCGACCGGCCGCGGAAGCGGCGATCGACCCCGCGGCGCCCGCTGGGGAAGGAGCGCCCGCGAGCCGGGAATGTGACGAGCGCGTTGCGCCCACGTAACGGCCCAAGTGTTGGCGCTAACATCGACAAGTGTCAAGATGTTCCGGAAGTCGCGGGGTACCGGTCCGGCGGGTGCGCCGACGGCGCAGGAGGAGGCCGGGGCTACTGCACCCGAGCCGGTCGCGCCGCCGTGTCGAGGAGGACCTCGTACAGGTGGAGGTCGCCGTCGACGCCGACGCGGCGGAACCCGGCGCGTTCGAGCGTCCGCTGGGAGGCGACGTTGTCCGCGGTGGTGTCGGCGACGACGTGGGACAGCCCGTGACCGGCCGCGAGGTCAAGCAGGGCCGCGAGTGCCTCCGCCGCGTAGCCGTGACCACGCGCGGACGGGGAGAGACCGTAGCCGACCTCGACGCATCCGTCGGCCGGCTGGCCCTTGAAGCCGATGCCGCCGATGGCCAACCCGTCGGCGGCCCGGGTGATGCGGTAGTGCCCGAAGGGGCGCTGGTCCCCGTGCGCGGCCGTGGCGTTGAGGAAGGCCCGGACCCCGTGGACGTCGCCGTCGAACGGATAGTCGTCGGCCCAGGTGTCGCCGACTTCGGGGCGCCGGCCGACGATGCGTTCGCCCTCTGCCGCGTCGATGGGGTGCAGGCGCAGTCGCGGCGTTCGCAGTTCGGTCACGGGCAACAGGGAAGCAGCCCTGCTCGCCGGGGCACAAGCTGATTACGGCGCCGGAGCCAGCCGGGCGGGACAGCGCAGGAACCTGGGGCGGGACGGGACGTTTCGCGGGCGCGGAACGGGTAATCAGGCGTGCCGGCGCGGCCGGCTGATGAACACTGTCACGGAGCAAGGGAGTGCGTGCCATGCCCGATCCGGAGCCCACCATCGTCCTCGTGCACGGCGCGTTCGCCGACTCGGCGAGTTGGAACGGCGTGATCGAGCGGCTGGGCGCCGCGTACAACGTGGTGGCCGCCGCCAACCCGCTGCGCAGCGTCGCGGGCGACGCCGCGTACGTGCGGGATGTGGCGCACGGGACCGGCGGCCCGGTCGTTCTCGTCGGCCACTCCTACGGCGGCATGGTCATCACGCAGGCCGCGGCGGGCGAGACCTCGGTGCGGGCCCTCGTGTACGTCAACGCCTTCGCTCCGGACACCGGTGAGTCGGGGCTGTCGCTGTCCGGGAAGTTCCCCGGCAGCACGCTCGCCGACACCCTCGTGCAGTATCCGCTGTCCACCGGCGGCAACGAGATGGCGATCGGCCAGGACGCCTACCACGCGCAGTTCGCCGCGGACTCGTCGGACGACGTCGCCGCCCTGATGGCCCGGACCCAGCGGCCGATCACCGAGCAGGCCCTGAGCGACGGGCTCACCGGCGAACCGGCCTGGCGATCGTTGCCGAGCTGGTTCGTCTTCGGCGACGCGGACAAGAACATCCCGGCCGCCGCGCACCGGTTCATGGCCGAGCGGGCCGCCCCGCGCGGCCAGCGCGAGGTCGTCGGCGGTTCGCACGCGATGGCGGTGGCCCGGCCGGGCGAGGTCGCCGAGTCGATCATCGAGGCGGTCCGGGCCACCAGCTGACGCGACGCCAGCGGGCGGGCAGGCCCCGCGTAGCCTCCCCGTTCGTGGGGAACTGGGCGGTTCGGCA
This sequence comes from Micromonospora lupini, assembly GCF_026342015.1. Lineage (NCBI taxonomy): Bacteria > Bacillati > Actinomycetota > Actinomycetes > Micromonosporales > Micromonosporaceae > Micromonospora > Micromonospora lupini. The sequence goes on from NZ_JAPENL010000001.1 coordinate 124,822, forward strand.
GGCGTCGGCGGCGGACGTCGAGGCGGTGGCCGAGTTGCGGTCCGTGGTGCTGCGGGCGGACCTGGAACGGCTCGGGCGCTACGACGAGCAGCGGGTGCGCCAACGGCTCCGGGACGGCTTCGCGCCGGCGCACACCTGGATGATCGAGGTGAGCGGCGCGTTCGCCGGCTGCGTGTCGTTGCGGCCGGCCGACGACGCGCACTGGTTGGAGCACTTCTATCTGGCTCCCCACCTGCAGGGCGGCGGCATCGGTGCGGCCGTGCTGCGCGGGCTGTTGGAGCGGTGCGACCGCGACGGCATCCGGGTCCGGTTGAACGTGCTGCGGGGCAGCCCGGCCCGGCGGTTGTACGAGCGGCACGGATTCACCGTCGAGACCGAGGACCCGGTGGACGTGTTCATGGTTCGTGAGCCGACCCCGGCCGGGCGCGACGACTGATCAACCGCCGCGGCCGCTCGCCACGTCGCGGTGGGAAGGCGGCTATGGTGCCGGGGTGGTGATCGCGGGGTGGCACGCGTGGGTCGGCTCGTTCACCGGCGTGGTGCTCATCACGGTGGCCGCACTGCCGTTGGCGGCGCTGGCGGTGTGGGTTCTGGCCAGCCGTCGGAGTGCGAACGGCGTCGCGGGGGCGTGGCGGACGTCGCTGGCCGAGTTCGGCATCGTGTACGGGACGCTGCCGTGGGTCTGGATGATCATGTTGCCGGGCTCCCGGGCGGGTGCTGTCTCCGGGCGACTGAGTCTGGTGCCGCTACGTGACCTGTTCACCATCCTCTCCGACGGAGGGCTGGTGACGCTGACGGGTCAGGTCGTCGGCAACCTGCTGGTGTTCGCGGCGTTGGGATTCTTCGCTCCGCTCCGGTTCGCGGCACTGGCGTCCGTACCCCGGATCCTGGCGCTCGCGGCGGGCTGCTCGGTCCTGGTCGAGGCCGCGCAGTACGTCCTGCGGCTGGACCGGGTGACGTCCGTGGACGACGTCCTGCTCAACGCCGCCGGCGCTGGGCTGGCGGCGCTGGCGTCGCGCCGCTGGTGGCGCGGCAGGGCCGACACGGTGTCGGATCGGCTGCGACCGGTCACGGCGTCGCGACGCTGACCCCCGCTACCGGGTTCCGGCCTCGGGGGTCCACGGGAGGCTCAGGTGCGGGTCGTCGACGCCGCAGGTCTGCTTCACGAACCGCTGCCGCCTGTCGTCTCCCGGTACGCCGCCGCGATCCCGGCCAGGCCGCGTCCCAGCTCGGGGCCGCGTACCCCGGCGTAGCCGAGGACCAGCGCCGGTGGCCTGTCATCGATTCCCAGGGCGTAGAAGCGGCCACCGCGGACCAGCACCGACCGGCGGCGGGCCGCCTGCACCATCGCCTCCTCGGCGCACCGCGCCGGCAGCATCAGGTACGCCTGGAGCCCGCCGGTTCCACCGAGGACCGTGACGTCGGGCAGGTGGCGGGTGACGAACTGCTGGACCGCCTGGCGGCGTTTCTGGACGTCGGCGCCGAGTCGGCGCAGATGCCTGTCGAAGGCGCCGGTGTCGATCAGGCGGGCGAAGGCGAGCTGTTCCAGGCCGGAGCAGCCGATGTCCCAGCCGGCGCGGACCCGCTCGACGCGTGTGGTCAGGTCGGGCGGGGTGGCCAGCCAGCCGAGGCGGAGCGCCGGGGCGAGGACCTTGCTGGCGCTGCCGGCGTAGATCACCCGGTCCGGTGCGAGGCTCTGCAGCGCCGGCATCCGCTGTGCCGGGGCGACCAGGGCGGCGTCGAAGTCGTCCTCGATGACGTAGCCGTCCACCTCCTCGGCCCACGCGACGAGGTGCGCCCGGCGTTGCGCGCTGAGCGTGGCCCCGGTCGGGAACTGGCTGGCCGGGGTGACGAGGGCGGCGCGGACCCCGCTCGCGGCCAGCGCGTCGACCCGGATGCCCTCGCTGTCCACCGGGATGCCCACCGGACGCAGTCCGGCCTCGGCGACGAACTCCCACTCGCCCGGGTGTCCCGGGTCCTCCACCCCCAGGGTGTCGTGGCCCCGGTCGCGCAGCTCGCGGCAGAGCAGCGCGAGGCCCTGCGCGAAGCCTGAAGTGATCATGAGGTGTTCGGGTCGGGTGCGCACGCCGCGCACCCGGCCGAGGTAGCCGGCGAGGGTGTGCCGGACGACAGGCAGGCCGGACGGTGGGGCGTACCCCAGCTCGCGGCGGCCGGCCGAGGTGACCACGGCGCTGACCGCCCGGATCCAGTCCTGGCGGGGGAAGGTGGAGTCGTGCAGACCGCCGGTGCGCAGGTCGCAGACCGCCGGGGCGGGCGCACGGCCGTCAGGCGTGAGCGCCGAGCCGAGGTCGGTGCGTGCCGCCGTCGCCACGGAGGTGCCCGAGCCGTGTTGGGAGACGAGGTACCCCTCGGCGCAGAGCTGTTCGTACGCCTCGACGACCACACTGCGGGACACCCCGAGGTCGGCGGCGAGCTGTCGGCTCGACGGCACGCGGGTGCCGGGACGCAGCGTGCCCTCCTCGATCTGCGTACGAAATGCGTTACGGAGCTGCACCGCGAGCGTTTCACGTGATTGAGCGTCTATTGACAGGCTTAGATTAAGGGACAAGTGGTCCGCTCCGAGATCGTCGAAGTGGTATGGACAGCGTGATCCGTGCCTGTGGAAAGTGTTGGCCGGGCGCGCAACCACTCACTGACCGGCGAATCAGGGCGTACGTTCCGAGAATGTCCAATGCGGACGTCTCCACTGCCGGTGTCCGAGTGGTCGTGCGAGTCCTTTCGTCTGGGGGGAAGGGTCCGACCTGCCGCGTCGTCGGCGGGGTCAGCGCCAACGACGGCGTGGAATCGGGCTGTTCAGAGGGGGTTCCGCAAGTGTCCCTATTGTCAACCGAGCCTGTCACGTGGCCCATCCGGTCGCATTCGGTGGCCGCGGCACATACACCATTGGTCGACTCAATTCCGATAGAGGTGACATCTGTCACACTGCCATCGGTCGATCCATTGTCGCTCTATACGACACTCGCGGAAAGTTGCGCTGACAACGATCTGTATCTCTTCGAAAGTCTCGACGGTCCCGCTCAGGACCGCCATGCCGCGGCCGTCGGCTGGGGTCTCCTCGCCGAGGTGCGGTTCATCGCCGACCGGTTGGAGCTGACAGCCGACGGTCCGCTCGCCGACGCCCTGGCCGCCGTGCTCACCGCCGTCCTGGGCGAGCCGGTCCGGCGTCGCGGCGCCCAGCAGGTCTGGCCGGTCGCCGGGCCGCCCGAGGTGTGGGCCGCCGTCCGGGCCGTGCAGCGGGCGTTCGCGGTGCGCACCACGGTCCCCGCCGACAGCTTCGCCTTCGGCTTCCTCACCACCCTGGCGTACGAGGCCGCGCGGGACATGGACGAGCTCTCCGTCGACCGGGTGGTCGACGACATCCCCCGCTGCACCCTCGCGCTGTTCCGGCACACCGTCTGGTGGGACCTGCGCGCCGGCACGGTCCGGCAGCTCTCCGCCAGCGGCCCGCACCTGCCGAAGTCCGACGGTGCGCTCAGCTTGCCGGAGCTGCCCGTCGACCATCCGGAGGTCCCGGCCGCCCCGGCGCCCAGCCTGGTTCGGGACACCGTCGACGAGGAGACGTTCGCCGCCCGGGTGAAGCAGTGCCTGCGGCACATCGAGGTCGGCGACAGCTACCAGATCCAGATCGGCCACCGGATCGACGTGGAGACCACGCTCACGCCGTTGGAGGTCTACCGGCGGCTGCGCCACCGCAACCCGTCGCCGTACATGTACCTGACCCCGTGGGCCGGCCGGACCGTCATCGGGGCGAGCCCGGAGCTGTTCCTGCGCATCGAACAGGGCCGGCTGTCGATGCGGCCGATCGCCGGCACCGCGGCCCGGGCCGCCGACCCGGAGACCGACCGCCGGCGGGTGGCCGAGCTGGCGGCCAGCGAGAAGGAACGCGCCGAGCACGTCATGCTCGTCGACCTGTGCCGCAACGACATCGGCCGGGTCTGCGTGCCCGGCACGCTAAGCGTCGACGCCATGTTCGACGTCGAGCCGTTCGCGTACGTGCACCACCTGGTGTCCACCGTCTCCGGCCAGCTCGCCGACGACGCCGACGTGTGGGCGGCGATCTGCGCGACATTCCCGGCCGGCACCATGACAGGCGCGCCGAAGCTGCGGGCGATGGAGATCATCGACGGTTTGGAGGACGAGCCCCGGGGCGTCTACGCGGGCGCCGTCGGGCTGGTGGACGTACGCGGGTACGCGGTCCTCGCGCTCTGCATCCGCACCGCCGTGCACGACGGCCAGCGCTACCGCACCCAGGCGTCTGCCGGAGTGGTGGCCGACTCCACACCCGGCGACGAGTGGCGGGAGACGCTGGCCAAGATGAGCGCCACCTACTGGGCCCTGACCGGTGCGGAGCTGCTGTCGTGAAGGTCCTGCTCGTCGACGCGTACGACAGTTTCACCCACATCATCGACCAGTACCTGCGCACGCTCGGCGCGCGGACCGTTGTGGTCCGCTCCCGGACGCGGACCAGCGACCAGCTCGCGGCCCTGCGACCGGACGCGGTGGTGCTCGGCCCCGGGCCGGGTCATCCCGCCGAGTCCGGGCACGTGGAGCTGGTGCGCGCCTTCGCCGGCCAGGTCCCGCTGCTCGGCGTCTGCCTCGGTCATCAGGCCATCGGCCTCGCCTACGGCGGGACGGTAGCGGTCGCCAAGCACCTGATGCACGGCAAGACAAGCGTCGTCACGCACGACGGTCGGGGGGTCTTCGACGGCGCGCCCGCCCCGCTCACAGTGACCCGCTACCACTCGCTCATCGTCGCGGACCCGGCGCCGCTGGCCCTGCACGTCACCGCGCGGTCGTCCGACGACGGCTACGTGATGGGCGTACGACACCGGGCCCTCGCGGTCGAGGGGGTGCAGTTCCACCCGGAGAGCGTGCTCACCGAGGACGGGCTGCGCCTGTTCGACAACTTCCTGCGCAGCGCGTCGGCGGCGCTGACGGCGGGATCGTCATGACCGACGAGTCGGCGCCCCTCGCGGTGGTCACCGGCGCGGCGGGCGGCATCGGTCGGGCCGTCACGGCGGCCCTGACCGAATCCGGGCACCGGGTGCTCGGCGTGGACGTCGACCCGGCCGGCGACCCGGCGGCGTACGCCTCGCTGGTCGCCGACGTGGCCGTGCCGGAGCAGGTGGAGCAGCTCTTCGCGGGGATCCACGAGCGGTACGGCCTGCCGGAGGTGCTGGTGAACAACGCAGGCGTCTACCACGCCCGGGCCTTCCTCGACTACGACCCGAAGACGTACGCGCAGGTGTTCGACGTCAACGTGGGCGCCGCGTTCTTCTGCACGCAGGCGTTCGCCCGCGCCCTGATCGGCGCCGGCCGGCCGGGCACGGTGGTCAACGTCGCCTCGATCAGCGGGCAGTCCGGCAGCCCGGACGCGGCGTACGGGGCGTCGAAGGGCGCGTGCATCGCGCTCACCCACAGCCTCGGCCGGGCGCTCGCCGAGCACCGTATCCGGGTCAACGCGGTCGCTCCCGGCCTGGTCGACACCCCGATGGCCGATCGGATTCCGATGCGGCGTCGAGACGACTACCGGGCCCGGATCCCGGTCGGCCGGTTCGGCACGCCGGCCGAGATCGCCGCGGCCGTCGCCTGGCTCGCCGACCCGGCCAGCAGCTACGTCACCGCCACGGTGCTTGACGTCAACGGCGGCCTGCACTGACGGCGCGTCACCGCCCACCCGCCGATCGCACCGCAGCCGGCTCACCCCTGGAGAGGATCCCGACCATGTGGCTTCCGACCACCGGACCGGCGGCCGACTTCGCCGTCGACTACCTGGCCCTGCACAAGTCCTTCTACGACCGCACCCTCGCTCCCGCCGACCTCGACGCCTGGCGCGAACGCCAACTGCGGACGGTGCTCGACCAGGTGACCACCGGCTCGCCGTTCTACGCCCGGCACCTTGCCGACGTCGACCTCGCCACGATCACCCCGGCGACCCTCGACCGGCTGCCCTTCACGACGAAGACGCACCTGCGCGAGGAGATGCTCGACGTGCTCAGCCGGCCGCTGGCCGACGGGGTCTTCTTCTACGAGACGACGGGCACCACGGGCCGCGCCACCCCGTGCCCCCGCGACGGCCGGGAGGTGGTCGCCAGCAACGCCCACGTCACCGAGTCCTGGGCGTCGATCTTCCGCCACCACTTCGGCGACCACCCGCCGCGCATCGGGCTGATGGGTCCGACCGAGGTGCACTCGTTCGGCGACACCCTCGGTGACATCGCCCGCAACGTCGGTTCGCTCAACGCGAAGATCTGGCCGTACTCGCCGGTCATCGGCTTCGCCAAGGCGTTGCAGCTCATGAAGGACCTGGAGTTGGAGGTTGTCTGCTGCACGCCGGGCGTGGCGATGATGCTGGCCAAGGCGGCCGAGCACTACGGCTACCGACTGCGCGAGGACTTCGCCGTCAAGCTGCTCTTCGTCACCGGCGAGATGTGCACCCCGGCGCTGGCCCGCAACCTGGAGTCCGTCTGGGGCGCGGACGTCTACAACATCCTGTACGGCTCGCAGGAGGCGTTCGTCATCGCCACCGCCTGCCGCAACAAGCGGATGCACCTCTCCCAGACCAACTACCTGATCGAGGTGGTGGACCCGGAGACTGGCGCGTCGCACGGCCCGCGCGGCAGCGGCGAACTCACCGTCACCATGCTCATCGACGGGGTGAAGCCGCTGGTTCGCTACCGCACCGGCGACGCGGTGATCGTCGAGGCGTCCGACTGCGACTGCGAGATGGCCGGCGACCTCGTGCAGATCGTCGGCCGCACCCTGGACCGCATCGAGCTGGGAGGGCGACGCTTCACCGCCGGCCAGATCGAGTCGGCGGTCCTCTCCGGGGTCACCGGCTCGGGCGGCTACCAGGTGGTGATCGACCACGACCCGGCTGCCGGCGGTGACCGGCTGACCGTGCGCCTGGAACTGCTCAAGGAACTTGTCGACGACCCCGCGCGGGCTGCCGACGGCGTCCGGGAGCGGGCCGCCGCCGCGCTCGGCGTACCCGTCGAGGTGGAGCTGACCGACGGGCTCGACCCGATCGTCAGCACCGGCGCCTTCGTGAGCTGGAAGGCCGCCCGGATCGTCGACCGGCGGGTCGAGGCCGACCACGAGACCCAGGTGGCGCAGCGGATGGCGGGCAACCGTGGCTACACCACCTGAGACCGTCGCCGACGAGCGGGTGCCGGCGCTGCCGGGGCCGCTCGCCGAGGCGTACGGGCGGCGCTGGCGCAGCGTGGTGGACGGCTGGGCGAGCCGGCCCGGCACCACGCTGGCCACGCTCGGCCCGCCCGGAACGTCCAGCCACCTGACCGCGGTGTTCCTCGCCGAGCGGCACGGGCTGCGCGTCGAGCTGTCCGACACCTTCGACGCGGTGCTCGCGGCGCTCGTGGACCGGCGGGTCGACCAGGCCCTCGTGCCGAGCGCCTATCAGGGGCTCACCCGCTTCCACTGGCACCGCGACCTCCGGCTGGAGGCCTACTTCGCACAGGCCACCCCGGAGTACGGGATCGCCGCCCACCCGGACCGCGAGCCGGACCCGTCCGCTGGTCAGCTCGCCGTGGCCGCCCTCTGGGAGGTCCGGCGGATCTTCACCGACCTCGCGCCACCGGCCCTACGGGACCGGGAGATCAGGTGGGTCGACGCCGACTCCACCCAGCACGCCGCCGAGATCCTCGCGGCAGGCGGTGCCGACCTCGCCGTGACCAACGCGCCCGGGGTCGACGGCCACGGCCTGCGGTGGGTGGCCCGCCGCCCGGGCGCCGAGATCGTGTGGACCCTGTTCGGCCGCCGCTGACACCAGACACCGAGAGAACCGGAGAGACACCTCGTGTCCCGACGAATGCTGCTGCACCGCGCCACGGTCCAGGAAGGACTTGGCGTGGCCTCCCGACCGCACCACAGCGTGCTGCTCGACGGCGAGCGCATCGTGGCCGTCCTGCCCGAGGCGCAGGCGCCCCTGCACGACCCGGACATCGACGTCCTTGACCTCGACGGCCGGACGGTCATGCCGGGGATGACGCTCGGCCACACCCACATCGCGTACCTGAACGTGCTCGACGGCCGGGAGATGCTCTTCAAGTACACGATCCCGGAGGTCACCCTCGGCGCCGCCGCCAACGCGGCGGCGATGCTGCGGCTGGGCTACACCGCCTTCGTCGGCGCCGGCTCGGTGGCCGGCATCGACATGGCGCTGCGCCGGGCGATCGACGCCGGAGCGCTGCCCGGCCCGCGCATCACCCCGTGCAGCCGGGACCTGATGGTGTCCGGCCCGCCGGAGCGCCGCAACCCGGCGGTCAAGCAACGCATCCCGAGCGACCTGATGCGGCTGGCCGACACCCCGGAAGAGCTGATCGAGTACGTCGACACCGAGGTCGCCCAGGGCGCGGAGATCATCAAGGTCTTCTCCACAGGCGACGACACGTTCCCCAACGGGCGCTCGCACGAGCTGCTGTTCACCGCCGAGGAGCTGGTGATCGCGGCGCGGGCGGCACACGAGCGGGGGGTCCGGATCCGCGCCCACTCGCGCGGGCTCGGTGGCATCCGCAACGCCATCGCCGCCGGGGTCGACGTGATCGACCACGCTACCTACGCCGACGACGCGGCCCTGGAGGCGATCGCCGAGCGGGGCATCTTCGTGGTGCCGAGCCTGCACCAGCCGTACCGGCTGCTCACCACCGGCACGCAGCACGGCAAGACCCCGGAGTACCTGGAGACGCTCGAGTTCCAGGCCGAGGTGGAGAACACCCTGCGCATCCTGCCGTTGATGGTGGACATGGGCATCCCCATCGTGGCCGGCGACGACTTCGGCTTCGCGTGGACCCCGCACGGCCGGTACGCCGAGGAGCTGGAGACGTACGTCAGCATGGCGGGCATTCCCGCGCCAGTGGTGCTGACCTGGGCCACGGCCAACGGCGCGCGGCTGGCCGGGCGCGGCGACGAGGCGGGCACGGTGCAGTCGGGCCGGCTGGCCGACCTGGTGGTCACCGACGGCGACCCGGCCGAGGACATCACGGTGCTGGGCCGGCCGGAGGCGATCGAACTGGTGCTGCTGGGCGGTCGGGTGGTCGCCGGGGACGCCGCCCGCTACCGCGCCGGGCAGCCGGCGGGGGTGGCGTGATGCGGCGGCCCGTGCCTGTCGTCCCGCTGCTCGCGGTCGGGGCGTTCGCCATCGGCACCGACACCTTCGTCGTCGCGGGCGTGCTGCCCGAGGTGGCCCGCACGCTGCGGGTGAGCGTCGCCTCGGCCGGGTGGGTGAGCACCGTCTTCGCCCTCGCCTACGCCCTCGCCGCGCCGGTGCTCGGCGCGCTCACCGGCCGGCTGGAACGGCGTACCGTCCTGGTGATCTCGCTTGTCGGGTTCACGCTGGGCAACGTCGCCTCGGCGCTCGCGCCCGACCTGCCGCTGCTGCTGCTGGCTCGGGTCCTCACGGCGGTGAGCGCCGCGCTCTACGTCCCCGCCGCCACCGCGTCGGCGGCCGCGCTGGCCGCGCCCGAGCGGCGTGGCCGGGCGATGGCAGTGGTGCTCGGCGGCCTCTCGGCGGCGACCGTGGCCGGGGTGCCGTTCGGCACCTGGCTCGCCGCCGACCTGCAGTGGCGGGCCACCTTCTGGCTGCTCGCCGCCATCGGCGCTGCCTGCGCGGTGGCGGTGCTCGTCGGCCTGCCGAGGCTGGCGCTGCCGCCCGGTCCGTCGCTTGCCGCCCGGCTCGCCCCGGCCCGCGACAGCCGGGTCGGGTTGGCGGTGCTCACCACCGCGCTGTTCATGACCGGCGGCTACCTCGCCCTGACGTACGTCGGGGCGCTGCTCGCGCCGGCCACCGACGGCGACGGAACCATGCTCGCGGTGCTGCTGCTGGTCTTCGGTGTGCCGGCGGTCGCCGGCACCGTGCTCGGCGGGCGGGCCACCGACCGCTGGGGCGGCCTGCCGGTGCTCGTGGTCTCGATCACCGGACTCGCCCTGGTGCTTGTCACGCTGCCGCTGACCCGGCAGGCGCTGCTGCCTGCCGCGCTGGCCATGGCGGCCTGGGGTGTCACCGCGATGGCCACGCAGCCGGCCCAGCAGCACCGGCTCTTCAGCGTCGCGCCGACCTCCGGCCCACTGCTGCTGTCCCTCAACTCCTCGGCCACGTTCGTGGGCATCGCCCTCGGTGGTTTCCTCGGCAACCGGCTGCTGCGCCACGGCGGCGCGGACGCCCTCGACCTGCTCGGGCCGGTCGGCGCCGCACTCTGCGTGCTGGCGGTGGGCACCACGCTGCTCGGCGCGCGGGTCCACGCCGACAGTCGCGACGACAGGCCGCCGACCGCCGGATTGGCCTCACCGGATCACCCCGGATTGGCCACACCCGGTGGTCGTGGCGCTGCGTACGGTCGGACCGACAATCGGACCCGAACCTCACGAGGATCACGATGACCCAGCTCAGCGACGGTGCGGACACCCTCACCGTCCGCATCGACGACCGGGTGCTGACCGCAGTGCCGGACTACGTGCTCGGCGTGCTCGCCGTGTCGGCGGTCGAGGTCGCCCCGGCGCCGCCCGCCGTGTCGGCGCTGCTGACCGCCGCCGAGGACGCGCTGCACGCGGCCGGCCTGGACAAGGCGGGGGTGGCCGGGTTGCCGGGCATCGCCGCGTGGCGGGAGGCGTACCGGACGGTCGGGGTGAACCCGAACCGGTTCCCCTGCGCCGCCGAGTCGATCGCCCGACGGGTCGCCAAGGGCGACCGGCTGCCCCGGATCAACGCCCTGGTCGACCTCTGCAACGCCGTCTCGCTCGACGCGGCCCTGCCGGTGGCCTCGTGCGCTGTCGACGGCATCACCGACCTGGTCGTCCGACCGGCCGACGGCACCGAGACGTTCCTGCCACTCGGCGCTCCCGACACGCCGGAGCGACCCGACCCGGGCGAGGTCGTCTACGCCGACGCCGACGGGCGGGCGCACTCCCGGCGCTGGAACTGGCGGCAGGGGCACCTGGTCCGCACCGAGGCGGGTCGGCACCGGCTGCTGCTCACCGTCGAGTCGGCTCACCCCGACGGCCGGGCGGAGGTCGTGGCCGCGCTGGCCCGACTCGCCGCCGCCCTCGACGCCCTGTCCGACGCCCCGCGCCAGGAGGCGGTGCTCGACGTGGGGACGACAAGCGCCGTCCTGCGTACCGCGGGCCCGCTCAGCCCTGCCGGCAACCACCAGGGGAGCCGTCAGTGAACCGCGCGATCCTGGTCATCTACCGTCCGGCGGCCGGCCGGTACGCGGCCCAGTTCCGCAGCGTGGTCGCCGCCGCCGCCGAGCGGGGCGTGACCACAGTGGCGCTGCTGCCGACCGGGCAACCGGCCGCCGAAGCCGCCGGCCTGCCCTGCTACCACGCCGACCTCGACAATCGCGAGGCCGTCCGCTCGGTCGTCGCGACGATCCTCGCCGCGCACCCGGTACAGCGCATCTTCCCGCTCTTCGAGGGTGACGTGCTGACCGCCGCGCACTGCCGCCGCGACCACGGCATCGAGGGGCTCGACCCGGAGGAGGCCCTGACCTTCCGGGACAAGAACGTGATGCACCGCCGGGCCGTCGAGCTGGGCGTGCCGGTGGCCCGCTCGTGCCGCCCCGAGACGGTGGGCGCGGTCGCCGAGTTCGCCGCCGAGGTGGGCTGGCCGGTGGTGATCAAGCCGTACGCCGGCTGGGCCTGCGGCGACACCCACCGGGTGGACTCCGCCGAGGACCTGGCCCGGGTGTGGCCGCTGATCGCCGACGACAGGCACGACTACCGGGTGGAGGAGTACGTCCGGGGCGCCGAGTACCACGTCGACTCCCTGCTGCGCGACGGCGAGGTCGTCTTCGAGCAGCTCTCCCGCTACACGTACTCGGTCCTGGAGTTCCGCGACGAGCCCGGCGGCACGGTCTCCCGCAAGCACGACCTGACCCCGGCGGAGCGGCGCATCCAGGCCGCCAGCGCCACAGTGCTGCGCGGCTTCGGGATGCGTACCGGCGTGGCGCACGTGGAGTTCTTCCTCCGCGACGACGGCGAGGTGGTCTTCGGCGAGGCGGCCGCACGGGCCGGCGGCGGCTCGATCGTCCCCGCCATCCAGGCCGGCCGGGGGATCAACCTGGCGGGGGAGTGGTGCCGCCTGGAACTGGACCCGGAGCACGTGCCGGCCGCCACCGTCGGCCCGGAGATCGGCACCGAGTACCTCTGCTCCGACAGGTACGGCCGGATCACCGCGATCACCACTGCCGACGAGCTGCGCGCGTTGGACGCGGTACGCGACGCGGACGTGTGGAAGGCCGTCGGGGACGTGCTCGCCGTGCCGACCGCCTCCAACGACGTGCTCGGCTGGTACGTCTGCGAGGGCCGGGACTTCGACGACGTCCGCGCCCGGTTCAAGGTCATCCGGGACTCCTTCGAGGTACGCACCGAGCCGGTGGGGCAGCCGTCATGTGGCTGACCCGGTTCCGGGCCCTGCCGCGCCCGCTGCGGATGCTTGTCTACGCCTCCTTCATCAACCGGGCCGGCATGTTCGTCTTCCCGCTGCTCGCGGTCTACCTCGTGCAGAGCCGGCACCTCAGCACCGGCGAGGCGGGCGTGCTGATCTCCGTCGGCAGCACCGGCCTGCTCGCCGGCAGCCTGCTCAGCGGGCCGGTCTGCGCCCGCGCCGGCCGACGCGCCGCGCTGGTGTCGAGCCTGCTGCTCAACGCGGCCGGTTACCTGGGCCTCGCCCTGGTCGACGGTCCCACCTGGACGTACGCGGTGCTGCTCTTCGTCGCGCTGGTCGGGATGGGGATGTTCTCCCCGGCGGCGAACACGCTCATCGCCGACCTGACCGAGCCCGGTGAGCGGCCCTTCGCGTACACGGTCAGCTACCTCGCCAACAACCTCGGCATGGGGGTCGGCCCGCTGCTCGGCGGGTTCGCGGCGGCCTTCTCCTATCAGCTCATGTTCGCCGGGAACATCCTGCTCGGCCTGCTCGCGGCGGCCACCATCCGGCTGTTCGTGCCGGCGGACACCAGGCGTGCCCCGACGGCGTCGACGACCGCCAGCACCGGGCGGGCCGGGCTGCTGCGCGACATCGACGTGGCGGTGCTGGTGCTCGTCTCGTTCTGCTACGTCGCGCCGCTGATCGGCCTGGAGTACACGCTGCCCCTCGCGGTCACCACAGTGCTGCACTCGTCGGTGGCGCTCGTCGGCGCGGTCTACACCATCAACAGCGTCGTCGTGGTCAGCGCCAGCCTGCTGATCGAGAAGCGGATCAAGGCGTACTCGACAAGGGTCCTGCTGATCGTGGCGGGCGTGCTCTGGTCGACCGGGATGGCCGTCCTGGTGTTCGCGTTCTCGCTGCCCGCCGTGCTGCTCTCCACTGTGGTCTGGACCCTCGGCGAGATCATCGCGTCGGTGGTGGTGCCCACCTACATCGCCGACCACGTGGCGGAGCACCGGGTCAGTGGTTTCATGGCCCTGAACGCCTTCGTGCTCAGCTCCGCCCGGCTGGTCGTGCCGATGGGTCTCGGCTTCCTCTGGCAGACCCAGGGACACCGTCCCGTCCTCCTGCTGCTCCTGCTGACCCCGGTGGTCGGCGTGGTCGCCTTCGCAGTGCTGCGGATCCGACCGGCCGTCCGGCCCGTGCCGGCACTCGCCGAACCGGCCACCGCAAGTCCCTGACACCCCACCCCGCATCGGAAGAGGCCATGACCGCGACGAAGTTCGTGCTGCCCGAGAGTGACATCCCGACGACCTGGTACAACGTGGTTCCCGACCTGCCCAAGGGCCTGCCCCCGATGCTGCACCCCGGCACCCGGGAACCCATCACCGCGGCGGACCTCGAACCGCTCTTCGCCACCGGCATGATCGAGCAGGAGTTCACCACCGAGCGGGACGTGGACATTCCCGGGCCGGTGCTCGACATCTACCGGCAGTGGCGGCCCAGCCCGCTCGTGCGCGCCCGTCGCCTGGAGCAGGCCCTCGACACGCCGGCCCGGATCTACTTCAAGTACGAGGGGGTCAGCCCGGCCGGCAGCCACAAGCCGAACACCGCAGTGCCGCAGGCGTACTACAGCAAGCTCGACGGTGTGCAGCGGCTGACCACCGAGACCGGCGCCGGCCAGTGGGGCAGCTCGCTCTCGATGGCCTGCGCGTACTTCGGCCTCGACTGCGAGGTCTTCATGGTGCGGGTCAGCTACGACCAGAAGCCGTACCGGCGGGGGCTGATGGAGACGTTCGGCGCGTCGGTCACCGCGAGCCCGAGCGACCGTACCGAGGCGGGCCGGGCGGCCCTCGCCGCCGACCCGGACTCCACAGGCAGCCTCGGCCTGGCCATCTCCGAGGCGGTGGAGGCGGCGATGTCCAGCGGCGGCGTCGCCAAGTACGCCCTCGGCTCGGTGCTCAACCTGGTGCTGATGCACCAGACGATCATCGGGCAGGAGGCGCTGCTCCAGCTCGCGATGGCCGACGACTACCCGGACATCGTGATCGGCGCGGCCGGCGGCGGTTCCAACTTCGCAGGGCTGGCCCTGCCGTTCGTGCGCCGCCAGTTGGGCGGCGGCCCGACGGTGCGGTTCATCGCGGCGGAGCCGGCCTCCTGCCCGTCGCTGACCCAGGGCAGCTACGACTACGACTTCGGCGACACCGCCGGGCTCACCCCGCTTGCCAAGATGCACACCCTGGGCCACGACTTCCACCCGCCGGCGATCCACGCCGGTGGGCTGCGCTACCACGGCATGGCGCCGATCGTCAGCGCGCTGCGGGACATCGACCTGATCGAGGCGCGGGCGGTCCCGCAGACCGCCTGCTTCGAGGCGGGCGTGCTGTTCGCCCGCAGCGAGGGGATCGTGCCGGCGCCGGAGTCCACCCACGCCGTCCGGGTGGCTGTGGACGAGGCGCTGCGCTGCCGGGAGACGGGCGAGTCGAAGGCGATCGTCTTCTCCCTCTCGGGGCACGGCCACTTCGACATGCAGGCCTACATCGACTACTTCGCCGGAAAACTGACGGACTGACCTCGCCGGGGGTGGGCGCCGCTGCGGCGTCCACCCCTCGCGACGAGCACCGGGGGTGCCATTGCACAGCGAAGCAGCGACCATCCTCGCCATCAACGGATCGGAACGGCCCGGTGGCAACACCGACCACGCCATCGCGTACGCGGGCAAGCTGATCGCCGAGCGGGGCGCGATCCTGCGCACCATCGCGCTACGCGAGCACCGGATCTCGCCGTGCAGCCCGTGCGGCGACTGCAACAGCCGTACCCTGCCCTGCCAGGTGGACGACGACGTCCCCGCCCTGGTGGAGCAGATGGCAAGCGCCGACGGGCTGATCTACGCGGCCCCGGTGCACGGCTTCGGCCTCGCCCACCTCATGCAGGTCTTCATCGAGCGGGCGGGCGTCGGCTACCTGCGTTTCACCCGGCCGCTGGCCGACAAGGTCGGCGGCATCATCGTCACCGGGCGCCGCTACAGCGACTCCTCGGTGCACAACCAGATCGTCAACAACCTGCTGCTCAACCGGATGATTCTGGTGGGCAGCGGTTTCCCCGTCCTGCTGCGCAACACCACAGGCGCTCCCGGCCTGACCGACGTCGAGGGCGTCGACGCGCTGGAGCGGATGGTGCACCGGATGCTCGACATGGTGCAACTGCTCAAGCAGCACCAGCAGGTCGACGGTGGTCCGGTCCTCCCGCGCCGCGACCGCAACGAACGCGTTCCGCGGCCCCGCCGCGCCGAAACCGTCCACACCAGAGGAGATATCGAGAATGTCCACTGAGCAGGTCGCCGCGCCGGTCGGCATCGACTTCCCGGCCACCGACTGGGAGAGGTGGGACAAGCCGGGCGCCGAGGGGCGCGTCAAGATCTCGTACGTCGGTGGTCAGCGCCTGCGCCTGCTGGAGCTGCCCCCGGGCTTCGACGAGCACCACTGGTGCCTGCGCGGCCACACCGGCTACGTCCTGCAGGGCGAGTTCACCATCCACTTCCGGGACCGGTCGGTGCCGTGTCGCCCCGGGATGGGTTTCGTCATCCCCGACGACGAGGAGCACCGGTCCCAGGGCAGCGACGCCGAGCCCACTGTCGTCTTCGTCATCGACGAGGTCCCGCAGCCGTGAGCGACAAGCACCGGATCGCGCCGCCGGCCGGCTCCCCGCCGGCCGGCGGCGTCGACGGCCCGTCCCGGATCGCCGAGCTGCGGGTCGCCATCGACGCGCTCGACCAGCAGATCGTCGCCCTGCTGGCCGAGCGCACCCGCGTGGTGCAGGAGTTGACCGCGCACAAGACGGACGAGGCGACGGTCCGGTCACCCGAGCGGGCACGGCAGGTGCTGGGCCGGGTGCACGACCTGGCCTCCCGGCAGGGCATTCCGCCGGAGGTCGCGGTCGGCACCTACCGTGCGCTCATCGACGAGCTGACCCGGATGCAGCTCGACATGCTGGCGGCCCGCCGCGCGGCCGTGCCACTGGCGGAGAAGTGATGAGCCACCGCCCGCCCGTCGACCTGCGGCACGCGCTGGCCAGCCTCGACCCGCTCCCGGGCGAGCTGGTCCGCGTCGCCACGGAGCTGCCCGCCCGCTACGGCGTCTCCGCCCACTACGCCAGGTGGGCCGGTGCGCCCGCCGCCCCGCCCACCGGCGCCGGCCCGGCGGTGCTCTTCGACCGGGTACGCCCCGACCACGGGCCGACCCGGGCGGTGCTGATGGGCCTCTACGGCACCCGTACGCGTGCCGCCGGCCTGCTCGGCTGCACGCCGAGTGAGCTGCCGCACCGGCTGCTCGACGCGGTTGCCGCCCCCCGTCCGCCGGTGCCCGCCCCCGATGCGTCCCGCTGGCCGCGCGAGACGCTGCCGGTGGATCTGACCGCGCTGCCGGTGCCGGTCCTCACCGACGAGGACGCCGGGCCCTACCTGACCCTCGGCGCGGTGCTCGCCACCGACCCGGACACCGGGGTCCGCAACCTGTCGGTGCACCGGATGTGCGTGCAGGGGCCCGACTCGCTGACCATCTGGATGGTGCCCGGCCGGGACCTGGAGCTCGCGTACCAGGCCGCCCTGCGCCGAGGGCGTCCGTTGCCTGTCGCGATCCACCTCGGCCTGAGCCCGGCGGTGCTGCTGTCCTCCTGCTGCCCGACCTCGCTGGTCCCGCCCGCGCTCGACGAGCTGGCGGTGGCCGGCGCGCTCGCCGGTCAGCCTGTCGAGCTGCTGCCCTGCGCCACCGTGGACGCCGAGTTCATCGCGCACGCCGAGTACGTCATCGAGGGCGAGCTGCGGGCCGACCGGGCGCCGGAGAGCGCGCACGGCACCGTGGCCACGCCGGAGTTCCTCGGCTACCAGGGTCGGGCGCACCCCTCGTTGCCGCTGATCCAGGTCACCGCGATCACCGCCCGGGAGCGACCGATCCTGCAGGCTGTCTCCGGACCCGGCCACGAGCAGTCGGTGCTGCTCGGCTTCGGGATGGAGGCCGCGGTGCTGGACCTGCTGCGCCGCCGGGGGACGCCGGCCCTGGCCGCGCACTGTCACACCGCGGGCGGCGGCCAGCTCATGGTGGTGCTCCAGTGGCCGGCCAAGCGCGGCCCGGAGGACGACCTCGCGGTACGCGCCGCCGCCGAGGCGGTGCTGGAGCAGTTCCGGATGGCCAAGCTGGTGCTGTGCGTGGGCGAGGACGTCGACATCGAGTCCGACCAGGACCTGTGGTGGGCGATGGTCACCCGCTTCCAGGCCGACCAGGACCTGCTGGTACTGCCGGACCGGGAGGGCTTCCCGCTCGACCCGAGCCAGCACACCGGCTACTCCCCGTCGCTGTCGGCCGACGGGCGCACGGCGAAGGCGGTCTTCGACTGCACCGTCCCGTACGCCCAGCGCGCCCGGTTCCACAGGCCCCGCTTCACCGAGCCGTCACGTCCCGCACCGCGGCGGCCAGCAGCGCCACTCCCTCGGTGATCCGGGCGGTGGGCAGCGACGCGTACCCGATCAGGAACGTCGGCTCGGTCGGCGGGCGGGTGACGAAGTAGCCCGACGCCGGGTAGACCCGTACGCCCCGCGCGGCGGCGGCGCGCACGATCTCGGCCTCGCCGACGTCGGGCGCGCCGCCCAGGGTCACCAGTACGTGCAGCCCGGCCGCCGTGCCGGAGATCCGCACCCCCGCGCCGAAGTGCTCGTACAGCGCCTCCAGCAGCCGGGCGCGTCGCTGCCGGTAGAGGCGGTCCATCCGGCCGATGTGCCGGGCGTACGCGCCGGAGGAGATGAACTCGGCCAACGCCTCCTGGGTGAGCGTCGGAGTCAGCCGGTCGGTGATCCACTTGACGCCCAGGAACGACCGGACGAGGTGCGGCGGCAGCACCGCGTACCCGATGCGCAGCGAGGGGAAGAGGGTCTTGCTGAAGCTGCCGACGTAGACCACGTCCGCGTCCTGCGGGTCGGCGGCCAGCGACGGCAACCGCTCCTGCGCGAACGTGAACTCGTTGTGGTAGTCGTCCTCCAGCACCGTGGCCCCGTGTTCGCGGGCCCAGCGCAGCAGCGCCCGCCGCCGCCTCTCGGACATGATGAACCCGGTCGGGAACTGGTGCGACGGGGTGACGTAGACCAGGCGTACCCGGGCCGGGTCGAGGCCGTGCGCGCGGACCCGGCACTCGATCTCGTCGACCCGCAAACCCTCCTCGTCGACGCCTACCGGCACCACCGCGGCCCGCGAGTAGCCGAAGATCTGCCGCAGCACGGTGTGGCTCGGATCCTCGATGATCACCACGTCGTCGGGGCCGACGAGCAGCCGGACCAGGATGTCCATGGCCTGGGTGGCGCCGCTGGTCACCACCGTGTTCTCGCGGGTGGCGTCCAGCGCACGACTGCGCCGCAGCAGGGCGGTGATCTGCGCACGCAACGACACCGCGCCCTCGGCCGGCCCGTAGCCCAGCGCCACGGCGTCGGCCCGGCTCACCGCGTCGGCGAGCGACTGCCGCCACCGGGCCACCGGGAAGCTGGCAAGCGCCGGGGTGCCGTGCCGGAAGTCGTACGTCCCGTCCGGCCTGTGCATCGGCGCCGGCTCCCACGGCTTCCACAGCGGACTGCCGGCGTCGGTGGGAAGCGGGGGTTCGGGCCGCAGGTGCGCGCGGACGGCGCGCGGGGCGGGCGCCGGCGCATCGGTGAGGGCGGCGCTGACCCGCGTGCCGGAACCCCGCCGCGAGGTGAGCACACCGTTGGCCCGCAGCAGCTCGTACGCCCGGGTCACCACCGTCCGGGAGACCCCGAGCTGGTGCGCCAGCTCGCGGCTGGGCGGCACCGTGTCGCCGGGGCGCAGTCGGCCGGCCCGCACGGACCCGCTGATCTGGTCACAGAGCTGCTGCTGCAACGGCACCGAACTGTCCCGGTCCAGTGTGACGAGGAGCTGGTCCGAACTCACCTGGACATGCTCCCCCGCTCGACGCCGACTGCGAGTCTAGTCGCGTCGGCACGCCGAACCGGCTGGTCCACGACCGACCACGTGTGGTTTCCGGCGGGCCGGCGCAGCGACGGTCAGGCGGCCCGGGAGGACCGCCGACGGACTGGACGGTCGGTCTGCACGAACGTCGACAGCCGGCCGTCGACGAGTCGACCGAGCACGTCCAGGAAGATCCCCCGGTCGCGCGACGGGATCGTGTCGAGGATGTCGCCCTGCAGCCGCGCGACGATCCGCCGCGCCTCGGCGACCATCCGCTCGCCGTCGGGCGTGACGGTGACGATGCGGGCACGTCGGTCGGTCGTCGAGGTGCGGCGTTCGGCCAGGCCCCCGCGTTCGAGCTCGTCGAGGGTGACGACCATCGTCGTCTTGTCGATGCCGCACATGTCGCCGAGTTGGCTCTGGGTGAACTCGCCGGTGCTGCCGCGATCGAGCACGCAGTAGGCCCGCGTCGAGATGCCCAGACCGGAGAGGGCGGCGGCGTGCTCCTGAGCCAGCGCGTGGGTGGCCCAGGACATCAGGAACATCAGGTCGGGCGCCGCGGCATCGGGTCCGGAGGTGCCGGTCGTCATGACGGCAGCCTAGCAACTAGTCCGTGATCCGAACTATCTCGGAGCGGAGCATTTCTCCGGGCTCGGCAGGAGGTTGAGAACGGGATAGTAAAGATCGGAACCTTCTGTTACGGTTCGATCTTCGGCCCCCTCCACAAAGGAGTCATCTCATGTCTGCGGAAGCCTCCACCCCTCGCGCAGCAGTCGACAGTGCCCCGCGCGTGCGCAACCGGGTCATCGTTGTCGTGGCCGCGGTGCTCGCCGCCGTGGTCGTGTGGCTGATCGCCACCGTCGCCGGCGCGCCGCTCACCGTCGACCAGGGCTCCGGTCCCCAGGACGTCACGGTGCTCGCCGTGATCGTGACCTCCGCGCTCGCCGCCCTGTTCGGCTGGGGCCTGCTCGCGCTGCTCGAGCGCGTATCGGCTCGCGCCACGACCATCTGGACCGCGATCGCCGTCGCCGTGCTCGTGCTGTCGCTCGTGCCGGCATCCCTTGTCGACGCCACGGCGGGCACCACTGTCGCCCTCGTGCTGATGCACCTTGCGGTCGGTGCGGTCGTGATCCTGGGCTACCGCCGGGCAGGTGCGCGGCGCGGCTGACGACGAGCGGCTGCCGCAGGTCGAGGTTCATGCCTCTGACCTGCGGCTTTGTCGGATTTCAGCAGGTGATTTCTCGCCCCGCGGATGGTACGACTAGGTGCACCTGTCGACTCGGATTCCGGGCGTCCCACTACCGCTCGGGGCGGGACGACCGTGACGGAGAGCAGCGAGAACACGGCCGCCTACGAACGCGGTGTGGGCGCCGGACGGATCGAGCAGCGTCTGCAGGGGCACGACGAGCATCTGCGCCACATCAACGGTTCGATCGACTCGATGACGCGGGCGATGCAGGCTCTCACCGAGGAGCTTCGCGCCAACGCCGCCATCCTGGGCGCAAACGTGGCCTCGGGCGCCGGGACGCCGCGGAGCGGGACAAGATAGCGGCCGTCCGCATCGAGGAGGCGGGCCTCGTCGACTCGCGCAGTACGGTCCGCTGGACGAGGTGGCAGCGCTGGGTCGCCGTCGTCGGGGCCGTCATCCTGGTCGTGAACGTCGGCCTGGGGCTCTACCTCGCGTTCGGCCGCTGACCCGTCCTCAGTTGCGGGTGCGGCTCAGCGCGAGCCCGCCGAGGCCCAGTGCGGCCAATCCCACGACGAGGGCCACGTACGCCCCACCGAGCCCGTTACCGGTGCCGATACCGCCGTCGGAGGTCGCGACGACAAGCGCGCCGAGGGCCACCCCGACCAGCCCCGCCGCCAGCGCCACTGTCGCGCCGAGCAGCCCGCTGCCGGTGCCGACGCGACTGGTGGGGCGGGCCAGGGCCAGCGCGCCGACGATCACCCCGGCCAGGCCCAGCAGGGCGGCCACGCTCGCCCCGAGTCGCCCGGCGCTCATGGTGGTCACGCTTGCCGCCAACGGCGCGGACGAGGTGTACGCGGCGGTGGCCGGCGCGGCGAGCCCGAACACCCCCAGCAGGGCGGACGCGGCAGCGGTGCACAGCAGGCGAGCCGGCTTCGGGTTTCGCGACGGGAACATGTGCTTCTCCTTCGTCGTACGTCTCGGTGGTTGTCGCTCGATCCTGTCGCCGATTCGACCGCCGGTCGTCCGGCAGCCGGATGCCTTTTCCGCTGCCGCCACCGGCGCAGGCGGCTGCCGTGCACGGCGCAGTTCCCGCCCCGACTACCGCCGGCGCGGTAGGCCCCTGTCGTTCGCGCGCAGGAGTCGCCCGCGCCTCGCCTCGGGCTAGGGTGCGCCCATGAGCACAGGGCGTGCCGCCGTGCGGGACTGGGCGATCGCCGTCGGTGTGGCGGCGGTGCTGCTTGTCGCCGGGCTGTCCGCGGACCATTCCACGATCGACAGTGAGCTGCTGGGCTTTCCGCTGCTGGCGGCCAGCGGTGTGGCGCTGGCGGCGCGTCGCCGGGCGCCCGTCGCCGTCCTGGCCGTCACCGGGCTGTGCGCGGTGGGTTACCAGGCGGTCGGTTTCGACGTGCCTGCGGTCGCCTTCCTGATCGCGGTGTACACGGGTGTGCGGGCGGGCCATCGCGTCGTCACGGTCGCCGCCGCGGTGCTGATGCTCGTCGCTCTTCCCCTCACCGCGCTCGCCCCGCCGCAGGACCTGCCCCCTGGGGAGGCGTTCGCCCGGGCCCGGGGCGCGCTGGAGGTGGCCTGGCTGATCGCCGCCGGCGCCGCGGGTGAGGCGTTGCGGCAGGCCGAGCGGCGGGCGGACGAGGCCGAGCGCACCCGGGAGGAGACCGCGCGACGCCGCGCCGACGAGGAGCGGCTGCACATCGCGCGGGAGCTGCACGACTCCCTCACCCACCAGATCTCGATCATCAAGGTGCAGGCCGAGGTGGCCGTGCACCTGGCCCGCCGACGGGGTGAGGCGGTGCCGGAGTCTCTGCTGGCGATCCGGGAGGCCGGCCGTGAGGCGAGCCGGGAGTTGCGCGCGACCCTGGAGGCCCTGCGCGACGACGACAGGAACCCGCCGCGCGGCCTCGAACACCTGCCGGAGCTTGTGGAGCGGGCCCGGCTGGCGGGGCTGGACACGACGTTGACGGTCGAGGGCGAACGGCAGGCCGTACCGGCCGCGGTGGATCGGACCGCCTACCGGATCGTGCAGGAGTCGCTCACCAACGTCGCCCGGCACGCCGCCGCGGCCACGGCGTCGGTACGCGTCGACTACCGTCCGGACGCCCTCGCGATCCGCGTCGACGACGACGGCACGGCCACGCTGGCGACGGCGCCGACGCCCGGAGTCGGGCTGCTCGGGATGCGCGAACGGGTCACCGCCCTGGGCGGTCGCCTCCACGCGGCGCCACGCGACGATGGCGGCTTCACCGTCCACGCGGAACTCCCCGTCGGCCCGCCCGCGTGATCCGCGTCCTGCTTGTCGACGACCAGGCGCTCCTGCGCAGTGGTTTCCGCGCGCTCCTCGACGTCGAGGAGGACATCGAGGTGGTGGCCGAGGCTGCCGACGGCCGTGAGGGTGTGGCCCTCGCCCGGCGTCACCTGCCCGACATCGCGCTCATCGACATCCAGATGCCGGTGTTGGACGGCATCGCGGCGACCCGACTCATCGCCGCGGACCCGGCCCTGGCAGGTGTGCACGTCGTCATCCTGACCAACTACGGCCTCGACGAACACGTCTTCCACGCGTTGCGCGCCGGCGCCGCCGGCTTCCTCGTCAAGGACATCGAGCCGGAGGACTTCCTGCACGCCGTACGCGTCGCCGCGCGGGGCGACGCGCTGCTCGCCCCGTCGATCACCCGCCGGCTCATCGACAGGTACGTCGCCGAGCCGCGCCACCTGCGGGCCCCGACCGGTCTGCGGGAGTTGACCACCCGGGAACGCGAAGCCGTCGTCCTCGTCGCCCAGGGCCTGTCGAACGACGAGATCGCCGCGCGCATGGTGATCAGCCCGCTGACCGCCAAGACCCACATCAACCGCGCCATGGCCAAGCTGCACGCCCGCGACCGCGCCCAACTCGTCGTCGTCGCGTACGAGTCGGGTCTGGTGGCCCCGCGCCACGACTGACCCTGAGCGGTCGCCGCCGACCAGGGGCTGCGCCTGGGCTTGCCGCGCGGGGTCCGGTTCGGCGCGTGCCATGATTGCGCCCATGGGCAAGCAGCAGCACGTCGGCGGGGCCGACCGGGACAGCGGGTCGGGAGCCACGGCCGACCGTCCGACCGGTGGTGGGGCGGACGCGCGGCTCGCCGTCGCACACGACCCCGCAACACCACAGATGACCCTCATCGACCTGGCGTCCGACGCGTCGGTCGCGGTCCGCAAGGCGGTCGCGGCCCGGCCGGACGCGCCCGCGCAGGCGCTGCGGTCGTTGACCCGCGACCATGATCGTCACGTCCGCGAGGCCGTGGCGCGCAATCCCGCGACCTCTGTCGGTAATCTCCTGCGCCTGGTCAAGGACGCCGACCGGTGGGTCCGTTGGGCCGTCGCCGGCAACCCGGCCTGCGACGAGTCGGTCCGCCGGGTGATGGTGGCCGCGCCGGACAAGGAGCTTCGGGGTCTGCTCGCCGAGAGCCGCGAGTTGGAGCCCGAGCTGGCCGCCCGGCTTGTCGACGACGTCTCACCCGAGGTACGCGAACGGCTCGCCACCCACACCCACGATCCCGACGTCATCGTCGCCCTGCTGGCCGACCGCACCGTCCGCGTCCGCAAGGGGCTCGCCCGTAACCCGCGGACCACCGCCGCGCAGCGCGGCGCCCTGGCCACGGACCCGTCGGTCGACGTGCGGGCCGCGCTGGTCCGCGCCCTGGAGCTGGGCGAGGAGGATCTGGCGGGCCTGGTCGACGATCGTTCGGTCCAGGTCCGGCTGGCGATGGCCACGTCCGAGATCATTCCGTCGCACGTTCGGCAGACGCTCGAAGGCGATCCCGACGAGATGGTGGCCGCCGCGGCGCGGGACTTCCGCCCGGGGGTCGGCAGCTCCCCGGTGGTGCGGGCGCCCCGCATCGGTTCCCGACGCTCCGGCACCGGCCCGGGTCGGCCCGGCCGCGCCGCGCGCTGAGGCCCGGCCGCGCCGCGCGCTGAGGCCCGGCCGCGCCGCGCGCTGAGGCCCGGCCGCGCCGCGCGCTGAGGCCCGGCCGCGCCGCGCGCTGAGGCCCGGCCGCGCCGCGCGCTGAGGCCCGGCCGCGCCGCGCGCTGAGGCCCGGCCGCGCCGCGCGCTGAGGCCCGGCCGCGCCGCGCGCTGAGGCCCGGCCGCGCCGCGCGCTGAGGCCCGGCCGCGCCGCGCGCTGAGGCCCGGCCGCGCTGAGGCCCGGCCGCGCCGCGCGCTGAGACTGCGGTAGCCGGCCCGGTCGGGCTACCGGCGCGACGCACCCGCCTGCGACGGGGAGGGCGGGGTGGCGCCGGACGTGGACGGCGACGCCGCCTCGACCGGGAGGTCGCGGCCGGCGAGACGGCGGAGAAGCTCCCGGATCTGGCGCTTGTCCGCGGCGGGGACCGCGTCGTCGAGCAACCGCCTGCGGATGCTTCCCATGTCCGCCTCGACCTCCGCCAGCGCCCGGGGCGTCACGGCGGCGTTCGGCATCGCGAGCGGCCGGATCGCGGCGGCGATGGAGAGACCGAGTGTGGCGCAGAGGCTGCGGACCTTCGCCAGCTCGGGGTAGCGCTGCCAGTCACCGGCGAGCCAGCGGAACAGCGTCGAGCGGCTCACGCCTGTGTGGTGCGCGATGTCGCCGACTGTCCAACCGTGCTCCTCGCGGGCATCGTCGACGGCCTGGCGGACGAACTGCGCGAAGGCCATCTGAGGTGTCGTGGGGTAGGTGTCCATCCTCAGTCGTGCC
This sequence comes from Micromonospora lupini, assembly GCF_026342015.1. NCBI lineage: Bacteria > Bacillati > Actinomycetota > Actinomycetes > Micromonosporales > Micromonosporaceae > Micromonospora > Micromonospora lupini. Next base: position 150,100 of record NZ_JAPENL010000001.1, read on the forward strand.
CTCCCACCCGGGATCGCCTCGGTGTACCCGGCTCGATGGTCAGTTCTGATCACCCATTCCGAAGACGGCGGTACCACTGATCGTCTACCAGCTTCTGTGTGGGCGCAGCGGTGGCCGGCACGGCGACCTACTCGTTCGGGGTGGGGCGGATACTCAAATGCCGATCGTCCCGTTCGTGGACGACTGTCACGTTCACGGACTGTGATGGTCGCCGCAGCACGGCGGCTACGCCGCGTGATCTGGGTACCGTTCGTCAAATCAGGTACCGTCCGCTGTCACACAGTCTTCGCACCAACCTGGCTGCCCGCCACAGGGGAGCCGAACCGGAGGGACACACTCGTGAGAGTCCGTAGCGCAGTCCGTCAGGCCGGCCTCGTCGCGGCGGTCGCCGCTCTGGCGTTGAGCGCGGGATGTGCCAAGAAGGATGACAGCGAGGTCCAGGCGAGCGGGGTCAAGCTGGTCGAGGCCGGCAAGCTGACCGTCTGCACCCACCTGCCGTACCCGCCGTTCCAGTCGAAGGACGCCAGCGGCAAGGTCACCGGGTTCGACGTCGACGTGATGGACCTGGTGGCCAAGGAGTTGGGCGTCGAGCAGACGATCATCGACACGCCGTTCGAGGGGATCAAGTCCGGTCAGGACCTGAACACCGGCAAGTGCGACGCGGCCGCCGCGGGCATGACCATCACCGCCGAACGGCAGAAGGTGATGAACTTCTCCGACCCGTACTTCGACGCCACCCAGGCGATGCTTGTGAAGAGCGGCAAGACGTACAAGACGCTCGACGACCTGCGGGGCAAGAAGGTGGGCGTGCAGGCGGCCACCACCGGCCGTGACTACGCCAAGAAGTTCGAGGCGGAGAAGGGTCTTCAGATCGTCGAGTTCGAGGACCTCGCGGCCGAGCAGCAGGCGCTCGCCAACGGCCAGGTCGAGGCCGCCATCAACGACCTGCCGGTCTGGAGCGAGTACCTGAAGAAGAACCCGGGCGGGTTCCAGGTGACCGCCGAGTTCGACACCGGCGAGCAGTACGGGTTCTCGGTGAAGAAGGACGGCAACCCGGAACTGCTCAAGAAGATCAACGAGACGCTGGCCAAGGCCAAGCAGGACGGCACGTACGACGCGATCTACTCCAAGTGGATCGGCAAGCAGCCGAGCGCCTGATCGAAGCTCACTGGGGGAGGGCGTTCGTGCTGTGCGCCCTCCCCGTCGACACACTCCGGGAAGGCAACGAGCCGACGTGAAGCTGCGACGCCGCCAGCGGGAACGACTGTCCCTCGGCATCCAGTACCTGGTCTTCGTCGCGATCATCGTCGCGGTGCTCGCCGCCGCGGACTGGGGGCGGTTGGCCGACGCGTTCTTCCGCGTCGACATCATCGAGTCGATGTTCCCGACGATCATCACCGTGGCGCTGCGCAACACGATCCTCTACACGGTGGGCGCGTTCGCCTTCGGCCTCGTGTTCGGCACCATCCTCGCGCTGATGCGGCTGTCCCGGGTGGCGCCGTACCGCTGGCTGGCGACCGCGTACATCGAGTTGTTCCGGGGTCTGCCGGCGCTGCTGGTGCTCTTCCTCGTCGGGTACGGCATCCCCATCGCCTTCCCGGAGCGGGAGATCCCCGGCGGCGTGTTCGGTTCGATCGCCATCGGCCTCGGCCTGACCGCCGCCGCGTACATGGCCGAGACCATCCGGGCCGGCATCCAGGCCGTGCCGAAGGGGCAGATGGAGGCGGCCCGCACCCTCGGCATGTCGCACGTCACCGCCATGCGCACCATCGTGATCCCGCAGGCGTTCCGGATCGTCATCCCACCGCTGACGAACGAGCTCATCCTGCTCACCAAGGACTCGTCGCTGGCCTACGTGCTGGGCGTGACGGCATCGACAATCGAGGTCACCAAGTTCGGCCGGGACATGCTCAACGACCGGGTGAACGCCACGCCGCTGCTGGTGGCCGGCCTCGCGTACCTGGTCATCACCCTGCCCCTGTCCCAGGTGGTGCGCCGCCTCGAACTCCGCTACGCCAAGGCCCGGTGACCCGCATGACGACCACCCCGTCCCGCCCCGCCGTCGAGATCCGCGACCTGCACAAGTCCTTCGGGGCGCTCGAGGTGCTCAAGGGCATCGACTTCGAGGTCGGTCAGGGCGAGGTCGTCTGCGTGATCGGGCCGTCCGGCTCCGGCAAGTCCACGCTGCTGCGCTGCGTCGACCTCCTCGAAGAGCCGACCGCCGGCACGATCTGGGTGAACGGCGTCGAGATGACCGACCCGGACGTCGAGATCGACGCCGTACGTCGGGGCATCGGCATGGTGTTCCAGTCGTTCAACCTGTTTCCGCACCTGACCGTGCTGAACAACCTCACAGTCGCCCAGCGGCGGGTGCTGCGGCGTCCTCGCGCCGAGGCCGAGCGGATCGCGCGGGCCAACCTGGAGCGTGTCGGCCTGAGCGACAAGGCCGACGCGTTCCCGGCGCAGCTCTCCGGCGGGCAGCAGCAGCGGGCCGCGATCGCCAGGTCGTTGTCGATGGAGCCGAAGCTGATGCTCTTCGACGAGCCGACCTCGGCGCTCGACCCGGAGCTGGTCGGCGACGTGCTCACCGTCATGCGCAAGCTGGCCGAGGACGGCATGACGATGATGGTGGTCACCCACGAGATGGCGTTCGCCCGGGACGTGGCGGACCGCGTCGTGTTCATGGACGACGGCGTCGTCGTCGAGCAGGGGCCGCCGCAGGAGGTGCTGGGCGCGCCGAAGCACGAACGGACCCGCGCGTTCCTCGCCCGGGTCCTCGACCCGACCCGGGTGGAGCGGCTCGGTCAGCCCGACCAGTCGCCCGAGCCGCCCGAGGCCCCCGGCTTGCCGACCGACGGCCGCCACACCGTCTGACCAGGCCACAACGCCTGGTCAATCGACGTACGTTGTGATCCCGCGGTAATCTTCCTGCAATCAGACCTGTACTTTCGTCGATGGATTACATAAGTTGGGTTCATCCATCGAAAGTTCTGAGTCTTCCGAGCGAAGTCCGCGACGATCCTCACCTCAGTCGTGCTGCCGCCTTGTGCTCGGCGGTCGACGCACCCTGCCCTCGTCGTGTCTTCGCCCGGTCGGGAACGGAGACCCATGGACGATCACGCCGTTGGCTCCCACCGCCATCTGTCCCGCCGATCACTGATCGCCACCGGGGCGCTCGCCGCCGGAGCGTTGGGCGCGTCCGCCCCCACGCTCGGTGACGCGTTCGGAGGCAGCCCGGCCCGGGCCGCCGCCGGAGTGACCAAAAAGGTCACCATCTACGCCGAGCAGTTGCCCGGCGGGCTGTTCGGGTACGGCCTCGCACCCGGCCAGGCCACCGTGCCGGGGCCCGTGCTGGAGATCTACGAGGGTGACACCCTGGAGATCACCCTGGTCAACACCACCGAGCAGCGGCTGTCCATCCATCCACACGGGGTGGACTACAGCACCGACTCGGACGGCAGCCCGCTCAACGCCTCGTTCAACAACCCCGGCGAGACCCGGACGTACGTCTGGCGCTCCCACGAGATGGTGGCCGCGGCCGGCCGCCGGTACATGCCGGGCAGCGCCGGCTACTGGCACTACCACGATCACGCCATGGGCACCGACCACGGCACCGCCGGTGTCGCGAAGGGCCTGTACGGGGCGCTGATCGTCCGCCGCCGCGGCGACATCCTGCCGGAGAAGCAGTTCACAGTCGTGTTCCACGACATGACGATCAACAACCGGATGGCCCCGGACACGCCGATGTTCGAGGCGAACCTGGGCCAGCGGGTGGAGTGGCTCGCCATCGGGCACGGCAACCTGTTCCACACCTTCCACCTGCACGCGCACCGCTGGGCGGACAACCGCACCGGAATGCTTGAGGGGCCGGCCGACCCGAGCCTGGTCATCGACAACAAGGACCTCAACCCGGGCAGCTCGTTCGGGTTCCAGGTGCTGGCCGGTGAGGGCGTCGGGCCCGGCGCGTGGATGTACCACTGCCACGTGCAGAACCACTCCGACGGCGGCATGGCCGGGATCTTCCTGGTGCGCAACGCCGACGGCAGCATGCCCCCCGGCGCCGAGGAGGCGATCCACCGGTTCCAGGGCCACACCCACACGCACGGAAGCTGACCGAAAGTGGGGACGGGGATGACCAGAGACGTACGACGAGCCCTCGCCGCGGTAGCGGCCTTCGCCACACTGATCCCGGGCGCGGCCACGGCCACGGCGGCGACAGCCGCGCCGCGACCCGCGACCGCCGCTGCGGCGGCACAGCCGTCCAGGACCGCCGTGCTCGTGTTCCACGGGCCGGTGGCCGAGCAGCAGGACCCGGTGTCGCGTGCCGTGGACACCATCCGACAGCTTGCGGCCAGTCATGACATCGATGTCACAGCCACCACGGATCCGGGCGTTTTCTCGCAGACCGGGCTGTCGGCGTACCGCAGCGTGGTGTTTCTCTCCGCGACGGGCGCCGCGCTCAACCGCGACCAGGAGTCGGCGCTACAGGGCTATCTGAAGGCCGGCGGCGGCTTCGTCGGCATCGCCGACGCCGCCCGCGCGCAGGTCGACTCCACCTGGTTCACCGGCCTGATCGGCACCCGCCCGGCGGGCGCCATCCCGGTGGCCGAGCCGGTGGCCGCGGTGACCGCAAGCGGCGAGAACCCGCCGACCGAGTCCAAGGAGAAGCTGACCGACGGCGACGCCAACACCAAGTGGCTGGTCCGCACCCCGACCGCGTGGGTGGCCTACCAACTGGCCGCACCCAAACGGATCACCGGGTACGCGCTGACGTCCGCAAACGACTTCGTCGGGCGGGACCCGAAGGACTGGACCCTGCAGGGCTCCAACGACGGGCAGAGCTGGTCCGATCTGGACCGACGCACCAACCAGACCTTCGCGGAGCGGTTCCAGACCCGCCGGTTCGACATCGCCACGCCGCAGGAGTTCACCCGGTACCGGCTGAACATCACCGCCAACAGCGGTGAGCCGCTGATCCAGCTCGCCGACCTGCGCCTGTTCACCGGCACGGCCACCGCGCCGCCGCCGACCCCCGTGAACCGGGCGGTGGTCGACATCCTGGACCGTGAGCACCCGGCCACCGCGTCGCTGCCCCTGACGATCACCAGGTCCGACCGCTGGGACAACTGGGACCCGAACCCGATCGGCAGCGTGCACACGCTGGCCCAGGTCGAGGAGCGGCACTACGACCCGGGGCAGGCCGCCAACGGCCCGTTCCACCCGGTGTCCTGGTGCCGGGACTACGACGGTGGCCGGTCGTTCTACACAGGCATGGGTCACACCGAGGGCAGTTACGGCGAGGAGGCGTTCCGCACGCACCTGGCCGGGGCGCTCGAGTGGACCACCGGCCGCGTACGCGGCGACTGCCAGGCGACGATCGCCGCGAACTACAAGGTGGAGCGGCTCACCGCGGCAAACCAGACCGGGCAGCTCGACCAGATCGGCGAGCCGCACGGGCTCACCATCGCGCCGGACGGCACCGTCTTCTACGTCGGCAAGGCCGCCTGCCCGAGCGGCCCGATCGCGGACTGGAACGACCCGAAGGTCGGCCTGGGCTGCGGCACCATCCACTCCTGGGATCCACGGACCAGGCAGGTCAAGCTGCTCACCACCCTGGAGGTGATGGGCAACCGGGGCAGCGGCTCCGAGTTGGTCAAGAACGAGGAGGGCCTGCTCGGCATCGTGCCCGACCCCGCGTTCGCCGACAACGGTTGGCTCTACGTCTACTGGATGCCGCACGAGTCGATCGACAGGGTGCAGCGGGTCGGGCAGCGCACCGTCTCCCGGTTCACCTACGACCGTCAGATGCAGACCATCGACCAGGCCACCCGCAAGGATCTCCTGAAGTTCCCGGTGCAGATCCACAGTTGCTGCCACGCCGGCGGCGGCATGGCGTTCGACGCGAAGGGCAACCTCTACGTCGGCTCCGGCGACAACAACTCCTCCGAGGGGTCGCAGGGCTACTCCGGCAACAACTGGACGCAGGAGTACCAGGGCATCTCGTTCCAGGACGCCCGTCGGACGGCGGGCAACACCAACGACCTCGCCGGCAAGATCATCCGGATCCACCCGGAGGCCGACGGCACGTACACCATCCCGGAGGGCAACCTCTTCCCGCCGGGCACCGAGAAGACCCGCCCGGAGATCTACGTGATGGGCGTGCGCAACATCGCCCGTCTCCAGGTCGACCCGGAGCACCAGTGGCTGACCGCCGGCTGGGTCGGTCCGGACGCCTCGTCGCCAAGCCCCACCCTGGGCCCGGCCAAGTACGAGACGGCAACCATCATCACGTCGGCCGGCAACCAGGGTTGGCCGTACTGCATGGGCAACCGCCAGCCGTACCGGGACCGCAGCAGCACCGATGCGACGGTGCTGACCGGCTGGTACGACTGCGGCAACCTGAAGAACGAGTCGCCGCGCAACACCGGACTGGTGGACATCCCGGCGGCCCGGGACAACATGATCTGGTACTCGCCGGACGGCGGCGGCCCGATCTTCCCGAAGCGCACCGACGGCAGCGGCCTCCCGACGTACGTCGCGGCCGACGCCACCTACACGCAGCCGTACCTGCGCGGCGGCGGGCAGGCCATCATGTCCGGCCCGACCTACCACCGCGACCGGGTCGACCCGAACAGCACCGTGGCGTGGCCTGCGTACTGGGACGAGAAGTGGTTCATCGGCGACCAGTCGAACGCCGCCAACCGGGTCGCGGTCACCGTCGACCCCGCCGGCGTGCCGACGGCCACCCCTCCGGTGTACGCCGAGTCGCTGCGCGCCATCATCCCCAGCGGCAACGGCGACACCCGGCTGCAGAGCTGGATGGACGCCAAGTTCGGCCCGGACGGCGCGCTCTACCTGCTCGACTACGGAGGCGGGTTCTTCAGCCTGAACCCCAACCAGAAGCTCATCCGGATCACCTACACCGGCGGGGCGCCCACCCCGGCGCCGGCGGCGACCTCCGTCGCGGTGCAGAACAAACCGTTGACGATCGCCTTCACCGGCTCCCGGTCCGGCGGTGTGAGCCACAGGTGGGAGTTCGGCGACGGCGCCACGTCCACCGAGGCGGACCCCCGCCACACGTACGCCACTGTCGGCACCTACACGGCGAAGCTCACCGTCACGTACGCCGACGGCGAGACGGCGACGGTGCAGACCACTGTCACGGTCGGCTGCGCGGCGCCGGACTCCCGGGCCACGGTGTGGCTCGGCGACACGGACACCGCAGTCCCCAGCCGTACGGTCGGGCAGGGCTGCACGATCAACGACCTGATCGACGACGAGAGCACCTGGCCCGACCACAACGCCTTCGTCCGGCACGTCAGCACGGTGACACGCGCGCTGCAGGACGACGGCCTGCTCAACGCCCGCGAGGCGGGCACGCTCACACGCCTGGCCGCAGCGTCCGACATCGGCCGGGACGGGCGCACCGGATACGAGCCGCTCTACGACGGCACCGCCGAGTCGCTGCGTGGTTGGCAGCAGGCGCCGACGGGGTCGTTCAGCATCCAGCCGGACGGGGCGCTGCGCTCCAGCGGCGGCCTCGGCATGCTCTGGCACACCAGGGAACTGGCGGACTTCTCGCTGAAGGTGCAGTTCCGCGACATCGCCCCGGGCGCCGGCCGCGCCAACACAGGCGTCTTCATCCGGTTCCCGGACCTGCGTACACCCCTGGAGCAGCGGCCACCGGGCAGCTGCGGGACTGTCGGGTCGGCCCGGACCTCGCCGGCCTGGATGGCGATCTACTGCGGACACGAGATCCAGATCTACGACGGGGAGACCGGCGAGCCACAGAAGACCGGCTCGGTCTACAACTTCGACCCGGTGCCGCTCGCCCAGGCCGGCATCACGCCGAAGAACGTGTGGAACGACTACGAGATCCGGGTGGTCGGGCAGCACTACACGATGATCCGCAACGGCGTGGTGATCAACGAGTTCGACAACACGCCGGGCAAGGAGTCGTCCCGGGCCGGCGACCCGCCGACCGACCTGCGGCAGTTCCTGAGTGGCTTCATCGGCCTGCAGAACCACGGTGACAACGACCTGACCGAGTTCCGCAACATCCGCGTGCGGGAACTCTAGGAGAGACCATGATCCGACGACTCACGGCCGCCGTGGCGGCGCTCCTGCTCGCGGTCACGCCGTTGGCCGCGCCACAGGCCTCCGCCGCCCCGCGCGCCGCCGCGGACCAGGTGCTGACCTGGACCGCCGACGACAACACCACACGCTACAAGTCCGTGCCCACCACTGCGGTGGCCGGTGCGGCGACGATCATCTGGGAGAACAGCGCGGCCACCGGCAACACCACCGGGATGCCGCACACACTGACCTTCGACACCAGCACCGAGGGCTACAACCACGACGTCAACCTCAACATCCTGGCCAGCCCGTTCGACGCCAACGACGGCCGCCACCAGGCGACGGTCACGCTGACCCCGGGCCGGTACCGCTACTTCTGCTCGATCCCCGGCCACAGCCAGATGGTCGGCGAACTGGTCGTCACCGACGGCGGGGGAGGCGACGACACCACGCCGCCGACGGTCACCGCCGCCGTGTCGGGTGACCGCGACGGCGACGGCAACTACGTCGGTGCGGCAACGGTGACCGTCACGGCCGCCGACGCCGGCTCGGGCGTGGAGACCGTCGAGTACCAGGTCGACGACACCAGCTTCCAGTCGTACACCCAGCCGGTGCAGGTAGGCGCTGTCGGCGACCACTCGGTGCAGTTCCGCGCGACCGACCAGGCCGGCAACACCAGCGCGGTCGGCTCGGTGTCGTTCCGGATCGTCGAGCCGACCGAGGAGGACACCACCGCGCCGGTGGTCACGGCCGCGCTGACCGGCGACCGCGACGGCGACGGCAACTACGTCGGTACGGCCACCGGCACGCTCACCGCCACCGACGCCGGCTCCGGGGTCGCCACCATCGAGTACGCGCTGGACGGGGCGGCCTTCGCCGCGTACAGCGGTCCGATCGTGGTGACCGCGGTCGGGATGCACATGCTGCACTACCGGGCGACCGACGTCGCCGGCAACACCTCGGCCGAGCAGATGGCCCACTTCACAGTCGTCGCCCCGCCGGAGGAGGACGACACCCCGCCCACGGTGGCCGCCACCGTCACCGGTGAGCGGGACGCCGACGGCGCGTACGTCGGCGTCGCGACCGTCACCGTCACCGCGAGCGACGCCGGCTCGGGCGTGGCGTCGGTCGAGTACGCGCTCGACACCGGTGGTTGGACCGCGTACGCCGGCCCGGTAAGCGTGCGCGCCGTCGGCGCGCACACCCTGCGGTACCGGGCGACCGACACCGCGGGGAACGCCGCCGCCGAGCAGTCGGCGACGTTCACGGTGGTGGCCGGCGGCACCGACGCCTGCCCCGCGTCCGACACGCGAGGCACCGTGGTCATCGACGGTGACGACACAGGCGTGGCGAACGTCGACACCGGCGACGGTTGCACGATCAACGATCTGATCGACGAACACGCCGACTACCCCGGCCACGCCGACTTCGTCCGGCACGTCGAGGCGGTCACCGCCGCGCTGGTGAGCGGCGGAACGCTCAACAAACGGCAGCAGGGCGCCATCGTCCGGGCCGCGGCCCGATCGGACGTCGGCGCATGAGCACCCGAATCTCATCGACAGGGAGTACCACGATGCCCGGACGTACCGTCGCCAAGCTGGCCACCGTGACCGCAGTCATCGCCGCCTCGGTGCTGGCCGTGGCGCCCACCGCCCACGCCGACCTGGTCACCCACTGCATCGGCACCGGCGGTGCGGTGACCGTGCCCAACGACCTGCTCGTCCCGGCCGGAGAGTCCTGCGCGCTGACCGGCACCACGATCACCGGCAACGTCACAGTCGCCGCCGGCGCCAACCTGGTCGTCACCGGTGGCCGGGTCAGCGGTGAGGTACGGGTCGCCGCCGACGGCTACCTCGACGCCACCGAGACGAGCGTCGACGGCCAGGTGGTGCTGGCCGCCGGCGGGTACGGCGTCTACCTCTCCGACGCCCGCACCGGGGCCGTGACCGTGCGGCCGAAGGGCTCGGCGACCATCGACAGCTTCCTGTTCGCCGAGGCGGCGACGATCGCCGGAAACGTCACGGTCGGCGCCGGCGAGGTCCGGCTCGACAGGGGCACCCAGGTGGAACGCAACGTCAGTAGCACCGGCACCTACTACACAGACGTGCACGACTCGTTCGTCGACGGCACCCTGTCGGTGCTCAACAGCGCCACCGGCAGTGTCGTGTGCGGCAGCGCGGTCCGGGGTCGGGCCACGTTCGCCGGCAACCTCGGCGGCGTCCAGCTCGGCCCGAACGGCGCCCTCGACAGCTGCGCCTCCGGCGGCTACTGGGGCGCTGACGTCAGCGTCACCAGCACCACCGGCGGTGTCACGGTCGACGACAACATCATCAACGGTCAGTTGACGGTGACGGGCAACAACCCGGCCGCCCAGGTGGCCGCGAACAACCGGATCCGTGGCGGAGTGACGGGCGACCAGGCCGCGGCGACCACCAACCGGGCGGCCCGGATGGCCGGCGCCGACCGCGAGGACGCCGGCGACCAGCGGGCGGAGACCCGTCGTACCTCGGCGGTGCAGGAGGCCACCGCGGCCGGCGCCGCGAAGCTCTAGAGGGGCAGGTCCTCAGCCTGGCTGGGGCGGTGGGCGCAGCCGGCGACCAGCGGTGACCGTCGGTCACCTCGGTCGGGGCGGATGCGGTGGTGAGCGGTATACCTCAGAGGCATGAATATGCCTCTGAGGTATACCGCTCAAGAGCACGTCGATGTGCCGGACACGAGGTCACGAACGACACCGCCCGGTGGTCACGAAAGGCGCACAGGCCGGGAGGGCTATGACTGTCCGATGTTGTAGAAGGCCGCCGGATCGTTGGCAAGGGACGCCTTGATGTAGGCGCTCCACTCGTCGGCGAGGACCTCGATCCGGCCGGCCTCGATGCCGTCGAGAGCGGCGCGGACGACGTCGGCGGGGTCCATCTTGTCGCCGTCGTAGTCGGCCATCATGTCGGTGTCGGCGGCGCCCAGGTGCAGCCCGGTGACCAGCGTGCCCTGCTTGGCCAGTTCGAGTCGGACGCCGTTGGTCAGGCTCCACGCGGCCGCCTTGGCGGCGGCGTAGGCGTTCGCCCCGTCATAGGAGAACCACGACAACGCCGACAGGACGTTGAGGATGGCGCCGCCGCCGTTGGCGCCGAGGATTGGGGCGAACGCCCGCACCATGTCGAGGGTGCCGTAGAAGTGGGTGTCCATCTCGGCGCGGATACCGTTCAGGTCGCCGGTGACGAGGTTGGTCCCCGTGGTGATCCCGGCGTTGTTGACGAGCAGGGTCACGTCGGAGGCGATCGAGGCGGCGTCGCGCACCGTCTGCGGGTCGGTGATGTCCAGGCGGAGCCTCTCGACGCCGGGGATGTCGATCTTTTCGGGGTCGCGGGCCGTGGCGTACACCTTGGCCGCGCCGCGCTCGAGCAGTTGTCGGGTGAACTGCCGGCCGATGCCACGGTTGGCGCCGGTGACAAGCGCGATCGAGCCTGAGATCTGCATGATGCCCTCCGTTGGGGTTCGACGATCACTCGTACGCGACCTACGCTAGAACCTGACGTTGACGTGAGAGACAAGGTCGTGTGGCGGGTGTCACCGGCAGTGGGGGAGGGGTCGTGCGGATCGGGGAACTCGCCACCAGTACGGGCGTGTCGGTGCGCGCCCTGCGCTACTACGAGGAGCAGGCGCTGCTGATCTCCGAACGCAGCGGCGGTGGCCAGCGCCACTACGGCGAGGCGGCGGTCGACCGCGTCCAGCTGATCCAGACGCTGTACGCCGCGGGCCTGTCCAGCAGGACCATCCTGGCCCTGCTGCCCTGCGTCGACGCGAAGGTCAACACCCCGCAGTCCCGCGCCCTGCTGAACGCCGAACGCGGCCGTATCGATCAGCAGATCAACCGACTCATCCAGGCCAGGGCCCGACTCGACGACGTCATCGCGCTCAGCGAGAGCCCGGCCAGCGGCTGCAACCGGACGGGCGCCGCCCTGGTCTAGCCGCTGGAGGAGATGGCGGCGCACGCGACCGTTCCCGCTTTATATTTCAGTTCGTCGATGTTAACGTTAACTTAACGTCGTCGTCTGCCGGTCGACATGAGCTTCGGCCGGGGCGCTGTGGGATCGGAGAACGCTTATGACCACATCCGGCGGGATTCGTCGTGTGCGCTCGGTGGCGGTGATGACGGTGGGCGCTCTCGCCACCGCGGTCTCGCTGGCTTCCGCCGCGTCCGCGTCCGCGACCATCACCGTGGCCGCCGACGGCAGCGGCACCTACACGACCGTGCAGGCGGCCATCGACAGCGTCGTGGCGAACAACGGCGTTCCGGTCACCATCACCATCAAACCCGGCATCTACCGGGGCGTGGTCACCGTTCCCGCCAACAAGCCCCACCTCACGTTGGCCGGCGCCGGCGGCTCCGCCGCCCAGGTGGTGATCGTCGAAGGGCACGCGTCCGGCCAGAGCAAGCCCGGTGGCGGCACGTACGGCACGTCCGGCAGCGCCTCGGTCTTCGTCAACGCCAACGACACCACGATCAGCAATCTGACCATGTCGAACGACTTCAACGAGGCCGCCAACACCCTCGACGCCGAGCAGGCCGTCGCCGTCAACACCTCAGGCGACCGGGTGCAGTTCGACAACGTGCGCATCCTCGGTAACCAGGACACTCTGCTGGTCAACGCGCCAAGTGTCAGCTCGGTCCGGCGTCTCTACGTCCGTAACTCCTACGTGGAGGGCGACGTCGACTTCATCTTCGGGCGCGGCACCATGGTCTTCCAGAACGGCACCGTGCACTCGCTCACCCGGGGTTCGTCGTCGAACAACGGCTACATCACGGCGGCGGCCACCGACATCAACAACAAGTTCGGCTTCCTGTTCTGGGGAACCGCACTGACGAGCAACGCTCCCGCCAGGACCGTCTATCTGGGCCGGCCCTGGCACCCCAGCGGCGACGTCAACGCCCGCGGTCAGGTCCTCTACCGGGGCGTCGCGATGGGGGCACACGTCCGCACCGACCCCTGGACCGACATGTCCGGCTTCTCGTGGAGGACCGCCCGGTTCGCCGAGTACGGCAGCACCGGGGCCGGCGCCGTCGTCAACGCCAACCGGCCCCAGATGAGCGCCTCCACCGCCACCCAGTACACCCCCACCGCCTATCTGGCGGGTAACGACGGCTGGAACCCGATCCGATGACGACGATTCGTTCCCACGATGGTGGTCACCGATCCGTGCCCCCGCGCGCCCGACTCGGTGCACTCAGGAACGCGGTGACGAAGACGCGTACCGCGGCCCTCATCGCCGTCGCCGCCGGGGTGCTCGCCGCAGGTCTGCCGGTCCTCAGCGCCCAGGCCGCGGTCGGCGACGGCACGCCTACCGACTCCAACATCAGCTTCGTCGGCCGGTGGAACAAGGCGAACTCCTCGGCGTACGTGCCCTACTGGGCCGGCGCGTACCTGCGGGTCGGGTTCACGGGCAAGACCGTCAAGCTCCGGCAGCGCAACACCATCCAGCTCTGGGCCAGCATCGACGGCAGGGCGTTCACGTCCTTCACCGGCTCCGGCACGATCAACCTGACGCCGACCGCGCTGGCGGCCGGCAACCACACGTTGATCGTCAGTTACCGGCAGGTGGCCGGCTCCTACACCGGCGACGCGGTCTTCCAGGGGCTGATCCTGGATTCGGGCGCGGGCACGGTCAAGCCACCGGCCCGACCCAAGCTTGTCGAGTTCGTCGGTGACTCGATCACCGCAGGCGCCACGAGCAGTCAGCTTGCCGTGACGGACTACGGCTTCAAGGTCGGTGAGAGGCTCGGCTACGACCACACCCAGATCGCGATCGGTGGCATGTGTCTGGCCGAGACGACCGATGGATGCTGGGCGCAGACGACGCGCTACTGGATGTCGTCGGGTGGCCAGGCCGGCACCGACCAGTGGGACTTCTCCCGCTACACGGCCGACGGCGTGGTGATCAACCTGGGGACCAACGACAAGAGCCACGGCGTGAGCGCCGCTACCTTCCAGGCGACGTACACCACCTTCCTCACCAGGATCCGGGCCAGGTTCCCGAACGCCAAGCTCTTCGCCATGCGGACGTTCATCGGTCGGTATGCGGCCGAGACGGAGGCGGCGGTGCGGGCCCGCAACGCCGCGGGCGACGCCAACGTGTTCTACGTGGACACCACCGGCTGGCTGCCGTCCGGCGGGCTGAGCGACTCGGTGCACCCGAACGACGCGGGCCACCAGGCCATCACCGAGAGGCTGGCCCCGATCCTCAGCGCAGCACTGACCACGACCCCGTCCCCCACGACCGCGCCGACGACTGCCGCGCCGACGACTGCGGCGCCGACGACTGCGGCGCCGACGACTGCGGCGCCGACGACTGCGGCGCCGACGACTGCGGCGCCGACGACTGCGGCGCCGACGACTGCGGCGCCGACGACTGCCGCGCCGACGACCCCCGCGGGTGGGGCCTGCGCGGTCGCCTACCGCAAGACCGGTGACTGGGGTACGGGCGCCCAGTTCGACGTGACGCTCAGCAACACCTCCACCGTCCCGGTCAACGGTTGGACACTTACCTGGTCCCTGCCGGGCAGCCAGCGGATCACGCAGTCCTGGAATTCCACAGTCACCCAGTCCGGGGCCGCGGCCACGGCGGTGAACGTCTCCTGGAACGCGGTGATCCCGGCCGCCGGTTCGACCAGCTTCGGATTCGTCACCGACAGCCCGCTCGACGGAGCGACAGGTTTCGACCTCAACGGCTCCCCGTGCGCCACCACCACATGATGGCCGGCGTCTCCGATCAAGGCAGGAGTAACCCGATGAAGCTTCGCCGATCGCGTCTCGTGGTCCTGGCGGTAACGGTCCTGACCGTCGGGGCCGGCGGGCTCGGCATCGCCACCGCCCAGGCGGCCACCCCGGCCTGCGGTGTCTCCTACCGGATCACCAGCCAGTGGGCCGGCGGGTTCGGAGCCGACGTCGTCGTCACCAACCTCGGCGGCGCGGTGAGCGGCTGGAGCGTGGGTTGGAGCCTCGCCCCCGGGCAGGGCGTGACGCAGGCGTGGAACGCCGCCGTCACGGTCACCGGCACGGCGGTGACCGCCACAAACGTGAGCTACAACGGTGCCGTCGGCTCTGGCGCGTCGGTCAACTTCGGCTTCACCGGCTCGTGGAGCGGCAGTAACCCGGTGCCGTCGTCGTTCACGTTCAACGGCAGCACCTGTGCCGGCCCGCCGGCAGCGACCCCCACCGCACCGACACCGACACCGACGCCGCCGACATCAACGCCCACGCCGACGTCAGCGCCGACGCCGACGTCGACGCCCTGCCCCGCCCCGAGCACACCGTCGGCGACCCCGTCCGCGTCGCCGACGCCCGCGCCGATCAAGGTGTGGATGGCAGGCGATTCCACGATGATGAACGCCAGTTCCTGTCCGATCGGCTGGGGCAGCCAGTTCGCGTCCTACCTCACGTCGAACGTCACGGTGCAGAACAGCGCCGTCGGCGGTCGCAGCATCCAGACGTGGCTGTACGAGGGCAATGTGACCTCCACCAAGAACTCGGCAGGCGAGTGCTCGCTCAGCTCGACCGCGTACAGCGCGCGGTGGTCGGCGATGCTGGACGCTGGCAGCGGCTTCAAGGCCGGCGACTATCTGATCATCCAGTTCGGCATCAACGACGGTGACTCGGCCTGCCCGCGTCACGTTGGCACCAACCGCTTCAAGGAACTGCTCGGCGTCATGGCGACGGCTGCCAAGGCCCGAGGCGTGAAGCCGATCTTCGTCACCCCGGTCGCGGCAATCACCTGCAGCGGCAGCACCGCCGTCGGCAACCGCGGTTTCGTCACCGAGACGACGGCCGCGGCGGCCGCCAACGGCGTACCGGTCATCGACCTGCACGCGAAGAGCGTGGCGCTCTACAACACGCTCAGGCTCTGCCCGAACAACGGTGACTACTCGACGGGCGCGGTCGGTGCGTTCTTCTGCAACGACCACACCCACTTCGAGGCCGCCGGCGCCAGACAGATCGCCGGCCTGATCGCCACAGCCCTGCGGGCGCAGAACATCCCGCTGGCCGCCTACCTGAAGTAACCGGCTCACGCGAGGCAGATACGACGTTCGTGGTACGTCGACGGGTCCGGCAGTCCGTACAGTCTGGCGGTATGCGGCGTTGGGTCGTGGAGACGATGATCGTGGCGGCCGTGGGCGTGCTGACTGCGTACCGGCTCGCGACGACGCCTGTGGCGCTTGGTGATCGAGTGCCGGACCTGTGGGCGTACGCTGCCGCAGCCGTGATGGTGTTCGTGCTGCCCGTTCGACGGCGGTGGCCGGTCGGTGTGCTGATCCTCGTCGGCGGGCTCTACCTGGCCTACCACATCTGCCACTACCCGGGTGGCGTGCCGGCGGTGCCCGCGTGGGTCGCGCTGTACTCCGTCGGTGCGGCGTCGCGGCAGCGCGTGGGTCTCATCGTCGCGGCCCTGTTCGTGCTGCTGGACGCTCAGGGGCGGGTGGCGGTGACCGGCGCGAGGCCGTTCGACGCGTCGCTGGACAGCTCGACGGTTGTGTTCGTGGCGGCGTTGCTGCTCGGCGAGGTGGTGCGCGGGCGCCGGACCCAGCTGGCGTTGCTGGCGGCCGACCAGAGCCGGGCCGCCGAGCAGCGGGTCGTCGAGGAACGTATCCGCATCGCCCGGGAACTCCACGACATCACGGCGCACACCTTGGCCGTGGTGTCGGTGCAGGCGGGCGTCGCGGCCGACGTGCTGGACGAGGATCCCGCCCAGGCCCGAACCGCGCTGCGTGAGGTGCGCCGGGCCAGCCGCGAGGCGATGGTGGAGTTACGCGCGGCGGTGGGCGTGCTGCGCGACGGCACCCCGGCGGCCGGGCCGGAGCCGCCGACGCCCACGCTTGATCGGCTGCCCGCGCTTGCAGAATCGACAGGTGCGGTCGTGACCTGCGATGGCGAGCCGCGCGCGTTGCCGCGGGCCGTGGAGGCCACCGCTTACCGCATCGTCCAAGAGGCAGTGACGAACGCGTTGCGGCACGCCGGTGCGGCCCAGATCGAGGTGCGTGTCGGATACCGTCCCGACGGACTGTCGGTGACGGTGCGCGACAACGGGCGGGGCGGCGTCCCGGTAGCCGGCAACGGGCTGCGTGGCATGGCCGAGCGCGCCGGCGGGCTGGGCGGGTGGCTTCGCGCGGGGCCGGCCGACGGCGGAGGCTTCGAGGTGCGGGGGTGGCTGCCGGTATGACGGTTCGTGTCCTGCTGGCCGACGACCAGACCCTCGTACGCGCGGGCTTCCGGGTCCTGCTGGAGCGGGCGCCGGACATCGAGGTTGTCGCGGAGGCAACTGATGGGGAGGAGGCGATAGCCCTCACCCGAGCGCACCGGCCGGATGTCGTGTTGATGGACATCCGGATGCCGGGCACGGACGGTTTGACGGCCGCCCGGCGCATCCTCGCCGATGCCAGGTTGCCCGACGTGCGCGTCGTCGTGCTGACCACATTCGAGTTGGACGAGTACGTCTTCGCGGCGCTGCAGGCGGGCGCGAGCGGGTTCCTGCTCAAGGATCTGGAGCCGGACGAACTGCGCCGGGCGGTACGCGTGGTCGCCGCCGGTGACGCGCTGCTGGCGCCCGCCGTGACCAGACGACTCATCGCCGCCTTCGCCAGCGGTCCAGGAGTGCCGGGCCTCGACAGCCTGACCTCGCGCGAGCGGGAGGTGGTCGGCCTCGTCGCCGACGGCCTGTCGACAGTGGAGGTGGCGGAACGGCTGAGGATGAGCCCGGCCACGGCGAAGACCCACACCAACCGGGCGATGACGAAACTCGGGGCTCGCGATCGGGCGCAGCTTGTCGTTTTCGCGTACCGCAGCGGGCTTGTCGGCCTACCGCGACCGCGGTAGGCCGACGCCCACCGATGGCAGATCCGGTGGGGGTACGCCGCTCGTAGCGTTCCGGTCATGTTTCTCATCCTGGGTCCGGCGTTGAATCTGCTCGCCGGCTTCTTCTGGCAGAACGACACTCAAGGCAGCACCGCCGGCACGATCATCGTGTTGTCGAACGCGTGCTGGCTCATCGGGCTGATCGGGTTGTTCGAGCGGCTGCGGGCCACCACTCCGAAGTACGTCGCGGTCGGGTTGCCGGTAACGGTGTTCGGCGCGATCGGCGGGGTGGCTTACGGTGTACAGAGTATTCATGAGGACCTGTTCGCCGTCTCCCACGCCGATGCGGTCGAACGACTTGGCGAGCACCCGTTCGCCGCGTTCGCGGTGTACTGGACGTGCGGACCGCTGTTCCCCATCAGCCTCTTCGTCCTGGGCCTCGTGCTGGCCAAGGTGCGCGTGGCGCCACTTCCGGTCGGCATCATGATCAGCCTGGGCGCGGTCGTGTTCCCGCTGAGCCGCATCACCCGGGAGGCGTCCATCGCGCACCTGGCGGACCTGTTCCTGCTGTTGCCGTTCCTCTATCTGGGGCTGCGGTCGATGTCGCGGTCCCGGGGCGTACCAGGCCCCCACCGCCACCGGGACGGCGTGGGTTCCCAGACAGGGGTCTAGGGCTTGTTTCGTAAGAACTGGCCGGCCTGCGGCGGGCCCGGACGACGACCGGCGGCAAG
The DNA here is from genome assembly GCF_026342015.1 of Micromonospora lupini. Lineage (NCBI taxonomy): Bacteria > Bacillati > Actinomycetota > Actinomycetes > Micromonosporales > Micromonosporaceae > Micromonospora > Micromonospora lupini. Next base: position 168,749 of record NZ_JAPENL010000001.1, read on the forward strand.
GCGGTTTCGCCCGGATACAACACCGGTATCCAGACAAAACCGCCTTGCCGGATCGCCGTCCGGACTCCGCCTCGGCTCGACCGCCCCTATGCAACAGGCCCTAGATCGGAGCGAGTTCCGGAATGCCGTAGTGCCTGTCGAGGACCTGCATGGCGGCGCCCGCCGCGATGACGTCCGCGCCCAGGCGGGACAGGGTCACCGTCGGGACCAGCCAGTCCGCGCGCGGCACGTCGGTGCGGACGGCCCGCTCGACCGCGGGGAGGTAGACGTCCGCGTGGCGGAGCAGATCCGCGCCGGCAAGCACGACGTGGGCGAGGTCGAGGGTCTGAAGCAGGTTGACGACGCCGACGGCCAGGACGCGAGCCGCGCGGGCGACGTCTCCGGCCTCGGTGGCGCGCAGGTGCACGACCTCCAGGCAGCCGAGGCGCCCGCAGACGCAGCGGGGCCCGTCCAGGTCGACCACCGTGTGCCCGAACTCCCCGGCGTTTGTGTGCGCGCCCCGGTGGGCGGCGCCGCCCAGCCAGAAGCCGCCGCCGATGCCGGACTCGACCATGATGAGTGCCGCGTCGCCGAATGTGGCGCCGTGTCGCCACGCCTCGGCGGTGATCCCGGCGGTCACGTCCTTGTCGAGGTGCACCGGTAGGCCCAGGTGCGCCTCGGCAAGCTCACGCAGCGGTACGTCGTGCCAGTGCCGCAGGCCGTGTGCGTCCCGGACCAGCCCGTGCGCGTGGTCGAGCGGGCCGATCATGCCGATGCCCACGCCGGTCAGGCGGCTCCGCAGCTCGGCGCCGGCGGTGATCGCCTCGATGCCTACGGACAGGGCGTCGAGGAGCTGACCGGGGGTGAAGTCGGCGGGTAGAGGGCTGATCGTGGAGTGGTGCACGGCGCCGGCGAGGTCGACCAGGACCAGTCGCAGTGTGCGTCGGGCGACGTGCGCGCCGATCGCGTACCGGCTGTCGGGGACCAGCTCGTAGACGACCGCCGGCTTGCCGATGCCCGGGCGGCGGACACCTGCGGAGCGGATCAGCCCGTCGGCGGTCAGGCGGGCGATGACCTTGGAGACCGCCTGCGGTGTCAGGCCGGTGGCGTCGACGACCGTGGACCGCTCGAACGTCCGTACGGTGCGCCCCACGGCCATGACCAGCGCCTGGTTGTAGCCGCGCAGGAACGTCACGTCGGCTGTGGTGCGCGTCATCTCACCAGCCTATTACGCAACGCTGTTGCTAAATTCGCTCGGTGAACGGACTGAGCAGAGGCCAGCGCCTGGCGGCGTTGGCGGCCCTGGCCCTGGGCGGCGTGGCGGTCGGCCTGACGGAGTTCGTGGCGATGGGCCTGCTGCCCGAGATGGCACGCGGCCTTCTCCCGCAGGAGTACGCCCGATCGTCGTCGGACGCGGTCGCCCAGGCCGGTTGGATGATCACCGCGTACGCGCTGGGCGTGGTCGTCGGCGCCCCGCTGATCGCCGCCCTCAGCGCGCGCCTGCCCCGCCGCAGGCTCGTCCTCGGGCTGCTCGTCCTCTTCGCCGTCGGCACCGTCGCGTCCGCCACGGCCCCGACGTTCGAACTGGTGCTTGTGGCGCGGTTCGTCGCGGCGCTGCCGCACGGCGCGTACTTCGGCGCGGCCGGCCTGCTCGCGGCGACCCTGATGGGCCCCGGCAACGAGGCGCGGGGCTTCGCCACCGTGCTCGGTGGGCTGACCGTGAGCAACGTGGTGGGCGTACCGCTGATCACCCGGCTCGGGCAGGCGGTCGGCTGGCGTGCGGCGTACCTGGTGATCGCCGGGGTTTTCCTGCTCACGCTGCTGGCGGTGCTGGCGGTCGTCCCGGAGGTCGCCGCGGCGGCGGACGGCTCGCCGGCCGCCGAACTGCGCGCGCTGCGGACCTCGCAGGTGTGGCTGGTCGCGGCCACCGGGGCGATCGGCTTCGCCGGGTTCTTCGCCGTCGACTCCTACATCGCGCCGGTCACCACCGACGTCGCCGGCCTCTCCGCCGCGACCGTGCCGTGGGTGCTGGTCGCGGTGGGTCTCGGCATGACCGTCGGCAACGCCCTGGGCGGCTGGCTCGCCGACCGGGACCTGCGCCGCAGCATGATGATCGGCTTCGTCGCCATGATCGTCAGCATCGGTGTGTTCAGCCTCGTCGCGTCGAACCGCGTGGGCCTGTTCGTGGGCGCGTTCCTGGTCGGCGCGACGAGCCTCTACCTCGGTCCGGTCCTGCAGGCACGCCTGATCACTGTCGCCCCCGGGGCCCAGCTGATGGGCGCGGCGCTCAACCAGTCCGCCATGAACATCGCCAACAGCCTGGGCGCGGCGCTGGGCAGCGTCGCCATCGCCGCCGGACTCGGCTACCTCGCGCCGGCCCGGGTGGGCCTGGTGCTGGCGGTCGTCGGGCTGGGCCTGGGCATCGTCAGCTTCGCCGCCGGACGTCGCCGCGACCGGGAGCCCTCCGCCGTCGCGGGCTGACGGCCACCGCCGCCGCTCAGCTGACCGCCGTGGCCAGGAGGTCGCCGACGGCGGCGCGGACGGGATCGGGATTCGCCCAGGACCAGTTGGGGTGCGCCCGGTTGGTGAGCAGGGCGAGCACGAGTCTGCGGTCCGGATCGACAAGGAACGAGGGGCCGGCGAACCCGGTGTGGCCGAAGGTACGCGAGGACGCGAGCCGGCCCATGAACCAGGGCTGGTTGAGCACCACGCCGAGACCGTGGGCGGCCGTGCGGCGCGGGCGCTCGGGGTCGACGGCCGGCTTGCCCGCGTTGTGGTTGGTGAGCATCGTGCGCACGGTGCCGGCGGACAGGACGCGTCTGCCCTGGTAGGTGCCGCCGTCCAGGAGTAGCTGGCCGATGGCGGCGAGGTCGGTGGCGGTGGCGAAGACCCCCGCGTGGCCGGCGACGCCGCCGAGGTGGTTGGCGACGTCGTCGTGCACGGTGCCGCGCAGCAGGCCGCGCGACGAGCGGGCGTCGGTCGCCACCATCCGGCTGGCCCGCGCGGCGCCGGGCAGCCAGGTCGTGGGGTTGAAGCCGGTGTCGCGCAGGCCGAGCGGACCGGTGAGGTTGGCCTTGAGCGCCTGGTCGAGTCGGCTGCCGGTGACCTTCTCGACGATCTTGCCGGCGACCATGAGCCCGACGCTTGAGTAGCGGAACGTCTTCCCGGGCACCGCCGAGGAGACCAGCGGGGTGGCGAGCACCGCGTTCCAGCGCGCCGTGTTGTCGGGCAGCCCGGTGACCTTGGCCCCCACCGGGAGGCCGCTGGTGTGGGTGAGGAGCATCTCGACGGTGACGCCGTCCTTGCCGGCGCCTGTGAAGCCGGGCAGGTAGTCGCGGACCGGCGCGCCCAGCTCGACGCGACCCTTCTCGACCTGCTGCAGCAGCAGGATCGCGGTGTAGACCTTGGTGACCGACGCGAGGTCGAAGACGGAATCGGGGCGCATCGCGACGCGTTGGCTCGCCGCGAGGAGTTTCGGGCCGGCCGCGTAGCGCAGCGCCTCCCCGACGGCGGTGTGCACAGTCGTCTTTCCGTCGACAAGCACGACGGCGACCGCGCCGGGAAAGCCGTTGTGCCTGACGGCCTGCGGCGAGGCGGGAAGGTGACGCCGCAGCAGGGCCGCCAGCTGCGGGGCGTACCGGGCCTGGTTGGCGGCCGTGGACCCGCCGCCGGGCGACGGGGAGGCGCCCGGCGTGCCCGACGTCGGGGTGTTCCCGGCCGCGCCGAACCCCACCCGGTTTCCCGCGGCGTCGGTGGCCGTCGCCGCGCCGCCGGGGTCGGTCGCGCCCGGCCCCGGGCCGCCGCTGTCACCGCAGCCGGTGAGGGCGCAGGTTGCGGCGGCCAGGCCAGCTCCGAGCAGGGTACGACGGGCGACAGGCATGCCGATGATGGTGACAGGAGGGACGCGGGGTCGCCAGCCTCGCTCAGCCGAACGCCGACCGCGTCCAGCGGCATGGTTGGTGTCTGACACCCGGGCGGACGTGTCGGGTAGACGGTCGCCGCTGTGCAACGATCGGTGCCACACCTCGTACCCCTTGGAGAGCACGATGTCCCTCTCCCCGGTTCGGGTCTTCGCCGCGCTGAATGCCGTGCGACCCCCCGACCAGCCGACCCCACGCCTGGGTAAGGCGGTGGTGGTCGGCGGCAGCGTCGCCGGCCTCCTGGCCGCCCGGGTCCTGTCCGACCACGCCCAGAGCGTGGTCCTCCTCGACCGGGACGACCTGCAGGTGAGCGGCGCCCGGCCCGGCGTGCCACAGGGGACGCAACTGCACGCGCTGCTGCCCGGCGGCCTGCTCCAGCTCGAGCAGCTGTTCCCCGGGTTCCGGCAGCAGGCGCTGGCCCACGGGGCGATCGAGGCGCCGCCCGCGGCCCGGCGCAGCTACCTCGACGGCCGCCGGAAGGTGGTCGTACCCGACGACGACGACAGCCTGGCGGGCAGCCGGCCCCTCCTGGAGGGGCTGATCCGCCAGCAGGTGCTCCGACTGCCGAACGTCAAGACGGTCACCGGCCGTGCCACGGGTCTCGTGTTCGACGGCGACGCGGTCACCGGCGTCCAGTGCGAGGTCGACCAGGTGCCCGGCGTCGAGGTCGCCGACCTGGTGGTGGACGCCATGGGTCGGTCCAGCCGGCTCTCCGACTGGCTGGAGCAGGCCGGCTGGGAGCGGCCCGCCACCCGTCGGATGGCTGTGCACCTCAACTACGCGACAGCCCTGTTCCGCCGTCCCGAGCAGACTCCGGAGGCGACAGTCGTCCTGGCCCTGCACACTCCGCGGACGATGACGGACATCGCCGGCGCCGCCTTCTTCGCCATCGAGGACGGCCGGTGGATGGCCATGATGGCCGGCTACGGACAGGACCGGCCGGGACGCACCGCCGAGGACTTCGTCCGACGGCTGCGGGAGCAGTTCCCGCCGGAGTTCGGCGAGGTCGCCGCGCAGGAGATGATCGGCGACGTCCAGACCTACCACCACGCCGACAGCCGGCGGAGGGACTTCCACGCGCTGCGGCGGTTCCCGGCGCGACTCGTCAGCGTCGGTGACGCCGTCGCGTCGTTCAACCCCGTCTACGGGCAGGGAATGACGGCGGCGGCCCTGCACGCGGCCTGCCTGTCGGCGTACCTGCTCTCCGACCCGGACCTGAGCGTTCCCGCCCGCCACTTCCTCGACCTGCAGAAGGTCGTGGTCGACGCCGCCTGGTCGACCTCGACCTCCGCCGACCTGGCGCTGCCGCACGTCGACGGGCCCTACCCGCGCGGCTACCGGGTCTCCAGCTGGGTCAGCCGGCAGATCCTCTCGGCGACGGTCACCGACGTGGCGATCGCCCGCCGGTTCAACGAGGTCGTCTCCCTGCGGGAGCACCCGCTGTCGCTGGCCACACCCGGCGTGATCCTGGGCGCCCTGCGCGCGAACCGGCGGGCCGGCTAGCCCGCCGCCCCGCGCAGGATCTCGACGACGAAGCGGTGGTCGTCCAGCTGCGGAAGCCCGGAGACACCCATCCAGCCCACCACGCCGGTGCCGCGCACCCGCAGCGGCAGCGCGCCACCGGCGGCGGCGTACCGGGAGGCCGGCAGGCCGTAGCGTTCGGTGAGCGTCACGTTCTTGTCCTGGCAGAGCCGGGCCACGTAGAGCGACGAGTGCTCGAACCGCATCACCACGCGTCCCTTGCGGCGCAGCCAGGCGTCGTTGTCCCGCGTCGAGCCGGGCAGGCCACAGTGGAAGAGCTGGCGCCCGGCCCGCCACACGCCCACCGCTACCGGCAGCCCCCGCCCGCTGGCGGCGGCGACGGCGCGCATCCCCAGCTCGTACGCGTCGGTCTCGGACAGGCCCGTACGCTCCAGCTCCGCCTCCTCGCGCAGCAGCTCGTCAAGCGTCGGCCAGGTGTCGTGGTCAGAAGGCATGGGTGTTCTCCTCGTCGTTCACCAGGCGCAGGGCGCGTAGTCCTTCAGGAAGCAGCCGTACAGGTCCTCGCCCAGCTCGCCGCGGACGATCGGGTCGTACACCCGGGCCGCGCCGTCGACGAGGTCCAGCGGGGCGTGGAACCCCTCGTCGGCCAGCCGCATCTTCGTCGGGTGGGGTCGCTCGTCGGTGATCCAACCGGTGTCGACGCTCGTCATCAGGATGCCGTCGGTAAGCATCTCCTGGGCACTGGTGCGGGTGAGCATGTTCAGGGCGGCCTTGGCCATGTTGGTGTGCGGGTGCCCGGGGCCCTTGTAGCCACGGCCGAACTGGCCCTCCATCGCCGAGACGTTGACCACGTACTTGCGCCGGGCCGACGCGGCGGCCATCGCCTGTCGTAGCCGACTGACCAGTACGAACGGCGCGGTGACGTTGCACAGCTGCACTTCGAGCAGCTCGACCGGGTCGACCTCCTGCACCCGCTGGACCCAGCTGTTGACCGAGTCGAGGTCCGGTACCAGGCCGCCGGCGTCGATGGCGGTGGACGCGGCGATCCGCTCCGGCGAGGCGGAGCCGCTCGTCAACGCCAACGCGGTGAGCGCGTGCGGGGTGAGCGCTGTCGACTCCGTGCCGGCGGTCAGGCTCCCCGCCGGGCCACCCGGGCCGGTCGGCTTGGCGAACGTGATCAGCTCCGGCAGGGGACCGTCCGGCAGCGCCGCGGCCTCCGCGGCGACGAGTTGGGCGTACGCCCCGGGCGAGCGGCGGACGGTCTGCGCCGCGTTGTTGATCAGGATGTCGAGGGGGCCCTGGCTGCTGACCGAGTCGGCGAGGGCGATCACCTGGGCGGGGTCGCGCAGGTCGATCCCGACGATCCGCAGGCGGTGCAGCCAGTCCCCGCTGTCGGGCATCGCGGCGAAGCGGCGTACCGCGTCGTGTGGGAACCGCGTGGTCACCGTCGTGTGCGCGCCGTCGCGCAGCAGCCGCAGCGCGATGTACATGCCGATCTTGGCCCGGCCGCCGGTGAGCAGCGCGCGCCGGCCGGTCAGGTCGGTACGGGCGTCGCGGCGCTCCCGGTTCAGCGCGGCGCAGGACGGGCAGAGCTGGTGGTAGAAGGCGTCCACCTCGCGGTAGCGCTGCTTGCAGATGTAGCAGCCGCGCGGGTTGTGCAGGAATCCCGCAGTCGTGCCGGCGGTGGGGGAGGCGAGGGGGATGCCCTGGGTCTCGTCGTCGATCCGGCCGGGCGCCCCGGTGGCAGTGGCCTCCGTCACCGCCCGGTCTGCCGCGAGGACGGCGTCGCGACGCTCCTCGCGTCGCCGCTGCTTGATCACCTTGTAGAGCTTCGCGGTGGCCCGCTGCACCCGCACCACGTCCGGGTGGTCGGAGGGAAGGGCCTCCAACGCCTCGAAGACGCTGAGACAGGTCTCCAGCCGGTTCCGGTCAATACCGTCCTGACCGTTTTGGGCAATCTTGTCCACTGTCATGCGTCGTTGTCTCGTCCCGTTTCCTGTGCCGGATTCTCCCCGGCCCACCCCAAGTCCGACCCGAAACTGTACGCACCACGCCGTCCCGGACGCATCCCCCGCCGCGTCGCCCACCCCCGACGACCCGCACGCCGTCGGACACCCTGCTCGGTGCCGTGGTCGGCGTGGGGGATGCTGGTGGCGTGCAGATCACGATCCTCGGCCCCCTCGCCGTCGACGGCCGGCCGGTCCGGGGCGAGCGGCTGGCGGCGGTGCTCCGCGCGCTCGTCGACGCGCGTGGCCGGGCGGTCTCCACAAGCCTGCTCGTGGACGCGGTGTGGGACGGGGCGCCGCCCGACGACGCGACAGGGGCCGTGCAGGCGCTCGTGTCCCGCGTACGCCGTCTCGGGCTGCCCGTGGTGGCCGTGCCGGGGGGTTACCGCCTGCCCGCCGACGAGGTCACCGTCGACGCCGTCGAGTCGCGGGAGCTCCTCGATCGGGGGCGTGCCGCCCTGCGGGCCGGCGACGCGCGGGCGGCCCGGGACTCGGCCGACCGGGCCCGTGCCCTGTTCCCCGAGGTCCCGGAGATCCTCACCATCGAGGACACCCGCCTGTTCACCGAGGTCGCCGCGCTGCGCGCCGAGGCGGCGCTCGCCGGCGCGGGGCCGTACGACGAGGCCGACCTCCGCCGGCTCGCCGCGCGGACGCCTCCGGACGAGCCGTCCGCCGCCCTGCTCGTGCGGGTGCTCGCCGCGCAGGGGCGGGAGGCCGAGGCGTTGGAGGTGGTCGAGCGCCTCCGCGACGACCTGGCCGAGCGCTACGGCACCGACCCGTCGCCCGTGATCACCCAGGTCCATCTGGCGCTGCTGCGTGGCGAGCTCACCGCGCCGGCCGCCGTCGCCCCACCCCGCCCGCCCGCGCGGATCGCCCTGCCCGCCGCGTGGCGCCGGCCGATGACAGCCCTCGTCGGCCGCGAGCGCGACGTCGAGGCCCTGGACGCGGCGCTCGACGAGTCGGCCCTCGTGACGATCGTGGCGTCCGGCGGCGCCGGCAAGACCCGCCTCGCGGCCGAGGTCACGCGGCGTACGGCGGCGGCCGGGCAGGCGGTACGCGTGGTGGAGCTGGCCGGTCTGCGCTCACCCGACGAGGTGCTGCCCACGGTGCTCGCGGCGCTCGGTGGCGCGGACACCTCGACGACGGGCGGCAACCTGGGCCTGGAACGGCGGGTACTCAGCCCCGAGGAGCGGTTACAGGCCCTGGCGCCGGACCTCGACGGACTGGTCGTGCTCGACAACTGCGAACACGTCCTCGACGCGGTGGCAGCCGTCGTCGCCGACCTGCTCGCGGTGAGCGCCCCGGAGGTCGCGGTGCTCGCGACCAGCCGGGCGCCGCTGGGCCTGGCCGGTGAGTGGGTGCACCGGCTGACCGCCCTGCCGGACTCCGACGCGCTCGGTCTGATCGAGTCCCGCGCGCGGGCCGGTGGCGCGGTGCCGACCTGGGACACCACGCGGGCTCTCGCGCTGTGCAACAGGCTCGACAACCTGCCGCTGGCCCTCGAACTGGCCGCCGCGCGACTGCGGCACATGCCGATCGACGACGTGCTCGCCGGGCTGACCGACAGGTTCGCGCTGCTCGACGACGCGCTGCGGGGCCTGCCGGAACGCCACGCGAGCCTGTGGGCGATGGTCGACTGGAGCCGCGAACTGCTCGCCCCCGACGACCGCACGCTGCTCGCGCGGGTCGCGGTCATCCCCGCGCCGTTCACCGCGGATCTCGCCGCCGCGGTCGCGCAGACCCCTGACGTACGGCGGGGTCTGGCGCGGCTCGTCGAACAGTCCCTGCTGACCCTTGTCGAGGGGGACGGCCCGCCGCGCTACCGGATGCTGGAGACAGTCCGCGAGTACGGCGAGGCACGCCTGGACGCGTCCGGCGACCGGGCCGCGGCGATGGCCGGCCTGGTCGGCTGGGCCCGGGACGAGGCGGTCGGGCTCGCCGGTCGCCTTGTCGGCCCCGGCCAGGTCGAGGCGCTCGACCGCTGCGCCGCCGAGCAGGACAACCTGGTCGCCGGGATGCGGTGGGCCCTGGCGCAGGACGACGAGCCTGCCGTCATCGACGTCGCCACCGCGTTGCTGCACCTCTGGACGGTGCGTGGCCTGCACCTGGAGGTCCTCGTGTGGGCGCGCGGGCTGCTGCACGTCGACGAGCCGCAGCGGCGTCGACGCTCGGCGATCCTGCGAGGCCGGGCCAGCGGCCGGCCGCTGCCGCACGCCGACCGGCTCGCCTGGACATGCCTGTTGATCAGCGTGAACAGTGGCATCAGCGCCGACCTGCGACCCGCCGTGCTCGGTCGACGTGCCCTGCGGACGCTGCTCGCGGAACGGCCCGCCGAGGTGTCGCCGCGGCTGACCGCGTTCGCTGTGGCGTTGCCCGGCTTCGACAAGTCCGACCTGGAGCAGAGCCTGAAGAGCGCGACCGAGATGATCGTGCATCCGGACCCGTACGTGCAGGCGCTCGGCCTGATCGCGCGAGCGGCGGTACGGGAGAACGGCGGCCTGGCCGAGGCGTCGATCGACGACGCCGAGCAGGCGTACCACCGCTTCGAGGTCGCGGGCGACCACTGGGGCATGGCGATGGCCGCGGGCGCCGTCGGGCAGTTCCTGCTGCCCGGCCGGGAGGGGCGGTCGGCCGAGTGGCTGGCGCGCAGCGTCCGGCACATGGAGATGGTCGGCGCCCAGCAGGACGCGCGCTCGATCCGGGTGCGGCTGGACGTGCAGCTCGCCCTGACCGGCGACCCGGACGCGGAGCGGCGGCTCCGGGAGACGGCGACACCGGGCCAGGCCGAGCAGATGGACGTCGCGCAGGCGCTTCTGGGCCTGGCGCACCTCGCCTGGCAGCGCGAACGCTACGACGAGGCGCTCACCCACGCCGACGAGGTGAACCGTAGTCTCGCCGGCTGGACCGGCCCGCCACCGCAGCCGCGCGTGATGATCCGGGCCTCGGTGGCGGTCCTGTATCTGCGGGTGGCCGACGCGCGGGGGGTGTCGGGCGCCGACGCCGCAGCCCAGGCGGCCGCGTTGCTGGCGCTCGCCCGCGAGGACGCGTTCACCTCGAAGGACCTGCCGGTGATCGGGGCGTGGGCGTCGGGCGGCGCGGAACTCGCCGCGTACCGGCGCGACTTCGACGCCACCCGCGAACTGTCCGCGCTCGCGAAGCGGCTCGGGACGCACATGGAGCTGTTCTTCCCGACCGGGCGCAGCGAACGACTCGACGCCGCCCTCGGTGACGAGGAGCAGCGTGAGTCGTCGCTGGCGGCCTGGCGTGCCCGGCCGGTGGCCGCGGCCGTCACCCGGATCCGCGAGCTGATGGAGAACCTGCTCGCCTAGATCTTCTTGCGGTACGCGCGCAGCGCCAGCGGCATGAACACCGCCACGAAGCCTGCGCACCAGGCGAGGGTCCACCACACGTGCGAGTCGAGCGGGGTGCCGAGGAACAGTCCGCGTACCGACGCCACCAGGTGGGTCATCGGGTTGACGTCCACGAAGGCCTGCATCCAGCCGGGCAGGGTGTCCGCGCCGACGAACACATTTGACGCGAAGCTCAGCGGCATGATCAGCGCGAACATCAGGCCCTGCACGGCGCCCGGGGTGCGCACCTTCATCGACACGTAGACCGGCAGCCAGCTCAGGCAGAGCGCGAACAGCACCGCGAGCAGGCATCCGGCGATCGCCCGGAACGGGTCGGTGTCGATCCGGAAGCCCATCAGGTAACCGATGGCGAGGGTCGAGACCGTGACGATCACGTACCGGACGACGTCGCCCAGGACCGCGCCGACCAGCGGTGCGGAGCGGGGGATCGGCAGCGACCGGAACCTGTCGAAGATGCCCTTGGCGATGTCGGTGTTGAGGTTGACGCCGATCGCGATGGCCCCGGTGGCGATGGTCTGCGCCAGGATTCCGGGCAGCAGGAACTGGAGGTAGTCGTGTGTGGATCCGGCGACCGCGCCGCCGAAGATGTAGACGAAGATGATGAGGAACAGCACCGGTTGCAGCGTGACGTCGATAAGTGCCTCGGGCGTCCGCCAGGTCTTGATGAGACTGCGCTTGGCGAGCGCCAGCGAGTGCCGCACGAGCCGGAACGGTCGCGGGTTGACAGTGGCCGTCGACAGGACGGGGTTCGTGGTGGGTGGTGTGCCGACCAGGGTGCTCATGCCGCTACCTCCACGCGCGCGGTGGTGTCGTCCTCGGATGCCGTACGCCCGGTGAGGGTGAAGAACACCTCGTCGAGGCTCGGCAGGTGCAGGGAGAGTTCGGTGACGGAGATGCCGGCGGAGGCGAACCGCGCGACGCTCTCGGTCAGGGCCGTGTCGTCGGTGACAGGCACCGCGAGCACGCCCTTGCGGATCTCGTCGGCCTGCGCGCCGGAGCCGACGTCGGACAGGATCGTCGCGATTCTCGGCAGGTCCGCGAGGTCGGACGGCCGGACCTCAAGCGTCTGCCCGCCGACCACCCGCTTGAGTCCTTCGGGCGTGTCGTGCGCGATGACCCGCCCGTGGTCGATCACCGTGATCGCGTCCGCGAGCGCGTCGGCCTCCTCCAGGTACTGGGTGGTGAGCAGCACCGTCGAGCCGTTGGTGACAAGCGACCGGACCACGTCCCACATGTCCTCGCGCTTGGCCGGGTCCAGCCCGGTCGTCGGCTCGTCGAGGAAGATCACGTCGGGGGAGCCGACGAGGCTGGCGGCCAGGTCCAGCCGCCGCCGCATACCCCCGGAGTAGGTCTTGGCCTGCCGGTTCGCGGCGTCGGTCAGGTCGAACCAGTCAAGCAGCTCGGCGGCCCGTCGCCGGGCGCCGGAGCGACCCAGCTCCAGCAGCGTGCCGAACAGCTCCAGGTTCTGCCGCCCGGTCAGGTCCTCGTCGACCGAGGCGTACTGGCCGGTGAGGCCGATGCTCTGCCGGACCCGCTCGGCGTCGCGGACGACGTCGAAGCCGCCGATGCGGGCGCTGCCGGCGTCCGGGGTGAGCAGCGTGGAGAGGATGCGGACGGCGGTGGTCTTGCCAGCGCCGTTGGGACCGAGCACGCCGAGCACGGTCCCCCGGGGTACGGCGAGGTCCACGCCCTGCAGCGCCCTCGTCTTCCCGAATGTCTTGACGAGGCCCTCGGCCTCGATCACCAGATCGGTTGTCATGTCCCAGAGCGTGCGCCGGTCGCCTGACACCGCGCCGACACGCCGCCGACACCGCCGCCGACACCTGTCGACACCGGTGAGGGAGGGCTGCCGGGAGGGCGACCGGCGGCCGCCGGTTCGCGTTATGCTGGTCCCGGCAGAGCGCCTGCCCGCGCCCGATGTGGTGGCCCACGCCCGACCACATGCTGGGGCCAAGAGTCGCCGACTCCGCGCCGTCGCGTCGACCCTCGGTGTGCCCGTCACGCCGCCCGTTCGGTGCAGTGCGTGGGGCTGCCCCGGAGGCGCCATGTCTGATCACCACCCCCGCCGCACCCCGACCCCGGGACGTGCCCGTCAGCGCGCCATCCGGGAGCAGGCGGCCCGCGCCGGCGTCGCCTACTCGGTGGCCGCCCGGCACCTCGAGTCGCTCGGTCTGCGACCCGGCGAGACCCTCGCCACGTACGGCCGGACGATCTATCCGATCGGCGTCGACAGCCACCGTCAACTGCTCGTCGAACGCCGCGAGCGGCGCTCGTTCGAGGAGCGGGTGACTGACACGCGGCGGGCCGCCGCCCTGCCGAACGGTCGTGCCCGCCACCTCGTCGACCGGTTTCCGCCCAGTCGGGGGCGTACGGGCGCCGGGGTGGGCCCGCTCTACCACGGTGACGGTCGCGAGGAGCTGCTCGCGATGCTCTACCTCGTGGTGGCGGCCGAGTCACCGGGGCTGCTGCCCGAGGTGGGGGATCTGGTCTGGATCGCGGAGCTGGGCGAGGACACCGCCCTCGACACGGCCTGCGCCGAGGTCGACCGGGAGGCCCGCCGCCTGCTCGACCGGGAGCCGGTGTCGCTCTGGTCGATGATCGAGCAGGCGCTCATCCGGGCCGAGCGCGCCCCGGACTGGCCGGTTCGCGAGGAGGCGATCCGGCACGCGGCGCTCCTACGGGCGATGATGACCCCGCGGGTGGGACCCTCGGGCGAGCCGTACGTGGCGGAGTTGCCCGTCACAGGTGTCCGCCAGATCCTCGACGTGCTGCTCATCGTGGCCGACGACGGCCATGCTCCGGGCACCCGGGTACGCCTGCTCGACCCGTCGAACGGTACGGGGACGGCCACCATCGTCGGCGCCCGCTGGGGTTCGTCAGGCCCGCCGGTGGGCTATCTCGTCTGGCCCGACGGTGCGAAGGCGCCGCTGGCGTCCCGCGCCGAGGAGCTGGTCGTCCTGGCTGCCCAGGAGGCCGTCCCACGGTGAGGCCGGACGTCGGGCGGCAGGGCGCACGCGCCCGGGACTTGAAATCCTACCTGTCTGATAGGAAAATCGGTTCATGCTGCTTGTTCGGCTGTTCACCTCCCGCCGAGTCGTCGACCTGATGAGGGTCGCCGCGCAGCTCTGTCCGACGGCGCCCAGCCCCGCCTGAGCGGGCCGCCCCTGCCGCCTGGACCCATCCCTCGGGAGGAACGCCATGACCTCGTCCGCGGACGACGTGACCGATGCCGACGCCGATGCGCTGCGGACGTTGCTGCGCCACCAGGCCAGCACCGTCACGGTGGTCACCGCCCCCGGCTCGCCGCCGGTCGGCTTCACCGCGACCTCGTTCACCTCGGTGTCGCTGTCGCCACCGATCGTCTCGTTCTGCCTGAACCTCGGCTCGTCGAGTTGGCCGACGCTGGGGCGGGCCCGACACGTGGCGGTGCATCTGCTCGCCCACGGCCAGCACGAGTTGGCCCAGACCTTCGCCACCAGCGGCATCGACAGGTTCGCCGCGCCCACCCGGTGGCGGCCCGGCCCGCAGGGTGCGCCAATTCTCGACGGCACCCTGGCCTGGCTCCTGTGTCGGGTCGTCGACCGGGTGACGGTCGGCGACCACGTCGTGGTGCTGGCCGAGCCGGAACTGCTGCGGCACGCCGACGTGGGCTCGCCGTTGCTCTACCACCGAGGCCGTTACGCCGGTCTCGCGGACGCTCCGGACGGGCCGGTCCGTCGGGCCGCCGCCTGACGGCTCACAACCTGACGGCCATCCCGGCCGACGCGGGGCGGTGACTGCCCCGACCGGCCGCGACCTGACCGGAGCGCCGGCCCGCCACAATTCGGGAGGATGCCATGCGTGCCATCGTCGCCGCACCGGATGCTGTCGACGGGTTCCGGGTGACGGAGGTTCCCGACCCGGCGCCCGGGCCGGGGCAGGTGCTCGTCGAGGTGCGGCACGCCGCCGTCAACGCCGGCGAGGTCCGCCACCTCGACGTCTGGCCGGCCGGCAGCGTGCTCGGCCACGACGCCGCCGGGCACGTGCTGCGCGGCGCCGAGGACGGCAGCGGCCCCCGGCCGGGTGACCGGGTGCTCGCCTTCGGGCAGGGGGCCTGGGCGCAGCGTGCGGTGTACGAGGTGGACAGTGTCGCGGTGGTTCCCCCGGCCGTCGACCTGGCCGAGGTGGCCGCGCTGCCGATGGTCGGCCTCACCGCGTTGCGCACGCTGCGGGCGTCCGGTCCGCTGCGCGGTCGCCGGGTGCTGGTCACCGGCGCGTCCGGGGGAGTGGGTCGGGTGGCGGTCCAACTCGCCCGGCACTTCGGCGCGTACGTGCTCGCGGTGGTCGGCTCGGCGGCGCGGGGCGAGGGACTGGCCGCGCTCGGCGCCGACGAGGTGATCGTCGGCCTCGATGGCGGCGTCGAGCATGTCGACGTGGTGCTGGAGACCGTGGGCGGCGCCCAGTTGGTGGCCGCGTGGGGTCTGCTGACGCCCGGTGGGGTGCTGCACAGCATCGGCTGGGCATCCGGTGCGCCTGCCGTCTTCCCGGTGAACTCGACCTTCGCCCCGGGCGTCGCGCGAACGCTGCGGTCCTTCGGCGACACGTCGTCGCCGGCGGCGGATCTGGCGCTGCTGGTGGACCTCGTGGCCCGGGGAGTGTTGCGGGCGCCGATCGGCTGGCGCGGATCGTGGCACCACCTCGGGGAGGCGGTCGGCGCGCTGCGGGAGCGTCGGGTGCCGGGGAAGATCCTGCTCGATCTGGACTGAGCACGGCGTCGGGCGGCTGCCCGGTGGGCCGGTCCCGGCTCGCGTGCACGTCCGGGCCGGACCACCGGACACAATCCCTTTAAATCCTATAGCTTTAGTAGGTATTACGTCAACGAATCGGCCCCGCCACGTGCGATAGCCGACATCCGTCGATCGATTCGTTGACACCACCCCGGCGGTGACTGTGGACTCGGCTCATGTCCAGCGAGCTGCGGCTGACGATCCGCGGCCACATCGACTTCGGTCGGGTGTGGTCGAGTTCCTGTCTGGCCTGACCCGGCACCCTCGCCCGTACCCGGCCCGCCACACCGGCCGCCGAGGTGGGGCTCACCGCCGAGCCGACCGCCGCGCCATCCGCACCGACACCCCCTGACCGGCCCGCCCAACCGCGCGGGAGTCGGGTGTCGGCGTACCCGAAACCGCCTGTCTGGACAGGAGACCTCGCCATGCCCGCCCGCCGTCTGCGTACTCTCGCCGCCGCCACAATCGCCCCGCTGCTCGCCGTCCTCGCCGGTTGCTCCACAGGCGCCGCCCCCGCCGCCGAGGCGGCCGGCGAGCCCCGCTCCGGCGGCGCCCTCACCTGGGCCGTGGAGACCGAGCCGATCACCCTCAACCCGCACCAGTACGCCCAGGCCAAGGCCCGCCTCCTGGTCTGGAACACCTTCGAGTCCCTGCTCACGTACGACAAGCAGGGAAAGCTGGTGCCCTGGCTCGCCACCGGCTGGCAGGCCGCCCCGGACGGCAGGTCCTACACCCTGACGCTTCGCGACGGGGTGACCTTCACCGACGGGACGCCGCTGGACGCGGCCGCAGTCAAGGCCAACATCGACAAACTCCGCGAGCCCGGGTACGCGCCGGGCGTCGCCGCCGTGCAACTGCGCAACCTCAAGGCCGTCGAGGTGGTCGACCCGCGCACCGTACGGCTCATCCTCACCACGCCCGACGTGCTCATCCTCGACTTCCTCGCCTCCCCGCAGGGCGCCCAGGTCTCGCCGAAGTCGCTTCGCGAGGCGAAGAACCTCAAGGCCGGCGGCGTCGACGTCGTCGGCACCGGGCCGTTCGTGCTGGACCGCTACGTCCCCGGCCAGGAGCTGCACTACCGGCGCAATCCCGGCTACGACTGGGCGCCGCCCACCGCGACCCACACCGGCCCCGCCTACCTTGACGAGATCACCTACCGGTTCCTCAAGGAGTCGGCGGTGCGCGTCGGCGCCCTCACCTCCCGCCAGGTGCAGCTCGTCGAGGGCGTGCCCGCCACCGACCAGCCCCTGGTGACCGCCAACCGGACGCTGCGCCTCACCCGGGAGCTGAACTCCGGCTCGGCCTACTCCTACTACTTCAACACCTCGCACGCGCCCTTCGACGACCTGCGGGTCCGGCAGGCGTTCCGGGAGGCCGTCGATGTCGACACCGTGCTGAGGTCTGTCTACCGCGACACCGCCACCCGCGCCTGGAGCGTGATCAGCCCGTCCAGCCCGCTGTACGACAAGAGCCTCGACGGCGGGTACGGCGGCGACGTCGCCAAGGCGAACGCCCTGCTCGACCAGGCCGGCTGGGCGACGCGTGACGCGGAGGGCTTCCGGGTGCGCGACGGCAGGCGGCTCACCGTACGGCTGGTGCAGGCCGCCCCGTACGTCCGCGACCGCCGCGACGTCCTCGCGCAGGCCGTCCAGGCCGCCGTGAAGCAGAGCGCCGGCATCGACCTGAAGATCGCACTTGTCGACCAGGGCACCGCCACCCAGGCGTTCGAGCGCAACGCGTACGAGGTCTTCGACAACTCGCGAGCCGACACCGACGCGGGCGCGGCGCTGAACCTGCTGCTGCACTCGAAGGGCGGCATCAACCGCACCCGCGCCAACGATCCCCGCACCGACAAGCTCCTGGAAGCCGGTCAGGCCACCGCCGATCAAGCGAAGCGGGCCGGCATCTACGCGCAGCTCCAACAGCGTGTCGTCGCCGAGCAGGCCCTGGTGCTCCCGCTCTACGCGCCGGCCGACCAGATCGCGGCCAGCACCAGCGTCGGCGGGGTCCGCTTCGAGCCCACCGCCGGGGTTCCCGCAAGCGCGTACGACCTGTGGATCGGCAGGTGACATGAACAGCTCACCCCTGCGCGCGGCGGCCCGCCGGCTCGCCGCCGGACTTGTCGTCCTCTGGGCCGCCGCCACCGCCGCGTACCTGGCCCTGCTTGTCGCGCCCGGAAACACGGTGGACACGATCGTCGGCGACGGGGCGGACACCCCGCAGATCCGTGCCCAGATCATCGCCGAGTGGAGCCTGGACCGGCCCGCGGTCGTCCAGTACCTCGACTACCTGCGGCGGCTCGCCGGCGGCGACCTGGGCCGCTCCTACTTCCTGCAACGGCCCGTCGCAGAGGTGATCGGCGAACAGCTCGCACCCACGCTCGCCCTCGCCCTCGCCGCCGCGGGCCTCGGGGTGCTGCTCGCCCTCGTCCTCGCCGTCGCCACCGCCGGGGACCGTCGTCCCTGGCTCCGCAGGGCCAGCTCCGGCGCCGAACTGCTGCTGGTCTCCACCCCACCCTTCCTGATCGGCATCGTGCTGCTCAGCGTCCTGTCGTTCCGGTTCGGACTGTTCCCGGTCTCCGGCGACCAGGGCATCGGCGCGCTGGTGCTGCCCGCCGTCACGCTTGCGCTGCCCGTCGCGGGACTGCTCGCCCAGGTGCTCCGCGACGGGCTCGACCGGGCACTCGACGAGCCGTTCGTGCTGACCGCCCGGTCCCGGGGCGTACGGGAACGAACTGTGCTCCTGCGGCACGCGCTGCGGCACGCGCTGCTGCCGGCCGTCACCCTTGCCGGCTGGCTCTTCGGCATCCTGCTGGGCGGCGCCGTCATCGTCGAGCAGGTCTTCGGTCGACCCGGCCTCGGCCAGGTCACTCTCACGGCGGTGACAAGCAAGGACATGCCTGTGGTGCTGGCGGTGGTCACCCTGTCCGCCGCCGTCTACGTCGCGGTCAACACCATCGCGGACCTGACGTACCTGCTTGTCGACCCGCGCCTGAGGAGGAGCTGACCCGATGACAGTCACCCTGGCCCCGGCAACCACCGACGCGCACATACCCCACCCGTCCACCCCGCCCGCCCCGACCGTCCGCCGACGCCGGTGGCGACCAGGGCTGCTCACCGCCGGGGCGTACCTGCTCCTGCTCGTGGTCGCCGCGGTCTGGCCGGCGGTCCTGGCGCCCGGTGACCCGCTCGCGGCGGACCCGCTGGGAGTGCTCGAAGCGCCGAGCGCCGCGCACTGGTTCGGCACCGACCACCTCGGCCGTGACGTGTGGACCCGGGTCGTGCACGGGGCCGGGCACTCGCTCACCATCGGGGTGGCCGCCACGGCGATCGCTGTCACCGGCGGCGTGCTGCTCGGTCTGCTCGCCGGTCTCACCCACCGGCTCGCCGACGAGACCCTCAGCCGCGCCTTCGACGCCATCTCGGCCTTTCCGATCCTGCTCCTGGCGTTGCTGTTCATCGCCGTCGCCGGGCCGGGCACGGTCAGCCTGATCATCGCCATCGGCGTCGCCACCCTGCCGCACCACGCCCGGGTGGTGCGTGGTCAGACACTGCTCGTCCGCCGCGCCGCATACGTCGAACAGGCAGTCACCTTCGGCCTGTCCCGACGCCGGCTGGTGGCGCGGCACGTCCTGCCCAACGTGATCGGCCCGGTGCCGGTTCTCGCGGTGATCGGGCTCGGCGAGGCGATCATGATCGCCGCCGGGCTCAGCTTCCTCGGCATGGGTCCACAGCCACCGTCGCCCGAGTGGGGCGCGATGCTCTCCGAGGGACGCAACTACCTCCAGGTGGCCTGGTGGATCACCGTCCTGCCCGGCGTCGCGGTCACCGCGACAGTCGTGGCGTTGACAGTCGTCGGCCGGCACTGGCAGACCCGCTTCGACGGGCGGCAGCGCTGATGGCCCCCCTGCTCGCGGTCGAGGACCTGCACGTCGACTTCGACACCCCCACCGGACGGGTCGCGGCGGTCCGAGGGATCAGCCTCACCGTCGAGCGCGGCGAGTGCGTGGCCATCGTCGGCGAGTCCGGGTCCGGCAAGAGCGTCACCGCCCGTACCCTGGTCGGCCTCGCCGGCCCCGGCGCGAGCGTCCGCGCCGCCCGGCTCGACCTTGCCGGCCAGGATGTCCGTGGCCACCGCCCACGGGACTGGCGACGGGTACGCGGACGGCTCGCCGGGCTCGTCCTGCAGGACGCGTTGGTCTCCCTCGACCCGCTGCGTACCGTGGGCGCCGAGATCGGCGAGGTGCTCGCCACCCACGGCATCGTCGGCCGCCGCGAACGGGCCGGCCGGGTCACCCATTTGCTCGACGAGGTCCACCTCCCGGAGCCGGAGCGCCGCGCCCGGCAGTACCCGCACCAGCTCTCCGGCGGGCTGCGGCAGCGGGCGCTCATCGCCTCGGCGATCGCCGGGGAACCGGCCCTGCTCATCGCCGACGAGCCGACCACCGCGCTTGACGTCACCGTGCAGGCGCAGATCCTGCGGCTGCTCGCCGAGCGGCGGGCAGCCGGGGTGAGTCTGCTGCTGATCAGCCACGACCTCGCGGTGGTCGCCCAGGTCGCCGACCGGGTGCTGGTCATGCGCGACGGTCGGATCGTCGAGCACGGCCCCACCGCCGGGCTGCTGCGGGCCCCGGCACATCCGTACACCCGGCAGTTGCTGGCGGCGGTGCCCTCGGCGTCGTCGCGGGGGTACCGGCTCGCCGCCGCCGCGGTCGGGCGTGACGGCGGCGTCGCGCGGCGGGAGGCGCTGCCCGCCCGTCCCGAGGTCCGCCCGGGCGACACGCTTCTCGACGCGACCGGGTTGACCAAGAGGTACGGCGACCACACGGTCGTGCGGGACGTCTCCTTCACCATCGCGCGGGGCGAGACGTTGGGGCTGGTGGGGGAGTCCGGGTCCGGTAAGAGCACCCTGGCCCGGATCGTCGCCGGCCTCCTGGCCGCCGACTCCGGCGCCGTCACCTTCGAGAACGCGCCGTGGTCCGGGGTGCCCGAACGGGTCCGTCGCCCGCTGCGCCGCCGGCTGCAACTGATCTCCCAGGACCCCCTGAGCTCCTTCGACCCGCGCTACCGCGTAGCCCAGGTCGTCGGGGAGAACCTCGACCCCGACGTCCGTCGGGGCGATCGCCGCGACCGTGTCGTCGACCTGCTGCGTCGCGTCGGCCTCGGGCCGGAGCTGCTCGACCGGCACCCGCGACAGCTCTCCGGCGGACAGCGGCAGCGCGTCGCCATCGCCCGCGCGATCGCCCCACGACCCACCCTGATCGTCTGCGACGAGCCGGTCTCCGCGCTCGACGTCTCGGTCCAGGCCCAGGTCCTCGACCTGCTGGCCGATCTGCGTGCCACCGACGGCACGGCTCTGCTCCTCATCTCCCACGACCTGGGCGTGGTGCACCACCTCAGCGACCGCGTGCTGGTCATGCACGACGGCGCGGTGGTCGAGCAGGGCCCGGTCGGCGATGTCTTCACCTACCCCCGACACGACTACACCCGGTCCCTGCTCGACGCGTTGCCCACGCTCGTCACGGCCGGCCGACCGCAGGAGGTACGCCAATGACCGAGAAGACCCTGCACCTGGCCGTGGCACTTGACGGCCTGGGCTGGCACCCGGCGGCCTGGCGGCGCTCGCGCGCCGGAGCGTCAGCGCCGCTGACCGCCCGCTACTGGGCCGCGCTCGCCGGCGAGGCCGAGAAGGCCACTCTGGACCTGCTCACCATCGAGGACAGCCTCGACCTCCAGTCGTCGCGGCCCGACGGCCCGGACGGCCGCGCCGACGAGCTCCGGGGGCGTCTCGACGCGGTGCAGATCGCGGCCGGGGTCGCCCCGCTGACCCGGCACATCGGGCTGGTCCCGACCACCAGCACCACCCACACCGAACCGTTCCACGTCTCGACCGCCGTGGCCACGCTTGACCACATCAGCGGTGGGCGGGCCGGTTGGCGGCCCCGGGTCTCGGCCCGCCGAGCCGAGGCCGGGCACTTCGGCCGCCGCGAGATCCCCGTGCTGGACCCGACCCGGCTCGACGAGCCGGAGACGGTACGGCTCGTCGGCGACCTCTTCGCCGAGGCCGGCGACGCGGTGGACGTGGTACGCCGACTCTGGGACAGCTGGCAGGACGACGCCGAGATCCGGGACGTGGCGACAGGCCGTTTCGTGGATCGGGACCGGCTGCACTACGTCGACTTCACCGGGCGGTGGTTCTCGGTCAAGGGCCCCTCCATCGTGCCCCGGTCACCGCAGGGCCAGCCGGTGGTCGCCGTGCTGGCCCACTCGTCGGTGCCGTACGCCTTCGCCGCCCGGCACGCCGACGTCGTCTTCGTCACCCCGACCGACCCCGGACACGCCGCCGCCGTCGTCGCGGAGGTCCGGGCTGTCGAGGAGACAGTCGGCCGCGGCGGGCCACCGCTGCGCGTCCTCGCCGACCTGGTCGTGCTGCTCGACGAGACGCCGACGCTCGCCCGCAAGCGCAGGAACCGTCTCGACGACCTGCACGGCGCGCCGTTCACGTCGGACGCGGCCCTCTTCTCCGGTACGCCGGGGCAGCTCGTCGACCTGCTGGTCGAGTGGCACCGGGCCGGGGTGGACGGTTTCCGGCTGCGGCCGGCCGTCCTCCCCGACGATCTGACCGCGATCACCCGGGCGCTGGTGCCGGCGCTGCGTGCACGCGGTCTCTTCCGCGCCGGATATCCGGGCGGGACGCTTCGTGGCCTGCTCGGCCTGACCCGACCGGCCAGCCGCTACGCCGTCGCCGCGACCGCCTGAGTCTGGAGACCGTCATGCCCAAGCAGATCATCCTGGCCGCGCACTTCCCCGGCGTGAACAACACCACGGTCTGGAGCGATCCGGACTCCGGCAGCCAGATCGACTTCTCCTCCTTCGTCCACCTGGCCCGCACGGCGGAACGGGGCACGTTCGACTTCATCTTCCTCGCCGAAGGGCTGCGCCTGCGCGAGCAGCGAGGCCGCATCCACGACCTGGACGTGGTCGGCCGCCCGGACACGTTGACCCTGCTCGCCGCCCTCGCCGCGGTCACCACCCACCTGGGCCTGGCCGGCACGCTCAACACGACCTTCCGGGAGCCGTACGAGCTGGCCCGCCAGTTGGCCAGCCTCGACCACCTCTCCGGTGGGCGGGCCGCCTGGAACGTCGTCACCACCTCCGACGCGTTCACCGGGGAGAACTTCCGCCGGGGCGGCTACCTCGACCGTTCGCTGCGCTACGAACGGGCCGCCGAGTTCGTGCGTACCGCCCGGACGCTGTGGGAGTCGTGGCCGGCGGGAGCGATCGTGGGGGACCAGGACGGCGGCCGGTACGTCGCGGACGCCGACCCGGGCGCCTTCGCCCACCACGGCGACCAGTTCGACATCGCCGGGCACTTCACCGTTCCGCGCAGTCCGCAGGTGCACCCGGTGATCCTGCAGGCCGGCGACTCGCCCGACGGGCGCGAGTTCGCGGTGTCCAGCGCGGATGCGATCTTCTCGCGGCACGGCACCCTGGAGGCCGGTCAGGAGTTCTACCGGGACGTGAAGTCCCGGCTGGCCCGGTTCGGTCGCCACCCCGACGAGTTGAAGATCATTCCCGGGGTCACAGTCGTCCTCGGTGACACCGACGCCGAGGCGCAGGAACGCGCCCACCACATCCGCCGCCAGCAGGTCAGTCCGCAGACCGCGATCCTGTTGGTGGAGCAGCTGTGGAACCGTGACCTGTCCGGGTACGACCCCGACGGCCCGCTGCCCGCCGAGGACCCGGACGTCACCGCCGACACGATCAGCAGGGGTCGGGCCGGCATGTACCCCGACCCGGTCGCCACCGCCCGGCAGTGGCGGACGTTGGCCGAGGAGAAGGGCCTCGGCATGCGCGACCTGGTCATCGAGGTCACCGGCCGGCAGTCGTTCGTCGGCACCGCGCGGCAGGTCGCCGAGCGGATGGACCACTTCGTGCAGTCCGACGCCGCCGACGGGTTCATCCTGGTGCCGCACCTGACCCCGGGTGGTCTCGACGAGTTCGTCGACCAGGTCGTTCCGCTGCTGCAGGAGCGCGGAGTGTTCCGCGCCGAGTACACCGGCACCACCCTGCGTGACCACCTCGGCCTCGGCCCCGCCCGCCCGGTCACCCCGGTCGGTGCGGCGTGAGCCCGCCGGTCACCGTGTGCCGGCGACGCGGGGACGATCCGGACGCCGCCGCCCTGCGCGCGGCGATGACCACGGAACTGCGTCGGCGGTACGCCGACCGCCCCGCCGACCCGATCCACCTGCCGGACACCCAGGTGCTCGCCCCGACCTCGGTGGCCTGGACGGGTGTGGCGTACACCGTCGACGCCACGCCGGTCGGGCACGCCGCGCTGCGCTGGCACGGCCCCGACCTGGAACTCAAACGGATGTACGTGCTGCCCGCCCATCGGGGGCGCGGAGTCGCCGCGATCCTGCTCGACGCGGTCCGCGAGGCCGCCGGCCAGCTCGGCGCGGCACGGATCGTGCTGCAGACCGGTGACCGCCAGCCCGACGCGGTCCGCCGGTACGAGCGGGCGGGCTACCACCCGATCCCGGTCTTCGCCCCGTACGACGCCCTGCCGTACTCGCGCTGCTTCGCCCTTGCGGTGCGCCCGCCCCTGACCCTGCCGCCGAAAGTGACGGTCCCGGCATGAAGTTTCTGCTGATAACCCTGATCACCCATCTGCCCGACCCGGTCACCGGCCGGCGCAGGAGCACCACCGACCGGTTCCGCGAGGTGATCGACACCGCAGTTCTCGCCGAGGAGCTCGGCTTCGACGGGTACGGCGTCGGCGAGCGGCACGAACGCCCCTTCATCTCCTCCTCGCCGCCTGTGGTGCTGAGCCACATCGCGGCCCGGACCGCCACGATCCGGCTCTTCACCGCTGTCACCACCCTGAGCCTGCTCGATCCGGTCCGCGCCTACGAGGACTACGCCACCCTCGACCACCTCTCCGACGGACGGCTCGAACTGATCATCGGCAAGGGCAACGGCGCCGCGCAGGCCCAGCTCTTCCACGTCACCGCCGACGACCAGTGGGACCGCAACCGGGAGGGCTACGAGCTGTTCCGTCGGCTCTGGCGGGAGGAGAAGGTGACCTGGTCCGGGACGTACCGGCCGTCGCTCACCGAGGCCGAGACCTGGCCCCGCCCGCTGCAACAGCCCATCCGGGTCTGGCACGGCAGTGCCACCAGCAGGGAGTCGGTCGACCTCGCCGCCCGCTACGGCGACCCGATCTTCTCGGCCAACGTCACCAACCCCATCGAGCCCTACGCCGAGCTGATCCGCCACTACCGGGATCGGTGGGTCCACTACGGACACGACCCGGCCGACGCCCTCGTCGGCGCCGGGACCGCGGGATTCCACGTGGCGCGCACGTCGCAGGAGGCGATCGAGAGGTACCGGCCGATCTTCGACGCCCGGCTCGCCGCGTTCGGCCGGCTCGGCATTCCGCCGGTCTTCCACACCCTGTCCGACGCCATCGAGCGCAGCTCGATGCTCGTGGGAAGTCCGCAGCAGATCATCGACAAGGTGCTGCGCTACCACGAGCAGTTCGGCCACGAGGTCATCCACCTCCAGGCCGACCACGACGGGCTGACCGACAAGCAGCACCGGGAGAGCCTGGAGCTGTTCCAGGCCGAGGTGGCGCCGGTGCTGCGCCGGGAGATCCCCAGCCGCCCCTTCCGCGCGCCGGTGACCGCCGTCGCGCCGGCCTGACCAGAAACGGGGACCACGATGTCAGCGACCCCTCTGTCCGTTCTCGATCTCTGCCCGGTTCCCGCCGGCGGCACCGTCACCGACGCGCTGCGCAACACGGTCGACCTGGCCGGCCGGGCCGAGCAGTCCGGCTACCACCGCTACTGGCTGGCCGAGCACCACCTCGCCGCAGGCGTGGCCAGTTCGGCGCCGGCCGTGCTCATCGGGCAGGTGGCCTCGGCCACAAGCGTGCTCCGCGTCGGCTCCGGCGCGGTCCAGGTCGGCCACCGCACCGCCCTGTCGGTGGTCGAGGAGTTCGGCACCCTCGCCGCCCTGTATCCGGGGAGGATCGACCTCGGCCTGGGCCGGTCCGGACAGCGGCGTGTGGAGGCCGTCCGAGAACTCGCCGCGTCCACCCCGCCGCCGCAGGCCGAGGCCCGGGTGGTCGACGGACTGCTGATCCCGCCGCCGTTCTCCTACGCCGGCGTGCTCGCCTCCCCCCGATTCGCCCTGAGCAGCTCGCTGCTGCACCAGCCGGGCGCGCAACCGCCGGCCTTCGCCGACCAGCTGGCCGACGTGCTGGCCCTGCTGCGCGGCGACTACACCGACGCCGACGGCCTGGACGCGCACGCCGTTCCGGGGGAGGGCGCCGACCTGCGGGTGTGGCTGCTGGGCAGCAGCGGCGGGGAGAGCGCACAACTCGCCGGCGCGCTGGGCCTGCCCTTCGCCGCCAACTACCACGTCAGCCCCTCCTCGGTGCTCGACGCGGTCGCCGCCTACCGGGCCGCGTTCCGGCCCTCGGCCGTGTTGACGCAGCCGTACGTGGTGGTCTCCGCCGACGTCGTGGTCGCCGAGACCGACGAGGCCGCACACCGCCTCGCCACGCCGTACGGGCCCTGGGTGCGCAGCATCCGCAGTGGCGAGGGGGCCATCCCGTTCCCCAGCCCGGAACAGGCCGCCGCGCTGCCCTGGACCGACGCCGACCGTCGGCTCGTCGCCGACCGGGTCGACACGCAGTTCGTCGGCTCGCCCGGCACGGTCACCGAGCGACTGCGGACCCTGCGCGACGTCACGGGCGCCGACGAGTTGCTGATCACCACGATCACGCACGCGCACGCCGACCGGGTCAGCTCCTACGAGCTGCTCGCCAAGGAGTGGCGGGACTGACCGCGCTCGTCGCCGTACACGGCTGCCGGTTCCCCTGGTCGTCGAGCGCTGCCATAATGACTGTGGCGCCCGTCGATACGGCCGGGCCCGGGGGAAGCCCTCCGCGGAGCGCGGATGGTGGGTCGTAACCCGGAGGCCGCCATGGACCTTGTCCCCGACACCAGCGCCCTTTCCCCCATCGTCGATCTGCTCGGCGCCGCGCTGCAACTGGCAGCCGCGGTGGTCAGCCTGCTTGCCGTCGGCGCCGCCCGTGGCCGTCGCGGAGATCGACGTGGCAGGCGCGACGACGACGCCTCGGCCCCATAACGCGGGAATACGATCCAGCGGGGATGACCCGCAACATCCATGCACCTCAATATGATGATCGCTATCTCGAATCAAGGTGCGCTCACGAGGCGTACCGTCCTGATGCGGAGGAATGCATGGTTCGCTGGCGTACCCTCACCGGCCTGGTGGCCGCCGCGCTGGCCGCGGCCAGCCTCACCCTCGCGGCGCCCGCCGCCGCGGCCGACAGCCCCGTCACGCCGAACGTCGTGGGCGGCACCCGCGCCGCGCAGGGCGAGTTCCCGTTCATGGTGCGGCTCTCGATGGGGTGCGGCGGGGCCCTCTACAGCTCCCGGCTGGTGCTCACCGCGGCGCACTGCGTGGGTTCGACAGGCACCAACACCAGCATCACCGCGACCCTCGGGACTGTCGACCTCCAGTCGTCCAGCCGGATCACCGTCCGGTCCAACTACGTCTACCGCGCTCCCGGCTACAACGGCGCCGGGAAGGACTGGGCGCTGATCCGCCTGGCCACCCCCGTGACCGGGTTGAGCACGTTGAAGATCGCCACCACCACCGCGTACGACAGCGGCACCTTCACCATCGCCGGCTGGGGCGCCGCGCGCGAGGGTGGCGGCCAGCAGCGGTACCTGCTCAAGGCCACCGTGCCGTTCGTCAGCGACTCCACCTGCAACTCCAACTACGGCGGCGACCTCATCCCCGCCGAGGAGATCTGCGCCGGCTACGCCAGCGGCGGCACGGACACCTGCCAGGGCGACTCGGGCGGCCCCATGTTCCGCCGCGACGCCACCAACGCGTGGATCCAGGTCGGCATCGTCAGCTGGGGCAACGGTTGCGCCCGACCCAACTACCCGGGTGTCTACACCCAGGTGAGCTACTTCGCCTCGTCGATCGCCTCGGCCGCGGCGAGTCTCGGCGGCTGACGAACCCCCCGACGTACGACCTCTTGGGCGGCCCGGACGACCACGGTCCGGGTCGCCCGCTCGTGCGCCGGCTTCGGCCCGGCGCGGTCCGGTACCGCGCGGCGGCGCCCGGAGTGGGCCAGCCGACAGATTCGGCAGGCCGCGCGTTCGGTGTCGTCGGAGGCCGCCATGATGAGTCGGTGCAGATCCTGTCCATCCAGTCGTCGGTCGCCTACGGCCACGTCGGCAACTCGGCCGCCGTCTTCCCCCTCCAGCGGCTCGGGCACGAGGTCTGGCCCGTCCTGACTGTCCACTTCTCCAACCACACCGGGTACGGCGCGTGGCGTGGACCGCTGCTGGCGGCCGCCGACGTGGCCGAGGTGATCGCCGGCATCGCCGACCGGGGGGTCCTCGGTGACGCCGACGCGGTGCTGTCGGGCTACCAGGGTGATCCGGCAGTGGGTGCCGTGATCCTGGACGCCGTGGCCCAGGTCAAGGCCCTCAACCCGGCCGCGGTGTACTGCTGCGACCCGGTGATGGGCGACCTCGGTCGGGGCATGTTCGTCCGGCCGGGCATCCCGGAGTACCTGCGTGACACAGTCGTGCCGCGCGCCGACATCATCACGCCGAACCACTTCGAGCTGAACTTCCTCGCCGGCCGCGAGACGTCCTCGCTGGCGGAGGTGCTGGACGCCGTCGACGTCGTACGCGCCACCGGGCCGAGGCACGTCCTCGTCACAAGCGTGCTGCACGGCGACGTGCCGGCGGGCTCGCTTGAGGTGGTGGCGGTCTCCGACGAGGGCGCCTGGGCGGTGACCACGCCGCTGCTGCCGATCAACCCGAACGGCGGGGGCGACGTCACCGCGGCGCTGTACCTGGCGCACCTGTCGACCTCCGGCTCACCGGCGATTGCGTTGGAGCGCACCATCTCATCAGTCTTCGCCGTCCTCGAGGCGACACTCGCGGCGGGCACCCGGGAGATCCAGCTGATCGCGGCGCAGGACGCGATCGCCCAGCCGCCCACGAGGTTCACCGCCCGCCGACTGCGCTGACGGCGGGCCGCCGCGTCGCAGCGGCACGGCGATCCCAGGCGGCTCAGCGCAGCGCGTCGTCGCGAAGCACCGCGTGCGCGCCGACGGTCTGGTTGACGATCTGGGTCACCCGCACGTCGACGACGACGCTGGCCAGCGCCACCGCGTCCGGTCGGCTGAGGCCGTGCAGCCGTTGCAGCAGGGTCAGCATCGAGGTGAGGGCCATGAACGTCGCGTCGTCGAGGGACGCGCCCACGCCCAACGTCAGCCAGGCGTCGGCGGTGCGGGCCACCGGGCCGGTGACCGGGAAGTCGTCGCGGACGTCGAAGGTCAGCGTCACCTCGTCCATCGGGCACTCGATCGCCGTACCGCCGACCTCGCCGTCGCCCTGCGCGGCGTGCCCGTCCCCGACCGAGAACAGCGCCCCGTCGACAGGGATCGGCAGCAGCAGGGTGCTGCCGGCGGTCAGGTCCTTGCAGTCCAGGTTGCCGCCGCAGGGCCGAGGCGGAATTGTCGAGTGCTTCCCCGGTTCGGCGGGCGGCATGCCGAGCACCCCCATGAACGGGCGCAGCGCCACCGTGTGGCCGTGCTGGTTGCGGCCGGTCAGCGCCACCGGGTCCAGTTCCCAGGCGTGCACCACGCCGTCGGTCTCGACGCCGTAGCGCTTGTTGAACCCGCTCGGCCACCCGCCGGCCACAGTCGTACCCCAGGTGGCCGGCACGATCGCGTCGACGCGTACCGCGAGGGTCTGGCCGGCGCGGGCACCGCGCACCGCGACCGGCCCGATCAGCGCATGCC
Organism: Micromonospora lupini; assembly: GCF_026342015.1. Lineage (NCBI taxonomy): Bacteria > Bacillati > Actinomycetota > Actinomycetes > Micromonosporales > Micromonosporaceae > Micromonospora > Micromonospora lupini. The sequence continues at coordinate 198,139 of NZ_JAPENL010000001.1, forward strand.
CGTGGTCGGGCTGGTACTGCGGGGCGCGGGGACGGTCCCGGTTCGGCCCACCGGCGTACGGGCCGGCCGACCACCAGCAGTCCAGGGTGCGGTAGGTGACTGTGTCGCCGGGGTCGATGGTGAGCGTCGGCGGAAGGTCGGGGGAGAAGTGACCGTGCAGGGTCTCGTCGCCGGGTGCGAGGGTGTGTCGCATCTGGGCAGGCTACGTGCCGGCGTGGAGCGGCGCGACCCGCGCGCCCGGCGACGGCTGGAAAGCCGGTGCGCGGCCGGTCCGACCCGGGCCGACCGCGCACCTCGACAGTCAGTCGACTGTCGGCGCTGCCGTCCTGGCCGCCTCGGCCAGCGCCGCGGCGGCCCCGGCGTACGGGTTGTAGCTGTAGCCGCGCGCCAGCCCGGCCGGGACCGCGAAGTACTCGGCGGACACCTTCGCCGGGTCGCTGGCCAACTCACCGCGGGCGGGTACGTCGTTGCCGTCGTCCCAGCCCCACGGGGCGTTCGCGGAGTTCGCCGAGCAGCTCCACGTGCCCGAGCCGCAGTCGCCTGAGGTGTCGCCGGCGAACGTACCCAGGCTGGCGAACAGGTTCGCGTTGGTCCGCTGCGCCCACAGGCCCCCGGCGGCGAAGATGTCGACGAGTTGGTAGCGCACGTCGCGGTCGTCGCCGCTGCTCGGCGTCTCGGCGACAGTGGACGGGTAGTAGACCAGGCCGTCGCCGTTGATGGCGTACTGCGGATAGGCCTTCAGGCCGTGCCCCTGCGCCTCCTGCGCGGTCACCGGATGCGCGAACGAGTCGTGCGGTGACGTCTGGAACTGGAGGGTGCCGTCGACGCTCTCCCGGCCGCTGGTCCAGGTGCTGCCGGCCGGCGTGTACGAGTAGAAGTCGCTGTGTGCGACGGTGACCGCGCCGCGCAGGACGCCGTACGGGGAGCCGTCGCGCTCGACCGCGAAGAGAACGCCCTCGCCGTCGTTCTCGTGTTCGGTCTCGAAGAACGGGTGGTCGGTCCAGTCCCGGGGGTGGAAGAAGAGGTACGTGATGTACCAGTGCGTGCTCGTCTCCACGACGGAGTAGTACGCGTGCGCCGCGAGCGAGGTGCCGGCCTGGCCGGCGCGGTCCCAGTTGTTGCGCCCGTTCAGGTCGCCGTCGAAGTCCACGGCGGTCAGATAGTCGGACTGACCGCCCAGGGCGTGGGCGCCGGTGGCGTCGACGTCCTGGTAGTGGACGGGCGCCCACCGCAGGGCCAGCTCGGCCCGGCTGACGGCGGCGGTGGCGGGCGTCGGCGCCGCGAACGGAGCGACGGCCAACGCCGCCACGGCGGCCGTCGCGGTCAGTGCCCTCGCCACCCGGGTTCGCCGGCTCGTGCTGCTTCTGTCGCGCATGGTGTGCTCCCGCGTCGAATTGACAGGCCACGATGGATCATCGTCGGTGCAGGGGCCCGGCACGTGTCCCCGCGGCGACGAGCAGGCAGCCGCTTCTCGACGGGCTCGCGTCCCACGACCCGGCACCGCCGCCGGCCTTGTATTGACGCTTGTCGAATGCAATGCTGTGGTCGGTCGCGCTCGGGAGCCAGCGCGCCCACTCCTCTCCGGATGCGGGGACGCGCGAGGTGGCCCCACCACCCGCGCCGGGCAGTCCCCGTCAGCGGCCGCATGCCGATCGCCGTCGGGCGGCCGCCGCACTCCGGCCCCGTACGGTCGGTCGCCCATCCTCGGCCGCGACGGCGACGGTTCCCCCGGAGGTACCGATGCTCCGCATCTTCCTGGCAGCCACGACAATGGCTCTGGCCGGCTGGGCCGGCACGACAGGCTTCGTCGAGGCCGCACCGGCGCCGGCGCCGGCGGTCACGCCCACACCCACCCTGTCGCCGTCACCGACCCCGACCCCTACCTGCCCGCCGGCCCTACCGATCGCCGCCTCGGTGACCGCGGTGACCACCACGAGCGTGACGTTGTCGTACTCGATCTTCTTCCGCCCGCCCTGCGGCTACGACCCGCCGATGACCGTCAGCCTCTTCGCCAGCCGGGCGGACGCCCAACAGTGGCAGTCTCCGGTGGCCCAGGCCGTCACCGGGCCCGAGCGCAACGGGGTCGTCACCATCGACCAGCTGACGCCCGACACCGAGTACTGGTACCGGTTCAGCGACGCCGAGGGCCGACGGGACCCGTACTGGGTCGCCGCGGTCCGGACCGCTGCGCTGACGGCGTGCTCGGCGACGGCCACGATCGACTCCCGCTGGGGCACCGGCTTCGTCGCCACGGTGACAGTGCGCAGCACCGGGACGCAGACGCTGGACCGGTGGAGCGTCTCCTGGCGGTGGGCCGGCGACGAGCGCATCCAGACGGTCTGGCGCGGCGTCGCCGAGACGACAGGCGCCGACGTCACGGTCCGCAACGCCTCCTACAACGGGACACTCGCCCCGGGCGGCGTGACGACGTTCGGCCTGCTCGTGACCACAAGCGCGGTGCCCGACGGGCTGACGCTCACCTGCAACCGCTGACCGGTGACCCGGCCGTGGCCCGCGCCCGTCAGGGTTTGCGGGCCACCGCGCCGTAGGCGTCGATTCCCTTGGCATCGGCGTCGTCCGGGCGCCACAGCGGGATCGGCACGAGGCCGGGCTCCACAATCGTCAGCCCGGAGAAGCAACCGGCGAGATCCTCAGGGCTGCGCAGGATGTACGGCACACCGCCGTTCTCGGCCAGCCGCTGCGCGCCGGAGACCACCGCGGGGCTGGTGTTGGTGCCGTCCCAGAGAACCAGGTGACTGCCGGACGCGGTCGCGTCCATCGTCCGCCCGACGATCGAGCGCACCACCTCCAGGTCCGGCTCGTACCCCAGCACACCCATGAACATCACCGCGATCGGCTTGTCGAAGTCAAGCGTCCGCGCCGCCTCGGCGAGGATCCTCTCCGGGTCGTGGTAGTCGGCCGGGACGTACGTGGTGACGCCCTGCGTGGTCGTGCTGGCCAGCAACGCGCGGGCGTGCACGAGGACCATCGGGTCGTTGTCGACGTAGACGATCCGCGCGTCGGGCGCGATGCCCTGGGCGACCGCGTGGGTGTTCTGCATGGTGGGCAGGCCCGTGCCGATGTCCAGGAACTGCCGGATGCCCGCCTCGGCGGCCAGGTGCCGTACGGCCCGCACCAGGAACCCGCGCGACTGCTGCGCCATCACCACGATCTCCGGGTAGACCTCGGCCACCGCGTCACCGGCCGCCCGATCGGACTGGAAGTTGTCCTTGCCGCCCATCCAGTAGTTCCAGATGCGCGCCGCGTGCGGCACGTCGGGCTGCAACGTCGCGGCGAGTTCGGGGTCCGGGCCGGCCATGCCAGGCTCCTATCGAGGGGTTCGTGGGCGTGGGTAGCACCCCGGATTGTCCACTATCGACAGCGCCGGCCCGGACCGGGTCGCCCACGGCGGCACGGGCGACCCGACGACGGGTCACGGCGCGTCCACGACCTCCCGGCCCAGCGGCCAGAACGCGGCCGGGACGAGCTTGAAGTTGGCGACGCCGAAGGGGATCCCGATGATCGTGACGCAGAGCGCGATGCCCGCGAGGATGTGCGACAGGGCGAGCCACCAGCCCGCCAGGACCACCCACAACACGTTCGCCAGCCCGGAGCCGACGCCCGCGCCCGGCTTGGGCACCAGGGTGCGACCGAAGGGCCACAACGAGTAGACGGCGAGGCGCAGCGAGGCGACGCCGAACGGAATGGTGACGACCAGGACGAAGCAGACCAGGGCGGCGAAGCCGTAGCCGATCGCCAGCACGAGGCCACCACCGAAGACGAGCCAGAGGACGTTCAGGAGGAAGCGAATCACCCCTTCAGCATGCGCGACCCGCGCCACCGGGCCCTGGCCCGCGCTCAGTCCGGCAGCCCGCCGCAGGCGACCCCGTCGATGGTGCACGCCGTGGGAGTCGCGCCGATCGCCGCGCCGTTGACCCGGAACGTCACACGGACCGAGGCGCTGCCCGGCACCTGCCCGGCGCTCCCGTCCGGCACGAACGTCCACACCGCGCCGTCCTGCGTGGCCCGCGCGCCCTGGACCGCGCTGACACGCAGCGACTCCCGGGGCAGCGTGACGGCAAGCGTCCACTGCGCCACCGGAACCGGCCCCGGATTGGTGACCGTCACGGCGGCGCCGTAGCTGAGCAGGGCCTTCTCCTCGATGGCGAAGTCGGCGCCGAGCGCGGCCGGAGTCGGCGACGCCGACGAGGGGGTCGCGGCCGGCGCGCTTGTCGGCGGCGGGGCGGGCGGCGGGGCCGCGCTGACAGATGGTGGCACGGAGGTGGTCGGGTTGCTGGCCGCCGGCTTCGCCTGCCCCCGGGGCGTACCGGCCTCGGGAGTGCCCAACTGGTCCACCGACGGGGGCGGGTCGAGGGTCACCGGCGCCAACTGCTCCGGCGTGCGCACCACACCGACGATGGAGACCACAGTTGCCACCACCACCCCGAGCGCCGCGAGCACGGCGATCCAGGTGGCCCGCGACACGTCGGCCCGGCCGGTGACCACCCGCCGTACGGCTGCGGCGGCGGCCACGATCCGGTCCAGCAGAATGATCGCCACAGTACGCCGTGGCTGCGGCGGTGTTGCCGGCACTGCCTCTCCCCTTCACTTCATCCCCGGACGCCCGCCCGCGACAGTTGGGCCGCGGTGGCACCCGACCCGTCACAGGCCGCGCAACCCGACGAGTATCGACTCGAGCAGCTCCTGCGACGGCAGCTCCGACAGCGTCGGTGGTTCGTGCGTCTCGACCAGACCCGCCCCGAGCAGGTCACCGAGGAGGACCCGGACGGTGCCCAGGGGCAGATCCAGCTCGGCGCTGACCTCGGCCACCGACACTGGATGGTGACACAGCTCGACGATCCGCGCCTGTTCGGGGAAGAGCGCCGTGGGCGGTGCGGCCGGCCGCCGCGCGACGACGAGCGAGATGAGGTCGAAGCGGCCCCGCTCGGGCGCGGTACGCCCACCGGTCATCGTGTACGGGCGGGCCACCGGGCCGGCGTCGTCGTCGTACCACGCCTCGTCAGCCGAGCCGGCGCTGTGCACCAGAGTCCCCGCTTCTCGCCGCGGAGGCGGGGCCCAGGCTGATCGGCAGGTGCTGTTCGGCCTGCCCCACGAAGAGCGCGACCTCGTACGCCATGTCACCCACCTCGATCTCGTCGCCGGCGATCCGGACGGTGAGGATGGTCCCGTTCGGGATGGTGGCGACGAACAGGAACGCCCGCGACATCTGCACCACGATCTGCCGGAGCCCGCCCGCGTCGCAGGTCCGGGTGGCGGCCAGCCCCAACGCCAGCAGACCGGCGACGATGCCGGAGATCTGGTCGGCCAGCGTCGCCTCCACCCGGCGGGAACCGCCCAGCGGCAGCCCGTCCGGTGAGAGCACCACGGCGAACTCCGCCCCGCGTACCCGGTCGACCAGGCGGTCCAGCGCGCCGGTCAGGCTGTCCGCGGTGACCACTGCATGCGTCATCGATGTCTCCTCGTTGCTCTCGTGACCGGCAGTTCGACGGTGTCGGGGCCGGTGCTGCCGGATTCGGGCCCGGCGAAGCGGGACTGGCGGACCCGTATCGGCAGCTCACCCGTTCCGCCGGCCCTGCCCGCGTCGGGTCCGCTCCGACCCGGTCGGTACGCGGGCCCGGGAACAGTCCCGGCCGGGCCGCCGGTCACGGTGACCAGCTCCGCCGGCAGGTCCACGATCGCGGCCGTCCCGCCGCGCCGACTCGGCCGCAGCGTGACCCGGGCACCGCAACGGGCGGCCAGCAGGGCGACCGTGTGCAACCCCGTGGCGTCGGTGGGCGGGCGGGCAGGCGGGTTCGCGAGCAGGTGGTTGGCCTCGCTCAACGCGGTCGCGTCGAGGCCGGGACCGTCGTCGACCACGACGACCGCGCAGCCGTGCGGCCGGTGTTCACCGGCGACCCGGACCGTGGTGTCGGTGGCCGAGTAGGCCAGAGCGTTCTCGATCAGCTCGGCCAGCAGGTGCACGACGTCCGTGACGGCGGGCCCGGCGAGCGACCACGGCCAGTGCGGCGCGACCAGGACGCGGTGGTATTCCGGCACCTCGGCGACCGCGCCGCGCGTGACGTCGAGCAGGGCGACCGGACGCCGCCAGCGGCGGGCCGGGGTCGCGCCGGCCAGGGTGATCACCTTCTCCACGTTGCGGCGGATCCGGGTGGTGAGGTGGTCGAGCTGGAACAGCTCGTCGGCCTCCTCGGCGCTGCGCTCCCGCCGCTGCATCGCGTCCAGCAGGTCGAGCTGGTCGCGGAGCAGGACCTGGTTGCGCCGGGTGACCCGCACGAACAGCTCTCCGAGGCGACGGTCCTCGACCGGCCCGCCGCCGGTCTGGCCGGTCCCGGACCGGTCGGCTGGTGGCTTGTCGTCGGCGGGCGGGGCCGGCGGCGCGGGCGCGGATGGCTCGGGCCGACGCTCATCGGCGCCCGAGCGGTCCCGCTCATCGGCGCCCGAGCGGTCCCGCTCATCGGCGCCCGAACGGTCCCGCTCGTCGGTCAGTCGGCGCACGGTGGCGGCCCAGCCGAGCAGCACCGCCAGCACGGCGATCAGCCCGAGCCCCACCACCGCGCCGGTCCGCCCGACGATCACCGCGGCGCCCGGCGTGGCCCGTTCGACGCTCCCGCGGGCGGTGGTCGTCACCAGTTCGTGAAGCGCGCCGAGCGCGGCGTCCGCCGCCGCCCGCCAGTCCGCCGCGCTGATCCCGCGCAGGGCGTCGGCCCGGTCCGTCCGTAGCAGGGCGTCCTCCACGGCGAGCAGGCCCGCGAACTCCGGGCCCGCCGCGAGACGCTTGTGCGCGCTCCGGCCGCCGGCCGGCAGGCCGGCCGCCGCCTCGGCGCGGGCGTACCGCTGGGTGGTCACCAGCTCGACCAACAGGCGTCGCTCCTCGGCGCTGATCCGACCGCTCACGACGGCGGCGGTGACCAGGGTGTCCTCCCGGGCGAGCAGCTCGCGGGCGCGGGCCAGCGCGATCACCGCGCGGGTCTCGACAGCCAACCTGCTCTCGTACGCGCCCCACTCCGGTCCGTACACGTCGAAGGCGGCGTCGACGAGCTTGTCGTACCCGTCGGTCGCCCCGGCGCGGTCGAGGTACCCGGAGTCCACCTGGGACCGGACGGCGCCCAGCCCGTTGAGCCGCCGGACGAGCGCCTCGGCCCGGTCGCGGACCGCTCCGGCGCTGAGCAGGCGCAGATCGCGGCCGGTCGGGAACGCCCGGACCTCCGTCGCCGCCCGGTCGGTCACCTCCCGCGTCCCGGCCAGCGCGGTCCGCGCCCGCGCCGACCCGGCCAACGACTCGGCCGTCACCCGGCGCTCGGTCTGCAGGCTGAGGATCAGCCGGTCGATGGGCTGGCCCAGGGTGTCGGCCAGGGTCCGCACCCGCAGCAGGTCGACCGCGTCCTGGCCGGTCAGGTAGGCCGCGTAGGACCAGAGCGTGAGCAGCACCGCCGCCGCGGCGACGAGCCGGACCCGCAGCCGTCGTTCGTTGGTGCGTGTCACGTCGCGCTCCGCCGCGACACGTGGTGCGACCGGTTCATCGCGCCGACCGTTGCGGCCAGGGCTGCCCGGCGGCGTCGCTGGCCCGGTCGGCGACGACGGTACGCAGCAGCGCCAGCAGCTCCGCACGGTTGGCGCAGTTCAACCGGTTGCGCATGCGGGCCACGTGGTGCTCCACGGTCTTCGCCGAGATGAAGAGCCGATCGCCGATCTCCCGGTAGGTCAGTCCGGCCAGCACCAGCTCGGCCACCTCGTACTCCCGGTCGCTGAGGCCCTGCTGGGCGGGGGCCGCGATGGCGTCGGTCGCCTGGGTGGTGCTCTCGCCGGTGGTCGGTCGCGGCCCGCCGGTCGCGGCAGCCGGCCGGCCCTGGAGCACCCGGGCGCACTCCAGCAGGGTGGTCATCGCCCGCCGGTCCGAGGTGCGGATCGCGGCCTGCCCGGCGAGGCGCGCGCCGTCCCAGCACAGGCCGGTGTCGTGCAGGCCACGGGCGGCGGCCTCCACCCGCACCGGGTCGACCACGCCGCGCAGCACCTCGACCCAGCTCTCGGCGGCCGCGGCGACCACGGCGGCGTAGCGGCTGTGGTCCGCGGCGGCCAGCAGGGCGGCGACGTGGTCGTCGGCGGCCGTCGGCTCGCCGCTCAGGATGGCCGCGTGCAACCCGCTCCAGTGCAGCGGGACGCTCCACAGTGTCGGGGCGCCGAGCCGGTCGAGCAGCGCCCGACCCTCCCGAAGGTACGGGGCCAACCGGGCCGCGTCGCCCAGTCGCGCGCCAGCGATGGCGAGTTCGCCGAGCGGCAGCAGCGTGAACAGGTCGACGGGATGGCGGACCACCGCCTCCAGGGCCTGGCCCCACCCCCGCTTGAGCGCGGCGAGGTCGCTGGTGCGCCGGCCGATGCCCATCCGCAGCGCGGCGGCGAAGAGCAGGTCACGTGACTCCAACGGCCGGTCGTCGGTGGTCACCGTGGCGAGGCGTTCGGCCGCCGCGGCCGTCTGGCCCCGGACCATCAGGATCCAGGCCTGCAACAGTCGGTGCCGGCGGGCCATCAGCGGACCACCGACGCCGGCCTCCTGCGCCCGGTGCAGGACCCGCTCGGCGATGTCCAGCTCGCCTGAGTGCACGGCGGTCAGGGCGGCCAGCGCGGCCGGACTGTCCGGCAGGAGCGCCGCCCGACCGTCCGGCTCCAGCAGTGCGGCGGCCTGCACGAGCGCGGAGAGCGCCGCGCTCGGCGTGCCGGTGACGCTCTCGCGCACCCCCTCGGCCATCAGCCGGGCGGCGCTGGCGTGCAGTGTGGGCGGTTCGCCTGCCGACTCGTCGACAGGCGGCCCGGCGGCGGTCAGGTCGCCTGTGGCGAGCCCGCCGACGGTGGCGAACGCCAGCGAGGAGGCGGTGCCCGACCACCGGTACAGCTCGACGCTGCGGCCGGTGTGGCCGCGGTGCGCCAGGGCTGTCGCGGCCACCACTGCCGCGTCGGCGCGGTCCGTCGGGTCGGTCGTGGCAAGCAGCCGGTCCGCGAGGCGCAGCGCGTCGTCGAGGTTGCCGGCGAGCGCGGCGGCGAGAGCCTGCCGGGCGCTCGTCGGGTGCCCGGCCGCCGTGGCGGCGGCGAACAGGTCGGCCGCGAAGGCCGGCTCGTCGGCCAGCGCCTCCTGCGCCGCCGCGGTCAGCGTCGAGGACGGGCAGTCGCCCAGCACGCCTACCGCGAGCAGCGAGCGGACCAGCGGTAGCACCGGCCCGCCCCGGGCGAGCTGCAACTCGGTGAGGCGACGCCAGACCGCGCTGCGTTCGGTGGCCGGGCTGAGCGTGGTGACGGCCCGCCGGACGATAGGCGTGAGCCGGCCGTCGGCACCGATCAGCCCGGCCGCCCGGGTCGTGGCGATCAGCTCGTCGACCGCCTCCGGCTCCTGGTCGAGCAGCGGGCCGAGCATGGTCACCGGCAGCGGTACGCCGGCCGCGACCGCGAGCAGCAGCCGTCGTACGGCGGTGGGCTGGATCTCCAGCTCCGGCGCGAATTCGAGGACGACGGACCGGGGTGGTTCGGTCGGGGCGCCGGTCAGGCCCGGGGCTGCGCGCAGGCCACGGGTCAGCCGCTCCACGTCGCGGGGGACGCCACCGGTCTGCGTGTGCACGAAGTCGACCAGGTCGCCACGGTGTGCCAACTCGGGCGCGGCGGCGAGGTGGGTCGCGGTCTGTTCCCGACCGAACGGGCCGAGCAGCACGGCCTGCCCCTCGCGGCGCAGCGCGTCGGCCAGCTCGGAGAGGGCCGCCGACCGGGGCCAGGGTCGGTGGGCGACGACCAGCCGGTGCCGGCGGGTGGTGACCAGGCCCAGCAGCACGCCGATCCGCTCGTCGTCGAGCAGGTGCGCGTCGTCGACAAGCAGCAGCTCGGTCGGATCGACGGGATCGCCAGGCTCCGGGACGCCCGTCCGCACGGTGCCCCCGACCCGCTGCTGGACGCGCGTCAGTTCGGCGAGCAGCGCCGTCTTGCCGTGACCGGCGGGGCCGACCAGGCCGACGGTGAGCGGGCCAATCGGATCGTCGACGACCCGGTCCAGCAGGGCCGTGGATGCGCTGCCCAGCACCAGCCGGGACTCGACGACGTGTTTCATGATCATTGCGGTCATCCTTCGCGTCCCCGGCTGAGCGTCAGTGCCAGGCGGGACGCCTTCGGCAGGTCGAGGGGCAGGATCCGGACCGGAGGGCGCGGTGGTGGAGCACCCGGATCGGTGGTCCGGTCTCGGGGTCGGCGCGACGCCGGGATGGTGGCCCGGCCGGCGTCGCTCACCGGCGCCGGGTCGCGTATCGGCGCCGGGGGCCGGGGGCGGGGCGACACCACCTGGCAGGCCGCGCTCGCCGCCCCGGTGGCGGCGGTCAGCTGCGCGTCCGGCTGCACCTCGACCGGGACCGCAAGCGCCGCGGTGATCAGCTCGGTGACCAGCGGGATCCGGGCCGAACCGCCGGCGAGCAGCACGCCGTCGAGCTGCGTCGGCGCGAGGCCGGCACAGCGCACGGTGCGCAGCAGGAGGTCGACTGTGGCCTGCACGGTCGGGCGGATCATGGCCTCGAACTGCGCGCGGGTCACCGGTATCCGCGCCGGGCCGGTCGGCAGGCTCAGCACCACGTCGGCGGCCAGTTCGACGGTGAGCGCCCGCTTGACCCGGTCGCACTCGGCCGGCAGCCCGCGCAGGGCGGCGTGGTGCTCCCGACGGCCGGTGGCGGCCAGCTCCCGGGACAGCACGGTACGTACGTGGCTGGCCAGCAGTTCGTCGAAGTCCGCGCCCCCGATCGGGTCGAGCCCCTGCGGGGTGCCGAAGCCCTCGTAGGTGCCGCGCGGGGTGCGCCGCACCAGGGCCGCCTCGAAACTGGCGCCGCCCAGCGCGTAGACGGCGGCCGTGGTGCCGGCGAACCCGTGGGCCGCGTGGCTCTCGGCGACCGTGACCGTGCGGGGCAGTAGCGTGACGGAGCGCAGCCCGAGGTCGACGAGCGCGCGGTGCAGCAGCTCCCGCCGGTACGGCCGCCAGCTCGCCGGGTGGCTGAGCACTACCGCCTCGGCGGGGCCGCCCTCCGCGGCGTGCACCTGCTCCACCACCCAGGCGGCCAGCTCCGCCGTGAGCGTCTGCGGCGCGCACGGCTCGCCGCCGAGCAGCAGGGGCACGTCGTCGCCGATGCGGCGGACGAAGTCCCTGGTGGTGCGGCTGCCGTCGTCGGTGGCGGGCCCGCCGATGTGCAGGGCGCCGTCCTCGGCCAGGTGCAGCACCGACGGTACGAGGGGCGAGCCGGCGTTCAGCGGGACAGCCTCCGGGCGCGTCCAGGTGCGACCGTCGCGCCGTGCGACGGCGGCGGCGGTGTTGGTGCTTCCGATGTCGATCCCCAGGACGTACGGCATCCGTCTCTTCTCTTTCCGCGAGTTGGCCGGCTGGTGGCGATGGCGTCGGCGCTTCCCGGCGACCCGCCCCCGGCGAAACCCGCGGGCTCCTACGTTCGTACCAGAGATCGCTCCCTGGTCGGGACCCTAATCTGGCCGGGACGGTTTCCCCCAGTCCCCCTAACGGTGGAGCCGATCAAGGCCCTAACGCGGCGGGATCGGATGCGGGCCGAGCCCCGATGTCCGGGATCGGCCCCCGCAATAGCGTCACTGTCGACGAACGACGGTCGCCGATGCCAATCCGAGGAGAACCGGCACATGGACTCGCAACAGACCCTCCACGACTTCGTGCTCGACCTGCTGACCAACCCGGACGCGCGGTCGGCCTTCGACCTCGACCCGGAGGGCGCGCTGCACGCCGCGGGGCTCAACGACATCACCGCCGCCGACGTGCAGGACGTGGTTCCGCTCGTGGTCGACTACGCCCCGGGGCAGGGCCTCGCGCCGCTGGTCCCGGCCGTCGGGCAGCTCGGGTTCGACCCGCTGGTGACCGACGCCACCGACGTGGTCGGCCAGTTGCAGAGCGTGGCGCAGCAGATCAGCGTCACCAGCTCTCCTGCCGGGGTGGACGTCAAGGCCGGTGTGCTCGGCGCCATCGCCGTCGACCCGACGACCGTCGCGGCCGGAGTGACGGTGCTTCCGGGCGTCGGCCTGGGCGTCGGCCCGAGCGGCCTCGACACCGACCTGACCGGCGTGGCCGACGTGGCGCACACCCTCGACGCCGACGTGGTGCAGCCGGTCGACGGCATCGCCGACCCGGTGCTCGGTGACGTGACCGGCACGCTCGGCGACCCGACCGGCCTGCTCGGCGCCACCGACCCGGGTCTGCTCGGCGGCGACCTGACCGGCGGTGTCCTCTCCGACGCGCACGGTCAGGTCGACGGCATCGTCGGCTCCCTCGGCGTCCACGACACCCTGGGTGGTCTGGGCCTCACCGACGGCGCGGTCGGCGGCGTGGTGCCACCGGTCGACGTCCCGTCAGTGGTGGGCGGCGTCACGCACCACGTGGACAGTCTCCTCCCCGGTGTCACCGGCACGGTCGGTGACGTGACCGGAGGGGTCACCGACGGTGTGACCGGCGACGTGCACGACGGGGGGCCCGCCTCGTCGGACCACGGGCTGCTGGGCCTCACCGGCGGTCTGCTCTGACGGGGATTCCCGTCGGAAGCGGGGGGCCGGGTCGCCTCGGGCGGCCCGGCCCTTCCCGGGTTCCCTTCCGGAACCTCTTGATAATTGAGCCGAAATCCGCACACTTGGTGCGGTGATGGCGGGGATCTGGTTGGACGTCCTGGACGAGATCGCCCGGACGTGCACCACACACGGTCGCGGCGACCTGCTCCAGACGGTCCGACAGAAGCGTGCCCAACTGCTGGACCCGAAGCTGCGCGTCCTGGTCCTCGGCGAGCCGAACCAGGGCAAGAGCCAGCTCATCAACGCGATAATCAACGCGCCGGCCTGCCCGGTCGGTGATGGTCGTACCACAGTCCTGCCGACAGTTGTGCAGCACGCCGAGGCCGCCTCCGCGGCAGTGGTCCAGGCGCCGCCGACGTCGGGACGGCCCGCGGGCGTCCCGGCCGCGACGCTCGTCGAGCGGACCCCCCTGGCGCTCGACCAGGTCACGGCCGGGGTGTCCGGCGCCCTCGGGCGGCGGCCGGGCGGCGGTCCGGCGTACGTCGAGGTCGGCCTGCCCCGCGCGCTGCTCGCCGCCGGACTGGTGCTTGTGGACACTCCCGGCACCGACCAGGTGGCGGCGCTCGGCGGGGCCGCGGAGGTCGCCGCCTCCACCCGCGCGGACGCCGTGCTGCTGGTCACCGACTCGACACGGGAACTCTCGGTCGCCGAGCTGGACATGCTGCTGCACGTCACGCGGTCGCAGCCGAACGTGGTGGTGGTGCAGAGCAAGACCGATCTCGTGGCGGACTGGCGTGCGGTGGCCGAACGCAACCGGCAGCACCTCGCCGACGCGGGCGTCGCGGCGCCGCTGATCCCGGTGTCGGCGACCCTGCGGCTGCGCGCGGCGGCGACCGACGATCGCGGTCTCAACGCCGAGTCCGGCTTTCCGGCGCTGATCGCCCGCCTGCAGCGGGACCTGACCGGCAAGGCCGACCACCTGGCGCGGGCGTCGGTGCAGGCGGTGGCCCGTACGGTGGTGGAGCAACTGGCCGCGCCGCTGCGCGCCGAGTTGGCGACGCAGGAGGCCGAGGAGCAGTCCGGGCCGATCTCCCGGCTGCACGCGGCCCAGCGGGAGGTCGACGAGCTGCGCCGCTGCTCCACCCGTTGGCAGAACACCCTCGCCGACGAGATGGCCGACCTGCTCTCCGACATCGAGTACGACCTGCGCGACCGCACCCGCCAGATCCTGCGTGCCGTGGACGAGGCGTTCGACACGGCCGACCCTCTCGTCGCCTGGGACACCTTCGCCGAGTGGCTGGAGCGCAGTCTCGTCGAGGCCGCGGAGGCCAACCACGAGTGGCTGATCCAGCGCTGCGACTGGGTCGCCCGTCGGGTGGCCGCCACCTTCGACCGGTACGGCTACGACGTGCTGCCGCCCTGGTCGATGACGATGCCGGCGGATCTCGGTGACCGGCTGCCGGATCTGGAACGACCGCGGATCGACAGGTTCACCACGGGTCAGAAGCTGTTCACCGGCATGAAGGGCTCGTACGGCGGCATGTTGATGTTCGGCCTCGCGACGACCCTGGCCGGCATGCCGATGATCAACCCGGTCTCGGTCGGCATCGGCGCGCTCTTCGGCGGCAAGAGCATCCGCGACGAGGGCAAGCAGTTGCTGCGCCGCCGGCAGGCGACGGTCAAGACGGCCATCCAGCGTCATGTCGACGAGTTCTTCGTCCGGATGGTTCGGGACTGCCGCGACGCCGCCCGCCAGGTGCAGCGGATGCTGCGCGACCACTTCACGGGGCTGACCGAGGAGTTGCAGGAGGCCATCGTGCAGTCGTTTCGCAGCGCGAAGCAGGAGGCGGACACCGATGTCGCCCTGCGCGAGCAGAGGCAGCGGGAGATCCGGCTGAAGATGACCCGCCTGGCCGCGCTCTACGAGCAGTCCCAGCAGTTGACCGCGACTCGGTCCACCCCGGTGCTGTTGGAGCCCCGGGCATGACGGTCGGGGTGCGGTTGGACGAGGCGGCGTGGGGGCTGCTGCACCAGGCCATGGACCTCTACCAGCACGACGCGCGGGCCCTCGGGCGGTTGCGGCACCAGGTGGCGCGGTTGGAGCAGCCGCTGCGGATCGCGGTGGCCGGTCCCTGGCGTGCCGGCAAGTCGACGGTGCTGAACGCGTTGATGGGGGAGGAGGTCGCGCCTGTCGAGGGCGCCGACGGCGTCTTCACCTGGTACGAGGACGGCACGTCGCCGCGCGCAACCGCGTACCCGGTCGGCCAGCCGCCCCAGGAGCTGACGGTGGTCAAGTCGGCGACCGGGATGCGGGTGGATCTGGGCTGGCGGGTCGGCGAGGTGCGCGACATCGTGGTGCGGTGGCCGACGCGGGCGCTGCGGCAGGTGACGCTTGTCGACACCCCGGCGCTCGCGGCGGTCGACGAGCAGGGCCACGCGCCGGTGCTGGATCGCGTCCTGCGGGACTCGGACGCGGTGCTGTTCCTGACCCGCGACGGCCGCGACAGTGATCTGCGGGTGTTGGAGTCCGCTCGGGACAGTGTCGTCGGGCAGGCCGCCCCGGTGAACGTGATCATGGTGTTGTCCCGGGCGGACGAGGTGGGCGGCGGCCGGATCGACGGGCTGCTCACCGCCCGCCAGCTGGCCCGACGGCACCACCGCGATCCCCGGGTGGGCGCGCTGGCCGTGAACGTGGTGGCGTGCAGCGGGGCGATCGGCCTCGCGGGCCGGATGCTGAGCGAATCCGACTTCGCCGCGCTCGCGACGCTGGCCGGGGTGTCCCGCGCCGAGTTGGAGGCCCACCTGCTCTCCGCCGACCGTTTCGTCCGTGGCGAGCTTCCGGTGCACCTGGACTCGGAGGTGCGCGCCGGTCTGCTGGATCGGTTCGGGCTCTTCGGGATCCGGCTCGCGACGACCCTGGTGCGCGGTGGGTTCGACACCCGGGTGACGTTGTCGGCGGAGCTGATCCGGCGCAGTGGGCTCACCGAGCTGCGGGAGTCGATGACCCGTTGTTTCGTCGATCGTCGCGACGCGCTCAGGGCGCGTTCGGCGCTGGCGGCCGTGGAGGCCCTGGTGCGGGCCGAGCCGGTGCGGGGCTCGGGCGAGTTGGTCGGCGCGATCGAGCAGATCCTGGCGGGCGCGCACGAGTTCCGGGAGTTGCGCCTGCTGGTGGCGCTGCGCAACGCCCGCCTCGGTTTCGACGCCGAGCTGGCGGCCGAGGCGCAGCGCCTGGTCGGCGGTGACGGGGTGGGTCTGGCCGCGCGGCTCGGCGTCGAGCACGAGGCGACAGTGCAGCGGCTCTGGGAGGTCGCCGCCGACGCCCAGTGGCGGTGGCGGGACCGGGCCGAGGATCCGTTGCTCCCGCTGGTTCAGCGCCGGGGCGCGGAGGTGGTCGTCCGCAGTTGTGAGGGGATGCTCGCCGAGCTGGCCGCGGGCGGCCGCTGAGCGTCGCGCGTGCGGGGCGTCCACCCGGGACGCCCCGGCCGGCGTGTTTCGGTGCGGTCGACCCATTGACAGCGCCGTGGTCGCCGGGAAGCATCTGCCCAACATCCACCGGTTCTGCCCTCGGTTGTCTCGCACGTCCGATGACAACGATGTCAGGGTCGGCCCGTCCGTCCACGATCGACCACCGCAACCACCATCCCCCCGTACGACGTACTCGACCGGATCGAGTCGAAAGGCCCCGCCCCCATGCCGTATCTCCCCCGTGCGCGCACCGTGTCCCTCCGGATGGCCGCCGCGACCACCGCCGCCCTGCTGCCGCTGAGCCTGGTCGTCGCCGCGCCCCTGGCCAACGCCGCGCCAAGCGCCGCCCCACCGGGCTCCTTCAGCTCGTCATTCGAGTCGGCCGACCCGCAACCCGCCACGAGCACCGTCGAGGTCGACAGGTCGGGCCGGCCCGTGCAGGGCAACCTGAGCGGATCGAGCAGCGCGAACCTTCCCGGCAGCCTGCTCGGCCAGGTCGACGCCGTGACCGCGAGCGCCCAGAACGCGCCGAACGAGATCGCGGCGAACCTCGCCGACGGAAACCCGTCCACCAAGTGGCTGGCGTTCGAGGCGGCCGGCTGGGTGACGTACCGGCTGGCGAAGCCGGCGGTCGTGACGCGGTACGCGCTGACCTCTGCCGACGACGAACCGACCCGCGACCCCCGCGACTTCACCCTCCAGGGGTCCACCGACGGCAGCACCTGGACGGACCTGGACCGGCAGACGCAGCAGCGCTTCGCCAAACGGTTCGCCACGAACACCTACCGCGCCACCAACACGACGGCGTACGGCTGGTACCGCCTGCTGATCTCCGCGAACTCCGGCGACTCCCTCACCCAGCTCGCCGGCTGGGACATCAGCGACGGCTCGGACGTCCGCCCGCCCGCCACGCCCATGGTCAGCGGCGTCGGCCCGGGGCCGGTCGGCGGCTACACGACGAAGCCGAGCGTCGGCTTCACCGGGCTGGCCGCGCTGCGCTACTCCGGCGGCGCCGAGGCCGACGGCCGCTCGTACGCGACGAACAGGCTGTTCGACGTCGACATCCCGGTCGGGTTGAACACCCGCCTGTCCTACCGGATCTTCCCCGAGTTCACCGGCCAGGACGCGCGGTACCCGTCCACGTACGCCGCCGTCGACCTGCACTTCACCGACGGCAGCTACCTGAGCGGACGCAAGCCCGTCGACCAGCACGGCTACCCGCTGACGGCGGCCGGCCAGGGCGCGTCGAAGGTGCTCTACGCCGACCAGTGGAACGCGGTGCGGGCCGACCTCGGCACCGTCGCGCGGGGCAAGACGATCGACCGCATCCTGCTCGCCTACGACGACCCGCGGGCCACCTCGGAGACCCGGTTCCAGGGCTGGCTCGACGACGTCGAGGTGACCGGATCGCCGACGGCGATCGACGGCTCCCGGCTGACCCCCTACGTCGACACCCGGCGCGGGACCAACTCGACGGGCGGGTTCTCGCGCGGCAACAACCTGCCGATCACCGCGGTGCCGAACGGTTTCAACTTCTTCACCCCGGTGACCGACGCGACCTCCGACTCCTGGGAGTACGAGTATCACCGCGCCAACAACGCGGCCAACCTGCCGATGTTGCAGGGCCTCGCGATCTCCCACGAGCCGAGCCCGTGGATGGGCGACCGCAACCAGATGTCGGTGATGCCGGTGGCCGGCGACGGTCCGCTCACCGGGTCACCCGCCAGCCGGGCACTGGCCTTCCGCCACGACGACGAGGTCGCACAGCCGGACCTCTACCGGGTCACGACGCAGAGCGGCCTGGTCGCGGAGATGTCACCCACCGACCACGCCGGGATCATGCGGTTCACCTTCGGCCCCGGTCCGGCGACCGGAAGCCTCGTCTTCACCAAGGGCACCTTCACCATCGGCGCCGACGGCACGTTCACCGGCTGGGTCGACAACGGAAGTGGCCTGTCCGCCGGGCGCAGCCGCATGTTCGTCTCCGGCACGTTCGACCGGGCGCCGACGGCGTCCACGGCGACGTCGGCGACCTTCGACGTCTCCGCCGAGCGGCAGGTGACCATGCGGATCGCGACGTCGTTCCTCTCCGTCGACCAGGCCCGCCGCAATCTCGACCTGGAGGTGACAGGCCGCAGCTTCGACGCGATCCGCACGGCCGCCACCGCGGCGTGGAAGGACCGGCTCGGCCGGGTCGAGCTGCGCGGCGCGACCGAGACGCAGCTGGTCACCATGTACTCGAACCTGTACCGGCTGAACCTCTACCCGAACTCGCAGTCGGAGAACACGGGCACCGCCAGCGCACCCCACTGGCAGTACGCGAGCCCGGTGTCCGCGCCGACCGGCACGTCGAGCGACACCCGGACCGGCGCGAAGATCGTGGACGGCCAGATCTACGTGAACAACGGCTTCTGGGACACCTACCGCACCGTGTGGCCCGCCTACGCGCTGCTCTACCCGGACGTCGCCGCCAGGATCTCCGACGGCTTCGTCCAGCACTACCGTGACGGCGGCTGGATCGCCCGCTGGTCGTCGCCCGGCTACGCCGACCTGATGACCGGCACCAGCGCGAACGTGGCGCTCGCGCAGGCGTACCTCAGCGGGGTCAAGCTGCCCGACCCGCTGGCGGCGTACGACGCGGCAGTCAAGGACGCGACAGTCGCGTCCGGCCGCGGCGCGGTCGGCCGCAAGGGCATCGAGACGTCGCTGTTCCTCGGCTACACGCCGACGTCCACGGGGGAGTCGGTGTCGTGGGCGCTGGAGGGCTACATCAACGACTACGGCATCGGGAACATGGCCGCCGCCCTGGCGAAGGACCCGGCCACGCCGAAGTCGGAGCGTGACCGGCTCAAGGAGGAGTCGCGGTACTTCCTGGAGCGGGCCCGCAACTACGTCCACCTGTTCGACCCGAAGACGAAGCTGTTCCAGGGTCGGGACGCCACCGGCGCCTTCCTCGCCGGTGACCCGCTGGACTGGGGCGGCGTCTACACCGAGACCAACGGGTGGAACTTCGCGTTCACCGCGCAGCAGGACCCGCAGGGCCTGATCAACCTGTACGGCGGGCAGAAGGCCCTGCGCGACAAGCTCGACACCTTTTTCGCCACGCCGGAGAACGCCGACCGCCCCGGCGGCTACGGGGGCGTCATCCACGAGATGCTCGAGGCCCGTGCGGTGCGCCTGGGTCAGCTCGGCATGAGCAACCAGCCGTCGCACCACATCCCGTACCTGTACGACGTCGCCGGCGCTCCGGCGAAGACGCAGGCGATCGTGCGCGAGATCATGCAGCGCCTGTACGTCGGCAGCGAGATCGGCCAGGGCTACCTGGGCGACGAGGACAACGGGGAGATGTCGGCCTGGTACGTCCTCAGCTCGCTGGGCATCTACCCGTTGCAGGCGGGCTCGACCCACTGGGCCATCGGCTCGCCGCAGTTCACCAGGATGACCGTCCACCGCACGACAGGCGACATCGTGGTCAACGCCGCGAACAACAGCACCCGCAACGTGTACGTGCAGAGCGTGCGGGTCAACGGCAAGAAGCAGAACGGGGTGTCCGTCGACGTGTCCGCGCTCGCCCGGGGCGCCACGATCGACTTCCAGATGGGGCCCAACCCGTCGTCCTGGGGCACCGGCCGGAACGACGTGCCGCCGTCGCTGACGAAGGGCGACGCGGCGCCCGAGCCGCTGCAGGACGTCACCGGGCCCGGCCTGGGCACCGCCACCACGAGTGGCGGTCAGGACGCGGCGGCGCTGTTCGACGACTCGTCGACCACGCAGCTGACCGCGTCGACGGGCACGCCGCAGATCAGCTGGGCCTCCCGTGGCGGCCGCCAGAAGCCGACCTACTACACGCTCACCTCCGGCGCGGGCGCCGGTGACGCGGCGGACTGGCGGCTGCAGGGCTCCACCGACGGCCTCACCTGGAGCACCCTGGACTCCCGCACGGGGGAGGTCTTCCGCTGGCGCAACCAGACCCGGCCGTTCCGGATCGACAAGCCGGGGCGGTACTCCCAGTTCCGCCTCGTCGTCACCAGGACCGCCGGCGCCGCACAGCCGACCCTCGCCGAGATCGAGCTGCTCGCCGGCGGAGACCTCGACCTGGGCGGCGGTGACATCACGGTGACCGCCACGGACGGCGCGACCGCGCGATCCGGCGCACCCGCGACGGTGGCACTGGCCACCGTCACCGGCGGCGACGCCGACGACTATCGGGCCACGATCGACTGGGGTGACGGCTCACCGGCCACCGAGGGCACCCTGACACTGAGTTCGCGGGCCGTCTACCGCGTCAGCGGCGCACACACCTACACCACGCCCGGGTACCACCAGGCGAGCGTCACGGTGACCGACGGCGCCGGCCAGGGCTCGGTGACTGTCGGCGTGGACGTCGCGTACGCGCCGGACTCCGGTCTCGCCGCGGCGTTCGACACCGTGTGCGTCGGCGACGAGGGCACCCTCGCGGCGGACTGCGACGCGAAGTCGTGGGCGTACTCGCGGGCAGCCCTCGCGGCGGCCGGCGTGACCCAGGGGCAGCGACACCAGGTCCCGGGCACGGCGTTGAGCTTCACCCTGCCGCAGATCCCGGCGGGACAACCGGACAACGCCACAGGCAACGGCGCGACCATCGCTCTGCACCTGCCCTCCGACGCCCGGAGCATCTCGTTCGTCGGCGCCGGTACGCAGGGCAACCAGAGCACCACCGCCACGGCCACGTTCAGCGACGGTGGCACCGCCAGCATTCCGATCCAGTTGAGTGACTGGACGTTGGGCGGCAACGCCAACGGCACCCCGTCGTACGGCAACATCGTTGTCGCGAAATCCGCGTACCGGCTCAGTGGCACGAGCCGTGACGGCGCCCAGCCGTTCCTGTTCGCCACCGCGCCGTACCAGATCCCGGAGGGCAGAACGCTTGTCTCGGTGACCCTGCCGACGCAGACCGGCGATCCCCGCTCGGCGGGCCGCATCCACGTGTTCGCCGTCGCCGACGACGGCACGCCTTCCGCCGCGCTGGTGACCGCCGCCCCCGCCGACCAGAGCGTCGACGCCGGGCAGGTCCTCGCGGCGAACCTCGGCTCGGTGACCGGAGGGGTACCCGGTTTCACCGGCTACCACGCCCGTGTCCAGTGGGGCGACGGGACGGTTCCCGCCGACGTCACGGTCGGCGCGGCCGGGGCGCTGAGCGGCCAGCACACCTACGCGAGGGAGGGCACCTACACGGTGCACGTCACCGCGTGGGACACGCTGTCGAGCAGCACCGCCACGTTCACCGTGACCGTCCGGCGTACCGGGCGCCAGCCGGCACTCGCGGTGTCCGGCACCCAGCCGGTCACCGCCGGTGACGCGGTCACTGTCGACGGCAGCGGGTTCGCCGCCGGGGAACGGGTGACTGTGGTCCTGGCCGCCGGCACGACGCGCAGCGTGACGGTCCCGGCGTCCGCGACGGGCACGGTCCGCGCCACCGTCACGACGGCGGGGGACACGCCCCCGGGCAGGTACGCCGTCCGCGCCACCGGCGCCTCCTCCGGTACGCAGGCGACGGCCACCGTGCAGGTGACCTCGCGATCGGGAAGCCCGGCCTACCAGCCGCGCGTGTCGTTGCCCACGACGTCCGGACCACGCGGTACGTCGATCACGGTCGACGGCTCCGGGTTCGCGCCGAACGAGGCGATCACGGTCAGCTTCGGCGACGGCCGTGGGGTCGGCACGGTGCGCGCCAACGGTGACGGCGTCGTCGCCGGCGCGACCGTGAGCGTTCCGGATTCGGCGCAGCCGGGCGCGACACGGGTGACGCTGTCCGGTGTCACCTCGGCGACTGCGGTGTCCGCACCGTTCACCGTCACCGGCGCGAGGTGAGCCGGAGGTGACACCGTCGGGCGGGCCGTGCTCCACGGCCCGCCCGACGTCGGCGCGACGGGCCCCATCGAGCCACGGTGGCCGTCCGGCCTCGGTGCTCGTCCGTCGTGGTCCGCGCGTCGTGGTCCGCGCGTCGTGGCCCGCCCGTCGCGGGGCCGATCCGCTGGCAGCCGGGGCAGCGCGCGTGGTGCGGCCCGGCTTGCAGAACGGACGCTGCTGGCGTGCCTGCCGCGCTGTGGCGCGGCCGATCCGCGCCGCCGGCACGGCACTGTCGCCCTTGGCCGGTATACCGCAGAGTCATATTCATACCTCTGCGGTATACCGCTCACGGGTTCATCCGCTCCGCGGTCCGTCCGCGAGGGCCGCCCGCGAGGTCCGTCCGCCAGGTCCGTCCGCGAGGCGCGTCCGCGAGGGCCGCCCGCGAGGTCCGTCCGCCAGGTCCGTCCGCGAGGCGCGTCCGCGAGGTCCGTCCGCGAGGGCCGTCCGCGAGGGGCGTCCGTCCGTCAGGCCAGTGCGTCCGTCAAGGGCCGTCCGTGCCGCTGCCCCACGTCCGGGGCAGCTCTACAGGGGCGGCTCCCGGCCCTTGTCACCGGTTCGGCGGTGTCGCCGCCGCGGATCCCGGTGGCGCGCTCAGGCGGAGCTGCCACCGCCGGCCGTGGTCGGTGAGCCGGACGATCGCCAACGGCTCCACGTCCAGCTGCCGGTAGGTCGCCAGCGGCAGGCCCAGCGCGTGCACGACCGCCACCCGGATCACGAGCGGATGGGTGACGGCCGTGACCCGTCGGCCGAGGCCGCGCTGTCCGTCGAGCCACCGGCCGACGCGCTCGCGCAGGCCGGCGACGGATTCGCCCCCGTGCGGCGCGGCGTCCGGGGTGGACAACCACTCGTGCAGGGCGTCGGGTTGCGCGGCGGCAACCTCCTCAAGCGACCGGCCGGTCCAGTCGCCGTAGTCGCAGTCGGCAAGCGCCGTCTCGACGGCGGGCGCGAGGCCGAGGGCGTACGCGGTCTGGACGGCCGCCACGGCGGGGCTGGACAGGCAGGCGTCGGTGTCGCTCGACGACGCCCGCCGGTCCAGCCCGGGCAGGGCGAGGGCGGCGCGTCGGCCCCCCTCGTCCAGTCCGTCGTCCCCGCCGAACCGGGCCCGCCGCAGGGCGGCGGTGTGACCGTGGGCGACCAGCCGCAGGCTGGTGGCGCTCACCCGGCCAGTCGTGCGTCGGCGAGCGCGCGCTGCCTGTGCATCAGGGCTGCGAAGAGCAGGCCGATCCCGGTCCACAGCACCACCTGGGTGCCGAGGGAGGCGAGTCGGAAGCTCCACAGCAGCGTGGCGGGGAAGTCACCCGGGACTTCCTGGAACGACGGCAGCACCACGTAGGCCACGCCTGTGACAAGCAGGAAACCGCCGACCGCCGCCGCGGCGCGTTGCCACACCGGCGCCTGTGCGCCGACCGACCGGTAGCCCAGCGCACCGGACCAGACCGCCACCAGCCCGAGAACCACCAGCAGCAGGTAGGTGACCGTGCGCTGGTTGATGGTGGCCGGGTCGCCGACGGCCGGAGGGTTCGGCGGGTACTTGAGGAACGGCACGATCACCGCGCCGAGCAGCGCGCCGCCGGCCAGCAGCAGCCCGGACCGCCCGTCGTCAACAGTCCGCCGCCGCCGGTTCAGCAGGACGTACGCCGTGGCCAGCAGGCCACCCATCGCGGTGCCGAACAGCGCGGTGGCCAGGAACAACCCACCACGCTGGCCGTTCCTGCTGACCAGGGCTTCCTCGTCGTGCTGGTGCCCGCCGGTGGCGGGTTCGGCGTGTGACGCCGCCTCCTCGATGGCGATGGCCGCCTCGACGTGTGGTTCGCCGACGACGTAGGCGAACGTTCCCGCGAGCAGGCCGGCCACCAGGCCGGCGAGCAGCCCGCGCAGGAGAACCGTGACGAACGTGGGTGCGGTGCCGGCGCCGCTCAGTGGCACGGGACACCGAGCAGGTGCCGGCCGTCGTGCATCAGCTCGTGCAGGTACATCCCGCTGCGCGAGACCGCGCCCTGGTCGAAGGCGACGAGATAGGCCAGCAGGGTGAGCACGGCGACGGTGGCCAGGACCGTCCACAGGAGACGGGTCGGGGCAGCGGGGTGCACCAGCGGCTGGCTGGACGTGGAACTGGACATGCGTGCACGAACCTCCTCGGGGATGACGCGTCCCCATCGCAAGGCTGCGGACGACCGAGCGTCCTGGCTCGCGGCCCCCGGGGTCGGGGACCGCTCACAGTGGCGCGACCGCGCCGGATTCTCACCGGCTTCCCTCGCGTCGCCGCAGATAGTGGGTCGACCGTATCGGTGCCGGTTCTCCTCGGTCAAGCCGGCGGCGGGGTCCGATCACGACGCCGCCGACGCTCGCTCGCCTGCGCGCGCCGGCGGATCGACGACTGCCGTCACGGATGAGCGCGACACGCCCGGCCCCGACATGTGGGGTGTGACAAACGTGGTCGCCCCTATATATGGTGTCGACCGCAGCTGGTTCGGTCACTCAACCCAGGGTGGCCGACGCAAGAGGGAACCCGGTGGAAGTCCGGGACTGCCCCGCAGCGGTGAGTGGGAACGACAGCCGTCATCAGCACTGGGCCGCCATCTGGCCTGGGAAGCGACGGCCGGTAGGTGACCGGGCGACCCCGGTCGTGCCCGCGAGTCCGAAGACCTGCCAGCGCGCCGCGTACCCGCATCCGGGTGGGCGGTGGTCCGAGGCCGCGTGGGACGGCCGACGCCTTCCGGATCCGCGCCCCGTCGGCGTGGCGTCCGCCGGTGTCGGCCTCCTCGCGCCGAGGGCCTTCAGGTCCTCAAGCTCGCGAGGAGTGAGTGGTGACAGTTACCGAGGTGACCCCGGCCGGCGGCGACACGGCCCTCCGGCGTACGCCGTCGCAGGTCCGCGAACGCGACGGCGGCAGCGAACCGGCGGACGTGCGCACGCTCGTCGCCACTGTCGAGCGCTGGGCCGACGACCTGCCCGACGTCGACCCGCTGCGGGTGGCGACCCGCACGATCAGCGGCCTGTACGACGGCGCGACGACTGCCGAACGGGACCGGCTGACCATCCAGACCGCGGCCGAGATGATCGGTACGGAGCCGCAGTACTCGCGCCTCGCCGCCCGGCTGCTGGCCAGCCACATCGAGCGGGAGGTACGCCGGCAGGGCGTCACCTCGTTCAGCGCGGCGATCCGGGCGGGCCACGCCGAGGGCCTGATCGGTGACGACACCGCCGCGTTCGTCGCCGCGCACGCCGCGACCCTCGACCACGCGATCGACCGGGACGGCGACCGCCGATTCGAGTACTTCGGCCTGCGCACGGTCTACGACAGGTACCTGCTGCGCCACCCCACCAGCCGATTGGTGCTGGAGACCCCGCAGTACTGGCTGCTGCGGGTGGCCTGCGGTCTGTCCCGTACGCCGGACGAGGCTGTGGACTTCTACCGGCTCATGTCCAGCCTGGCCTACCTGCCCAGCTCGCCGACGCTGTTCAACTCCGGCACCCGGCACACCCAGATGTCCTCGTGCTACCTCGTCGACTCGCCGCGCGACGAACTGGACTCGATCTACCAGCGCTACGCCCAGGTCGCCAACCTGTCCAAGTTCGCCGGCGGCATCGGCCTCGCGTACTCCCGGGTCCGCTCCCGGGGCGCGCTGATCCGCGGCACGAACGGGCAGTCAAACGGGATCGTGCCGTGGCTGCGCACCCTGGACGCGAGCGTGGCGGCGGTCAACCAGGGTGGCCGGCGCAAGGGCGCCGCCTGCGTCTACCTGGAGCCGTGGCATCCGGACATCGAGGAGTTCCTGCAACTGCGGGACAACACCGGCGAGGACGCCCGGCGTACGCACAACCTGAACCTTGCCAACTGGATCCCGGACGAGTTCATGCGGCGGGTCGAGGCCGACGAGGTGTGGTCGCTGTTCGACCCGGACGAGGTGCCCGAGCTGCCCGACCTGTGGGGGGAGCGGTTCGACGCCGCGTACCGGGCCGCCGAGGCGCAGGGCCGCTACGTGCGACAACTGCCGGCGCGGGAGCTGTACGGCAAGATGATGCGAACCCTGGCCCAGACCGGCAACGGCTGGATGACGTTCAAGGACGCGGCCAACCGGCTGTGCAACCAGACCGCCGAGCCGGGCAACGTGGTGCACCTGTCCAACCTGTGCACCGAGATCATCGAGGTGTCCAGCGACGCCGAGACCGCCGTGTGCAACCTCGGCTCGGTGAACGTCGCCGCCCACGTCGCCGACGGCGGCATCGACTGGGAGCGCCTGCGCGCCACCGTCCGGACGGCGGTGACGTTCCTCGACCGGGTCATCGACATCAACTACTACCCGACACCGCAGGCGGCGGCGAGCAACCCCCGTTGGCGGCCTGTCGGTCTCGGGCTGATGGGCCTTCAGGACGTGTTCTTCGCGCTGCGGCTGCCGTTCGACTCGCCGGCCGCGCGAGAGTTGTCCACCCGGATCAGCGAGGAGCTGTACCTGACCGCGCTGGAGACCTCCGCCGACCTGGCGCGCGACTTCGGCGCGCATCCGGCGTACGCGCAGACCCGGGCCGCGCGGGGCCAGCTCCAGCCCGACCTGTGGGGTGTCGACGGTACGCAGACCGCACGCTGGGCCGCGCTGCGCCAGCGGGTCGGGGCGTACGGGCTGCGCAACTCCCTGCTGGTGGCGGTCGCGCCGACCGCGACGATCGCCTCGATCGCCGGCTGTTACGAGTGCGTCGAGCCGCAGGTGTCCAACCTGTTCAAGCGCGAGACCCTGTCCGGGGAGTTCTTGCAGGTCAACACGGCCCTGGTCCGCGAGTTGAAGGCACGTGGCCTGTGGACCGAGCAGATCCGTTCGGCGATCCGGCGCGCGGAGGGGTCGGTGCAGGACGTCACCGAGCTGCCGGCCGACGTGCGGGAGCTGTTCCGCACCGCGTGGGAGTTGCCGCAGCGGGCGCTCATCGACCTGGCGGCCGCCCGCGCGCCGTTCATCGACCAGTCCCAGTCGCTGAACCTGTTCCTTGCCTCGCCCACTATCGGCAAGCTCTCCTCGATGTACCTGTACGCCTGGAAGACCGGGCTGAAGACCACCTACTACCTACGCTCGCGCCCCGCCACGCGCATCCAGCAGGCCACCGTCAGCGCCGTCGCACCCGTCGCCGTCGCACCCCTCGCCGTCGCCGTCGACGCCGAGTCGCTCGCCTGCTCGCTGGAGAACCCCGAGTCGTGCGAGGCGTGCCAGTGACCGCTCCCGACACCACTACCGACACGAGGACCACGCACATGCTGCTCGACCCCGGGATGGACCTCACCCTCCGCCCGATGCGCTACCCGCACTTCTTCGACCGGTTCCGCGCCGCGATCCGCAACACCTGGACGGTCGAGGAGGTCGACCTGCACGCCGACCTCGCCGACCTGGACAAGCTGTCGCCGGCCGAGCGGCACCTGGTCAGCCGCCTGGTGGCGTTCTTCGCCACCGGCGACACGATCGTCGCCAACAACCTGGTGCTCAACCTCTACCAGCACGTCAACAGCCCCGAGGGCCGCCTCTACCTGTCCCGGCAGCTGTTCGAGGAGGCCGTGCACGTCCAGTTCTACCTCAACCTGCTCGACACGTACGTGCCCGACGAGACCGAGCGGTTCGCCGCCTTCGCCGCCATCGAGAACATTCCCTCGATCCGCCGCAAGGCCGAGTTCTGCTTCCGCTGGATCGACTCACTGGGGGAGTTGCGAGAGCTGCGGACCTCCGACGACAGGCGCGCGTTCCTGCTCAACCTCATCTGCTTCGCCGCCTGCATCGAGGGATTGTTCTTCTACGGCGCGTTCGCGTACGTCTACTTCCTGCGCTCCCGCGGCCTGCTGCACGGCCTGGCCTCCGGCACCAACTGGGTCTTCCGCGACGAGTCCATGCACATGGCGTTCGCGTTCGACGTGGTGGACACCGTGCGCGCCGAGGAGCCCGACCTGTTCGACGACGATCTCGCCGACCAGGTCCGTCAGATGCTCACCGAGGCCGTCGAGTGCGAGGTCCAGTTCGCCGAGGACCTGGTGGGCCAGGGCGTGCCCGGTCTCACCCTCGCGGACATGCGGGAGTACCTCCAGCACGTCGCCGACCGACGTCTCGCCCAGCTCGGGATCGCCCCGCACTACGGGTCCGCCAATCCGTTCGCCTTCATGGAGTTGCAGGACGTGCAGGAGCTGTCCAACTTCTTCGAGCGGCGGGTGTCGGCGTACCAGGTGGGGGTGACCGGGACTGTGGCCTTCGACGACGACTTCTAGGAGGACCCCCACCCCACCCCCTCCCCACCCCGTCGACCAGGAGGTTGTTGCTCCCCTATCGGCGTATCAGGGGCACCAACTTCATGATCAACGTCGGCGGCGGGCGAGGTGGGGGTGGGGTGGGGGTGTTCTTGGGGTGGGGTGACTGTCAGGCGGGGGAGCAGGTCGGGGTGATGGTCGGAGGACTGCTGGTGGCGCTCGTGCTCAGGTAGCCCGCGGTGGTCGACGTTCCCGGCGCGAGCTGCCCGTTGTAGGCGGCGTTCGCGACGGTCACCTGGGTGCCCGTCTGGGTGAGGGCGCCGTTCCAGACCTGCGACACCGTCTGGCCGCTGGGGAGGGTGAAGGTGACCCGCCACCCGCTCAGCGCCGAGGCCCCGGAGTTGGTGACCGTCAGCCGCCCCTCGAATCCGCCCTGCCACGTGTTGACAACTGTGTTGGTCACCGCACAGGACTGCCCACCCGGGACGGTCGGCGTCGGGGTGGGGGTGGACGTCGGAGTGGGCGTCGGGGTGGGCGTCGGGGTCGGCGTCGGCGTCGGGGTGGGCGTCGAGGTCGCGGTGGGGGTCGGCGTGGGCGTCGTGGTGCCGCCGGCCTGGAACTGCCACCAGTTGAGGTTGAACAGGTTGCCGCTGCCGCCGGTGAAGCGCAGGTACAGGTCCTGGGTCCCGGACGCGCCGCTGACCGGGCAGGAGACGGTCTGCCAGGTCTGCCACCCGCCGGTGCCCGGCACCGCGCAACTGCCCACCCTCGTGCCGGTGGGGCTACCGAGGCGCAGTTCGATCGTGCCACCGGACGTGGCCGACGCGACCCGGGCCGAGAAGGACGTCGCGCCCGTACCGAAGCCCACGCCCTTGACCTTGATGTAGTCCCCGTTCTCGATCCACCCGACGTTCATCCCGCCCTCGCTGGCCGGCTCGGTCTCGATGCCGGAGCCCCAGGCGATGGTCTCGGCCTCCTGCCGCCCGTACGGGTTCAGGGTGCCGATCTGGGGGGCGCCCGTCGTGGTCATGGTGATCGTCGGGATGGTGCCGTTGGTGTTGTAGGTGAACTTCTCCACGGCCACCGAACGGGTGTAGCCGCTGCCGCCGGGCAACGCTCCGTTGTGGTAGAAGAGGTACGAGCCGCCGTTGAAGTCGATGACTCCGGGGTGGTTGGTGAAGCTGGCACCCTGGCGGGGCATGACAGTCCCTCGGTAGGTCCAGGGTCCGGTCGGGCCGGTCGCGGTCGAGTAACCGATGAACTCGGAGCAGCACTCCGCCGCGAACACGTTGTAGTAGATGCCGTTGCGCTTGTAGACCCACGGGCCCTCTTCGTAGAGGGTCGGCCGGCTCGCGTTCCCCGTCCGGGTGCCGAACCCGGCGGTGGTGAGCGGAATCTTGGTGGCGCTGCCGCTGTAGGAGATCATGTCCGCGTTCAGCCGGACGTACCACAGGTTCGGGTTGCCCCAGTACAGGTACGCCTGGCCGTCGTCGTCGATGAAGACGGTGGGGTCGATCTCTCCGTTGCCCACGAGCGGGCGGCCGATGGCGTCCCGGAACGGCCCGGTCGGGCTGTCGGCGACCGCGACGCCGATGGCCATCGAGTTGGTCGCCCGGGCGGTCACCGGCACGTACCAGTAGAACTTGCCGTTGCGGGCGACGACCTGGCCGGCCCACGCGTTGGCGCTCGCCCAGCTGAAGGTGTTGAGGCTCAGGGGTGAGCCGTGGTCGGTCCAGTTGACCATGTCGGCCGACGACCACACCCGCCAGTCCTTCATGGTGAAGTACGTCGAGCCGTCCTCGTCGTGGCCGGTGTAGAGGTAGACCCGTCCGTCGTGCACTAGCGGAGCCGGGTCGGCGGTGTAGATGTGCTGAACGATTGGGTTGTCCGCGTGGGCGGCCGTGGCCGGCGCCAGCGTCGAGATGAGCAGCACGCTCACGAGCCAGGCGATGCCGCGTCGGAGCCGGTTCTTCGTCCGTGGTGGCGGTGTGGGGTGCATCGGTACCTCCAGGGTGGGTCACGACGGGCGGGCACGGTCCGCCGGTCTCACCGGCGGGGCGCCGCGTGTCGTTGCATGTCGCTTCGGGACCTCGGTGGTGGCCGTGCCGCGGGAACGGCGGCAGGCATCGGGTGTCCACCATGGCTCCCGCGCGCGGCGGCCCGCCGTTGTTCGACGGCGGTGGTCAACGTCCCTGAGGGAGGCCCGGACACCCACCAGCGGGCGTTGGTCATGCGCGACTCCATCGACCTCGGCGGATCGAGTGGAGCGGTGAAGCGTGCCCTTCGCCTCTGCGGCCTGAGGGTAGTCTGTTATCGCTAACATTCTCAAGCGATGGACGAGCCTGGATTTCCGTGCCGCCGTCACGGGCCCGTCGGAGCCGGGTCGCGCGGGACTCGTGGCCAGGTCGTCAGTGCTGCGGCGCCGGTCGTCAGCGCTGCAGCCGCGTCGGGCTGCCCGGCCCGCTGCGCCGGACGAGCCACGCCTCGGTGATGTGCGTGAACATCGCCTGTGCCGCGCCGTCGGGGTCGTGGGCGGCGATGCGCTCGAAGATGCGTCGGTGCCCCTGGTTCGACGCCACGCACAGGGCCCGTTCGGTCTTGCCCATGTATCGCGCCGTGTTGACGACCTGGCTCTCCAGGGACCGGACGACACCCCGGGCGATGCGGTTGCCGGACGCCTGCATCACCGTGTCGTGGAAGGCGCGGTCGTGCTCGTGGTAGGTGACGTGGTCGTCCACCAGCTCGTCCATCCGGTCCACCTGGGCACGCAGCCGATCGATGGTCTCCTCATCGGCGAGTCGGGCGGCCACGTTGGCCATGTCGGACTCCAGCACCCGTCGGGTGACCACCAGATCGTCGAGGATCGCCAGGGTGTCGTCCACGGCGATGGTCGCCGCGAGGACGAGCTCGTCGAGCATGTCCCACGCCGAGGGCGAGGTGACAAGCGTGCCACTGCCCTGGCGGACCTGCACGAGCCCCTTCTCCTGGAGGATCTTCACCGCTTCCCGGATGACCGTCCGGCTCACCGAGAAGGTCTCGCAGAGCACCGGCTCGGGGGGTAGCGGGGTGCCCGAGGGGTGCACTCCCCGCACGATCCGGGTCACCAGCTCGGCGGTGATCGCTTGAGCCAGGTTTGTCGGGCGACGGGCCCAGGTCGGTGCCGCCGTGCCGTTGACGGTCGACTGGTTCGATGTCGTCACGTTCACCTCCGCGTAGCCGCGGGAGCGGGCCCACGAGTCCGCCCCAGTGTACGGGCAACCGTTGACGTCAGACGTCATACGAGTTACGTTCTCGTCAATCTTGCATCGACGGCCGGTCCTCGGCCACTCCCCATATGAAGGTGAGCAACGATGAAGCAACGAGCAGTGTGGGCCGCGGTCCTCGTTGCCGGGCTGGCCCTGACCGGCTGTGGAAGCGCGACAGGTTCGGGTTCATCGTCCGGAGGCTCGGACAAGAAGCTGGTCGTCTGGGACTGGAAGTCCGGCGAGGCCAGCTCCGCGCAGTACGTGGAGAAGGCCAAGGCCGACTTCGCCAAGAAGCATAAGGACGTCGAGGTCGAATTTGTGGCCCAGCCGTTCGACCAGTACTACACGTTGCTTGGTGCGGCCATCCAGTCGGGCAAGGGTCCGGACGTCATCCTGTTCAACGGTGGTGGCCAGATCCGCGACCGGGTGGACTCGCTCCAGCCGCTCGACGAGTACGTGGGCGAGGACCGGCAGCGGCTGGCCGGCTGGGAGGCGTTCGCCAAGGGCGGCAAGACCTACGCCGCTCCGGTGACCCTGCAGGGCCACCCGATCTACTACAACAAGGCGCTCTACGAGCGGGCCGGCCTCGACCCGGCGAAGCCGGCCACGACGTGGCAGGAGTTCGTCGCCAACTGCGCCACCATCACCCAGAAGACAGGTGCCAAGTGCTTCGCCCAGGGCAACAAGGAGGGCATCGGCATCCAGTTCTTCCTGTCGGCCATGGCGTCGGGAGTCCTCACCCCGCAGGAGTACGACAACTGGATCGCCGGCAAGCGCGACTGGAACTCGCCGAACGTGAAGAAGATCTTCGAGCTGTGGAAGGAGACCGGCACCGCGAAGCTGAACAACGACGGGGCCAACTCCACCGCGATGTTCAACGACGCCTTCGCCGTCTTCCAGTCCGGTAAGGCCGCCCACATCATCGGTCTGATGTCGGACATCGGGCACTGGAAGGACTTCAACGAGTTCATCACGCCGGAGAAGCTCGGCGTGATGATGGCCCCGACGGTGACCAGCGGCGCCACCCCGAGCCTGCCGTACGACGGTGGTATCGGTTACGCGGTCGCCAAGTGGACCAAGGACCCGAAGGTGGCCGCCGACCTGGTGCGCTCGCTGACCTCCACCGACGCCCTGAAGGCGTTCTACGCCAACGCCGGCGCGATCACCGCCGACACGACAATCGACGTGTCGCAGTCGGGGCCGGCCGTGACCACGATCGTCGGCGCGCTCAAGACCGGCAAGCCGGCGCCGCACGTGGCGCTCTCCTCGAAGGCGCTCGACCTGATGGGCAGGCTCTCCCAGCAGCTGCTCAGCGGTTCGATCAGTGTCGACGACGTCGTGAAGCAGATGGCCGCCGCGGACACGGCGGGCTGATCTCGTGTCGATTGGTAAGTCGCTCCCGTCGGTCCGCTCGGCCTCGGCCGAGCGGGCCGGCGGGGTCCCGCCCGTGCCACCGACGTCTCGCGACCGTGCCGTTCCCCGGCGCGTCGCCGGCGGCCGTCGCGCCGAGATGCTCGCGCCCTTCGTGCTTGTCGCGCCGGCCGTCCTGATCCTCGTGCTGTTGCGGCTGTACCCGCTGCTGCTCGGCGTCAACTTCTCCTTCACCGGCGACGGCGACCGCGACGGGGCGATGGTCGGCTTCGACAACTACGTCGACCTGTTGCAGGACCCGCTGTTCCAGGGCGCCCTGCGCAACGTGGGACTGCTGGTGCTGCTCCTGCCGGTGGCGGTGGCCATCCCGGGTCTGCTCGCCACCTTCATCTACCTGCGCGTCCCCGGCCACCGGTTCTACCGCAGCGTCTACTTCTTCCCGGCCGTGCTGTCGCCGGTCATCGTCGGCGCGATCTTCAACCTGTTGCTCTCGTTCGACGGCCCGGTCAACAGCATCCTCGGCGCGGTGGGCATCGGCCCGGTGGACTGGCTCGGTGACCCGGACGTCGCCATGTTCGCGGTCGTCGGCGTGCACGTGTGGGCGACCTTCGGCATGGCCCTGGTCGTGTTCCTCGCGGGCTTCGCGACCCTGGACTCCGCGCTGCTTGACGCCGCGCGGGTGGATGGCGCGTCCCTGACCCAGGTCATCTGGCACGTGATCATCCCCAGCCTCTCCCGCACCATCCAGTTCGTCTTCGTGACCACGATGATCGGGATGCTGACGTCCATGTTCGGCCTGCTCTACGTCATGACCAGTGGCGGCCCGGAGGGCTCGACGTACCTGCCGGAGTACTACATCTGGATCCAGCAGGGGCAGATGAACAGGCCGGCGCTCGCGTCGGCCGCGTCCACCGTCCTCTTCGTCATCATGCTCGTCGTCGGGCTGTTGCAACTCAAGCTGCTCCGACGAGCGGGGAGGGAAGACTGATGTCCCGCGTCCGACTGGGCAGATGGCTGCTCGTGATCCCGATGGGGCTCCTCGCGCTCGCGACGATCTACCCGCTGCTGTTCACGGCGAACGTCGCCATGAAGACCCGGCGGGAGTACATTCTCGACCGCTTCTCACTTGCGGACTCGCTGCGCTTCGAGAACATCACCACGGCGTGGACAAGCGTCGGCATGGGCCGCTACGCCGTCAACTCGGTCCTCGTGGTGGCCTGCTCGGTGTTCCTGCTGCTGCTGTTCGGATCGATGGCCGGCTTCGCGCTGAGCCAACTGCGATTCCGGGGCTCGAACGCGTTGTTCATCGGCTGCCTCGCGGCGCTCTTCATCCCCTTCCAGGTGATCATGGTGCCGCTGGCCCGGGTCATGGCGGACAGCGGCCTCGTCGACACGTACCCGGGGCTGATCCTCGCGTACGTCGCGCAGTTCCTGCCCTTCACGGTCTTCCTGATGACCAGCTACTACAAGACCATCCCGGCGGAGATCGTCGACGCGGCCCGGATCGACGGCAACACCGTGTACGGCGTCTACCGGCGGATCATGCTGCCGCTCGGTGCTCCGGCGCTGCTCTCGGTAGGCATCCTCAACACGCTGTTCTGCTGGAACGACGTGCTCATCTCGTTGCTGCTGATGCCGTCGGCCGACCACCGCACCCTCATGGTCGGGGTGACCTCGCTGCGGGGGCAGTACTCCGAGGACATTCCCACGTTCGCCTCCGGGGTGCTCATCGCCGCGATCCCCGTCCTGGCGGTCTACCTGTTCCTTCAGCGCCAGATCGCCGACGGCGTCGCCGCTGGTTCCACGAAAGGCTGACATGCGCATCACCGGGTATCGAACCCTCACCACGGTCCAGGAGTGGGGCCGGCCCGTCGGGGACGCCAACGGCGTGTTCCCCGACGGCGTCACGACGGTGCCGATCACCATCGTCGAGACCGACGCGGGGATCAGCGGCGTCGGCCTGGGACCGCACGTGGAGATCGAGAAGATCTTCCCGGCCATCGAGGGGGAAGATCCCCGCGCGGTGACCACCCTGTACGACCGGATGCTCCGGCACACCTTCAAGGCCGGTCACGGCGGCCCGGTGTTCGGGACGATCGGCGCCCTGGACACGGCACTGTGGGACATCAAGGCGCAGCTCGCCGGTGAGCCGCTCTGGCGGCTGCTCGGCGGACGGGACCGGCGCGTCCCCGCCTACGCGTCCGGGCTCGACATCGGTCTGACCGACGACGAGCTCGTCGCGGAGTACGAGGTCTACGCGGGGTTGGGCCTGCGTGCCGCGAAGCTCAAGGGCGGTCTCGACATCGAGCGGGATCGACACCGGCTCGGGTTGGTGCGGGACGTGCTGACCGAGGCGGGCCACGGCCGGCGGCCCGGTCTGATGCTCGACGTCAACGAGGCGTGGTCGCGCAAGCAGGCCGTCCGGCACGTGGCCGAGCTGGAACGCACCCTCGATCTGATCTGGATCGAGGAGCCGGTCCGCCGCTGGGACGCCGAGGGT
Organism: Micromonospora lupini; assembly: GCF_026342015.1. NCBI lineage: Bacteria > Bacillati > Actinomycetota > Actinomycetes > Micromonosporales > Micromonosporaceae > Micromonospora > Micromonospora lupini. Next base: position 233,378 of record NZ_JAPENL010000001.1, read on the forward strand.
CTGGCCGCGGTCGGCCGGGGCGTCCGAGCCTCGGTCGCCACCGGCGAGAACCTCACAGGCCTGGAGCAGTACCGCCCGCTGATCGGGGCGGGCGCTGTCGACATCGTCCAGATGGCCGCCGTCTGGGGCGTCACCCACTTCCTGCGGGTGGCGGCCCTGGCACATGCCCACGACCTGCCGGTCAGCCCCATCGGCAACATCCCCGTCGGGCTGCTGCACGCCGCCACCTCGGTGCCGAACCACCTGGTCAGCGAGCTACAGGATCTGCGGCCGCCCGCGGGCATCGGCCTCGACCTGCACGTCGAGGACGGCGCGTTCATCCTCGGCGACACGCCGGGCCTGGGCATCCAGATCGACGAGGTGGCGATCGCGGCGGCCGGACACCGAGCCGGCAGCCAGGCCGCGCACAGCCCGAACGTCCGACCGGAACGGGCGGGCAAACGCCTGCTGGCGGTGGCCGAGCACATGCCCACCGCCCCACCGGTCCGGGTCGACGCCCTGCTCGCCGACGCCGTCGCCGCGCAGAACGACGTGGCGCCCCTGCGGCACTGAGGCCGCCGACCGCTTCCACGACCGAAGGGAGGCAGAATGTCGTGCCTCTGGTACGCGGCGACGACTGGACCAGAATTCGTCGGATGATTACGGTGTCCGTGTCGTCGACACAAGGGAGGCAGGTCTGGCCGTCCTGGCACACGCCTCCGCACGCCTGCCGCCGTTCGGCTTCAGCTTCCCTGGTGAGCCAAGGACTGTGGACCTCGGGTGTGCCGGGCGGCAGTGCGCCCATGGTCGTGGGCACCGTACGAACCAACCACGTTGAGACGGAGCAGCAGTGAAGGCAGTTGTCTACCGGGGTGCGCGTGATCTCGGGATCGAGGATCGCGCCCCCGAACCGCCGGGCCCCGGCCAGGTGCGGATCGCGGTGGCGTACACCGGGATCTGCGGCACGGACCTGCACATCTTCCACGGCGACATGGACGCCCGGGTGGGCGCGTCGGCGGTGATCGGGCACGAGATGTCCGGCCGGGTCGCCGCGCTGGGCGACGGCGTCGACGGCCTGACCGTCGGGCAGCCCGTCACAGTGATGCCGACCCGCGCCTGCGGGCGGTGCGCGGCGTGCCGCCGCGGCAATTCGCACATCTGCCACGCCATGAACTTCCTCGGCATCGACTCGCCCGGTGCGATGCAGTCCTCGTGGACCGTGCCGGCCGAGTTGGTGCTTCCGCTCCCCGACGACCTGCCGTTGGACCACGCGGCGCTCGTCGAGCCGGTCGCGGTCGCGGTGCACGACGTCGGACGGGCGAAGGTGACGTCCGGAGACCACGTGGTCGTCGTCGGCGGCGGCCCGGTGGGCGTCCTCATCGCGGCCGTCGCCCAGGCGCGTGGGGCGGAGGTCCTGCTCGTCGAACCGGACGGCTTCCGGCGCGGGGTCGCGTCGGGGATCGGGATCGAGGCTGTGGACCCGGGTCCGACCGATGTGGTGGCCCTCGTCGACGAGCGGACCGGGGGCGCGGGCGCGGACGTCGCGTTCGAGGTGTCCGGTTCCGCCGCCGGGGTCGGCACGGCCGTGGACGTGCTGACCACCCGGGGTCGGCTGGTGATGGTGGCGATCCACCCGCAGCCGCGTCCGGTGAACCTGCACCGGTTCTTCTGGCGGGAGCTGGAGTTGCTGGGCGCGCGGTTGTACCAGCGCGAGGACGTGGTGGAGGCGATCCGGCTTGTCGCGGCGGGCGCCATTCCCGCCCAGGAGCTGATCTCCCGGGTGCTCCCCGTGGCCGGCGTCACGGACGCGTTCACGGCTCTGGAGGGTGGTGGCGGCGTCATGAAGGTGCTGCTCGACTGGCGGGAGGAGGGCCGATGAGCGCCCTGTTCGACCTGACGGGACGTACGGCGTTGGTGACCGGCGCCCGGCGCGGGATCGGCCTGGCGATGGCGGAGGCCCTGGCCGTGGCCGGCGCGGACGTCATCGGGGTGTCGGCACAGATGGAGTCCGAGGGCAGCGAGGTGCAGCGGCGGGTCGAGGCGGCCGGTCGCCGGTTCACAGGCATCCGCACGGACCTGGGTGACCGGGCCGCGGTCTACCGGTTGGCCGAGGAGGCCGCGGCGGTGGCGCCGGTGGACATCCTCGTGAACAACGGTGGCACGATCGCCAGGGCGCCTGCCGCCGAGCACCCGGACGAGATGTGGGACCGGGTGTTGCAGGTGAACCTGTCCAGCCAGTTCGTGTTGAGCCGGGAGATCGGTCGGCGGATGCTCGACCGCGGCCGGGGCAAGATCATCTTTACCGCCTCGCTGCTGAGCTTCCAGGGCGGCATCAACGTCGCCAGCTACACCGCGGCGAAGTCGGGCCTCGCCGGGCTGACCAGAGCCCTGTCCAACGAGTGGGCCGGTCGCGGGGTGAACGTCAACGCGATCGCGCCCGGGTACATCGCCACCGACAACACCCAGGCGCTCCGTGACGACGCCGCGCGCAACGACGCGATCCTGGGCCGGATCCCGGCCGGCCGCTGGGGACGCGCCGACGACCTGGCCGGCGCCACCGTGTTCCTGGCCGCCGCGGCCTCGGACTACGTGCACGGCACCGTCCTGCCCGTCGACGGCGGCTGGTTGGGCCGATGACGCAGACCTCGCCGGCCGGGCGCCCCGGCATCGTCGACGCCCACCACCATCTCTGGGTCCGTGCGCGACACCCGCAACCCTGGATCGACCCGGACACGATGGCGGCGATCGACAACGACTTCACCCCGGCGGACCTCGCCCCGGCAGCACGGGCCGCCGGCGTCACCGAGACCGTCGTCGTGCAGTCCATCGCCTCAGTGGCGGAGACGGAACACCTGCTCGGCATCGCGGCCGACGACCCGCTCATCAGCGGAGTCGTCGGCTGGGTCAACCTCACCGCAGACGACATCGACGAGCGCCTCGACCGGCTCCGGGCGGCACGCGGCGGGGAGCGGCTGGTAAGCATCCGGCACCTCGTCCAGTCCGAACCCGACCCGGCGTACCTCGACCGACGCGACGTCCGGCGGGGCATCGCGGCGGTCGGCGCGGCCGGCCTCGCCTACGACCTGCTGGTCCGCGACCACCAGCTGCCGGCGGCCACCCGGCTCGCCCGCGACCTGCCCGAGGTGTCGTTCGTCCTGGACCACCTCGGCAAACCGGCGCTCGGCACGGGGGGCCTCGGCGACTGGCCGACCCACCTGCGGGCGCTCGCCGCGGAACCGAACGTCACCGCGAAGCTCTCCGGGCTGGTGACCGAGGTGGACGGATCATCCTGGACGGCCGACGACCTGCGGCCGGCCGTCGACCACGCGCTCGCCGTGTTCGGCCCGGACCGGCTCATGTTCGGCTCGGACTGGCCGGTGTGCCTGCTCGCCAGCTCCTACACCAGGTGGGTCGCCGTGCTCGCCGACCTGGTGCAACGACTCGGTGACGAGGAGCAGGCGGCGATCTGGCGGGAAACCGCCCTCCGTGCCTACCGGTTGGAGGCGTCATGACGAGCCGGGCGCTGCCCCACCGGCCGGCGGTCCGCCTCACCGCGCTGGGCTTCGGCGCCGCCCAGGGCGGCAACCTGTACCGGGGGACGTCGGACGACGAGTTCGCCGCCGCCGTCGACGCCGCCTGGGCCGCCGGCATCAGGTACTTCGACACCGCGCCGCACTACGGCCTCGGCCTGTCCGAGCGGCGGTTGGGCGACGCGCTGCGGTCCCGGCCGCGCGACGAGTACGTGGTGTCGACGAAGGTCGGGCGGCTGCTCGTACCCTCGCCGGAGACCGCGGGGGAGCGCGACTCGGAGGGCTTCGACGTGCCGGCCGACAAGCGGCGGGTCTGGGACTTCAGCCGCGACGGCGTACGCCGGTCGTTGGAGGCCAGCCTGGAACGCACCGGCCTGGACCGCGTGGACGTGGTGTACCTGCACGACCCGGACGAGCACTGGGAGCAGGCGGCGACCGAGGCGGTGCCCGCGCTTGTGGAACTGCGCGACCAGGGCGTCATCGGCGCGATCGGGGCCGGCATGAACCAGTCGGCGATGCTGGCCCGGTTCGTCGAGCAGACCGACATCGACGTGGTCATGTGCGCCGGCCGCTACACACTCCTCGAACAGGGCGCGCTCGACGACCTGCTGCCCGCCGCGCAGGCCCGTGGGGTCGGCGTGGTGATCGCCGGCGTCTACAACTCGGGTCTGCTGGCCCGCGACCAGCCGCCGGCGGACGCGGTCTACAACTACCAGCAGGCGCCGCCGGAGCTGATCGAGCGGGCCCGGCGGATCGCCGCGGTCTGTCAGGCGTACGGCGTCACGCTGCCGCAGGCGGCACTGGCGTTCGTCCGCCGGCATCCGACAGTGGTCTCGACAGTTGTCGGCCTGCGCGACGCCGCCCAGGTGACCGAGACCCTGCGCCGGTCGGACGTGAAGGTGCCGGAGCAGCTCTGGGCGGCGCTGCGCGATGCCGGGCTGCTCGGCGGGTGACGGCACACAGCTGAACGCGGTGCGCCGGCCACCCGATCCTCAGATCGGGTGGCCGGCGCCTTTGCGGAGCTACGGCCTGATCGTTAGACCGCGGTGAACCGCCACTGCTGGTTGGTGGCGCTGTGGCAGCCCCACTGCAACAGTCGGGCCCCGTCGGCGGTCGAGGCGCCGTTGACATCGAGGCAGAGCCCGCTGAGCGCGCTCTTGACCGTGTAGACACCCGTGGTGCCGGTCGCCGTCACGGTGAACTTCTGCTGGTTGGAGTTGGTGCAGGTGCTGTGTTGCAGGAAGGCGCCCTGTGCGGTGGATCCGCCGGTGACGTCGAGGCACTTACCGCTGTGCACCGCCTTGAGGTAGACGGCGCCGTTGCCGGCGTCCACCGCCTGCCACTTCTGGTTGTTGCCGCCGGTGGCCGCCCACTGCACGACCTGGGCGCCGTCGGCGGTGGAGTTGCCGCTGACGTCCATCAGCTTGCCGCTGTGCTGCGCCGCGACGGTCCAGGTCCGGCCGGCGATTCCGCCGCCGGAGCTGGGGACCCCCACGCCGTTGCCCCCGAAGGTGAACGAGTCGAGGTCGAACCAGTTGGACGACGAGCCCTTGAACACCATGTAGAGCGTGTGCGTCCCGGACAGGGCCGCCACGGACACCGCCGACGTGGACTGGTAGTTGTCCCAGCCGCCGGTGCTGGGCACCGTCGTGGTGGCCAGCAGGGTGCCGGTAGGCGAGTCGGCCCGCAGCTCGATGGAACCCCCACCGCTCGGTGACGACAGCCGGTAGCTGACGTTGCTGATGCCCGACAGGCTCATCGGGTTGAACGCCACCCAGTCGTTGTTGGAGATGTCACCGACGCGCTTGCCACTCTCCGCGGCGGTCTGGTCGACGACCCGGATGCCGGACTGGCTGCTGAAGTACTCGGCCTGCTTGTGCTTGGGCTGCAGGATCGCCGTCGCGTAGCCGGTCAGCGGCGCCGCGCCACCCGAGCCACCGTCGTCGGTGTAGCGGGCGTTGAGCACGTAGTACAGGTTCGCGCCCTCGGGGTGCCCGCCGAGCAGGTCGGTGGAGATGGTGCCCGAGCATCCCGGGTACTCAGTGGTCTCGTGCGCGTGGTCGTCGTGACCGAGAGCCGGGTTGACGAGCACCTTCGAGCAGTCGATTGCCGCGCCGCCGGGGTCGGAGACACTTACCGTGTACGACACCTTGTCGCCGAAGTTCAGCATGCCGCCGTTGGGCGGCACGTTGATGGTGACGACCGGGGCGGTGTTGCCGACGGTGATCTGCACGTTGGCGAAGCCGGTCTTGCCGGTGTTGTCGGTGACCTTCAGCTGCGCCGTGTAGTTGCCGTTGGTGGTGTAGGTGTGCGACGGGTTCGCTGCCGTGGACGTGTCACCGTCACCGAAGGTCCACTGGTAGCTGAGGGTGTTTCCGGCGTCCGGGTCCGCAGTGCCGGCGCTGCTGAACTGGACGGTCAGCGGGGAGCTGCCGCTGGTGGGCGTGCCGACGGCCTTCGCGATCGGTGAGCGTCCACCCTGGATGTAGTCGATGCGGTAGAGCCCGGAGTCGTTGTTGCCGCCGCCGAAGTTGGAGCCCCACTCCAGCAGGTAGAGCGAGCCGTCCGGGCCGAACTCCATGTCCATCGGCTTGTTGAAGTTGCCGCCGGGCATGAACGAGTTGGTCCGCGTGACAGCCGTCGACGAGTCGAAGTGCGTCTCCTTGATGAAGTTGCGCGACCACTCGTAGAAGAAGTGCACGCCGTCGTAGTAGGCTGGGAACTTCGTCGCCGACGGGTTCGCCGCGTTGTAGCGGTAGACCGGCCCACCCATCGGCGCCGACCCGCCGGAGCCCAGCTCCGGGAAGGTCGTCGAGGCGGGGTAGCCGTACCAGATGTTGGGCGCGACGATCGGCTTGAGGTTGACCAGGCCGGTGTTGTTGGGCGAGTTGTTGACCGGGGCGCTGCAGTTGAACTTCGACCCGACGACGCCGGTGTCCGGGTTGAACGGCGCGTACGGCTGGTTGTTGCCGTGGCAGAAGGGCCAGCCGTAGTTGCCGGCCGCCTTGATCACGTTGAGCTCGACGAGCCCCTCGGGACCCCTGTTGGTCGTCGGCGGGTTGCGGTCGGGGCCGTAGTCGGCCAGGTAGACCCAGCCGGTGGACGCGTCGATCGAGAATCGGAACGGGTTGCGGAAGCCCATCGCGTAGACCTCGGGTCGGGTCTGCGCGGTGCCCTGGGGGTAGAGGTTGCCCGTCGGGATGGTGTAGCCACCGGTGGCCGAGGGCGTGATGCGCAGCAGCTTGCCGCGCAGGTCGTTGGTGTTGCCGGCGGATCGGGCGGCGTCCAGGTTGGCCTTGCCCGACCGCCAGTCCAGCGGGGCGTAGCCCTGCCAGTTGGGGTCGAGGTTGGGCGGGGTGTCGTCGCCGGTGCCGATGTAGAGGTTGCCGTCCGGACCGAACTCGATGTAGCCGCCGGTGTGGCCGGGCTCGGCGAAGGTCCGGTCCCGGTACGCCGGGATGTCGATGATCCGGGCCTCGCTGGCCAGGTTCAGGGTGTCACCGGTGAGCGTGTAGCGGGAGACCCGGTTGACGTCGGTCGTGCTGCTCGCCGGCGAATGATAGACGTACACGTATCCGTTGCTGGCGAATGCCGGGTCTATCGCGACGCCGGTGAGGCCGTCCTCACCGCCGGTGTAGACGCTCAGCGTGGCGGCGGTGACGGTGCTGTTCGTGCTCGGCTTGAAGATCTTGACCTGTCCGCCGCGCTGGACGTAGAGCACGCGGCCGTCCGGCAGCACGGCCAGCGCCATCGGGTCGGCGGTGTTGTCGTCCAGGGTGCGCTTCTCGAAGTTGCTCCAGACGGTGCCGCCACAGTCGCCGGGCTGGTTGCCGGCGGCCCACTTGACGCCGCCGAGGACGTGGTTGCGGAAGTACGTCTCGCTGTAGGACTCGATCGCGTGGCCCATCGCGGTGGCCCACACCCGGCCGCCGCCGGCGTTACGGCACCACGAGATCGGGTGGTCCGGACCCATCGCCCGGGAGCCCGGGTTGTACGTGCGCTCGTCGGCGGTCACCAGGACGTGGACGTTGCCGCGCGGGTTGGAGTCGAAGTTGTACCACTCCTCGCTGCGGTTCCAGCGGTCCGGCAGGCCGACAGTCGACGGGTGCTGCTTGTCGGCGACGATGGCGGTGCCGGCGAGAACGCCTGGGGAGTGCTCGGGCATGTGGGCGCCGCCGTTGATGGTCTGGTCCCACCACGGGTACTCGGACTCGATGCCCATGTCGGTGGCGTTGTGCACACCGACGATGCCCTTGCCGCTGGCGAGGTAGCCCTCCACGGCCTGGCGTTGGGCGGCCGAGGTCCACACCATGCCGGAGGTCTGGAACATGATGATGACGTCGAAGGTGGCGAGGTTGGAGGGCGTGAAGACACTCGCGTCCTCGGTCGCCACAAGCTCGAAGTTGTTCGCGGCCGCCTGCTGCTGGAACATCGAGATTCCGGCGGCGATCGAGTCGTGCCGGTAGCCGGCGGTCTTGGTGAACAACAGGGCGCGGAAGGCCGGGGCGGCCGAGGCCGGCGGGGCCAGGCCGAGGGCCACTAACAGGCCGACGATCATTCCTATGATCATGGTGGGGCGACGCATGCCGTCTCCTAGGTCTGGGCGGGCAACTCCGTTTGCGAGCACGGGTCCGGCACGCGCCAGGTTGTGCCTGGGCGCGTGTGGGCCACGAATGTGCTGGTCGCGGTCGTCGTGCCGTCCGCCGAAACGGCAGTCAGCCCCGCAGGACGTCACACAGCGTGACGTGGGCTGTGTGTGCGTCCCTGGTCTGCGAGGTCAGGATGGGCTATCCAGTGATCGGTGTCAATGTAACGTCGAGCGTCTGATGTTACCCCCGAGTAGGAGTGGTCGGGTCTGACCCGCCTGGGCCGACAGTCGGGCCGATCGAGTGCCGGGCCTGGCAGTCGCCGCAGATCGAGGATTGCGGACGCGCATCCAAACATCTATCTTCATACGTGTGATGTTTCCTCGATGTCAAGGAAATGTTTGCACCATAAAAACGCAAGTTCTGCAGAGAGCTACGAAAGTGCGTCGCTCAGCGCGTCGAACGGCCTACCGACCGACGTATGGATCTCTTCGATGACTACTATGTGTAAGGGCTATCGGGATGGCAGATCCACCACCGGCACCGTTGCTGGCCCTGCGGGGCATCGGCAAGTCCTTTCTCGGTGTGCGCGTCCTCGACGGGGTCGACCTCGACGTGGCGCCGGGCGAGGTCCACGCGGTCGTCGGTGAGAACGGCGCCGGGAAGTCGACGCTCATGAAGATCGTCTCGGGTGGGTACGCCCCGGACGAGGGCACCGTCGAGTTCGCCGGCCGACCGCGCGTCTTCCAGGGCCCCCGCGACGCGCAGCGGGCCGGCGTCGGCATCATCCACCAGGAGTTCAACCTGCTGCCCGAGCGCACCGTCGCGGAGAACGTCTATCTGGGCCACGAGCCGGTCCGGCGCGGGCTGGTCGACCGCCGCGAGATGCTCGACCGCACCCGGCGTCTGCTGGCCTCGATCGGGGAGACCGCGCTGCCGGCCGACTCCCGCGTGGGGCGGCTCGGCGTCGCCCAGCAACAGGTCGTCGAGATCGCCAAGGCGCTCGCCCTGGACGCGCGGCTGCTCATCATGGACGAGCCGACCGCGGCGCTTGCGGACCAGGAGGTCGAGCTGCTCTACGGGCTGGTACGCCGCCTGCAGGAACGCGGCATCGGCCTGCTGTACGTCTCGCACCGGCTCACCGAGGTCTTCGACCTGTCCACCCGGATCACGGTCCTCAAGGACGGCCGCCGGGTGACCACTGTGAACACCGCGCAGACCACCGCCGACGAGCTGGTGCGGCACATGGTCGGCCGCGAGCTGTCCAGCTACTACCCGCAGCGGGCCGGTCCCGACGATCGCGGGCCGGTGCGCCTCACCGTCCGCGGCGGGGGCAACCGGAAGCTGCGCGGAGTGGACCTCGAGTTGCGCGCCGGCGAGGTGCTCGGCGTCGGCGGCCTGCAGGGTTCCGGACGGTCGGCGCTGGCCCGTGCGCTCTTCGGAGTCGCCCCGTTCACGACCGGCGACGTCGAGCTCGACGGCGAACCGGTGCGGCTGCGCTCACCGCGCGCCGCCATGCGGGCGGGCATCGCGTACGTCACCGAGGACCGCAAGGGTGAGGGCATCGTGGCCCGGCAGTCGGTGCTCGACAACGCGCTGCTCGCCAGCCGGGCCGTGTTCGCGGCGCGGTCCGGTCGCGCCGCCCGCACCGCGCGGGTGCGTGAACTGCTCGACGCCGTCGAGGTCCGTGCCGCAGGCGACGACCAGGAGATCCGTTTCCTCTCCGGCGGCAACCAGCAGAAGGTCGTCCTGGCCCGCTGGCTCGCGCTGACACCACGGATCCTGCTCTTCGACGAGCCGACCCGGGGTATCGACGTGGGCGCGAAGTCGGCCATCCACGATCTCGTCCGCCGCCTGGCGACCGACGGCGCGGCCGTTCTGATGATCTCGTCGGAGTTGCCGGAGCTGCTCGGCATGAGCGACCGCATCGTCGTCCTGCGCGACGGCCGGATCGCGGGCGAGCTGCCCGCCGGCGCGACCGAGGAGGATGTCGTCGCCCTCGCGGTCGGCACCGTCCGGGAGGCCGCCGCGTGAGCGCGAGGAGTGAGCCGGCTTTGCGAGCCCCGCAGTCGCGAACGAAAGGCGGTTCAGCGTGAGCGCGAGGAGTGAGCCGGGTTTGCGAGCCCCGCAGTCGCGAATGGAGTTGGTCCGGTGAGCGCCCTGTCGCTTCGTCCGGCCCGACACGCCGTACCGGGTGTGTTCGTGGCCCTGGCCCTCACCCTGGTCATCGGCTGGCTTGTCGTCCTGCTCGACGGCGGGCAGCTCTTCAACCAGTCGACGACTGTGAGTCTGCTGCACGTCGCCGCCGGCCTCGGGCTCGTCGCCGTCGGGCAGACCCTGGTCATCCTCGGCGGTTCGCTCGACCTCTCCGTGGCGTTCGTGATCAGTCTGAGCACGCTCGTGGCGGCCGAGGCGATGAACGGCAGCGACGGCGCGATGCTCCCGGCGATCGGGCTCGCGCTCGCGGTCAGCGCCGCCGTCGGGCTGCTCAACGGGGTGCTGGTCACCAAGGTGCGGATCAACGCGTTCATCGCGACCCTCGGCGTCGGGTTGCTGCTCAAGGGCTACCTCGACAACGGCTACGACGGCCCGGCCGGCGAGAGCGCACCGGCTCTCGTACGTACGCTCGGATATCAGCGGGTCGGTCCGGTCCCGGTGTCCTTCGTGCTGCTGCTCGCCGTGACCGCGGCGGCCTGGTTCGCGCTGTCGCGGACCCGCTTCGGCCACCACCTGGTGGCCGTCGGCGGCGATCCGGAGGTCGCCCGGCTCTCCGGCGTCCGCAACGACCGGGTCCTCATCACCGCCCACGTGCTGTGCTCCCTCTGCGCCGGTCTGGCCGGTGTCTACCTGGCCAGTCGACTCGGCTCCGGTGCCCCACGGGTGGGCACCGAGGGGCTCTACGACCTGGAGTCGATCGCCGCGGTGGTGCTCGGCGGCACCGCTCTCGCGGGCGGGCGTGGGGGAGTCCTCGGCACGGTCGGCGGCGTGCTGCTGCTCGCCAGCATCGACGCGGTCTTCAACCAGCTCGAGGTGGACGCGTTCTTCAAGCAGGTGATCCGCGGCGTGATCATCATCGCCGCCGTCGCCGTCTACGCCCGACGGGCCATGCGAAAGGCGGGGTCCTGACCATGCGGGTCGCTGAACGTCGTCCGCTGCCGCTGCGGATCCGTACCGACGGGATCGCGCCGATCGTCGCGCTCCTGGTGGTGCTGCTGATCCTTGTCGCGTTCGTCCAGCCCGACTTCCTCGCGCCGTCGTCGCTGATGTCGTTCCTCGGGCGGTCGGCGCCGATCATCCTGCTCGCCGCCGGTCAGTACTTCGTGATCGTCTGCGGAGAGTTCGACCTCTCCGTCGGCTCGCTGGTCACGGCGCAGGTCGTCGTCGCGGCCCGGCTCATCGACAGCGACCCGTCGCGCACCTGGCCGGTGGTCGTGCTGCTGCTCGCCGGCGGCGCGCTCGTCGGGTTGGTCAACGGCCTGGTGACCACGGTGCTGCGGGTGCCGTCCTTCATCACCACTCTCGGCATGTTCCTGATCCTCGTCGGCGCCGTGTACCTGTGGTCCGACGGCGCTCCCAAGGGCGGGCTCTCCGAGGAGTTCCGCCGCTTCGGCCGACGCGCCATCGAGGACGTGCCGCTGCTGGGCCGGATCCCGTACGCGCTGCTCGTCCTGGTGGTCGTCGCCGCGGTCGCCGTCGTACTGACGCGCTCCGACTTCGGTCGCACACTTGTCGCCGTCGGCGACAATCCGCGCACCGCCGAGCTGAGCGGCGTACGGGTCGTGCGTACCAAGACGATCGCGTTCATGCTCAGCGGTCTCGCGGCGGCGGTCGCGGCGATCCTCCTGGGCGGGTACAGCGGCGTGTCGTTCCAGGCCGGCGTCGGCCTGGAGTTCGGGGCGATCACCGCGGTCGTGCTCGGTGGGGTCGCCCTCGGCGGCGGTCGCGGCTCGGTCGTCGGGGCGATGCTCGGTGCGCTGACCCTCGAGACGCTCTTCGCGCTCATGAACTTCACAGGCGTCTCCGGCGCTCTCAGATCCACCGTCCAGGGCGTGATCATCCTGCTCGCCGTGGCGGTCTCGTCCCTGCGTTCCTCCTCCTCCCGATAAAGGTGATTCGATGAGACGATCCATGACCGCTCTGGCCGCGGTGAGTGTCCTGGTGCTGGCGGGGTGCGCCACCGACGAGCCGACCGCGTCCCCCTCCGGCACCGCCTCCGCGGCGGCCGGGTCGGGGACCGGTGAGCAGTCCAAGTTCTTCGTGCAGGCCGACTACGACAACGAGCTGGCGCTGCTCGACGCCGCACCGACGGGCCCGGCCGACAAGCCGTGGGAGCAGGTGCTCAACCCGAAGATGGTGGACACCGCGAAGTACAGGAAGCCCGGCAAGCACAAGATCTGCTTCTCCAACGCGGCGCTGAACAACCCCTGGCGGCAGGTCGGGTTCAAGACCATGCAGGCCGAGGTCGAGGCGCAGCGGAGCCGGATCAGCGAGTTCGTGCACGTCGACGCCGAGGGCAAGGACCAGAAGCAGATCGCCGACATCAACGATCTGCTCGGCAAGAAGTGCGACGCCCTCATCGTCTCGCCGAACACCACAGCCACGCTCACCCCGGCGGTCGAGGCGGCCTGCCAGGCGGGCCTTCCGGTGGTCGTCTTCGACCGGGGGGTCAACACCACCTGTCCGGTGACCTTCATCAACCCGGTGGGCGGCTACGGCTTCGGCCACGTGGGCGCGGAGTTCGTCAGCCAGAAGATGAAGCCCGGCGGCAAGGTGCTGGCCCTGCGCATCCTGCCCGGCGTCGACGTGCTGGAGACCCGCTGGTCGGCCGCGAAGATCGCCCTGGACAAGGCGAAGGTCAACGTCGTCGGGGTCGAGTTCACCGACGGTGACCCGGCCAAGACCAAGAAGATCGTGAACGACTACATCCAGCGGTACGGCACGATCGACGGGGTCTGGATGGACGCCGGAGCGGTCGCCGTGGCGGCGGTCGAGGCGTTCCAGGACGCCGGCAAACCCGTACCGCCGATGAACGGTGAGGACCAGCTCGACTTCCTGAAGCTGTGGAAGGACAAGAAGCTCACCGCCATCGCGCCGACGTATCCGACGTACCAGTGGCGGACGCCGATCATCGCCGCGCTGAGCATCCTCGACGGCACCCAGGTGTCCAACCCGTGGAAGCTGCCGCAGCCGACGATCACCCAGGACAACCTGGACCAGTACCTCGACGCCAGCATGCCGCCGCTGCACTACGCGATGTGTGGCTGCACCGACCTGCCGGGCTACCCCCAGCGCTGGAAGTAGGTTTGCGGTGTACGCCATCGGCGTCAACCCCTGGGTGTGGGCCTCGCCCGTCGACGACGAGGCCCTCGCCGAGCTGATCCCGCGGATCGCCTCGTTCGGGTTCGACGCGGTCGAACTGCCGATCGAGCAGCCCGGCGACTGGGACCCGGCGCGCACCAGGGACCTGCTGGCCGCGCACGGTCTCGTCGCGGTCGGTGTCTGCGCTGTCACCCCGCCCGGGCGGGACCTGGTGGACGCGGCGCCGGCCGTCGTCGAGTCGACAGTCGCGTACCTCATGGGGTGTGTGGCGAGCGCGGCGGCCGTGGGCGCGCCGTGCGTCGGCGGGCCGGTGTACGCCGCGGTGGGCCGCACCTGGCGGATGTCGCCGGCGGAGCGTGCGGCCTGCTACGCCGACTTTCGGCGGGCCTTGACGCCGGTGGCCGAGCGGGCCGGCGAGTGCGGTGTGAGCATCGGTGTCGAGGCGTTGAACCGCTACGAGACGAGCGTGGTCAACACCATCGAGCAGACGGTCGACCTGATCGACGGCCTGCCCGCGAACGTCGGCATCATGATCGACACCTATCACATGAACATCGAGGAGTCCGATCCCTACGCCGCGCTCGCGCTTGCCGGCCCGCACATCAAGCACGTCCAGGTCAGCGGCACCGACCGCGGCGCCCCAGGCGCGGATCACTTCGACTGGCCCCGCTTCTTCACCGTCCTGCGGGGCACCGGCTACCAGGGTGCGGTCTGCATCGAGTCGTTCACGGCCGACAACGCGACGATCGCCACCGCGGCGTCGATCTGGCGTCCCCTGGCCGCCTCGCAGGACCGCCTCGCCATCGACGGCCTGCACCACCTGCGCAAGGTCGTCGCCTGACCCGGCGACGGCTCGCCCGTGGTGTTAGCGCTAACGCCCATCCGCCCCCGAACCCGCCTCGCTGAGGCGTTTCCCCCACCACCCCCGTCACCCCAGGAGACCGTCCCATGTCCGTCCCATCAACCATCTCCGTGGCACGCCGGCTTCTCGCCGGCGCCGCCGCGGCGGCGGTGACCGCTCTGGTCGCCGTGACCGCCTCGGCGTCTCCGGCCCTCGCGGCCACCACCACCCTCTATGCGTCCCCCAACGGCACGGGCACCACCTGCACCTCCGCCCAGCCCTGCTCGTTGACGGCGGCGCAGACCGCCGTGCGGTCGCTCAACAGCACGATGTCCGGCGACATCGTCGTGGAGTTGGCCGACGGCGTGTACCGGCTCGCGGCGCCGTTCCGGCTCACCGCCGCCGACTCCGGTAACAACGGCTACCAGGTGATCTGGCGGGCTGCGGCCTCGGCCCGACCGACGATCAGCGGCGCCCGGGCGGTCACCGGGTGGTCCCTCGTCGACTCCGGCAAGAACATCTGGCGGGCCAGCGTCCCGGCCGGGATCGACAGCCGCCAGCTCTACGTCAACGGCGCCATCGCCACCCGGGCGCGCACGGCGGTGAACAGGTCCGACTTCACGTTCACCACGTCGGGCATGCGGTTCAGCAACAGCGCGCTGAGCTACCTCAACAACGTCGGCAACCAGAACCGGGTCGAGGTGGAGAGCGTCGGCTCGTTCACCGACAGGTACTCGCCTGTGCAGAGCATCAGCGGCAACTTCCTGACCATGCAGCAGCCGGCCTGGAACAACAACACGTTCGGCTTCGACACCCTGTCCCGCCCCCACCGGGCCGGCCCGTTCTACCTGGCCAATGCGTACGAGTTCCTCGACTCGCCGGGGGAGTGGTATCTCAACCCCGGCAGCGGTCAGCTCAACTACATCCCCCTCTCCGGGCAGAACATGAGCAGCGTCAGCGTGGAGCTGCCGCAGCTGCAGTCCCTGGTCAACGTCGGCGGCACGTACGACGCGCCGGCGCACCACATCTCGTTCAGCGGGATCACCTTCACCGGCACCAGCTGGCTCGGCCCGAGCGGCAGCAACGGTTTCGCCGACCAGCAGACCGGCGCGCACATCGTCGGCACCTGGGCCCGTCCGTCCGACGCGTTGACCTCCTGCCAGGAGGGCTGCCCGCTGTTCGAGGCCACCCGCCCGAGCTGGGCCCAGATGCCGGCCGCCGTGCAGGTCTCCGCCGCCAACACCATCGCCTTCAGTGACTCCCAGTTCGTCAACCTGGGGCAGACGGCCATCGGTATCGGCAACGACGCCAACGCCCACGCCAGCGGCGTCGGCCTGGGCGTCAACAACATCACCGTCACCCGCTCCGAGATCGCCCGCAACTCGGCCGGCGGCGTCGTGGTCGGCGGCGTGCGCGCCGACGCCCACCACCCCAGCGACCAGCGGATGGTCAACCGGAACGTCACGATCAGCAACAACCGGGTGCACGATCTCGGTCTGGAGTACCGCGGCGTGGTCTCGATCCTGACCACCTACGTGAACACCTCGCTGGTCTCGCACAACGAGGTGTACAACATGCCGTACACCGGCATGTCGGTCGGCTACGGCTGGGGCGCCAACGACGCCGGCGGTAGCCAGCACTACGCGAACCGGGGCCTGTACAACTACCAGCCCCGCTACTCGACGGCGACCACCGCCGCCAACAACCAGGTCATCGGCAACTACGTGCACGACGTCATGCAGCAGATGACCGACGGCGGGTGCATCTACACGCTGTCGGCGAACCCGGGCGGGTTGATCTCCGAGAACTACTGCCTGCGGACCAACGGCTGGTTCGGGCTCTACTTCGACGAGGGCTCGCGCTACTACACCGCCCGTAACAACGTGTTCTCCTCCGTCGGCACCTGGGCCACCGCCAACTACTACTACGCCGAGAACATGGGCAACTTCACGGTCACCAACAACTGGTCGACCAGCAGCGGCACGAACGTGACGAACGGCGACCGCGGCAACGTCGTCAACAGCAACGTCACGGTCTCGAACGGCAACTGGCCGTCCGGCGCGCAAACGGTCATCAGCTCCGCAGGCGTGCAGAGCGGCGGCAGCACCAATCCGCAGAACGTGCAGCTCGTCGGCGTCCAGTCGGGTCGCTGCGCCGAGATCGGCAACTCCAGCACCACAAACGGCACGCAGGCCCAGATCTGGGACTGCATCAGTGGCGCCGCCAACCAGCGGTGGACCCAGACCGCGAGTCGGCAGCTGATGGTGTACGGCACCAAGTGCCTGGACGCCTCCGGTCAGGGCACGGCCAACGGCACGGCCGTGGTGATCTGGGACTGCAACGGCCAGGCCAACCAGCAGTGGAACGTCAACGCCAACGGCACGATCACGGGCGCGCAGTCGGGCCTCTGCCTGGACGCCAACGGCGCCGGGACGGCGAACGGCACGAAGCTCATCCTCTGGGCGTGCAACGGCGGCACCAACCAGCAGTGGCAGTTGCGCAGCTGAGATCTGGTTCGCCCCGGCCGGCCGCACCCCGGCCGGGGCGACCCGGCAGCGGGCCCCCGACCTGGCGGGCCCACCGGCTGCTGCCGGTCATCGACCAGCGGCTGTGTTAACGCTAACCCGAACAGGTCACCAACCAGCAGTGGCACAGCAACCGCCACCGGTCGATCTTCGCCTCCCACTGACGAGGTGGTACCGGGGCGGAGGTCAACTCGGGTGGTACGAGTGGGACGCGGTGGTCCTTCTCGCAGTTCCAGCGATCCTGCTCGGCGACCGCGACACCGTCGCGCCGACGTCCGAGCGTCGACGCGCGGTGGCCTGTTGACGGCTCGCCGGCAGGGGCGGTTTCCGGTCACGCGACCGGATGCCGCCCCTGTGTTCGTACGGAGACAGTGCGTCGATACATGGAAGTAGTTGAATTCGACGTAACGGCTCCGTAATATGACCGGCGTCCGCTGTTAACGCTAACAGTGGGCTCGTAGACACCATGACGCCCGCCTCATCCGGGCCGCTGTCCCCGGTGGACGGCATCACGAAGGGATGCTCCCGCATGAAGCGAAACGTCCGAGCCCGGTACTGGGGGCGGGCGGCGGCGGCCGGGCTGCTCGTGGCCGCCGCCCTCGTGGGCCTGCGCGCCCCCGGTGCACAGGCGCTGGAGAACGGCGTCGCCCGGACACCCCCGATGGGGTGGAACAGCTGGAACTCGTTCGGCTGCAACATCAACGAGGGGCTGATCCGGCAGACTGCCGATGCGATGGTCAGCAACGGCATGCGCGATCTGGGCTACCAGTACGTCGTGGTCGACGACTGCTGGTTCAACCCGAACCGCGACAGCTCCGGCAACCTCCAGGGCGACCCCACCCGTTTCCCCAGCGGGATGAAGGCGCTCGGTGACTACCTGCACGCCCGAGGGCTGAAGTTCGGCCTCTACCAGGTGCCTGTCGACAAGACCTGCGCCCAGTACTTCAACAGCTACCCGGGCGCGACCGGCAGCCAGGGCCACGAAGCACAGGACGCCAGGCAGTTCGCCGCGTGGGGCGTCGACTACCTGAAGTACGACTGGTGCTCCCCGAACGGCAGCATCAACGATCAGGTCACCACGTTCGCCAAGATGCGTGACGCGCTGGCCGCGAGCGGCCGGCAGATCGTCTACAGCATCAACCCCAACAGCATCCACGCGAAGACCGGTCCGCAGCGCAACTGGGGCGACGTGGCCAACATCTGGCGGACCACCGAGGACATCACCAACGCGTGGGACACCGGGCAGACCAACGGCTACCCGATGGGCATCCAGAACATCATCAACGTCACCGTCCCCCTGGCGCCCTACGCGCGACCGGGTTCGTTCACCGACCCGGACATGATGGAGGTCGGCCGGGGCGGCATGAACGACACCGAGATGCGCAGCCACTTCGCGATGTGGGCAGTCATGGCGTCGCCGCTGATCGCCGGCAACGACGTGCGCAACATGAACTCCGCGACGCAGACAATTCTCAAGAACGCCAACCTGGTCGCGATCAACCAGGACTCGCTCGGGCTGCAGGGCACGCAGGTCTCGTTCGACGGCACCCGTCGGGTGCTCGCCAAGCGGCTGGCCAACGGTGACGTCGCCGTCGCCCTGTTCAACCAGGGTGGCTCCACGACGACGATCTCCACCACTGCCGCCGCCGTCGGCAAGTCCGGCAGCTCGTTCACACTTGTGGAGGCCTGGAGCAACGCCACCACCACCAGCACCGGCGCCATCTCGGCAAGCGTCCCGGCGCACGGCACGGTGGTGTACCGGGTCAGCGGCGGCGACACCACCACCCCGCCGCCCACCACCACCCCGCCTCCGAGCACGTCCTTCGCGCTCGCCAGCGTGGCCTCGAACCGCTGCCTGGACGTCCCGCAGAGCAACACCACCAACGGCACCCAGCCGGTCATCTGGGACTGCAACGGGGCCGCCAACCAGCGCTGGACGGCCAACGGGCAGACCCTCCAGTCGCTCGGCAAGTGCCTGGACGCGCCCACCAACGCCGCGGCGGGCAGCAAGGTCCAGATCTGGGACTGCAACGGCGGGGCCAACCAGCGGTGGACCATCAACACCAACGGCACGATCAGCGGGGCGCAGTCCGGCCTCTGCCTCGACGTCAACAACAACGCGACCGCCAACGGCACCACGGTGATCCTCTGGTCCTGCACGGGGGCCACCAACCAGCGCTGGACCCAGCGCTAGCGGCAGTAGTGAAGGTCCGGGCCGGGGCGACGTCGCCCCGGCCCGGACCTGTGTCGTCTCGGCCGGATCGAGGCCCGCCGGGCCGTCGACCGAGTTCGCTGGACCGGGCGCGGGCCCGCGCGTCAGGTCGTGGGCGCAGCCGGCGGCCGGAGGTGACCGCCGGTCACCTTCGTGGGGGGCGGATGCGGTGCTGAGCGGTATACCTCGGAGTCATATTCATACCTCTGAGGTATACCGCTCACCGGCGCATCGACACGGCGGGCAGCCACAGCGGATGGCCACCGCCCGTCGCCGCAGCCCAGCCCCGTCTTGAGGTGGGACTCGTCGGGAACCGCGGGTCCAGGTGCTGCTGGCCCGGGGGCTGCCCGACGACTCCCCGCCGGCGGCACGTTCCACGGTGATCGACGGCCGAGATGGACGGCACCCCCGGGGCGCGCGGTACGTCCGCGACGCCCCGGGGGTGCCGGGGTGGTGAGCTGAGAGGGGACGGGTCAGCTCGCGGTGCAGGTCGGGGTGCCGGACGGGCTGGAGCCGGTGCCCTGGAAGCCGAACTCGGTGCTGGCTCCCGCGCCGACCTGGCCGTTGTAGTCGACGTTGCGGAAGTCCACGGTGCCCGACGAGCCGCTGGCCTGCGCGCTCCAGGTGTTGGTGACGGCGGTGCCCGAGGGCAGCGTGACCCGGACCGTCCAGCCCCGCAGGGCCGTCGACCCGGCGGTGACCTTGACGGTGGCGACGAAGCCGCCGTTCCAGGAGTTCAGCGACACCGAGGCCGTGCACCCGTCACCGGTCGGTGGCGGGGTGGTCGGCGGCGGGGTCGTGGGCGGCGGGGTGGTGGGCGGCGGCGTCGTCGGCGGAGGGGTCGTCGGCGGCGCGGTGGTCGGAATGGGCGTTCCGGAGTTCAGGGCGTTGAGGACGGAGGTGTACGCCGCCTTCTTGTTGCCCGAGCGGTCGAACAGCAGCGGATTGTCGTTACCGCGCCAGGAGTCGCTGTCCCGCACACCCCACACGGTGATGCCTGTGCAGCGGGAGATGGCCATGCAGGCCCGGGTGACCTGGGCGTAGGCGTTGGCCTGGTTGGAGCCCTGGGTGATGTCCAGCTCGGTGATCTGCACGTCGACGCCGAGGTCGGCGAAGCGCTGCAGGTTGGCCTGGTAGTCGCCGGGCACCGAGGTGCCCAGGTGGGACTGGAAGCCGACGCAGTCGATCGGCACGCCGCGGGACTTGAAGTCGCGCACCATGTTGTAGATGCCCGTGGACTTCGCGTTGATCCCGTCGGTGTTGTAGTCGTTGTAGCAGAGCTTCGCGCCCGGGTCGGCGGCGCGGGCGGCGCGGAACGCCGCCTCGATCCAGTCGTTGCCGGTGCGCTGCAGGTTCGAGTCGCGCCGTCCCCCGCTGCCACCGTCGGCGAACGCCTCGTTCACCACGTCCCAGGCGTAGATCTTGCCCCGGAAGTGGGTGGCGACCTGCGTGACGTGGTTGATCGCGGCGTTGCGCAGCGCGGTGCCGGACATGCCCTGCGCCCAGCCCGGCTGCTGCTGGTACCACAGCAGCGTGTGACCGCGGACCAGCATGCCGTGCGACTGGGCGTGGGCGACGATCTGGTCGCCACCGGAGTAGGTGAACCGGCCCTGCTGCGGCTCGGTGGCGTCCCACTTCATCTCGTTCTCGGGAGTGAGCTGGTTGAACTCCCGGTTCACGATGCCTGCGAACTGACTGTCCGACAGCTTGAAGGCGGGTACCGCGGCGCCGTAGTAGCGGCCCTTCTCGGCCGCCGAGGCGCCCAGGGTGGTGCCGGCGTTGGCGGCCGAGGTCATCGCCACCGTCGCGGCGACGGCCGCGAGGGTGGCCGCGATCGGCACCAGCGCCCGACGGCCCCGGAACCGGGGTCGTGGAGCGTCTTCGTCGGGGATCTTGTCCATGGGGTTCTGCCTTTCGAGATGGTGGCGGCCGGAGTCGGGGGATCGGCCTGTCCAACCGGTGGTGGGTTGCCGTCGGAAACGGGTTCGGGGCGGGTGTGGAGGGACCCCGGGTGGCCGACAGGCGGCCGACGGCGATGGCCTGAGGGCGGACGTCACGATGCGAGCTGTCGCGTGCGCGGACGCGGGAACACGGCGTACGCCGGACAGGTGTGGCTCGGACAGGTCACCGACCGTCGACCGGGTCGCGGGACCCGATGCCCTTCGAGGTGTCGGTAACTCCGAACGGGAGGGACGTGCCCTCGACTCCTTGGCGGAACATAGCATGTTATCGATAACATGCTCAAGGCGAGTGGCGACCGGGCAGCGAGGGCCGACGGCGATGACGCCCACGAGGTGGTTCTCGGGCGTTGTCGCTGACAGTGGCCGGCACGGCGGGCTTGTCGGTTGGCCCCGGGGACGGGGTGCACGCGACAGTCGGTCACAGGTGGTGGAGTTTGGTCCGACGTATCTCGCCGGAAATGGGCCCTAACGATGCCACAACATGGCTGTAAGACCTTGGCAACATGAGTGTGACCATGGCAAGGTAACGCCTGATCGCAGGAAACATCCGATCTATCGCGCAAGGCGCTGCGGGTGTGGACCCGTGGGTGACTTCCTGGGAGGTCCGGTTGCTGAGAAGTGCGTTGTTCGCCGGTGCAGACGCCTGTGAAACCGGGGGCACAGTGGAGGAAGGTCGGGTCCGACGATGAGTGCTGTCGAGGCAACGGCGGACGCCCGGGGCGGCGCGCTCAACGACTGGTTGCGGGAGCGCATCTCCCACGCGCTCTCCGAGTTCACCGCGGCCACCGCGCTCGTCGTCCTGTTCATCGCGTTGAGTTTCGCCAGTCCCTACTTCCTGACGGCGGACAACCTGTTCAACATCGGCGCGCAGACCGCGGTGATCGCCATCATCGCCGCCGCGCAGACGATGGTCATCATCACCCGGGGCATCGACCTGTCGGTCGGGTCGGTCGCCGCGCTCGCCGGTGTGGCGGGAGCGATGGTCGTCCGTGACCTGGGTTTCCCACTCCTCGCGGCGACGGCGGTCGCGATCGGCGTCGGCGCCCTGGCCGGGCTGCTCAACGGGCTGCTGGTGACCGTCGCCCGGATACCCCCGTTCATCGCGACGCTCGGCACGATGTCGGTCGGCCGGGGCCTTGTCTTCATCATGACCGGGGCGGTCGGCGTCTACGGTCTGCCCCGGTCGTTCCAGCTGCTCGGCAACGGGGAGATCATCGGCATCCCGTTCGCCGTGGTGATCACCGCGGTGGTCGCCGTCGGGGTCGCGTTCCTGCTCTCGCAGACCCGCTTCGGGCAGTACACCTACGCGATGGGTTCCAACCTGGAAGCCGCGCGCCGCTCGGGCATCGCGGTGGGCCGGAACCTGACCTACGTGTACGTCCTGGCGGGTGTGCTCGTCGGTCTGGGCGGCATGATCGCCGCCTCCCGGGTCAACTCGGGTCAGCCGAACTACGGCATCTCGTTGGAACTCGACGTCATCGCCGCAGCGGTCATCGGCGGCGCGAGCCTGTTCGGGGGGCAGGGCCGGATCGTCGGGACCATCATCGGCGCCTTCCTCATCGCCCTGGTCCGCAACGGCGCCGTCCTGCTCGACATCAGCATCCACTACCAGCAGGTGATCGTCGGCCTGATCATCTGGGCCGCCGTCTACTTCGACCAGTACCGCCGTCGGCGGCTGGAGTCACGGGGCTGACATGCCGTTTCCGGAGTTCGACAGAGGAAGGACGCACACCATGTCACACACCACCACCAGCCGACGGCCACGAGGGCGTCTCCTGCGCGCACAGGTCATCCTCGCCGCCGCCGCGGCGACCGCTCTGCTCGGCGCGTGCGGCGGAGTCGAGGTCCGCGACGGAGGTGACGGCGCGTCCAAGGACGCGAGCGGTCCGCTGAAGCTCGCCGTCGTGCCGAAGGCGGTCGGGGCCGACTACTGGAACACGGTGAAGGCGGGCGCCGAGTGCGCCGCGCAGCGCGCCGGTGACGTCACGGTCCAGTGGGACGGGGTGACGACCGAGACCGACGTCGAGGGTCAGGTCAACCTCATCCAGAACTTCGTCACCAAGAAGGTCGACGGCATCGTCTACGCGGCGACCGACTCCAGCGCGCTGGCGCCCGCGACCGACCAGGCGCTCGCCGCGAAGATTCCGGTCGCGATGATCGACTCCGGCACCAGCCCGCAGCCGTCGGGCGTGCCCCTCTTCGCCACCGACAACCGCGCGTCGGCCACCGAGGCGGCGAAGTTGCTCGCCACCGAACTGGGCCCCGGCAACCACCAGGTCGCCCTGGTCGAGTTCCAGCCCGGCTCGCAGACCAACACCGAGCGGGTCGACGGGTTCAAGGCCGGCCTCGCGCAGTTCCCCAATCTGAAGCTGGTCGGCCAGCAGCCCAGCCGTAGCGATGTCAACGAGGCCCGGCGGGTCACCGAGAACATCCTCACCGCGAACCCGAACCTCGCCGGCATCTTCGCGGCTAACGAGCCGAGTGTGCTCGGCGCCGCGCAGGCCATTCAGGCGGCGGGCAAGTCCGGCAAGGTGGTCATCATCGGATGGGACGCCGCTCCGGACGAGGTCGCTGGGCTGCGCAGCGGCCAGATCTCCGCGCTTGTCGTGCAGAACCCGTTCAAGATGGGCTACTTCGGCGTCGACAAGATGGTCAAGCACCTCCGGGACAAGGCGCCGCTGGCGTCGGCGGACACCGGCGTCACGTTCGTCACCAAGAAGAACATCGACTCGGCGGAGATCAAGGCGGTGCTCGAGCCCAGCTGCGCCAACCCCCCGGTGCAGTGATGGCCACCGCCGCAACGGCCACCGCCGAGAACGACCAGCCGGCCGCCGACGAACCGCCGGTCCTCGAAGCCCGGGGCATCGTCAAGCGGTTCGGCCACGTCGAGGCGCTGCGCGGTGCCGACTTCACCGTGCACAAGGGTGAGGTCGTCGCGCTCATCGGCGACAACGGTGCCGGAAAGAGCACACTGATCAAGACGTTGTCCGGTGTGCACGCGCCCGACGAGGGTGAGATCCGGGTGGGTGGCCGTCCCGTGCACTTCGCGACGCCTGTGGACGCCCGGCGCGCGGGGGTGGAGACCGTCTACCAGGATCTGGCGGTCGCTGACGACCTCAGCGTCGCCGCCAACCTCTACCTCGGGCGGGAGATCCTGCGCTCCGGGCCGCTCGGCCGGCTGGGGCTGCTCGACAAGCGCGCCATGCGGCAGGGTGCCGCCGCGGCCCTCGCCGAGCTGGGCGTGCGGATTCCCCGGGTCACCACGCCGATCGCGATGCTGTCCGGTGGGCAGCGGCAGTGCGTGGCGGTGGCACGGGCGATCATCTGGGCGACGAACGTGGTCATTCTCGACGAGCCGACCGCGGCGCTGGGCGTCGTGCAGACCGGGCGGGTGCTCGACGTCGTTCGCCGGGCCCGGGACGCTGGCATGTCGGTGGTGCTGGTCAGCCACAACATGCCGCAGGTGCTCGAGATCGCCGACCGGGTGGAGGTGCTGCGCCTGGGCCAGCGGGCGGCCCGGCTGCGTGCCGACGAGGTCACCACCGACGACCTGGTCGCGGCAATGACCGGGAGCACTGGCGCGGAGCGGGACGAGCGGTGACGGGGGTCGCCCGTCCGTGACCGTGCACGGTGGACCGGTATCGGTTTCGCCGGCGCGCGGAGCGGGCGGGCGAGCACTGCCCCTGCGCGTCGCCGCCCGTCTCACCCCTCGTCGGGCAGCCCCTGTAGCGACTCCTCCACACCGATCAGGTGGTTGGCCATCCGGGTGCGGGCCCGCTCCGGGTCGCGTGCCCGGAGGGCCTTCAGGATCGCCACGTGCTCGTCGTGGGTACGCCGGTCGGCGCCCTCCTCGTGCAGGCTCCGCCAGAGCCGTCCGCGGAGGGTGCGCCCGGCGAACGCCTCGATCAGGCCGATGAGCACCGGGTTGTCGGCGTGTGCGGCGATGATCCGGTGGAACGCGATGTCGATCTCCATGATGCGCTCATGGTCCTGCGGAGACCGACCGGCGATCCGGGCCGCCTCGTCGAGCAGCTCCCCGGCCTGGGCGAGGGCCTCGTCGGTGATCCTGGTCGCCGCCAATCGGGCGGCCTCGCACTCGAGCAGGCGGCGGACGGTGTGGATGTGCCGCCCGTCGCCCTGGCCCTGAAAGTCGACGACGAAGCCCATCGGGGCCAGCAGTTGCGGCGCGTCGAGGTTGGTGACGTACGTGCCGTCGCCCTGGCGGATGTTGACGATGCCGAGGATCGACAGCGCCGACATCCCCTCGCGCAGCGATCCCCGCGAGACGCCGAGGGACTCGGCCAGGTCCTTCTCGATGGGCAGCCGGTCTCCGGGCTTGAACGTCCCTTCGAGGATCATCCGTTTGATGCCGTTCACCACTTCGTCGGTGCGGGACATGACACCTCCTAGCGGCCGGCGGGGGTGGCCGCCCCACCCGCGATCACGTACGGCTCCGGAGATGACACCGTAGCCGGCTCGGCCGTGGCCCAGTAGAGGCCATCGGGGAACCGGTACCGCGCGATCGACTCGGGGTGCATCCGGGTGGAGTAGCCGGGCGTGCCGGGCAGCACGTAACCGCTGCCCGAGCCGGTGTCCCGGACGACACACGGATCGGTGAAGTGCTCGTGCAGGTGGTCGACGAACTCGGTCACACGACCGGTGAGATCCCCCGAGATCGCGACGTAGTCGAGCACCGACACGTGCTGGACCATCTCACAGAGCCCGACACCGCCGGCGTGCGGGCACACCGGGACGTCGAACTTCGCGGCGAGCAGCAGCACGGCGACGATCTCGTTGATGCTGGCCAGCCGGCCGGTGTCCAACTGGCAGAAGTCGATGGCCTCGGCCTGGAACAACTGCTTGAACATCACCCGGTTGTGGCAGTGCTCGCCGGTGGCGACGCCCACGGGAGCGACGGCGCGGCGTACGGCGGCGTGGCCGAGGATGTCGTCCGGGCTGGTCGGCTCCTCGATCCACAGTGGCGAGAACTGGGCGAGGGCCTTTACCCACTCGATTGCCTGGTCGACGTCCCACACCTGGTTGGCATCGATCATCAGGTTGCGGTGCGGGCCCAGGATCTCCCGGGCGATCCGACACCGCCGGATGTCGTCGTCGAGGTCGGCGCCGACCTTGAGCTTGACGTAGCCGTAGCCGGAGTCGACCGCCTCCTGGCACAGCCGGCGCAGCTTGTCGTCGCCGTAGCCGAGCCAGCCCGCCGAGGTGGTGTAGGCCGGGTAGCCGGTGCGCGCCAACTCGGCCAGGCGGTCGGCCTTCGTGCTCTGCTTGGCGCGCAGGATGGCCAGTGCCTCGTCCCGGGTCAGCGCGTCGGACAGGTAGCGCAGGTCCGCGATGTCGACGAGTTGTTCGGGGGACATGTCGGTGAGCAGCCGCCACAGCGGCTTGTCCGCGAGTCGCGCGGCCAGATCCCAGGCCGCGTTCAGCACGGCGGCCAACGACAGGTGGATGACGCCCTTTTCCGGTCCGAGCCAGCGCAGCTGCGAGTCCGAGGTGAGCAGGCGGTAGACGGCGCCCATGTCTGCGGCCATCGTCGTCACGTCCAGGCCCACCAGGCGGTGGGCCTGGTGCACCGCCGCCGCGACGACGATGTCGTTGCCCCGCCCGATGGTGAAGGTGAGGCCGTGACCCGCCAGCGGGGCGCCGGCGCCGTCGACGCCGTCGGTGTGCAGGACGACGTAGGCAGCCGAGTAGTCGCCGTCCTTGTTCATGGCGTCGGACCCGTCAGCGGTCAGCGAGGTGGGGAAGCGGACATCCTCGACGGTGACGCCAGTGATCTGCGGCATGCGCTCCTCGCCCGACTAGGCTAAAGATCTGATGATCATTTGGAGTATACGGAGGCCCGATCGGGTGCGTCAACGACATCGATCGACCTATGCCAATATAGATCCGATGTCTTATGCTCTCCGGCGACGTCCGGTGACCGCTTCCGTTCTCCGCCCGCCGGGGCGTTCCCCGAGCCCGCCGGACGGACCGGGGCGGGAAGGTCGCGACGGGCTTCGGTGGACGCCGACGCTGCTTATCGACCCTCTCGTAGGGCGGCCTACCTGCTCCGCCGCACTGCCGACCGGGCAGGGCGACACCGTCTCGGTCGGGGCTGGGTGGTTCCGCGAACGTCGATGAAGCCCGATGAAGATTAGATGTTCACGGCGACGACCACCGACGGCAGCGGGAGGCGTTATCGATGCCGCTGCGTTGATACATCGCATCTTTGTGGACGTCTAGTGCTGTCGGTGAGTCGCGGTCGGCGGGGGCGTATGTCGGTCTCGTCCGGGATCAGGCGAGCGCTGCCAGGTCGGCGAGGAGCTGCTGCACCCGGGTCCGAATGTCGTCGCGGATTCCACGCACGGCCTCGACGTCCTTGCCGGCCGGGTCGTCGAGTTTCCAGTCCTCGTAGCGCTTGCCGGGGAAGACCGGGCAGGCGTCGCCGCAGCCCATTGTCACGATGACGTCGGAGGACTCGGCGGTGGCGTACTCCAGGAGCTTTGGGATCTGGTCGGTGATGTCGATGCCGACCTCGCGCATGGCGGCGACGGCGGCGGGGTTGATCGTCTCGGCCGGGGCGGAGCCGGCCGAGCGGACCTCGACGGCGTCGCCGGCGAGGTGGCGCAGCCAGCCGGCGGCCATCTGGGAGCGGCCGGCGTTGTGGACGCAGACGAACAGGACGCTTGGTGTGTCGCTCATCGTGACGCCTCTCGGTCGAGGGGTGTGGCAAAGAGGCGGCGGCGCGCCCAGAGCGAGACGTGGACGAGGCCGACCAGCACGGGCACCTCGATCAGCGGCCCGACGACCCCGGCGAGCGCCTGGCCGGAGGCCACGCCGAAGGTGCCGATCGCGACCGCGATGGCGAGTTCGAAGTTGTTGCCGGCGGCGGTGAACGCGAGGGTGGTCGTGCGCGGGTAGCCGAGGCCGAGGGCCCGGCCGAGAGCGTAGGAGCCGGCCCACATGAGCGCGAAGTACACAAGCAGCGGCAGGGCGATGCGGGCGACGTCGAACGGCCGGCCGGTGATGGCGTCGCCCTGCAGGGCGAACAGGATCGCGATGGTGAACAGCAGCCCGTACAGGGCGACGGGGCCGATGCGGGGCAGGAGGCGGGATTCGTACCAGTCACGACCCCTGGCGCGCTCGCCGAGGCGGCGGGTGAGGTAGCCGGCAAGCAGCGGGATGCCGAGGAAGACGAGCACGTTGCGGGCGATCTCCCAGGCCGAGACGCGCAGCTCGGCGCCCGACAACCCGAGCCACCGCGGCAGCACCGACAGGTAGAACCAGCCGAGCAGGCCGAAGGTCAGGACCTGGAAGACCGAGTTGAGCGCGACCAGGACGGCCGCGGCCTCGCGGTCGCCACACGCGAGGTCGTTCCAGATGACGACCATGGCGATGCAGCGGGCGAGGCCGACGATGATCAAGCCGGTGCGGTACGCGGGCTGGTCGGCCAGGAACACCCAGGCCAGGGCGAACATCACGGCCGGCCCGACGAGCCAGTTGAGGACCAGCGACGAGATCAGCAGGCGGCGGTCGCCGGTCACTGTGCCGAGTCGGTCGTAGCGGACCTTCGCCAGCACCGGATACATCATGACCAGCAGGCCGAGCGCGATCGGCAGTGAGATCCCGCCGACCGCCACCGCGTCCAGCGCGTCGTCGAGCCCGGGGATCAGGCGGCCGAGGAGCAGTCCGACGACCATGGCCAGCCCGATCCAGACGGGAAGGAACCGGTCGAGTCGGGAGAGTCGACCGACGACGGCGCTCGCGGCCGGGTCGGTCTGGCGGGTGAGGGTGCTCACGAGCACTCCGGCCGGGCGGCGGTAGCGGCGTCGGCACCTGTCGGCACGACGGTGAGCAGCGCGGCGAGTTGCCGCAGGACCGTCGGTCGGGCGCGGTAGTAGACCCAGGTGCCGCGGCGGTCGGCGTCGACGAGCCCGGCCTCGCGCAGCGTCCGCAGGTGGTGCGAGATGGTCGGGCCTGTCAGGTCGAACGCGGGGGTGAGGTCGCAGACGCAGATCTCGCCGCCCTCGGCGGAGGCGATCATCGACATCAGCTGCAGGCGGACCGGGTCGCCGAGGGCCTTGAACGCGGGGGCGAGCGCGGCTGCGGTCTCGGCCGGCACGCGCCGCTCGGACAGGGGCGGGCAGCACAGCACGTCCACGGCCGCTTGTTTCGACATTTCTCTAGGTTGACAGACATCTAATCAGCGTGCAACTGTCTGATTCGACAGACGTCGAGACAGTGTCTTCTGGCCCGAGACCGGAACGGAGCCCGCCGATGACCGACCTGACCACGCGCCCGCTGACCGCCACCGACGCCTACCGTGTCCTGACGATCTACCAGGCGGGCCTCGACAGCGGTGACGCCAGCTTCGAGACCACCG
Source organism: Micromonospora lupini (assembly GCF_026342015.1). Taxonomy (NCBI): domain Bacteria; kingdom Bacillati; phylum Actinomycetota; class Actinomycetes; order Micromonosporales; family Micromonosporaceae; genus Micromonospora; species Micromonospora lupini. The sequence goes on from NZ_JAPENL010000001.1 coordinate 262,711, forward strand.
CGCCGACCTGGGAGGCGTTCGACACCACCCGGTTGACCGCGCACCGCTTCGTGGCCGTGGACGCCGATGGCGTCATCCTCGGCTGGGTCGCGGTCACACCGACATCGAGTCGCCCGGTCTACGCCGGAGTGGTCGAGCACTCCGTCTACGTCGACCCGGCGGCCCAGGGGCGCGGCGTCGGCCGGGTGTTGCTCGACGCGCTGATCACCTCGACCGAGGCCGCCGGCATCTGGACCATCCAGTCCGGCATCTTCCCGGAGAACACCGGCAGCCTGGCCCTGCACCGGCGGGCCGGGTTCCGTGTCATAGGCGTCCGGGAGCGGATCGGCCGCCACCACGACCGCTGGCGCGACGTCGTCCTGCTCGAACGCCGCAGCCCCACCATCAGCTGACGAGGAGTCGCCAGATGAACGCCCCACACAGCCTTCCCGTCGTAGTCGTCGGCGCTGGCCCGGCCGGCCTCGCCGCCGCCGCCCACCTGCACGAACGCGGCCTGCCCTTCGTCGTCCTGGAGGCCGGCGACACCCCGGGCGCCGCCGTCGCCCAGTGGGGGCACGTGCGGGTCTTCTCGCCCTGGCGCTACAACATCGACCCGGCCGCTCGCCGGATCCTCGACGACGCCGGCTGGGTCGCCCCCGACCCGGAGACCCTGCCGACAGGGGCGGAGCTGGTCCGCGCGTACCTCCAGCCGCTCGCGGAGCTGCCCCAGCTCACACCGCACGTCCGCTACGGCGCCCGGGTCCAGGCGCTCAGTCGCCTCGGCCTCGACCGGCTGCGCATCGCGGGCCGCGACACCACGCCGTTCCTGGTTCGCCTCGCCGACGGCGACGAGCTGCTGGCCCGCGCCGTGATCGACGCCTCCGGCACCTGGGGCACCCCGAACGTCGTCGGCGCGTCCGGCCTGCCCGCCCGGGGCGAGGCCGACGTCGCCGCGTACCTCGAACACGCGCTGCCCGACGTGCTCGGCGCCGACCGGGACCGCTTCGCCGGGCGCCACACGCTCGTCGTGGGCGCCGGTCACTCCGCGGCGAACACCCTGCTGTCGCTGGCGGACCTGGCCGCCGCCGAGCCCGGCACCGAGGTGACCTGGGCGATCCGCACCGCCTCGCCCGCGCGGACGTACGGCGGTGGGGACGCCGACGCCCTGCCGGCGCGCGGCGCCCTCGGCGCGCGGCTGCGGGCTCACGTCGACGCGGGGCGGGTCCGGCTGCTCACCGGCTTCTGGGTGCACGCCCTCACGCCTGTCGACGGGCGCGTCCGGGTTGTCGTCCGGCACGCCGACGGCGGCGAGGAGTCGGTGCTCGTGGACCGCGTCGTCGCGGCTACCGGCTTCCGCCCGGACCACTCGATCAGCACCGAGCTGCGGCTGGACCTGGACCCGGTGCTGGGCGCGACCCGCGCGCTCGCCCCGCTGATCGACCCGAACGAGCACTCCTGCGGCACCGTGCCTCCGCACGGCGTCGACGCGCTGGGCCACCCGGAGGTGGGCTACTACGCCGTCGGGATGAAGTCCTACGGTCGGGCGCCGACGTTCCTCATGGCCACTGGCTACGAGCAGGTCCGCTCGGTCGTCGCCGCCCTCGCCGGAGACTGGGCCGCCGCCCGCGACGTCCAGCTCGACCTGCCCGCGACCGGCGTGTGCAGCAGCAACGCCGCCGACCCGGTGAGTGGCGACGGCTGCTGCGGTCCGACGCCGGCCGCCGAGCCGGCCCGCCGCGGGCTGGCCACCGGCGTCTCCGGCGGGCTGCTCAGCCTCGTCGCCGTCGACACCGCGTCCGCCGGGGGCTGCTGCGCCGGCTGAGGACACTGCGGTGAGGACGCCCGCCGGCCCCCAGGGCCGCCGTCACCGTCGGCCTGCGCAGGCGACACAGGTACGCGCCGACGGGCGGGCGGCGAGCCGCTCGGCGGGTATGGGGCGCAGGCATCGTTCGCAGACGCCGTAGGTGCCTGCGTCGACGCGGCTCAGGGCCACGTCCAGCTCGGTCAGGCGTCGACGTGCCGCATCCAGGACGGCGCTGAGTTGTGCCCGTTCGAACGCGATCGTGCTGCCCTCGGGATCGTGTTCGTCGTCGGCGTTGGAGGACCGGGACGCCTCGAAGAGGCTCCGCAGGTCGTCCTGAAGCGCCGCGGCCTGGGCCGTGGTCTCGTCGCGCCGGCGCAGCAGGTCCGCACGGATCGCGCGGGATTCGGTGTCCATGGCCGTTCCACAGTACGCGGCACGCGGACCCGCACACGTCTACATGAAGTTGCGGGTGTGCAGGGCGGAGAGCGCGGCCGCCTCGTCCGGTCGGAAACCCAGCCGGACGAGACGGCGCTGGCGGCCCTGGTCCATCGCCTGTTGCAGCGCGCGTACGTGCTCGAAGCCGGCGGCCACGTCATCGGGGTTCCACCCGCCCGCCGCGAGCACCACCAACGCGTCGAAGACGTCCGCGTTGAGGCCCGCGGTGTCGGCCAACGCGTCGTGGCGGCGGTGGATCGCGGCACGGAGTCGGTCCCGCAGCAGCGGGTCGACGGTCGCCTGGTGCTCCAGGTGGGCCATGCCGAACACCACGTGCCGGCGCTCGTCCTGCATCGCCAGCCAGCAGATCCGGCGGGTCACCGGATCGGGAGCGTGCCGCACCAGGAATCCCAGCAGGTCGACGAAGCTGCCCTCGCCGAGCACGGAGAGCAGGAACGACGCCAGGGCGAAATCCGACTCGGCGACGAGCGTGAAGAGCGACTGCCGGCCACCCGCCGAGGAGGTGCCCAGCTCCGCGCCGCGCAGCAGCGCCCGCCGGCTGAAGACCTCCATGTGCCGGGCCTCGTCGGCCACCTGCACCGCGAGGAGCTGCACCACCTCCCGGAAGTGCGGGTGGATGCGGCCGATGAACCGGGCCGGTACGACGAGAGCCGCCTGCTCGTTCTCGACCAGGTAGGTCATGACCTGCACCACCGCGGCCTCGACGTCGGCCGGCAGCGTGAACGTGTCGTCCCACGGCACCGCCGTCTGCGGGTCCCACTGCCGGGCGGCGGCCTGCGCGTACAGGGTGGGGGCGATGTCGGCCCACACCAGATCGCGGTCGTCCAGGTCGAACCGGGCCTCGGGCCCGCCGGCCTCCAGCAGCGCGCCACGGGCGCCGAGCCCCCAGCGCGGCGGTGGGCGACTGTGCAGCGCCCCGGGCAGGGGCGGCCCGGCCCGCTCCGCGCCGAACCAGCGGTCGTCGTCTGCGGTGCCCCGGACGACGACCGCCACCAGGCGACTCCGGTCCGCGGGATCGGGCCATTCGACCCGGTGACCCCGGCTTCGGCACCACGCCGGCAGGTGCACTCCCAGCGCCGCGTCGGTGCCGGAGACCGCCAACCGGCCGCCCGGCGGCAACCCGGCCAGGGCGCGCTGCACCAGCAGGTGCGCGCCACGGTCGAAGCCGAGGCCGCCGAGATCGATGTCGACGTCGGCGGTCACGGCCGGTAGTCCGCGGCGGTCACCCGCCCGTCGGGGGCGTAGAACCCGCTCGCGTCGACCGCCTCGGCGAGGGCCGCGTACCCCGTCGTACGGCCGTCCTGCCAGGCCGTCAGGCCCTCCAGGTCGAGCAACGGTCGCACCTGCGGGTCGGCGTACGACATGCCGCGCAGCAGGTCGCCGAAGAGCCGGACCCCGTCGGACGCCGGCTCGCGCACCGTCATGTTGCAGTGGTCGTACCGCCCGGTCTGCGCGACGATCCGGGTGCCCTCGGGTGGCAGCGTGCCCTCCTGGACGAACATCAGGTGGTTGGCGTCGATCATGCAGGCGGCGTCGACCTCTCCGGCCGCCAGGGCGCGGGCGGCGTCACGTTCGCCGCCGATGTGGTCACCGTGCAGGCCGACACCGACGTCGAACCGGCGCACGTCGACCCGGACTCCGGCCGCGGCGAGGTGGCCGAGCGGGATCAGCGTGGCCTGCGGGCTGTCCACCGCGCCGGTGGCCACCAGCCTCCCGGCGAGATCCTCGACCCGGTGTACCGGCGAGTCGGCGCGCACCACCACGACTGAGGTGAGGTCCCGGTCGGTGTCGCGCATCGTGAGCGCGTGCACCGAGCCGCCGCCGGCCGTCGCCAACCGGTCGGCCCGTAGCCACGCGAGCGGGGAGTTCCAGGCCGCGTCGATGCGGCCGGCGACAAGGTCGTCGACCTGCCGCTCGTAGTGCGAGTAGAGGACGAAGTCGAATTCCAGGCCGCGTCCGCGCAGCCAGCCGCGAAAGCCCTCCCAGATGGTGACGACCTTCGGGTCGTACGCGACCGCGCCCATCAGGACCGACGGCGTCGGCATCAGCGGTTGGCCTCGTCGAGCAGCGGCAGGCCGGTGGCGACGCGGCCCACGAAGTCGTGCAGGGCGTCCGTGGTCGGTGCCATCACCCGGGCGGCTCGGGAGTCCCGGAATCGGCGTTCCAGGCCCAGCTCCTTGCGGAAGGCGCTGCCGCCGCAGAGCCGCATCGCGCCGTCGGTGACGTCCGCGACAGTCTCGCCGGCCAGGGCCTTGACCTGGAGCACGCGCAGTGTCGCGTCGTCCCGGCCGGTCTCCAGCGCGGTGAGGGTGTCGCCGAGAAAGGCCCGCAGGGCGTCGGTGCGGATCGTCAACTGGGCGAAGTCGCGTCGGGCGACGGGCGCGTCACGAAGCGCCGCGCCGGTGTGCGTGAGCGTGGTGCCGGTGAGGTGCCGGCCCGCCTCGGCGACCGCGCTGTCGGCGAGGCCGAGACAGAAGGCCGCGTTGAGCACCAGGAACCAGGGGAGTACGGCGCCGAGCGCGGTGTCGAGGCCGGTGCCGTCGGTGCCCAGCATCGCGTCGACGGGGACCACCACGCCGTCGGCAGTCATCGGCCGGGAGCCGTTGCCGCGCAGGCCGAGCCCGTCGAAGTCACCGGCGACGTGGAGCCCGGCGCTGTCGGCGGGGACAAGCCACAGCGTCATCGGCCCGGCCCCCGGCGCAAGCGGAAGACTCGACCAGACGTAGCTGTCGGTCTCGCCCGCCGAGGTGACCCAACTCTTGCGGGCGTCGAGTCGCACCGCGTCGTCGTCGGACGCCGTCGCGGAGCCGGTGGGCGACCAGAAGTGACTGCGGGAGCCGAACTCGGAGAACGCAAGCGTGGTCAGGTGACGGCCGGCGGCGATGGCCGCGCGGACCTCGTGCGGGCCGTGTGCCTCGACGACGGCCGTCGCCGCGTAGTGCATGAGAACCACCATCGCCGTGGACCCACACTCGGCGGCCAGCCGTTCGACGACGTCGGCGACGACGCGCATGCCCTGGCCGCCCCCGCCGACCTCGGTCGCGCTGGCCAGGCCGAGCAGGCCGGCGGCGGCGAGGGCGTCGACCCCCTCGCGGGGAAACGCCCCGTCGCGGTCGACGGTCCCCGCCCGCGGGCGGATCACGTCCTCGATCACGCTGTTGAGTCTGGTGAGGACATCGGTGCGGGACTGGACACTGTCGACACCTGCCGTCATGCGCGGTGCCCCTTCAGTCGGACCGGCGGGACCGCAATCGACACTAGCGGATCAAACCCTCATGATCGAGAGCCCGGTTTCACAGTCGGCTGTGGGTGTCCTCGTGGTGCGGCCGTCCGTGCGGGTCCTCCCGGTCGATCCGCAACTCCCGCTCCAACTCGCCGATGACCGCCCGCAGGTCGTCCAGCCGTTGGGTGAGCGCGATGCGGTCCACCTCGTCGGGTACGCCGTCGCCGTCGGAGTCGTAGCCGGGGGCCAACCGCTCGGTCATCTCCAGGCGACGGGCCTCCTCCATCGAGTTGACGATGACCGCGATGAGGATGTTGAGCAGGAGGTTGACGGTGATCACCACGTAGCTGACGTAGTAGAGCAGCGTCCACGGCGAGATGGCCAGGCCCTGCTCGATGAGGTCCGGCAGTGTCTCCAGCGAGAGCAGCACGAACAAGGTCAGCAGCGACCGGCCGATGTCGCCGTACTCGTCCGGGTACCGGTCGCCGAAGATCAGCCAACCGGCCATCCCGTACACGTAGAGCGTCACCATCGCCAGGGCGAGGAACCCGGTGACGCCGGGCAGGCTGCGCCACAGCGCGGACACGATGGTCCGCAGGCCCGGCGAGAAGCGCACCAGTCGGACCATCCGGGCGACCCGCACGACGCGCAGCAGCGCCGTGTCACCGTGCAGGCCCGGAACGAAGATGGCCGCGATCACGACGAAGTCGAAGACGTTCCAGCCGTGCCGGAAGAAGTCCTGCGGACGTCGGCCGTAGGCCGCCAGCCGGATGCCGATCTCGACGACGAAGACGGCGCGGAAGAGCAGCTCCAGCCCGTGCAGCGCCCGGGTCGCGGGGACCAGACCGTCGTACGTCTCCAGACCGAGGACGATCCCGTTGGAGAGGATGACGACGACGATGCCGATCTCGAAGGGGCGGGACCGGGCGAGGCGTGCGCAGGCGTCGGCAAGCGCGGGCCGACCACGTCCGGGTGTGGACGGTGCGCGCCGCTGGGCGGGCGCCCCGCTCATTCGGCGGCCGAACCGTTGGCGCGCGCCGACGCCGTCGCGGGGGCCCATCTCCGGTCGTCGTGGTGGCGGCGCGGAGGCATGCCACCACCCTAGCCAAGATCACGGATGCGGGGGTGGCCGTGCACCTGAACGGCGAACAGTGTTTGCTGTTTAGAGTGGGTCGGTGAGCGACACACCCAGGAGATCCGGCGACCGCGACACCAGCCGGCAGCCGATCTGGGCCAGGCCCGAACGGGGCGCCCGTGGGCCCGTTCCGACGCACAGCCGGGACGCCATCGTCAGGGCCGCCGTCACCCTGGCCGACGCCGAGGGACTCGCCGCGGTGTCGATGCGCGCCGTCGCCTCCGCGCTCGGCACCGGCGCCGGATCGCTCTACCGGTACCTGTCGTCCCGCGACGACCTGCTGGACCTGATGACCGACCGGGTGGTGGGGGAGCTGCGGCCGTACCCGTCGGCGCGCGGCGACTGGCTCGACGAGATGCTGCTGGTGGCCCGCCAGCAGTTGGGGCTCTACCGCGCCCACCCGTGGCTGGTCGAGGTGATCCAACGGCCGTCCGGCGTCGGCCCCGAGAGTCTGGCGTGGTTCGACAACTGCATCCGGATCCTGCAACCCGTGCGCTGTGCCGTCAGCGCCAAGTTCGAGGCGATCGCCATGCTGACCGGTGTGGTGAGCCTCTTCGCCCGCAGTGCGGCCGCCGCCGGGTCGGTGAGCTTCGCCGGCGCCGATCTTTCGGCATACCCGCACCTGGTCGAGGCGTTCCGCCAGCCCGCGCCGCCGGCGCCCCGCACGGACCTCTTCGAGCGGACGCTGCGCGGTCTGTTGACCGGCCTGCTCGCCGCGTCGCCCGAGGTGGGCTGACCCGGGGCGTACCCGAGGTTGTCCCGACCGTTCGGCGTCGCGCCGGGCGGGTGACGGAGACGTACACGTACACCCGTCACCCGCCCGATGGGTCGCGGCCGGTCAGGCCCGCGCGGCCCGGACGGCGTCGCGCAGCGGTGTGCTCGGCCTGCCGATCAGCCGGCTGAGGTCGTCGCTGTCGGTGGCCAGCTCGCCGATGGCGATCGAGTGGTCGAGCGCGGCGACGAACCCGGCGGTGCCGGCGTCGAGCCCGACGTTCTCCAGCGCCGAGGCCAGCTCGGCGGCCGACAGGTCGCGGTGGACGACAGTGGTGCCGGTCACCTCGGTGACGGCGTCGGCCAGCTCGTCGAAGGTGAACGCGGTGCCACCCAACTCGTAGACGGCGTTGCCGTCCTCGTCCCTGGTGAGCGCGGCCGCGGCGGCGGCCGCGTAGTCGATCCGTGCGGCGGCGGAGACCTTGCTGCCGCCGGTGGCGCCGAGGATGGTGCCGCTCTGCAGGTACTGCGGAAGCTGGTCGGTGTAGTTCTCGGTGTACCAGCTGTTGCGCAGCACCGTGTGGGGCAGGCCCGACGCGGCCAGGACCTCCTCGGTCGCCTTGTGCTCCGGGGCGAGCGGGTTCGTGGTCGTGTCCGCCTTCAGGATGCTGGTGTAGACGACGCGCCCGACCCCGGCGAGCGCGGCGGCCTCGATGACCGCGGTGTGCTGGGCGGTCCGCTGGCCGGGGGTGTCGCCGGAGATGAGCAGCAGGCGGCGGACGCCGGCCACGGCGCCGGGCAGCGTCGACGGGTCGTCGTAGTCGGCCCGGCGGATCTCGATCCCGCGTGCGGCGAGGTCGGCGGCCTTCTCCGGGCTGCGGACGACGGCGGCGATCTCGGTGGCGGGCACGCCGGTGTCGAGCAGTTGCTCGATCACCAGGCGGCCCAGCCGGCCGGTGGCACCGGTGACGGCGTACGTGGGCATGGGGACCTCCGAGCGTCGGGAGCGAACGTAAGCACTTACGAATCTACAGTACTATCGGTCAAGTAAGCGTCGGGTAGGCTGGTGAGGTGAGCGACATGCCGGTCCAGGACCCGCAGGGGCCTACCCAGGACCTCGTCAGCGATGTCTTCGCGCGGGGTTGTACCTCCCGTGCCGCCTTCGAGGACGTCACCTCGAAGTGGGCCTCGCTCGTCCTGCTCGCGCTCGGGGAGGGCCGCTACCGGTTCAACGCGCTGCGACGGCGCGTCGACGGCGTCAGTGAGCGGATGCTCTCCCAGACCCTGCAGACCCTCGAACGCGACGGCATGCTCACCCGCGAGGTGCTCACGGCGATCCCGCCGCGTGTCGAATACTCGTTGACGCCCCTCGGCGCCCGGGTCGCCGAGCAGTTGCGCGGCCTCGCGGACCTGCTGGAAGCCTCGGTACCCGAGTTGCAGACCGCCCGGGCACGCGAGCGGGACCAGTAGGTCAGGCGCGGAGCGTCTCGCGGGGTGGTACGCCGTAGCTGGCGTGGTAGCGGGCGGTGAACCTGCTGTGGTTGGCGAACCCCCAGCGACTCGCGATGGCCGACACGGTCTCCTGCCGGGGGTCGGCCCGGACCAGGTCGTGGTGGGCCCGGTCGAGCCGGATCCTGCGCAGGTGCGCCATCGGGGTCGTGCCGAGATGGCGGCGGAAGGCGAGTTGCACCGCGCGCTGGGAGACGGCGGCGGCGCCGGCGATGTCGGCGGCGCCGATGTCCCGGTCCGCGTTCTCCTCCATGAAGGCGATGGCGCGGCGCACGGTGGCGGTGCTGGCGTCGCGGCGGTCCTCGGCGGTCTCGTCGGTGAACGCCGTGTTCGGAAAGATCGCGAGCGCCGACGCGGCGAGCATCCGCGCGGCGTTGCCGATCACCAACGGCTGGGCGTTGGCGTTCGGGATGCTCGCCACGACGTCGCTGACGTAACTGGTGGTCCGCTGCCACTGCCGGGCGAGCAGGGGGTCGACGCCGCCGAGGCCGGTGAATCGGATCTGGCCGGGCCTGCGGGCCGTGGCAGCGGTCGCCACCTGCGTCAGCACCCCGAGGTCCAGGACGCAGAGTTCCACCTCGCCGGGGTCCCATCGCAGCTTGAACGGCTGACCGGGCCGGGTGACGAGGAAGGCGTCGCCGGGACCGAAGAGGTGGGTCGACCCCGCGCTGGCGCGGCTGATCCCCGCGGTGCGGGTGCGGCAGACGACAAGTCCGTCCATCTCGCCCACCTCGATGTCGAGATGAGCGGTCTGCCGGGTCGTGGCGAGGGCGAACGGGCCGGCGTCGACGCGCTGATGGACGAGGTGGTATCCGGCCTCGCCGGCGCGGATCCGCAGGTCCGTGGTGTACGTGCTGGCCAGGAAGCGGTGGATGGCCGCCGGGTCGCGGCTGTCGAATCCTCGGGTCTGCACTGGTGACGTCATCCGCTGTCTCCGTCCGGGAGGAAACCGCCGGATGGGGACCAGGGCCGGCGGTGTGTTCGGGACGTGTCCGGGCGCACGCGCCGCTGATCGCGGCACGTTGCTGACCGGCGGTACGGCGGTGGTGGCGGTCTCCCCGGTGCCGCCCGCGAGTGGGGCGGTCGAAAGAGGACCCAGTGGACCTCGGGTGTCGGCGGAGGGACGGGTGGTGACCGGTCGAGCGGTGTCGAGGTGGGCGGAACGTTAAGCATTCCCAACAACTCATATATCCATTGATGGGAATTCCACCATACGACAGTCGGCGGCGCCCTGTCGGCGATACGCCAATATGGCGAGCCGACTTCGCTTTTCGACTATCGCGCGCCGCGATCCTGCGCCTGCTGTCCTAGTCGTCCCGCCGGCCGCAACGAAATCTTGTTCATGATCCCCGGGCGTCGTCGGCGTCCGGACCGCTGCCGGAGATCCGGCCAGCAGGCGGAGGTGAGGCGTTGGACAGTACCGATCCGGAGCGCGTCGTTCGACTGGCGGTGGCCGAGGCGCTGGCGCGGGTGGCGGACGAGGACAGCCTGGGGCTGGGCGAGGGCGATGCGCTGGTGAGCCTCGGCGCCGCTCTGCGTACGGTGGTGCGCCGTGCGCTCGACGACCGGGTGCCGCTGACCACGCCCGAGTTCGTCGACCTGTGCCGCGACCTGCGGCTCAACCGTGACTCCTTCGACCTGCTGGGGCACTACCTGCTCACGGCGTTGCTGGCGCACCACGTGGGGCCGGACGCCCTGGTCCGCGTCGGGGCGCTCCTCGGCACCGTCCGACGCTACCTGCCGGCCCCCCGGCCACCCGCGCACCGCAACAGCGGTCCGGAGCCGCGGCGACGCGACGTGCGCGCGGACAACAGCGTCGTGGGTCGGTACCGGCGCACGAAGCTGCCCGAGCACCTGCCCAGTCCGCCGAGCTGGACCTGCACCGGATGTGGCCGCGAATGGCCCTGCGCGACCAAGCAGAGCCAACTGCTCGCCGAGTTCGGCGGGGCGCGTGCCTCTCTCGCCGTCTACCTCGGTTCCTGCCTCGTCGCCGCAGCCCAGGATCTGCCGACGCTGCCCCTCCCGCGAGCACGACTCCGCTTCCTGGGTTGGCTGCCTCGCGCCCGGATCTGACGACGACGCGCCGCCCCGAGCACTAGGCAAGCGCACATCGATGCGATGGAATGTCCTCGACGCGTCGTACCCGGGAGGACACCGATGTCGACCGCCCGACCCCGCGCACGGATCGCCACCGTCCTGGCCAGCCTGCTGGTCGCGGCGCTCGCCGCCGCCCCCGCCGCCGCCTCGCCGGTGGCCCAGCCGGCCACCCGACACCGCCCGACGCCGCCGCACGTCGTCGGCACCGGGACGGTCCCCGCCTACTCCTACGCCGACGCGATCAGGGAGAGCGTCTGGGTCGAGACCCGCGCCGACAGCGACGGCGACGGCGTGCGCGACCGGGTGGCTGTGGACGTCGTCCGACCCCGGGAGGCGGCCGCCGCCGGGGTCCGCGTGCCGGTCATCATGGAAGCCTCGCCCTACTACCTCTGCTGCGGCCGCGGCAACGAGGGCGAACTCAAGACGTACGACGCGGCAGGCGTCATCGCCAAGGTGCCGCTCTTCTACGACAACTACTTCGTCCCGCGCGGATACGCCTTCGTCGCCGTCGACCTCGCCGGCACCGCCCGCTCGACCGGCTGCGAGGACGTCGGAGGGCCGGTCGAGGTGGGCAGCGCCAAGGCGGTGGTGGACTGGCTCAACGGCCGGGCCCGCGCCTTCACGGGCGACGGTCGACGGGTGGACGCCGGCTGGAGCACGGGTCGGGTCGGCATGATCGGCAAGTCGTGGGACGGCTCGGTCGCCAACGGGGTCGCCGCCACGGGCGTGCCGGGCCTGGCCACCATCGTGCCGATCTCGGCGATCTCCAGCTGGTACGACTACATGCGCTACCGGGGGATGTTGACCGCCACCGACTATCCCGGCTTCCTGCACTCCGACGTCAACGGCCGCCCCGAGGATGCCTGTGCGCAGGTGCTGGCCCGGCTGCGTGCGGGCAGTGCGGAGGAGACCGGGAACTACAACCGGTTCTGGGCGCAGCGGAACTACCGGCCCTCGGCCGACCGGGTCCGGGCCAGCGTCTTCGTGGCACACGGCCTCAACGATCTCAACGTCACGACAAACCAGTTCGCCGACTGGTGGCAGGAGTTGGCCGAGCGGGGAGTGCCCCGCAAGCTGTGGTTGTCCCAGTCCGGCCACCAGGACCCGTTCGACGTGCGACGCGCCGAGTGGGTGGCAGCCCTGCACCGCTGGTTCGACTACTGGTTGCAGGGGCTGCCCAACGGGGTGATGGACGAGCCGCGGGTCGACCTGCAGACCGCACCGCACACGTGGACGACGCAACGCGACTGGCCCGCCCCCGGCACCCGGAACGTCCGCGTGCCCCTCGGCGTCGGCGACGGCGTGACCGGCACCCTTGGCGGGCGCGGGGCGCGGCCCGGCCGGGAGCAGGCGTACGTCGACGCGTCGTTGACCGAGGAGGAGGTGACCGCCGAGCCGAACACCGCGACCGCCGGCCGGTTGGTCTTCCTCTCCGGCGCCCTGCGCACTCCACTGCGGATCTCGGGCAGCCCGTCCGTGCGGCTGCGGATCCGGGTGGACCGGCCGACCACCGAGCTGAGCGCCCGGCTTGTCGACTACGGCAGCGCCGAGCGCACCAGCTTCGGGGGCGTGCGGACGCTTGACACCGAGTCCTGCTGGGGAGCGTCCACCGACGTCGACGACGCCTGTTACCACGACACCCAGGAGATCACCGAGGTCTCCGACCACGCGGTGCTGACCCGGGGCTGGCTGGACGCGGCGCACCACCGCACACTGCGGTTCACCACGCCGCTGCGGCCGGACCGGTGGTACACGGTGACCGTGCCGCTGAGCGCGTACGACGCGGTGGTGCCGGCCGGGCACGTCCTCGGCCTGGTGCTCTGCCAGAGCGACCCGGAGTTCACCGAGACCGACGACCAGGACGCCACAGTCCGGGTCGACCTCGGTCGCAGCGACCTGATCCTTCCGGTCACCGGCCGGGCCGGGCTGCCCCCCGTCGACGTCGCACCGTCGGTGCGCACCGCGCCGAGCCAGCCGTCGGCGGCGAGGTCGGCGCACGAGCCGCGGCAGCGGCCCTGACTCCCGCCGGCACCCGTCCGGCGGCACGCCCCGCTGTCGGGGGATGACCCTCCGCCGCGTCTGGCCGCGCCTTCAACGGGCTCTGCCAGGGTGTTCATCGTGCGCCCGCCCGTCGTACGGCGGGCGTTCACCCACCTCTCCGAGGCTTCTAGATCGAAAGAGCATTCGCTTGATCGAGGAGAGGCTCTCACGTGAGAGACAAGCAAGCCGAAGAGGTCGAGCACGCGCAGCTGTCGCGGCGCAAGCTGGTCAAGTACGCGGGCGTCGGCGCGACGCTGGCCGCGGCCAGCCCGCTCGTGGGCGCTGGCACGGCGTGGGCCGACGAGGAGCGCCGACCCGGCGACGACACGAGCGACCGGGGCAACGCCAGGAACCGGTCCTGGCGCGCTGGTGACCACCACGTGCACTCCGAGTACAGCGGCGAGTTCGACACCACGAAGAGCCCGATCGTGTTCCACAAGGGCGCGGACGCGGTCTACCCGATCGTCACCAACGCGATCATGGCCAAGAACTTCGGTCTGACCTGGGCGATGTGCACCGACCACGGTGGGCCGACGCACTCGAAGGTGAACATCGAGCAGGCGTACCCCGACCTGTTGCGCTCGCGCAAGCTGGTCCCCGAGGTGCTCCAGTTCTGGGGCATGGAGTTCGACGCGCCCTCGCTCGACCACCACACGCTCATGATCCCGCGCCACGACGACGAGGCGAAGCAGCTCTTCGAGCTGGAGAGCCGGTTCGCCAAGTACGACGCGTTCCCCACCGACCCGGCCCGCGACACCGAGGCCAGGATGGTGGAGTTCCTCAAGGTCGCCCGGGGCATGCCGCACAAGCCGCTGGTCATCGCCCACCACGCGTCCCGCTCGGCCACCGGTCTCGGCGTCTACGGCCAGGACACCCCGCGGGAGTTCCGCAACGGCAACAACGCCGCGCCGGATGTCTACATCGGCTTCGAGGGTGCGCCCGGTCACCAGGCCGGACCGCTCAACGGCGGCAAGCGTGGCGGGTACGGCAACCACCCCACCTACGGCGGCTTCGACCAGATGACCGCCCGGGTCGGTGGGCTCTGGGACTCGCTGCTCGGTGAGGGCCGGCGCTGGTGGATCACCGCGACGTCGGACTCGCACGTGCACTGGTCGCGCGGCGGCTCGGACTTCTGGCCCGGCGAGTACAGCAAGACCTACGTGCACGCCCGCCAGGACTACGGCGACATCATGGACGGCCTGCGCAACGGCCGGATCTGGGTGACCACCGGCGACCTGATCCGCAGCCTCGACGTGACCGCCACGTCCCAGGGGCGGACGGCCGAGGTCGGCGAGACCATCACGGTCAGCCGCCGCAGCCGCACCGACGTCGAGATCGAGATCACGTTCCGTCCGCTGAACGGTGTGAACGGCAACGGGGACCGTCCCGAGGTCCGTCGGGTGGACCTGATCGTCGGCCAGATCACCGGACCGAGCGCCAACCTGGACGCCGACACCAACCCCACCACCAAGGTGGTGGCCCGGTTCGGCCCGCGGGACTGGCGTCGCCAGGGTGCGGACTACGTCATCAGGCACACCCTGCGCAACGTCGAGGCCGACATGTACGCACGGGTGCGCGGCACCAGCACCGACGAGGCCGAGCCGCTCGCCGACGGGCTGGAGAGCCCGTGGGACGACCTGTGGTTCTACTCGAACCCGGTGTTCGTGCACGTGCGCTGACCCAGCGCTGATCCGGGCCCGCCGGCACGCCTCGACCAGGACGGTCAGGCGACGCCGGCGGGCCCGCGTCGTGCCACCGGAACCCTCTCGTCGTTCACGAGAGGTGCGTCAGGATTCTGGCGTGCGGGGACGCGCACCTCGTGACCGACGAGGTGCGGTGGGATCCGGCGGGGTGGGTGGTGCCTGGTCGGGCCGCACCTCGGCGACCGCCTGGCAGAGATCGCGCAGCGGGTCGATCGCCTGGGTCGAGCAGGCGACCCGTTGCAGCAATGCCCGCAGGGTCGCCGACTCGGTCGGCGTGAGCGCCCCCAGCAGGTGCGCCTCCACCTGCCGCAGCGCCCCGCGCCGCTGCTCCCAGGCCGCCCGCCCGGCGTCGGTGACGTCCACCAGCCGGCTGCGCCGGTCGGCCGGATCCGCGCGCCGGGCCACGAACCCGGGGCGTTCGAGGTCGTCGATCAGGTAGGTGAGCACCGTCCGGTCGATGCCCAGCTCCTCGGCGATCGCGCCCTGGTTGCGGGCCGGTCCGGTGGCCGCGGCGGTGAGCACCTGGTAGCCGCGCGGGCCGCCGGGGAAGTCGATCAGGGTGTGCTCGGCTGCCCGGACGTAGCCCCGGAAGACGATCCCCAGCATCCAGCCGAGGTCGTCGTCGAGGGGATCGGGCCGGTCCGGCCGGTCGCTGTCACCCGTCATGCCCCGACAATAGCGCAGGACGACCAACCTTGTTGGCAACAGATGTTCTGTCTGACATAAGGTTGAGGTCACGACGCATCGTCCGACGCGTCACGACGGGAGGCTCGCACCATGAGCGACTACGGCCACGACCTGGTCTTCGGATCGTTCACCACGCCCGGCAACGACGACCCGGACCGCACTGTCGCCCTCGCGGTCCTGGCCGAGCAGGTAGGGCTGGACCTGGTCACCTTCCAGGACCACCCGTACCAGCCGCGGTTTCTGGACACCTGGACGCTGCTGAGCTTCGTCGCGGCGCGGACGGACCGGGTGCACCTCTCGGCGAACGTCACAAACCTCCCGCTGCGCCCGCCCGCCGTGCTCGCCCGCAGCGTCGCCAGCCTCGACCTGCTCAGCGGCGGTCGGGTCGCGCTGGGTCTCGGCGCGGGAGCGTTCTGGGACGCCATCGAGGCGATGGGCGGCCGGCGGCTGACCCCCGGGCAGGGCGTGCGGGCGCTGGAGGAGGCCGTCGACGTCATCCGGCAGCTGTGGGACGCGCAGGCGCGCGGTGGCGTACGGGTCGACGGCGAGTTCCACCGGGTGGTCGGCGCCAGGCGCGGTCCCGCACCCGCCCACGCGGTGCCGATCTGGCTCGGGGCGTACAAGCCGCGCATGCTCGCGCTCACCGGTCGCCGGGCCGACGGCTGGCTTCCGTCACTTGACTATCTCCAGCCCGGTGACCTGGCCCGGGGCAACACAATCATCGACGACGCCGCGATCGAGGCAGGCCGCTCGCCAGGCGACGTCCGCCGCCTGCTCAACATCTCCGGCACCTTCTCGTCGGCAGGGGGCGGCCTGTTGCACGGGCCCGCCGAGCAGTGGGTACGGGAGCTTGTCGAGTTGGCGCTGGGCGATGGCGTCGGCACGTTCATCCTCGCCAGCGACGACCCCGACGACCTGCGCCGGTTCGCCGGCGAGGTGGCCCCCGCCGTGCGCGAACTGGTCGCGGCCGAACGCGACGGCGGCGCCGCGTCGGCGCGTACTCCCGCCGAGTCCGTGGTGGCCGCGGAGCCGGCGGCTGTCGTCGCGCCTCCCGCGCGGCCGGCCCGCGCGAGGGTGACCGCCGGGGCCTTCGCGGTGGTGCCGACGCCCGACGACGGCCGGCGGCTCAGCGACCGGCAGGTCTGGGACGAGTCCGCACGCCCCACCGGGCCCGCGCCCGACCCGACGCGCGCCTACACGGCGCACGAGCAGGCCAACGGTCAGCACCTCGTGCAGGTGCACGACGGCCTGCGCGGCGAACTGGCCCAGATCCACGACCTGATCGAGCAGGTCGCGGCGGGCGAGATCGACGCCGGTACGGCCCGATCGCACATCAACACGATGACCATGCGGCAGAACCGGTGGACGCTTGGCGCCTACTGCGAGTCCTACTGCCGCATCGTCACCACCCACCACACCATCGAGGACCAGGCTCTGTTTCCGCGGCTGCGGCAGGCCGACCCGCGGCTGCGGCCTGTCGTCGATCGGCTGGAGCAGGAGCACCACGTCATTCACGAGGTGTTGGAGGGCGTCGACAAGGCGCTTGTCGCGTACGTCGGAGCGCCGGACGGCCTGGCCGAGCTGCGCGCCGCGGTGAACCTGCTTACCGACGCCCTGCTGTCGCACCTCAGCTACGAGGAGCGCGAGCTGGTCGAGCCGCTGGCCCGCCTGGGGGTGAGCTGATCGGCGGAACCGTCAGTTGGTGACCCCGAAGCACTCCTGTCCCGGTTGATCGCCGGCGGGGTGGTAGCAGGCGCGCAGGCGCGACGGATCGGGCGCCGCGATCATCGCCGTGGTGGTCACCTGCTGGTCCGTCGCCGGGGTCGCCGCGACGGCGGTCTGGGGTTGGGTGTCCGGTCCGCTGATCTCGACGCGGAAGCCGGCGTGCGTGGGCCAGGCGCGGATCCAACCGGCCCGGCAGCTCGGGCTGAGGCGGATCTCCAGCCGGGTCCCGTCGGCAGCGATGTGCGACGCCAGGGTGACCGGGTCCTCGCAGGCCGTGGTGCGGGGGTTGCGGCCCTCGCAGTCCCGCAGCTCGCAGATGGGTGGGCGGGCGCCCGCGACGGAGCTGGCACGCGAGGCGTGCACCACAGCGGCGGGCGTGACCATCGCCGCGCACGCCAGCGCGACCCCGACCGCGCTGGCCACCGGACGGCTGGCGACCAGATCGGACGCCGCCAGCAGCGCTCTGCGGACGAGCCCCGAGCGCCGCCGAGGCGGTGGGTCGGCGAGCGCGACGTCGGATGCCGGCCCCGCGCCGGCGGGAGCGCTCCGCGCGCGGCCGCTCCAGGCCGCGTCTGCCACGTCCCAGCAGGTCAGGACCCTGCCGTCGGGCTCACACGCGGCCTCGCACAGCGCCCGGACCGCCTGACGGGGCGGGAACTGCTTGCCGTTGAGATAGCGTTCCCACGACGACCTGCTGATGGCCGTCGCCGCCGCCAACTGGTCCAGACTCAGGCGGCTACGGTCCTTCAGCTCACGCAGCTCGGTGACCAGGAGCGTGCAGGGCGCGGGCAGCGTGTGCGGGAGCGCCCTCCAGCGGGTCGCGTTCGGTGGGTACGCCATCGCCGGTCCCTCGCTCATCGCACGTGCCGCAACAACTGCCACGTCTGCTGACTGACGATCCCGTCGGCGGGCAGGTGATCCTGGAGCTGCAACCGCTTGACCTCGGCCTCGGTGTGCTCGCCGAAGTATCCGTCCACCTCGCCGGGGGACAGGTTGTGGCGTCGCAGCAGACACTGCACCTCGGCGGCGTCCGGACCGGTGCTGTTGCGCATCACCAGGTGCGACGTGGTGGTGCTGTTGCCGGCGAACAGGAGGTCGCCCCGCTGGGTGTACGTGCACGCGTACTTGCCGACGTCGGTCGCCACTGCGGGATCCTCCTCGCGCCAGGGATCGACGAGCAGCAGTATCGAGGTGACGGCGGAGAGCAGCAGCGCGCTCCCGGCGACGGACAGCGCCGCGACCCGAATCCGCGGCTCGGCCTGATCAGGCGCCGGCCCGTCCGTGTCACCGGGCGCCGTGACCTCGGTCGACGGTGCCTCGGCCTGCTGGCTGGCCGCGAGCAGGGCGAGCAGGGAGACCGGGTCGGCCCGGGTGATCTGGGCGAGGGCGACGATCGCCGTCTCCGGTGGCAGCGCCTTTCCGTTGAGGTACCGCTCCCAGGAGGAGGCGCTGAACGCCGTCTTCGTCCCCAGCGCCTTCAGGCTCAGCCCGCTGTGATCCTTGAGCTGACGCAACCGGACGACGAGCCGGTGCGCGTGCTGATCCAACGTCTCCGGCAGGGTCCGCCACCTCACGATGCGCTCCGTGGCGGCACCAGCCCCCAGAGGGATCGCGGGCAGGTCTTCGTCAAGGGATCGGACCATTCGCCGTCGGCAATGTGACCGGTTGTCAGATTAGCGCCCCGATCACCGTGGCTCAATGTCGCCGTCCGATATCCCGCGACGTACCCGCGTCGAGCGCGTTCGTGCAGTTCCGCACGGTGGACGTCCCGAGACGTCTCGGATCGACCGGCGCGGCGTGCGGTGTGCTCCCGGTGCCCCGCAGGCTGACGCCCTGATCGCTGCCGTGCGCACCGGATCGCACGGGGGCTTCGGGCTGCCCGGCCCGTAGCGCAGCGAGTCGGCGGCCCCGCCGTGGCCGCGTGGACGTGAGGAGACCCATGCGTACCGGACATTATCTCGCCAGGTGGATGCTCGGCGCGGTGGGCGTTCTCGCGATCGTCGCCGCGGCCGGTACGACAGTGGTGCCCCCGACGCCTGCCCACGCCGCCTCCGGCTCGCCCCGGGAGCGCTCGGTGCCCGCCAGGGCGGTTCCCCGCGTCCGGACGGCGCCCGACCCGGAGGCCGACGCGGCCGCGCCGCTGCCGGCGCCGCACTGGCCGGCTGCCGGCACTGTCGACGTCGCGCTCGCGTCGGGACATCCGGTGCGGGCCGGCTCGCTGCCGATCGAGGTGTCCGCGACCGAAACCGGCGCGGCGCCCACCGAGGTTCGGGTGGAGCTGCTCGACCAGGACAGCGGAACGGTGCCGGGCACCGTCGGGACGGCGTTCCGGCTGACCCGTCTCGCGGGGGGAGCGGGCACGGTCCACGTCGACGTCGACTACTCGCGCTTCCGTTACGGCTACGGGGGAAACCTCGCCGACCGGTTGCGGCTGGTCCGTGTGGCGCGGTGCGTGACGCGGGAGTGCGTCCGGACGCCCGTCCCCGTGGCCGCCCGCAACGACCTGGCTGCCGGCCGCCTGTCGGCCGACGTCGACAGCGGTCCCGATCAGGTGTACGCGGTGACCGCCGCCGCGTCGGGGTCCGGCACCGGGGACTATCGCGCGACCGACCTGTCCCCGGCCGAGAAGTGGACCGCGGGGACCAACTCCGGCAGTTTCCACGAGTCCTACCCGCTGGGGCTGCCACCCTCGGTCGGCGGCGACGCCCCGGACCTGTCCCTAGACTACGATTCCTCCACTGTGGACGGGCGCACGTCCTCCACCAACAACCAGGCGTCCTGGGTCGGGCTCGGATGGAACCTCGGCATCGGGTTCATCGAGCGGAGGTACCGGTCCTGCGTCGAGGACGGGGATCCGTACCACGCCGATCTGTGCTGGTCGTCGCCGTACTCCGGCGACGAGGACGGCGCCGCGTTCGTGCTGTCCCTGGACGGGGTCTCCACCGAGCTGATCAAGACAGCCGACGGCACCTACCGGATGCGCGACGACCGCGGCTGGAAGATCGAGCATCGGTTCAACGGGTCCAACGGCGACAACACAGGCGAGTACTGGGTGGTGTCCACCCCGGACGGCGAGCAGCACACCTTCGGCTACCGGAAGGACTCGAACTGGACCGTACCCGTCGTCGGCGACGACGCGGGGGAGCCGTGCCACTCGACCGCGCCCGTGCCCTGCCGCCAGACCTGGCGCTGGAACCTCGACAAGGTCGTCGACGCGAACGAGAACGTGACGGCGGTGTACTGGACCCCCGAGACCAACAACTACCGGCAGGCCAACGGCGGCGCCACCTACCGCTACGACCGGGGCGGGCACCTCGACCGGATCGAGTACGGCATGCTTGCCGGTCAGCACCCCGCCGCGCAGGTCGCCTTCACCGCTGTCGGCCGCTGCACCCAGCGGATCGCCAACCCGACCGCCTCCTGCCCGGCCGCCACGGCGGCCAACGCCACGTCGTACCCGGACGTGCCGACCGACCTGGTCTGCGCCGACGGCGCCGGCTGCGCGAAGTACTCACCGACGTTCTTCAGCACCAGCCGGTTGGACCTGATCTCGGCCCAGGTGTGGGACGCGCAGGCGCAGACGTGGCAGGAGACCACCAGGTGGCGGCCGACGTTCGCCTTCCCGCCCGCCCCGGACGGCACCACGCCGTCGCTGTGGCTCAACAGCATCCAGCAGACCGGCGTGTGGGGCGGCGAGACGGTGACGTTGCCGCCTGTCGCGTTCGACGGGATCTTCCTCGGCAACCGTCAGGACTACACGACCACCGCGCAGCAGTTGCAGATGCGGCGGTTGTCGGTGGTGCGCAACGGCCTCGGCGGCGAGACCCGGGTCAGCTACGGTCACGCCTCCCCTGCCACGACCTGTCCCGCCGGTGGTGAGAACACCGGTTGGGAGGCGGGAATGCTGTGGGACCAGAACCGCTACGAGTGCTTCCGGGTCCGCTTCAAACCGGAGGGCGCCACGAACCCGGTCAAGGGCGTGTTCCACAGGTACCTGGTCACGACTGTCGACCAGGTCGACCTGGTCGGTGGCTCACCGACCACGACCACCTCCTACGCGTACGGGGTGGACCAACTCGTGCCGTGGCCGGCCTGGCACCGCGACGACGATCTGACGGTCGCCGCCAAGGATCTGGACTGGACCGACTGGCGTGGCTACCAGACCGTGCGAGTCACCGAGGGCAGCGGCGGAGCGGACCGCCAGAGCGTCACCGACACCCGGTACTTCCGGGGCATGAACGGTGACCTGCTCGGCTCCGGCAGCGCCCGGACCGAGGCGGTCAGGGACTACGCGGGCCAGCCCTGGCCGGACGACCCGCAGTTGGCGGGCAAGGTGCTGCACCAACAGCGCTACCGACGGAACGCCGACAACTCGCTCACCGAGCTGGATTCCGAGCGGAGCACCTACTGGGACTCCGGGGTCATCGCCGACGGTCCCGGATCCCATGACGTGCACATGGTGCGCCCGGCCTACGAGTACCGGCGCGACAGGCGTGGCGACGGCACCTGGCGCGAGACCGCGAAACGGTCCGACGGCTACTCCGTCGGCAACGGTGGCCTGGCCACCCGGGAGGCCGACCTCGGTGAGACGGGAGTGGCGGACAGCGTGTGCACCGAGATCGGCTACGCCCAGAACACCGCTGGCGGGCAGTGGATGCTCGACGTCGTCGAACGGCGGGAGACCCACGTCGGTGACCCGGACGGCCAGAGCCTGCGGTGCCCCGGCCCGGTCGTCGACCGGACCGTGACGCTTTACGACGGCGCCACCGGGCCGGGCGACGGGGTGAACGAGCCGACCGACGGCAACCCCACCGAGGTTCGCTCCTACACCGCGGACGGTGCGTACAACTGGGTGCGTAACACCTACGACGACTACGGGCGGGAGCTGACCGAGACCAACCCCGACGGTGTCACCCGCACCGGCTACACCCCGGCGACCGGGTTCCCGAGCGGCGGGGTCAGCGTGACAGACCCCAAGGGCTTCACCGCCACCAGCTACCCGTCGCCCGCCTTCGACGACGCTGAGGACAAGAGCGTCGACGTCAACGGTCGGACCACCACGTCGGCGTACGACGGTGTCGGACGGTTGCGCAAGGTGTGGTTGCCCACGGAACAGCAGACGGGCACCACCACACCGTCGTACGAGTTCACCTATCGCGTCACCGCCACCGGCACCGATCAGCCGAGCAGACCCACTGTCGTGACGGCCCGCCAGTTGCAGACCCTGGCCGGGGCGCGTGTCGAATGGCTGACCACCCACACCTACCTCGACGGCCTGGGGCGTACCCGTGAGGTGCAGGCGCCGGCGCCCAGCGGGTCCGGCCGCACCGTCACCGTCACCGCGTACGACGACAGGGGTCTGACGGCGGGCACGTCCCAGCCGATGTGGAACAGCACCGCCGCGGGGGACAACCCGGACCTGCTGCTCAACCCGGCCACCTCGACGATCCCGTCGTGGACCGAGCGGCAGTACGACGCCCTGGAACGGGAGACCCTCTCGACCGTGTACGGACTCGGCGCGGCAAAGGCGCGCACGACGACTGACAACTTCGGCAACGGCTCGGTCGTCACGCCACCGGTGGGCGCCCGGACCGGTACCTGGCAGGACGCCTTCGACCGGGTCGTCCAGACCCAGCAGAACCTGCCGGCCGGCGTGTCGATGCCGCAACCCGGGGCGCCGACCACCTCGTACTCCTACACCCCCCGGGGTGACCTCGCGTCGACCACCGATCCCGCCGGGGACGTCTCGACCTACACGTACGACTGGCTCGGTCACCGCCTCACCGCGAAGGATCCGAACGCCGGACTCACCACCTACACCTACGACGGCGTGGGCCGGGTCGGGTCCGCCACCGACGCCCTGCGCAAGAAGGTCAGCTACAGCTACGACCCCCTCGGCCGGCGCAGCGTCACCTGGTCAGGCGACGTGCAGACCGGCACGAGGCTCGCCGAGTGGACCTACGACACGGTTCCCGGCGGGAAGGGGCGGCTCGCCGCCACCATCCGCCACCTCGGAAGCGACAACTACCGGACCGAGGTGGCCAGCTACGACGACCGCTACCGGGTCACCGGGAGGCGGTGGGTCCTGCCGACGAGCGAGAAGAGTCTCGCCGGCACGTACGAGATCACCTACGGCTACGACCGCGCGGACCACCTGACCGACACCACGTACCCGGCGGGGAACGGTCTGGCCCAGGAGACCGTGCACCAGGGCTACACCGGCACCGGCGTTCCGGACACCCTGGCCAGCGAACTGGGCACCTACGTCAGCGCTACGGCGTACCACGAGTTCGGCGCGGTGAAGAGCCGTGACTACGGCGGCGCGGGGGAGCTGCGCCGCAGCTACCGCTACGAGGACAGCGGCGAGCGGCGGCTCGTCGGCCTCGGCGCCACCGCCGGCGCCGACACGTCGACGCCCCGCACAGTGCAATCCGACGAGTACGGGTACGACGCCGTCGGCAACGTGCGGCAGGTGTCCGACGGCACCACCGGGCAGACCGAGTGCTTCGGCTACGACGGACTGCAGCGGCTCACCGACGCCTGGACCACCACGGCCGGGTCCTGCGCGGGAGGAACCGGAACAGCGGACGGCGGCGGACCGGACCCGTACCGGCTGACCTACGCCTACGACGCCACCGGAAGCATCACGTCCGTCACGTCCGGGGGCGTGTCGAGGAGCTACAGCTACCCCGCAGCGGGACCGGAGGCGGTCCGACCGCAGGCCGTCAGCGCGGTCGGCGCCGACACCTTCGCCTACGACGCCGATGGCCAGGAGACCTCACGCACCGTCGGAGGGGTCACCACCACCTCGGCGTACGACGAGGGCGGGCGGCTCACCGAGCAGACCACGGCCGGGGCCACTACCGGTTACGTCTACGACGCCGACGGGACGCGGCTCATCCGACGGGCTCCCGGCGCCACGACCCTCTACCTCGACGGCGTGGAACTCGTCCTCACCACCTCCGTGTCCGCCACCCGGTTCTACAGTCTCGGCGACGACCTGGCGGCGATGCGGACCCCGGGCGGCGTCCGCTTCCTGCTCAGCGACGAGCAGGGCACCGTCCAGTTCGCCGTCGACGCCGCGGCGTCCGGCACGGCACACCGCGTCAGCGGCGACGGTGTCTCCCGACAGCGGTACCTGCCGTACGGTGCGCACCGCGGCGGCGACACCATCGCCGGCACCGATCGCGGCTACCTGGGCAAGGTCGAGGACGCGGCGACGTCGTTGATCGCCCTGGACAACCGTCAGCACGACCCGCTCACCGGCCGGCTCACCAGCCCCGACCCGCTGCTGAACACGGACAATCCGGCCGCGCAGAACCCATACGCGTACGCCGCCAACAACCCCACGACCCTGAGCGACCCGAGTGGGCTGTGCATCCCGGGCGACTGCCCGCAACGCATGGCGGGCCTTCTCCGCCTGGCGGCCAGCACGAAGAACAAGAAGCAACGCCACCGCTACCGCCAACTGGCCTACCGGTCGGAACGGCGCGAGGCGCGCATCTACCGGCGGGTCTACCAGCGATCGGATCGCATGTCGGTCTGCTGGAACCTGAAGCGCGGCTGCCATTCGCTGCCGCAGCGCGACCGGCAGCCGCCCCGAAAGCACTGGATCGTCGCGCGGTTCGTGCACGAGCACCGCAGCGCGTTCGAGTGGACGCACGCCATCGGAGCCACCGTGAACGTCGTCGGCTCCGGGGTGGCCGTCGGGTGCGCCGCCTTCTACGGCTGTGGCGGAGTCGGCCCCGCAGCCCAACGCATCGCCCAGCTGGGCGCGACGGCGCAGGCGGTGTCCGGGGTCGCCATGGCCATCGACACCTGCTCGTACGAGTCCCGCGGCAAGTGCGTGACGGAGTCGATCGAGGCCGGCATCGATGTAACGAGCACTGCTATGCCCGGCCTGTCGGCCCGGGCCGCGTACCGCTACTACGACCTCCGGACCAGACCGTGAGGAATTCGAGTGCCCAGAGGAGAACCCTTGTGATCCAGCGTAGGAGAGTCCTGACCGCAGCCGTGGTCGCCGCGGTCCTGGCAGCGGTCGCGGTGCCGGGCCCGTCCGCAGCCGCCCGGCCCGCCACCGCCACCGGTGTCGACGTCGGCATCGCGGCCGCCGCGGGCCCGGCGAGCCGGGCCGACGTCACCGGCGACGGGATTCCGGACATCGTTGTGGCGAGCGGCGCCCGCTCCGTCGGGTTCCCGGACCCCACCGCGCCGAACGAGGTGGGCGGGTCGGTCTACGTGATTCCCGGCGGCAGCACGGTCCCCGGGCAACCCGTGGCGCTCCTGCACCAGAACGACCCGTCGGTGCTCGACTCGCCGGAGACGACAGACAACTTCGGCGCGCAGGTCGTCACCGGCGACTTCAACGGTGACCGGCGCGCGGACGTGGCCATTGGCAACCCGAAGGAGTCCATCGGCACGGTCACCAACGCCGGCGCGGTGACAGTCCTGTACGGGCAGACGGCGCCGCCGTACCTCGGCCTGATCGCCAACGGCACCGCCTTCATCACCCAGAACAGCGGCACCGTCCCGGGTGACGCCGAGACCAACGACTACTTCGGCGCCGGCCTCACCACCGGCGACTTCAACGGCGACGGGTACGCCGATCTCGCCGTGGGCACCCCGGGCGAGGCGATCGGCTCCGTCGGCGCGGCCGGCGGCGTCTGGGTGCTCTACGGCGGCAGCAGTGGCCTCCGGGTCGACAACGCGGCCGCATTCGGTCAGGAGACCAGCGGCATCGGGGGGACCGCGGAGAAGAACGACCACTTCGGATCGTCGGTAGCGGCCGGCGACCTCACCGGCGACGGCCGGGACGACCTCGTGATCAACGTCGAGGGCGAGGACGTCAGCGGCACGACAGGCGCGCAGGGCTGCGTGTACGCCCTGAAGGGTTCCGCAGGCGGTGTGACGGTGTCCGGCAGCACGTCGGTGTGTGTGGACAAGACGAAGACCGGCGGGAGCTACAGCAGCGTCGCGATCGGTCGTTTCCACGGCGGCAGCAACGCCGACGTCGTGGTCTACGCCGACCAGTACAAGGGCGGTCCCAGCAGGTCCGGCGCCCTTGTCGTGCTGCGCGGCGGCACCGACCTGATCAGCAGCGCGCGCAGCCTGGTCATCTCGCAGAGCTCGCCGGGCGTGGGTGGGAGCGCCGAGGCGGGTGACCAGTTCGGCGCCGCGCTCGCGGTCGGCGACCTCGACAACGACGGCGCGGACGATCTCGCGGTCGGCGTCCCCGGGGAGGACTCCGGCGCGGGCAGCGGGCAGGGCATGGTCCACGTCTTCCTCGGCGGCGCGTCGGGGCTCCAGTCGGGGCTGGACTCCACGTTCCAGGAGGGTCATCCGATGATCAACGCCAACCCGCAGCCCAGTGAGGCGTTCGGCAGCGCGGTACGCATCCTCGACGTGACAAATGACGGGACGCCGGAGCTGCTGGTGACCGCGCCGTTCGAGGACTTCTCCTACAACACCGGGGCGATGTTCGTGCTCGGCCTGCAACGGACCAGTGACACCGTCGCGCTCACCGGCTGCACCGCGCTGACCAGGGCAACCCTCGGCGGCGTCTCCGCGTACGGGACGGGTCTGCCGATCGCCAACGGTGTGATCCCGCCGACCGACCTGCCGAACGTCACGTGATCGTCGCCTCGCCCTGGGCGGAGAGGACGGGGGGTGCCCAGGGCGAGGCGGCACCGTGAGGTTGCTCCTGCAGACTTGAGAGACTACTTTCGAAACATGTCTCTCAAGAATCCGTACGGGGATTTCGAGATCACCGAGCCGCAGGCGCTGCGGGCGCTGGCGCATCCCGTCCGGTTGGCCATCCTCGACCGGCTCCAGCGTCACG
Organism: Micromonospora lupini; assembly: GCF_026342015.1. Taxonomy (NCBI): domain Bacteria; kingdom Bacillati; phylum Actinomycetota; class Actinomycetes; order Micromonosporales; family Micromonosporaceae; genus Micromonospora; species Micromonospora lupini. The sequence continues at coordinate 289,618 of NZ_JAPENL010000001.1, forward strand.
GCCCGGCCACGGCCACCGGACTGTCGACGCACGTCGGCGCCACGCCGTCGGTGGTCAGCTGGCACCTGCGCCACCTCGCGACGTTCGGTCTGGTCACCGACGCCGACGGCGCCACCAGCAAGCGGGAACGCTGGTGGCAGGCAGCCGCCCGGGGGTTCCGCTTCACGCTGCCCGACGACGCCGAGGGGCAGGCAGCGGGACGGCAGCTCCGCGGCGAGATGTTCGCCCGGACCGCGGAGACGCCACAGCAGTGGCTGCTGCACGACGAGCCCCGCCTGGACGCCGAGTGGCGCGGGCTCGCGGGGGTGGCCGACACCCGCTTCGTCGCGACGCCCGACGAGCTGCGACACCTCGAAGAGGCGATCGAGGAGCTGATCGCCCCGTACGTGCGCCGCAAGGACGACGACACCAAGCCGGCCGGCGCGCAGATCGTCCGGATGCTGCGTTACCTGCTGCCCGAGCCGGCCGACGACACGTCCGCGTCATGACCGCCGTCGACGCCCCGCCCGCACCGGCGCTGCACCGCGACAGGCGGTTCCGCACCTTCTGGACCGGTCAGACGATCTCGGCGTTCGGTGACCGGATCAGCGAGCTGGCCCTGCCGCTGATCGCCGTCTCCCTGCTCGCCGCGACGCCCGTGCAGGTAAGCGTCCTCACCGCGCTGATCTGGCTGCCCAACCTGCTGGGCCTGTTCCTCGGCGCGTGGGTGGACCAGCGCACCCACAAGCGACGACTCCTGATCCTCGCCGACCTGGCCCGCGCGGCCGTGCTGCTCAGCCTGCCCGTGGCCTACCTGTTCGGCGCGATCACCCTCACCCAGCTCTACCTGGTGGCGCTGCTCAGCGGCGCCGGAGCCGTCCTGTTCACCCTGGGACAGCAGGCGTTCTTCGTCGCCCTGGTGCCACGATCGGCGTACGTGGACGCGAACAGCAAACTCAGCCTGAGCCGGTCCCTCTCGTTCATCGCCGGTCCGGCCGTGGGCGGTGGACTCGTCCAGGCGCTCAGCGCGCCGGTGGCGATCCTCGTCGACGCGGTGTCCTTCCTCGCCTCCGCGCTGCTGCTGCGTCGCATCCCGGTCACCGAGTCGCCCCCGCCGCCCCGGCGGACGTCCACTGTCGGGCTGGTCCGCGAGGGCCTGGTGCTGGTGCTGCGCCATCCGGTGCTGCGCGCCGCCCTCGGCTGCACCACCACAGTCAACTTCTTCACCTTCATCGCGGCCGCGCTGCTGGTGCTGTACGCCAACCGTGAACTCCACCTCTCGCCGGGCGCCATCGGCGTCGCGTTCGGCGTCGGCGCGCTCGGCGGCCTGGTCGGCGCGGCAGTGGCGCCCCGCATGTCGCGGGCCATCGGGCTGGGCCGGACCGCGATGATCGGCGTGGTGGTCTTTCCCGCGCCGCTGGCGCTGACGGCGCTGATCGCCGGCCCGACCTGGGCGAAGGTGGCCATGCTGGCGGCCATCGAGATGGTGTCCAGCCTCGGTGTGATGCTGATGGACGTCAACCTCAACGCCCTGCTCATGGCAGTGACGCCAGACGACGCACGCGGTCGTCGGGCCGGCGCGTACAGCGCCGTCAACTACGGCATCCGGCCGCTCGGCGCGCTGGTCGGCGGCGCGCTCGGCACCACCCTCGGGCTGCGGCCGGCCCTCGTCGTCGCCGGGGTGGGCGGCGTGCTCGCCGTGCTGTGGCTGCTCGCGTCCCCGGTGCGCCACATCAGGACCCTCGACGCCACGGCGCCCTGAGAGGCGGTCAGCCGATCTCCGCCACCAGCAACCGGGCCAGCTCGGCGGGCTGGGAGAACATCGGCCAGTGACCCGTGGCCATCGTGACCAGCCGCCACTGCTCGCTGGCCAGCAACGCGGCCACTGTGTCGTTGGGCTCCGGCCCGTCGAGCAGGCATTTGACGTACGTCGTCGGCAGCTCGCCCAGCGGGCGTGCCAGCACGGCCGGCTCGGTGAGCGTGGCCCCCGGGTGCGGCGTGCAGCCCCTGACCAGCCGGGCGATCTGCTCGTCGGTGAGCCCCTGGCCGTCGAACTCGGCCGCGTCGAGCGGCTGCCAGTCGCCGCCGTCGTCGGCGAGCACCGACTCGAACGCCGCCTGACCCTGCCACCAGCCGGACGCGAACGACAGGCCGTCGACAGGCACCTCCGCGTCGACGTAGACCACCCGGGTCAACCGGTCGCCGATCCGCGCGGCGGCCTGACCCACCGGGATGCCCGAGTAGCTGTGCCCGACCAGCACCACGTCGCGCAGGTCGCGTCGCTCGATCTCGCCGACGATGTCCTGCACGTGGGTCTGCTGCCCGGCGGGCACGCCCTGCCGCTCGGCGAGACCGGAAAGGGTGAGGGGAGAGGCCCGGTGCCCGGCGGCCCGCAGCCCCGGCACCACCTCGTCCCACGCCCACGACCCCAGCCACGCACCCGCCACCAGCACCACATCAGCCATGGCCGAAGACTAGGGCCGACCCCCGACAGCCTCGCGCGTCACGGCCAGGTGCGGGCCTGGGCGTCGAACACCTCGGGCGGGCTCTCCACAGGCAGCAAGCAGAGCAGGTGGCCGCCGGGCGCCCGCAGGATCCGACACTCCAACCACTGCGACACCTCGGTGGCGCCCAGACCGACAAGCCGAGCGGTCTCGGCAGCCACGTCGTCGCTCTCGATGTCGAGGTGGTAGCGCGGCGCGTCGTCAACGGACTGAACGGCGGTGACCAGGCCCGGCAACGCCTCGTGCAGGCCGACGAACTGCGGTTCGGCCGGATCGGACCGGGTGCCGACGCCGAGCGCCGCCGACCAGAACTCCGCCGCCCGCGCGGCCTCCGCCTCGGGCGCGTCGATCAGCAACGCGTACACACGGCTTCGATGCATGCGAGGCAGGATATCGAGGACACCTGTCCGCCGCCCGTCGTGCCGAGCGCGGGCAGGATGGCGGTGCGCGGTATCCCCAGGCCGGGCACGGTGAAACCCGGCCTCGCCGGGTGCGGTCAGGCGGGCCTGTCGACCAGGGCGGCGAGCCGCTTGGGCGCCTGCACGCAGTAGCTCTCGGTGAGCAGCTCGCCGACCTCGGCCCAGTCGGTGGCCTCGTCCAGGATCATGCCCAGCACGTTCGGGCTCCAGTCCGGTTTGTAGAACGGATGCCCGACGCTCAGGAGACCGGCGATCTCGTCGAGCGGCGACCGGAAGACCAGCAGGCAGGCCGGCCGGTCGAGCGCGGCGGCGCGGGCGAGCACCGCCTGCCGGTCGGGGTCGACGGTGAGCACATGGGCGAAGGTGCGCCTGCGGACCCGCCAACGGATGCCCACCCAGGCCGGCTCCTCGTAGGTCTCCGGCAGCCCGCGACAGATCGGGCGCAGCCTGTCGAGAACCTCGGGGTCGACGTCTCCGGGTGCGGTCACGGGCAGGGACGCTAGCCGACGGGTACGACAATGACGCCCGCCGACGGGCGGCGGTGGTGTGCTCCCGATCCATCGGTCAGGATGGTCGGGGCGACGCCGGGCCGCCGCCCCGAACCGACACACCCCAGCCCCGCCGAGGAGTTCCGTGCCGTCCACCCTGCTCTCGCGCCGTGACCTCGACTTCCTGCTGCACGACTGGTTGCGGGTGTCGCAGCTCGTCGAGCGTCCCCGCTACGCCGAGCACTCCCGGGAGACCTTCGACGACGCCCTGGACCTCGCCGAGCGGGTGGCCACCGAGCAGTTCGCTCCGCACAACCGGCCCGCCGACCTTGCCGAACCCACGTTCGACGGGCAGCGGGTGCGGCTGATCCCGCAGGTACGAGCAGCGTTGGACAGCTTCGCCGAGACGGGACTGCTCACCGCCGGGCTGGACGAATCGGTAGGCGGTCTACAACTGCCGCAGGCCGTCGCCGCCGCCTGCTTCGCCTGGTTCCAGGCTGCCAACGTGGCCACCTCGGCGTACCCGATGCTGACCCTGGGCAACGCGAAGCTGTTGCTGGCGCACGGCAGCGCCGAGCAGGTCGACACGTACGTCCGGCCCATGCTGGAGGGTCGGTTCTTCGGCACCATGTGCCTGTCCGAGCCGCACGCGGGCAGCTCACTTGCCGACATCACCACCCGGGCCGAGCCGCAGCCGGACGGCACGTACCGCCTGTTCGGCACCAAGATGTGGATCTCCGGCGGTGACCACGAGCTGGCCGAGAACATCGTCCACCTGGTGTTGGCGCGGATTCCCGGCGGGCCGCCCGGGGTGAAGGGCATCTCCCTGTTCGTCGTGCCCAAGGTGCTCGTCGGGCCGGACGGTTCGCTCGGCGACCGCAACGACGTGGTGCTCGTCGGGCTCAACCACAAGATGGGCTTCCGGGGGACCACAAACACCCTGCTCAGCTTCGGCGACGGCGGGCACACCCCCGACGGTCGCCCCGGCGCGGTGGGCCACCTGGTCGGTGCGCCGCACCAGGGGCTCGCCCAGATGTTCCACATGATGAACGGAGCCCGGATCGGTGTGGGCGCCGGCGCCATGGCGCTGGGCTACACCGGCTATCTCAAGAGCCTGGCGTACGCCCGTGAGCGGCCGCAGGGCCGGCCGGTCGACGCGAAGGACCCCGCGGCGCCGCAGGTGCCGATCATCGACCATCCGGACGTACGGCGGATGCTGCTCGCGCAGAAGAGCTACGTGGAGGGTGCCCTGGCCCTGGTGCTCTACTGCGCCCGGCTGCTCGACGAGGAGCAGACCGCGCCGGAGCAGACCGACCGGGAGCGGGCTCACCTGCTGCTGGACGTACTCACCCCGATCACCAAGAGCTGGCCGTCGCAGTGGTGCCTGGCCGCCAACGACCTGGCGATCCAGGTCCTCGGCGGTGCCGGTTACACCCGCGACCACGACGTCGAGCAGCACTACCGGGACAACCGGCTCAACCCGATCCACGAGGGCACCCACGGCATCCAGGCGCTGGACCTGCTGGGGCGCAAGATGACCATGCGCGACGGCGCCGGTCTGCTCCTGCTAACCGAGACGATGGGCGACACCGTCGCCCGGGGCCGTAAGGCCGGCGGGGAGGCCGTCGGGCTGGCCGACCGGCTGGCCGACGCGGTGGACCGGATCGCCACTGTCACCCGCCGACTCTGGGCCGGGGGAGACCCGACGCTCGCCCTGGCCAACGCCAGCGTCTACCTGGAGGCGGTCGGGCACGTGGTGATCGCGTGGATGTGGTTGGAACAGGTGCTGGCGCTGCCGCCGCAGGAGGCCGGCGACGCCTTTCACGCGGGCAAGCGGCACGCCGCCCGCTATTTCTTCAGTGTCGAGCTGCCCCGCACCGGCCCGCAGTTCGACCTGCTGGAAAGCCTCGACCGGACCACGCTCGACATGCGCGCGGACTGGTTCTGAGGGGCGTCACCGTCGGCGGGTCTGGTGGCGCATGGCCTGCCGACCCTTGACCACGCCCAGGATGATCACGATCACCAGCGCGATCAGCCCGATGATGATCAGCCAGCGGACCGCCTCGAGGATCAGCCCGAGCAGAATCAGCACGCCGGCGACCACGCCGACGACCCAGAGCATGGCGCGCATCTCGACCTCCCAGGATGGGCCGCGTGCGAGTACGCGAACCCGGCCCTCCCCTTCCCGATCCCGCCAACCGCAAACAAGCCGTCCGGCTGTCTCCGCGAACCGGGACCAGCGCGGGGAGGGGCGGGGTCAGCGGCGGGCTACGTAGACGGTGTTGGCGGACTGGCCGCCGGTCAGGGGGTTGGCGAAGGGCACGACGTGTGCCCGGACCGTCGCGAAGACCTCGGTGAGCGCCGCGGTGAACTCGTCGTCCGGCGGGTCGTCCGACCAGAGCGCGAAGACGCCCTCCGGACGCAGCAGCGCGGCGAGCCGGCGCAGCCCGTCCGGCGCGTAGAAGGGGGCGTGGCTCGGGTGCAGGACGTTGCGCGGCGAGTGGTCGACGTCGAGCAGGACGGCGTCGAACCGCCGCCCGGGCGACTCGGCGTCAAAGCCGTCGTCGCCGGCCACCGCGGCGAAGAAGTCGGCCCGCGCGAACCGGGTCCGCGGATCCTCGGCGAGCCCGGCCGCGAACGGCAGCAGCCCTCGCCGGTGCCAGTCGATGACGTCCTCGATGGCCTCCACCACCAGCAGTGACCGCACCCGCGGGTCGGCCAACGCGGTGCACGCGGTGTAGCCCAGCCCGAGCCCGCCGACCACCACGTCGAGAACGTCACCTGTCAACTCGGCCAGACCCAGCCGGGCCAGCTCGATCTCCGCGACGGGAAAGAGGCTGGACATCAGGTACTCGTCGTCGAGCTTGACCTCGTACACCTCGACCTGGAGCGCCGGGTCGCGGCGCCGCCGCAGGCTGATCGCGCCGATCGGGGTCTCCCGCCAGGCCAGCTCCTCGAAACGCGCGCCCACGGATGCCCTCTCGCCGCCGGATTCGTCCCCGGATGGTACCGGTCAGGGCCGGGGCCGCCACGCAGGGTCCACGGGACATCGACGCAGCGCATATCCTGTGGCCCGGTCGAACCAGCGGAAGGGACCTCATGCCGTCGCGGCAGGATCAGCTGCACTCCTACCAGTTCAGCGTCCAGCGGGCGGTCGCCGCTCTGGTGATGCGCGAGACCGATCCGGCCCAGTCGCCGTTTCGGCGGCTGGCGGGCGCGGGCCTGGCCAGCGTCCTCGTCGCGGCGATCGGGCTCGGGGGTTTCGCGCTCTACGGCCTGTTCGCCGGCGGCGGCACGGGATGGCGCGATCCGGGCGCGGTCATCGTGGAGAAGGAGTCCGGCGCCCGCTTCGTCTACCGGGAACAGAAGCTGCACCCGGTGCTCAACTACGCGTCGGCGTTGCTGATCGTCGGCGCGGACCGGTCGAAGACCGTGCTGGTCTCCCGGCGGTCGATCGACGGCGTGCCGCGCGGCCTGCCGCTGGGTATCGCCGACGCGCCGGACTCGCTGCCCGCCCCCGGCCGGTTGGCGACGGCTGCCTGGACGGTCTGCTCGACGGCCGGCGGCGAGGACCCCCGCTCCGCGCTGCTCATCGGCACCGAGCCCGACGGCGGTCGGCCGCTGGGCGACGACGCCCTGCTGCTGCGCCACCCGGACGGCAGCCTGCACCTCGTGTGGCACCAGCACCGGTACCTGGTCCGCGATCCCAACCGGGTGCTGGCCGCGCTGGCCACCACCCGGGCCCGGTCGGTGCCTGTCGCGCCCGCCCTGCTCAACGCGCTCCCCGCAGGCGTCGACCTGGCCCCGCCGGCGCTGCCCGGCGAGGGCCGGCCCTCCACCCGGGTGTCCGGCGCCACGATCGGTCAGGTCTACGTGGTGCGTAACTCCGGCGGCGGTCGGCAGTACGCGGTGGCGCTCGACGGCGGGCTGGCCGCGATCACCGAGTTGCAGGCCGGGCTGCTGCTCGCCCGCACCGGGCAGGGGGAGTCGGAACCGATGACGCTGGGCCGGTTCGCCGCCCTGCCCACGATGTCCGACCTCGCCCCGAGTGGCCCGACCGCGCCGCCGCCCGTGCCGCCCCGGCTCGCCAGTCCCGACGACGCGGCGGTCTGCGCCCGGGTCGGGGACGACGGTGGCACGGGCGAGGTGCTGCGGGGCGTACGACTGCCGGACCTGGCGGCCGTCCCACGGACCGCGCCGAGCGGTGGCGCGGCACTGGCCGACCACGTGGTGGTGCAGCCGGGTGGCGGCGCGGTGGTCGAGGCCGCCGCAGCGCCCGGTGCGTCCGGGGGCGCGGTGTCCGTGGTCACCGACCTGGGCCGGCGGTACGTGCTGGCCGACCGGGAGGTGCTGGCGATGCTCGGCTACCGCGACGTGCGACCGGTGCGGCTGCCCGCCGGCCTGGTCAGCCTCGTGCCGGCCGGCGCCACCCTGGACCCGGCCGCCGCCCGAGCCGTCGCCGCCCCGTCCTGACGCCTGTCGGCCTGGCGGCGGTCGGCCGGGCTGGCGGCGACGGGCCGCACTGGCGGCGGTCGGCGGGGCTGGCGGCGGTCGGCCGGGCTTTTCGCGGATCGGGGGTCAGGTGGTCGGGCGGCGCAGGAGGGTTACCGCGAACGGGGCGTCGTCGCGCCACGGCCGCAGGTCCCAGGTGGCGAAGCGGTGTTCCAGGCGCAGCCCGGCGGCGACCGCGTCGGCGTCGAACGCGGTCAGCGGGTAGCCGCGTTCGGTGCCGAAGCCCACCGCCAGCACCCCGTCGGGGCGCAGGTGCACGGCGAGTCGACGCAGCACCTCGGGCTCGGTGCCGGCGGCGACGAAGGCGAGCACGTTGCCGGCGAGGACTGCCGCGTCGAACGGCTCCGCCTCGCCGAGCGTCGGCAGGTCCAGGTCGGCCAGGTCGGCGACCAGCCAGCGCGGGCCGGGGTGGTCGGCGCGGGCGGCCTCCACCAGCGCGGGGTCGGCGTCGACCCCGACCACTGTGTGCCCTCGCTGGGCCAGCGCCGCGCCCACCCGGCCGGTGCCGCTGCCGGCGTCGAGAATCCGCGACCCGGGCGCGACGAGCGTGTCGACCAGCCGGGCCTCGCCGGCCAGGTCCGCTCCCTCGGCGGCGAGCTTGCGGAACCTGTCGATGTACCACTGCGAGTGCTCCGGACCGGTGTCGGTCGCCCAGCGGGTCGGGTTGGCCATACGGCCACCGTAACCGGGCCGGCGGGGAGGTGGCGGGCCGGTGCACCGATCGGTGGCAGCTCAGCAGGGCGGCGCTCGGCGTGTCGAGTCGCTCAGCTGCCAAGGATCAAGGGGCGGGGGCGCTGAGCGGCGTCACGCCGTTCAGCGCCCCCTACGCCTCTACTCAGCCCTTCTCCGCGCCGCTTGTCAGGCCCTCGGTGAGCAGCCGCTCGCTGGCGAAGAAGAGGATCACGATGGGCAGGGTGAGGACGACCGACCCGGCCATCAGCACCGTCTTGGGCACCTCCACGCCGTCGGCGAGCAGCGACAACCCCAGCGACACCGTCCACCGGTCCGGCTTGTCGACAAGGAACAGCAGGGCGAAGAGGAACTCGTTCCAGGCGATCATGAAGTCGTAGAGCGCGACCGCCATGATCGACGGCATGGCGAGGGGCAGGCTCACGCGGCGGATGATGCCGAGCCGACCGGCGCCGTCGATGGCCGCCGACTCCTCCAGACTGACCGGGATGGTCTCGAAGTAGTTCTTCAGCATGTAGACCGACACCGGCAGCGTCTGCGAGATGTAGACAAGCACCAGGCCGAACAGCGAGCCGCGCAGCCCGGCGAGGCTGAAGACCACGAACAGCGGGATCGCGATGACGATCGACGGGAACAGGTAGACGGCCAGGAACAGGAAGTCGACCTGCCGCCGGCCGAAAAATCGCAGCCGGGCCACCGCGTACGCGCCGGGGATCGCGACGAGCAGCGTGAGCACTGTCGCCGCGACAGCGACGAGGCCGCTGTTGCGGATGAAGGTGAGGAAGCCCTGACCGCCGTCGTCGGTGGCCTTGAGCACCTCGGCGTACGTGGCCACTGTCAACTCGCCGAAGCCGACGACAAGCGAGCCCGGGTCGAGCAGCAGCCGCTCGATGGGCCGCACCGAGAGCACGAGCATGTAGTAGAAGGGGAAGACGGTGACGACCAGGAACGCGGCGATCACCAGGCGGCGCAGCCAGCGCAGGCTCACCGTCTCGACCATGTCCCGGTCCATCAGCCGACCCTCCGTCCGAAGAAGCGCAGATAGATCAACACGAACACGATGAGCACCACGGCCAGCACGACCGCCTGCGCGGCCGCCGCGCCGATGTCGGTACGGGCGGTGAGGAACTCGTACACCCGGACGCTTACCACCTCGGTGCCGGCGGCCCCGCCGGTGAGCAGGTAGACGTCGTCGAACTTGTTGAACGTCATGATGAAGCGCAGCACCCCCAGCAGGGCGATCACCGGGAGCAGTTGCGGCAGCAGGATGTGCCGGAACCGCTGGGTGGGCGTGGCGCCGTCGACGCGGGCGGCCTCCTCCAACTCCCCGGGCACCGCCTGGAGCCGGGCCAGCAGGAAGAGGAACGCGAACGGAAAGTAGCGCCACGCCTCGAACACGATGACGGTGGCCAGCGCTGTCGACTCCTGGGTGAGGAACGGCACCGGCGCGTCCCAGCCCAGCAGGCGCTGACCCCAGTGGTTGACGATGCCGAGCTGCGGGTCGAGCATCACCTGCCAGACGAAGGTGACCGCGACCACAGGCGCCACGTACGGCAGCAGCATGGAGGCCCGTACCAGCGTGCGACCCCGGAACGGCCGGCGCACCACCAGGGCGGCGACCAGACCGAGCGCGATCGACCCGACGGTGCCGCCGATGCTGTAGAGCAGGGTCACCCACAGCGTGTCGGCGAAGCCGGGGGTGTGCAGCACCCGGTCGATGTTGTCCATGGTGAACTCGCCGAACAGCCCGGTCTTGCGCAGGGTGGCGAGCCGGACCCGCTGGAAGGCGAGCACCACGGTCCACACGATCGGGATGCCGATGACCGCGATGGTGACGAGCAGGGTCGGCGCGACGAGCGCGAGCCCGGCGCGGGACTCACGGCGGCGCAGGGTCAGTGGTCGGCGGCCCGGCGGCGCCGGCCGCTCCTCGGTGGGGGAGCGGCCGGTGTCGGGGGCGGTGGTGGTCAATTGACGCCCGCCTTGATCGCTTCGACGTCCTTCTTGGCCCGGCCGGCGGCGGCCGCCGCGTCGGACTTGCCGGAGACGAGGTCGCCAAGCACCTTGGGCACCGGCAGCTCGCCGAGCATGGCGCCGACGAGCTTGCCCTGGCCCTGGCTGAGCCCCCACCGCTGGAAGGTGTCCGGGCTGCTGCGCAGGGTGGCCAGCACCTCGTCGCCGTACACGTCGGCGAGCGGCTTCTTGGCGTCCACGCCGGCCTGGCTGCCGTTCCAGGCGGTGAGGAACGCCTCGGGCTCGGCCGGGGTGCCCTTGCGCACCGGGAATCGGCCCTCGGGCGACATGCCGAACCAGCGCGGGTAGCCGTCGCCGAGCATGTACTCCACGAAGGACTTCGCCGGGTCGGCCGCCGCCCCGTCAAGCACGGCCCACGAGCTGATCTCGCCGTACTGCGCGGGTTCGGTGCCGTTGGGGCCCTTGATCGCGGTGACGAACCCGCTGTTCTTGGCCAGGAACGTCGGGTCCGCCTGGCACTGCGGGCAGGTCGGCTTGGCGTCGTTGCGCAGCCCGGCCAGCTCGTCGAGGATGAACGGCGACCAGACCACCATCGCGGCCTTGCCCGCGAAGTAGGTGGCCCGCGTGGTGTCCACGTCCTGCGCGCCCTTCACCGAGCTGGTGCGGATCAGGTCGCCGTAGAAGCGGAACGCCTCGACGCACTGCGGCGAGTCGAGCGTGACCCCGCCGGAGTCGTCGGTGAGCTGGCAGCCGTTGGCAAGTGCCAGGTGCTCGAAGGTCTGCTGGGTGAACACGTCGCTGGGGGAGGTCGCCGCGGTGATGCCCGCGACGCCGCCGGTGTTCAGCCTCGCCGCCGCGGTGGTGATCCGTTCGTACGTGTCGGGGGCGGGCAGGCCGGCGGCGGCGAACAGGTCCTTGCGGTAGACGAGCAGCTGCCCCCATCCGTCGCTGGGCACGGAGAGCTGTTTGCCGTCGTCGGAGGTCAGCTCCAAGGCTCGGGGGGAGAACGTCTGCCGGCCCAGCTTGTCGACGACCTCCGCGTTCGCCGAGGCGTGCAGCAGCTCGTTGCCGGCGAGCGTACGGATGCCGGCCAGGGAGACCGAGCCGACCACGTCGGGCAGGTCGCCGGCGGCGGCGTTGGCGGCGATCAGGGAGGGGAACTGGTCCTCGTTGACTGTCACGAGGTCGACCTGGATCCCGGTTTTCGCGGTGAAGTCCGCGATGATCGCCTTGGTGGCGGTGACGCGGTCGGCGACGTCTTCCAGGCTCCAAACGGTGATCTTTTTGCTGTTGCTGTCGGATCCGTCATCTCCGCAGGCCAGCAGGGTGGACGCGGTCAGTGCCATGATCAGGGTGGTGGCGAGTATCCGCCTCGGAGGTGCTGACATCGGTGGCACTCCTCTCGAAGGGTACATGCCGGATTCAACACCTTCGATAGATCAATAACAAGACATATTGCGATTTTGTGTCTATCCTGGAGCCCAGCGCTACCGGGATGTGACACATGGGCAACTGGGTGGTCTCTCTCGCCGGGCCTCGACGGATCAGCCTCGAGCCCTGCCCGCCGGATCCGCTCGGCCCGGGCCAGGTCCGGGTCCGCACCTGCTACTCGGGCATCTCCGCCGGCACGGAGCTGACCCTCTACCGGGGCAGCAACCCGCGACTCCGCAAGGACTGGGACGACGCCGCCCGGATGTTCGTCCCCCGCCAGACCCCGGTGCCGTACCCGCTGATCGGCTTCGGCTACGAGGAGGTCGGCGAGGTCGTCGAGGTGGCGCCGGAGGTCGTCGACAGGCACCCGGGGCAGCTCGTGTGGGGCATCTGGGGGCACCGGGCCGAGGCCGTCCTCGCCGCCGAGGCGGTCTGGCCGCTCCCCGCCGACCTGGACCCGCTCGCCGCGGTCTTCGCCCGGCCGGGCGCCATCGCGCTGACCGCCGTTCTCGCCGGTGACCTGCACCTGGGCGACTGGGTAGGCGTCTTCGGGCAGGGCGTCATCGGGCTGCTCGCCACCCGGCTCGCCGCGCTCTCCGGCGCCCGGGTGGTGGCCGTGGACCGGGTGCCCGGCCGGCTGGCCCACGCCACCCGCTACGGGGCACGGTCCACGGTTGACGTCGCGACGCAGTCCGCCGCCGCCGTGCTGCGTGACCTCACCGGCGGCCGAGGCGCGGACGTCTGCCTGGAGCTGTCCGGGGCGTACCCGGCGCTGCACGAGGCGATCCGCTCCACCGCACACGCCGGCCGGGTCGTGGCCGCCGGCTTCTACCAGGGCCAGGCCGACGCGCTCGGCCTCGGCGAAGAGTTCCACCACAACCGCATCCAGTTGGTGGCCGCCCAGGTCTCCGGCCCCACGCCCGCGCCGAGCATGGCCGGCCGGTGGACCGGAGACCGGATCGCGCAGACCTTCATGGAGCTGGTGGCCGAACACAGCGTCGACCCGTTGCCGCTGGTCAGCCACATCGTCGACGCCAGCGCGGTCGCCGACGCCCTCGCGCTGCTCGACCGTGGCGCCGGTGACGTCCTCCAAGTGGTGTTGAGGTTCTAGATGACCACCATCGCGCTGGCCTGCCAGGAACAACTCCTGCCGGGCACCAACCTGATCCAGAAGTACGCCCTCGCCACCGCGCTCGGCTACCAGGGCATCGAACTGCGCGGCCGTGGAAACCTCGCATTCGCCGACCGACTGCCCGAGCTGCGCCGGGCCCGCGCCGCCGGGGTGGTGATGCCCACCGTCTGCGTCGAGATGGACCACTTCATCGGCGACTTCGACCCCGCCCGGTCCGCCGACGCCGTCCGGAACCTGCGCTCCCAGCTCTCGGTCATCGCCGAGCTGGGCGGCGTCGGGGCGATGACCCCGGCCGCGTGGGGCATGTTCTCCCGACGGCTGCCGCCGTTCGAGCCGCCACGCCCGCCCGCCGGCGACCGGCAGGTGCTCCTCGACGCCCTCGGCGAGTTGGGCCAACACGCCCGCGCCGAGGGGGTCACCCTCTTCATCGAACCCCTCAACAGGTACGAGGACCACATGGTCAACCGACTCGACGAGGCTGTCGCCCTCTGCGCCGCGCTCGGGCTGCCCTCGGTGCGGGTGGTCGCCGACACCTTCCACATGAACATCGAGGAGGACGACGTGCACCGGGCGCTGCGCGCCGCCGCTCCGTACCTCGGGCACGTGCAGGTCAGCGACTCCAACCGGTACCAGCCGGGCACCGGCCACCTGGACTGGCCGGCGCTCGTACGGACCCTGCTGGAGTTGGACTACCGCGGCTGGCTGGCTCTGGAGTGCCGGCTGCGCGGCGACCCGGTCCGGGCCCTGCAACAGGCCGCGGCGGTGCTGCGGCACGCGCTGCCCCGGCGGGCCGCCGCGTGACCGCCGGCGCCGTCCCCACCCGCACCGGCGGGCCCACCGACCTGGCCGGGCTGCGTCGGCTCGCCGCCGCCACCCTCGACGCCAACTGGGAACACGACCACACCGTGCCGTCGCGCACGCTCTACCCGCACCAGTGGAGCTGGGACTCCGCGTTCATCGCGGTCGGGTGGGCCCACGTGCGTCCCGAGCGGGCCTGGCAGGAGCTGACGAGCCTGTTCCGGGCCCAGTGGGCCGACGGGCGGGTGCCGCACATCGTGTTCAACCCGACGATGCGCGTCGGCGCGTACTTCCCCGGCCCGGAGCTGTGGCGCTTCGCCGACGTCGAGGGCACGCCGACGATGGACACCTCCGGCCTGGTCCAGCCGCCGGTGCACGCGCTCGCCGCGCTGCTGGCGTACCGGCGGGCGCCCGATCCGGCCGGGCTGGCCTCCCTGCGCCGGCTCTACCCGGCTCTGGTCGCCCAGCAGCGGTACCTGGCGAAGCGGCGGGACGTCGCCGGCGACGGGCTGGTGTGCGTCGTACACCCGTGGGAGTCCGGTCTGGACAACAGCCCCGCCTGGGACGAGCCGATGGCAGCGGTCGACGCCGACGCGGCGGTCATGCGCGCGTACCGCCGGCACGACACCGCGCACGCCGACGCCGCGCACCGCCCCACGGACCTGGACTACGCGCGCTACCTGGCGATCGTCGCGGCCTACCGCGACCACGGCTACGCCGACCGCGACCTGGCCGACGACCATCCGTTCCTGGTGGAATGCCCGCTGTTCAACGCGGCGTTCGGGGCGGCCGAGCACGCGCTTGCCGAGATCGCCGCGCTGACCGGCGCCGACCCGGCCCCGCACCGGGCCCGCGCGGACCGCGTCACCGAGGCGTTGGTACGCCGACTGTACGACCCCGGCACCGGCACCTTCCAGCCCCGCGACCTGCGCACCGATCGACTCGTCGGTGCGCGTACCGTGCTCGGGCTCGCGCCCCTGATCCTGCCCGGCCTGCCCGCCCGGCAGGTCGACGCGCTTGTCGCCGAGGCCAGGTCGCCGCGCTTCGGGGTGGCCCGGTGGATGGACCGGCCGCTGCCCACCTACGACCGCACCGCGCCCGACTTCGAACCGCTGCGCTACTGGCGCGGGCCGAGCTGGCTGAACATCGGCTGGCTGGTGCGGCGCGGCCTGCTGACCCACGGCCGCCCGGAGCTGGCGGCCGGCCTGCGCCGCTCGATGATCGACCTGGTCGCCGGGGCGGGCTGCCACGAGTACTTCCACCCCGACACGGGCGCCGGGCTGGGCTCACAGGCGTTCGGCTGGACCGCCGCGCTGCTGCTCGACCTGCTGGCCGACTGAGCGTCCCAGGGCCGGCGCCAGGTGGTAGCGTGCCCGCTCTCAGCGGGGCGGGAGGCGGCGTGCGCGAGATCGACAAGGTGGCCTGGATCCTCATCGAGGACTGGCGGGTGCTGAGCACCCGTTCGCAGGGCAAGGACGTCTGGTACCTGCCCGGCGGCAAGCGCGAGCCGGGGGAGAGCGACCTGGAGACGCTGCGCCGGGAGGTCGACGAGGAGTTGAGCGTCGAGGTGGACGCGCGAAGCGCGGTGCGCCTGGGCACGTTCAGCGCGCAGGCGCACGGGCACGCGACCGGGATCACCGTGCGGATGACCTGCTACCGAGCCGGCTACCGGGGGCGGTTGCGGCCGGCCAGCGAGATCGCCGAGATGGCCTGGCTCGGGTACGCCGACAGGCACCGCACCTCCCCTGTCGACCAGCTCATCTTCGACCACCTGCGGGATGCCGACCTGCTGCGCTGACGGATGTGCCGTCAGCGGTGCCGGTGGCCGCTCTGGTGCCGGTGCCTGGTCTGGCGTGCCGGCGGCCGGGTCTGGTGCCGGTGGCGGGTCTGGCGTGCTGGTGGCTGCTTCGCGGTGCTCCCGGCGCCGTTTGGCGTCAGCGGCCCGGGGTAAGCGCGCGGCGTGACGGACAGCGCGGACGGCGACGGGTTTCCGCACTTCATCGACGCGGTGTCCCGACGGTCCGGCCTGCCGAGCGAGCAGGCCGCCGCGCTCGCCCGCGCGGTGCTGCAGACGATTGCCGAACGAGTCACCGGCGGCTCGCCGGACGATCTCACCGGACACCTTCCGGACGAGGTCGACGGCTACCTGGACGACGCGGCGCCGAGCCCGCCCCCGCCCGCGAATCTGTCGAGCCCGCCCGCGGGTATGGCGGGTCCGTCCGCGGGCCCGGCTGGCCTGCCCGCGGGCCCGGCTGGCTCGTCCTCGGATCCGGCTGGCCTTCCTGCGGAGCTGACTGGCTCGTCCTCGGACCCGGCTGGCCTTCCTGCGGAGCTGACTGGCTCGTCCTCGGACCGGGTTCCCGACGGGGTCACGGACCCGGCCGGCGTTGACGGGCTGGACACCGGTGTGGGCCTCGACGTCGGTGGGCCTGTCGCGACGCCGTCGATGGACGCCGGGCCGGCGGAGTTCCTGCGCCGGGTGGGCCAGCGCGCCGGGGTGGACCCGGCCACGGCACGGGCCGGCACCGGAGCGGTCTTCGCGACCCTGCGGGAGGCGGTGACCGTACGGGAGTTCCGGGAGATGGTCGGGCGACTGCCCCGCGACGACGATGGCGGCACAACGACCGGTACGCCCATGTTGCCCGACCCGTCCACACCCTGATCCGCGCCCACGCGCCCGTCCGACCACGATCCACTCGACTTCCTGGACATCGGGGCATCCCGGGACCGGGGGACAGCCCGATTTCCAGGAAACGGGGGTCGATCGTGGGCCCGGACGGCGCAGCGCACGCTACGGGGGTTGCGGGCGCTCTGTCGCATTTGGGCAGTCGGTCCGCGTCGCGCCAATCCACGCCAGTCCGCTATTGACGCCGCCTCAGCGCGGGCACCGCGGGCATCGCTGCGACTTACGATGCTGAGGCGTCACCGCCGTCATGCGGCGGCGGGCAGAGCATCGGTGACGCTCCCCGCGAAACGGAGCGACATGAACATCTGGGACAAGCTCAAGAGGCTCGTCACGCGTAGGAGCGAGTCGAGTTGGGGGCCCGAGATCACCGTCCACCACCCGCCACCCGAGCACCTCGAACCGGGCGGTGGGGGCGTCGGGGGGTTCGACGCGTCAGCCGTGGACGCCGGCGTGACAAGCGGGGGCGAGGAGGAGACCGGCACCTACACGCCGCCCCCGCCTGGTTCGCGCCTGGCCTCGGGGCAGAACGTCGACAGGTACCTGGCGCTGACGATCGCGCAACAGACCGCCCGCGAGGCATGTGGCGTGGACGCTGGAGCACCGACCATCCACACCACCGAATTCCAGCGGACGACTGTCGATGACGGTCACGGTCACCTGGTCCCGGGCTGGGAGGCTCGCGTGTACTTCACCTGCCCGAGCCCACCCATCGCCTAGTCTCGAACGTGTGACTAGACGTCGGCGTCGGGCAGGTCGTCCGGCTCGGTGACCCACGCGGAGAAGACCGGCACCCCGTGCCACGGCCCCGTGCCGCCGTCGGCTCTCGTGTCGGTCGCGACGGCCACCACGGCGTACGGGTGGCCGAAGCGCAACTCGGCCGTGCGGGCGACGCCCTCCGGCGGCAGGCTGACAGTCCCGAACATGCCGGTCACCGCCGCCGCCTCGAAGCCGTACCGGCCGTACCGGGCCATCGCCACCTGCCGAGCCTCGAAGCCCTGCACCGGTTGGGCGAGCGCCCCGGCCAGCGCCGCCGTGGCCGCCGGAAAGCCCAGCGACTCGGCGGTCAGGTCGTGCTCACTGCGCGCCGACCAGCAGGGGAGCACCACGCTGTGTCGTTCCTCGCGGCCGCCGCGCGCGCGGGTCCGGACGCGCTCCTCCCGCAGCGTCCACAGCGCCGTGTCGCCGAGCGGCAGGTCGAACAGGGAACGCCGTCCGGCCGGTTGCGCGCCGTCTGCCGCGCCGGCACCGAGGTCGTACGCGACGGCCAGCACGTCGGCCGGCGGCACGTGCGGTGCGGCGGCCACCGAGAGCACCACAAGCCCCGCGCCGCCGGTCGCCTGGGCCCGGGCGGCGTGCACGATCACGTCACCGGCCCGATCGGTGGTGACGATCGCACCCTGGTGGCCGTGGCCCGGGCTGCGCAGCGCTCGCCGTAGGTCGCGCCCCCAGGCGCTGGCCGGGCCGAGCGCGCGGGCGTCGGTGACCTCGAACGGCTGCGCCCAGGAGATCCGGGTGGCCAGCGCGCTGGCCAGGGCGAAAACGACGTCGGGGTGGACCTGCAGGGGGAACGTCTCGATCAGGCCATCGGTGTGCTCGCGTGCCCACGCGTCCAACCCGGCCTGGTCGGGGAGCGTCCCGACCTCGGTCGCCGTGGGCAGCGCGGTCCGCCACCCGGCCGGCTCGTCGCTGAGTCGGCCGGGTCGGAGCCAGAGCGCGGTGGCCGACTCAACAAGCGGATGCGGCGCGTCGAGCAGGGTGCGGGCAACCTTCGCGGCGCGGGCCAGGTCCGTGCCCAGGGCGTCCGCCAGCCGCCCGGTCTCCGATTCCGGCCCGGTCACCGGGGCGGCTTCGGTCGTCGCCGCGCTGAGGGCGAGCAGCAGCCAGGCTCCGAGCGGGGAGGCGACGTGGTGCCGGTCGCCGATCGTGGCGTGCAGCCGCTCGGCGTACGCGGCCAGCGGCCCGTGCAGGTCGGTCGTCATGCCCCCCACTCTGCCCGCCGCGCACCGCTTCGGCATCCTCGCCGACGTGGCTCAGGACCACAGCTCGAACGGCTCGTCGATCTCCTCGCCGGCCAGGAAGGGTGTGACCAGCCGGGGGAGTTGCCCGGGGTAGAACCGTTGCCGGCTGGTCACCACCTCCGCCAGCGGCCACCAGCGGAAGCCGAAGTAGTCCTCGCGCTCGTAGTCGAGCCGCTCCGCCTCGTCGACGTCCGGGCCGGGCCGGGCCAGCCGTACCGCCACGATCACCTCGTCCTGGACGTGCCGCAGTTGCCGGTGCAGGAAACTCGCTCGTCGCCGCCAGGTCGGCGTGCCCACCTGGTCGGCGGTGACCACGATGCCGGTCTCCTCGCGCAGCTCCCGTACGGCCGTGTCGCGGTACGTCTCACCGGGGTCCATGCCGCCGCCGGGCAGCTCCCACCACGTGCCCAGCCGGGGATGGTCCGGGTCACGGGTGTGGAACAGCAGTACCCGGTCGGTGTCGTCGAGGACCACCACGCGCACCGCGCGCCGCTGGAGGATCGGCAGGTCGTCGGGCAGTTCGTCCATCGGGCCAGTCTGCCGCAGTGCGCCGACTCCGGCGTCCCACGCCGGGGCCGGTAGGCTGCCCGCCGTGGCTGGTCTGTTGAGGAACGTGGCACAACGCATCTCCCGGGTGGGCGCGGTCATCCCGTCGTCCCGGCGTACCGGGCCGGCCCCCGCGCGGGTGGCCCGCCCCCGCCAGGTGAGCGCGTTGCAGCGTCGAGAGCTGACCTACGCGCCCGAGCGGGACGGCCAGGCCGACCCCGGCGAGATCGTCTGGACCTGGGTGCCGTACGAGGATGACCCCCGCCAGGGCAAGGACCGCCCGGTACTTGTGGTCGGCCGGCACAGCCGGACGTTGTTCGGGTTGATGCTGTCCAGCCAGAGCGAGCGGGACGGGCAGCGGCACTGGTTCGCGCTCGGCCCCGGCGAGTGGGACCGCGACAAGCGGCCCAGCTGGGTCCGACTGGACCGCGTGCTCACCATGCGCGAGGACAGCATCCGCCGCGAGGGCGCCGTGCTGGACCGGCCCCGGTTCGACCGGGTCGGGCAGGCGCTGCGCGCCAACTACGGCTGGCGCTGACCGTACGCCGGGGTGCCGCCGCAGTCCGGCGCCAGAGGCTGGCGTGTGGTCGACGGTCAGGCGGGCTCGCGGCTCGGGCCGACGGCGGCGCCGCTCGCGTCCGGCGGTGGGTACGGCTGCTCGGCGAGCAGCCGGGCGAGGTGCGCGCTGTTGAGTGCCAGGGCTTTCGTGGTGCGGCCGGTGGTGTCCGGCTTGGCGCCGACGTCGCGGTAGTCCACCGTGTGCAGCGCCTCACCGACCCAGTAGGTGGCGCCGGCGGCGGCGCAGGTGAAACCGACCTCGTTGAGGGCCTGCTGCACCTGGCCGATGGTGTGGTGTGCGCCGTCCTCGTTGCCGACGACCGCGACCCCGGCCACCTTGCCGTAGGTCAGGAGTCGGCCCTCGGCGTCGGTCTCGGAGAGTTCGGCGTCGAGGCGTTCGAGGACCATCTTGCAGACGCTCGCCGGCTGGCCGAGCCAGATCGGTGTGGCGATGATGAGCACCTGGGCCGCCAGCAGCTTGGCACGGATCGTCGGCCAACCGTCGCCGTGCCCCTCGTCTGTCGACACCCCGAAACGCACGTCGTGGTCGACGACCCGGACCAGCTCGCCGTCCACCCCCTGCGCGGCCAGCTCGGCCAGCACCTCCCGGCCGAGCTGCTCCGAACTGGACGGAGCGGGTGACGGCTTGAGGGTGCAGTTGAGCACGAGGGCACGGATGCTTGCCACGTCTGATCCTTCCGGCCGTCGGGCAGGGTGACTGACCGCCACCCCATACCCGGGCACCGGCCCGAATCACGTCCTCGCGGCGTTGCTTTCGCGGGAGGGCCGACCGCGAGGCGCAGTGCGTCGGGTCGACCCATCGGTTGACAACCCGTTTGGGGTGAAAGCGGCGTTAGGACAGCAGACCCGGTCACTTTCGTGTTCCCCGCGCTCGCCGACCCCACCCGCCGAGCCATCCTGCCCGACTGCCGGCCGGCGACTGATAATCCGTGGCTGTGCGGGGCGTCCGGTGGCACGGTGTCGGCATGGCGCGGGACGTGTCGCGGCAGGTGGCCGGCTGGGTCCGTGCGGACTTCGGTCTCCACCTGTCCGTGCTTGACGAGGTCACTCAGGGCGCCGACGAGCACGCACGCCTGTGGCGGGCCCGGACATCCGGGGGTGCGAGGTACGCGGTCAAGCTCAGCGGTGGCGGCACCCCGGCCGGTCTGATCGTGACCGCGCACCTGGCCGCACAGGGCGTGCCGGGGATCGCGGCGCCGCTGCGTACCCTCGACGGGCGTCGGTACGGCGACCGCGACGGGCGGCGGCTCTCAGTGGTGCCCTGGGTCAGCGATCAGCGGGCGCTCGACGGCCCGATGGCCGAGGCGCACTGGCACGCGTACGGCGAGGTGCTGGCCGCCGTGCACGCGGTGCCGGTGACCGACGAACTGGCGCGGGCGCTGCCGGCGGGCGGCGACGCGTACCCCTCGATCGTGGCCGCGACCCGCGACGTGGCCGGGCGGCTCCGCGACCGGAGCGACCCCGGCGATCAGTTGGTCGCCGAGCTGGCGGCCACCTGGGCCTCCGTCGCCGACCCGGTGTCCACCCTGATCAGGGGTGTCGAGCGGCTGGAAGCCTGCCGGTCGGGGCCGGCGGTGGTCTGCCACGGCGACCCCCACCTGGGCAATCTGCTGCTCGGCCCGGATGGCCAGGTTTGGTTGGTCGACTGGGATGACGCGGTCCTCGCCCCGCCCGAGTGTGACCTGATGTTCGTCGTGGGCGGCGTGCTCGCCTTCGCGCCGATCACCCCCGCGCAGGGGAGGGCCGTGCGCGCCGGGTACGGCGATGTCGACATCGACGCGGCGCGGCTGGCCTGGTTCCTCGCCGTTCGCGCGCTCGACGACCTCAGCGACTGGACCCGCCAGGCGCTGGACCGGGCCGGCAGCCCGGACGATCGCGCGACGGCGGCCCGGATCGTGCGGGGCCTCGTGTCGCCGGTCGGCCTGGTCACCCTCGCCGACGCCGCGCTACGAGACCTCGACGGGCGGCGCTGAGCGGAAAACCGGGAGAAGAAACAGCAAAGGCAGGGAGATCGAACTCCCTGCCACCTCTAACGTATATCGCACCAGGGGTCTTGCGGCAAGACCCCTGTGCTGCCGCAGAATCTGCACCCGAAGCCCAAACGTGGGAAAATCGGGGGATTTCATGATCGACGTGATCATTGCCGGCGGTGGGCCGACAGGTCTCATGCTGGCAGGCGAGTTGCGGCTGCACGGCGTGCGCGCGCTGGTGCTGGAGAAGGACACCGAGCCGACCCGCTTCGTCCGTTCGCTGGGCCTGCACGCGCGCAGCATCGAGGTGATGGACCAGCGTGGCCTGCTGGGGCGTTTCCTCGCTCTGGGCACGCAGCATCCGCTCGGCGGCTACTTCGCCGCGATCCCCAAGCCGCCGCCGGGCGGTCTCGACACCGCGCACGGCTACGTCCTCGGCATCCCGCAGACCGTCACCGACCGCCTGCTGGCCGAACACGCCGTCGAGGTCGGCGCCGAGATCCGGCGCGGCGACGAGCTGGTCGGACTCGGCCAGGACGACGACGGGGTGACGGCGGAGCTGGCCGACGGCACGCGGCTGCGCTCGCGTTACCTCGTCGGCTGCGACGGCGGCCGGAGCACGGTGCGTCGGCTGCTCGGCGTCGGCTTTCCCGGCGAACCCAGCCGGGTCGAGTCGCTGCTCGGCGAGATGGAGGTGGGCGTACCCCCGCAGTCGGTGGCCGAGGTGGTGGCCGAGGTGCGCAGGACCCACCTGCGGTTCGGCCTCGGACCGCTCGGGGACGGCGTCTACCGGGTCCTCGTTCCCGCCGAGGGGGTGGCCGAGGACCGTTCGGTCCCGCCGACCATCGAGGAGTTTCAACACCAGCTGCGGGCGTACGCGGGCACCGACTTCGGTGTGCACTCGCCTCGCTGGCTCTCCCGCTTCGGTGACGCCACCCGGTTGGCCGAGCGCTACCGGGTCGGTCGGGTGCTGCTGGCCGGCGACGCCGCGCACATCCACCCGCCGACCGGCGGTCAGGGGCTCAACCTCGGCATCCAGGACGCGGTCAATCTCGGCTGGAAACTGGCCGCCGAGGTCGCCGGCTGGGCGCCCGAGGGGCTGCTGGACAGCTACCACACCGAGCGCCACCCGGTGGCTGCCGACGTGCTGGTCAACACCCGCGCGCAGATGTTTCTGCTGTCGCCCGAGCCAGGGCCGCAGGCGGTACGTCACCTGCTGGCGGAGCTGCTGGACTTCGAGGACGTGAACCGGCACCTCATCGAGAAGGTCACCGCGATCGGGGTCCGCTACGACTTCGGCGTGGGCCACGAGCTGCTCGGCCGGCACCTGCGGGACGTGCGGCTCAAGCAGGGACGCCTCTACGGGTTGATGCACGCCGGTCGGGGGCTGCTGCTCGACCAGCGCGGCCGGCTCTCGGTGTCCGGGTGGGCCGACCGGGTCGACCACGTCGTCGACGTCGCTGACGAACTGGACGTACCCGCCGTGCTGCTGCGCCCGGACGGCCACGTGGCGTGGGCCGGTGACGATCAGGCCGGTCTGGACGACCACCTGCCCCGGTGGTTCGGCCTACCTGCCACCTGAGCGGTCACCGCTCGGCGAGTCGGGTGCTGTCGACGAGTTCGCGGGGGGCCCGCGGGCCGGAGAGGCTCTTCGCCTGGTACATGGCCGCGTCGGCGCGGCTGAGCGCGTCGGTGAGCTGGGCCGGGCCGGTCACCGGGGAGAGCCCGACCGAGGCGGTCACCCGGACGCTGCACCCACTGAGCCGGATGGGCGCGGCGACTGTCTCGCTGAGACGTCGGGTGGCGTGCTCGATCCAGCGCCTGTCGACGGTGGGGCTGGCGAGCAGGCCCGCGAACTCGTCGCCGCCGAGGCGGGCGACGAGGTTGTCCCCGGCGAAACCGGCCAGCCGTTCGGCCACGCTGATCAGCACCTGGTCGCCGGCGGCGTGCCCGTACCGGTCGTTGATCTGCTTGAAGTCGTCGAGGTCGAGCACGATGGCGATCAGCGGCCGGCCGTCGGCGTTGGTGAGCAGGGCGGCCGCGAGGCGGTAGAAGGCGCGTCGGTTGGGCAGCCCGGTGAGCGGGTCGTGGCTGGCGGCGTGCCGTTCGGCGGCCAGCTCGGCCTGGAGGTGCCCGATCTCGGCCTCGGCCTGTAGGGCCCGCCGGCGCATCTGCCAGGAGGAGAGGAGCGCTCCCGCGGCACAGAGGCCGGAGGCGACGCTCATCGGATCCGGCACGAGACCTCCCATCGCCGCGACCGCCTCCAACCGTCGGTCTGCGCGGCGCGGTGCCGCGTCGGGCCAGTTTTCCCTGGTGGTTGCCCCAGTCGGGGTAACGCAAAGTGAACGGATAAGCACCGATCACGTGCGTTATCATGCTCGCCGTCCGGTGCAGATGCAATAGCAGATGCACGTGCATAACCGTCCGATGTCGATACCGCACCCTCGCCGTCACCGCTCCTCCCACGGGCACCGGCGGGCTCGTGAGCAGAAAGACGCCTCTCATGCAACAGCCACCCAATGGCGTTCCGATTCCTCAGTTGCCCCCGCTGACCTGGCAGAAGAGCCGCCGCAGCAACCCGAGCGGCAACTGTGTCGAACTCGCCGAGCTGCCCGGGGGAGCCGGCATCGCCGTTCGCAACTCGCGCCATCCGGAAGGACCCGCGCTGATCTACACGGTGGATGAGATCGCCGCGTTCGTGCTCGGCGCGCGCGACGGCGACTTCGATCACCTGATCAACTGACCGGCCGCCGAAGGCCGTCCCGGCGACGGGACTGAATCGCCGGTCCGGAGGAGTTCACCTCACTGTCGGTCCATGGCATGCTTACACGTCGGCCGGGCTGGGTGCCCGACCGCGTGGTCGGTATCCGGAGGTCCGCACGTGACGATGGTTCCCGCCGAGGGCGGCCCGACAACCGGGCCAACCGTGCTGCGCATGCTGCTCGGCGCCCAACTGCGCCGCCTGCGGGAGTCCAGCGGGGTGACCCGGGAGGGCGCCGGGTGGGAGATCCGCTCCTCCGAGTCGAAGATCAGTCGGATGGAGCTGGGACGGGTCGGCTTCAAGGAGCGCGACGTGTCCGACCTGCTCACCCTCTACGGCGTCAGCGACGAGGGCGAGCGCGAGGCGCTGCTGAAGCTCGCCCGAGACGCCAACAGCCCCGGCTGGTGGCACCGCTACGGCGACGTGCTGCCCAGCTGGTTCCAGTCGTACCTGGGCCTGGAGGCGGCCGCCGCGCTGATCCGCAGCTACGAGGTGCAGTTCGTCCCCGGCCTGTTGCAGACCCGGGAGTACGCTCGCGCGGTCGTGCTGCTCGGGCACGGCGCGGCCGGCGCCGCCGAGATCGATCGCCGCGTGGCGTTGCGGATGCAGCGCCAGCAACTGCTCCACCGGGACAACCCGCCGCAGCTCTGGGCCGTGGTGGACGAGGCGGCGCTACGCCGTCCGATCGGTGGCGCCGAGGTGATGCGTGGCCAGCTCACCGCGCTCATCGAGGCGACCAAGTCGCCCACCATCCGGCTCCAGGTCATTCCGTTCGCCGCCGGTGGCCACGCGGCAGCCGGCGGCGCCTTCACCATCCTGCGCTTCGGCGACCAGGAGTTGCCCGACATCGTCTACATCGAACAGCTCACCAGCGCCATCTACCTCGACAAGCGCGACGACCTCGACTATTACGCCGTGGCCATGGAACGGTTGTGCGTCGAGGCCGAGCCGCCGGAGCGTACGCCGGAGATCCTTTCTCGGCTGCTGGACGAGCTGTACGCCCAGTGACCTCGCGGCCGGGGCGACGGGCACACCCCGTACGGACCTAGCATGGTCGGCGACCGGCCATAGTGGACCGACGCTGGGAGGCGGCCTTGACCACTGATGCTCGCGACACGACTGGCGACTCGTCGAGCGACCGGATCGACACGTCGGTGGCCCACCCCGCCCGCCGCTACAACTACTGGCTGGGCGGCAAGGACAACTTCCAGGCCGACCGCGACTCCGGGGACGCCATCGCGGCGGCCTTCCCGACCATCCGCACCGCCGCGCTGGAGAACCGCCGGTTCCTGCGGCGGGCCGTGGGCTATCTGGCCCGCGAGGAGGGCATCCGGCAGTTCCTCGACATCGGCACGGGCATCCCGACCGCCGACAACACGCACGAGGTCGCCCAGGCCGTCGCGCCCGAGTCCCGCGTGGTCTACGTGGACAACGACCCGATCGTGCTCGCGCACGCCCGCGCGTTGTTGAGCAGCACCACCGAGGGCGCCACCGCGTACATCGACGCCGACCTGCGCGATCCCGAGCGGATCCTGCGCCATCCGGAGCTGCTGCGCGCCATCGACCTGGCACAGCCCGTCGCGCTGATGCTGGTGGCGGTGCTGCACTTCGTGCCGGACGACGACGACCCGTACGCGCTGGTGCGGCGGCTGCTCGACGCGCTTCCGGCCGGCAGTTACCTGGCCGCTTCGCACGCCACCCACGAATACCTGCCGCCGGCGATCGCCGAGGAGGCCAGGGCGGCGGCCAAGGGTGGCGGCCCGCACGGGCTGATCAACCTGCGCACGCGGGCCGAGTTCGCGGGTTTCTTCACCGGGCTGGACGTGATCGAGCCGGGCATCGCGTCGGTCGCCGAGTGGCGGGCCGAGAGCGAGCCGCAGCCGCGCCCGTCGGTGGTCGAGGTGAGCATGTACGGCGGTGTCGCCCGCCTGCCCTGAGACAGCCGGGCCGGGTCAGGCGCCGGCGGCGTCGTCGTACCGCTCGCGGGCGGAGTGCACCTCGCCGATGTGCGTCTCGGCCCACGCCTTGATGGCGCGCTGCACCGGCAGCAGGCTCTCGCCCAGCGGCGTCAGCCGGTAGTCGACCCGGACCGGCACGCTCGCGGTCACCGACCTGTCGACCAGGCCGTCGCGTTCCAGCTTGCGCAGCGTCTGGGTGAGCATCTTCTGACTGGCCCCGGCAACGGTACGGGCCAGTTCGCTGTGCCGCAGCGGCCCGTCGGCAAGCGCGCTCACCACGAGCGTCAGCCACTTGTCGCTGAGTGTCGCCAACAGCTCGTGGCCCGGGCACTCGGCCAGGAAGGCGTTGTAGCGGCGGCGTTCCCGCTCGCGGCGCTCGTCGGCGGTCATGGTGGCCATCGTGAACCTCCCGGGTGCCCAGGGCACCCGAAGGTGCCTCCTTCCCGCCGCAGACTAGCGCTCCTAGCGTCGCCGGTATGAGAGCTGTGATCGTCCGCCGGTTCGGCGGCCCCGAGGTCCTGGAGATCGCCGACCTGCCCGTGCCGGAGCCGGGAGTCGGACAACTGCGGGTACGCGTCGCCGCCGCCGCCGTCAACCGGATCGACCTGTCCACCCGCAGCGGCGCGTTGAGCGCGGCGGGTCTGCTGCCACCGCTGCCCGTGGTGGCGCTGGGCTGGGACGTCGCGGGGGAGGTGGACGCGGTCGGGCCTGACGTACGGCGGTTCGCGGTGGGCGAGAAGGTGATCGGGCTGCGGGACCTGCTCTCCGCGCCGGGCGCCCAGGCCGAGTGGGTAGTGCTGGACGAGGACGCCGTCGCGCCGGCGCCGCGTACCGTCGCCCCGGAGTTGGCGGCGACGTTGCCGCTGATCGGTCTCACCGCGGCCCGGTCGCTGGCCCTCACCGGCCTGGACGTCGGACGGACGCTGCTTGTCACGGGCGCGGCCGGCGGGGTCGGCGGTCTGCTGCTCGAACTGGCGGCGGCGCGCGGCATCCGGACCGTCGCGGTGGCCGACGCCCGGGACGAGGAGCTGGTGCGGGGGTGCGGGGCGGACTGGTTCGTGGCGCGTACCGACCGGCTCGGCGCGGCCGTGCGCGCGGTGGTTCCGGGTGGGGTGGACGCGGTAATCGACGCGGCGGTCGTCGGGGTCGACGCGCACGAGGCGCTGCGGGGCGGGGGCACCTTCGTCGCGCTTGTGGCGCCGTTCGCCCCGCCGCCGTTGCGGGCCACCCGGGTCGTCGTGCAGGAGGTCCGCGCCGACGGCGCACGACTGGCCGAGCTGTCCGCGCTTGTCGACGGCGGCCGGCTCAGTCTGCGTCTGGCCGACCGGCTGCCGCTGGCCGAGGTGGCGGCGGCGCACGAACGGTTGGCCGCCGGGGGCCTGCGGGGTCGCCTGGTGCTGGTGCCCTGACGGGCTGCGTATTGACCGTCGCCAACTCGTCGGGTTAGTCTCTGTATCGATCCAGACTGAATCGATACAGAGAGGTGCCGGGTGAAGCCAACACTGCAAGCCGTGGCGGACGCCGTCGGCGTCTCCCGCAGCACCGTGTCCAACGCCTACAGCCGCCCCGACCAGCTGTCCACGGCACTGCGCGAGCGGGTCCTCGACGCCGCACGCCAACTCGGCTACCCGGGGCCCAACCCCACCGCCCGATCGCTGCGCCGCGGCTTCGTCGGCTCGATCGGGGTCCTGTTCACGTCGCAACTGTCGTACGCCTTCACCGACCCCTTCGCGGTCCGCTTCCTCACCGGGGTGAGCGCCGCCGCCGAGCGGCACGGCACCAGCATGCTGCTGGTGCCGCTGCCGCCGACGCAGACCGACGCGCGCCGGGCGGTGGAGAACGCCGCAGTCGACGGCTTCTGCGTCTACTGCGTGGCCGACGAGGAATGGGCGTTGGACGTGATCCGCGCGCGCGGACTGCCGTACGTCAGCACGGCTCCCCGCGACGACGCCGACGCGGACGAGCGGTACGTCGGCATCGACGAGCGGGCCGCCGCCCGCGGCATCGCCGCGCACGTCGCCGGTCTCGGCCACCGCCGGGTGGCCCTGCTCGCCGACGCCGTGCTGCCCGACGCGCCGGCCGGCCCCCTCACCCTCTCCGGGGTGCACGAAGCGTGGCACCCGACCACCCGCGGCCGGCTCAGCGGCTTCGCCGACGCGTTCCGCGAGGTCGGCGTCGGCTGGGCGGACCTGACTGTGGTCAACGCCCTCGGCAACAGCCGCCAGGCCGCGGCCGCCGCCGTCGCCGGACTGTTCGACGGGCCCGCACCGCCGACCGCAGTGCTGGCCGGCTCCGACGTGCTCGCCCTCGGCGTGCTCGACGCGCTGGCCAAGCGACCGGGCCGCACCAACCCGCCGGTCTCGGTGACCGGCTTCGACGACGTCCCCGAGGCCGCCGCGGCCGGCCTCACCACCGTCCGGCAACCGGCCGAGGACAAGGGCCGCATCGCCGCCGAACTGCTGCTCGACCCGCCCGCGGACGCCGCGGCCGGTCATGTGCTGCTACCCACCGCACTCGTCGTCCGGGCCTCCACCGGACCTGTCCCGAGGAGTTGACCATGGAATTCCCGACTGGCTACGTCACCGCTCTCGACGCGATGAACCGGCACGTCAACTCGGCCCGGCCGGACGCCCCGGTCCAGGTCGAACGCGCCCGCCGGCCACTACTGGCCCCCACCCGGCAGGTGACCGCCGTCGCCCTGCGCCGCCTCGCCGACCGGATCCAGCCCCGACCGCTGCCTCGCTGCTCCTGACCACCGCCCATTTCGGCACGCGCGGGACGAACGGTGCCGGTCCGGGCACGCAGAGTGGTCGACTGCGCACTCGCCAGGCAGACTGGTGAAGCCATGTCACCCTTCGCGCCCACCCTCCGCCTCCACGACCGCTACGTGCTGCACGAGCGGATCGGTCTCGGTGGCATGTCCGAGGTGTGGCGGGCCGACGACGAGGTGCTCGGCCGGCCGGTCGCGATCAAGGTTCTCGCCGGGCAGTTGGCCGCCGACCCGCAACTGCGGGCCACCATCCAGCGCGAGGCCCGCGCGGCCGCCCGGCTGACCCACCCCCACGTCACCCAGGTGTACGACTACGCCGAGGCGACCCTGGCCGGCGGCGTCGTCGTCCCGTACCTGGTGATGGAGCTGGTCGAGGGTCACAACCTGGCCGACCGGCTGCGCGGCGGCCCACTGCCCTGGCCGGAGGCGGTCCGCGTGGCCGGGCACATCGCCGCCGCGCTGGCCGCCGCGCACCGCATCGGCGTGGTGCACCGCGACGTCAAGCCGGGCAACGTCATGCTCACCGACACCGGCGCGAAGGTCCTCGACTTCGGCATCGCCGCGCTCGGCGGCCTCGACAGCCAGTCCGGCGAGCCGCTGATGGGCACTCCCGCGTACTTCGCGCCGGAGCGCCTCGCTGCCGGTCCGCCCGACCCGGCCAGCGACGTGTACGCCCTCGGCGCGCTGCTCTACCGCACGCTCACCGGCCAGGCGCCCCTGCCCGTGCAGAGCTGGGAGGACGCCCTGGAGGTGCACCGGCGGGGCACTCCGGTGCCGCCGCTGCGGGTGGACGGCCTGCCCGGCGACATCGCGGAGCTGACCCTCGCGTGCCTCGCCGCCGATCCGGCCCGCCGGCCGAGCGCCGCGCAGTTGGCCCGCCGGTTCGGGGCCGGTCAACCGGTCGAGCCGCCCACCGAGCTGCTGCGCATCCTGCCGCCGGCCGCGACGGCCCACCCGCCGACCCTGATCGACCGCTCGGCCGTCGCCCGCCCGACGCCTGTCGTGCCCGTGCCGGCCCGCCGCCGCTCGCGCCGACCCCTGGCACTCCTCGTGGCTGCCGGTCTCGCGGTGCTGGTCGGCGCCGGCGCGCTGCTCACCCAGGGGCACGGCACCCCCGACACCTCCGGCGCCGCGCCGACCGCCGCCCCGCCGTCGGCCTCCGCGCCGACACCCGCGCCCAGCACACGGTCACCGAAGCCGTCGGCGTCGGCCTCCACGTCGCCGCCCGCCGCCACCAGTGCCGCGCCCTCGACGGTCGGCCAGCAGGTGCCGGTCAGCTTCCGCCAGGTGAGCGACGAGTTCGGCGAGGTGCTCTCGGCGGCGGTGGCCCGCGGCGACGTCGACCGGAGGACCGCCGAGGACCTCCGCGACGACCTCGCCGACGTGAACCGACGGTCCAAGGACCGCGACCGCCGCATCGCCGACCTGCGGGACACCATCGCCGAGTTGGTGGACCGTGGCCGGCTGCCGCAGCAGACGGGCGCCCACCTCGACGCCCTGCTCAGCCGGGCCGGTGACCTGTCCACCGGCCGCGCCGACGACTGAGCGCATGGCGCGCTCGCCCACGGGCCGCCGCCGGTCGTAGTCTCAGCCGATGACGACACCGCAGACGCACGCCCTCGCCCTCCCCGGCGTCGATCTGGTCTACGACGTGCACGGTCCGCTGCCCCCGTCCGGCGGCCACCGTCTGCTGCTCATGATCGCCCAACCGATGACGGCGGACGGCTTCCGAGCCCTCACCACGCACGTCACGGACCGCACCGTCGTCACCTACGACCCGCGCGGCCTCGGGCGCAGCACCCGCACCGACGGCAGGTCCGACAACACGCCCCAGCAGCAGGCGGCCGACCTGCACCTGTTGATCGATGCGCTCGACGTCGGCCCGGTGGACATCTTCGCCAGCAGCGGCGGCGCGGTGACGGCCCTCGAACTCGTCGCCACCCACCCCGATGACGTCGCCACGCTCGTGGCCCACGAACCGCCGATCAACGCGGTGCTCCCCGACGCCGCGGCCGCCGAACGCGCGCGGGCCGGCTTCTACGAGGCGTACGTGGCCAAGGGTTTCGGGGCCGGGATGGCAACGTTCATCGCGATGACGTCGTGGCAGGGCGAGTTCACCGACGCCTACTTCGCCCAGCCCGCGCCCGACCCGGCCTCGGTCGGCATGCCGATTGAGGACGACGGCAGCCGCGACGACCCGCTGCTGTCGAAGAACTCGTGGGCGGTCACCGACTACCGGCCCGACGCGAGCCTGCTCACCGCGGCGTCGACCCGGATCGTGATCGCGGTCGGGGAGGAGTCGACGGGGACGTACACCGCGCGTACGGCCCTCGGCACGGCGGCGCTGCTCGGCCAGGAAGCCGTGGTGTTCCCGAGTCACCACGGCGGCTTCCTCGGTGGCGAGTTCGGCTACGCGGGCAAGCCCGAGGAGTTCGCGGCACGACTGCGCGACGTCCTGGACGCCGACTGACGACGATCTTCAACACCGGCCGTCCGGACGGCTGATCCATCCGCCCGCGTCGCTGGCATGATGGGCCGATGCGAACACGGCTGATCTTCGTGCGGCACGGCGAGTCGGTCCACCAGGTCGACGGGGTCGTGGGCGGCCCGCACGGCTGCCGCGGCCTGACCGCGCTCGGCCACGACCAGGCACAGCACCTGGCCCGGCGGCTCGCCGACGACTACGCCGTCGACCGTCCGGCGGCGGTGTACTCGTCCGTGCTGCGCCGCACCATCGAGACCGCGCAGCCGATCGCCGCGGCGTTCGGCATCCGCCCCCTCGCCGACTGCGGCCTGTGCACCTGGCACACCCCGCCGTACGCGGACGGGCTGCCGGTCATCCGCTTCCGGACGGAACACGCGGTGGCCGGTGGGGGCGTGTTCCGGCCGTTCGAGGACGGCAACGAGAGCTGGGCCGAACTGGTGGTACGCGTCAGCCGCGCCATCATGGAGATCGCGCACCGGCACCGGGGCGAAACAGTGGTCCTGGTCGGCCACAGCGAGACCGTCGAGGGCGCGTTCCACGCCCTCGCGGCGCAGCCGATCTTCCGGGCGTTCGACCTGGACGTGCCGCCCGCCTCGATCACCGAATGGGTCACCGACCACGACCCCGGCGGCTGGCCGCCGGCCCGCTGGACCCTGCGCCGCTTCGCTGACACCGCCGGGGTGGCAACGGCGTGATCCAGTAACGCCGCGTAGCCGATCTGGCCGGCCCTCAGTCGCTCAGGATCTGCTCGCGCAGGATCTCCGCGTGCCCGCAGTGCTGGGCCAACTCACGCAGCACGTGCAGGTAGACCCAGCGCAGCGGCAACGGGCCACGCCGGTTGCCGCGCAGCACGTCGTCCACGCCCAGCGACGCCGTGGTGCGGCGGGACGTCTCGCACGCCTCCCGATGGGCCGACCGGATGCTGTCGATCGTGTCGCCGTCATCGAGGATGAACGACTCGTCAGGCGTCGCCGGGATGCCGATCTCGGTGCGCGACCGACACGTCACGGCCTCGTCGAACCACACCTTCTCGACGAACGTCGCGTGCTTGACCAGACCCAGCAGGGTCGTCCGCGACGGCACCAGCGAGCGGCGTGCCTGCTCCTCGGTCAGCCCGTCCAGGCAGCCGTTGAGGGCTTCGCGGTGCTCGTCGATGAACGCCTCGAACTGTGCCTGGGCCGGCCGATCGACGACATCGGCGGCGAACGTCGGCGGGAAAACGGTCATGGACCGAAGCATGGCAAACGCCCTCGCTCGGAGGCAACCACGGCACGCTCAGCCGAAGGACACGAGAGCGCCGCGCTCGTCGAAGACCGCCGTGCCCGCCCAGGCGATCTCCCAGCGGTTGCCCTCGGGGTCGGCGATGTACCCCGAGCGCCCACCCCAGGGCCTGTCGGTCGGCTCGGCCACCACAGTCGCCCCCGCCGCGACGGCCGCGGCGAAGGCCGTGTCGACCTCCGCACGGCTGTCGACGTTGCAGGCCAGGGTCACACCGGACCAGCCACCGGTCGGCTCAGGAACGCCAGGCGCCGCCTCGGCGGCCAACTCCGGCAGCGGAAAGAGGGCGAGCAGAACGCCACCGAGCAGGAACGCCGACCACTCGTCGTCGCTCGTCGGCAGCTCGGGCCAGCCCAAGGTGCGGTAGAACGACCGCAGCAGGCCCACGTCGCGGACGCCCAGGGTGACCACCGACAGCCGGGAAGGGATCGCGCTCATGGCCCGATCCTGCCGCAGTGGTACGACAAACCGGTGCTCGTCGGGGCCGGCCGTCCGGAGCGGCGCGCTCAGTGGATGGTCGTCGCGGTCACCTCGCCCGGCGCCGTGCCCACCCGGGCGGCCACGTCACCCCGTGGCGTCCAGATGGCCGACCGGCCCGCCGCCTCGGTGTAGCCGCCGCCTGTCGACCCGGCGAAGCTCGCCACCGCCACCCAGACCCCGTGCGTCGTGGCGATCCGCCGGGCCCGCTCGTCCGGCACGGCGGCGTCGCACGCCAACTCAAGCACCCCCGCCGCGTACACGTCGATGCCGAGCGCGGCCGTGCGCTGCGCGTGTGCGGTGACGCCGGTGTCCTTGCAGACCGCCAGCCCGATCCGCCACCCGTCCACATCGAGCACACTCGGCGTGTCACCCGGCCGGAACCGCTCGGCCTCCGCGCCACCCAGCCACATCTTCCGGTACGCCACCGCCACCCCCTCTCCGGTGACCGCCAGCACTCCGATGTGGTCACCGACCACCGGCGCGCCAACCAGCGCCAGCGTGCCCTCCTCGGCGCACGCCCGCACCAGCGGCGTCAACCGGCTGTCGTCCACCGGCACGGCCGGGCCGTCCCACTCGTACCCCGTCAGTGACAGCTCCGGGAAGACCACCACCCGGGCGCGCGCCGCGCGGACCGCGTCGGCGTGCGCCCGCGCGTTCTGCGCGACATCCAGGGGTACGCACGGCGGCTGCGCCACGGCGAGCCGCAGCGGGGCGCGGTTCTCCGCACCTCCGTCGGTGTGGGCGACCCGCGCGGTCGGTTGGTCCGTCTCATGGTCGATTCTCAGGATCGGTTCGTAGCGTGGGGACATGATTCGAACGTCGCACGCCGTCCTCGCCACCGGAACCCCCGCCGCCGCGGCCGAACCGCCGGAGGGCGGAATCGTCGGCTACGTCAGCGATCTGGTGGAACGGCTCGGCGGGCCGGGCGCGGGTCTGGCGGTGGCGCTGGAGAACCTGTTCCCGCCGATCCCCAGCGAGGTCATCCTGCCGCTGGCCGGGTTCGTGGCCGCGCAGGGTCGGATGAGCCTGGTCGGCGCGATCTTCTGGACCACGCTGGGTTCGGTGCTGGGCGCGCTGGCGCTCTACCTGATCGGCGCGTCCCTGGGCCGGGAGCGGATGCGCGGCATCGTCGCCCGACTGCCGCTGGTGAAGCTCAGCGACGTGGACCGCACCGAGGCGTGGTTCCTGCGGCACGGCGTGAAGGCGGTGTTCTTCGGCCGGATGATCCCGATCTTCCGGAGCCTGATCTCCATTCCGGCCGGGGTGGAGCGGATGCCGGTGCGGACCTTCCTGCTCTACACGACGCTGGGCAGCCTGATCTGGAACACCACATTCGTGCTCGCCGGCTACCTTCTCGGCGACAACTGGCACCTCGTCGAGGGTTACGTCGGCACACTCCAGAACGTCGTGATCGTCGCCTGCGTCGCGGCCGTCGCCTGGTTCGTCGGGTCGCGGGTGCTGCAGGCCCGCCGCGCGGCGCGAAGCCCCGAGTCGACCGATCCCGCCGGTCCCTCCCGGCACGGTGCGCAGACGTCGGGGATGCCCGATCCGGGCGGTCGGGGCACCCTCTACCGGGGCGGTTCCTGGGCCTCGGACGAGCACTGACGGTATCGGCGCTCACCGGGCGGATCGTCACCCGTCGGCCCGTCCGACCCAGAAACCGCGCGGTGATACCAGGCGCAATGTCCGTTTCTGGACGTGGTGGGGTGTGACCGGGTGCATCCCCGGGCCGGAATCGTGGCGGGCCCGGGGTCGTTACACACCCTGACGATCGCAGGACCACGGCCCCGACCCACCCGTTCAGCGGGGCGGGAACGGCCGGCCCGGCCGGGTCGTTGCAGACCCCCGAACGACTGTTCATCCGCCGGCAGGTCCCGCTGAGGGCCCCGGGAATGCCCCCGGACCGGCGGTCGTTACACACGGTCCCGGTGCGACGAGCTCGTCGCCCGCCGGCCCCCTGGCGCCGCGAGCCCCGCCTCGCAGGCCGCCACCCCCCGAAGACTTTCCCCTCGAATCTGCAGCGCCGGACGAGGTGCTCACACCCGCGCCACCGCCCCCGTGGTGAGGCGGGTGTTCCTACCCCCGAAGGAGCTACCCCTCATGAACACGATCTTCCGTAAGAGCATGCTCTCGGTTGCTGGTCTCGCGTTCGCCGGTGGTGTCTTCGCCGGCCCGATCGCCCACGTCGCCGCCCCGAGCACGGACGCCCGGCCGGTCGCCGTGGTGCAGGCCGACAAGCCCGACACGAGCAAGCTGATCCCGCACGGCACCCAGGGCGACCAGTCGCACATCGACCTGAACGACGAGCAGACCGGCAACGCCAAGGCGATCATCGCCGCGACCAAGAAGGCCGGCCTGCCCGAGCGGGCGGCGGTCATCTCGATCGCGACGAGCCTGCAGGAGTCGAAGCTGGAGAACCTGGGTCACCTCGGCGACATGAACGACCATGATTCGCTGGGCCTGTTCCAGCAGCGCCCGTCCAGTGGTTGGGGCACGCCGGAGCAGATCACCGACCCCGAGTACTCGACGACCGCGTTCCTCAAGGGCCTGCGTCAGGTCGACGGGTGGCAGGACATGCCGCTGACCGAGGCCGCGCAGACCGTGCAGGTGTCGGCGTTCCCGGACGCGTACGCCCAGTGGGAGCAGCAGGCCGCCGACCTGGTCGGCCAGTACTGGAACAGCTGACCCGCAGCATGATCCGATCGCTGGCCGGCATCCCGAACCCGGGGTGCCGGCCAGGACTTATCCGCCCACCGCACGCCCGGCCTGGCCCGCCCGGCCTGGCCCGGCGCGGCCCGAACGGAACGCCATCGCTTGAGATCTTGGACAGTTTCCGTTGGCGCGGAACGGAAACTGTCCAAGATCTGAGCGGGGCGGGAACACCGGGAGGGGTTGGTGGGTTGTGAAGCTGTGTCGGTGTGATCCAGTGTCCCCGGGCCTCACCTAAACAGCCCTCGCGGAATACCGTTCGGCTGGAGCCGCGTCGCGCCATTCGCCGAGAGGCGACCTGCACACCGACACCAGCGCCGCCCCGGCCCAACCGGCCGGGGGCGGCGCTGTCTGTACCCACCGCGCGCGATGGCGTGTGCGGCACAATGGTCCGGTGACTGCCGCTGGGACCTGGTCGGAGCAGTCGGGTGTGCTCGTACTGCCCAGCGGGGCGATGGTGCGCGGGCGCCGTGTCGCCGCGACCGCCTCGCCGGCCGACTTCGCGCTGCTGTTGGCGCCCGGCCCGGAGCCGGCCTGGCCACATCGGCGGATCAGGTGGCCCGACTTCTGGGTGCCGCTCGATCGGGCCGACGCACTCGACGCGCTGCGCGTGGCGCTGCGAAGGGCACGCGACGGCGAACGCGTCGAGGTGGCGTGCCGGGGCGGGATCGGCCGGACGGGAACGGCGTTGGCCGCGCTGGCGATCCTCGACGGCCTGCCGGCCGAGCGGGCGGTGCCCTGGGTCCGGGCGGGCTACCACCCGAAGGCGGTCGAGACGCCCTGGCAGCGGCGCTGGCTGCGCCACGTCACCTGACCACCGCCGCCGTGCCGCCGTGCCGCCGTGCTGCCGTGCTGCCGTGCCGCCGTGCCGCCGTGCGGCCGTGTCTCAGCGCCGCGACTACGTCGACGAGGGCGTGCCGCCACCGGTGCGGCGCACCGCGAGCGGCTACCGGATCTTCACGACCGCACACGTCCGCGCGCTGACCGTGGCCCGGGGGCTGGCCGAGGGCACGGCCGGGGCCGTACCCGGGAGATCATGGCTGCGGTGCGCCGCGGCGACGTGCCGGCGGCCCTGGCGGCGCTCGACGGCGGCCATGCCGAGCTGGACCCTGAACGCGCGGACATCCGCCGCCCGATGGTCGCGCGGCCAACCGCTCCCACCGGGCGATCTTGTTGACTAGGGTCGGGCACATGAGAGCTGCGCTGCTGGCGGTCACGGCGTCCGCCGTCCTGCTCGCTCCCGCGCCGGTCCCGGCCGCCGCGGCGACCCCCACACCTGCCGCCGCCACGCCCGCCGCCCCGGAGACCGCCGCCACGGAGGGTGCCACGGAGGGTGCTGTCGCGGCGCGGGCCGTGCGCTGCCCACGGGCGGTGGCACCGGCGGTGTCCCGCCCGCCACGGCCCTCACCCCCGCCCGCCGTGCCGCAGGCGCGGGTGGTCGGCGGCGCCGCGCTGGCCACCAGTGGCCTGGTCGTGCCGACCGGCGCGGGCGCGCCTCCGGCGATCACCGCCACCTCGTGGTTGGTCGCGGACCTGGACTCCGGCCAGGTGCTCGGCGGCTGCGGCCCCCACGAGTACGGCACTCCGGCCAGCGTCCAGAAGCTGTTGCTGGCGGCCACGATGATGCCCCGGCTCGATCCCGCCCAGACGGTGACCGTGACCGAGGCGGACATGAACATCGAGCCCGGCTCCTCCGCCGTCGGCCTGGTCGAGGACGGCCGCTACACGATCGAGACGATCTGGCTGGGGCTGCTGCTCAACTCCGGCAACGAGGCGGCGAACGCGCTGGCCCGGCTGGGCGGCGGGCCCGACGGCGCGGCCGGGGGAGTCCGCGCCATGAACGAGCAGGCGCATCACCTCGGCGCGCTCCAGACGCACGCGGTCACACCGTCCGGGCTGGACGGCAGGGGCCAGTTCACAAGCGCGTACGACCTGGCGTTGATCGCCCGGGCCTGCTTCGCCCAGCCGACGTTCCGGCGGTACGCGCTCACCCAGCAGGCGACGATTCCGGCCCAGCCGGCGCAGCGCACCAAGGGCTTTCAGATCCAGAACGAGAACCAGCTCATCTACCGGTACCCGGGCGCGTTGGGCGGCAAGACGGGCTTCACCGACCTGGCGCGGCACACCTACGTCGGCGCGGCGGAACGGGACGGGCGTCGACTGGTGGTGACGTTGCTGGGCGCCGAACCGGCGCCGATGCGCGGCTGGGAACAGGGGGCGGCCCTGTTGGACTGGGGGTTCTCGCTGCCGCGCGACGCCAGCGTCGGCCGCCTGGTCGAGCCGGGCGAGCTGACCGCCACGCCGTCGGCCGCGCCCTCCGCGCTGGCCGCGCCCGGTCCACCCCGCCCGGCGGCGGCCAGCGGCCCGGCGAGTACCGGCTCCGGATGGCTGTGGTCGGTGGTCGCGCTGAGTGGCGCGGGAGTGCTGGCGCTGCTGGGCGGGTTGCTGTGGCACCGCCGCCGCCGGTTGCCCGGTCAGATCGACAACGGGCCTCGGCATCCATAGACTCCGGTCTTTCTGGCCAGCACGAGCCCAGGAGGACCCCTGTGTCGAGTGAACGAGAAACGCCTGCCGGCGCGGCGGCACCCCGCCGGTCGGTGCGCGCGCTGACCCGCCTCGCGGGCGTGACGGCGTTCGCCGCAACGCTCGTCGTCGGCGCGTCGGCTGCCGCGGTGGCCGCGCCGGTCCCGGCCGACGACGCGGTGAGCGCCGCCGCCGATGCCCGACCGCCGCGCACCACCCACGGCCCGTGCGCGTACACCGAGACACCCGACGAGCCGGCCGCCCGTCCGGTGCCGCTGCCGCCCGACCCGCGCCGCACCCCGGACCGGGGCAGTGTCCGGGTGACCCTCTCCACCAACCAGGGGTCGATCGGGTTGACCCTGGACCGGGCCGCCGCGCCGTGCACGGTCCAGAGCTTCCTGCACCTGGTCGGCAAGCGCTTCTACGACCGCACCCCGTGCCACCGCCTCACCGCGTACCCGACGTTGAGCGTGTTGCAGTGCGGCGACCCGTCCGGCACCGGCGAGGGTGGCCCCGGCTACCGGTACCGCGACGAGCTGCCGACCGACCTGCCGCCGGCCCCCACCGACCCGACAGGCGAACGCCGGCTCTACGCCCGGGGCGTGCTGGCGATGGCCAACGCCGGGCCGGACACCAACGGCAGCCAGTTCTTCCTGGTGTACGCAGATTCGGCGCTGCGCCCCAACTACACGATCTTCGGCACTGTCGACGCCGCCGGACTCGCCACCCTGGACCGGATCGCCGCCCACGGAATCGCGCCGACGGCCGAGGACCCGGCGCCCGTCGACGGCGCGCCCGCGCAGCCGGTGACCATCAGGCATGCCGTCCGCACACACCACCACCACTGAGCCGCCCGGCGCGGTGGACGGCTCCCGGGTCGCCCACCGCGCCGCCAGGCGTCCACGCCCGTCGCCGTGACAGGCACGGCGAATGCCGGCAGGTACGACGGCCGGGCAGGTGCGGCGTGCCGGGCCGGCAGGTGGCGACGGCCGGCAGGTGGCAACGGGCCGGCGGGTGTGGCCGGCGGGCCGGAAGCCGGAATTTTCGCGGGTGGACCGGAACAGGTGGGACCGGAATCCGACCCGGTTCGGGCCGTCGGAACGGGAGGGGTCAGCCGGTCGGCGGGACGGCGGTGCTGTCCCGGACTACCAACTCGGTGGCCAGCTCCACCCGGGGCGAGTCGATGCCCTCGCCCTGGGCCAGTCGCAGCACCGTCCGCACCGCCAGCCGGCCCATCTCGACCAAGGGCTGCCGGACGGTGGTCAACGGCGGTGACGCCCAACGGGCCTCCGGCAGGTCGTCGAAACCGACCACGCTGACGTCGTCGGGGACCCGCAGGCCGCGGCGGCGGATGGCCTCGTAGACGCCGAACGCCATCTGGTCGCTGGCCGCGAAGATGCCTGTCGGCGGGTCGGCCAGGTCGAGCAGCGCCGTGCCGCCGGCGAAGCCGGAGGCGTGGTAGAAGTCGCCCGGGTAGATCAGCGCGTCGTCCACCGGAACGCCGGCGGCCTCCAGCCCGGCGCGGTAGCCGTCGAGGCGGGCCCGGCTGCACAGCAGGTGCGTCGGCCCGGCCACGAACCCGATCCGCCGGTGCCTGACCGCCAGCAGGTGCTCGGTCGCGGCGAGCCCGCCGGCCCAGTTGGTGGCGCCGATCGTCGGAACGTCCATCGCCGGCACGCCGGCCGGGTCGACGACCACCACAGGTACGTTGAGGCGGCGCAGTTGCGCGTGCAGCGGCGGGCTCAGGTGCGACGTCACGAAGATGACACCGTCGGTGGCGCGGGTGCGCAGGTTCTGCAGCCACTGTCGGGCCGCCGTGGGCTGCCGGTGGATCGCGGAGACCACGGTGCCCACCCCGGCGCCGTGCCCGACGTCCTCCACGCCCCGGATGATCTCCACGGCCCAGGGGCTGTCCAGGTCGTTGAAGACCAGGTCGACGAGGCCCGCGCGGCGGACGCTGCGGCTGCTGCGGCGCCGGTAGCCGTGGTGGCGCAGCAGCTCCTCGACGCGTTCCCGGGTGCCGGGGGCCACATCGGACCGGCCGTTGAGCACCCGTGACACGGTCGGCACCGAGACCCCGGCCTCCCGTGCGATCGCGGTGATGGTCACCCTGCGTCCGTCGTCCGCGTCCACCCGCGTCTCCTTCACCGCTCCGGAGGGACGACCACGAGCGTCGTCCATCCAGTGTCCCGGAACGGCACGCCCGCCCCTCGCGCCATCTTGCCTCACGGACGGGGGTTGACGACACGCCAGGTCGGTTCTAGCGTTCGGCTGAGTTGCGGAAATGTTCCGGTAATTTGTCGGATGCGTATCGGCGTACGGTCCCGTCTCCGCCGCCCGGCTGTCGGCGTCGGCCATGCCGTGGACGCACCCTGTTCAGTGCCACGCGACAGACAAGGGGCGCCATGCACACGGACCTGCCCGAGGCGCAGCTGCGCGAGTACCGCGGCGTGGTGCGGGACCCCGCCGACTTCGACGAGTTCTGGGCCGACACATTGGCGCAGGCCCGCGACGCCAACTGGCCGATCCGGCTCGAGCCCGTGGTGACCGGTCTGACCGCCATCGACGTGTACGACGTGACGTTCCCCGGGTTCGCCGGTCAGCCCGTACGGGCCTGGCTGCGGGTGCCGCACGGGGCCGGCACGGCGCTGCCGACAGTCGTGCAGTACGTGGGCTACGGGGGCGGGCGCGGGCACGCGTTGGAGAACCTGCTCTGGGCGTCGGCCGGGTTCGCCCACCTGCAGATGGACACCCGGGGGCAGGGCTCGGGCTGGAGCCGGGGCGTCACCGCGGACCCGGGCGCCGCCGGCCCGGAGGCGCCCGGTGTGGCCACGCGGGGCATCGCCGATCCCCGCACCTACTACTACCGACGGTTGATCACCGACGCGGTCCGGGCGGTGGACGCGGCCCGGACCCTGCCGATGGTCGACCCGACCCGGGTGGCG
Source organism: Micromonospora lupini (assembly GCF_026342015.1). NCBI lineage: Bacteria > Bacillati > Actinomycetota > Actinomycetes > Micromonosporales > Micromonosporaceae > Micromonospora > Micromonospora lupini. The sequence goes on from NZ_JAPENL010000001.1 coordinate 331,250, forward strand.
GTGCTCGGGCACAGCCAGGGTGGCGCCCTCGCTCTCGCGGCCGGCGCGTTGGCACGCGGTGTGCGGGCCGTGGTCGCCCTCGTACCGTTCCTCTGTGACATCCCGCGCGCCGTGGTGATCACCGACGCCCATCCGTACCGGGAGATCCGCGACTACCTGGCGATCCACCGGGACGCCGAGGAGCGGGTGCTGACCACCCTGTCGTACGTCGACGGCGTCAACTTCGCCCGACGCTGCCGCCGACCGGCGCGCTACTCGGTGGCGTTGATGGACGACATCGTGCCGCCGTCGGGGGTCTACGCCGCGCACAACGCCCACGCGGGGGCGACGGAGCTGTCGGTGTGGCGGTACAACGGCCACGAGGCCGGCGGAATCGACGACGACGAGGCGGCTCTGCGCTTCCTCGGCACGCACCTGGTCGACACCCGCGACGCGGCGTCGACCGTGCCGGCTCCGGCTGGCGGCCGGCTGTTGAACGGGCTCGCGGCGGCCGACGGCTGATCCGACGCGCGGCACCGACCGCTGCTGATAGACAGGACGGGTGCGCAGGTCAGGGCGGGTTGGTGGCGGCGTCGTGCTCGCGCTCGTCGCGGTGCTCGGCGGCTGCTCCCATCCGCAACCGCGTGCCCGCCCGGCGGCCCCGGTGCCCGCCTCGGCCCCGGTCGCCACCTCGGCGAGCCCTCGACCGGCGACCGCGACCCCGACGGCGACCGGCGGGTTGCCGGGCTTCGTGGTGCTGACCGCCCTCGACCCGCGCATCCACGCCGACATCCGCTACGCCACGGCGCACAACTTCGTGGGCCGGCCGATCGCCGGCTACCGCGAGCCGCTGTGCCTGCTCACCAGGCAGGCCGCCGAGGCGCTGCGCCGGGTCCAGGACGCCGCGCTGGCCGGCGGCCACAGCCTCAAGGTGTACGACTGCTACCGCCCACAGCCGGCGGTGGACGACTTCGTCGCCTGGTCGAAGCGCCCCGGCGAGCAGCAGACCAGGGCCGAGTTCTATCCGGACGTGGCCAAGGACCGGCTCTTCGCCGACGGCTACATCGGCGCGCCGACGGCGCACAGTCGGGGCAGTACGCTGGACCTGACCCTCGTCGACGAGCCGCCCGCGAGCCAACCCGCGTACGTGCCCGGGCAGCGTCTCGTCCCCTGCACCGCGTCGCCGGGGCGGCGCTTCGCCGACAACAGCATCGACATGGGTACCGGTTTCGACTGTTTCGACGCCCGGGCGCACACCGCCGACCCGAGCATCACCGGCACGGCCCGGGAGAACCGGCAGTTGCTGCGGCGGTTGATGACCGACGCCGGGTTCGTCAACTACGACCGCGAGTGGTGGCACTACAGCCTGCGCGAGGAGCCGTACCCGGACACCTTCTTCGCCGCCCCGGTGGCCCGCTCCTCGCTCGGCTGACGGTCAGGTCCAGTAGAGGATGCGGCAGGCAGGCACCCGGGCGGCCAGTTCGGCGGTGAACCAGCCGCGCAGCTCGGCCATCGTGTCGCGGGGGTAGACGTACTTCACCGCGCCGAACTTGCCGTGTTTGCGGCTGCGGGACTCCTCGTCCATCTCCAGCCGGGTGTGCGGGTACCAGCCGAGCAGCACCTCCTTGCTGCCCGGCGTGAACCGGTGCGTGATCAGCTCGGCGGTCAGGTCCACGTCGGGGACCCCGTCGACCGCCGCGCGGACCTGGTCGAGCAGCTCGCCGTAGCGTTCGCGCCAGTCCGGCAGGGGCATGATCGGGGCGATGGTCAGCCCGACCGGGTAGCCGTCGAGCGCGAGCCGGCGCAGCGCGGCGAGCCGGTCCGGAACCCGCGCGGTACCGCCCTCGAACCGTTCGCTCACCGGGGCGCAGTTGACGCTGAACCGGACCCGGGTGCGGCCGGCGTGCGGCAGCCCGACGAAGGTGTCCACGTCTGCGTACTTGGTGGTCCAGCGCAACTGCACGGGCGCGTCCCAGCCGGCGAAGTGCTCCACCGCCCGCCGCCAACTGCCGGTCAGGTGCTCCAGCGCGAGCGGGTCGGTGTAGCAGGACGCCTCGAATGTGGTGCCCTCGTCGGCGCGGCGCGCGTTGCGGCTGGTCACCGTTCCGCGCCCGGCGTAGGCGGCCAGCCCGGCCAGGATGTCGTCGAGGTCCGCGTACACCCGGGTCACCGGCGGGCCGGAGAGCGAACCGGCGAGGTAGCAGTACTGACAGTGCGCGGGGCAGCCCTCGGCGAGGTCGACGCGCCAGTCGGCGCTGGGGGAGATGGGTTGCAGGGCACGCCGCGACGGCGGGCTCACCACGATCGCCATTGTCGCCTTGGCGCGGGCGTACGTCTCCCGGTCGGTCTGCCCGCGTACGCCGGTGAGCCGGTTGGACCGCAGTCGTTCCACCTCGATGCCCAGCGCCCGCACCCGGTCGACGATCCGCTGCCCGTGGGGGTGTTCGAGGGCGGCCGGGGTGGCCACCACCCGGCCCGGGGTCCAGCGGCGTGCCGGTCTGGCCGCCGGGGCGAGCCCGGCGAGGTCGCGGGTCGGCACCCGCTCGCCGCTGGCGTCGTGCGGCGCGGCGGGCACGTCCACGGCGAGCGGCTGGTCGACGTCGACGGCGTCCGGGCTGGTCATCCGGCCGGGGTACCCGCTGTCGCAGGAATCCCACCCGATCGGCCGGCCCGCGATTGACGCACCGGTCGGCAGCGCATAACCTTTCGTCTATCTGTAAACCTTGTGAACAGATAGTTCACGTCGACGCGGCGGCGCGCGTCCCGACCGAAGGGACGATCAGGTGATCGCAGAACTTCCCTCCCGTACCCGAAGGATCCTGTCGGTGTTCGTCGCCCTCGTCGTCGCCGTGAGCGCCGGCCTCGGCCTCGGCGTCACGCGCAGCGCGCAGGCCGCGCCGACGTTCAAGGTCCTGGCCTTCTACAACGGCACCTGGGACGCCGCGCACATCGACTTCGACCGCGACGCCCGCGCCTGGTTCCCGCAGGCCGCCGCCCAGTACGGCTTCTCCTGGGAGGCCACCACCAACTGGGGTCTGCTGAACACCGCCAACCTGGCCCAGTACAAGGTCGTCATGTTCCTCGACGACGCGCCGCCCGCCGCGCAACGCCCCGCGTTCGAGCAGTACATGCGCAACGGCGGGGCGTGGATGGGCTTCCACGTCAGCGCGTTCACCACCGACCCGTCGAGCTGGAGCTGGTACTACAACACCTTCCTCGGCTCCGGCGCCTTCCAGACCAACACCTGGGAGCCGACCCGCGTCACGATGCGCGCCGACAACCGCACCCACCCGGCCACCCAGGCGCTCCCGGCGACCTTCGGGTCGTCGTTCAGCGAGTGGTACTCCTGGAGCAACGACCTGCGACAGAATCCGGACATCGACATCCTGGCCTCCGTCGACCCGTCCAGCTTCCCGGTCGGCACGGACCCCAACCAGTCCTGGTACGGCGGCTACTACCCGCTGGTGTGGAGCAACAAGCGCTACAAGATGCTGTACGCCAACTTCGGGCACAACCGCATGAACTACAGCACCAACACCGGCCTGTCCTCGACCTTCGACAGCCCGCAGCAGAACAAGCTGCTCATCGACGGTCTGCACTGGCTCGCCGGCGTCGGCACGGTGCCCACGTCGACGCCCACGCCCACCCCGACCGGCAGCGCCGGCCCGATCTCGCCGACCGCCTGGCACACGGTCGTCAACCGGGGCAGCGGCAAGTGCGTGGACGCCCGCGCCGCCGGCACCGCCAACGGCACCGCCATCCAGCAGTACGCCTGCAACAGCAGCGCCGCCCAGCAGTACCAGTTCGCGCCGACGAGCGGCGGCTACCTGCGGGTCAACAACCGGGGCAACAGCGCCCAGGTGCTCGACGTGACCGACCGGTCGACAGCCGACTCGGCGCCCATCCAGCTGTGGTCGTACAGCGGCGGCAACAACCAGCAGTGGCGGGCCGAGTCCGAGGGAGGCGGCTACTACCGGCTGGTGAACCGCAGCAGCGGCAAGTGCCTGGACGTGCCGGGAGCGTCCACGGCGGACAGCGTCCAGCTCATCCAGTACGCCTGCAACGGCACCGCGGCGCAGTCCTTCCGGCTGGTGCCGCAGTCGTAGATCGCGGGCGGTAGCGTCCGCGCATGGCCATCCCCGATCGCGTGCCCATCGCGTACGAGTCCGACTACCGCACCCGCCACATCGGCCGGTACGACAAGGGTCAGTTCTTCGGCTCCGTCACCGCGACACTCGCCGACGGTGCCGGAGCCGAAGACGACTGGTACCGACACAAGCGGTGGTACGCGGTGCTGCACCGTTTCGACGCCGACGGCGTGCACACGGACTCGGACATCTGGTTCGCCGGCACCAGCGAGGACGAGGAAGCCTCGATCACCCGTGCCGAGGCTCGCCTCCTCGAATGGCTCGACGGGCTGCCCGGCCGGACCTTCGGCGACATCGCCGTCGGGCTGTTCCAGGTCGAGGTCGACGGGCACGTCTTCGGGCTTGTCGACTGGTCCGCGGAGTACGACGGCGCGGACCACGCCGAGTTTCTCCCCGACGACCTGGGCTTCGACCCGCCCTGGGACGGCTGTTACGACACCTGAGCGGCGCGGCGCAGTTCGGCGGCCAGCCCCTGGTACGCGACCTGTCGAGCTGCCCCACGAACGGGGCGGGCAGGAGGCCCACGACCACCGCCGGCCGTGGGCGCGACGCAATATCCTTTGCGGACAGCTCCTGGCACGCCTACCGTCATGCGGAGTACGGCCGACCGCGCACACCCGGGGGGAGCACGCCATGTCGCAACGCACAGCCACCTGGCGTGTGCCAGGTGCCGGCGCCGCCTTGCCGTCCGGCGCGTCGTGCCGGTGTCTCGGCCGGCCCGCACAGGGCCGTAACCAGGACCGGTATCAGGACCGGTATCGGAGGCGGCGACCTCGCTGACGCCACGCGCGTCGAGCGCGGCCGCCCACCCCCGCCGGGGTCGGCGGCCCTTTTCGTATCCGACGAGCTTGGACGCCGGCTCCACCCAGCGCACGATCATTTACGGTCACCAGGTAGCGCTGGTGTCGGCACGACACGAGGAGACCACGATGGGATTCACCCCTCTCGCCGGTACCCGGGCACCGGTCCGGGTCTGGACCGACCCGTACGCCATCGAGCCGCAGGCCGCGAAGCAGCTGCGCAACATCGGCGCGCTGCCCTGGGTGCAGGGCGTCGCCGTCATGCCTGACGTGCACTTCGGCAAGGGCGCCACCGTCGGCTCGGTGATCGCCATGCGGCAGGCCGTATCGCCGGCAGCGGTCGGCGTCGACATCGGCTGCGGCATGTCAGCGGTGCGCACGTCGCTGACCGCCGCCGACCTGCCGGACGACCTGGCCGGGCTGCGCTCGGCGATCGAGGCCACCATCCCGGTCGGCTTCGCCCAGCGGCAGGAGGCGGTCAACCCGCGCCGGGTCCGTGGCCTGGAGCAGGCCGGCTGGGACGACTTCTGGAGCCGGTTCGCGGGCCTGGACCGGCGGGTGGCGCAGTTGGAGACCCGGGCCCAGCGGCAGCTCGGGACGCTCGGCGGCGGCAACCACTTCATCGAGGTCTGCCTGGAGCAGGGCGGCGCCGACGAGGGCCGGGTGTGGCTGATGCTGCACTCCGGGTCCCGCAACATCGGCAAGGAGTTGGCCGAACGGCACATCGGAGTGGCCCGGGGGCTGCCGCACAACGCCGACCTGCCCGACCGGGACCTGGCGGTGTTCCTCGCCGGAACGCCGGAGATGGACGCGTACCGGCGGGACCTGTGGTGGGCGCAGGAGTATGCGCGACGCAACCGGGCGGTCATGCTGGCGCTGCTCTGCGGCGTGGTGCGCGAGCACTTCCCGCAGGTCGGCTACGACGACCCGATCTCGTGCCACCACAACTACGTGTCGGAGGAGAGCTACGACGGGGTGGAGGTGCTTGTCACCCGCAAGGGCGCCATCCGGGCCGGGCGGGGTGACCTGGGCATCATCCCCGGGTCGATGGGCACCGGGTCGTACATCGTGCGGGGCCGCGGCAACCCGGACGCGTACTGCTCGGCCTCACACGGTGCCGGGCGGCGGATGTCGCGGGCGCAGGCCAAGCGGACGTTCAGCACCGACGACCTGGCCGCGCAGACCGCCGGCGTCGAGTGCCGCAAGGACGCCGGGGTGGTCGACGAGATCCCCGGCGCGTACAAGGACATCACCGAGGTGATGGCCCAGCAGGAGGACCTGGTCGAGGTGGTCGCGCACCTCAAGCAGGTCGTCTGCGTGAAGGGCTGACGGGGGGTACGCGCGGGCCGGGAGCACCGGCCCGCGCGGCACCCGTCAGAAGCCGACGAAGACCCGGCGCAGGTCGTCCAGGGCCAGCGGCCCGGTCACCTGCACGCCGTCCGGCGTGTACTGCGGCCCGAGCCGGCCGACCACCAGCCGCAGCCACGTCTCGGCCGGCAGGGACAGCTCACCGTCGGGCTGCTCAGGCGCGTCGGTCAGTTCGATCTGCTCGCCCAGCCGCAGCCCGAACGTCCGCTCCGGGTCCCGCAGCCGTACCAGCAGGGTGGCCTGTCGGCCGGCCAGCTCCTGCGGCCGGCTCGTCCAGCCCAGCATGCCGCCGATCTGCTCGATCAGCAGCGGCACCGCCTCCGGCGTCACCGCCGCGAACGAGTTGAACGCCACCTCGGCGTCCCACTGGTGCAGGGCGAACTCGCTGAGCCGGAACCGGGCGGCGGTGGCGACGTCGACCGGCTCCGGCAGGAAGCCGAGGTCGATCCGCAGTGTCGAGCGGGTGTCGGCGTCAAGCGCCTCGTACGCCTCGACCAGCCGCTGGTTGGACTCCAGGAAGCCGGCCGCGTGCTCCTCGGGGGACATGGCGTCCCAGCGCGCCCAGACGGTGCGGTTGAAGTCGCCGTCCGGTCCGGCCGTGCCCTCGCGGGCCGCGGTCAGCGCCGCGAGGCCGATCTCCGCGCCGCTGCCGAGGTGGCTGAGTACCTGGGAGACCTGCCACTCGCTGGCCCCGGAGGGGCGGCGCAGGTCGTCTTCCTTGAGGTCGCGCACGAGCGCGGCAAGCTCCTCGTGGCCGGAGCGTAGCGCGTGGATGATCTGGTCGGCAGCCGTGGACATGTGTCTCCTCAACGGATCTTCGACGATGGTGGGGACGCTACCGGACGGGTCGGCGGCCGGCCCGCTCCACTCGGAGCGGGTCGGCCGGCCGTGTCGCCCGGCTCAGCCCATGTGCACGGCGTTGCCGGCGGGGATGTCCTCCTTGCGCACCTTCACCAGGACCAGGGTCACCACTCCGGCGAGCACGATCAGGGCAGCGCCCCAGGCGAACGCCACGCGGTAGCCGTGCACGAGCGCCTCGACCTGGGTGACCGGGTTCGGCGCCCGTCCGACCAGGTACGCGGCGACAGCGCTTGTGTAGAAGGTGTTCAGCAGCGCGGTGCCCAGCGAGCCACCGATCTGCTGCGTCGCGTTAAGCGTCGCGCTCGCCGCTCCGGCGTCGTGCTCCGGCACCCCGACCAGCGCGAGGCTGGACAGCGGCACGAAGGTGAAGCCGAGGCCCATGCCGAGGACCACCTGGGCGGGCAGCAGGAGGGTGAGGAACGAGGTGTCCACGTCGATCTGGGTGAGCGTCAGCATGGCCACGGCGGCGAGCACGGCGCCGCCGACCATCAGCGGCTTGGCGCCCAGCTTCGGCATGAGCTGGCTGGCGCCACCCGCGGCGATCAGCACGCCCGCGGTGACCGGCAGCGACGCGAGGCCCGCCTCGAGCGGCTTGTACTGCAACACCACCTGGAAGTAGAAGGTGAGGAAGAGGAACGCCCCGAACAGGCCGGCGCCGATGAGCGTGGAGGCGAGGTACGCGCCGCCCCGGTTGCGGTCCAGGATGATCCGCAGCGGCAGCAACGGGTGGTTGGAGCGCAGCTCGATCACCACGAAGGCGGCGAGCAGCACCACACCGGCGGCGATGAAGCCGAGCGTCGCGGTGGCGTCCCAACCGTCCTCGGCGGCCTTGGTGAAGCCGTACACCAGGGAGACCAGGCCGGCGGTGACGACTACCGCGCCGGGCACGTCGTAGCGGGTGTTGCCGTGCGCCCGGCTCTCCGGCACCAACGGGATCGCGAAGGCGATCGCGATGGCGGCGACCGGGATGTTGACGAGCAGGCACCAGCGCCAGTCGGCGTACTCGGTCAGCACCCCGCCGAGCAGCAGCCCGACCGCGGACCCGCCGCCGGCGATCGCGCCGTACACGGCGAACGCCTTGGCCCGCTCCGTGGCCTCGGTGAACAGCACCGTGAGCAGCGCCAACGCGGCCGGGGCGAGCAGCGCGCCGAAGGCGCCCTGCAACGCGCGGGCGGCGAAGAGCATCTCGCCGCTGGTGGCCAGACCGCCCAGCGCGGACGCCAGCGCGAAGCCGACCATGCCGACGATGAACGTGCGCTTGCGGCCCCAGTAGTCGGCGATCCGGCCGCCGAGCAGGAGCAGTCCGCCGAAGGCAAGCGTGTAGGCGGTGATCACCCACTGCCGGTTCGCGTCGGTGATCCCCAGGTCGGTCTGGGCCTGCGGGAGCGCGATGTTCACGATGGTGGCGTCCAGGACGACCATCAGCTGTGAGACCGCGATCACCGCCAGCGCGATCCAGCGCCGCGGGTGCGGCGCGCCTGTCGACGTGCCGGCGCCGGGTGCGCCGGGGGCTGTCGAGGTGGTTCCGGACATGGTGAAGCCTTCCGTGGTGCGGATGTCGATGAATCAGGCCTGGGACGGGCGGTCGTGCTGGTAGCGGAGCACCGGGATCAGCACCTGGTCGACGACCTGGGTGAGGAACGCGTCGTCGGCGGGCAGCCCGTGCGCGACGACGCGGGACATGGTGAGCGCGGGCGCCAGGTCGTGGAACAACTCCCGTTCACCGGCATCCGGGGGGATCTCCCCACGGGCGGCGGCGCGGACGAGGATCGCGGTGCTGGCCACCCGACCGGCGGGCAGCACCTGGTGGCGCACCAGGCGTTCCAGCTCCGGGCTGGTCCGCATGGCGAAGGTCAGGGCCTGCATCAGGTCGCAGTCGGCGACGCAGATGGCGGCGGTGGCGCGCAGCAGCTCGATCAGGTCGCCCCGCAACGAGCCGGTGTCGGGCGGGTTGTGCACGCCTACCTGACGGTCGCGCAGGGCGGCGACGACAAGCTCGGCCTTGCCGTCGAAGCGCCGGTAGATGGTGGCCTTGCTGATGTGGGCCCGGGCGGCGACGGCGTCGATCGTCATCCGGTCGTAGCCGACCTCGCGCAGCAGGTCGATCACCACGGCGAACAGGTCGCCCGCGGTGCACCGCGCGGCCCGGGCGGCCGGCACCCCGACGCCCGCGCTCACCTGCTGACCATCCAACACCCGTTGACCCCCCGCGAAACGATGTCGTACTGACCCTAGTTCGCTGCTGGTCGTCTCCGCAGGCTTTTATGAGGTGCGTCGCACCGGGTGGACGAAACGGTTACGTTTCTGCCCGACGTCGAGCGGGTGAACCTCGCGGTCAGCTCCCGCTCGGCGTGAGGATCACCGGCACGGCGACCGTGTGGATCCGGGAGCCGTCGCGCGCGGACACCTCGTACACCTCGATCGTGCCGTGCTGCTCGCGGGCCGCGCGCCAGTCGATCACCAGGCGGTAGGCGCCCCGGCAGCCACTGCCGCAGCTGGCGGCGCCGAAGCCGGCGGCCACCTCCCGGCCGGCGGCGTCCAGCACCCGGATGCTCACCGTGGCCTCGAACACGTCGGCGGTGCCGGTGACGGTCAGCGGGGCGGTCACCCGGTCGCCGACGCTCGGGGCGGTGACCACGATCGGCGCGAGCAGGTCCGGATAGTCGGACCGGCCGACAGGTGCGCCGCCGGGGAAGCGGACCTGCCGGACGGTGGGGAACTGGGTGAGTGTGAACACCACCTGCGCCTCGCGCAGCCGCCGACGCTCCGCCGGGTCGTCGCCGGACGGGACGGGCCCGAGCGTCGCCACGCCGTCGGCGATCCGGGTGACCTCGACACCTGCCGGCAGCAGGGTGACCATGCCGGTGGCGGCCTCGGCCGGTGTGGGCCCGGCTGCCAGTTCGGCAAGCGCGAGCCGGGACGTCGCGACGGTGGCCGGCCGGGTACGCCGGGTGGGGACGAGCAGGCCGGACCGCACGTACCACAGCTCGATCGTCACCGGGTCCGGCCGTCGCGTGCCGGCGGCCGTCGGTGCCGGCGGACGCGGCGTCGTGGGAGTGACCGCCGCCGACGGCGGAGACCCGGTCGGTGGCCCGGTCGGCGGGGTGGGCGCGGGCGTCGGGCGTCCGGCGGGCGGGGCGCTCGGCGGCGGCGCGGTGGGCGCCGCGCCCAGGACGCCGGAGCGGGGGGTGCCGCACGCGCCGAGCAGGAGCGCCGCGACGAGCACCGGCACCGCCACCGCGCGCAACCCACCGCGCCGGCCCACGCTGACCGTGCCGCGCCGGCTCATCCCGGACGGCCCGACGGGCCGGTGTCGGCCGCCGCGGCGTCCTCGCCGGGGTGCGGCGCCGGGCGTGGCACGCCGCCGGGTTGCCCGCCCGGGCCGTGCGCGGGCAGCTCCAGGCGGAACCGGGTGCCGACGTCCGGCGCGCTGCGGACGCTCAGCACCCCGCCGAGCAGGGCGGTGTGCTCCCGGGCGATGGCCAGGCCCAGCCCGCTGCCCGGCGCGGAGCGCGACGCGTCGACCTTGTGGAACCGGTCGAACAGGTGCGGCAGGTGCTCGGCGGGAATGCCCGGTCCCCGGTCGGTGACCTCGAAGACGACGAGCGGGCCCGCCCCGGTCACGGTCGCCCGAATCTCGCCGCCGCCGTGCTCGACCGCGTTGACGACCAGGTTGGCCAGGACGCGCTCCAGGCGGCGAGGGTCCGTGCGCAGCGCCACCGGGTCGCCGGTGACAAGCACGCGGTCCGACCAGCCGCGCGCCGCGACGATCGCGCGCAGCAGCGCGGGCGCGTCCACCGGCTCGACGCTCGGCCGTTCCCGTCCGGCGTCCAGCCGTGAGATCTCCATCAGGTCCTCGACGAGGCGGCGCAGCCGGACCACGTCGCCCACAAGCAGCCGCGCGGCCGGCCGGGCGTCGTCGGGCAGCCGGTCCAGCTGCTCGCCCAGCAGCGAGGCCGCGGCCACCAGGGCGGTCACCGGGGTACGCAGCTCGTGCGCGACATCCGCGGTGAACCGCCGCTCCCGGGCCTGCGCGGCCGACAGAGCGGCGATCTTCGACTCCAGCGCCTCGGCCATCTCGTTGAACGACGACGCCCAGACGCTGAACTCGTCGCGCCCGCGTACCGGCAGACGGGTGGCGAGCAGTCCTTCGGTGAGTGACCGGGCGGCGCGACTGGCCCGGCCCACCGGCTCCAGGGTGCGCCGGGCCAGGAGGTGGCCCACCCCGGCGGCGACCAGCACGACGAGCACCCAGCCGGCCAGCAGCGTCGTGCGCACCTGACCCAGGTCGGCGGCGATGTCGTCCTCCACGGTGATCACGTACAGCTCCGCGGTCGAGCCGGGGATGCGTCCGCCGACAACAAGCAGTCGGGGCCGCTGTGCCGGCGCCGAGCGCTCATAGGCGAGCTGCCCGTCGGCGACCGACGCCCGCAGTCGCGTGCCCAGGGCGGGGGCGTACGCGGGGTGGGAGGGACGAACCGGGCCGTCGACCAGGACGACGTGCCGGCCGCTGCCCTCGAAGCTGGTGAGCAGCTCGGTGCCGCGCTGCTCGGTCAGGGGCAGGAACTCGCCGGCGAGCAGGAGCTGGTAGCGGGCGTCGGCGGCGGCCTGGTGCAGTGAGGCGTCCAACCAGGATTGGCGCAGCAGCAGCCCGGCCCCACCGGCGAGCAGGCCGGCGGAGACCCCGGCGACGAGCACGAACGCGATCGTCAGCCGGCGCCGCAGGCGGCCCGGCGCCACCGCTCGTCCGGCCATCGCCCGTCCGGCCATCGCCGACCTCCCGTCAGCCCGTGGACAGCTTGTAGCCGACGCCGCGCACCGTGCGGATGTGCCGCGGGTGCGCCGGGTCGTCCTCGACCTTGGCGCGCAGCCGCTGCACCGCCACGTCGACGAGTCGCGAGTCGCCCAGAAAACGGTGGTCCCAGACCAGGTCCAGCAGCAGCTCCCGGGTGAAGACCTGGCCGGGGCGTCGGGCCAGCTCCAGCAGCAGACGGAACTCGGTGGCGGTCACTGTCACCTCCCGGCCGTCGCGGCGTACCACGAAGCCGCCCGGATCGATCTCCAGGTCGCCCACGGCGATGGTGTGCGAACCGACAGGCGCGCTCGCCCGCCGCAGCACCGAGCGGACCCGGGCCACCAGCTCGGGCAGGTCGAAGGGTTTGCGCAGGTAGTCGTCGGCGCCGCACTCGAGGCCGACCACCACGTCGAGCGTGTCGGTGCGGGCGGTCAGCATGAGGATCGGGACCTGGCTCGTCCGCCGGATCTCCCGACAGACCTCCAGGCCGTCGAGGCCGGGCAGCATGACGTCGAGCACGATCGCGTCGACCGGGTGCGCTCGCCAGGTCAGGAGCGCCTGCCGCCCGTCGACGGCGGTGTCGACCCGGAAGCCGGCGCGACGCAGACCGAGGGCGGTGACCTCCCGGATGGAGGCGTCGTCCTCGACCACCAGCACGCGGCCCTCCACCACCTGAGGGTAGACCCGCAGTGACGCCGCGCAGCCCTGGCGAAACGGTCGGTGTCGGCGGCCGGTCGGGTCCGGGCACGGGGGCGGCGGGCCGCCGACCTCCAGCGGGTGATCCTCGATCTTGGCTACGGCTACCATCGGTTCGCCAACCGCACCAACACGATGGTCGTCGATGGTCGACCTGCCCCGGGCCGTCGCCACCGCGTGACCAGCTCACCTGAGAGGACACGACGTGCAACGTCATGGCTGCGTGATCCGGCTTCGCCCGGAGCACCGGGAGACCTACCTGCGCCTACACGCCGAGGTCTGGCCGAGCGTCGAGAAGACGCTGCGTGAGGCGAACTTCCGCAACTACACCATCTTCCTCCACGACGACCTGCTCGTCGGCTACTACGAGTACGTCGGCGACGACTACGAGGCCGACCTGCGGTACATCGCCGCCGACCCGCAGACGCAGGAGTGGTGGAAGCTGACCGACCCGTGCCAGGAATCGGTCGCCGAACCCGGTTCGGGGGACTGGTGGGCCCCGATGCGGGAGGTCTGGCACCTGGCCGACGACCCCGCCTGAGGCCGCCGTCGACAGATGCGCCGCGCCCGGCCGGGCGGCACGCCGTCCGACGGGGCGCGTCCGGCAGGCTCACGCCGTGATCACTCCTGCCACTGGTGGGCGACGTCCAGCACGACGCGGCTGTGTGCGCCGGGGCCGGCGAGCGTGAACGTGCGGAACGGCAACCGGGCCCGTACGCCCACCGCGAAGGTGCTATAGCCCTCGAAACTGCCGCCGAAGACGACATCGCGCAGCGTCGAACAGCGCAGCACGTTCGCGACGTGCTCGCCGACCGCGTAGGGCACCGTGCCCTGGTGGTCGGCGTCGTACGCCGGTGCCCGCAGCGAGACCCGCAGCAGCGCGTCCCCGGCGGTGTACGGCGACAGGGCCAGCCCTTCGCCCTCGGTCCACGTCTCGCCGTAGCCGACCGCGTAACCGTCGACCGGGCCGGCGAACTCGAACACCACCCGGTCGTAGCAGTCGTGCCGCCCGGTCCGCACGGCGACCAGCGGGGCGTCGCTGAGCGCGCCGGCCGCCTTCTCCGCGCTGCCCCAGACGATCCCGCAGTACGCCGATCCGGTCGTGGTGCCCGCCGCGGGGCTGCTGCCCGCGCTGGCGACCAGACCGGCGACGACGACGGCCAACGCGGTGAGTGTGCTCCTGATCCTCATGGTGATCTCTCCACTCGGTGCCGGGGTCACGTCGCGGCAGCCTTGCCGGTGACCCTCAGCCGTCACGGTCGTCCCCTCGCGGCACACGCGCTTCGCCGCCGCGTAACCGACGGGTAACAGTGGACGGTCCCCGGACGACCGCAGGGGAGGGGATGCCGGGCCTCGGCGTGGCCGGGTCACCCACGCCGTCCCACCACGCGGTACTGTGCCGGACAGTCGACACATTCGAGGTGGACCCGTGCCTACCGTCGTCGTCCTCGCGCTGACCCTCGCCCTCGCGCCCGCGCCGTCCCCGTCGCCCACCTCGGGCCCGGTCGGCGACATCCTCGGTGGCGTCGGCCGGACCGTCGACGATCTGCTCGGCGGCCACGGTGCGCCGAGTGCGACTCCGACGCCGAGCGCCACCCCGACCGCGACGTCCGCGCCGGGACAGCCACCAACGACCGGCCAGCCCAGCCCCGCCGCGCCTGGTGCGACAGCCGCGCCCGCCGGGTCGTCCGTCGGTGGCCGGGCCCCGGCCACCCCCGACCGCCCGGCCGGTGGCTCCGACGCCAACGCCCGGGAGGCCGCCGTGCCCCAGCGCACAGGTGACACCCCGGCACCCGAGGTCCCGCCGGCGCTCGCCACCCCCGCCCGCCGCGGCTGGCCGCCGGTGTCCTACCTGCTGGTCGCGGCCGTCCTGGCGGTGCTGGCACTGCTGCTTCTGCGTCGCCGCGCTTCCGACTCTCCCGCCGCTCCCGCGTCGGATCCCGGTGCCGCGCCGGATCCCGAGCCGCGGCCTCATCCCGAACCCGGGCCGGACAATGTCCGCCGCCTGCCGACCACCCTCAACGGCATCTACGAGCTGGGTCGGCTGGACGAGCGGCTCGACCAGGAACGCCGCCGCACCTGACGTACGGCCTCCCGGTCGTCAGTGCGCCGGATAGGCGCCCTCGCGCCGTGGGATGTCGTCGTCGTACGCCCCGACCGGCCCGCCGTAGCGGGTCGTGCCGTTCGGGTACGGCCAGGCCCCGGCGCGGCACCCGTGCAGGCCCAGCGTCTGCTGCTGCATCACCGGCGCCGGCCGGCCCCGCCCCGGGCAGCGTTCGTGACCGAACCCGAGCTTGTGACCCACCTCGTGGTTGACCATGTACTGCCGATAGGTGGCCAGGCTCGCGCCGTAGTCCGGCACCCCGGAGACCCAGCGCGCCACGTTGAGCACCACCCGGGCGCCGTTGCGGCACGACGTGTAGCCGTCCGGCACGTCCTGGCAGAGGGTGTCGCGGGTGCCGGGGGTCGCCACATAGATGGTGAAGTCGGTCGGTTCGTCGGCGCCGACCCGGCGTAGCCGCCACGTCCCGCCCGCCGTCCACCCGCGCCTGTCGTTCAACGTCGCGGAGATCGCCGTGGCGATGTCGCCCACCGGCAGGCCCCGGATGTCGCGCTCCACGGCGACCCGGTAGCGCAGCAGACGGCCGGCGCCCCCGCCCCCATCCGTCGTCTCGGCCGTCGCCACCGACCAGCGGTTGCTGCCGGTGGCGGGATAGCTGACCTTTGTGACCGTGGGCGTCGCCGGCGCGACACCGCCGCTCCCGGCCACTCCCGCCGGCCGTCCCGTCGCGACCGGTCCTGCCGCGGCCAGGCCTGTGGGGTCCGGTCCGGTCGCGGGGCCACCGGCCGGTCCGTTCCCGGCGGCGGGCAGGCCACATCCGGTGAGCAGCGCCACGGCCAGCAGCAACGCCGCCGGGGGCAGGCATCCCCGACGGGTAGCCTTCGTCGACATGTTTCTCTCCCCTCGCGTGCCGGTCTGCGGCACGCGGGAGAGAAGACGGGTGGGACCGCCAAAAGGTTGACGTCGCGAGGACTCAACTTTTGCGGCGTCTCGCCCGTCTGAAGCGGTGTGGCACGGGGGAGGGTTCGCGGTGGCGCGGGGTGACGCGGAGTTCGTCGAGTTCGCTCGGGCGGCGACCGCGCGACTGGTGCACGCCGCGTTCCTGATGACCGGCGACCACCACCAGGCCGAGGACGCCGCGCAGACCGCGCTTGTCCGCACCTACGCGTCGTGGTCGCGGATCCACGACGACGACGCCTACGGGTACGCCCGTCGCACCCTCGTCAACCACCTGGTGGATCGATGGCGGCGGCCGCTGCGGGAGTACCCGACCGACGAGGTGCCGGAACAGCGGCGAGGTGACGTGGCCGACGACGTGACCACCCGGCGCTGGCTGGTCACCATCCTCGGCGCGCTCAGCCCTCGGGAGCGGGCCATCGTCGTGCTGCGCTACTACTTCGACCTGCCGGAGGCGCAGGTGGCCCGGGAACTCGCCGTGTCCGTCGGCACCGTCAAGAGCACCAGCTCGCGCGCCCTGGAGAAGCTGCGCACCGCCGCGCCGCGTACGGTCGACGAGGAGGCACGCCGATGAGCGAGCTGGATCGGCTCCGCCACGCCATGCGGGCGACCGAGCGCCCCGACGCCGTGCTCGATCTGACCGCCGTCATGCGTGCGGGGCGGCGGCTGCGTATCCGTCGGCGGGTCGCCGGGGGAACAGCCGCGACACTCGTGGCGGGGCTGGCCGCCGTCGTCGTGGTGGCGGTCGGCGTGTCCGGGCCGGGCGCTCCGAAGCCCACCGGTTCCGCACCGCCGGTCGCCGTCGCTCCGCCCTCGGCCGCTCGCACGCCGTCGCCGTCGGCGTCGCCGTCGGGGTCGCCGTCGCCGTCGCGGGAGGCCACGCCACCGCCGACGATCGCCCGTGGTGTGCCGGGTCCGAAGCCCTTGGGTCAGGTGGTCGACACGGGGGTGCAGCACGGCACCGATCGGCGGGTCTACTACTTCGTGCGGGTCACCGTGCCTGGCCAGCCGAAGGTGACCATCGGGTTGGCCGCCGGTCGCCGCGCCCCCGACGGCAGGGTGGGCACGGACATCCTGGTCAACGACGTCGAGGGCGCCGACCGCAGCCCCGGCTTCCACCAGATCGGCTACGACGAGAGCTCGTCGGCCGCGCCGGCGCCCACCTTCGGCTACTTCGTCGGCCCCGCCGAGCGGATCATCGGCACGGTGGACGGTCGGCAGATCGATGCCCGGCTGGCGCGCTGGAGCGTGGACAAGCAGGTGGTGGTCTTCTGGTTCGACCCGGCCACGCTCACGCCGGGGGAGCGGCTGGACGGCATCGTCGCCCGTGACCGCGACGGCCGTCGACTCTGAGGCGTCGGCGGCGGTGACTCAGGTCGGGTCGGTCAGCCGGCGCTCGATGGTCACCGTCGTCCCCTCGCCGGTGGACACCAGTCGTACGTCGCCGTAGGCGTTCATCAACAGCGCGCCCCGGCCCCGGTCCATGGCCGGCCGACGGTCCCGCCAGGTGCCGAAGTCGCGCACCGAGATCCGGACCCGGTCGTCACCGACCTGGAGCCGGACCCGCACCTCGGGACGGCTGGGTCGTTGTGCGTGCTCGACGGCGTTGTTCATCGCCTCGGACGCGGCGAGCAGCAGATCCTCCAGCACGTCCGCGTGGACGTCCACCTCGTCCAACGCCAGCCGGACGTCCCGGCGCATGGAGGCCGCCGAGGTGGGCGCGGACGGGTACGTCCATTCGGTGGCCAGGGTGTCGCCCCGGCCGTCGACCGTATCGACCGTGGAGACGCCGGCCAGTTCGCCGCCGGCCGGTTCCGCGTTGGCCGGCGCGGCGGCCGGTTCGCCGCCTGTCGGTTCGGCGGCGGAGCGCGCGGCGGGCGCGCTCCCGGTGGGCTCCGCCAGCGGCGCAGCGGGCGCGACGGCGGTGACCCCGGCAGGTCGCGTCGACCTCGGGGTGTCGACCGCGCTCGAGCTGTCGTCGCCGGAGGATGCGGTGGCGTCGTCGCCGGAGGGGTCGGTGCGGGCACGGCGGATGGCGGTCCGGATGCGGGCGATCAGCTCCGCGGCGGCGAACGGCTTCACGAGGTAGTCGTCGGCGCCGAGGCTGAGGCCCACCACGCTGGCCTCCTCGCCGGCCCGGGCGGAGAGCACCAGCACCGGAAGCGCCCGGGTCGCCGGGTCCGCGCGCAGTCGACGGACCAGGTCGAAGCCGTCCAGCACCGGCATCATCACGTCGGTGAGCAGGAGGTCCGGCGGCTCCTCGTGGATCGCGTCGAGGGCCTGCCGCCCGTCGGTGACCGACCGCACCCGCCAGCCCTGACCGGCGAGCAGCCGACTCAGGTACGCGCGCATGTCGCTGTTGTCGTCGGCCACCAGGATCCGGGCGCCGGTCACCTCGTCGGCGTCCGGGCCGGGCGCCGCGGCGGGCTCGGCGACGCCCCCGGCCGGGTCGGTCAGCCAGCCCACCGCCTCGGAGACGCCGGCGCGGGCCACGTCGCCCCGCCCGTTGGGTGCTGGCCCGATCGCCGGCGCGCGCTGCGCAGCCGTCCACGGCAGGGCCACGGTGAAGGTGGTGCCGACGCCCACCTGGCTGGTCACCCGGACCTCGCCACCCTCCAGCCGGGCCAGCTCGTGGACCAGGGCAAGGCCGATGCCCGTGCCCTCGTGGCTGCGCGAGCGCGCGCCCTGCACCCGGTGGAAGCGCTCGAAGAGCTTCGGCAGGTCCGCCTCGGAGATCCCGATTCCGGTGTCGGCGACGGTGAGGCGGACCTCGTCGTGGTCGGCGTTCACGGCGATCCGGATGCGGCCGATGAACGTGTACTTCAGGGCGTTTGACAGCAGATTGGTGACGATGCGTTCCCAGTTGACCGGGTCGAGGGTGACCGGCCGGGGCAGCGGCGGGCAGTCGACCTCCAGAGCCAGGCCGGCACGTTCGACGGCGGCTCGGAAGACGCTTGCCAGCTCGGCGGTGAGCGCCGGGAGGTCGACCTCGCGGGCGTCGCTGTGGGCCCGGCCGGCCTCCAGGCTGGAGAAGGTGAGCAGGCTGTTGACCAGGGTCAACAGCCGGGTGGCGTTGCGCCAGGCGGTCTCCACCCGATCCCGTTGCCCGGGCGCCAGCGGCGCGGCGGTGTCGGCGAGCGCGTCGCCGAGCGGCCCGAGCATGAGGGTCAGCGGCGTACGGAACTCGTGGCTGACATTGGTGAAGAAGGTGGTCTTCACCCGGTCCAGCTCGGCCAGCGTCTCGGCCCGGCGCCGCTCCTGCTCGTACTCCTTCGCGTTGCGGACCGCCATGGAGACCTGTTGGGTCAGCAGTTGGTAGAAGGAGCGGTACGCCTCGTCCAACTCCCGGTTGGGGCTGACGCCGGCCAGCAGGACGCCGAGCGGCTGGTCCTCGGCGGCCGAGGGCAGCGGCAGCGCCAGCGCGGTGCGGGTGGGGTCGCCCCACGGGCCGGCGGGCAGGGGCAGGCGGTCCGCGACGCCTGTCACGTCGACGGGTCGGCCCTGCGCGGCGTCCGGCAGCCCCCAGGCGCGGGCCGCCGGGCTCGGGTCCGCCACGTCGACGACGTCCGGCAGCGTTCCGGCCACCGGGTGGTGACCCGGGCCACCGCCTGTGCAGGCCGTCCGGCGTAGCACCGCGCCGTCGCGCAGGTAGATCGCGGCGAACGGCACGTCCAGCGGGTGACCGCCGATCGCGTCGACCAGCCGGGCGCAGGTCGCGTCGACGTCGACGGTGCGCCCGTCGCCGCCCAGGCTCAGGTCGCGCAGCAGCCGCAGTCGCCGTTCGCCGACGACCTGCTCGGTGACCTCGCTGCACACCGTCAGCACGCCGACGGTGCGGCCGTCGTCGTCGCGGGCCGGGGCGTGCGAGACGCTGAAGTACGCCTCCTCGCGGTAGCCGGCGCGCTCCAGCAGGAGTTGCAGAGCGGGCACCCAACTGGCGACCCCGGTCGCCATGGCCTGCTGGATCAGGGGGGCGAGGACGTCCCAGCCCTCGGCCAGGGTCACCCGCACGTCGTCGCCGAGCGCGGCGGGGTGTTTGTCGCCGATCAGGGCGGAGTACGCGTCGTTGTAGAGCTGGGAGAGGCGGTCGCCCCAGAGCAGGAGCATGGGGTAACGGGAGGAGAGCACCACCCGCACGGCGGCGCGCAGGCTCTGCGGCCAGTTCGACACCGCGCTCAGCGGGGTGTCGGCCCAGTCCAGCTCGGCCATCAGCCGACCGGTGTCACCGCCGTCGTCGAACAGGTCGGTGCGGGGTCGTGTCACGCTCGACCCGGCCTCATCGCAAGCCCCCGTTCCGGGCCCGACGACCCCTGCTGGTGTTACCTACCCATCCTGGCACCTCTACTCACCTGTGCCGCCGTCGGTACCCATCGTCGAACCGGCGGGGGTTCGGGACGAACGTCCGATGCCGAAGACATAGATCTCTGTAAGTGTCTCGGTTATCTCTCCAACCCCCGAGGAGCCCCCATGAGAGGCAGAACGCTGAGCGCGGGAATCGCGCTCACCGTGTTCACCGGGATGACGGTGACGCTGGCCGCCCAGCCGGTGACCGCGTCACCCTCCGCCGCGACGACAGCGGCCCGGCCGATCGCCGCGTCCGCCGCCGCCCTGGCGGCGCCGGACATCTCCGTCACCAACGTCCAGGCGCACCTGACCCAGTTCAACTCCATCGCCAGCAGCAACGGCGGCAACCGGCGGGCCGGATCGGCCGGCTACACCGCCTCGGTCAGCTACGTGAAGAGCAAGCTCCAGGCCGCCGGCTACACCGTCAGCGAGCAGACCTGCTCCAGCTGCACGTACCCCTCGAACAACCTCATCGCCGAGTGGCCCGGCGGCCCGACCGACCAGGTGGTCATGTTCGGCGCCCACCTGGACAGCGTCTCGGCCGGTCCGGGCATCAACGACAACGCCTCCGGCTCGGCCACCCTGCTGGAGAACGCGCTGGTCCTCGCCGCGCAGAACCCGACCATGACGAAGAAGGTCCGGTTCGCCTGGTGGACAGACGAGGAGCAGGGTCTCAACGGCTCCCGGTTCTACGTGAACTCGCTCAGCACCACCCAGCGCGGCTACATCAAGGGCTACTACAACTTCGACATGGTCGGCTCGACGAACGGCGGCTACTTCATCAACCGGGTCAGCTCCACCACGGCGGCGCCGCTGAAGGCGTACTGGGACTCGCTGGGGCTGCAACCGGAGGAGAACGTCGAGGGTCAGGGCCGCTCCGACGACTACTACTTCCAGCAGGCCGGCATCCCCACCTCCGGATACGCCGCGGGCGCGAGCGCCCGTAAGACCAGCAGCCAGGCGGCCAAGTGGGGCGGCACGGCCAACTCCGCCTACGACTCCTGCTACCACCGCTCCTGCGACACCACCGCCAACGTCAGCGCCACAGTGCTGAACCGCGCGGCCGACGGCGTCGCGTACGCGCTGTGGCAGCTCGCCGTGGGCAGTGGCACCCCGACCAACGACTTCTCCGTGGCGGTCAGCCCCACCAGCCGTACCGTCGCGCAGGGCGCCAGCACCACCGCCACCGTCAGCACCGCGACCACCTCGGGCTCGGCACAGACGGTGAGCCTCAGCGCCTCCGGCGCGCCCAGCGGGGTCAGCGTCTCCTTCAGTCCGTCGTCGGTGACGTCCGGCGGGTCGGCCACGCTGACCCTGACCGCGTCGGCAAGCGCGGCGACGGGCACCGTCACCGTCACGGTCACCGGCACCGGGTCGGTGACCCGGACGGCGAGCCTCACCCTCACGGTGACCGGCACCGGCGGCTGCGCCGGCGGCCAGGTGGTCGGCAACGGTGGCTTCGAGAGCGGCAGCACGCCGTGGACAGCGTCCTCCGGCGTGATCACCAGTGACAGTGGCCAGCCGGCCCGGACCGGGTCGTACAAGGCGTGGCTCGACGGGTACGGCAGCACCCACACCGACACCCTGTCCCAGTCGGTGACCGTGCCGGCCGGCTGCGCCAGCTACACGCTGTCGTTCTGGCTGCACATCGACACCGCCGAGACCACCACCTCCACGGCGTACGACAAGCTCACCGTGCAGGTGGGCTCGACCACGCTGGCGACGTACTCGAACCTCAACGCCGCCGCCGGCTACGCCCAGCGCACGTTCACCGTGGCCGGGTTCGCCGGGCAGACGGTGACGCTGAAGTTCACCGGCACCGAGGACTCGTCGTTGCAGACCAGCTTCGTGATCGACGACGTGACGTTGCAGGCGAGCTGAGGGGACGTCGGGTGGGGGCGCGTGCCCCCACCCGACGTCTAGTCACGGGTGTCCATCTCTGGTAGAAATCTTTCAAGGCCCGGCCCCTGCTTCGCAGAATTCCGCCCCTCACGCGAACGGGAGTGCCATGTCATCCACCCGATCCACCGTGCGCCGCCGCGTGCTCACGCTGCTCGTGGCCACCCTCGCCACGGTCTGCGTCACCTTCGGCCTGGCCGCCCCGGCCTTCGCCATCAGCCACTCCAGCGCCACCTCGCAGCTGCGCGCCGCCGGCATCTCCTGGACCTCCAGCGGCAACTGCAGTGACCGCAACGTGGCCACCTGCACCTCGTTCGACGGGGTCCGGCAGGCCACCATCGACGGCATCATCACCTTCAAGCGGGCCAGCGGCTGCGCGGTCACCATCACCGCCGGCACCGAGGTCGGGCACGCCGGGGGCACGTACAGCCACTGGACCGGCTACAAGCTGGACATCGCCTTGAGCACCTGCATCCAGAACTACATCTCGGCGAACTACACCTATGTCGGTTACATCTCCGGCTTCGGCTATCAGTACCGGGCGGCCTCGGGCAACCTCTACACCAAGGAGGGCAGCCACTGGGACATCCTCTTCTACAGCTGCGGTGGCTGCTGAGCGAGGTGCCCCGGGCCGGGCGTGCGGAGGGAGCTGACCGCGTACCCGGGATCGGGCCGCCGCCGGGAACCAAGCGGCGGCCCGATCACGGCCGTGGTGTCGCTGCTCAGGGGAGCTGGGGGTAGAGCGCGGCCACGCCGCCGGCCAGGCCGGCCTGCACCTGCCGGCTGGTCTCGTCGGTGACGATCTCGTACGCGTCGGCCTCGATGCCGTCGATGCCGATCCGGGCGATCACGGCCGGGTCGGACTTCGGTGCGGTGACTGCGGCGGTCATGTCGGTGTCCATATAGCCGACGTGCAGGCCGGCGACCCGGACTCCCCGCTCGGCCAACTCGATGCGCAGCGCGTTTGTCATCGCCCACTCGGCCGACTTCGCGGCGCCGTACGCCCCGACGTTCGGGAAGTTGACCCAGGACAGGGCGGAGAGCACGTTGAGGATCGTCCCGCCGCCGTTGCCGGCGATGACCGGGGCGAACGCCCTGATCATCGACAGGTTGCCGAGGTAGTGGGTCTCCAGCTCCAGTCGGACCAGGTTCAGGTCGCCGTCGAGGAGGCTGGTGCCGGTCTCGATGCCGGCGTTGTTGATCAGCAGGTTCACGTCGCCGGCCAGCTGCGCGGCGGCGGCCACCGAGGCGGGGTCGGTGATGTCGAGGCGCACAGGCGTCACGCCGGGCAGGTCGACGCTGTCAGGGTTGCGGGCGCCGGCGTAGACCGTGGCGCCCCGGGCGACGAGTTCGGCGGCCAGGTGTCGGCCGAAGCCCCGGTTGGCGCCGGTGACGAGGGCGGTGCTTCCAGCGATCTTCATGGGAGTGCTCCAGGTTCGTGGTCGATGCGGCGCGACGACGCTTTGCTGACCGGAACGCTATCCGGCTGACTTCTGTTAGGCAAAGTCAGCTATGTCACGCCCGGTCACCAGGCGGATCGGGAATACGACCCGGACGCGGGCACGACCGGACGGGTGACGACTCGTATCCTTTGCGCGAACATCCGCACGAGCCGAGAAGGGAGACGGTGTGAGCAACCAGGCCGAGACGTTGGAGTTCCAGGCCGAGGCGCGTCAGCTCCTCCAGTTGGTGGTCCACTCGATCTATTCGAACAAGGACGTCTTCCTGCGGGAACTCATCTCGAACGCGTCCGACGCCCTGGACAAACTGCGGCTGGCGACGCTCGTCGACAAGGATCTCGTCGCCGAGACCGACGACCTGCACGTCGCCATCGAGGTCGACCGGGACGCCCGCACGCTTACCGTCCGGGACAACGGCATCGGCATGACCCGCGACGAGGTGGTCGCGCTGATCGGCACGATCGCCAAGTCCGGCACCGCCGAGCTGCTGCGCCAGCTGCGCGAGTCCGCCGACGCCCGCGCCTCGCAGGACCTGATCGGGCAGTTCGGCGTCGGCTTCTACGCCGCGTTCATGGTCGCCGACCGCGTCACCCTGCTGACCCGCAAGGCCGGGGAGACCGGCGGCACCCGTTGGGAGTCCACAGGCGAGGGCACCTACTCGATCGAGACCGTCGACGAGGCGCCGCAGGGCACAGCGGTGACCCTGCACCTCAAGCCGGCCGACACCGAGGACAACCTGCACGACTACACCACCGAGTGGACCGTCCGGGAGATCGTCAAGCGATACTCCGACTTCATCGCGTGGCCGATCCGGATGCGCGTGGAGCGTCCGGGCACCGACGGCGAGGCCGCCACAAGCGAGGTGCAGACCCTCAACTCGATGAAGGCGCTCTGGGCCCGGCCCCGCGACGAGGTCGACGCCGCCGAGTACAACGAGTTCTACAAGCACGTCAGCCACGACTGGGCCGACCCGCTCGAGGTCGTGCACATGAAGGGCGAGGGCACCTTCGAGTACGAGGCGCTGCTGTTCCTGCCCAGCCACGCCCCGCTGGACCTGTTCTCCCCGCAGGGCCGCCGCGGCGTCCAGCTCTACGTCAAGCGCGTGTTCATCATGGACGACTGCGAGGCGCTGGTCCCCACCTACCTGCGCTTCGTCAAGGGCGTCGTCGACGCGCACGACCTGTCGCTGAACATCTCCCGCGAGATCCTCCAGCAGGACCGGCAGATCCAGATCGTCCGTCGCCGCCTGGTCAGGAAGGTCCTCACCACGGTCAAGGACCTCAAGGCCAACCACCCCGAGCGCTACCGCACCTTCTGGACCGAGTTCGGCGCGGTGGTCAAGGAAGGGCTGATCGACGACGCCGACAACCGGGACTCCCTGCTGGAGATCCTGTCGGTGGCGTCCACCCACGACCAGGCGGAGCCCACCGACCTGGCCGGCTACGTCTCACGGATGAAGGACGGCCAGAGCGACATCTGGTACGCCACAGGCGACTCTCGCGCCACCATCGAGAACTCCCCGCACCTGGAGGCGTTCCGGGCCAAGGGCCACGAGGTGCTGTTGCTCACCGACCCGGTCGACGAGGTGTGGGTCGAGCGGGTCGGCGAGTACGACGGCCGGCCGCTGCGCTCGATCGCCAAGGGCCAGGTCGACCTGGACACCGACGAGGAGAAGCAACAGGCCGAGGCCGAGCGCGAGCAGCAGCGGCAGGATTTCGCCGCGCTTGTGGAGTGGCTGGGCACGACCCTCGCCGACAGTGTTCGGGAGGTCCGCCTGTCGTCGCGGTTGACCACCTCACCGGCCTGCGTCGTGGGCGACGCGCACGACCTCACGCCGACGTTGGAGAAGATGTACCGGGCGATGGGGCACGACGTACCCACGGCCAAGCGCATCCTGGAGATCAACCCCGGTCACCCGCTCGTCACCGGGCTGCGCAAGGCACACGAGCAGGGCGACTCCTCCGAAACCCTGACCGAGACCGCCGAGCTGCTGTACGGCCTGGCGGTTCTCGCCGAGGGCGGCGAGTTGGCCGATCCGGCCCGGTTCACCCGTACGCTCGCCGACCGGCTGGCGCGCACCCTGTAACCGGCGCCACCCCTGCGGCCGGCGGGTTCCGCACAGCGGACCCGCCGGCCGGTCACGTCACTGGCCCGGAATCACCAGACCGGACTCGTAGGCGACCATCACCGCCTGGGCGCGGTCGCGCAGGTTCAGTTTGGCGAGCAGGTTGCCGACGTGCGTCTTCACCGTGTGCTCGCTCAGGTGGTGGTGGGCGGCGATCTCGGCGTTCGACAGACCGGCCGCGATCAGGCGCAGCACGTCCGTCTCGCGAGCGGTCAGCGCGGTCACCGCGGCGGCCCGGCCCGGATCCGGGTGACCGCGCCTGTGCAGTTCGCCGATCACGCGTGCGGTGACGCCGGGGGCGAGCAACGCGTCGCCGGCGGCGACCACGCGGACGGCGTTCACCAGGTCGGCTCGGGGGGCGTCCTTGAGCAGGAAGCCGCTGGCCCCGGCGCGCAACGCCGCGTACAGGTAGTCGTCGGTGTCGAACATGGTCAGGGCGAGGACCCGGCTCGACGTACGGACGCAGACCTGCCGGGTGGCGGCGACGCCGTCGAGGACGGGCATCCGCATGTCCATCAGCACGACGTCGGGTCGGTGTTCGAGGGCGGCACGCACGGCGTTCGCGCCGTCGGCGGCCTCGGCGACCACCTCGATGTCCGGCTCGGCACCGAGGATCGTCGCGAATCCGGCCCGGAACAGGTCCTGATCATCGGCGAGCACGACGCGCAGCATCAGCACGACACCCCAGGCGTCGAAGGCCGCAGGGCGACGACGGCGACTCCCACCATCAGGCCACCGCCGGTGCCCGCAGGGGGAGGGTGGCGGTGACGGTGAAGCCATGCCCGTCCTGGGCGGGACCGGTGCGCAGGGTTCCACCGCAGGCCTGGGCTCGCTCGCGCATGCCGATGATCCCGTATCCGGGCCGGCCCGCGCCGGAGGCCCGATCGCCGTGGCCGTCATCGGTGATCGACACGGTAAGCGCCTCCGCGGTGTGGGCCAGCAGGACGCGGACCGACCCTGCCCCGGCATGGCGGACCACATTGGTCAGGGACTCCTGCACGATCCGGTAGGCGGCGACCCCGACGTCCGCGGGTGGTTCGACAAGCGCCCCGGCCGGCGGCGCGGACCGGACTCCGCCGACGGTCCCTGCCGGTGCGGGCGTGACTGTGAGAACGGCGTCCAGCCCGGTGGCGCGGACGCGTTCGACGAGGGCGGTGAGGTGAGCCAGGCCCGGCTGGTCGAGGGGATGGTCGGCGGGCTCGTGCAGGCTGCCGACCGCGCGGCGGAGCTGGACGACCGCGTCGCGGCCGGTGGCGGCGATCGTGGCGAACGTCGCGTCGGCACGGTCCGGGTGGGGGCGGACCAGGAGCGGCCCCGCCTCCGCTTGAACGATCATGACACCGACCGCGTGGGTGAGGATGTCGTGCAGGTCGTGGGCGATGCGGGTGCGCTCGCGTAACACGGCCGCCGCCCGCTCACCGGCGACGCGGCGGTCGCGTTCGGCGAGGGCTGTGGCCTGGGTACGGCGGGCGCGGGCGCTGGTGCCCAGGGCGTACGAGAAGATGTAGGCGACCGACAGGTAACGCAGCACCTCCACGTCGGGGTGCGGATGGAGCAGCGACACCACCAGGCCGGCCGCGGTGAGCACGATGCCGAGCAGGCGGATGGGCATACAGGACCGCGCGGCGAACGTGTAGAGGCAGACGAGCGGGCCGACCGGCAGCAGCGGGGGTGCGCCGAGCGTCGCCGAGACGGTCGTGGCGACGCCCACGACGACGGCGACGGGAACCAGCGCCCGGTCCCGCCACAGCACCGGCACCGACGACAGGACCGCGAGCGGCAGCACCCACCAGGAGCGTGGTCCGCCGACAAGCGCGGGCACCACCGTCGCGGCGACGGCCGCCACGGTGACGGTGAGATTGACGTACCGCTTCACCTCGGCAGTATCGTCCGGCCCGCTGCTCCCGCGCCTCCCGCCACGGGACCAGATCGAACCCGGTTCGTAGGGCGATCCGCCCCCGCCGCTCCGGCCGCACGATCGACGCATGATGACGATCGTCGCCACGCTCCTCAGCGGCCTGCTCTGGCTCGGTGGTTCCGGGCTGCATCCCGTCGCCGCGCTGACCTGGCTCGCCCCGGTTCCGCTGATCCTCGCCTCGGTGCGGATACGCCCGCGCACCGCACTCGGCGCGACGGTCCTCGCCTGGTCGATCGGTCAGCTCGGCATGGCGGGGTACTACCTCGACACCCTGCGCCTACCGGTCCCCGCGGTGGCCGGTGTGCTCGGGCTCGGCCTCGGCCTGGCGGGCGGCACGGTTCTGCTCGCCCGAGAGCTGTTGCTGCGCGGGCGCACCGTGACCGCCGTGCTCGCCGTGCCGTCCCTGTGGGTACTTGGCGAATACGCCGCGTCCCGCCTGTTCCCGAACGGCGCGTGGTGGAGCCTCGCCTACTCGCAGGCCGACGTCCGGCCGGTCATCCAGGTGACCGCCCTGACCGGCGTCTGGGGCGTCACCTACCTGCTGCTCGCCGTCCCGATCGCCCTCGCCGCCCTGCTCGGCGGCGTGCGGCGAACCCCAGTCAGTCGGCTCGGCAGCCAGCGAGCCGCCGTCGCCTGCCTGCTCGCCCTCCTGGTCGGCGCCGGCGCGTGGTCGGCCTGGTCGCTGAACCGTTCCCCGGAGACGGCCGCGCCGCTGACCGTCGGCCTGGTCGCCCTGAGGCAGCCCGAGGACGGGCTCCCGATCGACGAACCGGCCGGCCGTGACCTGCTCACCCGCTATGCTCCGCGGGTCGCGAGCCTGGCTGACCGCGGGGCGCGCGTCGTCGTGCTGCCGGAGAAGGTGTTCGCCGTGACGGATTCGACGCTTCCGCTGCTCGTGGACGCGCTCCGGCAGACCGAGGCCCGGGTGGTAGTCGGCGCGGTGCTCCGACGGGCCGGCACGGCGTACAACGTAGCGCTGGTGCTGGACCCGTCCGGGACGGTCACGACGTACACCAAACAGCACCTGGTCCCCGGCCTTGAGGACTGGCTGACGCCTGGTGACGAGGCGCTCGTGGACGGGCGGTTCGGCGTCGCGATCTGCAAGGACCTTGACTTTCCGGGCCTGGTCCGACGGTATCGGGCGCAGGGTGCCACCGTGCTGCTCGTCCCCGCCCTGGACTTCAGCTCGGACGGCTGGCTGCACGCTCGGATGACCCTTGTCCGTGGCGTGGAGAACGGGCTCACCGTGGTCCGCGCCGCCGGGCTCGGCCGGCTGACGGTCACCGACCCCAACGGCAGAGTGGTGGGTGAGGCCACCGCCGGTGACGCGGAGTTGCTGGTCACCGTCGCTTCGACGACCGGGTGGGGCACGGTCTACTCGCGTACCGGGGATTGGTTTCCGTTGTTCTCTGTGGCCCTGTTGGTCATCGCTGTGGGTGGCGTGCGGCGGCGGTCCGCTACCGGTGGTTCCGGTGGGCAACGGTCCACGATGGTCACAGCACACCGAGTACGTGCCCGCAACCGGTGCGGGTGACGCCCCGCGTGGGCCGGTGAACAAGTTCACAAGGGTTGGGCGACCGTCACCGACCGTGCCTACGGTCGGTCGAGTCCGCCACCGTGGACACCGCGACCGGCAACGCCAAATCCTGCCCCCGGTCGTCGGATACCAGAACCGGGCAGGAGCGGGGGACCCAACGTTCCTCGGTGCATGTCACCTCGGGGTGAAGCCGCCACCGCGCGGCCGGGCTCCTCGGCCCGAACCCGACAGCTCACCTCGCCGGCGTGGAGGAACCACACATGACGTCTGTCCACACGCCCCGTCATCGACGGGTCACCACCCGCCGCGTCGCCGTCGGCACGCTTGCCGTCGGCGCGGTCACCGGCGCGGTCGCCCTCTTCGGCCCTGCGGCCCCGGCCCAGGCCGGTGTCAACTGGGACGCGGTCGCCAAGTGCGAGTCCGGCGGCAACTGGAAGATCAACACCGGTAACGGTTACTACGGCGGCCTGCAGTTCTCCCAGGGAACCTGGGCCGGCTACGGCGGCAAGAAGTACGCCGCCCGTGCCGACCTGGCCAGCCGCGGCGAGCAGATCGCCATCGCCGAGAAGGTGCTCGACCGGCAGGGCATCGGCGCGTGGCCGACCTGCGGCCGCAAGGGCGGCTCGTCGGGCGGCTCCGCCACGAAGTCCTCGACGAAGTCGACCCCGAAGTCGTCGACGTCCACAGCCCCGAAGGACCGGTCCACAGCCCCGAAGGAGCGGTCGTCGCGCGGCGACCAGCCGGCGACCCGCAACCACGAGCGCACCGCGCCCGCGGCCGGCGGCGACACGTACGTCGTCAAGCCGGGGGACACCCTGTCGGAGATCGCCGACAGCCACCGCCAGGCGGGCGGCTGGCAGGCGCTGTACGAGCGCAACCGGCAGGTGATCGGCGCCGACCCGGGCCTGATCCTCCCCGGTCAGCGGCTCGCCCTCTGACGTACGACACTCGAACGCTCGGCCGGGTCACCGGCCGAGCGTTCGGTCGTTCGAGGGCGCTGGTCGGGGCGCGGATGACGGCGCGGTCACGCCGCGGCGGACGCCCTCGACCCTCGGCGCGACATCACCGCGGTGGCGTCACGGTCCCAGCGGGGGGCCGGTGCCGCCGTCTCGCCGGGCCAGCCCGTGCCGGCACCGTCGCCGTCGATGGCCGTCTCGACCGAGGCCTGCGTCCTGCGGGCCAGCCGCAGCGACTGCTCGGCACCCGCCCGGGCCGAGCACGGCCAGGACTGGCCGGCGCACTGCAGGTTGCGGCAGTGACCCTCGTCGTCGGGCTCGTGGGCACTCAGCACGTCGACCGCCAGCTGCCAGAGCAGGGGGTCGGTCACGTCGTGCGGACGTTCGGCGTGCCGGCTCGGTCGGTTGCTGGTGTCGTCGGACATGGTGGGCCCCCCTCGTCAGGCTGTTCCCCTCAAGGGTCACCCGTCAGCCGCCGGCTAAACCGCCGACCTGCTGTGATGTGTCGCCGGTCGCAGCCGAAGCGGCCCCACAACCCCCCTCAGTCCGGCAATAGCGGCATCTCGACGCCCGGATCCCGGCCGAGGAGCACCGCCCGGGTGAGCGCCGCCGAGCCGAACCGGTCGCGCACCGCGTCGACCGCGGCGTCCAGGTCGGCCCCGGTGTCGGCGTCGAACGGCAGTTCCGGCTGCACCGGGTTGTCGTCGAGGTTGCCCACCGAGACGCCGATCAGGGTGACGCCCCGCCTGTCGATCTCCGGCAGCGCGGCCCGCAGCAGCGCCCGCGCGGCGGCCAGCAGCGGCGTGGTGTCCGCGGTCGCCTTGCGGACGGTGTGCGAGCGGGTGGCCCGGGTGTAGTCGCCGAATCGCAGCCGCAGCACCACCGTGCGCCCGGACCGTCCGGCCGAGCGCATCCGTCGGGTGACCCGGTCGACCAGGCCGGCCAGGATGGCGTCCAACTCCGCAGGCGCGTGCGGGGTACGACTCAACGCGTGCTGCGCGCCCATCGAGCCCCGGCGGCGGCCCACCTGCACCGACCGGGGGTCGCTGTTGTGGGCCAGGGCGTGCAGGTGCCGGCCGGCGCCCGCCCCGAGCAGGGACACCAGCGCGGCCTCGCCGAGCCGCGCCACCTCCCCGACCGTACGGATCCGGCGTTCCCGCAGCTTGGCGGCGTTGACCGGCCCGACGCCCCAGAGCCGTTCCACCGGCAGCGGGTGCAGGAACGCCACCTCGGCATCGGGGGCGACGACAAGCAGCCCGTCCGGCTTCGCCACCCCGCTGGCCACCTTCGCCAGGAACTTCGTCCGAGCCACGCCCACGGTGATCGGCAGGTGGACCTGGTCGCGGACCTCCCGGCGCAGCCTCTCGGCGATGTCGGCCGGCGTGCCGACAAGCCGCCGCAGGCCGCCCACGTCGAGGAACGCCTCGTCGATGGAGAGCCCCTCGACCAGCGGGGTGGTCTGCCGGAAGATCTCGAACACCGCCCGGCTGGCCTGCGTGTACGCCGCCATCCGGGGCGGCACCACTATCGCGTCCGGGCACAGCCGGCGCGCCTGCTGGCCGCCCATCGCGCTGCGCACGCCCCGCGCCTTCGCCTCGTAACTGGCGGCGAGCACCACGCCACCGCCAACGATCACCGGGCGCCCCCGCAGGCGCGGATCGTCGCGTTGCTCGACCGACGCGTAGAAGGCGTCCAGGTCGGCGTGCAGGATGTGGGCGTCTGGCGACACGAACACATGTTCGCACGATGCCCGACCGTCGCGGCAGTGAGCTGGGCGAACACCCGGTCAGTCGAGGCAGAACTCGTTGCCCTCGGGGTCGGCCAGCACGAGGTGGCCGGCGCCGAGCGGAGGAGCGGGCTCGTGCCGTGCGAGGCGTGTGGCGCCGCGGGCGACGAGCCGTTCGGCCTCCGCCTCCAGGGCCGCCATCCGGTCGTCACCGGTGAGCCCGGGGGCGGCCCGCACGTCGAGGTGCACGCGATTCTTGGCCTGCTTGCCCTCCGGCACCCGCTGGAAGAACAGGCGCGGCCCGGCGCCCTTGGGGTCGACCACCGCCGACGCGTCGTTACGTCGCTCCGGCGGTACGCCCATCGCGTCCAGCGCGGCCTCCCACGAGTCGAAGTCCCCGGGTGGGCCCTGCAACTCGTAGTCGAGGACGTCGGCCCAGAACGCCGCCAGACTGGCCGGGTCGGCCGCGTCGAACGTTATCTGCACCTCGCGGGCCATGACGGCTCCCTCGTCTCTGGTCTGGTTGGTCATGCTGCCACCCTCTCGTGGCTGGCGGACAGGATCGTTCCGCTATTAGTGAAACGATCGGCGGGTGACTGTGGAGGCGACGACGGAGCGGGTGCTGCGGATGCTGGCCCTGTTGCAGCGGCGGTCGTCGTGGACGGCCGCCGAGCTGGCCGCCGAGCTGGGTGTCACCGACCGCTGCGTGCGCCGTGACGTGCAACGGCTGCGCGCACTCGGCTATCCCCTCCACGCGTCGGCGGGCGTCGGCGGCGGCTACCAGCTCGGCGCGGGCACCCGGCTGCCGCCGTTGCTGTTCGACGACGAGGAGGCGATCGCCACGGCGGTCTCGCTGCGACTGGCGGCGGGGGGCACGGTCGCCGGGGCGGGCGAGGCGGCCCTGCGGGCGCTCACGAAACTCGACCAGGTGATGCCGGCGCGGCTGCGCGCCGAGGTGCGAGCGGTGCACGGCTGGACGGAGACGCTCATCGGCCCGGTGGTCGAGATCGACCCTGAGCTGCTGGTGACGCTCGCCCGCGCCTGTCGTGACGCGGTGCGGGTGCGGTTCCGCTACGCCGGCCGCGACGGCGGCGAGCGGGAGCGGACGGTCGAGCCGGTCCGGATGGTCACCACCGGCCGCCGCTGGTATCTGATGGCCTGGGACGTCGATCGCGACGACTGGCGTACGTTCCGCCTGGACCGGATGCGGGCCACGGTGGCGACGACCTGGCGCTTTCCGGCGCGTGACCATCCGGATCCGATCGCCTTCGTGCAGCGGTCCGTGACCGACGCTCCCTACCGCTATCTGGCCCGGGTGCGGGTGCACGCTCCGCCCGAGCGCGTGCGGGAGGCGGTCCCGCCGCAGGTGGGGCGCGTCGAGGCCGGCAGCGACGGCTGGTGCCTGCTCGTCGTCGGCGGCGACAGCCTGGACTGGCTCGCCGCGCACATCGCCCGCCTGCGCTACGAGGTGGAGGTGGTGGAGCCCGCGGAGCTGCGGGAGGCCGCCGGACTGCTCGCCCGCCGTCTGGCGGCGATGGCCGGGGTGGCGTCGGAGCGCACGGTGTAACGCCGCAGCGACACCGGGCTGCCGTCCGGGGCGGTCCACGATGCCGTGCCGGTGCCCGTGCACCGCCATCCGGTGCGCTCGTACAGGGCGACGGCCGCGGGACTGTCGGCGACCACCTCGAGCACCAGACGCAGTCCGCGCCCATCCGCCCAGTGCCGCGCCCGGCCCAGCAGGGCGTCGCCAAGCGCCGATCCTCGGGCGGCCGGCGCCACGAAGAGCCGAGAGACCTCGGCGCTCGACCCGGTGAGCGGCCCGTCCGCCGGATCGGGCAGGCGACGCACCGCGACGTGTCCGACGATCGTCGCGGCGGGGTCGACGGCGACCCAGGCTCGCGTCGGGTGCGGCTCGCGCAGCCAGCGGTGCGGGTCGGCGGGCCAGTTCAGCGGATAGCGGTCGACCCGGTGAACCTCGGCGAGCGCCGCGACACAGCCGTCGAGGTCGGCGGCACGGCGGCGGCGGATGCGCGGTGGGCTCACAGGTCGTCGAAGGGGCGGGCGTAGCGGAACTCGCCCCGGATCGACTCGCGCCACGCGCTCAGCGGCCGGGCCATGAAGTACCGCGGACCCCACGGCTGCGGCGGTGTGACGCCCAGCTCGACGGCGGGCCGGAACCCGAAGCGCGGGTAGTACTCGGGATGCCCGAGCAGCACCACGAGGGGTTCGTCGCGGGCGTCGGCCGCGCCGAGCACCGCGTGCATCAACGCGGTGCCGACGCCGCGCCGCTGCCAGCCGGGCAGCACCCCGAGCGGACCCAGGCCCAACGCCACCGGCGCACCGCCCACCCGGCCGCGGGTGGCCACCACGTGCCCCACCACCTGGCCGTCCGAATCGGTCGCCACCAGGGAGTACGCGGGCAGCCAGCCCTCATCGGCCCGCAGCGCGTCGACAAGCGTCGCCTCGACGGGCGTTGCCTGGGTGGGCGTTGCCTGGACCGGCGTTGTGTCGACCGTCGCGCCCCCGCCCGTGGTCGTGGCGAAGGCGGCGGCGTGTACCGCCCGGATGGCGTCGACGTCGGCGGGCGTCTCGCGTCTGATCAGCACCGCGCCACGATACGGGTGTCTCCGGCAGCGGCTCTACGCGTTTATCGACGGCGATCGGCCGACGCGGCGTCGGCCCGGTCCTCGCTCTCGGTCGGCGTCATCGACTGTCGACTGCGGTTGCTGCCGTGTGACCCGATCCTCGCCCGAGCCGCACGAGGGGGCCGGGAGGGCATGTCGCGGCAACGGCATATACCTGTGAGTCATAAAGATGACTCACAGGTATACCGCTCGTCGGGGAGATGGCCCCGGGATCCGCTCGCGTCGGCCGAGCGCCGGGCCGGCAACGTGGAGCGCGGCGCCGGGCCGGCAACGTGGAATGCGGCACCGGGCCGGTAACGTGGAGCGCGGCGCCGGGCCGCCAACGTGGGGCGGCGGGCCGGGCCGCCACCGTGGGGCGGCGGGCCGCGTCGACCGCCGGGCGGCCAAGGTCGGGCGCCAGGCCGACCCCGAGGCCACGTCAGGGCGAGGTCACCTGTCAGAGCAGGCGGGCCAGGTAGGGGCCCTCAACCCGGACCGGCAGGGTGGCGCCGGGGCTCAGCCGACGGCGGTGGCCGACGGAGGGGCGCTGCTGCCCCGGGGCACCTCCGGGGTCATCAGCCGGATGATCTCCTTCTGGTCGGCCGGCGAGGGCAGACCCCAGTGCGGGCGGTAGCCGTACACCTGGTGCAGTGGGGTGGAGCCGGTGCGGCCGTCCAGGATCTCCACGGCGTCCGTGCCGATCAGGCCGGGGTGTTCCACGCCGCACGCCTCGGCGACCTTGGTCAGGTCCCGGCGTAGCGTCCCCAGGTAGTTGGCGGCCCGGACGGACTTGAGCGTCGGGTCGAGGCCCCGGGCCAGCCACGCGTTCTGCGTCGCCACTCCGGTGGGGCAGGAGTCGGTGTGGCACTTCTGCGCCTGGATGCAGCCGATCGACAGCATCGCCTCCCGGCCCACGTTCACCATGTCGCAGCCGAGCGCGAACGCCACGATGGCGTTGTCCGGCAGGCCGAGCTTGCCGCTGCCGACGAACACCACCTGCTCGTGCAGGTCGTGTTCGGCGAAGACCTTGTAGACCCGGGAGAAGCCCTGTTGGAACGGCAGCGACACCGAGTCGGTGAAGATCAGCGGTGCGGCTCCGGTGCCGCCCTCGCCGCCGTCGACGGTGACGAAGTCGACGCCCCGGCCGGTGTCCCGCATCAGGCTGGCCAGCTCCTGCCAGAAACTCAGGTCGCCGACCGCAGACTTGATGCCGACGGGCAGGCCCGTCTCGGCGGCCAGCAGCTCCACCCAGT
The DNA here is from genome assembly GCF_026342015.1 of Micromonospora lupini. NCBI lineage: Bacteria > Bacillati > Actinomycetota > Actinomycetes > Micromonosporales > Micromonosporaceae > Micromonospora > Micromonospora lupini. Next base: position 366,758 of record NZ_JAPENL010000001.1, read on the forward strand.
CCAGCAGGCTGTCACAGTCGGAGAACTCGGCGTGCCGCGACGGGCTCACGCAGTCCTGACCGGCCGGGATGCCCCGGGTGGCGGCGATCTCGGCGGACACCTTCGCCCCGGGCAGCAGCCCGCCGAGGCTCGGTTTGGCACCCTGGCTCAGCTTGATCTCCAAGGCCCGGACGGGCGCGTCGGCGACCAGGTCCTTCAGTCGGTCGAGGCTGAAACGGCCGTGCTCGTCGCGGCAGCCGAAGTACGCCGTGCCGAGCTGGAAGACCAGCTCACCGCCGTTGCGGTGGTACGGCGACAGGCCACCCTCGCCGGTGTTCTGCAGGCAGCCGGCGAGCGCGGCCCCCTTGTTCAGGGCGGTGATGGCGTTGCCGGACAGCGAACCGAAGCTCATGCCGGAGATGTTGACCACCGACTCCGGACGGAACGCGCGTGCCCGCCCCCGCGCCGCGCCGAGCACCTTCGCGCACGGTAGCCGTACGTCGTGCCCGGCAGTCGGGGACGACGGCGGCACGGCCCGGCCGAACGTGCGGTGCTTGATGATCGGGTACCCGGGCGTGAACTCGATGTCGTTGTCCGTGCCGAAGCCGAAGTAGTTGTTCTCCTGCTTCGCCGAGGCGTACACCCAGCGGCGCTGGTCGCGGGTGAACGGGCGTTCCTCGTTGTTGCCGGCCACGATGTACTGCCGCAGCTCCGGCCCGACGGCCTCCAGCAGGTACCGGGCGCGGCCGAGCACCGGGAAGTTGCGCAGCAGCGCGTGGTCGCGCTGGATCAGATCCCGCGCGGCGAGTGCCGCGACGGCGGCGGCGACGGCGGGTACGGCTCGACGGGCCCATGTCATGCCGGGCAACCTTTCCGCCCGCGCCGTCGCCCAAACCGCCGAGCCGCCGACATTGTGCTGCTCAGGCCCCCGGGTGCGTGCTTGTGGCAAGCGTTCGACCACTGCGGAGGCGGCACGGGATCACCCCGCGCCGCCCCCGGCGGAGGATCAGTGGTGCGTGAACGACTGGCGGACCGTGCCGCCGACGACCGTGCACCACGTGCTCGTGCTGAGCTTGCCGTTGCGGGGCAGCCCGTGCAGCGCCTGAAGGTCCTGCACGGCCCTGCGGGTGGCGTGGTCGTACGCCCCGGTGACGGTGACCGCGTACCCCTTGGTGGCGAGGATCTCCTGGACGGCCGTGACCGGCGCGCCCGCGGCGTGCTGGTCCAACTCCGGCACCAGGGTCTCCCAGGTGGGCGTGGTGAGCGTGGCGTCCACGTCCACGGCGATGCCGTTGCGGGCCTGCCAGTCCTGCACGGCCGCCACGGTCGCGGCGTCGAACGTGCCGCTGACGGTCACGGCGTAGCCCCGGTAGGCCAGCAGGTGCTGCACCACCCGGACCGACGGCGAGTTGACGAACCGCCACAGGTCCGGCCAGCGGCGGGCCGGCACGTCACCCGGCTTCGTGCCGAGGGCCGCGTGGACCCGCCGCCGCAGCGCCGGGAACTGCCGATAGAAGGCCGCGCCCGGGCAGTCGGTGGTGCGGAAGTCCCAGTGGCCGAAGATGTCGAAGGCGTGCAGCCCGTACTGCCGACAGATCGTCACGCAGAGCTTGACCAGCGAGTCGGTAAGCGCCTCCGGCGGCGTCTCGGTGACGTAGGTGCCCTCGTTCTCGATGCCGATGGCCCGGCCGTTCTCGCCCGGGCAGTGCGCCGAGATCATCTGGCGGTCGCCCGCTTCGAGGCGTTCCAGGCTGCCCCGGCGGCCCTCCAGCACGTAGCCGCCACGGCTCACCGTGAAGTGCTGGCCGGTGTCCGACCAGCCGTTGCCGTCGATGTGCAGGTCCTGGCAGTCGTGGGCCAGCTTGACCGCCTGCTCGCGGGAGTAGTCGGTGACGTTCGGGAACGCCATGTGATGCACGATGATCTTGTTGGTGGCGATGGCGCTTACCGACAGCGGGTCCTTCGGCGGGCGGGCGGCCCACTCGTCGCAGCTGATGATCCAGTCCAGGTCGGTGCCGGGAGCGGCCTGCGCCGCGCCCGAAAAGGCGAGTTCGCTTCCGACGACGGCGACCGTGGCCGCGCCGAGACCGGCACGCAGCAGCGTTCGGCGGTCCACTTCGGAATGGTCGACGTGCATGACATCTCCTCCTGCGGCCGACGGCGGGGGATGAAAAGTAGCTCCAGTGGCCGCACGCACTCCGGAGAATATTGCCAAAACTCGCCCGCGCGCTAGACCCCTTCGAAGCCGCAGGAGCGCCCGGTTGCCACGACGCCATCCCTGATCGACGGGACAGTCGCGGACCGGTCGGCGTTTCCCCGTGAGCTGGTGGGGGTAGGTCGGTGGCCTATCATCCCGGCTGCTCCGCGTGGAGGAACGACCATATGAGTGACAACGTCAGCGACGCGGTGGGCGCCGCCCTTCGCTCGGTGATGCTCTTCCTGCCCAAGGCCGTCGCCTTCCTGGCGATCCTGGTGGCCGGTTGGCTTATCGCCAAGGCCGTACTGAAGATCGTGGAGAAGGTCCTCGAACGCGTGGGCTTCGACCGCGCCGTCGAGCGCGGCGGTATCCGCCGGGCTCTGAGCCGCTCCCGGTACGACGCCAGCGACATCGTCGCGAAGCTCGTCTACTACGGGGTGCTGCTGCTCACCCTGCAACTCGCCTTCGGCATCTGGGGGCCCAACCCGATCTCGGACCTGATCACCGCCGTGGTCGCGTGGTTGCCCCGCGCCTTCGTCGCGATCGTCATCGTCGTGGTCGCCGCCGCAATCGCCAACGCGGTCAAGGACATCATCAGCGGCGCGCTCGGCGGGCTGTCGTACGGTCGGGTGCTGGCCGGTATCGCCTCGGTGTTCATCCTCGGCCTGGGCGTCATCGCGGCGCTGAACCAGATCGGCGTGGCCACCGCGGTCACCACCCCGGTGCTGATCGCGGTGCTGGCCACCGTGGGCGGCATCCTCGTCGTCGGGGTGGGCGGTGGCCTCATCCGTCCGATGCAGAGTCGCTGGGAGGCGTGGCTGACCCGCGCCGAGCAGGAGTCGGCGCTCATCGCCACGCACGCCCGCGCCTACCAGGCCAGCCGCGAGGCCGAGGCGGAACTGGCGCGTTCGGCGGCCACCCGTCCCGACCCGGTGGCCACCCCCGCGCCGGCCCGCTCGACGGACCCCGAGGCCACGCAGATCGTGACCCGTCCGACCGACCCGAACCCCACCCAGGGGACGACCCGTCCGGTCGACGCCGACGCCACGCAGGTGACGACCCGTTCGTCCGAGCCGGACGTCACGCAGGTCACGACCCGTCCGTCCGACCCGGAGGCCACGCAGGTCGTGACCCGTCCGACCGACCCGGAGGCCACGCAGGTGGTGCGGGCGTCGACCGACGACACCACCCAGGTGGTCGCCGGCCACACGCCCGCCGTCAGCGTCCCGGCCCGGCAGAGCGCCGAGGACACCACCCAGGTGGTCGCCCGTCCGGCCGACGCGGACGCGACGCAGGTGGTGGGCCCCGGCCGGGAGGCGGACACGACCCAGGTGATCAGCGGTGGCACCGTTCCCGGGCAGCGCACCAGCGACGACAGCGAGGCTACGACCGTCATCCCGCCGGTGGACCCGAACCGGCGCTGAACCCGGCGCGACGACGGGGCGGGATCCAGACGGATCCCGCCCCGTCCCCGTCGCGCAAGCACGCCGAAAGCGCTGGCCGGCACGGTGACGCCGGTCTAGCATCGCCGACATGACCTGGCGACATTGATCCGACGCCGTAGGCCGCACCCGTGGGCCGCCACGGGCACCGCACGTCCGGTGTCCGTCTCCACTCCCACGGGAAGGCCCCATGACCCACCTCGCCTCGCGCGCGCCCGACCCGGCGATCCGCCGGCTGTCGGTCACCCTCTACGGGTACGCGTTCCTCAGTGACCTCGTCCTGCTCTATCCGCTGTACGTCGTCCTCTTCGCCGACACCGGCCTGTCGGTGGGGCAGATCTCGTCACTCTTCGTCATCTGGTCAGCGGCCGGCATCCTGTTCGAGGTGCCGTCCGGCGCGTGGGCCGACGTGGTGTCGCGCCGGCTGCTGCTGTGCCTCGCCCCGCTGGTGACGGCCGCCGGTTACGCGCTCTGGGTGCTGGTGCCGTCGTACCCGGCCTTCGCGGTGGGGTTCCTGCTGTGGGGCGCCGGCGGGGCACTGGTCTCCGGCGCTCTGGAGGCACTGGTCTGGACCGAGCTGGACCGGCTCGGCGCCGTCGGTCGGTACGCCCGGGTGCTCGGTCGAGCCCGGACGGCGGGTGTGCTCGGCGTGGTGGTCACCGGGGTGCTGGCCGGCCCGGTGCTCGCCGTCGGCGGGTACCCGGTGGTCGGCGTGGCAAGCGTGCTGGCCTGCCTGCTCGCCGCCGCCGTCGCGACCCGCTTCCCCGAACAGGCCCCGCCGGGCACGTCCGGCACGTCGGACGACGACGGCGACCTGACCTGGTGGGACACGCTCCGGGCCGGCGTGACGCAGGTACGCACGCGGCCTCCCGTACGAGCGGCCGTGCTGCTTGTCGCGGTGGTGGCCGCCGACTGGGGCGCGCTCGACGAGTACACGCCGCTGCTGGCCGTGGACACCGGCGTCGGCGCGCGGGCCGTGCCGCTGCTGCTCCTGCTGCTGTGGGCCGGCGTGACCGTCGGTGGGCTGCTCGCCCCGGCGGGGGAGCGGCTGGGCCGTCGGGGTTACGCCGCGCTGCTCGTTCTGGTCGCCGTCGCGCTGGCCGGGGGCGCCCTCGTCCGGAACCCGGCCGGCTTCGTGTTGCTCGCGGTGGCGTTCGGTGCCGCGCAACTGGCCACCGTGCTGGCCGACGCGCGGTTGCAGGCCCGGATCACCGGCAGCAGTCGGGCCACCGTCACCTCGCTTGCCGGGATGGCCACCGACCTGCTGATCATCGGGACGTACGCCGGCTACGGTCTCGTCGCCACGGCGGCCGGTAACGCGGTGGCGTTCGCGGCGGCGGCCGGGGCGTACCTCGTCGTGGCGCTGGTGCTGCTGGCCCGCCGCCGGCGCCGCCCGGCCACCAGTAGCGCTGTCGCTGTGGGCGGCGTGCGCGGTTCGGGCTGACCGGGTGCCCCGGCGGCGGTCCGTGCGGCCCGCCGTCGGGCTCGCTCAGCCGGCGAGGTGCAGGAACGACCACTGGTGGCCGTCCAGGTCGCGGAATCCGCGCATGTACATGGGCCCGTTGGTGCTCCCCGCCCCGAGCGACTCGCCGCCGGCCACCACCGCCCGGTCGACCAACTCGTCGACTCGTTCGCGGCTCTCCGCCGACAGGCCCACGATGACCTCCCGGCTGGTCGCCGGGTCCGTGGCGGGCACACCCGTGTACGCCTCGAAGGCCGAGCGGACGTGCAGCAGCAGTCGGGTGCTGTCGGACACGGTGAGCGCCATGGTGTCCCCGTCCGGCTCGGTGTGGCCGGTGGTGAAGCCCAGCGCCCGGTAGAACTCGGCGGCAATCAGCAGGTCGCGCACCGGCAGGTTGATGAACGTGATGGTCATCGGTGGTCTCCGTCCGACTCGAGCAGTGCCTTCAACGCGGCGAGCCGCTCCCGCCAGTACACCTTCAGCTCGGCGGCCTGCTCGGCCCCGACCAGCTTCTCGTGCAGGACGCTGACCCGGGCCTTCGACTCGCCGACCGCGTCGAAGCCGACGACCACCCGCGTGGGACCGCCGGCCCAGTCGGCCCGGAAGCTGCGCGGGGCGGTGGCGGTGCGGACGCGCACCTCGACGCCGGGGAGCCAACGGGCGCGTACCGTTTCGTCGGCGAAAGCCTCGAACAGCCGCGCCGCCGACACGGCCACCGTTCGGCTGGCGCTGGCCTCGAAGCCGCCTCCGCGTCGTTGACCGGGCGCGCGCAGGCCGCGTTCCTGCTCGTACCCGACGGTGATGGTCTGTGCCCACCAACCCGGCACCTCGTGCTCGACCACCAGGTGGCGGGCGATCTGGGTGTGGGTCCGCTCGGTGGCGGCCGCGGCGTCGAGCAGGGCGAACCACTCGGCCCAGCCGTGGCCGGTCCGGGCGCGGATCAGGTCGTCGGCGATCCGCTCGGTCTGCGCGGCGGTGGATCCGGCGGTCTGCGCGATGGCGGGATTCGCGGTCTGCGCGGCGGCGGGGCTCGCGGGCGGCGACGCGGTCTGCGGGCTGGCCCGATTGATGAGCTGTCGGCGGGCCGTGGTGTAGCTCTCGCCGGTCTTCGCCATCCGGGTCCGGATCCGGGCCTTGAACGGTCTCTGGTTGGTCATCACATGCTCCCGGTCAACGGCACGGTCACCGGGACTCACGCTCCCGTCGACCCCGCCGGAGTGGGGCACGTGGCATTACGTCCCGAGAGCTCCAGGCCCCCTTTGCCTCCGCGTGGCCGGCGGCGTGAGCGCCGGGAGGGAGGTGCGGCGTAGGACGACGCCAGGGTCATCCTACGGCAGACTCGGCCGCCGGCGCAGGAGTCAGGGCTGGTCGCCGTCGAGGTAGACCCAGCGGCCGTCCTCGCGGACGAACCGGCTGTGCTCGGTGAGCGTGCCCGGCCGACCCGCCTCCCGGTAGTGGGCGTGGAACGTCACAGAGCCGGTGGCGTCGAGCAGGCCGCCGCGCTCGGTCTCGACGATCTCCAGCCGGGTCCACCGCTGCCCCGGGGTGAGCTCCAGCCGAGCGGGCCGGGTCGACGAGTGCCAACTACGCAGCAGGTAGTCGGCGTCGCCGAGGGCGAAGGCGCTGAACCGGGAACGCATGAGCGCCTCGGCGGTCGACGCCTGGGCGGCGCCGTCGTGGACCGGGGAGCAGCAGCCCGCGTACGCCTGGCCGGAGCCGCACGGGCAGACCCGTCCGGTCGTCGCGTTCGCCCGCCGGCCACCCGTACCCCTGCCCATCCCGCCATCCTGCCGCACCGCCGGGTGGCCTCGGCGGCCGGCCGTCAGCCCTCCAGCGCCACCGGCAGCGGAACCGGTCGTTTCGCGACCCGGTCGTCCCCGGAGGACCGGCCCCGCAGGTGCCGGGCCACCCAGGGCAGCAGGTGCCGGCGGGCCCAGGCCAGCTCCGCGCCGAGCACCTCGGCGCGGCGCCGCAGCGGCGCCGGCGGCAGCGGCGCCGTCCAGGAGTCGTCGAACCCGGGCAGGCCAGCGGTGTACGCCAGGGCGGCGGCGATCCGCGCGTGCCCGGCGCTGTTGGCGTGCAGCCGGTCGTCGCTCCACAGCCGCGGATCCGAGGCGACGGGATGCGCCCCCAGGTCGAGCAGCGTGGCCCCGGTCTGCGCGGTGGCCGCCCGCAGGGCCTCGTTGAGCGCCAGCATCCGGCCCCGCAGCGGCCGGGCCAGCGGCATCACCGGTGCCGGGTCCGGCATGGTGAAGGTGAGGACTGTGGCGCCCTGCCCGACGAGCGCCCGCTGCATCGCCGCGACGTCCTCGGCGACCTGGTCGGCGTCGAAGGAGGGGCGCAGCACGTCGTTCATGCCGGCGACCACGGTGGCCAGGTCGGGGGCGAGATCGAGGGCCGGCTGGAGCTGCTCGGCGCGGATCAGCGCGGTGGTTCGTCCACGGATGGCCAGGTTCGCGTACTCCAGGCCGCCCTGGGCGCGCGCCACCGCCAGGGCGAACCGGTCGGCCCAGCCCCGGTAGCCGCCGGCGTCGTCCGGGTCGTCGAGCCCCTCGGTGGTGCTGTCCCCGATCGCCACGTACCGCTGCCACATCACCCGGGCGAGGTTAGCCGTTGCCCGACACGTGCCGACCGCTGACCCGGCAGACCTGCGCGCACGATCGCGGTGGAGGGGGTCAGAGCCAGCCGGAGCGGCGGAACAGGCGATACAGGGCGAGAGCGATCGCCGCCATCAGGGTCAGGGCACCGGCGTAGCCGTAGCGCCAGGCCAGCTCGGGCATGTGCTCGAAGTTCATGCCGTAGAGGCCGGCGATGCCGGTCTGGGTGGCCGCGATGGCCGCCCACGCGGCGATCTTGCGCATGTCGTTGTTCTGCTCGACGGCGAGCTGCGCCAACCGGGACTGCACGATCGAGGTGAGCAGGTCGTCGTACGCGGCCACCCGGTCCACGGCCCGCGCCAACCGGCCGTCCACGTCCACGAACCAGCGGTGCAGGGCACGCGGCGGTCCGTCGGTGCCCGGGTCGAGGAGCGTCCGCACGGGCGTCTGCAGGGGAAGCACGGCCCGCTTGAACTCCACCACCTCCCGCTTGAGCTGGTAGATGTGCTGGATGTCGGCCGAGCGGTCGCGGGCGAACACCGCCTCCTCGACCCGTTCCAGGTCCCGCTCCACGTGCCCGGCCACCTCCAGGTACGAGTCGACCATCCGGGCGCAGACCGCGTACGCCACCGCCCAGGGCCCTGCGGCCAGCAGCGCGGGGCGGCGTTCGATGTCGGCGCGGACGTCGCGCAGCGCCCCGGCGGCGCCGTGCCGCACGGTGATGGCGAACCGGTCGCCGAGCAGCACCATCACGTCACCGGTGTCGATCACCTCGGAGGTGTCGGTCAGCTCGGCGTGCTCCACGTACCCGGCCGTACGCAGCACCAGCAGCGTGACCGGCCCGTTCCGCTGCATCGTGGGCCGGTGCCCGTCGGCGAGCGCCTGCTCGACGGTCAGCTCGTCGAGGCCGAACGTGCGGCCCACGGCGGCGAGCACCGCCGGGCCGGGCTCGTGCAGCCCCAGCCAGACGAAGGAGTCGTGGCCACGTCGGGCGCGGGCGTACGCGTCGGCGTAGTGCGGACGTCCGGGCTCACGGCGGCCGTTGACGTAGACGGCGCAGTCGACGACGGCGTCCGGGTTGGACCGCCGGGGTGTGGGGGAGTCGCCGTCGGCCCGGCCGAGCAGTCGACGGGCCAGGGCGCGTACGCCACGACCGGCCCGTTCCCGTACCGCTCGCTGATCCACCGCGTGCCTCCCCGCCGCCGGCGCCCCCCGATCAGGGATGGTGCCACCGCATTCTGCCGAGCGGGGTCCAGCTCCCGACAGGGGGGCCGCCGGCTCAGGCGGTGCGGGTGGCGAAGACGACGATGTTGTCGACGTAGTTGCCCGTCGCGTCGTCGAACGGGCCGCCGCAGGTGATCAGGCGCAGTCCGGCGGCGTCCGCCGGCCCGTAGACCAGGCCGCTGGGGAAGCGGTCCTTGGGGTACGCGTGGACGCCGTCCACTGTGAACGTGGTGACTCGCGCGTCGGCGCGGGTGACCTCGATCTCCTGGCCGGCGCGTAGTCGACCCAGGTCGAAGAAGACCGCCGGGCCGGCCGGGGAGTCGACGTGTCCCACCAGGACGGCGTTGCCGGTCTCGCCGGGGCTGACCCCGTGCCGGTACCAGCCGGCGAGGGTCGGCTTGTCCAGTGGGGGGACCTCCAGCACCCCGGCGGCGTCCACGCCGACGGCGACGATCTCGGCGCGTACACCGATTGCGGGAATCCGCACCCGGACGGGCGCGGCGCGGGGCAGCGGCGCCAGGTCCGGCGCGGGCCGGGAGCGCGTCGGCGCGTCGGCAGGCGGACGTGGGGGGCGGGCCGGCTCGGCGGTGAGACCGACGGTGATCAGCCCGAGCCCGGACACGGCGAGCAGCGCGACCGCCGCCGGCAGGGTCCGCCGCCACCACACGTGCTGACCTCCGTAGGGATCGTCGGGTGCCCGTACCGGTGTCACCGGCACGGGCACCCGTTCTCAGGGATGGAGCGCGTCGCCGGTCAGGCGACGGTGGACACCGGACGACGCCGGCGGAACAGGACCACCGCGCCCGCGGCGGCGGTGCCGAGCAGGGTGCCTCCGGCGGCGAGGGCACCCGCGTCGCGCCCGTCGCGGTTGTCGCCGCCCGAGCCGGCCGGGGCGCCGCCGATCGGGGTGACGGTGAACGTGGCGCTGCCCGCCGAGCTGCCGTCGCCGCAGCTCGCGGCCACCGTGTACGTGCCGAGGGTGAACCCGGCGGTGAACAGTTCGGCGCTGAGCCCGCCGCCGGCGGCGGCAGTGGTGGATCGGACGTTCTGGTCGCGGTTGGGTCCGGTGACGCGGAAGAGGGCGTCACCCGACTTCGGGTTGCAGGTCGTCGCGGTGAGCACGACGGTTCCTCCGACCGGGGTGGTGGCCGGTGACACGACGGTGTCGGCAAGTGCGGCGCCCGGCAGCAGGAGCGTGCCGAGACCCACGCCGAGCGCCGCCGTGCAGAGTGCTGTTGAGAGCTTCATACGCGTCTTCCCTCACTTTTCGTCCGCTGACTGCGTGGGACGTCGTTCGGGTGGCCAACTCCGTGACTAGCACCGGTGTGCCCAACACTAGGTGGGTTGGCACCACGATCAGGTGAAAATGAGAAACCTTCGTTGCCGTCACGTGTCCACCCGAAGGCGGGGGTGAGCAGCCCTTAGGCCCGGACGGCCCGACCGGTGCCGGGGCTCCGGTCGATGTCGGCTCCGGTCGGGCTGTCGCCCCTGGGTCGATGGCGAGGTATCGGGCGACCACGACGTGATTGCGGTGTCGGCAGGCTTCTGCCCAAGGGAAATCCGGCGGTGGCGGCGGGAGATGCGCTGGTAGGTTCCCTGGCCGTGACACGGGACATGGGCGGTGGGTTGGGGGCGCGGTTCGCCCGACTGTGGGCGGCCAGCACCCTCTCGGCCCTGGGCAGCGGGCTGGCCACGGTGGCCGCGCCGTTGTTCGTCGCCTCGCGTACCGACGACCCGCTCGTGGTGGCCGCGGCGTCCGCCGTGGCCTGGCTGCCCTGGCTGCTCTTCGCCCTGCCCGGCGGGGTGCTGGCGGACCGGATGGACCGCCGCCGCCTGATGATCGTCATCGACCTGGTCCGGGTGGTCGCGCTTGCCGTCCTGGCCACGGCGATCATGACCGGCCGGGCCGGCGTCGCACTGCTGTACGTGGTGCTGTTCGTGATCAATACCGGCGAGATCGTGTTCCGCGCGGCAAGCCAGGCCATGCTGCCGACAGTGGTGCCCCGGCACCGCCTGGAGCGCGCCAACGGCTGGCTCGGCGGCGGCGCCACACTCATGAACAGCATGCTCGCCGGCCCGCTGGGCGGCTTCCTCTTCGCCCTGGCGGCGGGCAGCCCGTTCCTCGTCAACGCCGCCACCTACGCCCTCAGCGCGGTGCTTGTGGCGTTGATCGGCGGCGACTTCCGGGCCGCCGGCGGCGACCAGCCCGGTCCCCGGACCCGCTCCATGCGCGGGGAGATCGTCGAAGCGCTGCGCTGGCTGGCCCACCAGCGGTTGCTGCGCACGATGGCCGTGCTGATCGGCCTGCTCAACGTGACCCTCACGGCAGCCCTCGCGGTGCTGGTTCTGCTGGCCGACGAGCGGCTGGGGCTCGGCTCGGTCGGCTACGGGCTGCTGTTCACCTGCATGGCCTGCGGTGGGGTGCTCGGCGCGCTGCTCGGCGACCGGATCGTCGCCTGGATCAGCGCCACCTGGACGGTGCGGATCGGCCTGCTGATCGAGGCGGGGCTGCACCTGGCGTTGGCAGCGTCCCGCAGCACAGTCGTGGTGGGGGTCGCGCTCTTCGCCTTCGGCGTGCACGGCGGACTGTGGAACCTCGTGGCGAACTCACTGCGCCAACGACTCACCCCGCCGAATCTGCAGGGACGCGTGGCCAGCACCACCATGTTCGTGGCGGCGGGCGGCAACTGCGTGGGCGCACTGCTCGGCGGGCTGCTGGCCGCCCGGTTCGGCATCACCGCCCCGTACTGGGTCGGTCTGGTCGTGGCGATCGGCGTCTCCGCCGCCACCTGGCGGGTCTTCAACCGGGACGCCGTGGCGCGCGCCTACGCCGACGAGCCCCCGGTCGAGCAGCGACCCGCCCCGGTGCCCTGAGGGACGCGACGCGCGGCCCGGCCGGGCGGTGTGACAGCGTGGTGCGGGTGACCGCATCCGCGCCGCTCGACGTCGATCTCGCGCTGCTCGGCGGCGGCGGCGCCGCGTCGCTGCTGCTCGCCGCGCTGGACCGCCACGGCGTCCACGACCTGCGGATCGCCGTCGTCGACCCGGTGCGCCGCCGTGGCCAGGACCGCACCTGGGCGTTCTGGGGCCACCCGAGCGCCGACCTGGACCCGCTGCTCAGCGCGAGCTGGCGGCAGGTCGAGGTGGCGACGCCCGCGCGGCGCCGCGTCCTCGACCTGACCCCGCTGCGGTACGCCATGCTGCGCTCCGGCCCGGTCTACGACCGGGCTGCCGAGGCCGAGCGTCGGCTGGACGCCATCCGGATCGTGGCCCCGGCCGAGACGGTGACCGACGACGGCGCCCGAGTGGTCGTCCGCACCGGCGATGGACCCACCGTGCGGGCCGGCTGGGTGCTCGACTCCCGCCCCCGACCCCCGGCGCGAGCGGGGCGGACGACCTGGTTGCAGCACTTCCGCGGCTGGTGGCTGGAGGCCGACAGGCCGGCGTTCGACACGGCACGGGCGGTGCTCATGGACTTCCGCACCCCACAGCCGGCCCGGGGCGTCTCCTTCGGGTACGTGCTGCCGGTCAGTGACCGCTACGCCCTGGTCGAGTACACCGAGTTCTCGCCCGGCCTGCGCACCGACGCCGGGTACGACACGGCGCTGGCCGGTTACCGCGACCTGCTCGGGCTGGACCCGGCCGGCCTGCGCGTCCGCGAGGTCGAGAACGGGGTGATCCCGATGACCGACGCGCCCTTCCCGGCCCGGCCCTCGCCCCGCGTCGTACGCCTCGGCACGGCCGGCGGCGCGACCCGTCCCTCCACCGGTTTCACCTTCTCCGCCATGTACCGGCAGGCCGACCAGGTGGCCCGCGCCCTCGCCGCCGGCCGCCCGCCGGTGCCCGCGCCCGCGTACCCGGCGCGGCACCGCTGGATGGACGCGGTGGCGCTGCGCGCGCTGGACCGCGGCGGCGTCGGCGGCCCGGAGTTCTTCGACAGGCTCTTCGACCGCAACCCGCCCGAGCGGGTCCTGCGCTTCCTCGACGGTGTCACCAGCCCGGCCGAGGAGATCGCGATCATGAACTCCACCCGACTGCTGCCGATGATCGCCGCCACGGCCGGCGACGCGGCGCACCGCGTCCGCGACCGGCTGCGGCCCGCCCGGCCCGTACCGGCCATCCCGGCGGCCGTGGTGGGCAAACCGCTCCGGCCCGTCGCCGACTCGGAGACCTGATCCGGGCCGGTCAGCGCCGGGCCGCGACCGCGTGCCCGATTCCGCGGCAGACACGGCCGTACTCGTGCGGGTTCAGTCGGTGAGCAGCCGTTCGCGCAGCCGGGCGGTCAGCGCGTCGTCCACGCCGAGCCGGTCGGTGGCGTAGCCGACCACCGACCCGTACGCGGCGCTCAGGTCGGCCAGGAAGTGCCGGATGATCGCCTCCGGGGCGCGCCCGTACCCCGGCCACACCAGCGCACGGTCCGGGTTGAGGGCCTGCCAGTCGGCGACCAGGCGTGCGGTGGCCAGTTCGGTGAGCGCGAAGTCGGCGGCGATCTGCTCCTCGTCCACTCCGAGCAGGGTCAGCAGCAGCGCGGCGAGCAGCCCGGTGCGGTCCTTGCCGGACGCGCAGTGAAAGACCAGCGGAGCGTCGGCGGCGGCGATCACCTCCAGCGCCTCGCGCAGTTCGGCGACGCCGTCCTCGGCGACCTCGGCGTACCGGTCGGCCAGGTGGCGCCACGGGTCCACCGCCGGGTCGATGACCGCCTGGTCGTAGGGGCGGTGCTCGATGCTCAGGTTGTGCCAGGCCAGCCCGTCGAGCTCCGGTGCCCGGCCGCGTGCGGCGATCTCCCACGGGTACCGCAGGTCGATCACCGTGCGAACGCCGAGGGCCTGGAAGCGGTCCAGATCGGCGCCGGACAGCTTGCCGAGCGAATCCGACCGGTAGAGCAGGCCCCAGCGCACCGAGCGTCCGCCGTCGGTGCGGTAACCACCGAGGTCACGGAAGTTGTGCAGGCGGTCGAACGCGACGTGCCGATCCATCCGGCCGACCCTAGTGGTTCCGGCCCGGCGCGGCTGCCCCCGATCGGGGAGGACGACGACAGCGCCCGGTAGGTTGCCTGCCATGGTGGATGCGGCGGCCGGCAGGGGCGTACAGATCTGGACCGACGGGGCGTGCAGCGGCAACCCCGGGCCGGGCGGCTGGGGCGCCCTGCTGCGCTACGGCGACCACGAGCGGGAGCTGTGCGGCGGCGAGGCCACGCCGACGACAAACAACCGGATGGAGCTGATGGCGGCCATCCAGGCACTGGAGAGCCTGAACCGGCCGGTCACCGTCGAGCTGCACACCGACAGCACCTACGTGCGCAACGGCATCACGAGCTGGCTGGCGTCGTGGAAGCGCAACGGCTGGCGGACCGCCGCGAAGCAGCCGGTCAAGAACGCCGACCTGTGGCAGCGGCTGGAGGCGGCCTGCGAGCGCCACGAGGTCACCTGGCTGTGGGTGAAGGGGCACAACGGTCACCCGGAGAACGAGCGCGCCGACGGTCTGGCCAACAAGGGCATGACCGAGGCGCGGGCGGCGCTGGCGAGCCGCTAGGGCTGTGTCGAAGTCCTCGGTCGAGTCGAGGCGGAGTCCGGGCGGCTATCCGGCAGGGCCAAGGGCGCCGGCCATCGCCTCTGGCTGCCGCCGTGTCGATGTGCTGGTGAGCGGTATACCTCAGAGGTATGAATATGACTCTGAGGTATACCGCTCACACCAGCATCCGCCCCCACGGGGGTGACCGACGGTAACCGCTGACCGTCGGCTGCCCCCGCCGCCCCAGCCGGGGTCGGGACTTACTCGTCCAGGTCGTCCGCTTGGATCAGCGGGTCGCGTCGGGGTGCCCCGGCATGCTCGATCCGCCGCCGCTGCTGCCGGACGAGCCACCGGCGACACCCGAGTTGTCGCCCTCGGTCACGATGTCCGGCCGTTCGTCCGTGTCGGCCGGCGGCGGGACCTCGGTGTCCGCCTCGACCTGCACCAACGGCACCTGGCCGGCCTCGTCCTCGCTGTGCTGCGGGTCGCCCGGCAGCTCACCGTCGCGCTTTCGGTAGCCCACGCCGTGCCCCCCGTCGATGCCGGTCCGCGTCGGTCGTGGCTACCCGGCGTCGTCACCCACGAAACCTCACCCGTCAGCGGCGGCGGCCCCGGCGGCTCGGGGCGGCGGCCCGCGCGGGGTGGCGCACCGGAGTGAGCGCCAACGCCGTCCAGTGCGCCGGCCGGGTCACCGTCGCCGGCAGGCCGGTGCGGACGTCACCCCGGGCGGCGTCCAGCTGGGCCTGGTGCAGGAACAGGGTGGCCCGCAGGTCCGCGCCGCGCAGGTCGGCCCCGCGCAGGTCGGCGCCCGTGACGTCGGCCAGCGTCAGGTCGACGCCGCGCAGGTCGGCGCCGACCAGCAGCGCGCCGCGCAGGTTGGCCCGGCGCAGGTCCGTCCGGCGCAGATCCGCCCCGAGGAGCTGCGCGCCCCGCCGATCGATCCCTCCCGGGGAGCGGGCCGCGTCGCTGGCCTGCGTCAGCAGCGGGTTGACGCGGGCCCGGTGGGCGTCGGCGTCCACGGCGTGCAGCCGCGTCGGATCGCCCTCGGTGAGCGCGGCGATCTCGGTGCGGGCGCGGTCCAGTTCGGCGCGCAGCGCGGCCGGTGGGCGCAGCGTCACCGCCTCGGTGAGATACCAGAGCAGTTCGTGCAGCGGACGGAGCACCGTGAACGCCTCGGCCATCGCGGGCAGCGTCTCCGGGGCGTCCCGCCAGTCCCGCCCACCGAAGGTGACCTGGGCTACCTGCTGCCCGGCCCCGAAGCAGTCGAAGACCGTGCAGCCGGCGAACCCCCGCTCCCGCAGCTCGGTGTGGATGCCGCAGCGGTGGTCCGGGCGCAGGTTCGGGCAGGCCCGTCCGGCGGGCTTGTCGATGGCGAAGTCGGCCGACGCGGCGAAGGCGGGAACCACGCAGCACAACCCGAAACAGCGCGCGCAGTCGGCGCGTAGCTGCGCCGACCGCGAGGGCGGCGCGGGATGGGTCGACACGGGGAACGGTCCTCCTGGCGATCGGGACGGCGACCCCCATTGTCCCGCGCCGCATCCCGACCCGCCGGGCCGGGGGTCACCGTCCGTGTGCGTCGCCGGCCGCCGCGGAGCGGGGAACGGGGGTACGTGAACCCTCAGGTGGCGGCACCAGCCGGCGGATCTCTCGCTGACCGTCGCCGCCGTACTTCTGGTCGAAGTGCCTGCGCACGGTGGTGGCCGGCGTGCGGTCCCCGTCGGCGGGCTCGGCCAGCGCGAACACGACCGGGGCGCCGCCCGGCGCGCGCGGTGGCAGCACGGCCCGCACGGTCAGCGGCCCCCTCGCCTTGAACCCGCTGCAGTCGACGTAGTGCTGCCCCTCCACGCTCACGTAGGGCACCTGCATCTCGATGACGTCGGAGTCGTCGTGGCGCAGCATGACGGCGACCGACCAGTACCGTTCCAGGTTGACTGTCGCCTGCTCGTGCTCCCACAGCTCCTCGAAACGGGCGTGCACGAACCCGCCCCACGGGCTGTCCATGTCGACCTCGAGCTGGGGCACGTTGAACGACAGCTTCCCGATCGGGAAGAACGAGATCAGCGCCCGGCTGTCCCACTGGTAGAGCTGGATCGACGGGGACGCGTCGTAGAGCCGAACCTGCAACCGGTGCCGCAGTCGGGCGTCGAGGGTGTCCTGGAACAGCGCCAGGTGGCGCAGGTTGGTGCGGATCTGGCGCGGCACGTCCACCCGCTGCCGCTCCAACTCCTCCGAGCGCTGCTGCGCGGCAGTGCAGTCCGGGTCCAGCAGGAGCAACTGCACCTGCGCGCCGTTGGCGAGCGCCGCCCGCACACCCCGCAGCGCCTCCTCGCGTTGCGTGTCCTCCAGCAGGATCGTCCAGGTGTCGAGGATTCGCACCCGGCGTCCGGAGCGGTGCAACCGGGTCACGAAGGCGTGCTGGTCGAAGCTCAGATGCTCCTGTACCCGAGCCCTACGGGCCTCTTCGAACAGCGGATCGAAGATGACGTACGAGATGGCCGCGAGGACGACGCTGGAGCCGATGTTGAGCAGCAGGTCGCTGAGGAAGCCGCTGCTGCGCCACGCGGCCAGCAGCATCACCAGGGCGATCCCGAGCAGAGCCCCACCGACGCCGAAGGCGCGTCGTTGCCGGCCGCCACGGTCGCCCCGCCCCGCCCACTCGGGCATCCGTGCCCCTTCCGTCCTGGCCACCGATCATCGAGATGCGGAGGATACGTGCCGGCTTTGCCGCTCGCTGTCCCGTTCGCGAAGGGCAGGTTCCTCGGTCTGGCCCTCCGTACCGCTCGTAGGGTGACGGTATCGGAGTCGCGCGAGCGCGGAAGGTGACGGTGTGGACGACGCGGAACGCGAGAAGGCGCTGTTGAGCGTCCTCAGCACCGAGCACTACGCCCTACAGACGTCCCGCTCCGGCACGATCGACGAGGCCACCGGCCGCGCCACCATCTTCCTGTCCCTGCTGTCGGCGGCCCTGATCGGCCTCGGCTTCGCCGCCGGCAACGAGAAGGTGGTCCGGCCCTACCTGGGCGCGGTGTTGCCGATCCTGGTGATCATCGGGATCCTGACCTTCCTGCGGCTGGTGGAGACCACTGTGGAGAACTCCCTGGACCTGAGGCGGATCCAGCGCATCCGCGCCTACTACCACAATCGTCTGGCCAGCGAGCACGACTTCTTCGCCGACGCGGTGGTCTCCGAGGACACTGCGGAGGCAGCCTGGACGCTTGTGGGCACCCGGCCGGGGCGCTGGGAGTTCCTGCTGACCACGGCGGCGCTCGTGGGCGCGGTCAACGCGGCGCTGGTCGGGTCGGGCGTCGCCCTGCTGCTCGGCATGGTCGGGCACTGGCACTGGCTGATGGTCGTGGCGGGGGTGGCGGTCGCGCTGGCGGCGTTCGCCGCCCAGTTCGTGTACATCCTCCGGATGTCGGCGGGACCCACGGCCCGAGGGCCCCTCAGACCCGACGCCAGTCGTCGCTGGTGAGCGCGGGGCCTGCGGCCCCATCAGCAGCATGCCGCCGTCGACGGGCCAGGACGCACCTGTGAGCGCTGGCCTTGCCGATGCCGGAGTCCGCGCCGGTGACCACGGCGATTCTCGGGTAGGTGTCGTATCGCTGGGGCATGTGATGCGCAGTACCCCGGGCCGTCGCGGCGTACCGTCGCCGGATGCGGATCACCCGATTCACCCACTCCTGCGTCCGGGTCGAGCACGACGGTGGGGTGCTTGTCGTCGACCCGGGCACCTGGAGCGAGCCGCGCGCGCTCGTCGGCGCGGACGCCGTCCTGGTCACCCACGAACACACCGACCACGTGGACGTGCTCCGCCTGGCCGGGCTGGGCGTCCCGGTGTACGCCCCGGAGGGTGCCCGGCTGCCCGACCTCGCCCCGCTGCCGGTGACGCCGGTGCGCGCGGGGCAGCGCTTCACCGCCGCCGGCATCACGGTCAGCGCGCACGGTGGCCGGCACGCAGTCATCCACCAGGGGCAGCCGGACTGCCCCAACCTCGGCTACCTGATCGGCGACGGGCTCTACCACCCGGGCGACTCGGTGCACGTGCCGGACGAGCCGGTGCGCACAGTGCTCGTACCCGCCCAGGGGTCGTGGCTGCGCCTGGACGAGGCGATCGGATTCGCCCGCGCGGTGGGCGCCGCCGCCGCGTACCCCATCCACGACGCGCAGCTCAACGAGCGCGGCCTGGCCAGTGTCGCCGGCTGGTTCGCCGAGACCATCCCCGGCTACCGCCATCTCACCCCCGGCGACACCGCCTGACCGGGTGCGTCGTCGGTCGCCGGCACGTGGAAACGGGGCCTGGCGGCGGTGAGCACGGCGGATGCCGCCGGTGCGCCCCACCCGTCGGTCAGCTCCGCCACCAGCGCGGCGACGAGGCGTGTCACGTCGGCTTCGGCGTCGGGGTGCAGCGCCTCGGCGACGATCAGCACGGACGAGGTGCCCGCCCGCACGGCGGAGTGGCCGCTCTGCCGGTTGACCCAGCGCCGCGCGTGAGCCCGTCCGGCGGCGTCGGCGTAGATCACCTCGCCCGGCTCGGGATGCTCGGTGTCGCCGGCGAAGGTGAGGTACTCCTCGTCGCCGCGCGCCGGCCGGACCACCAGGTCGCCGTCGACCCGGTCGAGGTCGAGCACCGCGACCGGGATGGCGTACGCGGCGGAGACGGCGTTGCACAGGTCGACAAGCGGGTGCAGCCGGGGCAGTTCGCCGTCCAGGCGTAACCGGCGCAGCAGCGCCTCCGCGGCGCACCGGTACTGGGTGGGTCGCAACCCCATGGCGGTGTACGCCCGCCGCCACGCCTGGATCTCGCTGAAGGTGCTCTCGGCGCCGTCGGCCAACCGCTGCCGGGCGCGGGCGAGGTGACCGGCGGTACGCTGCGCCACGTCGGCCGTGGCGGTGATCCCGGTCGCGTACACCACGCCGGCGGCCAGGTCGGGATGTGCGGCGCGAAGCTGCGCCGAGTGCTCGAAGTGCATCGGACTCCCTATCGTTCGGTGAGGGCGAGCGTCACGCCGAGCGCGACGAACGTGCCGGCGACGGACCGGCGCAGCCAGTCGGTGACGCGGGGGCGGGTCAGCACCCGGTCCCGCAGGTGGGCGGCGAAGACGCCGTAGCCGCTGAACACCACGAAGGTGAGCAGCATGAACACCACGCCACAGGCGAGCATCGCCCGGGTCGAGCCCGGGGCTGTGGTGTCCACGAACTGCGGCAGGAACGCGACGAAGAACAGCGTCGGCTTCGGGTTGAGCAGGTTGACGAGCACTCCGGAGACGATCACCCGGGCCGCCGAGCGGGGTGGGCTGTCGTTCGTCGCCGCGAAGGCGCTGCGGTCGCGGATCGTCGACCAGCCCAGGTAGAGCAGGTAGCCGACGCCCAGGTACCGGACGGCCTCGAACGCCGTGGCGCTCGTCTGCAACAGCGCCGCCAAACCGGTCAGCGCCGCCAGCAGGTGGGGGACCACGCCAAGCGTGCAGGCGAACGCGGCGAGCACGCCGGCCCGGGCGCCCCGGGACAGTCCGGCGGAGAGGGTGAAGAACACCCCGGTGCCGGGGGTGATCACCACGATCAGGGCGGTGATCAGAAAGGGAATGCTCACGGTCGTCCTCCGTTTTGGAGTCGGGCGGGGTGTCTCCGACCCACTCTGCTGCCAAGATGGTCCGGTGAGCAGGGCCAAAGCGAACGACTCCGAGAGGTCCATAACGGCCGGATCGGATTTTCTGCACCTCACCGTCGCCGACGCGCCCCCCGGAGGACGTGCCGACTGGCTCGCCGGCCGGCTGCGCCAGGCGATCACCGACGGGCGGGTGCCGATCGGCGCCCGGCTCCCCGCCAGCCGGGTGCTCGCCGCCGACCTCGGCGTCTCCCGGGGCGTGGTCACCGAGGCGTACCAGCGGCTCACCGAGGAGGGGCATCTCACCGGCCGGGGCCGGGCCGGCACCGTGGTCGTCGGCGCCCCGGGGGCGCCGCCCACGCCGCCGCCCGCCCCGGCCGCGCCTGCCGAACCGGCCGCGCTCTTCCCACCGGCCCCCGGCAGCGACATCTTCGACGCGGTACGGGCGGCCCGCGCGACGGTCGACCTGACCCCCGGCGTACCCGACCTGACCGCCTTTCCCCGCGCGGACTGGCTGCGGTCGGAACGGACGGTGCTCCGCCGCCTCGCCGCCGCGGACCTCGGCTACGGCGACCCCTGCGGCGCGCCCGTGCTGCGTGGGGCCGTCGCCGCCTGGCTGGCCCGTAACCGGGGCATCACCGTCGACCCCGTCGACGTGATCATCGTGGCCGGGGTGTCGCAGGCCGTCGGCCTCCTCGCCCAGGCGCTACGACCGATCGGCATCGACCGCATCGCGGTCGAGGAGCCGGGCTCGCTCGGCGTACGGCAGCACCTGAACAACTGGCAGGTCGTCACCCCGCCGGTAAGCGTGGACGACGCCGGGCTGCGCGTCGACGAGCTGGTCGCCAGCGGCCTGCCCGCGGTGTTGCTCACGCCCGCGCACCAGTTCCCGACAGGCGTGGTGCTCGACGGTGACCGTCGCCGCCAACTCCTCGACTGGGCACGGGCCGGCGGTCTGATCATCGAGGACGACTACGACGCCGAGCACCGCTACGACCGGCCCCCGGTGCCCGCGCTGCGGGGCCTGCTGCCCGAGCAGGTCTGCTACGCCGGAAGCATGTCCAAGCTGCTCGCCCCGGCGCTGCGGGTCGGCTGGCTGCTCGTGCCGCCGCGACTGCGGGCGGCGGTGGTGGCCGCCAAACGCAACGCCGACCTGGGCAACGCGGTGCTGCCGCAGTTGGTCCTGGCGGAGCTGATGACCTCCGGCGCGCTGGAGCGGCACCTGCGGCTGCTGCGTGGCCGGCACACCCGCCGCCGGGACGCGATGGTCGCCGCCCTGGCCCGGCACCTGCCGACCGCCACTGTGCACGGCGCCGCGGCCGGGCTGCACCTGACGATCACCCTGAACGACGCCGTGGCGGACACGGAGGTGGCGGCGGCGGCGTTGGCGCGTGGGGTGAAGGTGCAGCCCCTGTCCTGGCACTGCCAGCGGCCACACCGGCCCGGCCTGGTGCTCGGCTACGCGGCCCGGACGGCGACGGAGATCGACGAGGGCGTCGCCGCCATCGCCGCGGTGCTGCGGCCGACCGGTCGGCGGGCGCGCTCAGCCCAGGAAGAGCTGGACGAGCACCAGCACGGCCAGCAGGGCCGGCCCGCGTGAGCCCTGGCGCAGCAGGTCGACAGGGATCATCCCGAACGGCGTGTTGACAGTCGCGCCGCCGTAGTTGATCGGCGGACGGGTGCCGGCCCGCCACGCGGCGGCCACCACCCCGACCGCCAGCGTCGGCGCCAGCCAGGTCGGACCGGCGTCGAGGGTCGGCAGGCTCGGCAGGGTCAGCAGCCACCACAGGCCCGCGCCGACCGCCGGCACCGCCACGTGGATTCCGCGTAGCGCCGCGTCGCTGCCACCGAGCGCCCGACGCAGCCCGGGTGACCGGCTGACCGCCCGCAGGCCGCCGGTGAGCCGGTCGGTGGCGACGTAGGCGAACACGACCTGCGTCGCCCCGGCGAGCCCCGGCAGAGCGAGCGCGGCGGCGTACTGGACGCCGATCAGCCCGGCCCAGATCAGCAGGGCGCTGGGGTGGCGGCGCAGCCGGCGTACGTCGGCCTGCAGCAGCGCCCACCACGCCGGACCGGGCCGGAAGCGGCGGCTGCGGACCCGGCCGATGCGCCGCCAGCGCCTGCTCTCCACCAGGCTGGTGAGCATGCTCGGGTCGAGCAGGATCGTGGCCGTCGCGGCGGCGTTGGCGAACTGCGCGCCTGTCGTCAGCGTGGCCCGGTCCACCCGGGGCAGCGACCGCACGGCGCGGATCGTGCCGAGGACCGCGAGGGGCACCCCGACGGCGACGAGCGCGCCGGTCGGCAGCGCCGCAGGCCGGGGCAGCGCCTCGCCGAGGCGACCGACGATCACCACAACTGTCGCGACGACGGCGGCCGCCGCCATCGGCGCCGCCCCGACCACGGTCGGCCAGCGGCGGCCCGACCTGCTGCTCTGGGCGACGACGCTCAGGGCGAGCGCGGCGGCGCCCCACCCGGCACCGGCCGCCGCGGCCCAGCCCACGGCGCCCAGGTCGGTGACGCCGCCCAGCACGGCCACGGCCACCGCGAGCAGCGCCGTACCGGCCGCCGCGCCCGCCAGCAGGACGCCGAGGCGCGGCGCCAGCCAGGCCCGCCTGTCGACCGGGGCGCTTGTCACCCAGCTCTGGGTGGCCGGCGTGACAAGCAGCGGGCCGAGCGCGCGCAGACCCCGCCAGGCGAGCCCCGCGCCGGCCAGCAGCGCGGCCACCGCCAGCCACCAGCGCACCCCCTCGTCGGCCCGGCCGACGGTGGGGGAGACCAGCACGTCGCGGCTGGCGCTGACCGCGAACCAGCCGTACATGCCCACGAAGAGCACGACGACGTACGCGTCGCCAAGCACGTCGCCGAGGGAGTGCTCGTGGTGGCGGCGGCGGGCCCGGCGCAGGTGTGTGCGCACCTGCCGGGCGGTGGGTAGCCCGGCGGGCGTCTCGGCGATCGTGGCCGGCGCGGCGCTCACCGACCGATCTCGATCCGCTCGTCGACCACCGCGTCGATCAGCTCCGGGTCGTGCGAGGCGAGCAGCACTGCGGTGCCGGCGTCCCGTTCCCGGCGCAGCCGGTCGGCCAGCCACTGCCGGCCGCGGACGTCCAACCGCTGCTCGGGCTCGTCCAGGATCAGCACCCGTCGTGGGCGCACGAAGCACGACGCCAGCGCCAGCCGGCGGCGTTGGCCACTGGACAGGGTCACCGGAAGTTGGTCGCGGGCCGGTTCCAGGCCCAGCTCGGCGAGGACCTCCTCGACCGGCTCGGCGTCGCCCCCGTGGGCGTACGCGACAAGCTCCAGGTGCTCGACCACCGACAGGTCGGGGAAGAAGTCGATGTCGTCCAGGGCGGCCGCGACAAGCGCCCGTACCTGCGGATCGGTCTCGTCGGCCCGGCGGCCCTGCACCAGCACCTCACCGGCGTCCGGGCGGTCGGCGCCGACCACGCACCGCAGCAGGGTGGTCTTGCCGCTGCCGTTGGGGCCCAGCACCACAGCGATCCGGCCGGCCGCCAGCGTGAAGCTCACGTCGTCGAGCACGACCAGGTTGCCGAAGTTGCGGCTGAGTCCCCGCACCGAGAGAGCGTCCACGGTCACACACTCTCCCAGACCCGCGCCACCGGCCAACGTGAGCGATGGACATCACGCCGGCTCGGCGGGGCCTGCCGCTCGGGGGCCGGCCGGCGGCGGGTCGGCGTCGTGCTCCAGGCGGTCGTCCGCGGCGGCCAGCGCCCGGTCGTCGTCGACCTCCTCGGCCACCGTCGCCGCGTCCGCCCAGAGCCGCCGCGCCTCGGCCCCGTCGCCGAGCGCGGCGGCGGCGTCGCCCAGGTACAGCAGTGTGCGGCCCAGCCCCGCAGTGGGCCGGGTCTCGGCCCGCAGCCGCCGGCTCTCGGCCAGCAGCTCGTACGCCGCCCGCGCCTGCCCCGGCGTGCTGGTCAGCAGCGTCGCGCCGGCGTTGAGCAGCGCGGCGGCGCGGCTGGTCGGGTCGTTCACCGACTCGTACTCGCGCAGGGCGGCCCGCCACGCCTGCGCCGCGTCCAGGTGCTCGCCGAGGGTCGCGTGCACGAGCACCAGGTTGGTAAGCGCCGCCGCGTAGCCGCGCGCGTCACCTACCGAGCGGAACGTGTTCGCCGCCCGCACCAGGTGGTGGTGGGCGGTGTCCAGCTCGCCCCGGGCCAGTTGCGCCGCGCCCAGGCCCAGGTCGGTGAGGGCGTGCCCGGACCGGTCCGCGGACGAGCGGTGCCGGCGGGACAGCTCCAGATGCTCCACCGCGTCGTCGAGCTGCCCGAGGTCGAGCAGGGCCAGGCCGAGGTTCATCCGCGCCTGGGCGGTGCCGCGTCGCCCGCGTTCGGCCACCGCGAGGGTGAGCGCCGCCGCCGCGCCCTGCGGGTCGTGCCGACGCCGGCGCAGCACACCCAGCTCGTTGTGCGCCCACCCGGCGATCTCCGGCCGGTCGTCGGCGGTCGGGGTGGCCAGGACCGTGCGGCAGACCTGCTCCCACTCGTCGAGCCGCTCGACGTGCGCGAGCCACCCGCACAGCGCCACGGCCAACCGGAACCACCACCGGCGGACCCGCCGGGGCAGCGTCTCGGCCGCGCCGGCCGGCACCCGGACCACCGCCAGCAGCAACTCCTGGTGCAGGTCGAACCAGCCGTACGGGTCGTCGTCGAGCGGCAGTGACCATTCCCGGTCCGGTGGGGAGCCGAGCACGGCCAGGTTGGCCGCGTGTCGTTCGGCCCGGCGGGCCAGGTGCCGGGTCAGCCGGGCCTGCGCGGCGACCCGGGAGCGGGCCGGCTCGGCGTCGCGCAGGTGCAGCCGGGCGTTCGCGGCGAGCAGCGGACGGACCTCGTACCTGTCGCCCGGCGCCCCGATGACGAACGCGGCGGCGGCCAACTGGTCGAGGAGCGCTGTCACCCGCTCGGGGTGGCGGCGAGCCAGCGCGGCGATTGTCGGCCGGTCCACCGGGGCGGGCGCCAGCGACATCAGTCGGTACAACCGGCGGGCCTCGCGGGTCAACGCCCGATAGGCGGTGTCCCGTTCGGTGACGAGCTGGGCCGCCGGCGAGACGGCGACGCGCTGGTGCGGCGGGGTACGCACCGCACGGCGCAGCGCGTCCAGCACGTCGGAGTGCCGCCAGCCGTGCTGGGCGGTGCGGTAGCCGAGCGCCCGCACGGTGCGGGGCTGTCGCCCGCACAGGTCGACGATCTCGCGTACCGCCGGGTCGGTGCGCGGGTCCGCGCGGCGGATCCGGGCGGCCGGCGCGGCCCCACCGGCCGCCGCGAACAGCTCGACCGCCTCGTCCGGGCCGGGCTCGGCGAGCCAGTGCTCCACGACCCCGTTGAGACCGCTGAGCGCGGGGCCGCCGGCCAGCAGCAGTCGGCAGGTGCGGGCGGTCGGCGGCAGCAGCGCGCGGACCTGCTCGGGACGGTCGACGTTGTCCAGCACCAGCAGGATCTTGCGACCGTCGAGCTTGCGGCGCAGCGCGGCGGCTGCGGCCGCGAGGGCGTCCGGGCGGCCCGACGTCGGCGGCGCGGTGCCCAGGACGCCCGCCAGCGCGGTGAGCACCTGCCGCGCGGAGCGGGGACGACCGCCGCGGCGCAGGTCGAAGTGGTATTGCCCGTCCGGGAAGTCGTCCCGGAGCAGGTTCGCCGCCTGGACGGCGCAGGCGGACGTGCCCACCGCCCGCCGGCCCAGCACCGCCACGGCGTGCTCGCGGGCGAGCAGGTCGAGCACCGCCTGGACGTGCTCGTCCCGGCCGGCGAACCCGGCGGTGTACGGCAGGGTGGGCACGTCGGTCGGCGGTGCGGTGACGACGTCGGTGGGCTCCGGGGCGGTCTCCCGGACGGCACGACGTCGGCGCAGCTCGAACACCACGAAACCCAGGCCGCCGAGGACCGCCACCACGATGCTCGCCGGGCCGAGCACGCTTGCCGCGAACTCGGACAGCAGGTTGCTGGCCAGGTTGCCGAACACCCCGCTGAGCAGGGTGCCGATCGTCACGAGCACCGGCCAGCGCGGCAGCCGGCCGTTACCGGTGGGGCCCGTCACCGGACACCCCCGGAGACCAGCCCGGCGACGAGCTGCCGTCGGGCGAGCACCATCAGCAGCACCGGGAGCACCGAGGCGAGCACCGAGCTGGCGGCCAGGACCCCGCTGTTGGACACGAAGCCGCGGCCCTCGGCGGCCAGGAACGGCCCGATCGGGGTGGCCTCCGGCCCGCTGAACACCAGGCCCACCGCCAGGTCGTTCCAGACCTGGACGAACTCCAGCACGGAGACGGCGATCACGGCCGGCAGGTTGTGCCGGGCCAGCCGGTGCAGGGTGCCCCACCAGCGCCGCCCGCCCAGTCGGGCGCCCCGCACCTGCTCGGCAGGCAGGTCGGCGAACGCGTTGCGCAGCACCAGCACCGCGAACGGCACCCCCAGCGCCACGTGCACCAGGGCCAGCCCGCGGGAGGTGCCGGAGGAGAGCACCACGCCGAGCACCTCGTTGACCGGCCCGGCGATCACCTGCACCGGGACGACGGTGGCGGCCATCAGCAGCAGCCCGGTCGCCTGCGCGGCCGGCCCGGTAAGCCACGCCAGCGGGTACGCGGCCAGCAGCGCGACCACGAGCACCGTGGCGGTGACGACTGTCGCCAGCAGCAGCGTGAAGCCCAGCGCCCGCCACAGCTCGTCACCGCCGAGCAGCGCCGCGTAGGAGCCCGTACCGGGCGGGGCCGACCACCAGCCGCGCGCGGCGGCGTCCACCTGCCCGTGCGCGGAGGTCGCCACGAGCACCACCAGCGGGATCAGCCAGACCACCGCGCCGCCCGCGGCGAGCAGCCGGAACAGTCGTCGCGGCGGCGTCGTCGGTGCGGGCCCGGGTGTCGCCTCGACGCGGGGCGGCGGCCACGCCTGGCGGACGAAGAATGCCGCCACCAGCATCCCGGCGACCACCGCCACCAGCCAGACGACGCCGAGCGCGGCGCCCTGCCCGGTGGTGGTGCCGCCCGAGGTCTGCCAGACCCGCAGCGCGAGCACCGCCGCGTCGTCGCGGACCGACCCGGGCGTCATGACGAGGATCAGGTCGAAGGTCCGGCTGGTGCCGAGCGCCACCAGCGCGAACACCACCGCGACGGTCCGCAGCAGCAGCGGACGCCACTGCGCGTCCCACAGCACGTGTCGTCGTCCGCCGCCGTAGGCGCGGACCGCGTCGGCCAGGCTCGGCGGCAGCCGGTCCAGTGCGGCCCGGAAGACCAGCACGGCCAGACCCACCCACGCCCAGACGAACGCCGACATCAGCGCCACCGTGACCAGGCCCGGCCCGAGCAGTTGCGGCGCGTCGTCGGCCGAGCGGCCGGTCAGCCGCGTGGCGAGCAGGGTGGCCAGGCCCCGGGTCGGGTCGGGGTCGTACATGAGGCGAAAGGTCACCCCGGTGACGACAAGGGGCAACGCCACAGGCACCAGCAGGATCAGGCGGACCAGCCCACCCTCCTCGGAGCGGCGGGACGCCACGGCGAACAGGTAGCCCAGCGCCGTCACCACCGCCGGCACCAGGACCGCCCACAGCACTGTCCGGCCGACCACCGCGCCGGTGCCGGGCGCGGCGAGCGCGGCGCGGAAGTGCTCCGCGCCGACCCAGCGACCGTCGGTGGTGACGCTGGCGTGCAGCGTGCGCAGCACCGGCCACAGCACCAGCGCGCCGAGCAGCAGCACGGCCGGCAGCAGCAGCGCGGAGGTCGCGCCGGCCGCCGGGTAGGCCCGACCGCGCCGTGGCGGGCCTACGTCGTCGAGCACCGCCAGCTCACCGAGCACCTTGACCTGGCTCATCGGCCACCGCCCGCGTCGCGGGCCGCCGCCGCGAGCTGCCCGGTGGCCCGGCGAACCGCCGCACCGGCGGACACACCGTCGGTGACGTCGGAGAAGAAGTCCTGCATGATCCGCCAGATGCCGACCCCGTCGGAGCCGGTGAACGCCCCGGGCAGTTGGTCGGAGAGGTCGAAGTGCAGGGTGTCGGGGCCGCGCATCTCGCGGGCCAGTTGGCGACGGACCGGGTCGGCGTAGTCGGTGAGCGCGATTGTGGTGTTCGGCGACAGGTAGCCGCCGGCGCGCAGCCAGGGCCGGAACGAGTCGGCCCTGGTCAGCCACTCGACCAGCTCCACCCCACCCCGGGCGTCGGCGAACACCACCGCCACGTCCCCGCCCACGATCAGCGCGCCGGCACCGGTGCCGGCGCTCGGGAACCGGAAGGTGACCGGCTCCTCCGGGCCGCTCCGGAACCGGCCGACCACCTCGGCGGTGAAGTCGGCCTCGAAGACCATCACCGCCCGTCGGGAGCGCACCACCTGGATCACCGACTCCTCGTACTGGGTGAGCAGGGCACGCCGGCCGCCGCCGGGGAAGGCGCCGTCGACGCTCCACAGCTCGGCGAGCCGGTCCAGGGTGTCGCGCACCGGCCGGCCCTGCCAGTCGGCGTCCGGCCCGGCGAGGGCGTCGTAGGCGCTCGGCGCGAGGTCGGCAAGCACGTTCTCGAACCAGTCGGTGAGCACCCACCCGTCGGCCGCGCCGATCGCCAGCGGCGCCGGGCCGTCGCCGCGTCGGGCGAGCGCGCCGAGGCGGCGGGTCAACGAGACCAGCTCGTCCCAGCTGGTCGGCTGCTCGGGCAGCATCGAGGGCAGGTGCCAGACCAGTGACTTGTGCGCGGCCTTCACCCAGACGCCGTAGCGCTGACCGCCGGTCAGCAGCAGGTCGCTGAGCCCGATGGGCACCGCGTACTCCGTCGAGGGGCGCACCGGGCGCAGCCAACCCCGCGCGGCGTACTCCGTCACCAGGCCGGGACGCGACAGGATCGCCACGTCCGGCGAGGTGCCCGCGAGGTGTCGGGCGCGCAGGAACGCGTCGATGTCGTTGCCGGCGCTGACCACGCGTACCGGGTCGGGATAGGTGGCCACGACCTCGCGGAAGCGGTCCAGCTCGCTGCCGCTCCACACCACCGCCACCTGCACCGAGCGGCCGCCGCCGGCACACCCGGCCGCGGTCGCCGTCGCGCCGGCCGCGGCGGCGCGCAGCAGCGTACGCCGGGTGACCCGGCCTGCGGGCGTCACCGCAGCGCCTCGTCGGGCTCGGTGACCAGCTCGTGGTGGCGGGGGATCTCGGCGAGCGTGGCCGGGTCGGCGGTGCAGACGAGCACGGCCACCCCGGGCGCGTCCGGCGGCGCGAGTCGGGGCAGCAGGTCACCGAGGCGACTGCCGCCGGACGGGTCGACGGGCAGGTCGACCACGAGCACCTCGGGCAGGCAGACCGCCGCCCGGGCCAGCGCCACCCGGAACCGTTGGGCGTCGGAGAGCAGGTGTGGCAGTAGGGCCAGCGTCGGGGCCAGCTCCAGCCGGTCCACCACTGTCGCCGTCCAGTCGTCGGCCACCTCGTGCACCCGTTCGCGTTTGCGCTGGCCGTACTCGATGTTGCGGCGCACGGTGAGCTGCGGCAGCAGCGCGCCGCCGGCGGGCACGTAGCCGATCTGCCGGCGCGGCGGGGCGAGGGCCGTCACGTCCCGGTCACCCACCATGATCCGCCCGGTGACCGGTGCGGCGAGCCCGGCGAGGACCCGCGCCACGGCCGTGCCGACCCGGGGCGGCGCGACCAGGGCGACAGTCGCGCCGGACGGGACGTCGAGGGTCACCGGCCCGGTGCCGGGGACGGCGACCAGTGCGCGTAGTCGTAACGTGGCCCTCACCTCCGGTGACCGCTGGTGCCCGCCCCAGAGTGGCACACCCTGCCGACAGTCGATGTCCCGCGATCTTCCACTGTGGAAGCGGCGGTGGCTACCGCGTCGGCGGGCCGGAGGGGGCGTGCGGCGTCTGCTGGTCGCCGGTGGCGTAGAGGGCTGCCAGTCCGGCGGCGGTGGCGGCCAGCCGGTCGCGGAGCGCCACAGGGGTCAACACCTCCACGTCGGCGCCCAGGCGTAGCAGGTCGCCGTGGGCGTGGGTGAGCGACTCGATCGGCAGGACCGCCGTCACCCAGCCGCGCGCGTCGGGCGGCCCGGCGCTGGCGTCCACCGCGGACACCACCGGGTCGCTGCCGATCTCCCGCAGCCGCTCCCGGCCGGCGGGGGACAGCCGTACGGTGGCCTCGTCGCGGTGCAGCCGGGCCCGGAACCGCACCACGTGCTCCCGCCACCAGGTCGGCAGGTCGAAGTCGGCCGGTCGGTCGAACTCCTGCGCCAGCGGGGTCAGCGCGAGGATCTGGTTGACCCGGTAGGTCGCCGGCTCGACTCGGCCCGGTCGGGTGGCCACCACGTACCACCGGCCGCCCTTGAGCACCAGGCCGTACGGCTCCAGCACCCGTGTCACCTCGCCGCGCCAGCCGCGGTAGCGCACCTCGACGCGCTGCTGCCGCCAGACGGCCTCCGCCGTGCGGGCCAGCTCGGGGGAGGCGTCGCCGTCGGCGTACCAACCGGGTGTGTCCAGGTGGAAGCGTTGCGACAGCTGGGTCGCCCGGTCGCGCAGCGGCTCGGGGAGCGCGGCGTGCAGCTTGCGTCGCAGCGCGGCCACCACGTCGCCGTCGCCCAGCTCGTCGGCGGGGCCGGGCAGCCCGGCCAGGAAGAGTCGGTCGGCCTCGTCGGCGGTCAGGCCGGTCAGCCGGGTCCGCCAGCCGTCGACGAGCTGGTAGCCGCCGGCGTGCCCGGCCTCCCCGTAGAGCGGGATGCCGGCGGCGTGCAGCGACTCCACGTCCCGGTAGATGGTGCGCGGCGAGACCGACAGCCGGTCGGCGAGTTGCGCGGCGGTCAGCCGGCCGTGCGACTGGAGCAGCAGCAGGACGGAGAGAAGTCGACTGGCCCGCACTTCACTGACACTAGCTGTCAGGGGACCGGTTCTACCGTCCCGGCATGGCTTTTCGCGACAAGGATCTCCGAACGCCCGGACCGATCACGGTGGACGGTTGGCAGCTCAAGCGTTACCACATCGACCAGCCGGAGCGGCCCATCGAACCGGAGGTAGAGAAGGCTGCCTACGAGGTGCTGCCGGCGCTGCTGGCCCGCGCGGTGAGTGACGGCACCCCGGCCACCGGATGGGTGGTGCTGCACCGGGGCGCGGACACCGGCGCCTACCTCTTGGCGTACACCTGGGTGTGGGACAACGCGCTGCAGGTGCACATCGCGGTGGCCGGGCAGCCGGTGCTGGACTGCCCGGACGACGACCCGAGCAACTTCGTCGAGCTGGGGCGGCGCGAGGTCGGCTGCGTGTGGGAGCTGGCGGTGCTGGAGCACGAACGGGCCGCCTGGGTCCGGCACATGCTGACGCCGGAGGCTGCCGACCTGACCGGTTATCTGGACGACACGCGAGCGGAAGGGCCGGTGGGCCGCTGATGGGCGACTTCGACTTCTACGTGGGCACCTGGAACGTGGTCAACCGACGGCTGCGCGAGCGGCTGACCGGCTGCGACGAGTGGGACGAGTTCCCCGGCGTGTCGGTCGCGCACAGCTTCTTCGGCGGCGGCGGCAACTTCGACGAGATCACCTTTCCGACCAAGGGTTTCTCCGGGGCAACGATCAGGATCTTCGACCCGGTGAGCGAGCAGTGGTCGATCTACTGGATGAACAGCGGTCGCGGCGAGGTGGAGCAGCCGCCGATGGTGGGCCGTTTCGTCGACGGGGTGGGCCGCTTCTACGCCGACGACAGGCACGAGGGGCGTCCGGTGCGGTGCCGGTTCATCTGGTCGGGGATCACCGCGACCACGGCCCGCTGGGAGCAGGCGTTCTCGGTCGACGGCGAACGCACCTGGGAGACGAACTGGATCATGGAATCGACGCGAGCGTCCACCGACTAGCCTGCGGGGCATGTGGAGATGGCGGCGGATCAGCCCCTGGGGCGCGGCGCAGGCGCTCACCGGATTCATGGCGCTGGTCGGGTCGACGATGGCCGTCGCCGTGGTGGTCGCTGCCAGCCGCGGACTCGCCGAGGGCAGGATCGACGCACTGGCGGCCCTCGGTCTGACCGGCGCGTTGCTGTTCCTCGGGCTGTGGCTGACCTTCGTCCTCCGGATGTACCTGGCCGGAATCTACGTCAACGACCGGGGCGTACGGCTGCGGCACGTGTTCCGCACGCGGACGTTCTCGTGGTCGGAGGTGACCGGGTTCGAGGCGCGGCCCGCGCTGCTCCTCGGCGGACCGACCGTGCGGGACGCCTGCTGGGTGCGCACGACCGACGGGGCGTTCGAGTCGGCGGTGCAGCGGCGTTCCCGCACGGGAGGCTGGCGCAAGAACAACGGCCCGGTGCTCTCCGCCGACGACTTCGACCGGATGCTCGCCCGGCTCGACGCCGAGCGGGCCTCCCACCAATACGGTCAGCTCGGCGGCCCGGCGGTGGTCTCGCGCTAGGTGCCGGGCTTCCGGGGCGGTGTTAGTGTCCGTCCACCGCCCCGGACGGGAGAAACGCGATGCCCTCCGACCACGTCGACGTGCTCATCATCGGCGCCGGCCTGTCCGGCATCGGCGCCGCCTGTCACCTGCGCCGCGACTGCCCCGACAAGACGTACGCGGTGCTTGAGGCGCGCGACGCCGTCGGCGGCACCTGGGACCTGTTCCGCTACCCGGGCGTCCGGTCCGACTCGGACATGTTCACCCTCGGCTACTCGTTCAGGCCGTGGACCGACGCCACCGCCATCGCCGACGGCGCGGCGATCCGCACCTACGTGCGGGAGACCGCCCGGGAGTACGACGTGCAGCGGCACATCCGCTTCTCCCACCGGGTGACGCGCGCCGAGTGGGACAGCGGCACCGCCCGCTGGACCGTGCACGCCCGGCGCACCGACACGCCCGCGAGCGACACCGCCGAAACCGTGGTGCTGACCTGCTCGTTCCTGTTCGCCTGCACCGGCTACTACCGCTACGACGAGGGCTACACGCCGACGCTGCCCGGCGTCGACGCGTACGCCGGGCGGCTGGTGCACCCGCAGCACTGGCCCGACGACCTCGACCACGCCGGCAGGCGGGTGGTGGTGATCGGCAGCGGCGCCACCGCAGTGACCCTGGTGCCGGCCCTGGCGCAGCGGGCCGCGCACGTGACG
Source organism: Micromonospora lupini (assembly GCF_026342015.1). Taxonomy (NCBI): domain Bacteria; kingdom Bacillati; phylum Actinomycetota; class Actinomycetes; order Micromonosporales; family Micromonosporaceae; genus Micromonospora; species Micromonospora lupini. The sequence goes on from NZ_JAPENL010000001.1 coordinate 399,818, forward strand.
ATGCTGCAACGCTCACCCACGTACGTCATCGCCCTGCCCTCGCGCGACCGGCTGGCCGGCGCGCTGCGGCGCTGGCTTCCGGCGAACGCCGCGTATCCCGTGGTGCGGTGGAAGAACGTGCTGCTCTCCACTGTCAACTTCCAGCTCAGCCGGCGCGCTCCCGGCCTGGTCAGGCGGCTGCTGCGGCGGGGCGCGAAGCGTCGGCTGCCGGTGGGCTACGAGGTGGACCGGCACTTCTCGCCCCGCTACGACCCCTGGGACCAGCGGCTCTGCGTGGTGCCCGACGGCGACCTGTTCACCGCCGTGCAGGAGGGCCGGGCCTCGGTGGTGACCGACACCATCGACACGTTCACCGCGCACGGCGTCCGGCTCGCCTCCGGCGAGGAGCTGGCCGCCGACGTCGTGGTCACCGCGACCGGGCTCAACCTGCTCGCCCTCGGTGGCCTGACGCTGCGCGTGGACGGCGTCGACGTCGACCTGCCCGGCACCGTGGCCTACAAGGGCATGATGCTGTCCGGTGTGCCGAACTTCGCGCTGACCATCGGCTACACCAACGCGTCGTGGACCCTCAAGGCCGACCTGGTCGCCGGCTACGTCTGCCGGCTGCTGCGCCACCTGGACCGCACCCGCCAGCAGGTCGTCACCCCGCTGCCGCCGCCCGACGCGCGGCGGGTGCCGCTCATCGACCTGCGCTCGGGCTACGTGCTGCGCAGCGTCGACGCGTTGCCCCGACAGGGGGCGCGGGCGCCCTGGCGGCTGCACCAGAACTACGCCCGGGACGTGCTGCTGATGCGGCACGGCCAGCTCGCCGACGAGGGTGTGCGGTTTTCCCACGCCACCCGGGAGAGGAGCACCGATCATGCGCAGGTTTGAGTTCGCCGGAGCGACGGCCGTGGTGACCGGCGCGGCAAGTGGCATCGGCGCGGCGTTGGCGCACGGCCTGGCCCGCCGGGGCAGTGACCTGGTCCTGCTGGACCGCGACGCCGAACGTCTGGACGGCGTCGCCGCCGCGATCCGCGCCGAGCACCCGGACCGGCAGGTGCACACGTACCTGGTGGACCTCGCCGACGCGGCGGCCACCGCACGGGTCGCGGTGGAGATCGGCGAGCGGCATCCGCGCGTCCGGCTGCTGGTGAACAACGCCGGCGTCGGCCTCGGCGGCCGGTTCGACCAGGTCACGTTCGACGAGTTCAGCTGGGTGATCGACATCAACTTCCGGGCCGTGGCGCAGCTGACCCACGCGCTGCTGCCCGCCCTGAAGGCCGAGCCGGGCGCGCACCTGGTAAACGTCTCCAGCCTGTTCGGGCTGATCGCGCCGGCAGGGCAGACCGCCTACGCGGCGAGCAAGTTCGCCGTTCGGGGCCTGACCGAGGCGCTGCGCCACGAACTCGTCGACGACGGCATCGGCGTGACGTCTGTGCACCCCGGCGGGATCCGCACCCGGATCACCGAGAACGCCCGGGTCGGCAGTGGCGTGTCGATCGCGGAGTACACCGCCGGCCGGGCCCAGTTCGAGAAGCTGCTCACCATCGCGCCGGAGCGTGCCGCCGAGGTGATCCTTCAAGGCGTCGAGCGGCGTCGGGGCCGGGTGCTGATCGGCTGGTCGGCGAAGCTGCCCGACCTGCTGGCCCGGATCATGCCGGCCTCGTACAACAGGCTGCTTGTCGTCGGCCTCAACCGGGGCGTCGCCCGGCCCGCGCAGCCGACCCCGGCACCCGCCCACGACCCCGCCTGATCACGGCGCGGTGCTGCCCCGCTTCTCCTCCTGCGCCAGCACCGCCTCGCGGTGCTCCGGCTCGTCGCGGCGGACCAGCTCCGCGGCGAGCCGCGGGTCGGCCACCAGCCGCTCCCGGTTGCGGTGCAGGAAACTCTCGAAACCCCCGGTGTACGGGCAGGCCAGCTCGCCGAGCGCCCGCTCCGGCGTGTAGCGGCAGCCGCCGCAGTAGTCGCTGATCTCGTCGATGTCGGTGCCGTCCACCGCGTACGGGCGGGTGTCCACCCTGGCCAGGTCGGCGTACTGGCTCATGCCGATGACAGTCGCGTTCATCACCCAGTCGGTGCCGTCGACGAAGCAGCGCTTGAACCAGTCCGCCACCTCGACGGGACGCCAGCCGCGCTGCAACGCGTAGTTGCCCAGCACCAGCAGCCGGGGGCTGTGGTGTGTCCACGCCCGGTCCCGGACGGCGGCGAGCACGTCGGCCAGGCAGCGCGCCTCCACCGCGTCGGCGTCCAGCTCGGCGAACCACTGCGGCATCGGCTCTGTCGCGGCCAACCAGTTCGCGCCCCGGAACTGTGGCTCGTAATACCAGTACAAGTGCCAGAGGAACTCCCGCCAACCGAGCAGCCCCCGGATGAACGGCTCCACCGCCGTGCGGGGAGCGGCGCCGGACCGCCACGCCTGCTCGGCGGCGCGTACGGCCGGCTCGGGGTGCAGCAACCCCAGGTTGAACGACGACGACAGCGCCGAGTGCGCGAACAGCGGGTCGTCGGCGCTCATCACGTCGGCGTAGCGGCCGTACCCGGGCAGCCGGTGCGTCAGGAAGTGCGCCAGCCGGGCCTGCGCCTCGGCGTGCGTGGCAGGGTACTGCCGGGGGCCGTCGCGGCCGACGAACCGCACCCCGTCGGCCTCCCACCGGTCCAGATCGTGGCGGACCTGCGCGTCGATGTCGTCCTCGACGATCGGCGGTGGGGGCGGCGGCGTCGCCGGCACGGCCGGGGCCTCCGCGCGGGGCCGACGCGGCGACGGGGCTCCGCCGGTGCCCCGGGCCGGCCCGCTCAGCACGTCGTGCCAGCGACGGGCCTGCCGGTAGAAGTCGGCCATCCGCAGCGGCCCCCGACGGGTGCGGTCCGCCCAGGCCACGAAGTCGGCCTGGCTGGTGACGAAGCCGCGCGGCGGCAGCACAGTCAACCCGGGCACCGAGCGGGCGAAACCCAGCGCGGCCCGGGAGTGCGGGTGGCACACCTCCACCGGCTCGGGAACCTGCGCGAGGGCCTCGCGGAACGTGCCGGTACGCAGCAGCAGCGCCCGGTCGCCCAACTCGGCGGCGCGGTGGCGCACGGCCGAGAGGATCAGGTGCGCCTTCTGCCGGTGCATCGGCCGACGGCGAAACAGCTCCCGGACCTCTACCAGCAGGGCCGGTTGATCGGGGTCGTCGAGGAAATGTGGCCCGAGTTGATCGGCCAGCAACCATCGGCGGCGAAGCATGCCGCAATTCTGCCCACTTCCGGGCCGTATCGCGCGCCGGCAGGCCGGTTGGTCGATGCCTGATCCAGATCGGGGTCAGGTGGTGGGTGTCGCGGACGCCCCGGCGTCGCGTCCGCGCAGCAGCACCGTCAGCGTCACGAGGGCGACAAGCACCAGCGCGAGCACCTGCACCGGGGCCGGACCCAGCGGCACGAGCAGCGCCAGTCCGGCGACGACCGGGTACGCGACGACCACCGCGCCGTGCTGTCGGCGGCGGACGAGCAACACCCAGACCGTCAGCAGGTAGACTGCGATCGGCACGGCCACCGCGTAGGCGGCTGTCGTCGCGGAGATGTGCGCGAGGTGCCGCTCGTGGTCCACCGCCACGGGCAGGCCGGCTCCGACCGCGGCGATCGCCCCGAAGATCAGGTAGTGGCCGTAGCCCCAGATGAGCGAGTACGGCAACCGGTCCGGCGCCTCGACCGGACGGTCGAAGTAGAGCCACCACAGCGCGAACACGATGATCGCGCCGGCCGCCGCGAGCGCCCAGAGGCCGCTGTCGCCCGCGTCGAGCCCGGTCTGGATCGCCACCGAGATCGCCAGCACCGCCTCGCCGAGCACGATCAGCGTGAACAGCCCGTACCGCTCGCCGATGTGCCCGGGGTGCCACGGCGTCATCCCGGGACGCTCGGCCACCGCCGGCACCAGCAGATCGGCGAGCGCCAGCAGCACGAACGTCGCGACGCCCCAGCCGTCGGGCAGCGCCAGCCGCAGCAGCCAGCCGAGCTGCACCACCGTCACGCCGACCGCGTAGCGGTGTGCCGCCGCGCGGTGCGCCGGATCGCCTGCGGCTGCCCGGATCCACTGCGCGACGGCGGCCAGTCGCATCACTACGTACCCGTAGGTGATGACTCTGAAGTCGCCGTCGGTGAAGGCGCGCGGCACACCGGCCGCCAGGATCAACGCCCCGGTGATCTGCACAAGCGTGGTGATCCGGTAGACGTCGTCGTCGGTGTCGTACGCCGAGGCGAACCAGGTGAAGTTCATCCACGACCACCAGATCGCGAAGAACACCATCAGGTAGCTGGGCAGCGCGTGGGCGAGGTGGCCCTCGGCCACGTCGTGGTGCAGGCTGGACGCCGCCTGCGCCACGGCCACCACGAAACACAGGTCGAAGAAGAGCTCCAGCGGGGTGGCCGCGCGGTGCGGCTCGTCGCGACGGCGGGGCCGCATCGGCCGGTAGAACGGCCGCACCGAACGAGTGTGGGTCACCGCAGCTCCTCAGGCCGACCGCCGGGTCGCCCACACGATAACGGGCGCCGCCGACGCGATTCGCCCAGGTCAGCCGCGCCGACGGCCGTGGCAGAACCCCTCCAGCACCAGGGTGAGGCCGGCGCCGACCAGCCAGACGTCCTTGGCCAGCCCCGCGCCCTGCTGGGTCGGCCGGATGCTGCCCGGCTCGCGCATCCCCGGCGTCTTCAGGTACAGCTGCACGAGGCCCGCGCCGAACGCGGTCAGGCCCAGCCCCGCCAGGGGCGCCGGGACGAACGGCGCGAGCAGCGCCGCCCCCAGGGCGATCTCGGAGTACGACAGCAGCTTGGCGAACCGCGGCGGCTCCAACTGACCGAGCTGCGGCATGGCCGCCACCGCCATCCCGTGCATGGCCTGCGCGGCCTCGCCCTCCAGGTTCCGCTTGCCCAGACCCGAGTTGAGGAAGTACGCGCCGATGCTGACCCGCAGCGGCAGGTGCGCGAATTTCATGATCACTCCTGGTGGCCGTGGTCCGAATTGTGGCCCGCGTACCCCGCGTGACAGCCGATAACCGCACCGCCCGGCCGACTGGGCCGGCCGTGATGATCGCGGTAGGTTCGCCGGGGGCCCACCGCCGAGCCCGGTTCACCCGCCTGCCCGGCGTCCGGTCCCACCGCACACCACAAGCAGGAGGCGAAGTGAGCCAGGAAGTCCGGGGAGTCATCTCCCGCAGCAAGGGCGCACCGGTCGAGGTCACCACCATCGTGGTACCCGATCCCGGCCCCGGTGAGGCGATCGTCCGGATCCAGTCCTGCGGGGTCTGCCACACCGACCTGCACTACCGCGAGGGTGGCATCAACGACGACTACCCGTTCCTGCTCGGACACGAGGCGGCGGGCGTCGTCGAGCAGGTGGGGGAGGGCGTCACCGACGTGGCCCCGGGCGATTTCGTGGTGCTCAACTGGCGGGCCGTCTGTGGCGTCTGCCGGGCCTGCCGCCGGGGTCGGCCCTGGTACTGCTTCAACACCCACAACGCCGCGCAGCGGATGACCCTCACCGACGGGACGGAACTCGCCCCGGCGCTTGGCATCGGCGCGTTCGCCGAGAAGACGCTCGTGCACGCCGGCCAGTGCACGAAGGTGAACCCGGCCGCCCGTCCGGCCGCCGTGGGCCTGCTCGGCTGCGGCGTGATGGCCGGGCTGGGCGCGGCGATGAACACCGGCAACGTGACCCGCGGCGACTCGGTCGCGGTGATCGGCTGCGGCGGTGTCGGGGACGCGGCGGTCGTCGGCGCGGCCCTCGCCGGCGCCACCACGATCGTCGCGGTGGACACCGACAGCCGCAAGCTGGACTGGGCCCGGACGTTCGGCGCCACCCACACCGTGAACGCCTCCGAGACCGACCCGGTCGAGGCGATCCGTGCCGCCACCGGCGGGTTCGGCGCCGACGTGGTGATCGACGCGGTGGGCCGACCGGAGACCTGGAAGCAGGCGTTCTACGCCCGGGACCTGGCCGGCACGGTCGTGCTGGTAGGCGTGCCGACCCCGCAGATGCAGATCGAGCTGCCGCTGCTGGACGTCTTCGGTCGCGGCGGCGCCCTCAAGTCCAGTTGGTACGGCGACTGCCTGCCCAGCCGGGACTTCCCGATGCTCACCGAGCTGTACCTGCAGGGTCGTCTCGACCTGGACGCCTTCGTCACCGAGGAGATCGCCCTCGACCAGGTCGAGAACGCCTTCGACCGGATGCACCACGGCGACGTGCTCCGCTCGGTGGTGGTGTTCTGATGACCGCCCGGATCGACCACGCGGTCACCTCCGGCACGTTCTCCCTGGACGGGCAGACGTTCGAGGTCGACAACAACGTCTGGGTGATCGGCGACGACGACGAGTGCGTCATCCTCGACGCGCCCCACGACGTCGCCGCGATCCTCGCGCTTGTGGGCGACCGTCGGGTCCGCGCCATCCTGGCCACCCACGCCCACGACGACCACGTACGGGTGGCTCCCGAACTGGCCGAGGCGACCGGCGCTCCGGTGCTGCTGCACGCCGCCGACCGGGTGCTCTGGGACCTGGTCCACCCCCACCTGCCGCCGCACGGGGAGGTGCAGGACGGGCAGAGCATCGAGGTGGCCGGCACCGCGCTGCGGGTGCTGCACACCCCCGGGCACAGTCCCGGCGCGTGCAGCTTCCACGCCCCCGACCTTGAGGCGGTGTTCACCGGCGACACCCTGTTCCAGGGTGGGCCGGGCGCGACCGGGCGCTCGTACAGCGACTTCGACACCATCGTGCGATCGATCCGTACCCGGCTACTGACCCTGCCTCCGGAGACGGTCGTGCACACCGGGCACGGCGACGACACCACTATCGGCGGGGAGGCCCCGCACCTGCCGGAGTGGCTGGCACGCGGGCACTGACGGCGACAGGTCGGCCGGCCTGTCGCCGCGGTCGGCTGTGCGTTGCGGGCGGGGCTTGTCGTCGCGGTCGGGCTGCGTGTCGCGGCCTGCGTGGTGGCGCAGCGTTCGTCGACGGCGCCCAGCACCGGCTTGACGTCCAGCTACCTTTCGACCGTCGTCGCTTTCTTCCGGACGGTGCCACGCTGGTTCGTTGTTAGGATCCGGCGCATGGCCGCCGAGCACCCCGTACCCGTCGTCCGTCAGCTGCGCCTCGTGGTGGAGGCAGCGGACCACGAGGCTGCTGTGGCGTTCTACCGGGACGCCCTCGGCCTACCCGAGGAGGCGGCGTTCACCGGCGACGGGGACGCCCGGGTGGTGATCCTGGACGCCGGTCGGGCCACACTGGAGATCGCCAACCCGGCACAGAAGCGGATGATCGACGAGGTCGAGGTGGGCCGGCAGGTCGCGCCGCGCATCCGGGTGGCCTTCGAGGTGGACGACGCACGGGCGACCACGGCCCGACTCGTCGCCGCCGGGGCGAGCGAGATCGCGCCGCCGACGCGTACACCGTGGCAGTCGCTGAACTCCCGCCTGGACGCCCCGGCGGACCTCCAGATCACCGTCTTCGAGGAGCTTGCCGGGACCGCGGCGGTGGACCCCGGACATGACGGCGACGTCTGAGCGGGGTGGGCTCCGCGCCGCCGCTCTCACCTCGGCGCAGGTGGCTGCCCTCGCGTACGTGCGGGCGTCGGCCGTGGCCGAGCGTCGGACGGCGCTCGCCGCGATCGAACGGGAACTCGCCGCCGCCGACGTCGGCCACCTGCCGGAGCGGCTGCTCGCCGCGGCAGCCGACCGTGGGCGGCTCACAGTCAACTTCCACCCCGATCGCCTGTGCGCCGGCGGGCGGGCCGTCGCGTCCGCGCTCGCCGAGGACGGGGTGTACCGCAGTCAGTTCGTCACGGGGATCTCCAACGGCGGGCTCACCGCGTACCCAGGTGGCGACCGCGACCGGTGGGAGCACCGGATGTTCGGCGGCGCGTACCAGCGGCCCGGGGCGGCGCCGGCGGATCGACCCACGTACGGCGGACTGAACCTGCTCGACCACGCGGACGGCGCCTGTCCCCGCTTCGGCTCCTGTCACCTGCGGCTGCGCCCGGCGGTGCTGGCCCGGGCGACCTTCTGCCTCGGCGACAGCCACCTCGACCCCGCCGTGGTGGGAACTGCCGACGCCTTCGAGGCGGTGCTCGCCGGGCTGCTGGTGGGTGTCGCCGGCACGGGCGAGTGCCTGGGCCGGGCCGGGACTGACGTCGCCACCCTGACTCGGACGCTGCTGGAGACGCCGAGCGCGCAGGCCACGCTCGGGCGCGCGCTCGACGACTACGTGGAGGCCCAGATCCACGGCCCTCTCGACCTCGCACGCGACGTCGAGGAACTGGTGGTGGATCCGTCCTTCGCCGGCACCCCGACCGGGGCGACGCTGGAATCGATCGCCCGGCGGTACGGTTTTCCGCTGCGGTGGCACCCCGGTTTCGCGCTGGCCGTCGACCGTGTGGATGCGGAGTTTCGAGGCCCCGCGATCCCGGTGTTGGCCGCTCGACTGCACCGCGAATTCGCCCGACCGGGCGCCCCGGTGGACGCGGCGCTGATCGGTCGGGGCGCGGTGTCGGTGGTCACCGAACCGGGGCGGTGGGCGGACCGGGGCCCGATCGCGGACACCCTGCAGCACCTCAAGCAGCTCTGGCACGTTCTGGTGCGGTTCGGCGAGCCGTCTCACTGACAGTCCGCCTCGTCGCCGAAAGGCCGGTCTGTCCCGTTTCCCGAGGTGACCAGGACCGCCCCGCGCCGACAGCCTGGCATTTCCGGAATGACCGACACGTCAACCCGGTTGTGTCCCCCGTACCGCCGGAGCCCAAACCCCTTTCCGCGGTCATCTCCCGAGGAGCGTTCACCCCGGAGCGCTCCGCACGATCGAAAGGAACCATCGTGAAGGTCGACTTCACTCGATGGCTCCCCGCCATCGCTAAGGACTCGTACCGCAAGACCGCGCTGAGCGTGGTGGGTGTGGCTGCCCTCGGCGGTCTGGCGCTCGCGCCGACCGCGGCCGCCGCCCCGGTCACCTCCGGGCCGCACCAGGGCGCGGTGGCCGCCATCGACCTCGCCACCGGTAAAGCCACCACGGGTAAGGCCGTCACGGCGGCGCACCAGGAGGAGCAGCCCGTCGAGTCCGGGCTGACCACCGGTTCCGCCACCGGCAAGCCGCCGGCCGGCAAGCCGAGCCGCGACGAGTTGATCCCGCACGGCATCGAGGGCGCCCAGTCGCGCGTCCCGCTCGACGACGCGCAGCTCGACAACGCCCGCAAGATCGTGGACGCGGCCAAGAAGACAGGCGTCGGCGACCGTGGCGCGGTGATCGGCGTCGCCACCTCGTTGCAGGAGTCGAAGCTCTACAACCTCGGCCACCTCGGCGCGTACAACGACCACGACTCGCAGGGCCTGTTCCAGCAGCGTCCGTCGTCCGGTTGGGGCACGCCCGAGCAGATCACCGACCCGGAGTACGCCGCCACGGCGTTCTTCAGCGCACTGAAGAACGTGGGCGGCTGGCAGGACCTGCCGCTGACCGCCGCCGCGCAGACCGTGCAGGTCTCCGCCTTCCCGTACGCGTACGCGCAGTGGGAGGAGCAGGCGGCCGACGTCGTCCAGCAGCTCTGGTGACACCACACGCACACACACGCCGGCCGGCCCCCACCTCGGGAGCCGGCCGGCGTCGTCGTGGCCGCGGGCGCTGCCTCAGCAGGCCGCGTACAGGCGACGGGTGCCCACCCCGGAGGCGTACGCGGCCCGGTCGCTGAACCGGCAGCCGTACTCGGGCCGGGCCACCACCGCCGGGTCGGTCACCGTGTCGCCGGCCGGGCGCTTGCCGGCGCGTACCCAGGACACCAGATCGTCCCAGGCGGCGCCGGCCTCGGCCGGACTGAACTCGCAGTGCTGCGCGGCCCGGATGGCCCGCTGCACCACCAGCCGGCTGCGACCGTTGCGTGCCACATCTGTGGCGTACGCCTGCTCCATGCTGAACGGCACGAACATGTCGCCCAGGTCGTGCAGGCTGACCACGGGCGCGCTCGGACGACCGGCGATCTTCGGCACCTCGGTAAGCGTCGGCAGGAGCCGCTGCACGATGTTCTCCGGGGCCACCCGCCGCACTGTCGAGTTGACGTCGACGGGGCTGTTCGGGGTGTAGCGGGTCAGCAGGTTCGTGGAGATCTGGCTGGGCCGCTGGGCGGGGGAGTCGCCGCCGTCGGTCACCGCGATGGAGAAGAGGAAGTCCTTCCAGACCGCGAATGCCGCTTCCGCGCCGGGCCGTGGCCCGCCCGACCGGTTCACGGTGATGGCCCGCAACTGCTTGCCCCGGTCGGTCGTGGTGTCCGGCCCGGTCGGCGTGAGCCCGGCCAGCCCGAGCGCCACCTGGATGCGGGGCACCGCGTTGCTCAGGTAGTCGGCAGGCGTCGGGTAGGCCGGCACTCCGGCGAGGGCCTGCGCTACCAGGTTGTAGTCGAGGTAGAAGTCCAGCAGCGTCTGGTCACCGAGTACGCCGCACATGGGGAGCGCCCCGTCGTAGTAGCCGGGGTACTGCTCCAGCGAGCGGCCGATGACGTACCCGCCCATCGACACCCCGGCCAGGTAGGTGCGGTGGGGTCTGCGTACGGTCCGTCCGAAGTGGTCGGCGAGGTCCTTCGTGCTCAGCACGCCGGAGCGGATGTCGAAGCCGTTGCGGTCGTACGACGACGACGCCCACGCGTACCCCTGGGCCAGCAGCCGCTGACGCAGCTCGAACGCCGGCGGCTCCGGCGAGAGCACGGTGCCCTGGCCGCGGTAGCCGTGCGCCCACACCACCAGGTCACCGTTCCACCGGGCGGGAACCTCGATGATGTACGCGGCGTGCCGGTGCGCGCCCTGGCGTACCGTCGTCGGTCTGCCGCCCACCACCAGCGGCGCCAGCGGCGGATTCTCGAAGGTGTAGCCGGGCAGCGGCTGGTCGCCGGAGGGGTCGTGGCCGGCGGTGCTGGCTGCGGCGGTGGATCCGGTGGCAGTGGATCCGGTGGCGGTGGATGTGGCGGCGGTGCTTGGCGCGGCGCCGAGCAGCCCGACGCTGAGGGTCAGTGTCGCGGTGGTGGCGACCAGGCGGCGCAGGGTACGAATGGGCACGGACAGCATCGATGCTCCCCATCGGACGGATGTCGCCTGCGGGGCGACCAGGCGGGACGGTTGCCTACCGGCCGGTAGCGTCCTGAACCTAGGACTGCCGTCGACCGGAGTCAATGGCTGAGCTGACCGGCCGGTCAGAGCTGACTGTCCGGCCGATCAGACCGGCCCGAGGTGTCCGTGGTCGGCCTGGCCGATGCCCGTCAGCGCGGTGCCCGCCTCGACCGTGCGGGCCGGGTGCGTGGTCGGTCGGGGTCGTCGGGTTGACTGGTCGCCGTGGACGAATCGATCTGGGCGGCGGCCCGGGCTGCGCGGAGCTGGCTGGACGCGGCGAACGGCACCGGGCAGACGGAACTGACCTGCCGCATCCTCAAGCTCACCGAGGAGGCGGGGGAGGCATCGGCCGCCTGGATCGGGCTGCTCGGGCAGAATCCGCGCAAGGGTGTCACCCACACCCGCGAGGACGTGGCAGCCGAGTTGGCCGACGTGGTGTTCAGCGCGCTCGTGGCCATCGAGAGTCTCGGACTCGACGCGCAGACCGTTGTGGGGGCCTGCGCCGGAAAGGTCCGCTCTCGCCTGGAGGGGTGACACCGCTCCGCCCCACTCGCCTTCACTGAAATCGGGGTGTCAGCCCGTCCCGGATACCCCGGTTTCGGCGAACCCGAGTCGATCATCCCGTCGGCGTGCCGTACGGCCTGCGCCGGATGGGCGCGATGTCCGTTTCTCGGCGGTCGTTGGGTGTGACCGGGTGCATCCGTGGGCCGGAATCGTGGCGGGCCGGGGGTCGTTACACACCCTGACGATCGCAGGACCACGGCCCGCCGGCGCGATGGGCGGCCCCGGGAATCACCCCGGCCCGACGGTCGTTACATCCGGTCCCGGCGCCACGAGCCCCCGCTCGCAGGCCGCCGACCCTGAGACTTCCCCCCTCTGAATCTGCAGCGCCGGACGAGGTGCTCACACCCCCGCCGTGCCGACCCCCATCGGTCGCGTGGGTGTTCCTACCCCCGAAGGAGCTACCCCTGATGAACACGATCTTCCGTAAGAGCATGCTGTCGGTTGCTGGTCTCGCGTTCGCCGGTGGTGTCTTCGCCGGCCCGATCGCCGCCCACGCCAACCCCGTCGACGCCAAGCCGGTAGCGGTCGCCGTGCAGACCAGCGCGCCGAAGCCGCAGGGCGACCAGTCGCACATCGACCTCAACGGTGAGCAGACGGCCAACGCCAAGGCGATCATCGCCGCCACGAAGAAGGCCGGCCTGCCCGAACGCGCCGCGGTCATCTCCATCGCGACGAGCCTGCAGGAGTCGAAGCTGGACAACCTGGGCCACCTCGGCGACGCCAACGACCACGACTCGCTGGGCCTGTTCCAGCAGCGCCCCTCCAGTGGTTGGGGCACCCCGGAGCAGATCACCAACCCCGAGTACTCCACGACCGCGTTCCTCAAGGGCCTGCGTCAGGTCGACGGCTGGCAGGACATGCCCCTGACCGACGCCGCGCAGACCGTCCAGGTCTCCGCCTACCCCGACGCCTACGCCCAGTGGGAGCAGCAGGCCACCGACCTCGTCACCCAGCACTGGAACAGCTGACCCACCGCACGACCCGACCGACTGGCCGGCACCCCGAACCCGGGATGCCGGCCAGCGGGCATTGTCGGTCCGCCCGAGGTGGAACTTGGACGCTCGACCGACCGTCTCTTCCTTGACCTGGTGGCGGGCGCCGGCAGCCGTCACGGTGACCGAGTCCCGGTGAGCGCCCCACGGATGCCGACCGGGCTGCCCGTGACGTGCTGCGCTGGCGGTCACCCGTGCCGGGAAGCGCCGCAGCCCGGGGTGGGCGCGAGCGTACAGTCGGGCGGTGGAGCGTACCGAATCGATGCTGGCACAGACCCGACCGCCAGGCGTGGCCGACGTCGATCCCGGCAGCGTGCTGCTGCCGGGCCACGACGTGCCGCTGGGGCGGTACACGACGGTCCGGCGGTTGTTGCCGCAGCGGCCTCGGCGGATGGTCGGCGCGTGGTGCTTCGTGGACCATTTTGGCCCCGACGACGTGGCGCAGCGGCCGGGCATGGAGGTCCCGCCGCACCCGCACACGGGCCTGCAGACGGTGACCTGGCTGCTCGACGGCGAGATCATTCACCGCGACAGCCTCGGCAACGTCCAGGCGATCCGGCCCGGCCAGTTGAACGTGATGACCTCCGGGCACGGCATCGCCCACTCGGAGCGGTCGCCGGCCACGCACCCGCCGGTCATGCACGGCGTGCAGCTCTGGGTGGCGTTGCCGGACCCGGCGCGGGCCGGCGCCGCGGACTTCGCCCACCACGCCGACCTGCCACGCTGGCGGGACGGCGACGTCGACGCGACGCTGCTGGTCGGCGAGTTCGCCGGCCAGCGGTCCCCGGCGGTGGTGCACACCCCGCTGGTGGGCGTGCAACTCGAGCTGGGTGGGTCGGCGCCGACGACGCTGCCGTTGCGGCCCGATTTCGAGTACGCGCTGCTGGCCATGTCCGGCTCCGCCGAGGCCGCCGGGGTGAGTTTCGAGCCGGGCGCGTTGCTGTACCTGGGTTCTGGTCGACGCGAGGTGACCGTGCGCGGCGGGGCGGGGGCCCGGCTGTTGTTGCTGGGCGGTACGCCGTTCGAGGAGCCGCTGGTCATGTGGTGGAACTTCGTGGGCCGCTCGCACGAGGAGGTCGCCGCCGCCCGGGAGGACTGGATGGCCGGCCGGCGCTTCGGAGTGGTGGCCGACGATGCGGCGTCGCCGCTGCCGGCGCCCGCCCTGCCCACCACCCGGCTCAAGGCCCGCGACCGCACCGGCAGCCTGCACGGCTGACCGGACCGAGAGGGCCCCGGGCCAACAGCGCGCCGGGCCGAGAGCTGGTGGGGGCCCTTGGCCGGGTGGATCTGGAGCGCCGGTACGCGGAGCTGACAGGCCACTCCTGACGTGCCCTGGCCCACACTTCGGCAAAAACTGACCGTACGGGGGATGGTCTGTCGTATGGTTGTACCCGGCAGTGCTGGCCGCTCGGTTCGAGTGGCCATCCACCGCCTGGTGACCGCGACCGGTTCGGGCGCGGTTCACCGCCTGGGCAGGTTTGCGTGGCGCCCCCGGTCGCGGTTCGTGGCCACGGGGCGCCCGCCTGTCCCGGCGAACAGCCGCCCGTGACGCAGCCGGGCTGAGCGCTCAGTGGGCCAGCCCCGCCAGCAGGTTCACCGTGACGGCGATGATGAACGCGCCGAACAGGTACGACACCATCGAGTGCCGCAGCACCGTGCGACGCATCTCGTTGCTGGTCAGGTTGGTGTCGGAGACCTGGAACGTCGCCCCGATGGTGAACGCCACGTAGGCGAAGTCCGTGTACCGGGGCGGTTCGGGCTGGTTGAAGTTCACCCCGCCGTCGGGGCCGGTGTAGTAGATCCGGGCGTAGCGGGCGGCGAACACGGTGTGCACCACCAGCCAGGACAGCAGCACGCTGAAGACGCCCAGCCCGCCGTACAGGTCCCGGTGCAGGCCGGGTGGCGCCGAGTGGGCGCTGGCCACCACGAGGCCGACGGCCAGCAGGCTGGCGAGGCAGGCGATCAGCAGCACCACGTCCCGGGTGGCCCGGTTCGGGTCCTCGTGCACGGCGAGTCGGGCGGTGCGGGCGGCGTCCATCGGCCAGAGTTTGCGCCACACCAGCACCAGCCAGCTCAGCGCGGCGGCGTCCCAGCCGGCCAGTGGCGCGAGCGACGGCGTCAGTGTCAGGGCGAAGACGCAGCCGGCGATGACGCCTGCCACCGCCACGACGACGAGTTGCGTCGCCGCCGGGGTGTGCCCGTCCGGGGGGCGGGACAGCGGACCCGTGCTGGTCATCGGCGGCTCACTGCGGGGTCCGCCACCGCCTGGTCAGATGCCGCGCAGATGCTGCGACACCCGGTTGTGCTTCTTGTCCCGGGCCTGCGCGGCCCGTTGCGCGGGGCCCACCTCGGGGGCGGCCTCGATGCCTGCGGACCGGGCCACCTCGTTGCCGTTGGCGTAGTCGACGGGCGGCAGGGCGCGCAGCGCCTTGAGCACGTCCGGAGGGGCGCCCTCCCGTTCGGCCTCGCGGACCACGTCGTCCTTCTCGGCCGGGTAGTCCAGGCTCGACAGGTACTGCAGGACGTCCGCGTAGCTCGCCATGTCTGGGGCTCCCTCGGGGCATCGATGTGGTCACGACCGGCGGCGGTTACCCACCCGCCGCCCGCTCACGCCGACCCGAGCGAGGAAATCGGCGTCGTTTCCCGCGCACGGCCGCGGGTACCCGCAGGCGCCGTCGACAAGCCCGAGGGAGTACGCGATGAACTACGACACCTTCGTCGATCAGGTTTCCCAGCGCACCCGGACGTCGTCCGAGCAGGCGGTCGAGCTGACCCGGGCGGTGTTGGAGACGTTCGCCGAGCGGCTGACCGGTGGCGAGGTGCTGGACCTGGCCGCGCAGCTTCCGCAGCCGCTGCAACTGGTGCTCAAGCCGAGCCCGAGCACCGAGCAGGCGGACCGGTTCGGGGCGGCCGAGTTCGTGGCGCGCGTCGCGCTGCGTGCCCGGGTGCAGGAGCCGGCCGCGCGCGACGCCGTACGGGCGGTGTTCACCACCCTGCGGGAGGCGATCACGGGCGGGGAGTTCGACGACGTGGCGACCCAGTTGCCGCGCGACTATCGGGATCTCGTGGAGCAGGCGATGGCGCCGGGCGCGACGTTGCGCCGATCCTGAGCGGTGACACCTCCGGCCGGGCGCACACAGCGGTTGGCCAGGGCAACCATCGACGTCCGGCTTGGCGTGTCGAACGGACCTGGCCTAACCTTGTGGTGCGAGGGGAGTACTTCCCACGAACCATTCCGGTCAGTACGGCACGCCCGGCGTGCCTCGGGTGGTTGCCCATCTTCGATGGGTGAAGGAGACCTCGAACATGACACGGTGTTCGAGGAGACCCCATGACCGAATCGTCATACCTGGCTGCGGCGAGTGACCTGTCGTCGGTGGGTACGCCCACGCTCTGGGCGCTGACCATCGCCGGCGTGATTCTCCTGCTGGTGCTGGACTTCCTGGTGACGCGCAAGCCGCACGAGGTGTCCATGCGGGAGGCGATCGGCTGGTCGGCGTTCTACGTCGCGCTGCCGCTGGCGTTCGGCGGTTGGGTCTGGTCCCGCTACGGCTCCGAGCAGGGCGTGCAGTACCTGACCGGTTACCTCGTGGAGAAGTCCCTCTCGGTCGACAACCTCTTCGTCTTCATGCTGCTGCTTGCCGCGTTCGCGGTGCCGGCCGTGCTCGCCCAGCGGGTGCTGCTCTACGGCATCGCCGGCGCGCTGGTGCTGCGGGCGGTCTTCATCGCCCTGGGCGCGGCGGCGTTGCAGACCCTCGACTTCGCGTTCCTGCTCTTCGCGATCATCCTCATCGCCACCGCGGTGAAGCTGCTGCGCGACGCCCTCGCCGGGCACCAGCAGGAGGTCGACATCAACAAGATGCGCTCGGTGAAGCTGCTGCGCAAGATCATGCCGGTGGTCGACGAGTACCACGGCGCGCGGATGACCGTGCGGCAGGGCGCGAAGCGGGCACTCACCCCGTTCGCCCTGGTGGTGGTGGCGGTGCTGGCCACCGACATCGTCTTCGCCGTCGACTCGGTGCCGGCCGTCTACGGCATCACCGAGGACCCGTACCTCGTCTTCGCCACCAACGCGTTCGCCCTGCTCGGCCTGCGGGCGCTCTACTTCGTCCTGCACGCGGCGCTGAGCCGGCTGGTGCACCTCAGCTACGGCCTGGCGATCATCCTGGCGTTCATCGGCCTCAAACTGGGTCTGCACTGGGCCCACGGCATCTGGGCGAGCGTGCCGCAGATCCCCACCCTGGCCTCACTCGGCGTGATCATCGGCGTGCTGGTCGTGGTGACCCTGACCAGCCTGCGCGCCACCCGGGGGGACACACCCGAGCAGCGCGAGGTCGTCACGGAGCGGCACTGACCGCGCCGCGCCGGGCCGACGAGGGGGTACGCGGGAAACCTCCCGCCCGGCCGGCGCGGGTGGTACGACTGTGCCATGGGAATCGTGTCACCGGGCTTCTCGGGTCGGCCCCGAACGCAGGAGCCGGCGCTGCCACCCGGTCAGTACCTGACCGAGGACTTTCCGGTGCTGTCGGCCGGCCCGACACCCCGGGTCTCCCTGGACACCTGGGAGTTCGTCATCTCCGCCGAGAACGGCACCGAGTACCGGTGGTCGTGGCAGGAGCTGATGGCTCTCCCGCAGGAGACGCCGATGGTCGACATCCACTGCGTCACCCACTGGTCGAAGCTCGGCACCACCTGGCAGGGCGTATCCCTGGACACCCTGCTCGACGGCGTGGACACCGGCGCGCACTTCGCGCTCGCCCACTCGTACGGCGGATACACCACGAACCTTCCGCTTGACGACCTGCGCGGCGGCCGGGCCTGGGTGGCGCACACGTTCGACGGGGCGCCCCTGCCGGCCGAGCACGGCGGCCCGGCGCGGCTGCTGGTGCCGCACCTGTACTTCTGGAAGTCCGCCAAGTGGGTGCGCGGCATCCGGCTCAAGACGATGGACGAGCCGGGTTTCTGGGAGACGGCCGGCTACCACGACTACGGCGACCCGTGGCGTGAGCAGCGGTACCAGGGTGACTGAGCGGGCCGTGGCGACGGGCACCCCGGCCCGCGCGCCGATCAAGTGGCAGGTGGCACGGCTGGTGGAGCGCCGGGTGGAGACGGCAACCGCGCAGACGCTGGTCCTGGAGGTGCCGGACTGGCCGGGGCACCTGCCCGGGCAGCACGTCGACGTGCGGTTGACCGCTCCGGACGGCTACCAGGCCGCCCGGTCGTACTCGATCGCCGGACCGGCCGTGGACGGCCCCGGCGGCCCGCGCATCGAGGTGACAGTCCAGCGGGTGCCCGACGGCGAGGTGTCCCCGTACCTCATCGATGTCTTCGGTGCCGGCGACCCGGTGGAGGTCCGCGGACCGCTCGGCGGCTGGTTCATCTGGCGGTCGGAGGACACCGCGCCGGTGCAGCTGGTCGCGGGTGGCTCCGGCATCGTGCCGCTGATGGCGATGATCCGGGCGCGGCGGGCGGTCGGCAGCAAGGTGCCGTTCCGGCTGATCTACTCGGTGCGCACGGCGCAGGACGTGATCTACGCCGACGAGCTGCGCCGCCGGGGCCGCGACGACTTCGGCCTCGATGTGGCGTACGTGTACACCCGCGAGGCCCCCGACGGCTGGCGCGGCGAGCCGCACCGGGTCGGGCTGGCCGACGTGAACACCCATGGCTGGCCGCCGGACCTGGAACCGCTCACCTACGTGTGCGGCCCCACCGGGTTCGTGGAGGCCGTGGCCGATCTGCTGGTGGGCCTGGGCCACGCGTCGCGGCGGATCAGGACCGAACGCTTCGGCCCCACCGGCTGAGCGCCCTGGCGGCCTGCCCGCCGCCTGTCCCGTCCGCCGTCTGTCCCGCCCGCCGACCGCAACGTCGAGGAGACCCGATGACCGAGATGTCGTACCTGGACGGCAACATGCTCGACGGCCCGATGCGCGAGCTGTTCACCGTCGACCTCAGCACCGCGATGGGCCGCTGCGAGAACTGCGGGATGACCGGCTCGATGGCCAGCCTGCACGTCTACTCGCACGCACCGGGCCTGGTCGCGCGCTGCCCGTCCTGCGAGTCGGTGATGGTGCGGCTGGTCCGCGCGCCGGACCGGGCCTGGCTGGACATGCGCGGCGTCACCTACCTCCAGGTGCCGATGCCGATGGAGCAGACGCTTCCCGAGCCGCTCTGACCGCTCGCTCGGTGCTCGCGCCGCTGCGACAGACTGGCCGGATGAGCACCGGTCGCTGGCAGGGCGTACCACTGCGGGTCCGGCTGGTCGTGTCGGCGGCCGTGCTGGTCTTTGCCTACGGCGCCGTCGTGCACGTCCTTCAGTTGCTGGTCCCCGGGCTGCGCTCACCCCGTGGCTGGCCCGGTGGTACGCCCGCTGAGCCGGTGCGACGGACTCCCGCGCGCCGCTACGGCGTGTCCCGATCCGCCTCGGCGCGGACGGCGCGGACGGCGTCCACCACGGCGGCGGGCTGTTCCTTGTGGATGTAGTGGCCGCTGTCGGGCACCTCGCGGTGGACGCCGCGTGCGAAGAGCGCGGCGGTCCGCTCGGCGAGGTCGCGGGAGCGCTGTTGCAGCGCGGCGGGCTTGCCGCGGGTCGCCGTGAGGACTCTCATCGGCACGTCGGGGACCGCCGATACCGCGCGGGCGGCACGGACCTCGCCGGTGCAGGCGTTGGCGAGGCGGTTCTCCGCGCGGATGGTCGCGACCTGCGCGTACGTGCCGTAGCTGGCCACGTACGCCGCCGTGACCACTGCCTGGGTCGTCGGGTCGTCGGTGCAGCGCCGTGCGAGTTCGCGGCCCACGTTCGCGGCGATCCGGTTGAAGAGCCCGATCGCCTTGAGCACGGGAAGGGCGCCGAGCACGAGACTCGACGAAACCCGCAGCGCCAGTGGCACCTGCGCCGTGGTGTCCTCGTGGAACGGGTCGACGAGGACCACGCCACGTGTGCGGTCGGGCCGGGCGAGGGCGGTCAGCTCGGCGAGCAGTCCGCCCCAGCTGTGACCGACCAGCACGGCGGGACCGACGTGGTCGAGCAGCGCCACCAGGTCGCGTACCTGAGAGTCCAGTGTCAGCCGCGAGACGGGGTCGCTGGCACCCAGGCCGGCGCGGTCGTAGGCGATGACGCGGGACGTCTCGGCAAGCGTGGGCAGGACGACGGCCCAGTCCAGCGCCACTTCGCCGGCCCCCGAGATCAGGACGACGGCTGGCTCGGCCCCGCCGGCCTCCACCCACCGCAATCGCCGGCCCGACTCACGGGTCAGCTGGTGTCGGACGACGCCATCCGGCACCAGGCGTGACAGGGCGGTGACGACCGGATCCTGCGCCCCCGTGTCCACCAGACCTCCTCGTCGCCGTCCCCGTTGGTCTACGTCAGGCTCTGGACACTACAAACCCGCCACAACGTCGGCGGTCCCGCTGCGGGTGACCCGCCGGGTCAGTCCGGGGCGATGAGCGGTCGCCGGTACAGGGTCCAGCCGACGAACCGCGCGAACAGCGCCTGCGGGGCGGGCGCCTCGTCGGGGTTGAGCCGGCGAGGGTAGGGGTAACTCCCAACCCGATTGGGAGGTGGCAGGATCGAGCAAGATCTAGAAACCGTGGAAGCTCATTTCCATGACCACGCAGAAGATCTCCCGGTTCCATCGGGCAGCCCTGGCGCTCGTCCTTCCCGTCGCCGTGATAGCGGCAGCCGCGGGGTGTGATGACTCGGCGGCGCCGAAGGCCGCGCCCGCGGCCAGTTCGGCAGCCGCGGTTCCCTCGACCTCGACAAGCGCGGCCGGCCCGGCACGTGCGGCCCCCGCAGCGGGCTTGCACATGATCGCCAACAACGGGCATCAGCTTGCCTTCCACGTCACGCCCGGAAGTTCTCCCACCATCGTGCTGGACGCCGGCGGTGGCGAGGACTCCTCGTACTGGGATGCGCTGGTGCCGCAGCTGTCGCAGGCCACCGGATCGCAGATCATCACCTACGACCGGGCCGGTCTGGGCGCCAGCGAGGAGGTGAAGGGCCCATGGGACCCCGAGGCCGCCGCCTCCGACCTGCAGGCCGGTCTGCGTGAACTCGGCGTCACCCAGAACGTGGTCCTCGCGGGCCACTCGCAGGCAGGAGAGGTGGCCCACTACTTCGTCCTCGCGAACCCCGGCGTTGTCTCCGGGGCGGTGCTCATCGATGCCAACGTGCCGCAGTTCTTCACCGACACCCAGACCCAACGCCTCGTGGCGCTAACCGCGCCGCAGATCGAATCGCTCAAGAAGGCGCCGTCGACGAAGGCGAACCGCCAGCTCATCGCCACGGCCGACAACTTCGGTCCCACGCACCAGGCGTACCACAAGGTTTCCTGGCCCGACGGCGTTCCCGTCATCTATATCGTGTCGGAGAAGACGCCCTTCGATGGATCTCCGCAGGACGCTCAGGCCTGGCGCGACGCGGGGGCGGCGTTCACCAAGGCGGGGCCCGACCGCACACTCGTCATCGCCGAGGGAAGCTCGCACGACGTTCCCCAGGACGCGCCCGCCCTGGTGCTCAAGGAAATCGAACAGATGACCGCCACCGTCAAGTGAAGGCCATCGGGCCGACGGCTGACAGGACCGGCGAGCCTGGTTGACAGTGGTCGAGATTCGGGGAGCGGGCCGGAACTGCTTACGCGATGGGTAGCGTGTGTGCGGGTGTCGATCGATCGAGCCGTCGATCGGCGATGCGAGCCTCCGTGGACCACGGACGGACACCATGGTCGCTGGATCCCACGCGACGTGAGGACACCGACCGTGGGGACGTGCGGATCGCCGGCCAACATGAATCACCAGGCCGGCGGTTCGGCACGATGCGCACTGATGGAGTGAGATGACCGATAACAGCGGAATCGCCATGTCCGGCGGCTCCTCGCCCTCGCGGGAGGGCTCCGGGCCGGGTCGCGTCGCTCGCAGTGGTCCGATGACGCGCTCCGCGCTGGCCCAGCGGATGAGCCTGTTGGGCTGGTCACTGGTGCTGCTGCCGGGCGCGGTCCTGGGTGCCGTGCTGGCCACACTCTGGATCACCTCGATATCGATCGCCGCGCTTGGCGCCGGAATCCCACTGACCCTGCTCGCGACCGTACTGGTGCGCTGGTTTGCCGACCTGCATCGCCAGTGGGCCGCCGCCCGGCTCGGCGAGCCGGTGCCCGCCCGGCCCTATCAGCCGACGCCGGACGCCGGGTGGCCGGTGCGGCTCTGGACGATCCTGCGCGACCCGGCGACGTGGCGGGACTGGATCTGGTTGGTGGTCAACTCGATCACCATCTGGTTGAGTTGCGGACTGTCGCTGCTGTTCTTCGTCTGCGGAGTCGTATACCTGACCTATCCGCTCATCTATCAGCTGACGCCATCTCAGGTATTCCGCACCCCGATGGGGGAGGGCTTCCGGCTGCACAGCGTCGCGCAGTCGTTCGGGCTGGTACCGCTCGGTCCGGTTTTCCTTCTGCTCTGGTACGTCACTGCGGTGCGCCTCGCGAACCTCAACGCTCGGGTGATCCGCGCTCTGCTCGGCCCCACCGAACAGGCGCGCCTGCGGGCCCGTGTCCGACAGTTGGCGACCTCGCGAGCTGAGACCGTCGACACCCAGGCCGGTGAACTACGCCGAATCGAACGCGACCTGCACGACGGCGCGCAGGCCCGGCTGGTGTCGCTGGGTATGAGCCTGGGCTTGGCCGAACAGTTACTGCCCAACGATCCGCAGGCCGTCAAGCAGTTGCTGGCCGAGGCCCGCGAGTCGACCTCCAGCGCCCTCACCGAGCTGCGCGACCTGGTGCGAGGCATCCATCCGCCGGTATTGGCCGACCGTGGCCTGGACGGCGCACTCAACGCCTTGGCCCTGGTCAATCCGATCCCGGTCACGGTGGTGACCCGCCTACCCGGACGGCTGCCGGCCCCGATCGAGTCCGCGGCCTACTTTGCCGTCGCCGAGGCATTGTCGAACGCCATCAAGCACGCCCAGGCCCAGCAGATCCGGATCACCGTGGAGTTCGCACCCCACCACCGGGGCGGCGCTGCCGGGGAACTGACGATGCTGGTGTCCGACGACGGCCGTGGGGGTGCTTCGATCGATTCCGGCACGGGCCTGCGTGGCATCGTCCGTCGCCTGGCGGCCTTCGACGGCACGCTGACCGTTGACAGCCCGCCGGGCGGACCTACCGAGGTGAGGATGTCGCTGCCGTGCGTATCGTGATAGCCGAGGACCTCGCCCTGCTCCGCGAGGGCCTGATCAGGATCCTGCGGGCCAATTCATTCGAGGTCGTGGAAGCCGTTGACAACGGCCCCGCGCTGATCCGGTCGCTGACGACGCACCGCCCCGACGTCGCCATCGTCGACGTGCGGTTGCCGCCGACCTTCACCGACGAGGGGCTGCGTTCCGCGATCGAGGCCCGCCGCCAGATTCCAGGGCTGCCCATCATGGTGCTGTCGCAGTATGTCGAGCAGATCTACGCCAGGGAACTGATGTCAGATCGCGCGGGCGCGGTCGGCTACCTGTTGAAGGACCGGGTTACGGACGTCGACCAATTCGTCGCCAGTGTCCGGCAGGTCGCTACCGGCAGCACCGTTATGGACCCTGATGTGGTGAGTGCGCTACTCACCCACCGCTCCGCCGACCCTAAGCTCCTGGAGCTGAGCCCACGCGAGCACGAGGTCCTCACCCTGATGGCCGAGGGCCGCTCGAACGCCGCGATCGCCGCCCGGATGTTCGTCACCGAGAAAACCGTCAGCAACCACAGCAACAACATCTTCACCAAGCTTGGTCTCAAGCCCTCCGAGGACGACAACCGCCGCATCCTGGCGGTCCTCGCCTACCTGGAAGGCTGAGTCCTTGGCCTCTGCCCCCGGTGTTGTCGTCGCCCCGGCCGCCTGGCGTGCCTTCGTCACCTTCGCCGAGCGTCACTGACCGACCGGGGCCGCCGCGTCGACGCAACACGCGCTGCCTCGACGCGGCGGCCCCGATCCGGTGTCCCGGACTCAGCGCACGATCTCCGCCAGCAGGTCCACCTGCCGGGGGTCAGCGCCGTAGCAGTACAACACCAGTTCGTCCGCGCCGAACTCCCGGTACGCGGCGACGGTGTCGGCGATCTGCGCCGGGTCGCTCAACGGCTCACCCCAACCGGGCCGGCCGGTGAACGCGTAGTAGGCGGCGATGGCGGCGCGCGCCTCGTCGATCGTGGCGGGCGAGCCGACCGCGACGTTCACCTGGCACACCAGGCGCGGCCGGCCCGGACGGCCCGCCGCCTCCCACCCCTCCTGGACGGTACGGACCAGGGGGCCGGCCCAGGTCAGGGGTGCTGCGCAAACGAACCCGTCGGCGTAGCGGCCGACGCGTCGCAGCGCCGGCGCGGCGAACCCTCCGATCAGCATCGGTGGCCCTCCGAGCGCGGTGGGGCGGGGCCCGATCGTCGTGCCGCGGTACGGCTGGCCCCGCCAGATCTCGCGCAGGGCGGCGAGTTGCTCGTCGAACAGCCGACCCCGCTGACCGATCGGGGTGCCGGCGGCGGCGTGGTCGTCGTCGCGACCGCCGACGCCGATACCGAGGACGAACCGGCCCGCGGACATGCGGTCGAGGGTGGCGACCTGCTTGGCCAGCAGGGCGGTCTCGCGCAGCGGGCCCAGCAGGACCTCCGTCTGAAGACGGATGCGCGTCGTGGCGCCGGCGAGGACCGCCAGGGCGGTCAACGGTTCGGGATTGTCGAACGTGAGGCGGTCCAGCAGAGCGAGGCTGTCGAAGCCGTGTGCTTCGGCGGCGGTGGCCCAGTCGAGCAGGCGGGCCGGTGCGCTGATGGGCAGGCCGAGGCCGATGTCCATGTCGATCTCCGTACGGTAGGCAGCGTGAACCGAAGCCGCCACCTTCTCCTCGCTCGCGGCGAGGTCCCGAGTTCATCTGCGACGTGTTTCTCGAACCAGGGATACGAAGTTCCGCGGCAATGATACGCGGCTCACCGGAGCGTCGCGGCTCACCCGGCGTAGCGGCGATCAACTGCCGTCGCGTCGATAACTCGGGTGCGGGTGGCACGTCCGGATCCGTAGGCTCCGATCTCCGGCCCGTCCGGGCTGTCCCCTCCACTGATCGGAGATGAGCGCAGCAATGGCAAGTCACCTCTTCGCGGTGTGTTTCGGCGCGAACGAACCCCTGCGTGTCGCACGGTTCTGGTCCGAGGTCCTGGGTCGGGAGCTGGTCGACGACCCCCGTGACGGCGTCCTCGTGCTGCCCGACGACAAGACCGGCTTCCGGCTGCGCTTTCCGCAGATCCCGGAGCCGAAGGTCCTGCAGAACCGGGCACACCTCGAACTGACGAGCGACTCGCCTGACCACCAGCGGCAGACGGTGGCCAGGGCGCTGGAGCTGGGCGCGCGGCACACCGACGTCGGCCAGCTCCCGGAGGAGAGCCACGTCGTGCTCGCCGACCCCGAGGGCAACGAGTTCTGCGTCCTCGGCCCGGGCAACACGTTCCTCGCCGGCTGCGGCTTCCTCGGTGATCTGGCCTGCGACGGAACGCGGGCCGTCGGCTACTTCTGGAGCGAGGCGCTCGGGTGGCCGCTGGTCTGGGACCAGGACGAGGAGACCGCCATCCAGTCACCCCTGGGCGGGCCGAAGATCGCCTGGGGTGGTCCGCCGTTGATGCCCAAGGGGAGCAGGGACCGGGTGACGTTCGACCTCGCGGTCGACGACGGCGACGACCCGCAGGCCGAGGTCGACCGCCTGCTCTCCCTCGGCGCGACAGTGGTCGCCGCCGACGGGGAGGACGCTGTGGTGCTGGCCGACCCCGATGCCACCGAGTTCCGGTTGCTGTTGACGCCCCGCTAGGCGGGTAACTCCTGACCCGGGCTGGGGCGGTGGGCGCAGCCGGCGGCCGGCGGTGACTGTCGGTGACCTCCGTGGGGGCGGATGCGGTCGTCGGCGGTATACCTCAGAGTCATATTCATACCTCTGAGGTATACCGCTCACCAGCACACTCCCACGGCGGGCAGCCACAGCGGATGGCCAGCGCCCTTCGCCGCAAGCCAAGTGCCGTTGCTATATATACCGTGGCGCGATATATATAGTGCATGGACATCAGTGAACAGACGTTCCTGATCCTCTCCGCGCTCGCCGACCAACCCCGCCACGGCTACGCAGTGGTGACAGAGGTCGACGAGATGACCGGCGGCAGGATCCGGTTACGCGCCGGCACCCTCTACGGGGCCCTCGACCGCCTTGTCGGCCAGGGCCTCATCGCCCCCGACCACGACGAGGTGGAGAAGGGCCGGCTCCGCCGTTTCTACAAGCTGACCGACGCGGGTGCGGACGCCATCCGCGCGGAGAGCCGGCGGATGGCCACGGCGGTTCGGCTCGCCGAGGAGCGCCTCAACAAGCGTGCCGCCCGCGGCGCCCCGCGCCTGGGGACCAACGGATGAACGCCGGCATGAGCCCCCTGGAGCGGCGATACCGACGGCTGCTGCGCCTGCTGCCCGCCACGCACCGCGACGCCCGTGGCGAGGAACTGCTCGGCCTGCTGCTGGACCTCGACCACGGCCGCCGACACCCGAGCCGCCACGAGACCCTGCACCTCATCGCTCTGGCGGTCCGGCTGCGACTCACGACGCCCGTCACCACCGCGGCCCTCACCACCGCGCTCAGCGCCCTGCTCGTCGCCGCCGGCACCCAGCCCGCAGGTAGCACCCTGGACCTGTTCACCGGCGCCGTCCTCGCCAGCGACATGCCGGCCGTCATCTCCGGTTGGCCACAGACAGTCGCTCTGGGGCTGGTGCCCCTCGCACCGCTGATCGCCTGGCTGTGCGGCGCGACGCGGACCGCCCTCACCCTGCAGGCGATACTGCTGACGGCCACCGTTGGCTGGTTCGTCATCGACGCGCTCAGCGGCGCCGGCATGGGGATCGACCCCGGCCAGCTAGTCTTCGCGTACGCCATCCCAGTTTTGATCTTTGTTCTGCTTGTGATCGCCGGCCGCGAGCGGTGGACCGCGCCCCGGCCGCGCCTGTTCTGGTGGGCCCTCGTCCCGCTCGGGGTCCTCGCCTGGAAGGGCACCGGAGAATGGGGACGCCACGGCGTGTACGTTCACGACGCCGTGCCGGCGGTCATCGGGATTCTCGCCGCCGCCGTCGTCGCTGTCGGAGCCGCCTTCGCGGTCCGCCGCCACCGGCCCGCCGTCATCCTCGGTGTCGGCCTCACCGGCCTCGTCGCCGGCTGGCTCATCCCCGACCCGCTGCTCGTCACCACGGCGATGCGGCACTTCGACGGTCAGCCGCTACCGTTGGCCATCCTCATCACGGTGCTCGCTGCCACAGTGGCCGGCGTCAGTCACCTCGCCCGTCGTCACCGGTCCGAGTCACGGTCGCTGCCACCCGACGAACCCGTGCTGGGCTGAGCCCCGGCTTCGGGGCGCACGACCGTGCACGAGATGGCGTGACACAGGCCCTGGCTAGGCTGGACGAGTGACCGACGCGGCAGGACCGATCGAGCCAACCGGGGTGTGGGCCACCGCCGTGGGCGTGGCCCGGGTGCGGGCGATGGAGACGGCACGCGAGCAGCCGCTGTTCCGGGACCCGCTGGCGCTGGCCTTCGCCACCGCCGGCGGGAGAGGCCCCGGGACGCCGCCGCCCCCGCACGCGAATGAGGCGGCGCGACGCCGCCGGCTCGGTGTGGCCTTCTCGATCGTCATCCGGACGAAGTTCCTGGACGACCTGCTGGATCGGGCGGTCGCGTCCGGCGTCCGGCAGGTCGTGCTGCTCGGAGCCGGGATGGACAGCAGGGCCTTCCGGATGGACTGGCCCGCGGGCACCCGGTTGTTCGAGGTCGACACGGCCGAACCGCTCGGCTTCAAGGCCGCGGTGCTGCGTCAGGAGCGTGCCGTTGCGCGCTGCGAGCGGATCACCGTCCCGGTCGACCTCCGCGAGGACTGGCCCGGCGCCCTGGCCGCGGCCGGGCACGACCCGGCGCAGCCGACCGTGTGGATCGCCGAGGGACTGCTGATCTACCTACCCCAGGACGCGGTGGAGTCGCTTCTCGAACGGGTCGGCGCGCTGTCCGCACCAGGCAGCAGGATGGGCCTCACCCTGGGCTCGCGCGGTGTGGTCGAGCGCTTCCGCGAGGACGCCGCCCAGGGATCGGCGGCGTCGATGTGGGTCTCGGAGATGCCGGAGGACCCGGTGGGCTGGTTGGACGGCCTCGGCTGGGAGGCGGAGACCTTCACGCTGCGCGAGCGCGCCGCGGCCTACGGGCGTCCGGTGCCCACCCCGCCGCAGCAGGACGAGGGCGTGGGCGGGCTCGTCTCGGCGGTTCGCGCCCCGCGTTGAGCACCACGAAGGCCGGGGTGTGGGTCAGGCCGGCGTGAGGAGGCAGAACTCGTTGCCCTCCGGGTCGGCCAGGACTGTCCACGGAACGGTGCCCCCGCCCAGGTCGACGTCCGTGGCGCCGAGAGACCGCAGGCGGGCCGCCTCGGCCTCCAGGTCGTCGCCCGGGTAGGGGCGGACGTCGAGATGGACGCGGTTCCACACCGTCTTCGCGTCGGGCGTGCGAAGAAACTGCAGGTACGGGCCGACTCCCTGAGCCGAGCGCAGCACCGCGCTGCGGTCGGTCACCTTGTGCACTGTCCAGTCCGTGGCCTCGCCCCAGAAGCGGGCCATGAGACGCGGATCGGCGCAGTCGACCACCACCGAGGCGATCGGTCCGGTGTCCTCGTAGAGCGAGTCCAGCACGCAGAACTCGTTGCCCTCCGGGTCGGCCATCACCGTCCACGGCACGTCGCCCTGACCCACGTCCGCGAGGGTCGCGCCGAGACCCTTCAGCCGCGCCACCACCTCCTCCTGATGTGCCGCCGAGGTGGTCGCCAGGTCGAGGTGCACGCGGTTCTTCACCGTCTTGGGCTCCGCGGAGACGACGAGGTCGACGCAGACGGCGACGGGATCGGGGTAGACGAAGCCCTCGGGTTCGAGATTGGTGACACCCGGTCCCTCGCTGGAGATTCCCCAGCCGAGCACCTCCGCCCAGAAACCGCCCAGGGCGGCGTCGTCAAGAGCCTTCATGTTGATCTGCACAAGCCGCGTTGCCATGCCGACGATGGTAGGGCGCACGCCCGGTGCGAACGGCCCCGGCCATCGGGCAGCGGCGGCGGGCCGGTTGGACAACGGCCGGGCCGGTCGGTCAGAGTGGTCGGCCGTGAGATACCTGCGCAGCGATGGTCGCGCCGCGATCCGGCGACCCCGGCCCACCGACGTCGACGAGTTCGTGGCGGCCGCGCGGCGCAGCCGGGACCTGCACCATCCGTGGCTGGCCGCGCCGACGAGCCCGCAGGAGTACGACAACTACCTGCGCCGCATCCGCCGCCGGGACAGCGCCGGCTACCTGATCTGCGACCGTGCCAGCGGCGCCGTCGCCGGCTACGTGAACATCAGCGGCATCGTCCTGGGCGCGCTGCGCGGCGGCTACCTGGGGTACGCGGCGTTCGAGCCGTACAGCGGCACCGGGCACGCCTCGGCGGGCATCGCGCTGGTGATCGACCACGCGTTCACGACTGCCGGGCTGCACCGCCTGGAGGCGAACATCCAGCCGGGCAACGAACCGTCGCGGCGGGTGGCCCGCAAGCTCGGCTTCCGCCTGGAAGGCTTCTCCCCGGACTACCTGTTCATCGACGGCGAGTGGCGCGACCACGAACGCTGGGCCATAACGGCCACCACCACCCCACCGCCCACCCCACCGCCCACCCCACCTCCCGCGTGACCTCCGCGTGATCAAGAGGTTTGCGTCACGGGCATCGGCGTGTCGTGACGCAAACCTCTTGATCAACGCGGGGTCAGGCGCCGGGGCGGGGGAAGGCTACCGGGCTTCTGCGGCCTTCCCGGTCCACGGCGCGGATGCCGAAGAAGACGTTGTCCTTGGACAGGTCGATGCTGACCTCTGTGACGTCACCGACTCCGATCACCCGCTGCCACTCGGCGGCAGTGGTCTCCCGCCACACCACCTCGTAGCCGGCCAGGCCCGGCTCGTCGCCGCGCTGCCAGCGCAGCGTCGTGTTGTTGGTCAGGTCGGTGGTCACGATGACGGCGCCCTTGGGCGTGCCGGGCGCCTGGGCCAGCGACCACAGCGCCGCGCCGTTGACCCGGGCCACCCGGGCGATGTACGGGAAGTCGCAGAACTCGGGCAGGTCACCGAACTGCTGGCCGTCCTGTACGCGGACGTCCTGGTGCTGGTGGGCGAAGTCCTCGTTCGGCTCGGTGAACCGCGCCGCCGGCCAGCCCTCGCGCAGGAACGAGATGTGGTCGCTGCCGCGCAGATAGCGGTCCCGCCGGTAGATCACCCGCACCCGCATGCCTGTCGCGTCGTTCTCCGCCACGTCCCGGACGAACCGGGCGAGCTGCCGCGACGGTGAGTCGTTCTCACCGCCGACGGACTGGCGGGTGGTGGCCTCCGCCGGTGTCTCGGCGGTCGGCACCCCCTCGGCGAAGAGGCGCACCGCGTACGGGTCGCGGGTGCCGTCGTCGGCGGTGCTGCTGCCCACGATGTCGTCGCTGAACATGCCCTGCACGTCCGCGCCTGCCGCCTTGAGCTGTGCGGCCAGGTAGGTCGAGCCGTACAGGCCCTGCTCCTCGGCGGCGACCGCGGCGAACACCACAGTGGCGGCGGTGGGGCGGGTGGCCATCAGTCGGGCCAGCTCCAGCACCACGGCCACCCCGGACGCGTCGTCGTCGGCGCCGGGCGCGTCGCTGACGGCGTCCATCACGTCGGTGACCCGGGAGTCGTAGTGGCCGGTCACCACGTAGGTGCGGTTCGGCGCGCTCTGGCCGCGCAGGGTGGCCACCACATTGGTGATCCGGGTGGCGGTGGGGATCCGCGACGCCGGCTCCTGGACGTACGACTGGAGTTCGACTGTCATCCGGCCGCCGGAGGTGGCCGCGTACTCCTGCAGGCGCGCGTGGATCCAGTCCCGGGCGGCGCCGATGCCCCGCTGGGGGTCGTCCTGGCTGGAGAGGGTGTGCCGGGTGCCGAACGCGGCCAGCCGGCGCACGATCGCCTCGATCCGGCGGGGGTCGACCTGGCGCAGCAGTTCACGCAGCTCACGGTCGGGCCGCTGGGGGCGGGCCGGGTGGCCGGGGCCGGCCGGAACGGCGTCTGTGGCGGCGGCGGGTGCGGCGAGCGCGGGCACCGCGACGGTGGCGGCGGTCGCCGCGGTGGCGGCGGCCGAGGCGGACAGGAAGGTGCGGCGGGTGGACCTCGTGGGCCCCGCGCCTGTGTCGTCTGATCCCATTCCGGCATCCTGCCCATCGATGATGGTGTCTGTCCACATCGTGCGACGTCGATGGTGGCGGAGTTTTCACCCGGACCGGGTGATGACGCCCCGTCACGGTATTCCTACGGTGGGTGTCATGGCTGTCGTACGCGCGACCCCCGCCGACCCCACGCCCGGACTGGTGGGCGAGGTCGGGCAGAGCGGCGACCAGCGGGCGATACCGCCGGAGCTGGGCCCCGACTCCCTCGCCGTGCTCAGCGGCCCCACGTTCATGTACTCGAATTCGAGCGGCGACGTCCCGGCGGGCAGCATCGGCGGGCTCGTGCACCTGGACACCCGGCTGATCAGCGGCTGGACCCTGACCGTCAACGGCGGTGAGCTGCTGGTGTTGCGGGCCCAGACGATCGAGCACTACTCCGCGCAGTACGTGCTCACCAACCCCGAGCTGCCCGGCCTGCCGCCGAACAGTCTCGGCATCCGGCGGCTGCGCTACGTCGGCGACGGCTTCCACGAGCGGGTGGAGTTGCTGTCGTTCCGACCGGAACCGGTGCGGGTGCAGCTACGGCTCGCCGTCGCCGTCGACTTCGCCGACCTGTTCGAGGTCAAGTCGGTGGTCCGGGAGCGCTCGGCGCAGATCAGTCGCGACCACGCCGCCGACGGCTCCGAGCTGCGCTTCTCCTACCGCAACGGGGACTTCTCCGCCCAGACCCGGGTGTGCTGCGCGACGCCGGCCGACCGGATCGAGGGCGACGAGCTGGTCTGGGACCTGTACCTCACCCCGCGTGAGAGTTGGCACATGGATCTGGACGTGCCGCTGCCGCCCGGGATGGGCGTGGTCGAGCCGGTGCGGGGCGACATCGCGGACGTCATCCACGGCCGGGTCGACGACCCCCTGCGCCGGTGGACCGCGGACCGCGCCGTGCTGCGCAGCGACAACGAGTCGTTGGAGCGCACCATCCGCCAGTCCCGCGACGACCTGTCGGCCCTGCGGCTCGACCTGGAGGTCAAGGGTCAGCGGATCCTGCTGCCCGGCGCGGGGCTGCCCTGGTTCCTCACCGTCTTCGGACGGGACACGCTGATCACCGCTTACCAGACGCTTGTCGCCGGGCCGACGCTGGCCAAGGGTGCGTTGCTCGCGCTGGCCCGACTCCAGGGTGACGCCTTCGACGACTTCACCGACGAGGAGCCCGGCAAGATCCTGCACGAGGTCCGCAGCGGCGAGCTGACCCGCAGCGGTCAGAAGCCGTACGGGCCGTACTACGGCACCGCCGATGCCACCCAGCTCTGGCTGATCCTGCTGTCCGAGTACTGGCGCTGGACCGGCGACGACGAGACCGTCCGGCACCTGCACGACAACGCGCTTGCCGCGCTGCGCTGGATCGACGACTACGGCGACCGCGACGGTGACGGCTACGTCGAGTACGCCACCCGCTCCCCGGAGGGCCTGGGCAACCAGTGCTGGCGGGACTCGCCCGACGGGATCTGCTTCGCCGACGGGCGCATCCCCGTGCTGCCGCTGGCCACCGCCGACATCCAGGGCTACACCTACGACGCGAAGCTGCGACTGGCCGAGCTGTTCGACGGTCCGCTGGCCAACCCCGTCCTGGCCCGTCGGCTGCGCGACGAGGCCGGCACCCTCCACGAACGGTTCAACCGGGACTTCTGGATCGACGAGCGCGGCGGTTACTACGCGGTCGCCCTCGACGGCGACAAGAACCAGGTGGACTCCAAGACCTCCGCCATGGGCCACCTGCTGTGGAGCGGGATCGTGCCGCGGGCGCGGGCCGACGCGGTGGTGCGGCAGCTCATGTCGCCGGACATGTTCTCCGGTTGGGGCATCCGCACGCTGTCGCGGGAGGAACCGCTCTACAACGCCCTCGGCTACCACCTCGGCACGGTCTGGCCGCACGACAACTCAATCGCCGCGCTCGGCCTGGCCCGCTACGGCTACCGGGCGGAGGCGAACCGGATCAGCCTGGCCATGTTCGACGCGGCCGAGCAGTTCGACCACCGGCTGCCCGAGGCGCTCAGCGGATACGACCGCGAACGGCTGTTGTTCGCCGTGCCCTATCCGACGGCGTGCAGCCCGCAGGCGTGGGCCGCCGGCACGCCGCTGGCGCTGATCCGCGCGCTGCTGGGCCTCAACCCGGTCGAGGGCCGACTGATGCTCGACCCGGACATCCCGGAGGAGTTCGGCCGCATCACCGCCCACCGGGTGCGCGCCTTCGGGCGGGAGTGGGGCGTGGAGGCGGTGGGCGGCACGGGCCACGTCTGGCTCCAGGCGAGCTGACCGTACGCGGGCGGTTCGACGTTTGTCCCGGGCTGCGACGGGAAACGGCCCGCAATGACGAAACCTCGTGTGGTGATCGTGGGGGCCGGGTTCGCCGGTTACCACGCGGCGAAGACGTTGAGCCGGATCGCCCGGGACCGGGCCGAGATCGTGGTGCTGAACTCCACCGACTACTTCCTGTACCTGCCGCTGCTGCCCGAGGTCGCGGCCGGGGTGGTCGAGCCCAAGCGGATCGCGGTGCCGCTGACCGGCACCCTCAAGGGCGTCCGGGTGGTGATCGGCGAGGCGGACCACGTCGACCTGCAGAACCGCTGGGTCGGCTTCACCCAGGCCGAGGGGGAGAAGAACCGCCTGGCGTACGACCGGCTGGTGCTCGCCGTGGGCAGCGTCAACAAGCTGCTGCCCATCCCGGGTGTCACCGAGTACGCGCACGGCTTCCGTGGCCTGCCCGAGGCCGTCTACCTGCACGACCACATCGTCCGCCAGATCGAGCTGGCCGAGCAGGCCGAGGACCCGGCGGAGCAGCAGGCGCGCTCCACCTTCGTGGTCGTCGGGGCGGGCTACACAGGCACCGAGGTCGCCGCGCACGGGCAGTTGTTCACCGACGCGCTGCACGCGCAGCGACCCCGGCTCACCGTCCGGCCCCGCTGGATGCTGCTCGACGTCGCCCCCCGGGTGCTGCCCGAGCTGGACAAGCGGATGTCCGACACCTCGCACAAGGTGCTCAACCGGCGTGGCGTGGACGTACGGATGGGCACGTCGGTGGCCGAGGCGACCTGCGACGGGGTCAAGCTCACCGACGGCGAGTACATCCCGACCTGCACGCTCGTGTGGTGTGTGGGCGTGCGGCCCGACCCGTTCGTCAACGAGCTGGGCCTGCGTACCGACCGGGGCCGGCTGGTCACCGACGAGTTCCTCAACGTCCCCGGCTACCCGGAGGTCTTCGCCTGCGGTGACGCCGCCGCCGTGCCCGACCTGGTCAACCCGGGGCAGATCTGCGGCATGACGGCCCAGCACGCGCAGCGGCAGGGCAAGCGCGCGGCGCACAACATCGCCGCGTCGTACGGGTTCGGCCAGCGCAAGCCGTACAAGCACCACGATCTGGGTTGGGTGGTCGACCTGGGTGGCAAGGACGCTGCCGCGAACCCGCTGCACGTCAACCTGGGCGGGCTGCCGGCCAAGGCTGTCACCCGGGCGTACCACCTGATGGCGATGCCCGGCAACCGCACCCGCGTGGGCGCCGACTGGGTGCTCGACGCCGCGCTGACCCGCTCGGCCGTGCAGTTGGGGCTGGTCCCGGCGAACGCGGTTCCGTTGGAGAGCACCTCACCGGAGGTGGCGGTGCGGGGCCGCTGAGCGGAACCCGTCGACCCGGCCGGTCAGCCCCGCGAGGGGGCGGGACCGGCCGGTCCGTGCTCGGCCGGGGGGCGAGGTCCGCCGGGGTCGGCCGGTGGGGGTGGGTTCAGCCGTCGCGGCCCGTACTCGCGCAGCAGCGTCTGGACGATGCCTGCGGCGGGGATGGCCAGCAGCGCGCCGAGCAGCCCGGCCAGCTCCGCCGCGAGCAGCACGCTCAGCAGCACTGTCAGCGGGTTGAGCCGCACCGCGCGCGCCAGGATCAGCGGCTGGAGCAGATGGTTCTCGACCTGCTGGTAGACCACGAAGAAGACGAGCACGACGACCCCGGCGGTGGGGGAGTGCAGGAACCCGGCCCCGGCGGCGATCACCGCGCCGATCGTCGCGCCGACAAGCGGTATCAGGTCGGCCACCGCCACCAACAGCGCGATCACGCCCGCGAACGGCACCCCGGTCAGGACCAGCACCAGGAACGTCAACGCCCCGCAGATCACGCTGATCAGTAGGTTGCCGGTGAGATAGCCGGTCACCGTCCGCGACACCTCCCGGCCGACCCGGCGCAGGCGCTCGCCCTGACCGTCCCCGGCCGCCGCGAGCACGCCGCGGGTGATCCGCGGCGATTCCAACACCATGAGGTACGCCAGCACGACGACTGTGACCAGCCCCGCGACCGTCTCCAGGACGCCGCGCAGCACGCCGACGGCGGGTTGTCGCAGCCGGCTGCCGAAGTCGCGCAGCTGGTCGGAGTGCTCGGCGACGTAGCGACGTATCCCGGTGCGGTCCACGAGCTGGCCCAGCGGACCGCGGCCGGCGCGCGCGTCGCGCAGCAGGTCGGGCCCCCGGTCGGCGAACCGGCCCAGCTCGTCCAGCAGCGGCACCAGGATGACGGTGGCGAGGACCGCCACCACGACGAACGCGGCGAGGAACACGAGCAGCGTGGCCACGGCCCGCCGCCGGACGAACCGGCGTTGCAGCCAGTCCACTGACGGCTTGAGCGCGACCGCGAAGAAGGCGGCCACCACTGCCCAGACCAGCACCCGGCGTGTCGCGTACACGAAGGCGAGCGCGAGCGCGGTCGCCAGCACCAGACCGATCACGACCAGGGCCCGGCGGGCGGTGGCCCGATCGTCGGCGTTGCTCACCCACCGGGCCTTCCCCGCCCACACCACCGGAAACCCGGCAATGCGGACGAGTCGACCCGCCCTACGCGGCGGCGTCGGCGAGTGGGTGGGCGCCGGCCACGAACGTGTCGAGCGCGGCCGCGTGCAGCAGCCCGCCGGGGATCGGGTCGCGCAGGGCCGCCGCCGCGAGCCGGCCCACCGGCAGCCCGCCGGGCCGATGCGTCGCGGCGAGCACCACGTTGCCGTAGCGCCGGCCCCGCAGCATCCGGCGGTCCCCGAACACGCAGACGTCTCCGAAGACGGCCCGCAGCGTCGCCACCTGTACGCGGGTGCCGACAAGCGGCGGCAGGTCCGTCACGTTGATCAGACAGAGTCCGCCGGGGCGCAGGGCGCGGGCCACCTCGGCCGCGAACTCCACGGTGCGCACGTGCGCGGGCATCCGGGCCGCCCGGTAGATGTCGGCGATCACCAGGTCGTACGCGTCGGCGGGGGCGGCAGTGACCGCGTCCCGGGCGTCGGCGACCTCCACGCGCACCTCGGGCGGCAGCGGCGGCAACTCCCGGGCGACAAGCTCGACCACCGCCGGGTCCCGCTCGATGACCCGCTGCGCGGAGCCCGGCCGCGTCGCGGCGAGCCAGCGCGGCAGCGTCAACGCGCCGCCGCCGAGGTGCAGCACGCTCAGCGGTACGCCCGCCGGGGCCGCCAGCTCCACTGCCGAGGCGATCCGCCTGACGTACTCGAAGTGCAGGTGTCGCGGATCCTCGACATCCACGTACGACTGCTCGACGCCCGCGGAAAGCAGCGTCCGTCCGGTTCGGCGGACCGGATCGGCGACCAGCTCCAACCGGTCGGCGGCACGGTTCATGACGGCACGCTAACCGAGCCGGTGCCGGTGCCCGCCGACGGGCCGCGCCGGATCGTCCGAGGTGCGCGGGCCGACGGGCCGACGGCGCGGGTCGTACCCCGCGTCCGTCGGCCCGCGCGTGCCGTCGCGGCGGGTCAGCCGCCGGCCATCCCGGCACCCATCTCGTCGATGGCGTCGTCGATCGAGTGGGCGAGGTCCACGTCGAGCGCGGTCACCCCGTCCGCCTGACCGGTGCGGACGGTGAGCACGGCGGCCGTGCCGCCCGGTCGCCCGATGCTCGGGCCGCGTCCGGTGTCCGCGCGCAGCCGGTCCAGCCGGGCGAGCACCCGGTCCAGGTTGTCCGGCGGCAGCGCGATCACGCGGTACAGGCCGGTGCTGTCCCCGGCCCAGTACGGCAGGTCGTCGAGCGCCGCCCGGAGCTGGGCCTCGTCCAGGGTGGGCGTGGTGGTGGAGGCGCCCACGATGCCGCCACCGGCCGCCGGCGGGTTCAGTAGCTCCCGCAGACCGTCGGGGACGTGCAGGGACTCGACCAGGTCGCCGTCCTGCTCGGCGAGCGCGGCGAGCGTCGCCTCGACCTGGTAGCGGGCCTGCTCGGGCGTACGCCCGCTGATCCGGCCCACCTCGGCCAGGAAGCCGGGCAGGTCCCGGTGCCGCTCGATGCCGTCGACGGGGACGACGTCGTGCAGTGAGTTCGGTACGGCGGCGAGCAGTCGTTGCCGCTCCGCCGCCTCCAGTGCGAAGGCCAGCACCAGCACTGTCGCCTCGGCGCCCACCTTGGCCGTCCGGAAGTCGACGCCGGAGCGGCGTCGGACGTCGTCGACCAGGTCGTGGTAGCCCACGCTGTTCACCCCGGCACTTCCCCCGGGCGGAGGCTGCGGTCGCGGGTTGTCCGCGGTGCCCCGCGACGGCGGCGCCGGTCCACCTCGCGTGGTGTCCGACTTGTGCCGTCCGGCCGGTGGTGGGCCGGCTCGTTTGCCCTGATCCAGGCTGGTGAGCTGCTTGGAGGCGCTCAGGCTGGCGCCGAACTGACTGGGCTGGCTGCCCTGTTCGCGGGCCTGCCGGGCCAGCGCCCGGCGCCGCTGGTTGTCGCCCTCCATCTGCTTGCGCATGGTGACGCCCCTTTCGCTGGGGATCGATCCTGCGCCCGTCGCCTTCCCGCCGTCGTGGGAGCCGAAACGGACGCTGCCGGCCGGGTAGCGCCGAGCGCGGAGCACGCTTCATCCGGCGCGGGTGAGGGGCGCTCACCCGTGCGGCCCGCAGGATCGGTGCAGGACCACAGTTCTTCCGAGGTACGCGGAAGGAAGGTCGCCATGAAACAGATCGTCGAGATCGTTCCCGCTCGACCCGGCTGGTACGCCCGCTGGCAGCTCACGCCCGACGCCACCAGGTGCTATCCGGTGAGCCTGTGGGCCCTGCTTGAGGAGGCCGACGGAACCGGCCGGGAAGTCATCGGAATGGACTGCATCGGCCAGTGGCCGGGTGCGGACGACAACGAGGCGGGTGGGAAGTTTGTCCGCTACCTGTACCAGACACCCGACTCGGGGAAACCCGACGACATCGAACCCCCGACGACCGTCGAGCTGCGCGACAGCGCGCCCCGGCTCCAGCCGATGACCGCGCCCTAGACATTTCTCCGGCCCCCGACCCCAGGTCCCAGGGTCGGGGGCCACCCCCCTTTTCCTCAGGTGGGCGGCCCGGCGGTGCGGCGATGCGGCCGTCAGCCCAGGGCGCGGACGTTGTCACCGGCGACGGCGGTCTCCACGGCCAGCAGCTCGGTGAGCCCGGTGCGGTCAAGCATCTGCTGGAGTCGGGCGCTGACCCCGGTCAGCCGGATCGCGCCGACGCGCCGGTGCACCACGAGCAGGGCGCTGAGCCCGGACGAGTCGCAGAGGCCGACCCCGGCCAGGTCGATCGTCACGTGCTGCTCGCCGTGCAGCTCAGCAGCGGCGGCGACCAGGTCGGGCGCGGTGTCGTAGTCCAGCTCGCCGGTCAGCCGCAGCCGGACGTGACAGGCGTCGAGCCGGGTCACCTCGATGGTCAACAGCTTGTGGGACATCCCACCATGTTCCCAGTCCGGCGGCGGAACGCAAACCCCGGGGCGGCGAGCCGCCGGGTCAGGCGGTAGCGGCGGACTGCGGTGAGCCGGGGCCGACCGCGCGATTGGCCGGCATCGGTCGGCCGAGCAGCGCCGCCACCCCGGTGATGTCCAGGATCGCCGTCAGGAAGCGGGGGACCGCCCGCAGTCGCAGGGTCGTGCCGACCGACTGGCCCTCCCGCCAGGCGTGCACGATCACGGCCAGACCGCTGCTGTCGATGAAGGTCAGGTCGGCGAAGTCAAGCACGAGGGCGCGCGGCGCGTCGGCGAGGACCCGGTCCACCTCGGCGCGCAGGGGCGCCGCCGTGGTGTACGCCAGCTCGCCACCCACGTGGATCAGGTGCGTGTCGGGATCGGACCGATCGACTGACACGCTCAGCGGTGACGCCTCCGGGGCCCGCCCAACAGATGGCACGATCACGCCTTTCCGCACGCCGCCGTTCTGGCCGGTGCGAGGGGATCGTAACAACCGTCGAGCAGGTCCGCCCGGCACGCGAGCGAGGGCCCGCGACCTGCCGTGGGATGCCGGTCGGGGCGTACCGGCGTAGGGTGGTCGGAGAGATTTGACCACAGACGCCGGTTCCGGTGCGGACTCGGGTGGACGACAAGGAGTGAGGCTCAGCTGGTGACTGCTTCCGACGTCAGGGACACCGACCCGGGCGACGGACGGATCTCCACGCCGAGTACCACACGGGCGCTGGCGTGGTCCGCCGACGCACCGTCCTGGCCTTCGTCCGTGCTGCCGCCGCTGGCCCCCGACCGCGATCAGGCCACACCGGACTGGTCCGAGGTCGTCGAACACTTCCGCGAGGGCCTGGTGGTCTGCGACGCCGACGGCGTCGTCCGACACGTCAGTCCGGTGGCCGAGCGGCTGCTGCCCGAGGCCGTCCCCGGTGTGCCGCTGGCCGCCGCGGGCGTGCCGGGTCTGCGCGAGGGGAGCCCCGGAGGCTTCACCCACCACGGGCGACGTCTCACCGCCCGCCAGGTGCCGCTCTCCGCAGGCCGCTGCTGCTGGTACGTGGAGGACGTGACCGAGAGCGTCAGCCGTGCCGACGCGCTGCTCGCCGAGCGGGCCCGCTCCGCCTTCCTGGCCGTCGTGGGCGACAAGCTGGGCAACCCGCTGCACCCCGACCGGGCCGCCGCGGCTGTCGTCCGGCTTGCCGTGCCGACCCTGGCCGAGGTGGCAGTGCTGGTGCTGGCCCCGCGCGCGGGGCGGGCGCGGTGGTGGCGGGCCTCCCGGGTCGACGACGAGGCCCCGATTGTCGACAGTGGCGTCCTGGCCGGCCCCGCTCTGCCGGCCGCGATCGCCGAGGGGCTGACCGGGGTCGAGCCGCACGCTCTCGACTGGTTGGTGGAGCAGGCGGTCGACGCCGGCTGGCTGCCCGGCCTCTCGGGCGCCGACAGCGCCGCCCGGGTTGTTCCGCTGCCCGGCCAGGACGCCCCCGCCGGGGTGCTGCTCGTCGCCCGGCGTTCCCGCCGGTGGTACGACGAGGACGACGTCGGGTTGATCCGTGCCTTCGCGGCTCGGGCGGGCGCGGCGCTGACCACCGCTCTGCTCTACCGCGACCAGGCCGAGGTCGCCGACACCCTGCAGGCCAGCCTGCTGCCGGTCGAGCCGGCCGAGACCGCCGGGGTGCAGTGGGGCACGGCGTACCGCCCGGCGCAGGCGGGGCTGCGGATCGGCGGCGACTTCTACGGTTCGCACCGGCTCGCCGACGGCGGTTCCGTGTTCTTCCTCGGCGACGTCTCCGGCAAGGGCGTCGAGGCGGCCGTGTTCACCGGCCAGCTCCGCCAGTGCCTTCAGGCCCTGCACCGGGTGGAGTCGCACCCCGGCCGGCTGCTGCGACTGCTCAACGACGCGCTGCTGGAGACGACCCAGGCGCACGGCCAGGGCCGCTTCGCCACCATCGTGCTCGGTGTGGCCCGTCCGCAGCGCGACGGGGGCGTCACGCTCACGTTGGCTGGGGGCGGGCACCTGCCGCCGCTGGTGCTGCGGACGTCGGGCGAGGTCGAGTCGGTGCCGCTGCGCGGCATGCTGATCGGGGTGGTGCCCGACCCGCGCGTCGGTGAGGTGACAGTGCGGTTGGCGCCGGGCGAGACCTGCCTGCTCTACAGCGACGGCGTGACCGAGGCCCGTGGGGGCCGCCGCGGTGACGAGCTGTTCGG
The DNA here is from genome assembly GCF_026342015.1 of Micromonospora lupini. Taxonomy (NCBI): domain Bacteria; kingdom Bacillati; phylum Actinomycetota; class Actinomycetes; order Micromonosporales; family Micromonosporaceae; genus Micromonospora; species Micromonospora lupini. The sequence continues at coordinate 440,572 of NZ_JAPENL010000001.1, forward strand.
CGCGGAGCGGTTGGTCACGGCGGTGACCGGGTGTCAGCGGATGCCGGCGCCGGCACTTGCCGAACGCGTCGAGCAGGTGACAGGTGACTGGCTGGGGCACGGCGACCACGACGACATCGCGGTGCTGGCGCTGCGCGCGGTCAGCCCGGGTGGGCGAGCCGCGCGGCACCTGCACTCGGTGCCCACGTCGACAGGCGCCGACGGGCAGCCGGAGAGCGCGTGACCGCCGCCGCCACGACCACGGGCCCGACCGACGCCTACCCCGGCTACCTGGCCTGCCTCGCCGACGCCGACGAGTACGCCGCCATCGACGTGGCGCTCGGCCTGCTCGACGCGGGTGTGCCGCCGGAGCGGGTGTTGCTCGACCTGGTCGCGCCGGCCCAGGCCGAGGTGGGTGAGCGGTGGGCACGCAACGAGTGGAGCGTGGCCCAGGAGCACGCGGCGACCCACATCAGCGAGCGGGTGGTGGCCGCGGTGGCGGCGTACGTCGACACGCGTCCGACCGGCGGGCGGATCGTGGTGGCCTGCATGGACGGTGAGTGGCACGCGCTGCCGCCCCGGCTGGTGGCCGAGGTGCTGCGGCTGCGCGGCTGGCAGGTGACCTTCCTGGGCGCCAGCGTGCCGGCGGCGCACCTGGTGTCGTACCTGCACCGGCACGACGCGCAGGCTGTCGCGTTGGCCTGCGCGCTGCCGATGCGGCTGCCGCACGCCCACCGGATGATCGAGGCGTGCCGGCGTTCGGACGTGCCAGTCGTCGTCGGCGGGCGTGGCTTCGGCGCGGACGGCCGGTGGGCGGCCCGGCTCGGTGCGGCCTGGGCGCCGAACGCGCCGGCGGCGGCCGAGTTGATCGCCGACGAGCGGGCGCTGCGGCGGGTGCCGGCGGCGCAGCTCGGGCACCTGGCCGACGACGAGTACGCGAGTCTCGTCCGCCGCCGGGGTGAGCTGATCGACAGCGCGCTGACCGACCTGCGCGAGCGGGTGCCGGCGACCCGGGAGTACACGGCCGCCCAGCTCGACTCGACGGTGAGCGACCTGGGGCACGTCGTGGACTCGCTGGCCGCCTCGCTCTACGTCGACGACGCCTCGCTGTTCACCGAGTTCGTCGGCTGGCTGGTGGAGATCCTGACGAGTCGGGGGGTGCCGGCCCGCGCCGTCGCCCTGACCCTTGAGCACTACGCCGCCGTCCTGCGCGACTTTCCCCGCGCGTCGTACGCGCTGACCCGCAGCCGCGCCGAACTGCCTGCCACGTCCCCTTCCGGGGGCTGAGGCCCGCTTCCGGGCGATCACCACGCGCTGCGGAACGTCGTACCCTCCTGCGTATACTTGCCGGACTGCAAACGTCCCACCCACCGGTGGAGCGAGGGGGAGAACGGTGACGTTCAGCGTCAGCGACGCCGAGCGCGACGGCGGTGCGGCCTGCCTGCGGCTCGCCGGTGAGCTGGACCTGAGCACCGCCGGTGAGCTGGCTGCCGCCATCGACAAGCTCACCGCGGCCGGCGAGCGGCGGGTGCTGCTCGACCTCACCGACCTGACCTTCTGTGACTCCACCGGGATGGCCGTGTTCGTTCGGGGCGACAACCAGGTCGCCGCCGACGGGGGTTGGTTGCGGATCACGGGCGCCAACGGGCGGGTGGAGCGCGTGTTGCGCGTCACCGGCCTGGCCGAGGTGCTGCGATACCTTCCGGACACGGCGGACCCGGCGTCCCAGAGCGCCTCCTGATGGGCTAGATTTCCCCGCCAGCACGGTGACCGTTACGGTCTCCTCTCCGCCGACCCGAGGCAGGTAGTGATGGGCGACAGCCCGCAGCCGGTACGCATCCTGGTGGTCGACGACGACCCGGGTGACGTGCTGATGATCGAGGAGGCGTTGGCCGACTCCGACGTCGACAAGATCATCGACGTGGTCAGCGACGGCGAGGAGGCGATGGAGTTCCTGCGCGCCGAGGGCCGGCACGTGCAGGCCCGCCGACCGGACGTCATCCTGCTGGACCTGAACATGCCGCGGATGGACGGGCGTCAGGTGCTCGGCGCGGTCAAGCAGGACGAGGACCTGCGGACCATTCCGATCGTGGTGCTGACCACCTCGAACGCCGACACCGACATCGTGGGCAGCTACACGTTGCAGGCCAACGCGTACGTCACCAAGCCGATCGACCTGGACGACTTCAACGACGTGGTGCGCCGCATCGACGAGTTCTTCGGCCGCGTGGTCGTGCTGCCCAAGCGCCCCTGATCCCATCGCGCGCGGGCAGTAGGCATTGTCGCCGCCGTCGGTCCGACGTGGCCCGTCGCCGCGCCGCGCCGACCGACGCGCTCGCATGCTGAACAATTTTCCCGAACCGCCTCGGCCGCTGTCGCCGCGTCCGAGGATCCAGGTGGGGAAGTAACAGCGGCTGCCTGGGGGCGACAGTATGAGGTTCTCCGTCGTGAAGACCGGCTACGACAGGCGGCAGGTGGATTCCTGCCTCGATGAGCTGGGGATCCGGCTGTCCCGGCTCGCGGCGCGGGCGGAGGGCGCCGCCGGGGCGACCCGCGAGTGGGACGAGATCCGCCAGGAGGCGACCTGGCTCAGCGGCCTGCTCCAGCGGCTCGACCTGGGCGACGCCGCGACGGCGCGGCAGGCCGGCGACGCGGTGCGGCGGGAGGCGGCCGAGATCCTGGCGCAGGCCCGCTCCGAGCTGGACGAGGCCCGCGAGGAGGCCCGGCGCGTCCGCGAGCAGGCGTACACGGACGCCGTGCAGGCCCGGCGGGACTTCGAGGAGGCGTTGCTCGCGCGGCGACGCCGCGAGGCGCTCGTCGACGAGATCCTCACCGGCGTGACTGTCGAGCCGGTGCCTGCCGACACGCCCACCGCCGCGGCCGGAACGGGCGTACCGGCGACCCGGGTGGCGGCCGGCGGCCGGGACGCGGACGCCCCGCCACCCAGCGGGCGTACGGCCCGCTGAGCGCCGGCTCAGACGGTGAGCGCCGCCGCCACGGTGCTCGCGCGCTCCTCGTGCTGGGCGTACGCGTCGGGGAAGGCGGAGATCTGCACGGCCTGGGCGGCGGAGGTGACGCTCATGTCCTCCCAGCCGGGGATCTCGGCCAGCGCCGTGTAGAAGGCCCGGGCGGCGTACGACGGGCGCATCAGTTCCGCCACAGTGCCCCAGCCGCTGCTGGGCCGTTGCTGGAACAGCCCGAGCGAGTCGTGGTCGGCGCCGCTGCCCTGGTGCGGGTACTGGGTCGACTCCGGCAGCACGTCGCTGGCCAGGTTGTAGAGGTTGCTCTCCTGCATCGCGGTCGCCAGCGCCACCACCAGGGCGCGGCGTGGCATCTTCAGCTCCCGGCCGACGTCCACGATGATCTTGGCGTTGTCCATCTGGGTCTGGTCGAGCCCGGCGACCGGGCGGGGTCGGCGGGGCTTGACAGGCTTCCTGGGCGCCGCCTTGCGGGCGACGGTGGGGGTCGGCGACGCCGTCGGTGTGGGGATGACCCGGGCGGGGGCGGCGTCGCGGTCCAGCGACCGGGAGGCGCGCTCGTCGGCGACGGAGGCACGGTCGGCAAGCGCGTCGGCGATCGGTCGTACCGGCTGCGGGGTGTCCTCGGCGCCCCGGGCCGCGGCGAACGCGCCCAGACCGAGGCAGCAGGTGACGCCGGTGGCCAGGGCGACCCGGACGGGCGTGGAGCCCAGCCGGGTGCGGCGCGGCGGCAGCTCGGGGGCCCGGTGACGGCCGATCGTCCGTTCGGTTGATACGGCGTCGCCCGAACGGGTGGTCGGGAGCGCGTCGGTCAGCTTCTGGGCGGCGGGGTCGACGGGATGCACCCGCCGAGGCTAGATAGTCGATCGTCCGCTGCCATCGGCCCGTACGGTGGCATGCGCCACAATTTGCCCGGATCATGGCTGCCATATCGGGCGAAAGCCCAGTTGAACCCGCGAAACCGTGCCGATCAGGCGAGACGGTTATTCCCGATTAGCCCGGCGAACTCGGTCACCGCTGCGGACCCGCCACTCGACTCCTGCCGATTCCCGTAGATCCTCCGTTCGGAGGGTGCTCGCTCCACCGAACGACGGAGGCCCGAGGTGGCCGGCCAGCGGAGGTGGCACCCGAAAAGCCGCTCACCGGCCACGAGCGCGTGCCGGGATCAGTGCCGCCCGTTCTCCGCCGGGGTGACGGTCAGACGGTGTCGGGTGTTGTCGCCGCTGGAGAACGGCCAGAGCCGGTCGGCGTACTCGACCAGATCGGCCAACTGCGCACGACTCAGACCGGCGGAGGAGATCGAGGCGTGCACGTCGGCCCGGTACCGCCCGTCGTCGTCGCGGCCCAGCTTCGCCTCGGCGCGCACCTGGACCGTGTGCGCCTCGTTGGTGATCTCCCCGGCCGCCTCCACCGCCGCGTGGTGCAGGCAGGACGCGAAGGCCGCCGCCAACAACTGCTCGGGTCTCAGGCCTGTGCAGTGCGCCGCCAGTGGCGACGCCAACGGCGTGGAGAGCCCGCCGTCGTCGGTGCGTACGTGGCCGCCCTCGGCCGTCGCGGTGGCCTCATGCAGCCAGGAACTCGGACTCGGCATCGCGTTCCTCCCGTCGCTCACCCGCCCGGCTACCCGGCCGAGGGCTGGCGAAACGCCGTGCGACCCCGCCTTCAGGGCCCGTCGACGACCGACAACGCCTCGGTGGCCTCCGCGGCGGCCCGCTCGGTCCACGGCGACGTCGCCGTCGGGCGGCGCGGCGTCGGGATCGTCATCGGCACGTACACCCGGGCGTCCACGGCCTCGGCCAGCAGCAGCGCGGCGACCAGGCTGGTCGGACGCTCCGCCGGGTCGTCGGCCAGGCAGGAGCGGCACAACTCGGACACCTCCGGCGGCAGCCCGTCGATCTCGGGCAGCGGCTCCGGAGGCCGGGCCCGACGCTCCGTCAGCAGCTCGGCGGAATTGTTCGCCCGGTACGGCAGCCGGCTGGTGAGGCAGTAGTAGAGCAGCACGCCGAGGGCGTACATGTCGGCCGCCGGGGTGGCCGGCGTGCCGTCGAGCTGCTCGGGCGCCAGATAGGCGGGGGTGCCCAGCACCATGCCGTCAGGCATCGGGTCCGCCGTACCGGTCGCGGTGGCGATGCCGAAGTCGAGGACCTTCACGCCGACCGGGGTGAGCATGACGTTTGCCGGCTTGACGTCGCGGTGCACGATGCCGCTCGCGTGCGCGGCGGACAGCGCGGCGGCGACCTCGGCGCAGACCCGCACCGAGATGCGCCAGTCCAGGGGGCCCGCCCGCAGGTGCGCGGCGAGCGTCTCGCCCTCGGCCAGCTCCATCACGATGTACGGCGACCGGCGACCGGGCAGCGTCGAGGAGGTGCCGAAGTCGTGCACGCTCGCCACGTTCGGGTGCACCAGCCGGGCCGCGGAGCGGGCCTCCGTGCGGATCCGGTCGACCGTGTCGTGCTGGCCGTCCGGGCCGGGCGAGATCAGCTTCACCGCGACCGGCCGGTCCAGCACACGGTCGTGGGCCCGCCACACCTCGGACATCCCGCCCACGCCGATCCGCTGTTCGAGCTGGTACCGCCCGTCCAGCGTGCGCATCGACCGCTCCTCGTCCTCGCCCGCCGGCGGCGGGTGCCTCCGATCGCGGTACCCGGGGTCCGAGCTGGGCAAACCGCCAGGTGATCGGGCGTGGCCGATCCCGGCGTACCTCGGCGCGATCCGGTGGCGGGTGCGGTAGCTTGCGAGCCAGGGCTGGGCGTACCGAGCGTGCCGGCACGGTCACCGGGGAGCCACCGCGATGAGCGAGGTCACCGTACGCTTCGTGGGCGGTCCCGCGGACGGCCTGGTCCGCGCGGTGCCGGCCGGCCCCGACGGTGCCCCGCCCCGGCGTTGGATCATGCGGCACCCGGACGGCACCGGCCCGACCCAGCCGGGCCCCGACCACCTCTACGAACGCGACCAGCCCGACGGCCTGGGCGGGTGGAGCATGCGTTTCGTGCGCACCGACGCGTACGGGGTGTCCGAGTGACCACGGGCGAGGGCTGACACGGTGGTCCGGCGGCCCGGCCGCACAGCTGGCACACAGGTGGGGCAGAGGCGTGACACAGCGGACCCGCCCACGATGGGGGGCATGGTCATCCAGGGGCAGACCGCGCCGGGCCGGATCGAGTTGCGTCGCCCCGACGGCGAACCGGTCCGGGTGCTTGTGGTCGACGACGAGGCGACACTCACCGACCTGCTGGCGATGGCGCTGCGCTACGAGGGTTGGCAGGTGCGCAGCGCCGGCAACGGCATGGCGGCGCTGAGCACCGCGCGGCAGTTCCAGCCGGACGCCGTCGTGCTCGACGTCATGCTGCCCGACCTGGACGGCTTCCAGGTGCTGCGCCGGCTGCGCGAGCACGCCCCCACCGTGCCTGTGCTGTTCCTGACCGCCCGCGACGCCGTCGAGGAGCGCATCGCCGGGCTGACCGTGGGCGGCGACGACTACGTGACCAAGCCGTTCAGCCTGGAGGAGGTGATCGCCCGGCTGCGCGCCCTGCTGCGCCGCTCCGGCTTCGCGGTCGCCGCCCAGGAGGAGGCGGTGCTGACAGTCGGCGACCTCAGCCTCGACGAGGACAGCCACGAGGTTCGCCGCGCCGGCCAGCTCGTCACGCTGACCGCTACCGAGTTCGAGCTGCTGCGCTACCTGATGCGCAACCCGCGCCGGGTCCTCAGCAAGGCGCAGATCCTCGACCGGGTGTGGAACTACGACTTCGGCGGCCAGGCCAACGTGGTGGAGCTGTACATCTCGTACCTGCGCAAGAAGATCGACGCCGGCCGTCCGCCGATGATCCACACGCTGCGCGGCGCGGGCTATGTCCTCAAACCCGCCGACTGACGTACGGCCGCGCCGCCGACCGCTGCGCACGGCCCGGCGGTGGCTGGCCGGCCGGTCGCTGCGGACCCGGCTGGTGCTCGCCCTGGTGACGCTGCTCGCCCTGGTCAGCGTCGCGATCGGCGGGCTCACCACTGTCGCCCTGCGGCACTTCCTCGTCGGCCAGGTCGACAGCCAGTTGACGATGGGCGACCGGCCGCGCGCCGACGTGCCGCCGTGGTTCCGCCAGGGCGGCGACCCCGGGTGGCCCGCCTCGCGACCGGGCGGCGTCGACCCGCCCCCGCCGGAGCCTCCGCGTGGCTTCCCGCCGGGCTCGCTCGCCGTACGCCTCGCCGACGGCGTCACCACGGCGACGAGGAGCACCGAGAGCGGCAGCCTCGCGGACGTCCCCGCCGCTGACGCCGCGCGGCTGGCCGCGCTGCCCACCGACGGCCGGCCGCGCACCGTCGCGCTCGACGACGGCGGTGACGTGCGGGCCGTGGCGCGGCGTCTCCCCGACGGGATGGTGCTGGCCGTGGCGATCCCGCTGTCGGGCGTGCAGGACACCGTCTGGGCGCTTGTCGCCGCGCAGGCCGGGGTGGCCGGCCTCGGGCTGCTCCTCGCCGGCGCGGCCGGCGCGCTCATCGTGCGCGCCACGCTGCGACCGCTGAACCGGGTGGCCGCCACCGCCACCCGGGTCACCGAGCTGCCGCTGGACCGCGGCGAGGTCGCGCTCGCCGTCCGGGTGCCGGCGGGCGACACCGACCCGCGCACCGAGGTCGGCCAGGTCGGCGCGGCGCTCAACCGCATGCTCGGCCACGTCGCGGACGCGCTGGCCGCACGGCAGGCAAGCGAGACACGGGTACGCCAGTTCGTCGCCGACGCCAGCCACGAGCTGCGCACCCCCCTCGCGGCGATCCGGGGGTACGCCGAGGTGGCCCGGCGCGGCCGCGACGAGGTCCCCGCCGACGTGGCACACGCGCTGCGCCGCGTCGAGTCGGAGAGCACCCGGATGACGAGCCTCGTCGACGACCTGCTGCTGCTGGCCCGGCTCGACGCCGGCCGGCCGCTCGCGGCGGACCCGGTCGACCTGTCCGCCCTCGTGGTGGACGCGGTGAGCGACGCCCACGTGGCCGGCCCCGAGCACCGCTGGCAGCTCGACCTGCCCGAGGTGGTCATCCGGGTCCCCGGCGACACCGCCCGCCTGCACCAGGTGGTGGCGAACCTCCTGGGCAACGCCCGCGTGCACACCCCGCCCGGCACGACCGTCACCACCACGCTCGCCGTCGAGGCGGACACCGCCGTGCTCACCGTCGCCGACGACGGGCCGGGGGTGCCGGCGGAGCTGCGACCCGAGATGTTCGAGCGGTTCGCCCGGGGCGACAGCTCCCGCTCCCGGGCACACGGCAGCACCGGCCTCGGCCTGGCGATCGTGGCGGCCGTGGTGGAGGCCCACCACGGCACTGTCGCCGTCGACAGCCGGCCGGGGCGGACCGTCTTCGTCGTCCGCCTGCCGAATCCCACAGCTGACGCATAGTCGGCGCACGGGGTCCCGCCAGCCCGGCCTCCGAGGCTGGCCGCATGGACACCACAGACACCCTGCCGACGACGCCCACACCCGAACCGCCGGCACCACCCGGGACCACCACGCGCCAGGCGGAACACTCGCCGCCGCAGGCCCGTCCACCGGCCTGGACCCGTCCCGCAGTGGTGGCGCTGCTCCTGGGCACCGGCCTGCTCTACCTCTGGGACCTGGGGGCCTCCGGCTGGGCCAACTCGTTCTACGCGGCCGCCGTGCAGGCCGGCTCGGTGAGCGGAAAGGCGTTCTTCTACGGCTCGTCGGACGCGGCCAACTCGATCACCGTCGACAAGACGCCCGCCTCGCTGTGGCTGATGGCCCTGTCGGTACGCGTCTTCGGGCTGAACAGCTGGGCGATGCTCGTCCCGCAGGCGCTCTGCGGGGTCGCGTCCGTCGGCGTGCTCTACGCGAGCGTCAAACGCTGGTACGGCCCGGTGGCCGGCCTGATCGCGGGCGCCGTCCTCGCCGTCACCCCGGTCGCGACGCTCATGTTCCGCTTCAACAACCCCGACGCGCTGCTCGTGCTGCTGCTGGTCGCCGGCGCGTACGCCACAGTGCGCGCGCTGGAGACGGCCAGCACCCGGTGGATCGTGCTGGCCGGCACGCTCGTCGGCCTCGGGTTCCTGACCAAGATGCTCCAGGCGTTCCTGCTGGTGCCGGTGTTCGCGGGCGTCTACCTGCTGGCCGCGCCCACCGGGCTGTGGCGGCGGGTGCGGCAACTGCTGCTGGCCGGCGTGGCGGTGGTGGTGTCCGCCGGCTGGTGGGTGGCAGTCGTCGAACTCGTCCCGGCCGGCGCCCGGCCGTACATCGGCGGGTCGCAGGGCAACAGCATCCTGGAACTGACCCTCGGCTACAACGGCCTCGGCCGGATCACCGGCGACGAGGTGGGCAGCGTCGGCGGCGGCGGGCGGATGGGCGGCGGCGGTGGTGGTGGCCCGTTCTCCGGGCAGACCGGGCTGTCGCGGATGTTCGACGGCGAGGTCGGCGGTCAGATCTCCTGGCTACTGCCGGCCGCGCTGATCCTGCTGGTCGCGGGTCTGCTGGTGGCCGGACGCGCCCCGCGTACCGACCGCACCCGGGCCGGCCTGCTGCTGTGGGGCGGCTGGCTGCTGGTCACCGGGCTGATCTTCAGCTTCATGTCCGGGATCTTCCACGCGTACTACACAGTGGCGCTCGCGCCGGCCGTGGGGGCGCTTGTCGGCATCGGCGGCACGCTGCTCTGGCGACAGCGCCACCTCGTCCCCGTGGCCGCGGCGTCGCTGCCGGCGAACGCGGCGTCGCCGCCGGCGGGTGCCGTTCCGCCGGACACGGCGTCGCCGCCGGCGGGTGCCGTTCCGCCGGACACGGCGTCGCTGCCGGCGGGTGCTGACGCTGTCGACGGGGCAGTGGTGGAATCGACGCCCGGCCGGTCCGACAAACCGGTCGTGGCGTCCCGGTGGCGGCGGTGGCGTCCGCTGGCCGCCACCGTGACGCTCGCCGCCACCCTCGCGGTCACCGTCTGGTGGGCGTGGGTGCTGCTCGGGCGCAGCCCCGACTGGTACCCGTGGCTGCGTACCGCCGTGCTTGTCGCCGGCCTGCTCGGCGCGGCCCTGCTCCTGCTGGCCGCCCGACTGCCCCGCTGGCTGGCGCCTGTGGCGCTTGGCGTCGGCGCGGCGGCGGCCCTCGCCGGGCCTGCGGCGTACGCCGCGCAGACCGCCGCGACCCCACACACCGGCTCGATCCCGAGCGCCGGCCCGGCAGTGGCGGGCGGTTTCGGCCGCGGTGGCTTCCCGGGCGGCCGCCCACCCGGCGGCATGGCATTCCCCGGCGGGGGCCAGTTCCCGGGCGGTGGCGGTCAGTTCCCGGGCGGTGGCCAGTTCCGCGGCGGGGGCCAGTTCCCCAGCGGGGGCCAGAATGGCGGTCAGGTGCAGGGCGGCACCGGCGACGGCCGCAACGGCGGTCAGGTTCCCGGCGGTCAGACCCCAGGCGGTCAGGTCCCCGGCTTCCCCGGTGGCGGCCAGAACAGCGGCCAGGCACCCGGCTTCCCCGGTGGCGGGCAGTTCCCCGGCTTTCCCGGTCGCGGGCAGGGCCGCGAGGCCGGCGGCGGCATGGGCGGGCTGCTCGACGCCCGGGAGCCCAGCGCGGCGCTGCGCGAGCTGCTGGAGCGCGACGCCGACCGCTACACCTGGGTCGCGGCCACCATCGGCTCGAACAACGCCTCCGGCTACCAGTTGGCCACCGGCGACCCGGTGATGCCGATCGGCGGGTTCAACGGCAGCGACCCGTCGCCGACGCTCGCGCAGTTCAAGCGCTACGTCGCCGACGCGAAGATCCACTACTTCGTGGGCGGTGGTGGCTTCCGCGCCAACGGCGGCAGCTCCGCATCGCAGGAGATCTCCGCCTGGGTCACGGAGACCTTTCCGGCGCAGACGGTGGACGGGGTCACCGTCTACGACCTGAGCACCGGCGCGGACGCGTCGTGACCGCGCTCAGCGGCCCCCGCGCCGCCGTGCGGACCCGGTCCAGCGGCGCGGGCGCGGTGCTGGACGTGGTGATCCCGGTCTACAACGAGGAGACCGACCTCGGGCCGTGCGTACGCCGGTTGCACGCGCATCTCACCGCGCACTTCCCGTACCCGTTCCGGATCACCGTGGCCGACAACGCCAGTGTGGACGGCACCCTGGCCGTGGCCGAGGCGCTCGCCGCCGAGCTGCCGGAGGTCGGCGTGCGGCACCTGGACGCCAAGGGGCGGGGGCGCGCGCTGTCCGCCGCGTGGTCCGCCTCGTCCGCGCCGGTGCTGGCGTACATGGATGTGGACCTGTCCACCGATCTGGCGGCGCTGCTGCCGCTCGTCGCGCCGCTGATCTCCGGCCACTCCGACCTGGCGATAGGAACCCGGCTGGCTCGTACGTCGCGGGTGGTGCGCGGCGCCAAGCGGGAGGTGATCTCCCGCGCGTACAACCTGCTGCTGCGCGGGGCGCTGGCAGCGCGCTTCTCCGACGCGCAGTGCGGGTTCAAGGCGATCCGCGCGGACGTTGCCGCCGGGCTCCTTCCGCACGTGCGCGACACCGGCTGGTTCTTCGACACCGAGCTGCTGGTGCTCGCCCAGCGGGCCGGGCTGCGCATCCACGAGGTGCCCGTGGACTGGGTCGACGACCCGGACAGCCGCGTCGACATCGTCGCCACCGCCCTGGCCGACCTGCGGGGGATGGGACGGCTCGGTCGGGCGCTGGTGACCGGCACACTCCCGCTGGCCGAGCTGCGCGCGCAACTCGGCCGCGCACCCCTGACCGCCGCGCCCGGGCAGTTCGGCACGGCGCGTCAGCTCGGCGGCGTGCAGCAGCTCGGCGAGGGGCCGCAGCTCGCCGGCGCGCGACAGCCTGGCGGGGTGCAGCTCGCCGCCCTGCCGGCGCAGGTGCCGGTCGGGCTGCCCCGGCAGCTCGTCCGGTTCGCGGCCGTCGGGGTGGCCAGCACGCTGGCGTACCTGCTGCTGTTCGTGGCCACCCGGGGCGTGCTCGGCGCACAGCCGGCGAACCTGCTGGCCCTGCTGGTGACGGCGGTGGCGAACACGGCCGCGAACCGGCGGTTGACGTTCGGCATCACCGGCAGCCGGCACGCCGGTCGGCATCATGCGCAGGGGTTGCTGGCGTTCGCGCTCGGCCTGGCGCTGACGAGCGGGGCGCTGGCGGTCCTGCACGCCGTCACCGCCGCCCCCGCCCGGCCGGTGGAGCTGGCGGTGCTGGTGGCCGCGAACCTGACCGCGACGGTGCTGCGCTTCGTGCTGCTGCGCCTCGGCATGCACCACCGACGCGGCTGACGACCCGGGTCAGCCGGCCAGTACGTCCGCGAGGACCTCGACGACGCGCCGCGCGTGGCGCCCGTCGGGGTCCTCGTCGGCGTTGAGGTCGGTCACGCTCATGCCGAGCAGCCGGTCGGCGCGCACCAGAGGGGTGACCAGCGCGCTCAGGTCGGGCCAGCGCAGCCCGTCCGGCTCGGGGTAGGTCACCGCCGGCAGGTCGCGCGGATCCACCGCGTCCAGGTCGAGGTGCAGCCAGGCCGGCCCGTCGCCGTCGGCAGCCAGGCCCGCCCCGACCGCACCCGCGCCCCGGCGTAGCAGCTCGGCGGCGGGCACCTGGTGGATCGCCGGGTCGATCCGGGCCACCTCGACCCGACCGTCGTCGTCGGACGACGGGCGGTGCCCGAGCAGGTGGACCCGGCCGGGGTCGAGCAGGGCCTCGTCGACGCCGATCGCGGCGGCCGGGCCGTGCCCGGTGACCACCGAGAGGTCCATGTCGGCGGCCTCACCGGTCGGCGAGGTCGCGCCGTCGAGGAAGTCGGGATGGGCGTCGACGAACCACAGGTCGGTCGTGCGCGGCAGGCCCCGGCAGATGCCGGGCAGGATCGCGCAGTCCCCGCCCAGCACGAGCGGCCGACGGCCGACGGCGATCAGCGCCGCGACCCGGTTGGTGATTGCCGCGCCGGCCCGGACCAGCCCGGCCGCGCCGATCACCCCGCTCGCCGGGTCGCGGGCCGGGTCGCGCAACAGCGCCTCGTCCACCTGCCCGTCGTCGTCCGCGCCGAGCGCGTCGAGCAGGCCGGCGCGGCGCAGGGCAGCCGGGGCCCGCTCCTCGCCGCGGCCGGCGCCGGAGGAGTCCAGTGGCGCGTCCACGACTGTCCACCGCACCTTCGCAGCGTACCGACGCCTACCGCTTTCTGTGGCGAGGCTGGGAGTCCACGGATGTGGCCGCGACACCGCTGACGAGCAGCGTACGGTGATGGACAAGTCCGGCTTTCTGGGTTAAAAGCCTCACCGCTACCTTCCCGGGACGCCGGTGTCGAGACGGGCGAGGGGAAGGAGCGGTCGGTGATCCATCTGGCCTACCTGGACGCGGGATCCGGCAGCCTGATCGTGCAGGCCGTCGTCGGCGGGGTGGCCGGCGCCGCGGTCGCCGCCAAGCTCTACTGGCGGCGGCTCGTCGACCGGTTCCGCAGGCAACCCACCGACCAGCGGTAGCGGACGCCGCGACCATGACGACCTCACCCACCGGCGTACGCCCCGAACCCGCCTCCTTCCGCGACCCCGCCAACCGGGTGTTCCACGTCGGCGACGAGGTGCTGCGCGGGTTGAACGCCCAGGCCGCCGAGCACTGGCGGACCCTCGCGGCCAGCCCGTTCTTTCCCACGCTCGTCTCGGCCGGCAAGGTCTGCGCCACCGAGGACGCCCCGCCCACGTTGGTGCCCGCCACGGCCGGCACGCCGTGGGCGGCGGTGCTGCGCCACGAGCGCATCCCGTTCGTCTCCCATCCGTACGAGTGGTCCTTCGGCATGCTGCGCGACGCCGCGCTGCTGCACCTGGAGATCCTGCGTACCGCCCTCGCCGACGGCTTCACCACCAAGGACGGCTCCGCCTACAACCTGCAGTGGCGTGGCGCGAAGCCGGTCTTCATCGACATCGGCTCCTTCGAGCCGATCCGCGACGGCGAACCGTGGGCCGGCTACCGGCAGTTCTGCCAGACCGTGCTCTATCCGTTGCTGCTCACCGCCCACCTGGGCGTGGACTTCCAGCCCTGGCTGCGCGCCCAGGTCGACGGCATCGAGGCCGACCAGCTGCGCCCCCTCTTCGGCGGCACCCGGCGACTGCGTCCCGGCGTCCTGACCCACCTGCACCTGCACGGCGCGATGCAGCAGCGTAACGCCGCCGCCAGCACCAGCGACGTGAAGGCCCAACTGCGCGCCGCCGGCTACTCCCGGGACCTGCAGGCGGCCACCGTACGCGGCATCGAGAAGCTCGTCCGCCGGCTGGAGCACCGCCCGTCGGGCAGCCACTGGTCGGACTACCAGCGCACCTGCGGCTACTCGGCGCGCGACCGGGTCGCCAAGGAGCAGTTCGTGGTCACCGCGGTGGCCGCCGCCGCCCGTCCGCGCCTGGTGCTCGACCTGGGCGCCAACGACGGCAGGTACGCCCGACTGGCCGCCGGGCACGCCGACTACGTGGTCGCCGTCGAGCAGGACCCGGCAGTGGTCGACGAGCTGTACCGGGCGCTGCGCTCCGAGGGGCAGCAGCGGATCCTGCCGCTCGTCGTCGACCTGGCCGACCCGTCGCCCGGTGGCGGCTGGCGCGGCGTCGAGCGCGCCGGCTTCGCGCAGCGGGCGTCGGCGGACGTCGTGCTCGCCCTGGCCCTGGTGCACCACCTCGCGATCGGCCGCAACGTGCCACTGCCGGAGGTCGTCGACTGGCTGGCCGGGCTGACCGCGCCCGGCGGCGCCGTGGTGGTGGAGTTCGTGCACCCGGACGACCCGATGGCCACCCGACTGCTGGCCAACAAGCCCGAGGGCCTCTTCCCGGACTACCGGCGTGACACCTTCGAACGGATCATCGAGGCCCGGGGCCGCATCACCGACCGGCTGGAACTGCCCTCGGGCACCCGCACGCTCTACCGGGCGGTGATGGGTGGCTGAACCGCCCGTCACCTGTCGTTGGGAGCGGGGCTGGCGCGGCGAGGTGGGCCGGCTGCTGGAGGTCGTGGCGCTTGTCGGGCTTGTCGTCACCCAGCCGCTGCTGGACGTGCTCGGCCGCAGCCCCGACTTCTTCCTCTTCCACCGCGCCGACCGCGGGCAGATCCTGCTGCTGCTCGCCCTGGTGGCCCTCGCGCCGACCGTGCCCGTGGCGCTGCTCGGCGCGCTCAGTCGACTTGCCGGCCGCACCGCCCGCGCGCTCACCCACACGGCGCTTGTCGGGCTGCTGCTCGCCGCCCTCGCCGTGCAGGTGGGCCGGCACACGACGCCGCTTCGGGGCGTACCCCTGCTGGTGCTTGCCGGTCTGGCCGGGCTGGGCGGCGCGGCCGCGCACCGGCGGTGGCGGTCGCCGGGCCGGGCGCTGCGACTGGCCGCCGCCGGCCCGGTGGCCTTCGTGGCGCTGTTCCTGTTCGTGTCGCCCACCTCGGCGGTCGTGCTGCCACGCGGCGACGGCGGAGCGGTCGGCACCGCGCAGGGCACGGCCGTGCACCCGCCGGTGGTCATGCTGATCCTCGACGAGCTGCCGCTTGTCAGCCTGCTCGGCGGCGACGGCCAGATCGACGCGGCCCGGTTCCCGCACTTCGCCGAGCTGGCCGGCGGCTCGACCTGGTACCGCAACGCCACAGGGGTCAGCGGCTGGACGCCCAACGCGCTGCCGGCGATGCTCACCGGCCGCTACCCGGCGCGGTCGGTCGCGCCGCACTACTCGCAGTACCCGGACAACCTGTTCACGGCCTTCGGCGGCCTCTACGACATCCAGGCCCAGGAGAGCATCACCCGGCTCTGCCCACCCAGCCGGTGCGAGCAGCCGGTCGCGCCGGAGCGGGGCCTCGGCGTGCTGGTCCGGCAGACCGGCAAGCTGCTCGGGCAGGTCGCCGGGCCGACGAACACCCGCGTCGACCCGGAGGACTCCTACCGGGAGCAGACCCGCGTCGAGGCCGGCCTGGACGCCGCCGAGCCGGTCCCGGCCGACCCGAAGTTCCGCTGGGACAGCCTCGACGACAACCAGCCGGCCCGGTTCACCAGCTTCCTGGCCGGGCTGAAGCCGCAACCCCGACCCACCCTGCACTTCCTGCACCTGCTGATGCCGCACTCCCCGTGGGCGTACCTGCCGTCCGGCGCCCGCTACGACGCCCCCGAGGACCTGCCCAACGACGGCGCCGGCTGGGTCGAGCTGGCCCGCCAGCGGCACCTCGCCCAACTCGGCTACACCGACCGGCTGATCGGCGAGACCCTGCGGACGCTGCGGGCCAGCGGCCTCTACGACCAGGCCCTCGTCGTCGTCACCGCCGACCACGGGGTGAGCTTCCACCCGGGCGCGCAGGGCCGGGGCATGGACGCCATCACGGCAGCCGCCGGCGAGGTCGCCTGGGTGCCGATGTTCGTCAAGGAGCCGGGGCAACAGACCGGCCGGGTGGACGACCGCAACTGGGAACACGTCGACCTGCTGCCCACCGTCGCCGACTCCGCGGGCATCCGCCTGCCCTGGCACGTCGACGGCCGCTCCGCCCGGCAGGCCCCCCGCACCGACGCCACGAAACACTTCTACGACACCCCCGGGCAGGCGGTGACCTTCCCCGGCGGCGTGCCCACCCCGCCGCCACTGCCGACACCGCACCCGCTGGTGGGCACCGAGGTCCGCGCCGGCCCGACCGGGGGCAGCGCCCAGGTCGCCGACCTGGCCGCCTTCCGGTCGACCGACCCGGACACCGGCACCCTCCCGGCGCTGGTCTGGGGTGACGTGCCGGACGCCGTACCGGACGGCACGCTGCTCGCCGTCGCCGTCAACGGTCGGATCGGCGCGGTGGTCCCGGTGGTGCCGAGCGATCCGGGCGGGCGCCGCTTCGCCGCGCTGCTCACCGACGACCGGCTGTTCCGCGCCGGGACGAACCAGCTCGACGTCTACCAGGTCGCGGCGGACGGTACGCTACGACGCCTCACGTTGTCCTGATCTTCCGGCCTCCCGGCGGGGTTTCTTCGGCTCCCGCCTGGCGGGACGGCGGGTTTCCCGGCTTCCCGGTCGGGAATCGGGTGACGCATACCTCACCGCCGAACCACGGCGGGCGGTGTCCCCCGAGCCGCAATTACGGTAGAAGCGAAGGCAATTCAACGTAGATCTGCCGGCGAAGCGAGGAACCACATGACGGAAGTCAAGCTCGATCACCCCGGTGGGCAGCTGTCGATGCCGGTCCATTCCGCGGTCGAGGGCCCCGCTGGCATCGGGGTGAGCAAGCTGCTGAAGGAAACCGGGATGACGACGTACGACCCCGGTTTCGTCAACACCGCGGCTGCCTCATCCGCGATCACCTACATCGACGGCGACGCGGGGATCCTGCGTTACCGGGGATACCCGATCGAGCAGCTGGCCGAGAAGTCCTCCTTCCTGGAGGTCTCCTACCTGCTCATCTACGGTGAGCTGCCCACCGAGCAGCAGCTGACCGAGTTCACCGAGTGGATCCGGCGGCACTCGCTGCTGCACGAGGAGATGCGCCGCTTCTTCGAGGGCTTCCCCCGGGACGCCCACCCGATGGCGGTGCTGTCGTCTGCGGTGAGCGCCCTGTCGACCTTCTACCAGGACAGCCTGGACCCGTTCGACTCCGAGCACGTGGAGATCTCCACGGTCCGGCTCATGGCGAAGGTCCCCACCATCGCCTCGTACGCGTACAAGAAGTCCATCGGGCAGCCGCTGCTCTACCCGGACAACTCCCTCGGGTACGTGGACAACCTGCTGCGCATGACGTTCGGTGTGCCGGCGGAGCCGTACGAGGTCGACCCGGTGATGTCGAAGGTGCTGGACATGCTCTTCGTCCTGCACGCCGACCACGAGCAGAACTGCTCCACGTCGACCGTCCGGCTCGTCGGCTCCAGCAACGCCAACCTGTTCGCCTCGGTCTCCGCAGGCGTGAACGCCCTGTTCGGCCCGCTGCACGGCGGCGCCAACCAGGCGGTGCTGGAGATGCTCCAGAAGATCCACGCCGGCGACGGCGACGTCCGCTCCTTCGTCCGCAAGGTCAAGGACAAGGAGGACGGCGTCAAGCTGATGGGCTTCGGCCACCGGGTCTACAAGAACTACGACCCGCGGGCGGCGATCGTCAAGAAGGCCGCGCAGGACGTGCTGGGCCGCATGGCCAAGCCGGACCCGCTGCTGGACATCGCCATGGAGCTGGAGGAGATCGCGCTCGCCGACGACTTCTTCGTCTCCCGCCGGCTCTACCCGAACGTGGACTTCTACACCGGCCTGATCTACAAGGCCATGGGCTTCCCCACGAAGATGTTCACGGTGCTGTTCGCGCTCGGCCGGCTGCCCGGCTGGATCGCCCAGTGGCGCGAGATGATCAGCGACCCGGAGACCAAGATCGGCCGTCCGCGGCAGGTCTACGTCGGTGCCCCCGAGCGGGACTACGTCCCCTTCGCCGAGCGCTGACCTCGCTCGTCCGCTCGTCCGCTCGACCCGCAGGCCGCCGACCCGATCCGGGCCGGCGGCCTGCGGCGTTTCAGCGGCGGGGCGGCGGGGTCGGGTGGGCTGATCGGGCGATGATCGACTCGACATCGCCGATGTCGCGGTATCCGCGCCGCCGGGACACCGCGACATCGGCGACATTGTGTCGATCAAGGGGGCATCCCAGTGCGTGGACTGATCCGGCCCGGCCCGCGCGGCGTCGGGGCTTTTAGAAGGCGGAGATGTCCTGGGCTCGTTCGCTGCGGCTCAACGCGCTGATCAACGCCGCCTGGCCGTGCCGGCGGACGGCCAGGCGGACCAGCAGGTCGCGTACGGGGTCGAAGACCTCCGGCGGGAACACAGGCGTGGGCACGCCGACGCTCACCGCGAGGTCGTCGGAGTGCACGACGATCTCCAGTTGGCGCGTGAGCAGGAAGTCGGCGCGGCGCAGGGACCAGCCCTGCCACGGGATCGGCACGACGTCGAGGGCGGCGCTCCGCGACAGCAGGTCGGTGACCTGCGCGAGCGCGTCGGCCGAGCGGGCGTGCAGGTCGGCCGGCCCGTGTGCGGCGTCGGCCTCGTCCGGGCCGTCGGCGACCGCCTCGGCGGCCGGGGTGCCCTCGGTGACCCAGGCGGCCCGCTCGTAGTGGCTGTCCGCCGACTCCAACGTGGGCAGGTCGGCGGGTGTCGGCAGCAGCTCCGCCGCCCGTACGGCCTGCCGCCCGAGGTGGCACGCCAGCGCGCCCACGGACAGGTGCGGCAGGGCGCTCGGGTTCGACCACTGCGCGGACACCTCGGGGCGCCGGATCAGGTCCAGCGCGATGGAGGCGGCGAGCGGAAACGCGGAGTCGAGGGCATCGACAGGACGAGACATCAGCACATTCTGACAGGCCCGACCGGCCCACGCCGGATCCGCTCGGCCTGGCGGCCGGCGCTGGGCGCAGGCCCGGCCGGCCCGCGCCGGACGCGCTCGGCCTGGCGGCCGGCGCTGGGCGCAGGCCCGGCCGGCCCGCGCCGGACGCGCTCGGCCTGGCGGCCGGCGCTGGGCGGCGAAGCGCGGTCACCGCTGCGCGTGATCGACTCGGCTTCCAGGAAGTTGCGGTATCCCCGGCACCGGGACACCCCGACTTCAAGGAACCCCGAGTCGATCAAGCGCAAGCGGGCCGGAACGGCCCGACCGTCAGCGCAGTCCGGCGGCGGCGAGCAGGTTGCCCTCGGGCAGCGCCGGGAGGACCCGGCCCTGGGACATGCGCTGCTCGGCGCGCTCGGCGGTGAACGCGGCGTCGTTGGCGATGGCGGCGGCGTAGCTGGCGGCGGTGCGCTGGGCGATGGCCGTCCAGCCGTACTGGTCGTTGACCATCCGACGGGCGCGGCGGGCCATGGCGCGGGCGCGCTCGCGGTCGGACAGCAGCGCGTCGACGGCGTCGGCGAGCCCGTCCGGGTCGTGCGGGCGGAACGTCATCCCGGTGGCTTCCGGCTCGACGATCTCGGCGAGGCCACCGGTGGCGGCGACGGCGAGGGGCGCTCCGGCGGCGGCGCCCTCCAGGGCGACCATGCCGAACGGCTCGTAGATGCTCGGCACCGCGAAGCAGTCGGACGCCGCCATCAGCGCCGGCAGGTCGTTGCCGCCGAGGAAGCCGGGCATGCTGACCATCCCGCCGAGGCCGCGGCGGTGCACCTCGGCCTCCAGTTCGGCGCGGTACGGGCCGTCGCCGGCGATCACGGCGCGCAGCCCGGGGTGCCGCTCGCGCAGCCGGGGGAGGGCGGCGATGAGGTGCTGCACGCCCTTCTCGTAGACGAGTCGACCGGCGAAGGTGACCAGGGGGCCGTCTCCGGCGAACCGGGCCCGCGCCGCGGCCACGTCCCGGGCCGGCACCTTCCAGCGGTGCGACTCGACGCCGTTGGCGACCACGTCGACGCGGCCGGCCGGTACGCCGAACAGCGCGCCCACCTCGTCGCGCATGTAGCCGGAGCAGACGATGACCCGACCGGACTCGCTGCTGAGCCACTGCTCGACGCCGTGGATGGTGCGGTTCATCTCCTCGGGCAGCCAGCCCTGGTGCCGGCCCGCCTCGGTCGCGTGGATGGTGCTGACGAGGGGGATGTCCAGGTGGTCGCGCAACGTCATCGCGGTGTGCGCGACGAGCCAGTCGTGGGCGTGGATGACGTCGTAGCTGCCGGCCTGGGTGGCGCGCAGGGCGGTGCGGGTGAGGGTGTGGTTGAAGGCCATCGTCCAGGCGAGGAGGGAGCCGGTGGCGAGGGGGAAGGCGACGGGGTCTTCGGGTGCGCGCAGGATGCGCACGCCGTCGGCGTACTCCTCAAGGGGTGCGCCCTCGGCGTGGCGGGTGACGACCGTGACGTCGTGGCCGGCGGCGGCGAGGGCGACGGAGAGGGCGTGCACGTGGCGGCCGAGGCCGCCGACGAGTACCGGCGGGTACTCCCACGAGAGCATCAGGATGCGACGGGTCTGCGGCGGCACACCGGGGCCGGGCTGCGCGGGCACGACAGTGCCGGGCTGCGCGGAGGGACCGGGCTGCGGGGGTAGCGGATGCCGGGAGGTCAGGGTGGGCCGGTGGGCCCGGTCCTTGGTGGCAGCGAGCTGCTCATCGACCCGCAGGGTCGTCACATCAATCTCCGTCCATGCATGGTGGTGCGTGCCGGCGTCAGTGGCGGCGGAGTGAGGGTGAGAAGGGTGGCCGAAGGCCGAGTGAGGCACGCGCGGACGCGTGTCCCCCGACAAGCAAAGGGCATCGCGCCCCGGAACGCATCTTCAAAACGCCCATGGTGACGGAGGACACCTGAGGGTGTAGCGCGCATCAGACAGGTGGTTTTCGGTCATCGCCTGAAAGGATGGATTGGCGCGTGGGGGCGCAGGGCAATACCGGCGTGCGCGCGGGCGGGTTCCGACCTCCCGCGCGTTCACGACGCGGTTCGCTCGTGATCAAGTGCTGAAGGAGCGACATGCAGGTCTGGCCGGGCGAGCGGTATCCCCTGGGCGCCACCTACGACGGGATGGGCACCAACTTCGCCATCTTTTCCGAGGTTGCCGAGCGGATCGAGCTGTGCCTCTTCGACGAGTGGGACACCGGCGCCGAGCGCCGCGTCGAGCTGCGCGAGGTGGACGCCTACGTCTGGCACGCGTACCTGCCGGGCATCGAGCCGGGGCAGCGCTACGGCTACCGGGTGTACGGCCCGTACGACCCGGCGAACGGGTTGCGCTGCAACCCGCACAAGCTGCTGCTCGACCCGTACGCCAAGGCCGTCGACGGTGACGTCCAGTGGGACCCGGCGGTGTACGACTACGTGCTTGGCGAGCCGGAGAAGATGAACGAGACCGACTCGGCGCCGTTCATGCCGAAGTCGGTGGTGGTCAACCCGTACTTCGACTGGGGCAACGACAAGCCGCCGCGTACGCCGTACCACCACTCGGTGATCTACGAGGCGCACGTGCGCGGGCTGACCATGCGGCACCCGGACATCCCGGAGGAGCTGCGCGGCACGTACGCGGGAATCGCCTCCCCGCCGATGATCGAGCACCTGACCCGGCTCGGGGTGACCGCGATCGAGCTGATGCCGGTGCACGAGTTCGTGCACGACCACCGGCTCGTCGACCTGGGCCTGCGCAACTACTGGGGTTACAACACGATCGGCTTCTTCGCGCCGCACCACGGCTACTCGGCGCTGGGTCACCTCGGGCAGCAGGTGCAGGAGTTCCGGGGCATGGTCAAGGCGCTGCACGCGGCGGGCATCGAGGTCATCCTCGACGTGGTCTACAACCACACCGCCGAGGGCAACCATCTCGGGCCGACGCTGAGCTTCAAGGGCGTGGACGCGCCGAGCTACTACCGGCTCAGCGAGGAGGACCGCCGCTACTTCGTCGACTACACGGGCACCGGCAACAGCCTCAACGTGCGCAGCCCGCACTCGCTGCAACTGATCATGGATTCGTTGCGGTACTGGGTGACCGAGATGCACGTCGACGGCTTCCGCTTCGACCTGGCGGCCACCCTGGCCCGCGAGTTCTACGAGGTGGACAGGCTCTCCACGTTCTTCGAGGTGGTCCAGCAGGACCCGGTGGTCAGCCAGGTCAAGTTGATCGCCGAGCCGTGGGACGTCGGCCCCGGCGGCTACCAGGTGGGCAACTTCCCGCCGCTGTGGACGGAGTGGAACGGCAAGTACCGCGACACGGTCAGGGACTTCTGGCGCGGCGAGCCGGCCACCCTCGCGGAGTTCGCGTCGCGGATCTCCGGCTCCGCCGACCTCTACCAGGACGACGGCCGCCGCCCGTTCCACAGCATCAACTTCGTCACCGTGCACGACGGGTTCACGCTTAACGACCTGGTGTCGTACAACGACAAGCACAACGAGGCCAACGGCGAGGAGAACCGGGACGGCGAGAGCCACAACAGGTCCTGGAACTGCGGCGTGGAGGGCGACACCGACGACGACGCGGTGCTCGCCCTGCGGGCCAAGCAGCGGCGCAACTTCCTGGCCACCCTGATGCTCTCGCAGGGCGTGCCGATGATCGGGCACGGCGACGAGCTGGGCCGCACCCAGCACGGCAACAACAACGCCTACTGCCAGGACAGCGAGCTGGCCTGGATCGACTGGGACAACGTCGACGAGCACCTGCTTGACTTCGTCCGTACGCTCACCGACTTCCGCAAACGGCACCAGGTGTTCCGCCGCCGCCGGTTCTTCACAGGGCTGCCGGTGGGTGGGCGCGGCATCGACGAGCCGCTGCCGGACCTGGCCTGGCACACCCCCGACGGGCGGGAGATGACAGGGGACGACTGGGGCAACGACTTCGGTCGTTCGGTGGCGCTGTTCGTCAACGGCGAGGGCATCCGGGAGCGCGGCCAGTACGGCCAGAAGCACCACGACGCCTCGTTCCTGCTCTGCTTCAACGCCCATGACGCGCCGCTGGACTTCACGATGCCGGGCTCCGAGTACGGGCAGAAGTGGGAACGGGTCATCAGCACCGCCGAACCCGAGCCGGACGACGCCACGGTGATCAGCGCGGGCGGCACCATCCGGGTGCCGGACCGGTCCCTCGTCGTGCTGGAGAGGACGATCTGACATGGCCGCCACCCCTCCCAAGGCCACCTACCGCGTCCAGGTCCGCCCCGGCTTCGACCTGGACGCCACCGCCGGCATCGCCGACTACCTCACCGAGCTGGGCGTCAGCCACCTCTACACCGCCCCGCTGCTGGCGGCGACGCCCGGCTCCCAGCACGGCTACGACGTTGTCGACCACCGGAGCGTCAACCCGGAGCTGGGTGGCGAGGCCGCCCGGCAGCGGCTGCTGCGGGCACTGCGCGACACGCAGCTCGGACTGGTCGTCGACATCGTGCCCAACCACGCCGGGGTCGCCGTGCCGCCGGCCAACCCGGCCTGGTGGGACGTGCTGCGCCGGGGGCGCGACTCGTCGTACGCCGACTGGTTCGACATCGACTGGGACCGGGGCCGGCTGCTGCTGCCGGTGCTTGCCGACGACCCGGCCGCCCTGGACGACCTCAAGCTGGTCGACGGTGAGCTGCGCTACCACGAGCACCGCTTCCCGGTCGCCGACGGCACCGGCGACGGCACCGCGCGGGAGGTGCACGACAGGCAGCACTACGAGCTGATCTCCTGGCGGCGCGGTGACGCCGAGCTGACGTACCGCCGGTTCTTCGCCATCGCGGGCCTTGCGGGCCTGCGCGTGGAGGACCCGGCGGTGTTCGCCGCCACCCACGAGCTGATCCTGCGGTGGGCCGCCGACGGGGAGGTCGACGGCATCCGCGTCGACCACCCGGACGGCCTGCGCGACCCCGCCGGCTACCTCGCCCGGCTGCGCGAGGCCGCGCCGGACGCCTGGCTCGTGGTGGAGAAGATCCTGGAGTACGGCGAGGAGCTGCCGGACTGGCCGGTGGACGGCACGACCGGCTACGACGCCCTCGCCGCGGTCAACGGCCTGTTCGTCGACGCGGACGCCGAGGGCGACTTCACGGCGCTGGACACCCGCCTCGCCGGGCACCACACGTCGTGGCAGGACCTGACCCACGCCACGAAGCTGGCCGCCGCCACCCAGCTCCTCGGCGCCGAGCTGACCCGGCTTGCCGCCCTCGCTCCCGAGGTGCCCACCGAGCAGGCCCGCGCCGCGCTCGCCGAACTGGCCGCTGTGTTCCCGGTCTAC
This sequence comes from Micromonospora lupini, assembly GCF_026342015.1. NCBI lineage: Bacteria > Bacillati > Actinomycetota > Actinomycetes > Micromonosporales > Micromonosporaceae > Micromonospora > Micromonospora lupini. The sequence goes on from NZ_JAPENL010000001.1 coordinate 465,064, forward strand.
CGGGGCTACCCGCCGGAGGGTGCCCGGTACCTCGCCGCCGCCCGCTCCGAGGCCGGCCGCCGCCGCCCCGACCTGACCGGCGCCCTGGACGCGATCACCCGCCGGCTGCGCGACCCCGACGACGAACTTGCCTGCCGTTTCCCGCAGCTCACCGGCGCGGTCATGGCCAAGGGCGTGGAGGACACCGCGTTCTACCGCTGGACCCGCTTCGTGGCACTCAACGAGGTCGGCGGCAGCCCCGCCCACTTCGGGGTGCCGCCGGCGGAGTTCCACCGCTTCGCCAGCGCCCGCCAGGTCCGCTGGCCCGCAAGCATGACAACCCTCTCCACCCACGACACGAAGCGCGGCGAGGACGTGCGCGCCCGCCTCGCCGTGCTCAGCGAGCTGCCGGGCCGCTGGGCCGAGCAGGTCCAAAGATGGATGGAGTACGCCCCGCTGCCCGACCCGGCGTTCGCCCACCTGCTCTGGCAGACCGCCGTCGGGGCGTGGCCGATCGAGCGGGAGCGGCTGCACGCGTACGCCGAGAAGGCCGCCCGGGAGGCCGCGGCCTCGACCAGTTGGGCGGACCCGGACCCGGTCTTCGAGCAGGCCATGCACGCGGTCATCGACCGGATGTACGACGACGAGCAACTGCACGCGGAGCTGACCGAACTCGCCGCCGCCCTCGCGCCGGCCGGCTGGTGCAACTCGCTCGGGCAGAAGCTGATCCAACTCACGATGCCCGGTGTGCCGGACACCTACCAGGGCACCGAGTTGTGGGACAACTCCCTCGTCGACCCGGACAATCGGCGGCCTGTCGACTTCGACGTACGCCGGGAGATGCTGGCGCGGCTCGACGGCGGCTGGCGTCCCTCGATCGACACCGACGGAGCGGCGAAGCTGCTCGTCGTGTCGCGGACGCTGCGGTTGCGGCGGGCGCACCCGGAGCTGTTCACCGGCTACCGGCCGGTGCCGGCGCACGGGCCGGCGAGCCGCCACGTGCTGGCGTTCGACAGGGGCGGCGCGATCACCGTGGCGACCCGCCTGCCGCTGGGCCTGGCACGCGGCGGTGGGTGGCGCGACACAGTTCTGTCGCTTGGTGTTAACGAGGTGAAGGACCTGTTCACCGGGCGGGTCTACAGTGGCGGGGAGACCTCTCTGGCCGACCTGTTGGCCGACTATCCCGTCGCTCTGCTGGCCCCTTCCACCGCTTCCGTGGAGGCTGCGTGATGACCGAATTCTCCGTCTGGGCGCCGGACGCGCAGCGGGTCCGACTGCACCTGCCGGGCGACGCCGACCACGAGATGCGCGCCGCAGCAGACGGTTGGTGGAGGGTCGAGGTGCCCGGCGGCGGCCCCGACTACGCGTTCCTGCTCGACGACGACGACACCCCGCTGCCCGACCCACGCTCCGCCTGGCAGCCCGACGGCGTCCACGGACCGAGCCGCCTGTACGACCAGGCCGCGTTCGACTGGTCCGACAGCTCGTGGACCGGGCGGCAACTGCCCGGCAGCATCCTCTACGAACTGCACATCGGCACGTTCACCCCGGAAGGCACCTTCGACGCGGCCATCGAGCGCCTCGACCACCTGGTGTCGTTGGGCGTCGACCTGATCGAACTGCTCCCGGTCAACGCCTTCAACGGCGAACACAACTGGGGGTACGACGGTGTCTGCTGGTTTGCCCCGCACCAGCCCTACGGCGGCCCCGACGGCCTGAAACGGTTCGTCGACGCCGCTCATGCTCGCGGCCTGGGGGTGATCCTCGACGTCGTCTACAACCATTTCGGGCCCTCCGGGGCCTACGCGCCGCGGTTCGGGCCCTACCTCGCCGAGCAGAGCAACAGTTGGGGCCGCTCGGTGAACCTGGACGGCCCGCACTCCGACGAGGTACGCCGCTACATCATCGACAGCGTGCTGATGTGGCTGCGCGACTACCACGTCGACGGGCTGCGTCTGGACGCCGTGCACGCGCTGCCGGACTCGCGGGCGGTGCCGATCCTGGAAGAGCTGGCCGTTGCCGTCGAGTCGCTGTCGACGCACCTGGGGCGGCCGCTGTCGCTCATCGCCGAGTCCGACCTCAACGATCCACGGCTCATCACGCCTCGCGAGGCGGGCGGGTTCGGGCTGCACGCGCAGTGGAACGACGACGCCCACCACGCGCTGCACACGTTGCTGACGGGGGAGCGGCAGGGCTACTACGGAGACTTCGGGTCCCTGGAGACGCTGTCGGACGTGCTGACGGGTGGGTTCTTCCACGCGGGGACCTGGTCGAGTTTCCGTAACCGGCACCATGGGCGGCCTCTCGACTCGCGTGTTCCTGGGCATCGGTTGGTGGCGTACCTGCAGAACCACGACCAGATCGGGAACCGGGCCACCGGGGATCGGATCTCAGCTTCGCTGTCGCCTTCGCTGCTCCGCGTCGGGGCTACGTTGCTGTTGACCGCGCCGTTCACTCCCATGCTGTTCATGGGGGAGGAGTGGGCCGCGTCCACGCCTTGGCAGTTCTTCACGTCGCATCCGGAGCCGGAGTTGGCTACCGCTGTGGCTCTGGGGCGGCGGCGGGAGTTCGCGTCGCACGGGTGGGCTGAGGGGGACGTGCCCGATCCGCAGGACCCGCAGACCTTTGTGCGGTCGCGGTTGGACTGGGCGGAGCTGGACAAGCCCGAGCATGCCTCGATGCTGGCGTTTTACCAGCGGTTGATTGGGCTGCGGCGGTCTTGTTCTGATCTCTCGGATCCTCGGTTGCACGCTGTTTCTGTGCAGCATGGGGACCAGTTCCTGCTGATGCGGCGGGGGGACACGCTTGTTGTCGCGAACCTGGCTGGGCGGGGGCAGGGTGTGTCGCTGCCTGGGGTGGCTCGGCGGGTGCTGCTGGCCACCGGCGAGGGGGTCACGGTGATGCGGGACCGGATCGAGCTGCCGGCGGAGACAGCGGCGATCGTGGCGTTATAACCATCGCGTTGCCGCTCATGTCGCGACGGCAATTTGGGAGGCAGGGCGGACATAGACCTGCCTCTGGCGGAGGCGGACGACTTCCGTATGGAGTCGCCAAACAGGTTCGGTGGGTGGATCGTAGAGGTTCGACATCCTTTCTAAATCGACCTGGCATGCCGAGTCGAGTACGGACACGGGTGTCAAGGCTGCACGACCAGTAGGCGCTCCATCTTGTCACCCTGGCCTGGCGCACTCCACCGAGGTCTGGGTTAGATGCAGACCGAGTGGCGGCACCAATGGAACCAATTGGTACCCTTACTTCCATGGAACGGACACCACCTCGTGGGCGCTTCCTGTCAGTCGGCTCAAATCGCGAGTGCTACCACGATAGTTGAGCGTCTGAAGAATCAGCAGTGTTAGGAGATGTCGAGTCAGCGCCCACGATTCAGTGATTAGATCGTTGATGTGGTACACCAACTTCGGTAAGTCCGTAGGATGTACTATTCGGTTGCGGATCTGAGTAACGACATGGGCGGCATCTAATGCTCGGCCCTGTCTGGCTCCTTCCACCCTGGCAAATTCGACCAAGGCAGGCGAGACGGCCGGATCGAGTCCGGTTGGGATGCTCGCCATCTTCAAGACTTCGCGCAGACGCTCGTGCCCATCCAGCTTCTGATAGGCCGACTTGCTCAAATGGCCGTCTACCACGAGCCTATGCCAAGTGAAGTGCTCGATGCCTGCAAACCCGACCATGATTCGCTGTTCTACGAACCCGCTCGGTATGGTTGACGATATCGCGAACATGAGTTGGAATCGCAGCCTCTCGCTGAGTGGCGAATCCATCAGTGCCGGCACGGCCAGTTGCACGTACGAATCGAAATCCGCTGTCTGGAACTCTGCCCTCCATCCCGGACTAATGCTACGTGCTGGGTCGCAGTGGGGGACCGTCCACTGCTTCCACGCGACGCGCCCGAACCTGTCGAACCCTACTGGGAGTGCTGGCGCGACATGGCATCCTGTGGCGAATGAAAAGGACATGTGCAGGGCTAGGAGGAGCGATTTCAGCTCATCCACGCCGTAGTCGCTTCCATCAACCCTCGTGACTTCCATGACATGGGTCATCAGGAATTTCTCGGAGTCGTGTAGTTTCACCCACGTCGCGTCGTAGTCGGGCCGGCAGTCCATTCGCAGTGCCCAACCCGCAATGTTGATCTCCCATCTGTGGACATGGGTAGTGTTGCTATTGTCCGAATGGAGCCTCCGGGCTGAGCGCAACCGGGGCAGATTAAACCAATGGAGCTTAGCTTTTGCTAGCCTGGTGTCTTTAGACCCCAATTCGGCTTCATTGATCCAGCCCTCATCCCACGTGCGCATGTAGGCTTCGATTGAGTTGGACTTGAATGGGCCGTTGAGGTTGAGCCTTAGAAGGCGTGACCCGAAAGCCATGATGCCGGCAGATTCCGCCTGCCATACAATGCTCAGCTTCGATGACGTGTTCATCCGGATTTCGCCCGGCAGTGGGCAATGTGCTATCCCCGCAATCTGTCCTTTATAAAGCCGGACTGGCCTTGCTGTGGCGTTATAACGGTAAAATGGGGTAATTGGTTCGAGGTTGGTTGCAGTCGTCACGCCTACGAGGATATAGACCGCAGGCAGAGTTGCCTAGATAGTTCCGTGCAGGTCAGGTTTCGCAATCTGCTGGGTGCGGCGGACGGTACCCAGTCGACTAATAGCAGATCGCCCACCACCAGAGCCGCCCCAACTCTTCTTCGGCTCCCTGGACGCTGTCGGACGTGCTGACAGGTGGGTTCTTCCACGCGGGGACCTGGTCGAGCTTCCGTAACCGGCACCACGGGCGGCCTGTGGATCCGCGGATTCCTGGGCATCGGATGGTGGCCTACCTGCAGAACCATTACCAGATCGGGAACCGGGCCACTGGGGACCGGATCTCGGCTTCGCTGTCGCCGTCGCTGCTCCGCGTTGGAGCCACGTTGCTGTTGACCGCGCCCTTGACGCCCGATGTTGTTCATGGGGGAGGAGTGGGCGGCTTCTACGCCTTGACAGTTCTTCACCTCGCACCCGCAGCCGGAGTTGGCCTCTGCGGTGCGGACCGGACGACGACGGGAGTTCGCCTCGCACGGGTGGCCGGAGGGTGACGTGCCCGATCCGTAGGACCCGCAGACATTCGTGCGGTCGCGGCTGGACTGGGCCGAGCCGGACAAGCCCGAGCATGCTTCGATGCTGGGCGTTCCACCACCGGTTGATTGCGTTGCGGCGGTCGGTGGCTGACCTGTCGGATCCTCGGTTGAACGCTGTTTCTGTGCAGCACGGGGACCAAGTTCCTGCTGATGCGGCGGGGCGATACGTTGGTTGTCGCGAACCTGGCTGGGAGGGGGCAGGGGGCCAGCCTGCCTGGGGTGGCGCGGCGGTGTTGCTGGCTACGGGGGAGGGCGTCACGGTGATGCGGGACCGGATCGAGCTGCCGACGGAGACGGCGGCGATCGTGGCCGCTCTAAGTGCGTGTTTGAGATGTTGATCAGTTCCAAGTGAAGGTGCGACGGAGTTGCCGTTGGGCCGGTTGGCCACGGGTGATCCGACGCAGCATGCCGATGATTGCGGCCCAGCGGATGATTGCTTCGGAGACCTCGGGGTGACGTTCGTAGTCGCGGGCCAGCCGACGATGAGCCGTGAGCCACGCCAGGGTTCTCTCCACCACCCAACGGCGCGGATGCACGGCGAAGCCTCGCTGCCCAGCGGGCTTACGCACGATCTCAACGGTGGTCCTGAGCGTGTCGCGGGCCCAGTCCACGAACCGACCCGCGAAGCCCTGATCAGCGAAAACGTGCCGGACCGGACTGGTCAGATACATGCCCAGCAGGGCGGTCTTGCCGCCGTCGCGGTCCTGCCACGAGGCGGCCAGGACGGCAACGGTGATCAGCATGCCGGCGGTATCGGTGACGATGAACCGTTTACGGCCGTTGACCTTCTTGCCTGCGTCGTAGCCGCGCGAGCCCTTCCCCACGGTGTCGGCGCCCTTGACGCTCTGCGAGTCGAGGACCCCCGCCGAAGGATCAGGCTCACGTCCCTGCGCTACCCGGGCCTTGACCCGCAGCGCCGCGAGGAGCTTCTCCGTGACGCCGGCCTCCTCCCACCGCACGAAGTACCAGTACACCGTCTGCCACGGCGGCAGATCCGCGGGCAGGTACCGCCACGGGCAACCCGAGCGCAGCAAGTACAAGATCGCGTTGACGATCTCCCGCCGTTGGTGCTTCTCCGGTCGGCCGCCCCCGCTGGGCTCCGGTAGCAGGCCCTTGACCAAATCCCATTGGGCGTCAGTCAGATCGGACGGGTACCCACGGCGTGACGACACCCGGACACCCTGACCGGGACGGGACCACCAGTCATGCCACCACACCGTCTACATGAGGACTTCTCAAACGCTCATGAAGGGCCGCGTCACAAGTATGGGATGCCCGCGTCCGCCAAGGACACCGTGATTAGACTCGTTGACTCACCACGCCAGAGCCAGTGCTGGACGTTGGCGATCGTCGCAGCCACCTCGCGGGCTGGGATCGGCACGGCGTCATCCGAATCGCCGGGCCACCGGACAAGATCGTAAACATCGATCATACTACGCAGGCTCAAGCCCACGACCGCATCACGCAGGAGTGGCATCGCAGTCCGCCGGTCCTCATCGGGTCCGTTGTCCGTCCACGCCGCCGCCAACTCCCATAGCTGGCAGTGGCCGTCGGACTCGTGAAGCACGAAGTGCTCCACCGGGCTGACGCCCTCAACCTCAGCCATAGCCTCAACTCTCTGTCGCCAGAAGTCTATGCGGCGGCCCGGTTCAGCATGGGTGCACGCGCCTGCGCCCGGACCCAGGATCCGGGAGGGCGGTTCATCCCTTCTCAAACACGCTCTAAGGCATTTGCAGATTCTTGCCGAGGTCTGATGGCACCGCTACTTGCGTTCTACAGGCGCGAAGCGAGTATTTTCTCTGCAGTACGTCGCAAGTCCGGTGTCGCAAGGGACGGCAAGGCATTCATGAATTGGGTGGCCCATTCGATGGCTTTGTGGGGGAAACTGCCCCCTCGGCCAATTCCGGAAATATACGTTGAAGGGGCTGCCGAAGTAGCCTCCGCAGCCTGTTGCTCGCGGCGGACTTGACTGTCTCTGTTCGCTTGATATTGGGCAGCGGTTGAAATACGAAGATCGGTTCTCCGAAGGGGGTTTCTTGAGTCATTGCCACCGTCCTATCTCGGACCGCCGCGTAGAGTAGCCGAGTGGCCTTGTCGGCCTGCGATGCCCCTGCTGCGTGGACTACGAGCCAGACGACGATCGCACTCGCCAGTAGTCCCCATAGCAATATCTTGGGACCGGACGCGTTAAATGTAAGGTGCCATTTGTAGCAAAGGATGGCCGCGAGAGCTCCAAGGGGAAGTGATATTCCTTTCCTGAACTCTCCTTCAGCGCGAATTCTGTCGTATTCCATATAGAGCTCGGCCTTCGATCGTAGGTCGTGATCGGCTCGGTTCAGCCTCCGCCGTAGCCAGTCGTGGTACGAGTTCAGCTCAAGAACCTGGGAGAGTCCGGCCCTTGCTTGTCTTTCTCGTTTCAGCTTTTTGATTAGTGCCTTCCGTACGCTTTCGTCATACTTCTCGACGTCTTGAAGGTGCAGCCGTAAATCTGCCAGCGTCTTCACTCTCGACGGCAACTCCTCGTCCTGCATTCCTTCTGCGTGGGCTTCTTCGAGGGTTAGGCTGGCTCCGAGCGCGGCTTGATGCAATGAAGAGTGGGTCAGTTCGTTAACTCGATCTTCGAGGAAGCTGGGATTTGATACATAGTAATCTTCGAGAGATTCGGCGCACAGCTCATTGAAAAGCGAATCGCTCGTAGCGCGGGCTGTTCGATAACGGATCCAGTGCTCTTCCACGTAGACGAGTAAATTCGACCATGCGCTCGACAGTGTGTCCTCAACAGTGGCCCAGTAGGTGCCAGAACGGAGCCGGTGATGGCGCAAGGCGGCAACCGCTAACAATGTCACGACGCCAGTCGGTAACAAGACAACTGCAAGCCTGAATATCGCTGAGGCCAATACGAGAGTTATGACAATTCCTACCCCTGCAAAAATCAGAGGTATAGAAAATCGCGAAATCGCCTCGCCCATCGACTGCAAGAACACGCCAACAAGGTAAATAAGTAGTGCGGCTATGCCAATGAGCGCCTCTGGGGGCACCTTGCTGATTTGGTCCGCTGCTGTTGAGAAGATTTCTTGTTGCCAGACCTCTTTGGGCGCGAGCGAGCAGCCGACCCATGCGGCGATTGACCAAATAGATCCAATTGCGAGCGGTGTGCGCGCCTCACGTATTCCTGGGATTATCTGGCTTAAGACGTTCATCGGTCGATATTAGTGCTTGGGCCATCCGGGGGCAGCCTGAATGTCATGTAAGCGACAGTTCGGTTGGTCGGATGAGATGCAGGGGTGATGCGAATCCGGGTAAACGGTCCTGCCGAGCTGGAAGGGTCGCGGCCTTCGACTAAATCCTTGTTCTCCACACGTTATGGAAACCCGATTATGCTCCGCTATTGGAGGCCCTTCCCGCAATCTATCGGGCCGCCGGAGAGTGGCGGGGTGGGGCAACCGCCAGCGAGGTATATAGGCTTGTATTGACGTCGCGCTTGGTGTGCTAGGTGAACTCTGGGAGAGACATTGTCGGGCAATCGTTTCACAGCCGCTTCTAAGGAAAAGAAAGTGGCTTCCTCGATTTCTTTCTCGGATAGCTGGAAGTCGCCGCTATTCGTGATGATACCGCAGTCGAACATAAAGCTGATGATTGCTCTTGGGCGCTCCCCAGCAGGCGGCGCCCAGTCCACGACGAGGAGATCGCCCACTACTACGTCGATCCCTAACTCCTCGCGGATCTCGCGGCCGCATGCATCCTGGGGGTATTCACCGTCATCCACGTAGCCACCCGGGAAGGCCCAATGGTCGCGGTACGTGGGCTTGACGAGCAGCACGTTGCCGCTCGGGTCGGTGATGAAGGCCGCGGCGGCAGCGTAGAAGGAAGCCAGGTTGGCGTACCAGGTGGCGGGCTGCGTCCAGGTCACCTCGTTGACGCTAGCGGAAATATTTACCTGTGCTACCGCGCTACCTGGCTGCTGACGTAGGCGGGAGGCTGCGTAGCACTTCGTTGACCTGTGGTGATGCTTGCTGCGAGCTGAGCGTGTTAGCGAGTTCGCGGGCGCGCTGTTGAACGCGCGCCGACTGGATGCCCACAGCGTGCTGCCCCAGCTTCAAGGCCCAATTGCAGGCGGCGTCGGTTTCCCCAGCACGGGCATGAGTCATAGCGATGAGGGCGGTGTGTAGGGCGCGCGTCCGGGTGTTTTGTCTGCTCAGGTTCAGCGCCTCGGGCGCGTGTCGAAGGGCCTGCGTGTACAGATGCAGGTCGCCCAGGCACCTCAGTGCGGCTCCGGCTAGGTGGGCAGGGCTGAAGTAGCCCACCCAGCGCGGCCCCGGATCTTCGCTCGTCCGGTCGAGAGCACGCTCAGCCTTAGTTAAAGCGAGCTGGCAGGCACGTCGCTCGCCTGACTGTCCGTAGGCGGTCGCGGCGGTGGCGTGCAGCCGCGCGAGGACAGCGGCGGGTGCACGGCCGGCACCGTCGATGGCTGCTTCGACGAGCCTGGTCGCCTCCCGACCGTGGCCCAGGAACACCGCCTGGGTGGCAAGGTTGGCTAGAAGGTGAGCGCCGTAGAGGCGGTCGTCAGCGGCCTTGGTGAGCCGCAGTCCGAGGGTCACATGATGCTGCGCCACGGCATGCTCGCCCGCGTCGTACGACATGAAGGCGAGTTGCCCGGAGAGCGTCGCCGCCGCTCGCATAAGATCGCGCCCCACGGCATCCGTGTAGGTACCCCGCAGCATGGGCGCGACCTGACGTAAGAGGAAGTCGGCCATGATCACACGGGTGTGCGGAGAGCCGCTGCCGTGACGCCGGTCGAGATCGGTGAAGTGGTCCGCCAGCGCGTACAGCGACTGAACATCGGTCGAGGTGACCTGTTGCCGGCCGTTCCGCCTGACCGCCTCGTCGGGTAAGTCATACCGCCATCCGAGCGCCGCCTCTAGCGCCTTGCCGCTATCGAACACCCCGCTGGCCTGTTGGTTGAGCTGCTTGGCCAACCTCTTCCAGATCTGCTCGGCGGTATCGATCGCACCATCGACAGACGCGGGGTAGACACACGTTCCTATGCTGTCGGCCGCGCCGAACCCCAGCTCCGTGGCGGCGACTGGACGACCGAGCTTGCGGGCAAGTGTTTCGGCCATCGCGGCCTGTGTGTGCTCGCCAGGCCGGCGACCGCGCAGCCACCAGTAGACGCTGGCAGCGTCGTAGCGCCAGGAGCCCTCGTGGCGGCCGGCGTGATTGAGCTGGCGAGCAAAGGCGGCGTGAGCGTTGCCGTAGCCGGCGGCAAGTAGTAGTCCTTCGAACGCCGAGTTCGTCACCGGTCGCGCCATGGTTCCGCCTCCAGGCATCAGCCAACTACTAATAGTTACGACCCTATGGGCTGCTGCGGTCCGATGGGGACCCGCGCAACCCTGCGCAACCCACGTCCTGAGCAGCGCAACTGAGCGCATCGCTTGCCATCTGGTCCGTCGACTGGCCGCCCGCTTCGCTGATCGCAGGAGTCGTGGGTGATGGCGAGCTGATCGTCGCGCCCCGGGTTGACGGAGGTGGGCATGCAAGGTGACGAGTCCCCGAGCAAAGGCGAGCAGTCGGAGACCGCTGAGCGGGAGGCTGCCAAGCAGCGCCTCCTGGCGCAGGCCGAGGCGGAGCGCGTACCCGTAGACGACACGACCCGCGCGGTCCCGGACCGGCGGTGGAAGCGTGACCAGCGATGACCTCCCGATCGGCCGCCGGGTGGCGAGCTGGCGGGTACGGCGGCAGATGACCCAGCAGATGCTCGCCGACCGGGTGCGCAGGTCGAAGAGCTGGGTCGACAAGATCGAGCGGGGCGCCCGCACCCTGGACCGGTACTCGGTGATCCAGGAACTGGCCCACGTCCTGCGGGTCGATCCGGAGGTGCTGCTCGGCCAGCCGCGCAGCACCCCGGCGGGCACGCCGGACGGGATGGACGACATCCGGGCCGCGCTCGCCCGCTACGACCTCCCACAGGCTCCGGCCCAGCCAACGGAAGAAGTAAGAAGGCAGGTCGGGCACGCCTGGTTGACCTATCAGCACGCGCACTACGGGCAGTTGGTGCGGGTGTTGCCGGGTCTGCTCGACGCCGCCCAGGGTGCGCGGTCGGCGGAGCTGCTGGTGCAGGCGTACCGGATCACCTCGTCGCTGCTGGTCAAGCTCGGCGAGCCCGACCTCGCCTGGCTGGCCGCCGACCGCGCGATAACCACCGCCGCCGACAACCGGCTCCTCGCAGCAACAGCAACCATCGCGGTGGCCCAAGCGCTCCGCGCCGCCAACCGCCCCCACCTGGCCCTAACGGCAGCCCAAACGACGGCCAACCGCGTCCTCCCGCCCCCACTCCACCGCGGTGATCATGAGGTTGGCGGGCTGAGTGGAGATCAAATCGCCCGTCAACCTCATGATCACCGGGGTGAGGGGGCGGCGGGGGAGTGGGCCGTGGGTGGGACGTTGCTGGTGCAGGCCGCGCTTGCCGCCGCCGGGTGCGGGGAGCACCGCCGTGCCGGCGAGCTGGTCGACCGGGCCGCAGGTGTCGCTGCCAGCCTGAGGGGGTACGACGATCCGCACCGCACCAGCTTCGGGCCGATCGTCGTCGAGCTGGCGCGTGTGTTGGTGGCCGCGCAGCGGGGTGACGCTGTCGAGGCGCTGCACAGGCACTCGACTGTGGTGCGGCGGGAGGCGTGGCGGCGATTGCCGGCCGAGTATCGAGGTGCGTACCTGGTGGACGTCGCTCGGGCGTACCTCCAGGTGGGTGACCTGCGCGGTGCCGCCCGCGCCCTCGTGGACGCGGACAGCGTCGCGCCGGCCGAGGTTCGGTGCCGGCCTCTGGCGCGTACCGTCATCGCCGACGTCGCCCGTGCGCAGCCGGCGCCGGCCGGCGTGGCGCGACTGGCCACGCTGGTCGGCCTCACCCGCTGACTGGCCGGCTGCTCCGCAACCACCGGTACAGGCCTCGGCGGGGTCAATCCCGCCGCGGACTCACAGAATCGTCGTCAGCACACCTCCATCGACGCGTACCGCCGATCCGTTGATCGCGGACGCGGCCGGACTGGCGAGGAAGGTCACGGTGTTTGCGATCTCGCTCGGTTCGATGAAGCGCCCCAGGAGGGAGGTCTGGTTGGCGCCGATGATCGCCACTTTCAGGTCGTCCTCGAGGAGGGACTGGGCATCGGCCAGCGACCTGACCGTTTCGGCGACGCCGGTGGAATACGTGGGGCCGCCCAGCACCGAGTTGACGGTCACCGCAGTGCCCTTCGTCAGCTTCGCCAGGCCGTTGCCCACTGCGAGCATCGCCGTCTTGGACGTGCCGTAGTGGATCATGTCGGCGGGAATGTTGACGCCCGACTCGCTGCTCACGAACACGATCCGGCCCCACCCTCGATCGAGCATTGCCGGCATGAGGTGCCGCGCGAGCCGCACCCCGCTGAGCACGTTCACCTCGAAGTAGCGCCGCCACTCCTCGTCGGAAATGAGGTCGAAGGGCTTGAGCTCGAAGAGCCCGACGTTGTTGATGAGAATGTCAACGCTTGGCAGTTCGTCGCACAGCCTGTCGACGTCATCGACAACCGAGAAGTCGGCTTGGATGCCAGTGACGGACACGCCGGGGGCCTCCCGACGCAACACGTCGACAGCCTCGGCCAGCTTTGCCGGGTCGCGGCCGTTGAGGACCACGTTGACACCCTCACCGGCCAGGGCCTTCGCGGTCGCGTAACCGATGCCTTGACTGGATCCGCTGATGAATGCGGTCTTTCCGCTGAGCTGCAGGTCCACGTGCTGTACTCCTCGTGAGTGGTAGCCGACTGGTGCCAGAACGGCGCACCTGCCGGACGTCGGCAGGCGTTCCTCACGACCTTGCCGCAGACCGATGAGCATCTGATGAGCACCGCGTCAGTGGCTGACGCTGGCGTGGTCGGACCGTTGGTGCCTGCGGCCGATTGATCTGACTGCGCGGAAAGTCCCGCCTCGGGATTCCTGGGTCTGCCGTACCGGTCTGACCCGTCCCAAGCGGGCGCGCTCCGCACGGCGGCCACTCCACATTCTGGGTCGGAGCCGTTGTGCACGACGCCGGTTTGGCCGGATCGATCGTCGCTGGCCGTCGACCGGGCGACAGCCGCTGCGGCGACGGAATCAGCCAGGGTCGATAGTCTGCTCTCCGTGACGGGTCGTGAGGTCGTCGACACCGTGGGAGGTGTGCGCAGTGGGCAGATGGTTCAACCGCGGCCGTAAACGCGACGACGAGCCACCGCGCGAGTCCAAGCCCCCATCGGGCCCGGTCGTCGAGATCACCGTCAGCGGGGGCGGTCGGTCGAGCACCACCACGATCGGCGGTCCGACCGCCTTCGGGCTGCAGTACCACGCCTACCACGAGCAGTACGGCGTGGCCGACCCGCGGACGTTGGAGGCCGGGACCCGTTACGCGCAGGAGCTGATGCGCACCAACGACGTCGCCGAGGCCGTGGCCATCTATCAGGAGGTCGTCGGGTTGCGCAGCTCGGCGCTCGGGCCGGAGCATCCGGACACCCTGCGCAGCAAGCACAGCCTGGCCTTCGCGCTCTGGCAGCGCGGCGCCCACGCCGAGGCCGAACGGGTGCAACGAGACGTCTACGAGGTGCGGCGTCGGGTGCTCGGCGACGCCGACGCCGAGACGTTGCGCAGCGGCAACAACCTGGGCTGGTTGCTGATCGAGCTGCGTCGGATGGACGAGGCCGAACCGCTGCTGCGCGAGGTCGCCGACGGCATGGCGCGGACGCTCGGCCGCGACAACGCGGACACCCTGGCCTGCCAGATGAAGCTGGCCGGGCTTCAGCACCTGCAGGGGCGCAGCCAGCAGGCCGAGCGGGGCATGCGGGACGTGGTCCAGCGGCTGACGCGGACGGCTGGCCCCACCAGCCCGGTGACGCTCCAGGCCCGCAGCAACCTGCTTGTCGTCCTGCTCGACAACGGCCGCGCGGCCGAGGCGGTCGAGGCCGCCCGGGCGCTCGCCGACGACGCCGGTCGCGCTCTGAGCAACACCGACGGTGTACGCCTGCATGCCCGGCACTCCCTCGCCAGAGCCCTCGCTGGGGTGGACCGGCGGGCCGAGGCGATCCGGTTGCTTGCCGACACGCTTCCGGACAGCGAACGGGGCCGAGGCGTCGACCATCCCGGAACCCTGGAGATGCGGACGCTCTTCGCCCAACTGCTCGTCGAGGCGGGTGACAGGCGGGCGGGTGCGGAGGCGCGCGCCGCGCTGGCCGGGTGCGAACGCGTGCACGGCCCGGGTCATCCCGACACGGAGAGGGCACGGGCGCTGGTCCGGCGCACCCGCTGACACCTGTCAGCCGCCGGTGTGGATGTGCGCCGCCCACAGCGTCGGCGTCAGCGGGTAGCGGTCCCGCAGCCCCCGCACGGCCGAGTGCAGGGCGTACGCCGCCGACCCGGTCGCGTCGCCGTGCGCGTAGAACGCGGTGGTCAGGGCGAGGGAGACCGCGTCGTCGACCTCCCACAGGGTGCCGATGACATGCCGGAACCCGGCGAGCTGGAAGGCGCCGGTGATGTGCAGCGCCTCGTCGACGAGGGTCGGCGGGGCCTGGGCTGTCGCGCAGGCCGACAGGAAGGCGAACTCCGCGTCCAGATCGAGCCGGGACACGTCGGCCACGGTGAGTGGGCTCTCCCGGTGGTCGTGCACGAGCAACCGGCCCTGCGCCGGGTCGTGCGGATCGGCCACCGCGTGGCACGCGAAGTGCGCGTACGCCGAGTCGGCCAACCGGTCCAGGATCTGCTCCCGGGTGGCCGCCGCGTCCAGCCCGATCCACGCTCCGGGCAGCGCCCGCGCCGCCGACGCGGCCTCGCGTTCGGCGCTGGGCAGCGCCCCCGGGCCGCCTGGGGTGGCGCGCATCGCCACGACGCAGGACCGGGCGTCGGGCCGGGACTGGCGCGGCCCGGTGCGTTTGCGGGCGAGCGCGGTCACCGTCGGGGTGTAGGAGGAGACCACCCGGTCGAGCGCCGACCGGCCGGCGCCGGCCTGCGCGGCGTGCAGGGGAAAGAACGCCAGCGGACCGACCGGGCACCACCAGACGCGCGGCAGCTCGCCGGCCGCCTCGGGCGCGTCGATCTGGTCCAGCACCGGCCCGACCAGGGCAGACCACAACCATTCGAGTACGCCGCCGAGCGCCGACTGGGCGCGCAGCCGACTCCCTGCGTCCGCCGCCGGGTCGTACGCCGTGGTGGTGGCCTCCTGGAGCAGCCGTAGCTGCGTCACCGCGTCGGTGAGCGACAGATCCGGCAGCGGCAGCACCGTCACGCGGTGCCCCCGCAGGAGGAGCGCGTCGCAGCGCAACTCGCTCGCGATCGGCACGACCACAGTGCCGTCGACCTGGTCGAGCAGTTGCCGGGCGCTGGGCGCGAGCAGGAAGTCACCCAGGCCGGGCAGCTCCCGGATCGTCGCCAGCAGCACGTTCCACTCGGTCTCCCGGTCCCGGCCGAAGGTCGTGGGCCGCGACGTTTCGGGGGCGGGCGCTTCGAAGTCCCGGCGCATCCGCTGGAAGTCGGCCGCCAGACGCCCGTCGACGCGTTGCAGCGCCGCCCACTCGCCGTCGGCCGTCAACCGCTGGTGCAGCAGCAGGCCCCGGCCCCGTTCCAGCAGCTCCAGGGCCCGTTCCGGCTGCCCGGCACCGATCGCGCAGGAGGCGGCGGTCGCCGCCACCCCGGCCGTCGAGCCGAGGTCGGCGTACTGGTCGTGTCGTGTACGCCCCCGCGACGCCAGCCGGGGCAGCAACGTGATGGCCTCGTCGAAGGCATCCGTCGCCTCCTCCCACCGGCCCAGCGCGGTAAGCGTGTAGGCCGCCTTGTCGAACGCCTGGATCCGGACCGGCACGGCCCCGGAGTCGACGCGGCCGGCGACGCGCGCCCGCTCGGCGGCCTCGGTGAGCAGCGCCTTCGCACCGGTACGCAGGTAGGTCGCCCGCAACGCCTGGGCGATGGACAACCCGGTCTCGGCGCGGTGCGGATGACGTGCGGGCAGGGCGTCCAGCGCCTGGCGCAGCAGGACGAGCGACTCCTGGAGATAGGCGAGCTCCCCGGTGGCGTCGTAGAGCAGCCGGAGGCTGTAGCCCAACTGGTCCAGGTACAACGCGTGGTTGGGCTCCCCGCGTACGGACAACGCGAGCGCCCGGCGCAGCAGACCGATCGCCGTCTCCAGGGCCGAGATGTCACCCGTCAACTGGTGCGTCTTCATGCCGACCGTGGAGAGGCTGGCGAGCGCCGTCCGGTGCTGCGGATGCCGCTCTCCGACAGTGTGCAGCGCGGCGGCGAACTCCTCCCAGGCCTGGCCGAGCAGCTCGGCGCGGCCGGTGCGGTCGACAAGCGTGAGCAGCGTCTGCCCGGCCAGGAAACGTGCGTCGACGCTCTGCGGGCTGTGCTCCCGCAGCACCGCGACGGCCCGTTCGACATCGGCCGTGTGGGTGGTCCCGGACGCCCTGGCCAGCAGGCACCGGGCTCGCAGCAGAACGATCTGGTCCTGGTTGGGCCCGGTGGCGTCCACCGAGGACACCAGCTCCAACGCCTCGTCGACGTAGTCCTCCACACCGGTGAGCTGGTGGGCGCGCAACAGCGCCTCCGCGTGAATGCCCCGCAACGCGGGCAGATGCTCCGCGCCGATCCACTGCTCGGCCATGTTAGCGATGGCCGTGAGCCGGTAGAGCGTGTCGACCGAGCCGTCGAAGTCGTGCCGCACCCGATGGACCTGGCAGGTCTTCAGCATCAGCACCGCGCTGTTGCCCAGGTCGGCCGAGGCGTCCTCGGCGAACCGCAGATACTGCTCGGCGATGTCCAGGAGCTGCGGTTCACTCTCGATCCGGGCTCGGGTCAGCAGCACATCGGTGTACGTGGCAAGCGCGCGCACGCCGTGCGGCGTACCCAACTCCTGCGCCAGAAAGGAGTCCGCCATCGTGCGGATCGCGGCCTCCAGCACGACGGTGGCCTCGATCAGGTCCTGCCGCCCCTGGTCCGCGTGGTACCTGTCGAGCAGCGCGGCTCCCAGCTCCACCTGGGCCTCGGCCCACCGCCCGTCGCCGCGCGGCCGTCCGGCCGCGGCCCGACGCCAGTGGTCCACGGCGTCCCTCGCAGAGCGACCCACAGGCGCACCTCCCCGTCGCGGTTGCCCCCCAGCCTGCCAGCCGTACGCCACATCGACGGGAGATAATCAGTCGATGAGTCAATCGGCGCCGGACAGGCAGCTCGACGACGACCGGGCCACCCGGCTGGCGCGGGTCTGCGCCGACATCGCGCAGGTGGGCGACCTGCTCGGCCCGGAACCGGCCCAGGCCCTGGCGCGGCTGCGGGACCTGTCGCTGTCCGATGAGGGTGTGGACGCGGTGCTCGCCGAGGTGACCGAGTTGATGCGCCTCGGCGGGCTGGTCGGCGGCGACACGATCGTCCGGGGCGACCGCTACCTGCCGCTGGCCGGCATCCACGGCCGCCGTCCGGAAGTCGTGCGGGTGTGCCCAGGTGACCTGTGCGACCGGGTCGAGATCCCCCGGCCGGACGCCGGCCCGCCGCCGCGCTGCGCCGTGTGGGACTGCCCGCTGCCGACCTTCCGGATGGACAGGTGAACGCGGTCATCGCCTCGCTCGGCGGCAAGCTGGCCGAGCGGTGGCTCTCCGGCCTGGCGCTGCCCGGTCTGGTGTTCGTGGCGATGGCAGCCGCGGCGGTGCGCCTCGGCCACGCCCACTGGTGGGACCTGCGGCTGCTGCGGCAGGAGGTGGACCGGCTCGCCCTCGGGCCACCGTCGCGCAGCACCGGGTCCGCGCTGCTGATCGTCCTCGGCGTCGTGCTGGGCAGCGTCGTCGCCGCGCTGGCCGCCCAGAGCCTGGAACGACTGGTCGTGGCCCTGTGGACGCAGGACTGGGGCCGGGCCGGCGAGGCCCTGAGCCGCCGGCGGCGACGCCTGTGGAACGCCGCCATGGACCACTACGAGAACGCCCTGCGGGACAAGGCACGCCTGTTGCGGTCCGCAGACGCCACCGGAGCGCTGCCGGACACCCAGGCGCTCGCCCGCGCCTGCGACCGGATCGCGGTGACCGAGCCGGAGCGGCCGACGTGGATCGGGGACCGCATGCTCGCCACGGCCGTACGGGTGCGGGCCTGCTACGGCCTGGACCTGGCCGCCGCCTGGCCCCGACTGTGGTTGCTGCTGCCCGAGGAGACCCGGGCCCCGCTCGCCGTCGCGCAGGCCGACTTCGCCGCCGCCGCCCGACGGGTGGGCTGGGGGTTGCTCTATCTGGCGCTCGGCCTGCTGTGGTGGCCAGCGGCGGTCGTCGGCCTCGGCCTGGCCGTGGCGGGCTGGCGACAGGGCCGGGGCGCGGTGTCCGTGCTGGCGGACCTGGTGGAGGCGGTGGTCGACCTGCACGTACGCGCCCTCGGCGCCGCGCTGGGACATCCCACCGACGGCACCTTCGGTGCGGCCGACGGAGAGGCCGTGACAGCCCTGCTGCGCAAGGACCGGTGACCCCGGGGCTCGGTGCCGGCCGGGCGGGGTTTCCGGGAACGTGAGATCCGGGCATGTACCTCGGCACTGCTGGAGGGGAGAGACGGCAATGCTGGTAACCGGTTATCTCGGCGCGGTGCTCATCGGTGCTCTCGTCGGCCTGCTCGGCCGACTCATCCTGCCGGGGAGGCAGCGGATCGGTCTCTTCGCGACGTTCGTCATCGGCGTCGGCTCGGCGGTGCTGGGCACCGTGGTCGCCAGGGCGCTCGACATCGACGACGGCGCCAACGTGCGGGTGTGGGTGCTGCGCTGGGACTGGGTGGTGCTCGCCATCCAGGTCGGCCTCGCGATCATCGCCGTGGCGCTGGCGAACATGCTCACCTTCACCCGGCTCGCCGGCGGCGACGACACCCCCCGTCGGCGGACCCGCCGCAGCCAGGCCAAGGGCTGACGAGCGGAGGGACCACGCCCGTGAGTGGTCCCTCCGCTGGTCTGCTGCTGAGTGGCTAAACTTCAGGTTGGCAGTTCACCTGTGCTCTGCTGCGGCGGACGCAGACCTCGGGAGGGTGTTCCCGCACCCTCTCGAGGGGCCCGTCCCACTGGACGGGCGCCTACTCGCAGAAGACCCGCACTGTGGCATCGGGGGAGTCCACCTCCACTGTCACGTCGTCGAGGTGCTCCACGAGCGCCTCCAACTGCTCGGGCTTGAGCTGCGTCAGGTCGATCGGCACGCCCGAGTCGCTGAGTGACGCGTTGGCCTTGACAAGCGCCTGCGGCGGGACCAGCGCCGCCAGCCGTACGCCGGCCCGCAGCAGTTGCAGTGGCACCCGCACGTTGACCCGCGACGGCTCGCCGTTGTCGGTGGCGTCCACCACCACCCGCAGGTACTTCACCTTGCCCTTCGGCCGGGCGTCGAGACCTGCCGCCGCCGGCGCCTGATCCCGTTCGAGCGCGGCGATGAGCTGCTCCGCCTCCTCCGCGGTGATCTTGCCGGCGGCAAGCATGTCGAGGATGTCCTTGCGTTGTTCGGTCATTCGAACCTCTCCTATCGGATGGCCACGAGCACGGCCGTGCGGCCCTGCTCGATGTCGAAACGGGCGCCGGGCAGCGCGGCGATGACGCGCCAACCGGCGCCGAGCGCCCGCACCGCACCGATGCGGAACACCAGGCAGGCCACGATCGCCGCGAGCACGACCAGGACCACGACCGGAAAGAGCAGGAGCGCCACCGGGAGCACCGGAACCCAGAAGCGGACGGGTCGGCGGTCCGGGCGGTTGACAGTGACGGTCACCAGCTGCGGCATCACGGCCGGCCTTCCAACTCGGCCAGCGCCTGCTGGGCGGTGATCTCACCGCGGCGCAACCGGTCGATGACGTCGGTCCGCGACGGCGCCGGGTCGGTCTCGACGAAGTCGAGCATCTGCGTGATCCGGTTGAGTCGTGACTTGATCGTCGGGTAGCTCACCCCGAAGATGCGTTCCATCTCTTTGATCGAACCGTGGCAGCGTACGAACGCCGTGACGAAGACCTGGTCCTCGACGTTGAGTTGAGCCAGTTGCGGTAGCTCGAACTCGCCCTCGATCGCGACGCCGTTGCCGGCCAGGCGCACCCGCTCGACGACGAACGGCTGCCCCCGCGTCAGGCTGGTGAGTTCCTGCCAGTCCATCGCCTGTTCTGTCATACCTAAATTTGTAGCTTAAGATTCTTGAAGTTCCAAGAGTCAGACCTTAACTTTCTCAATCTCATCCGGCCGACACGGCAGGCCCCGGGACGGAAGTCTGACTTTCTGTGCTCGTTGCCTCACGGACGGTCCAATCTGGAATCGGCTCGCCGTGGGGCGGTCGTACACAGCGGACAGTGGAGGTTTCGGATGCTGATCATCGCGGAGGATCGGGACACCTACCCACCGAACGGTCAGATCCCCAACCTGGAGACCGACGAGAAGGCGTGCGACGACATCCTGACCCGGATCAAGCCGCTCCTGCCCGGCGACCTCACGGGAGAGGTGGTCGGGGCGTTGGTGAACTGGTCGGCGAGCATGCTGCTGCCCCACCAGAGCTTCCGTACCTGGGCCGAAGCCGTCACCGCCGCGACCAGCTTCGCGCGCAACGACATGGCCCATGCCACCGACGACAGCCAACGGCAACGTGGCGAGGCTGTCGGCGGCGACGACCTGGCGAAGCTCAACGCGGCGGTGGCGAGCACGGGACGGACCGGCGACCGGCAGATCACCGTGCGCGACGAGAGCCGCAGGTGGGCGAACTGCGGAATGGCCGCGATCTCGTCCGGCTGGCAGGAGACCGCGAACCAGTGGCGGACGTTGCCGTTCAACCCTGACCGGCAGGAGGTCGACGGGATTCGCCGCCGGTCCGAAACGCCGACGATCCTCGTCGAGGTGTTCGAGCTGCGCAAACCGGCCGTGGTTCGGGCGGCCCTCGGCGGTGACCGCGACGCGTCGCTCAGCGAGCTGGCGACCCGAGGACTGACCACCGCCTGACGCAGTGTTCCCGGTCGGCACCCGACCGGCCGGGAGACGGGGGAACCGCGGCGGGACCCGGAGAGGTCCCGCCGCGCGGCCTATGCGCCCGAGATGGCCTTGAGTGCCGCGTCGAGTGCCTGGTCGGCCGGGACGGGTACGTCGGGGACCACTCCGACGCCCTCCCAGTTGGTGCCGGTGACGCTGTTGATGGTCCGGGCGGTCGGCACGGTCACGAGGATGTGTTCGGTGACCGGGTGACGGGCCGTCGGATGCGCACCACCACGTGTCGTCTCGCCGACGACGACGGCCCGGCCGTGCGCCTGAAGGGTGTACGCCACGTCCTCGCCCCCGGAGAACGTCATGGCGCTGGTGAGCACCTGCACCGGGCGGTCCACGTAGCGCGGCGCGGGCAGGTGCGCGGTCGTCCAGAACTGACGTGTGGCGCCGGTGGACCGCTCGTAGAAGTCGTTGAGGTGCACCTGGTCGTCGCGGAAGAAGTAGCTGCACCACATCGCGGCGCCCTCAGGTGTCCCGCCCGTGCACGCGCGCAGGTCGAGGATGAGCGCGGAGCTGAGGGCGACCAGTTGCATGGCGGCGCCGATCGCGGTGGCCCCTTCGTCGGCGTACGCGATGCGCCGCACGTCGATGAGCCCGACGTTCCCGTCCCTCTGCTCGACCCGGCGGATCCCCTGGTTCTCCGCCCGGAGCAGCGCGCGGAACGCGGCCTGCCCCCCGTCCTCGTCCGCCGGATCGAGCGACTGCGGCTGGTCCGTCCACAGCAGCCGCAGATGCCTGTCCGGGCAGACCTGCTGCAGGTGGGCGGTCACCGTCTCACAGAGCGCCGGCCCGTCCAGGTCGTCGTAGTCACCTGCCGCCAGTCGGCGCCGGATCGCGGCGTCGATGTCCGCGACCTTTGCTGGAAAGACGTACCCTGCCTCGATCCGGTCGAGGGCCTGTTCGATTATCTGTTCGGTGGAGAGCATGGCGGGCCACGGTAGACCGCGGACGGGCTCCTGACCATCGAATTTCGCGCACTCCCCGGCACGGGACGTCCGGAGCGCGTCGGAGTCACGAGCGCGGCAGGAAGCCCACGAGCGACGTGATGATCGCGAGCCGCAGGGCTGTCCGCAGGTCGATGTGGTGGACCGCGAGCGCCGGCTCGGACTCGTAGACGGCGAGCAGGCTCGGCGGCGGTGCGGTGTACGCCGACAGCGCGCCCGCCACGAGCAGGGCTTGCAGGCAGAACAGTTCGGCGCGCTCGCCGACCTCGGGCAGGTGCCGCCGGATGAGGTCGGCCATCACCGCGAGGTTGGCCAGTGCGGCCCGCTTGTGCCGGCGGACCACCTCGACCGAGACGTTGTGCTCAAGCACCCCGCCCTGCGCACCGAAGAGATCACACAGCACCGTCTGGGCGGCGAGCGATCGACTGAGCACGTCCGCCGTCTGCTCGGCCCGTTCCCGCGCGGAGCCGCTCGGGTCGACGCCCTCGCCCAGCTCCTGCTCCAGCTCGCCCAGCCAGGTCGTCGTCCGGTCGTCCAACAGGTCGAGCAGCACCGCTTCGCGCGACTCGAAGTAGCGCAGCACCGCCGTCTTGGCCAGGCCCACCCGCCGGCTCAGCTCGTTGAGGGTCACCTCGGCCACCGGCATCTCGTCGAGCATCGCCGAGGTCGTTTCCAGGATCGCCTGGCGCCGGACCGCACGCTGCTCCTCGCTGCGCGCCCGCTGGAAGGTCATAACGCCAACCCTAACTTAGGTACCACCAGTCCCTTGACAGCGTACCGGCGGTACTTTACCGTTCAGGCATAACTTACCGGCGGTACATTGGGAGCCTGAGATGAACTGGACCGAGCAGCAGATCCCGCGCCAGCACGGCCGGGTGGCAGTGGTCACCGGCGCCAACACCGGGCTGGGCTTCGAGACCGCCCGGCGACTCGCCGAGCGCGGGGCGTCGGTCGTGCTGGCCGTGCGCAACATCGAGAAGGGCAAGCAGGCCGCCGCCCGGATCAACGGCGACGTCTCCGTACAGGAACTGGATCTGACCTCGCTGGATTCCGTGCGCGCCGCCGCGGCCGACCTGCGCGCCGCCCACCCGCGGATCGACCTCCTGATCAACAACGCCGGCGTGATGTACAACCCGAAGCAGACCACCCGCGACGGCTTCGAGATGCAGTTCGGCACCAACCACCTGGGCCACTTCGCGCTCACCGGCCTGCTGCTCGACCTGCTGTTGCCCGTGCCCGGCTCCCGGGTGGTCACGGTCAGCAGCGTCGGGCACCGCATCCGCGCCGCCATCCATCTCGACGACCTGCAGTGGGAGCGGTCGTACAGCCGGGTTGGCGCCTACGGCCAGTCGAAGCTCGCCAACCTGATGTTCACCTACGAGTTGCAGCGCCGGCTCGCCCCGCACGGCACCACGGTCGCCGTGGCCGCACATCCGGGCGTCTCCAACACCGAACTGGTCCGCAACTCTCCGGCTGTCGTCCGCGCACCGATCACCTGGCTCGCCCCGGTGATCACGCAGCCCGCGATTGCAGGCGCGCTGCCCACCCTGCGGGCCGCCACCGACCCGTCCGTCCTCGGCGGGCAGTACTACGGCCCCGACGGTCTGGGCGAGACGCGCGGCTACCCGAAGCTGGTCACCTCCAGCCCCGAGTCCTACGACCTGACCGTGCAACAACGCCTCTGGGCCGTCTCGGAAGACCTCACCGGCGTGCGGTTCCCGGTCGGGCAGGCAGCCTTCGCGGCGTGACCGTGCCGCGAGGCGGGTGATCGGTCGCGGCGAGACCCGTCCGGGTCCCGCCGCGACCGTCAGCGTTGTCGGCCGACCTGCCAGGAGGCGGCGGGCCAGGCCGCGATGAAGCCAGCGATCAGCCCGATCTGACCGGCGAACCAGAACGTGGGGCTGTCAGGTCGCAGGGGTGGATCCGGAAAGACCATGTGGTGCGCCAACGTCAGCCACGCGAACAGCGCCACCTCGAACGCGGTGATGGTCACCAGTTCAACCTTCACGACTGTCGTCAGCGCGTGCCAGATCTGTCCGACGCTGCGGCCGGGCCCGTCGAAGAACCGGAAGAGAACAGCGATCGTCACCGCCGCCAGATAGTCACCGGCGTAGTCGATCCAGAGCGCGTGCTGGGCCCTGTCGGATCTGGCGACGGACAGGGCGACCTCGGCGACGACGAAGCCGAGCGCGCAGTGCGCGCCACAACGGGACACCTGGGTCACGATGATGCCCCGGCGAGGCCGTCGCGGCTGGTCATCCCGCCGTGGTGGCGACAGTGCCTCGGGTCTGCCCCAGTTCCAGTAGAGGCGGACGGCCGCCGGACCGACGTAGAGGCCGGTCACCAGCCAGACGATCTCCATGACCTTGACCGGCTGACGGTGCCCGTAGAGGTAGGTGTCGCCGAGGACGATCGCGAAGCTGACGACGCCGACCGCGAGCGAGGCCCAGGCGAGCGCCACGAGCCAGGTTGGCTGCATCCCCGCCCCTTCCACACGCCGGGCGCCGGTGCTCGCCGCGGCCGAGGACGCCCCCTATTCTTTCATGTCGTACTCGTGCGCACCGACGGATCGGGCGTACGTCGTGCTGGCATCCTCTAGCCGCCGAAGTTGACGCTGGCGAGCGTCACGTCGCGGTGCGCGGCGAGGTGTTCGGCCTGTGCGGTGATGGCGTCCCGCGTGCCGGCCGACAGCCGCTGCCAGGGCTGGACCGCGACCGTGAGCTTCCGGCCGGACTTGCGGGGACGCCAGGTGCCGACGAGGTCACCGTCGACCAGGACGGCGCCGGGGCGACCCAGCACCGGCCACAACTCCTTGGCGCGGGCGCTGTCCGGCACCAGCGTCGCCCGGTCCTTGGCCTGCAGGAACAGGTCGAACGGGCCGAGGAGGCGGGTGCCAGTGGTGTCGGCCGACTCCAGCGCCTCCGCGTCGGCGGCCAGCAGCGAGCGCGCCTCCCCGTCGACGGTCACCTCGATCACGTCCTCGGGCCAGCGCGCCTTCACGTCCTTCGACGGGGCGTCGAGATAGTCGGCGACCTGTTTCGGGGTGGCCGGGCCGAGCAGGCGAAGATAGGCGCGGATCAGGTCGAAGCGGTCACCAGGCGTGGCCGCCCTCCGGAACCCGACGATGCGCCGCAGGACCGGTGGTGACGTGTCCAGCTCCAGCTCGAGCCCAGCCCGCGCGGCGGCGAGCCGGAACGGCATCTCGTAGATGTGGGTGGCGTCGCACGGCCGGCAGAACCGCTGGTACGGCTCGGGCAGCACCGTGGCCAGGCGGCCGGAGACGTCTCCCTTGACGGTTGGCCTGGTGACGATGGCCCGCATGCGGATGGCCACCTCGTCGAGGGCGGTGAGGTTGGCGATACCGGCCGCCTTCAACGGCTTCGCGGCGTCGTAGATGCGCTTGCCCGCGTCGGCGTCGGAGAAGGGTTCGACAGCGGCCACCACGCGCCCCACGTCGGCCCGTCGGTAGAGGTGCGGGGCGCCGCGCACCGTCCACAGCAGGACCACCTGCTCATCGGACAAGGCGGTCACGTCGACCCCGCGGATGGCCAGCGCCCACCGGGCGCCGTCGGGGCCGGTGTTCTGCACGCCGATGTCCAGGACGACGGTGTCGGCGAGCGTGCCCTCATCCCGGTCGAGCTGCTGGGCCCGGACTCGGAAGCTCAGCACCTGATGACGGTCGACCATGCCTGCACCCTAGGGCCTGTTGCGGTGGCGTCCAGGCGCGCGTCCGTTCGCCGGCACCACCGACGACCGCCTCGCGCCATCGCCCGCACGGTGACCTGACCGGACCTGTCGCCACCCGGACACCAGCGGGCCCGCTCGCCCGCCACCTGCGTGGACGGTCACCGTCGAACCCGACATGCCGGCGCGGGAGGCCGGCGTGGGTACCCGTACGCGGTGCCCGGATGGTCCAATAGGGGCACTGTGCTGGCGTCGCTGACGGAGGTTTCCGTGGATGGTGTGGAACTGCTCGTCGCCGCCCTGACGCTCGGCGTGTCGAACGGCGTCACCGACGCGACAAGCGCTGTGGTCCGCGACGCCGCCGACAGTTTCCGGGGCCTGGTCCGCCGCCGGCTGACCGGTGCCGGCCAGGAGGCGCTACGGTCGTTGGAGACCGAGAGCACCGAATCGGGCGTCTGGCAGGTACGCCTCACCGCCGATCTCATCCGCGCCGGCATCGACCGGGACGAGCAGCTCCTCAGCCTCGCGCGGGACCTGCTGGCGCGGGCCGAGGCGCCAGGTGTCCGCACCGAGATCGGGCCGGTCGACGTGCGCGGGGCGCAGGGCGTTCAGTTCGGCAGCTCCAGCATCCAGCACAACACCTTCAACTGAGGCAGCCGGCCGGATGGGCGACAGCGGGCAGCCGGAGGACGACCGGTCGCGCGGCATCGACGCCCGCCAGGCCCGGGGCGTGCAGTTCGGCGACAACAGCCTCCAGTACAACACCTTCGCCCCGATCGTACGGTCGGCGTACCTGGCCGAGGTGCACCGGATCGCCCCGGCCGACCTGCTCGAGCGGGATGGCGAGCTGGCGCGGCTCGCGGCCTTCTGCGCCGGTGACGGGCAGCGCGCGTACCAGCGGTGGGAGGCCGCCCCGAAAGCCGGGATGACCGCGCTGCTGTCCTGGTTCGTGCTTCACCCGCCCCCGGGCGTACGCGTCGTGTCGTACTTCGCCGTCGCCGGCCGCACCGAGCGGGACACCCGCGACGCCTTCGTCAACGTGGTGCTGGAGCAGTTGGTCGAGCTGACCGACGGGTCCATGCCGGGTCACCTCACCAGGGCCACCCAGGAGGCGCACCTGCTGTCCCGGTACACCGATGCGGCCCAGGCATGCGAACGGCAGGGCGAGCGGCTGGTGCTTGTCGTCGACGGCCTCGACGCCCGGCGCAACGCCTCGGGTGTCGCGACGCTCCTGCCCGACCGGCTGGTCGGTGGGATGCGGGTGGTGCTCGGCACCGACCCCGGGTGGCGGGCCCCCGCCGACCTGCCACCGCGGCACCCGCTACGGGAACGGACCCGGCCGCACCTGCTGCCGCCGTTCGTCGGTCCCGCCGAGCGCGCCCGGCGAAAGGCCGAGGCCGCCCGACGGGCCCGGCGGGAGGCGGAGGCGGCGCGGTTGGCTGACGAGCGGGCCCGGCGGGAGGCGGAGGTCGCCCGGCGGAAAGCCGACGAGTCAGCGCGGTGGGAGGCGGAGCGCGAGCAGGCCGCCGCCGAGGAACGCCGCAACCTGCAGCGGCAGATAGACGAGTGGCAGGCCGCCGAGGCGCAACGGGTCAGCCTGGCAGCCCGGGCGGCAGCCGTGCGGCGGGCGCTGACGTTCGTCGTCGGGTGGACGGGTCTGTTCGTCCTCCTCACCTGGCTGACCCAGGGCCGGTCCGATCCGACTGTCGCGGGCATCCTGAGCGCCCAGCTCGGGGCGGGCGGGCTCGCCGCCGCGATCGTGCTCGTGCCGGCCGCGTTCCGGCTCGGTGCGGCGTACGAGGCGCGGCCGGCCTCGCCCGCCGCCTGGATCGATCGATCCCGGTACGGCCTGCTGCTGCAGTTGATCGCCTTCCCGGTGCTCGTCGTCGTGGGCGGAGGTATCGCGGCCGACTACCTCGACTTCCGCCACACCCGGCAACTGGAGCGTTCCCTCGGCATTGCCGGGGCCCTGCCCTCGTTCGACGAGGTGGTGGCCGTGTTCTTCCTGCTGCTCGTCGCGGCCGGCTGCGTCGGGGCCGGCCTGTGCCTCGCCGCGAGGGCCGCCAGGCCCTGGCACGAACGGCACCGGGAGCGGGAACGCGCGCACCGGGCAGCCGTCGGCGGCCGAAGCACCCGCCCGCGTCCCTGACGCCGACCCGGACCGTCCGTCAGGGAGCTGTCGTCCGCCCCCCGCGTCGGGCGAGCGCGTCGCGGACGGCGAAGACGACGAGCGAGAGCGGCACGAACACCCACAACTGAAGCACGGTGTAGCGGCGCAGCTCCCGGTCCGTGTCGACGCCGGCCAGCTCGGCGTCGAGGCCGCCGGGCCGCGTCAGCATGATGGCGTACGCGGACAGCGGAGCGTAGTTGAGGCCCGCCCCGACGAGCCACAGGCCGAACGCCCGGCCGCCGAGGTCGCTCGATGACGCCAACAGCCAGCTGCCCCACGCCACCATGGCGACCACGCCGACGAGGAACTCGGCCAGGATGATCCGCCGTCGACGGGTGGTGCCCCGGCTGCCGTACATGTCGATGGCCGCCAGGCGACGAACGTTCATGCGGTGATGGTGCCACCGGCCGGCAACCGTCGGCGTCGGCCGCGTCCGCTCGGTCAGCCCGTTCCCCGGGTGCGGGGACGCGGGCTCCCTCGGAGCGGGGATCCGCTGGTCGTGCCGTTCGGGCAGCGTCATTCGGGAAGGAACCCGACGCTCCCCACCGATACGGAGTACCGACAGTGACGCAGACCCGGACCGCCGACGCCGCACCGCCGTCCCGTACGCCACCGCCGCCACGATGGGCCCGCCGCGCCGGTCACGTGGCGTGGATAGCGCCCGTGGTGGGATTCATCCCGCTGCACGTGCCGTGGATCCTCGGCATCCCGCTGTTCGCCCACGCCGACCCGTTCGACGAGTGGTACCACGGTCGCGGCCCCGGCGTCGGGGATCACCCGGTCGACGGTTTCCTGGGTCTGCCGGCCGGCGCGTTCTACCTGGGTCTGCTGTGCGTCCTCGCCGGGCTGGGCGGAGTCCTGGCGCTCGGCCTGATCAGCGACTGGGGACTGACCTTCCCCCGCTGGGTGCCGTTGCTGCGCGGTCGCCGGGTGCCGCCCTGGGTGCCGCTGACGCCCACGGTGCTGGGATCGGCCCTGATGATCGGCTACTCGGTGACCCTGCCCTGGCAGTTCGCCGCCGACCTGGCACAGTCCAGCGCGGACGACATCTTCACCCCGACCGGTGTCCTGATCGGCTTGCCCCTCCTGCTGGCCTGGGCGGTCGCGTTGCCCGTGGCCGGCTGGTCCTACTACCGCCGTACCCGCGTGCGGCCCTGAAGCGGACCGCGGGCCGGGGCATGTCCCTGGTGTCGCGCCCGGATCACCCGAAGATCGTGCTGTGGGCGCCGGACTACAGTTCGAGGGTGATCAGTGCACCCCGGGAGGCGGAGGCGCGTGTCGGTCCGATCGGCGCGTTGCTCTTCCGACTGGTGTTCCTGGCCATCTGCGTGCCTGGCCCGCTCCTGCTCGCGGTCGCCGTGACGCTGGCCCCACCGCGGTCGTCCGCGGAGTTCTGGGGCCTCCTCGCCGGCGGCATCCTCGCGACGATCATCGGTGTCGGCTTCGGCGTCCTCGGGTTACGGCTGGTCAGCCGTTCACGCCGCGACGCCCGTCGGCTGTCCAGCGGTGGTGTCGCGGCGACGGCGGAGATTCTCGCGGTGACGAACCAGTCGGGCGGTGAGGAGCCCGCGCTGGCACTGCACCTGCGGATCAGCGGACCCGGGTTCGCCACGTTCGAGGCGGAAACGATCCGACCGGTCGATCCGGCTCTCGTGCCGGGCGCGGCGCTGGCTGCTGTCGTGCATCCGGTTGACCGCCTTCTTACGATCGTCTAGCGGCCACCCGGGGATGGGGTGTGCCTTCCGTCGGTGCAACCGGCGGTCGACGTGGGGAGACTGGAGGTGGCGTGCGCGTTCGGATCGAGGGCAGCGACCTCCCGGGTCGGCGCGGTGGCGCGGACGCCGACGCGCTGCGGCTCGGCAACGTGCACGTCGGGGTCCAGCGCAGGACCGAGGTGATCGACCGTGTACCGGCCGACGCGGTCGCGGCGACCTGGACGGTCGAGGTGTCCAGCCGGGAGATCGACGGGGTGCTGGACGTCGGCGGTCCGTTCGTGCACGGCCGCCCCGGCGCACGCTTTCTCTATCTGAGCTGGGGCGCGGTGACCGAGGAGGGGTTCGCGATGTTCCGGCGGGCAAAGCTGATGTTCACCGACATCCCGACGGCGCTGCTGCGGTCCGCGCACGATGGCGGCGGGCTCCTGGTCGGCAGGCTGGGGCTGACGGACGCGACCGGCGGGCCGCTGTGCGCCCGCGTTAAGCCTCCGGACGTCGTGTGGGTGGTGGAGTGACCGTCGGTCGCGGCAGCTGCCACCGGGCTGTCGCCGACCCGGTTGCCCCCGGCCGTCCGTAGCACGGACGACCGGGGAGGGGACTCGGTCAGGCGACCAGCGAGACCCGCCCGTTGTCCAGGTCGTACCGGGCGCCCACGACGCGCAGGGTGCCCTGGCGTACCTTCTCGGCGATGATCGGGCTGCGCGCGGGGAGCGCCCGCACCTGCGCCGCGATGTTGGCCCGGACGGCGTTCTCCACCGGGTCGCCGGGCTGGTCCAGCACCGGCTCGACCACGGGACGCAGGCTGTCGACGATGGTGCCGATGTGCCCGGGAGCCGTGCCGCCGGTGTGGATGGCGTCGATGGTGGCGGTGATCGCGCCGCAGCGCTCGTGCCCGAGGACGACGATCAGCAGGCTGCCGAACTCCTCCACCGCGAACTCGACACTGCCCAGCAGCAGGTCGTCGACGATGTTGCCGGCGACCCGGTTGTCGAACAGGTCACCGAGCCCCTGGTCGAAGAGGACCTCGGGCGCCACCCGGGAGTCCGCGCAGCCCACCGTGACGGCGAACGGGTGCTGGCCGGCGGCGAGGCGATGCAGGTCGTTCAATCCCTGGTGCGGGTGCCGGCCGTGACCGGTCGTGAACCGGTGGTTGCCGGCGAGCAGCCGGCGCAGCGCCTCGGCCGGCGTACCGACCGGGTCGTCGGCCGGCGGCGCGGCGGCGGCGGACGGGCTCGCCGCCGCCGCGCCGATCGCGACGGCGCTCGCGCCACCGGCGGCCAGCAGGGAACGGCGGGACAGGTGGGAAGGTGCCACGATGATCTCCCGAAGGTGAGGCGGAAGCCTCCTTCCTACCAGTCGTCCCTCCACAATGGTGACGCGCCGTCGGCATTCACTGGCCGCTTCACCGGTCCTGGCGCGGGATTACCGGCCGTGGTGCGTCGGGCGACGCGGCAGTGTAGTTCGGCGGTGGCGACTGTGGCCGTGCCAAGCGGCGGTGGTGGTGATGTGGTGGTGGTGGTGCGGTGGTGGTGGTGCGGTGGTGGTGCGGTGGCGCTCGTGCTGAGGCTGGTCTGGCAGCGGCTGAGGGGGCGCGCGGCTCCTATGGACCTGATGTCGTGAACGAATCAACGCGCGTGCCGGCCGCCGCCTGTGGTCGCGACCCGCGCCGCGCCCCCGTGCGGCCCTTGATGTCGCAAACGAATCAGCTCCAAAGGACGCGACCAACACCTCGCCCACCCACCGAGGCCCCGCCCCGGCCGCCCGGATCGCCCCCGGCCATCCAGGCCGCTCCGGGCCGCTCCTGGCCGCCCGGGCCGCTCCTGGCCGCCCGGGCCGCTCCTGGCCGCCCGGGCCGCTCCTGGCCGCCCGGGCCGCTCCTGGCCGTCCGGGCCGCCCCCGGCCGCCCGGGCCGCCCCCGGCCGTCCGGGCCGCTCCTGGCCGCCCAGGCCGCTCCTGGTCGTTCCTGGCCGCCCGGGTCATCTTCCGCCCCCCGGGTCGCCTGGCCGCCCCCCGGTCGCCCTTGTGCGCAGGCGTGCACCTGGCCCGGCCCCGTCCCGGCCGCCCGGCCGCGCGAGGCGACAGGGCAGCCGGGACCGGGACCGGGCGGGCGGCGGGCGTCGTGGCGGTCAGCGCTCCGCACTGTCGAGGGCGGCGACCTCGCGTACGGCGGTGGCGACGGCCGCGAAGTCCTTCTTGAGGATCGCGCCGTGGTTGCTGGTGACCTTCGCGCCGATCCGGATGTTCGGGTTGCGGGCGGTCACCGCGTCGAGGCTGGTGCGGATGCGTTCCTGCTCGTCACCCTTGCTGCCGAAGGACGTCCCCGACGCGACCACGTACCGCACCGGGACGGTGATGGCGTCCAGCACCGGGCCCAGCTCGCGTTCGCCGGAGAGCCGTCCCAGCTCGATGTTGCTCTCCGCCTGCTCGTCGGCGTTCAGGCGCGGGGCCAGGCCCGTCGGGCGCAGCAGCGGCAGGAACCAGCGCATCCGTCGGAACAGCTTGCGGATGCGCTGCTCCATGGCCTCGTCCAGCCAGTCGTACGGGAAGGCGCCGTCGACAAGCACCGCGCCGACGGTGCGGTCCGGGTTCCGGTGGGCCCAGTGCGCGCCGACGACAGCCCCGTAGGACCAGCCCACGAGCACCGCCCGTTCGACACCCCGGGCGGCGAGGACGGCGTCGACGTCCCGGACGGCCGCCTCGAACGAATAGTCCGCCGAGCGGCCCGATTTTCTGCCCCGGCCTCGTTCGTCGTAGGTGATGTGCCGCCACCCGGTGCCCAGTTCGGCGATGACGTGCCGCCAGTACCCCTGGGTGGCGAACTGGCCGTTGAGGTAGACCACCGGGATACCGGGGCCGCCGGAGTCGGTGACGGCCAGGGCCGTGTCGTCGACCGGCACCATGCCGGTCCACGTCGAACTGGTGGAGGAGGAATTGTTCGTCGTCATTGTCGTACTCCTGAAGGGTTGGGGTTTCAGAGGCTGCGGGCGGTGATGTCGCCGCGCGCGGTGGTGGCGTGGATGTCGAGGTCGGCGCTGCCGGTGTTGGTGAGGGCGTTGCGGACGCGGCCGTGGCCGGTGCCGGCGTCCAGGGCGGCCGAGACGCCGCCGGCGGCGGCGACCGAGATGTCGCCGGACTGGGTACGGAGCACGACCGTGCCGCGCCGGGCCTCGGCGACGTGGATGTCGCCCCGCGTCGTGCTGATCTCGGCCGGACCGTTGAGCCGACCGACCTCGACGTCGCCGTCGATCGCGGTGAGACGCACGCTCGCGGCCTCGTCGATCTTGATGTGGCGGTACGCGCCGTCGACCGTGACGTCGCCGAGGCGTCCGACACCGCGCAGCTCGGCGCTTGCGGCCCGAACCTCGACGCGGGAGTCGGCGGGCAGTCGCACGGTGACCTCCACCGAGCCGGAGGGGCCGACGAGCTGGTTGGTGGGGGCCGCGGCCGTGACCCGCAGGATCCCGTCGGCGTACGCGATGGTGGTCTTCTCGGCGGCCCGGGTGTCGCGGCTGCGGCCGGGGTCGGTGGGCCGGACCTCGACTGTGGTGTCCGCGCGGTCGGCGGCGATGAACTGGACGCGCCCGGCGGGAATGTCCAGGACTGCGGAGATGGGGGCGGGGGTCGGGAAGCTCTGCATGGTGGTCTCCGGTGCTCGTTTCGGCGTTTCCGATGAGTGAAACGCTACGTTGCTTTCCACTTTGAGGCAACGGACTCGTTGCGTCAGTGCGCCGTTTGTGCAGCTAGACAGGGGGAAACTGTTGCAACAGGATGGGGGGTAACGCAACGCATTGCCGTCCCGCCATTGCAATCGAATGACGGTGAACGCTATGGTGGGAGCGCACGCGGGCCACTACGAATCACCAGGGAGGGAGATCGCGATGCCGGGAGGCAGACTCACCCAGCAGGAACGCCAGCAGATCGCGCTGGGGCTGGCCGACAGCCTGCCGTACGCCGAGATCGCCCGGCGGCTCGACCGTCCGACCTCGACTGTCACCCGCGAGGTGCTGCGCAACGGCGGCCCGAACGCCTACCGCGCCGACCTTGCCCACCGCGCCACGGAGCGCCGCGCCCGCCGACGCGCGCCCGCCACCGCCCGAGCGGCCGAGTCTGCCCCGCAGCCGCACGGCCGTGACGTCGAGGCCGTCGCCGAGTACGCGGAGACGTTCACGACAGTCCTCATGGCCTCGGGCCTGAACAAGATGTCGGCCCGGGTGCTGACCTGCCTGTTCACCACCGACACGGGCAGCCTCACCGCGTCGGAGCTCGCCCGACGCCTCCAGGTCAGCCCGGCGTCCATCTCCAAGGCGATAGCCTTCCTCGAGAGCCAGAGCCTCGTACGCCGAGAGCGCGACGAGCGCCGCCGCGACCGCTACGTCGTCGACAACGAGCTCTTCTACCAGGCGACGATCGCCAGCGCCCGCGCCAACGACCAGGTCGTCGCGACGGCTCGCCAGGGCGTCGCCGTCCTCGGCCCGCACACCCCCGCCGGCGCCCGCCTGGAGAACATCGCCCGGTTCCTGGACTTCATGAGCGAGAGCATCACCCGCGCCGCCGAACAGGCCCGCGACGTCCTGCACAGCGGCCCCATAGGACCGTCAGGCGATTCCGCCGGTTGACGCCGGCCGGTCGGGCCGATGGCGGGCGAACGCGTCGACGCGGCCCCAACGGCCGGGAATGTCCAGCAGAGCGACCCGGGCGAAGGCGGACGGCAACGCGGGATTCACGGCGAGGTGGTCGTCGTGCGGGTCGATTCCGAGCATCGTGCGCAGCAGCAGCATGGGCGCCCCGCTGGACCACGCCTGCGGGCTGCCGGCGGTCGGGTACCGCACCGGGTACCGGGTGGTGCCGCGGTCGAACCCACCGAACGCCTCGGGCAGCCGACCCTGGAAGTAGGTCGCGGCGGAGAGTATCCCCTCGGCGATGCGACCCGCCTCGGTGGTGAACCCGTACCGGCGCAGACCCCACGCGATGAACGAGTTGTCGAACGGCCAGACGGTGCCGTTGTGGTAGCCGAGCGGGTTGTAGCGGCCCTGCCCCTCGGCGAAGGTCCGGACCCCCCAACCCGAGAAGAGCGCCGGACCCATCAGGTGCTCGGCGACCCGCGCGGCCCGCTCGGGTGGCACGATGCCGCTCCAGAGCAGGTGCCCGATGTTTGAGGAGAGGCTGTCGACAGGGGTCCCGTCGTGGTCGAGCGCGAGGGCGTAGTAGCCCCGGTCGTCGAGCCAGAAATCGCTGTTGAAGCGCTCGAACAGCGCTGCCGCCTCGCGTTCCAGCCGGTCGGCGTAGTCGGGGTCGCCCCAGAAGGTACGCGCCAGCCGCGCTCCGCGGATCTTGGCGTCGTAGGCGTACCCCTGGGTCTCGCAGGTGGCCCTGGGGAATCCGGGCAGCCGGCCGTCGGCGTAGGAGATGCTGTCCCAGGAGTCCTTCCAGCACTGGTTGTCCAGGCCGGTGGCACGGTTGCGTTTCTGGTACCAGACGTAGCCGGTCGACGTCAGGTCGGCGTACGTGTCGATCCAGGTCAGGGCCGCCCGAGCCTCCTGCTCCAACTCCATCACCAACGCGGTGTCGCCGCTCCACCGTTCGTACTCGTCGAGCAGCACCACGAACAGCGGTGACGCGTCGACGGTGCCGTAGTAGGGGGAGTGCGGCTGCTCCTCGAACGCGGCCGACTCCCCGTAGCGCAGCTCGTGCAGGATCCGGCCGGGATCCTCCTCCAGGACGTCGTCGGTCCGGGCGCCCTGCAACGACCCGAGGATCCGCAGCGTCGGCGGGGCCAACGACGGCGTGACGGGCAGGGTTTGCAGGCAGGTCAACAGGCTGTCGCGGCCGAACAGGGTCATGAACCAGGGCAACCCGGCCGCGGGTACTGTCGCGCCGCCGAGCGAGAGCGGCGCGAAGCGCAGCGCCGCCAGGTCCACCAGGCTGCGGTGGTACACCTGCTGCAACGCCGGGCTCTCGGTGTCCAGTGTCGGGGCCTGCGCGACCCACTCCCGCACGCTGTCCGGCAGGGTGGAGTCGTTCGGCCGCTGCGCCCGCAGGGCGTCCCGCAGGTCCACGCCGTCCGGGCGCAGCGCCCGCATGCCGGCCTGCAACTGGGTGGTCCACTGCTGCCCGGGTTGCAGGCGCACCGCGAACCGCAGGCCGCCCGGGTCGACGGTGGCCCGCTCGCTCGCCGACACGACCACCTCCCGCCGGTACGTGCCGCGCCGGTAGCCCAACCGCAGCTCGTTCCCGTCGACCTGGGTGTAGTAGGTGCCCGCCTTGTCGTGGATGTCGAACTTGATCTCGAAGATGTCGGCGAAGTCTGCTGCCACCTCCAGGCGTACGTCCAGGTCGACGACCCCCTGGCCGTAGTTGAAGATCGTCAGCGACTCGGTCAGGTCCGGACCGATGCGGCGCCGCCGGATGCCTGACACGTCCGCCTCGACGTAGTCGACGGCCCCGCCCGGTGCCACGAAGAACGTGACCTCGTAGTACTGGCTGTCGTCCACCGACAGGGCGGCCATGCGTTCACCGTTGACGGTGAGCACCCAGCGGGACAGGAAGCGGGTGTCGGCGGCGAACAGCCCAACCGGCGCGGCCGAGGAGGACTCCACGTCCCCACTGGCGTCCGACACGATGAACGTGTTCCCGTCGATACACGACACGGTGCCCGGGATGTCCCTCACGACGTACTGCTCGACGTCGGCGATTCGGTCCGCTCCCCGCCGCCTTCCGTGCGGGGAAACAGCCGTCCGAGCCGCAACGCCAGACCGAGGTCACCGTCGACCAGAATCTCGCCGCGGGTGATCGCCGCCAGCCCGTTGACCTCCCCGCGCGCCATCGCGTCCGCGACCGGCACGGACACACGGATGACCGTGTCCGCGGGCTCGGCGCTCCTCTGCACCTCCATGTGGCCGTGGTCGATGATCAGGAGCCACTGCTCCAGGTCGTTTCCGTCACCGATGTCGAAGCGCACGCTTCCACACACCTTGCTGAAACGCGGATCCTGGCAGGCAGCAGCCAGCCGATCGAAGAAGGCGCTGGTGGCCGTCATCCCACCCTCCCGGGCGCGCGCTGGTAGAAGCGGATGCCGGCTACCCGCTGCGGGCCGCTGTTAACGCTTCCGGGCGGGCCTCGTTCAGGCCACCCAGACATTGGGGCTCGGCGGAATTCGAGTGTCGGCGTGGCACGAGCACCACACACAATGGCGGCCATGGCGCGACGGGGTGCCCTGCGTGGTGGCGGCCTTGATCGGCGTGCTCGTCCTGGCGCTGGCGACCCTCGGGCTGCTCACCGTCATCCGCTGGGCGCTGTGGACTGCCGTGGTGCAGTTGGAGATCTTGGAAGGAAACCGCCCCTGTGGGGGCCGAACACTTCCACGATCTCTCGGCCGGGTGCGGCCGGGCGGCCGATCGCGGCACGGATCGGACCTTCTGCCCTGAAGCGGGCGCATGGGGTGGGCGTACCGCATAGCGTCACGGGGGCGGAACGACCGCCGCTGCGTGGGCGGTCACGCCGACCGGAAGGGGACCGAGCATGAACCGTGTCGACGATGTGCTCCTGCCGGAGCTGGACGGGCCGGTGCCGGCGACCCTGCCGCGGGCGTTGGGCCTGGTGAGCCTGGCCCTGGGCGTGGGCGCCCTGGCCGCGCCCCGATCCCTCGCGCGGCTGACCGGGGTGGACGACTCCCCGGGAGCGCAGGAGGTCATTCCCGCCGTCGGCGCACGCGAGCTGGTGCACGCCGTCGGTCTGCTCACCGGCCGCCGCCCCGCCGGCTGGGCGTGGACGCGGGTGGCCGGTGACGCGCTCGACCTCACCCTGCTGAGCCGGGCGATGGCCGACAGTCGTGGTGAACGACGGCGGCGCGTGGCGCTGACGACCGCCGCGGTCGCCGGCATCGCCGCCCTGGACACTGCCGTCGCCATCGCCGCCGGCCGCGCCCGACGGGCCCGCGCCCGGGTGATCCGGATGGAGATCGCGGTGACAGTGAACCGGTCGCCCGCCGAGGCGTACCGGTTCTGGCGCGACATGGAGAACCTGCCGACGTTCATGGCGCACCTGGAGTCCGTACGCGCCGACGACCTGCGCCGCTCCCACTGGGTCGCCCGCGGCCCGGCCGGACGCCACGTCGAGTGGGACGCCGAGATCATCGACGATCAGCCGAACAGGTCGATCACCTGGCGCTCGCTGCCCGGCACGAGGGTGGCCAACTCCGGGCGGGTCCGGTTCGTGCCCGCCCCCGGCGACCGGGGCACCGAGGTGCGGGTGCACCTGCGCTACGCGCCCCCGGCCGGCGCGCTGGGCCGGGCGGTGGCAAAGCTCTTCGGCGAGGAGCCCGAGCAGCAGGTCCGCGACGACCTGCGCCGGTTCAAGCAGGTGCTGGAGGCCGGCGAGGTGGTCCGCTCCGAGGGCAGCCCGAACGGCATCTCCGTACGCCAGCAGGCCATGCAGC
Source organism: Micromonospora lupini (assembly GCF_026342015.1). Taxonomy (NCBI): domain Bacteria; kingdom Bacillati; phylum Actinomycetota; class Actinomycetes; order Micromonosporales; family Micromonosporaceae; genus Micromonospora; species Micromonospora lupini. The sequence continues at coordinate 503,115 of NZ_JAPENL010000001.1, forward strand.
GGCCCGCCCAGCCGCTGCCGGCGTCCCGTCGCTGACCACCCACGCCGTCGAGAGGGATCCCGCAGATGAAGGCCACCGCCTGGATGGGCGCCGACAGCGTCAAGGTGATCGACGTGCCCGATCCGACGATCATGAACGCCCGCGACGCGATCGTGAAGATCAGCACCACCGCGATCTGCGGTTCCGACCTGCACCTCTACCACGGCTACATCCCCGCGATGCGCAGGGGAGACATCCTCGGCCACGAGTTCATGGGCGAGGTGGTGGAGGTGGGCCCGCAGGTACGCAACCTCAAACCAGGCGACCGGGTGGTGGTGCCGTTCCCGATCGCCTGCGGGCACTGCTCCTCCTGCCAGCGCGGCCTGTACTCGGTGTGCGAGAACTCCAACCCCAACGCCGGGATCGCCGAGAAGGTCATGGGCCACTCGCCGGCCGGCATCTTCGGCTACTCCCACCTCCTCGGCGGGTACGCGGGCGGCCAGGCCGAGTACGCCCGGGTGCCGTTCGCCGACGTCGGCCCGCTCAAGGTGCCCGACGACATCCCTGACGACCAGGCGGTCCTGCTCGCCGACGTCTTCCCGACCGGCTACATGGGCGCCGAGATGTGCGACATCAGGCCGGGGCAGGTCATCGCCGTCTGGGGCGCCGGACCGGTCGGGCTGCTCGCCGCCGCCAGCGCCCGGCTGCTCGGCGCGGAGCGGGTGATCGTCATCGACCGGTTCCCGTACCGGCTGCGGCTCGCCGAGGAGCACGCCGGCGCCGAGACGATCAACTACGACGAGGCCGACGTGTTGGACACCCTCAACGAGATGACCGCCGGCCGCGGACCGGACGCGTGCATCGACGCGGTCGGCCTTGAGGGTCACCACGGCAACGCGGCCCTGTACGCGTACGACCGGGCCAAGCAGGCCACGCGGACCGAGACGGAACGGCCCTTCGCGCTGCGCGAGGCGATCCTGGCCTGCCGCTCCGGCGGGGTGGTGTCGGTCGTCGGCGCGTACGGGGGTGTCGTCGACAAGTTCCCGATGGGCGCGTTCATGAACCGGTCACTGATCATGCGGACCGGTCAGTGTCACGTGCAGCGCTACACGCGGCCGCTGCTGGAGCGCATCCAACGCGGCGAGATCGATCCGAGCTTCATCGTCAGCCACCGCCTGCCGCTGCGGGACGCCCCGAAGGGCTACAAGATCTTCCAGAAGAAGCAGGACGACTGCACGAAGGTGCTCCTCACGGTCTGACCTGCCGCGCTCGGAGGCGCCGACTCCCTCCCGAGGTGTCCGGAACGAAACCCCGATCGAACGGTTAGCGTTCCCGGGATGGACAGTGTGGACGGTGGCGCGCCGGCGCCCGGGGACGACGTCGACGTTCGGCTGCGACCGGTCGCCCAGCCGGACCTGGCGATGTTTCGGCGATTCTGTACCGAGCCCGGCCTGATCGGGTTGGACTGGGCCGGTTTCCGTGATGCCGGCGCCCCGGCCCGACGGTTCGCCGTCGACGGCTGGCTCGGCGCCGACGACGGGCGGCTCGTCGTCGAGGTCGAACAGGCTCAGGCCGCGGTCGGCATCGTCAGTTACACCTCCGGGCGCTACGCCGGGCTGGCGTCGTACTGGGAGATCGGCATCGTGCTGCTCCCGGAGTGGCGCGGCAGGGGCATCGGGTGGCGAGCCCAGGCCATGCTCTGCGACTACCTGTTCCACCACACACCGGCGCAGCGCGTCCAGGCCGGCACCCACCCGGAGAACATCGCCGAGCAGCGGGCGCTGGAGAAGGCAGGCTTCCAGCTCGAAGGTGTTGTCCGGGCCTGCGAGTTTCGGGCCGGCGCATGGCGCGACGGGTATCTCTACAGCCGGCTGCGCGACGATCCACCGCCCGCGACGCCCGTCCAGGGGTGATTCCGCTCCCGTCTGCCGCCACTCCGGCTTGTTCAGCACCGATCACCGCTTCCCGGCGACCCTGTTTGTGCTCGGCGACCCGGGGAAACCGCCCCGTTCGCCCGGCGGGCCACACGGCCGGTCGAGGAGACGAAGGGAGCGGTTCATGGAGTACGAGCAGATGATCGCCACGGTCCGGCAGCGCGCCGACCTCGGAGAGAACGAGGCCGTACGTTCCGTGCAGGCCGTCCTGTCGGTGCTCGGCGAACGGCTGGCCGGACAGGAGGCCGACAACCTCGCGGCCCAGTTGCCGGAGCGACTGAACGGGTCGGTGACCCGCAATCCGCAGGGCCGCCGGTGGGACATCGGCGACTTCCTGAAGCACGTCGGCGACCGGGAGCAGGTCGCGAACGCGGACCAGGTGCGTCAACACGCTCAGGCGGTGCTGCGTACCGTCGCCGAGGCCCTCGACGACGACGAGCGACACGACCTGCTCGCCCAGCTTCCCGGCGGCATCACCGACCTCTTCGGTGTGCCCACGCCGCGCGGCTGACCGCGGCCTCGCGTCAGGGGATCGGCCACTCGTGCACCGGGCGGTTGCTGTGCATCAGCGTCACGTAGTGCCGGACCACCTCGCGCAGCGCCTCCGGCCGGTCCAGGTGGTCGGCGGACTCCAATCGGTGCAGCGTCTCCACCTGCCAGGTCGCGCCGTTGCGGCTGGTCAGGCAGCGCTGCTCGATGACGCCGAGCAGCCGGTCGCGCTCACCCGGGTCGAGGCCCCACCGGTCCAGGCCGTGGTGCGCCATCGGCAACAGCCGACGCAGCACCAGTTCGGTGACCGGCAGATAACCGAGGCCGGGCCAGAAGACCTGCGCGTCGATGCCGTGCCGGGCGCAACTGGTGAAGTTCTCCTCGGCGGCGCTGAACGACATCTGTGACCACAGTGGCCGGTCCGACTCAGCCAGGGCGCGGACCAGTCCGAAGTAGAAGGCGCCGTTGGCGATGGTGTCCAGCACTGTCGGCCCGGCCGGCAGCACCCGATTCTCCACGCGCAGGTGCGGCCGGCCGCGCGACACGTCGTACACGGGGCGGTTCCAGCGGTAGATCGTGCCGTTGTGCAGCCGCAGCTCGGCCAGGTTGGGCACCTCGCCCGCGGCGAGGGTCTGCGCAGGGTCCTGCGGGTCGCACACCGGCAGCAGCGCCGGGAAGTAGCGGACGTTCTCCTCGAACAGGTCGAACACGCTGGTGATCCACCGTTCGCCGAACCAGACTCTGGGGCGTACACCCTGGGCTTTGATCTCTTCCGACCGGGTGTCGGTGGCCTGCTGGAACAGCGGGATGCGGGTCTCGCGCCACAGCTCCCGGCCGAAGAACAGCGGCGCGTTCGCGCCCAACGCCACCTGGATGCCGGCGACCGCCTGCGCGGCGTTCCAGTAGTCGGCGAACTGCGCCGGGCTGACCTGCAGGTGGAACTGGGTGCTGGTGCAGGCCGCCTCCGGCGTGATCGTGTCGGCGGTGACCGCCAGGCGCTCCACGCCGCTGATGGCGATGGGCAGGTCCTCGCCCCGCGCGGCGAAGATCTGCTCGTTGAGCAGTTTGTAGCGGGGGTTCGCCGAGAGCGTCTCGGCGGTCAGGTGCTCCGGGCGCAGCGTCGGCAGGATGCCGATCATGACCATGTGCGCGCCGAGCGTCCGCGCCTTCTCCTCGGCGGCGTTGAGGCTGGCCCGCACGTACTCCTCGAACTCGGCGGTGCCGGTGCCCGTCAACCGGCGCGGGGGCACGTTGATCTCGACGTTGAACTGACCCAGCTCCGTCTGGAAGCTCGGGTCCTCGATGGCCGCCAGCACGTCGGCGTTGCGCATCGCCGGGTTCGACGCCTCGTCGACGAGGTTCAGCTCGATCTCCACACCGGTCATCGGCCGGTCGATGTCGAACCGCGACTCGCGCAACATCTCGGCGAAGACGTCCAGGCAGTTGCGCACCTTCTCGCGATAGCGGGCCCGGTCCTCCCGACTGAACGTCCGTACGCCGACATCTTCGCCCATGGTCACCACCCTGTCACCGCTGGTATCCCCCAAACCTCGCACGCGGCCGGCGGGAGGGGGAAGACCCGAGGGTTCTTTCCTACCCAGTGGTGGGCCCGGTGACCCCTGTCGCGCCGGCTCAGGTCAGCGCGGAGCAGGCCACCACGCCGGCGAGCAGCAGCGCGCCCAGCACCGCCTGCAACAGCAGCGGCGGGCCGAGGTGCGACCAGAGCGTCGCGGTACGCGGGGTGAGCAACTGCCCGGTGGTGAGGTTGACGATCTTCTCGATGCGGGGCGGCAACTCCGGATCGCGCTGGGGGCGCAGGGTGAGCTGCACCTGATCCGCCGGGTGCAGGGCGCTCTGCGGCAGGTGCCCGTGCATCTCCACCTCGCAGAGCTGACCGGCGGTGTTGCGGACGCGGACCGGCGTCACCAGATATTCCGGCCCCTGCTTCAGCTCCTTCCAGCGCCGACGTGTGCCACCGCCGCCGAACGAGAAGAGCGCGCGGAGCAGCAGGGCCGGCAGCCTGGCGAACGCCGCCGCGGCGAGCACCGCGACAAGCACCGGTTGGCCCACGCGTATCTCCCGCGTGTAGCCGTCGAGCAGGCGGATCAGCCGCCCGGTGACGATCCGCTCCGTCGGGTGCACGATCCGTCGGGTATCGAGTCCGCTGTCCATCCCCACCACCGAGAGTCCGCTTGTGTTCACTGATCGTATCGATGTCCCCGGTTGAACGACGTGAATGAAACCTGGTCACGGGCTCACGGCCACGAGGTGACATCCCGGGCGAGCAGGGTAAGCGGGGGGCCGAGCTGGAAAGGGGTCGAGCATGCAGCTGTCCTTCCTGCGCCCGCTCTACGACCGACCCGGGCCGTGGTGCTCGGTGTACCTGGACGCCTCCGCCGACACGGAGGACGCCAAACCGGCGCTGGACCTGCGCTGGCGTGCCCTGGAACGTCGCCTGGCCGACCAGGGGGCGGACGAGGCGAGCATCGCCGCGCTGGACCGGGTGATCCGGGGTCACGACCCGATGGTCGGGGACTACGGCCTGGCCGTCTTCGCCAGCCACGGGCGGGTGGTGCTCTCCGAGTACCTGTCCGCGCCGCCGGCGCGCGACCTGGCCAGTTTCGACCCGTTGCCGCACGTGATGCCGCTGCTCGCCCAGCGCGGCGAGCAGGTGGCCTGGGTCCGGGTGGTGGCCGACCGTACCGGCGGCGACGCGATGGCGGTGAGCGCGGGCGGGGTGCCCCGGCGGGCGCACGTCGCCGGCCGGGACAGCTTCCCGCTGAGTCGCGTGCAGCCCGGCGGATGGTCCCAGTCGCGCTATCAGCGCGCCGCCATGGAGGCGTGGCACCAGAACGCCGGCGACGTGACCGCCGCGACAGTTCAGCTGGCCGACCGGGTCGGCGCGGACGTGGTGGTGGTGGCCGGTGACGTCCGCGCCACCGGGATGATCGCCGCCCAGATGCCGGAGCGCTGGCAGGACCTGGTGGTGCGGACCGACGCCGGTTCCCGGGCCGGCGGCGCCGACCAGACCATGCTGGACGACCTCACCGTGCAGACCATCGCGGAGGTCGCCGACCAGCGGATCACCGCCGCGCTGGACCGGTTCGGCGTGCAGGAGGACGTCGGCGCCGGCCTCGACGCGGTCGTCTCGGCCCTGCAACGCAACCAGGTCGACACCATGCTCATCGTCGACGACCCGTCGGCGAACGGGCAGCTGTGGATCGGCCCGGAGCCGACCGAGATCGCCGTCGACCCCGGGCAGCTCTCCGCGATGTCTGTCGACGACCCACTTCGGGTACGCGCCGACGCGGCGCTTGTCCGCGCGCTGGTCGGCACCGACGCGGCGTTGACAGTGCTCGGCGCGGACGAGGCGCCCGAGCTCACCGACGGCGTCGGCGCGGTGCTGCGCTACGTCGACGAAGGCACCCCGGGGCGCGGCAATGGCTGAGCGCCGCGTCGCGGACCTGGTGGTGGAGCGGCTGCGGGCGTGGCGGGTTCCGCGCGCCTTCGGCTACCCCGGTGCGGCGATCGCCCCGCTGGTCGAGGCGCTGGACCGCTCCGGAGGTGACCCGGCGTTCGTCCCGGCCCGGCACGAGGAGACCGCCTCGTTCATGGCCACCGGGCACGCCAAGTTCACCGGCGGCATCGGCGTCTGCCTGGCCACCCAGGGGCCCAGCGCTGTGCAACTGCTCAACGGCCTGTACGACGCGAAGCTGGACAGCAAACCGGTCGTGGCGATCGTCGGCGAGGACGTCACAGGCCCGCTGGGCGGCGCGCACCAGCAGATCGGGCTGAGCCGGCTCTTCGGCGACGTGTGCAACCAGTTCGTCCAGTACGGCCGCAGCCCGCAGAGCGTACCGGCGCTGCTGGACCAGGCGTTCCGCACCGCGGCGGCGACCCGCAGCCCGACCTGCGTGGTGCTGCCCCGGCACCTGCAGGAGGCCCTGGTGCCCGACCTGGGGACGCACGCGGTCGGCGTGATCACGGCGACCCCCGGCGAGCCGTTGGCCCGGGTGCTGCCGCACGAGGCGGACCTCGACGCCGCCGCGCAGGTGCTCGGCAACGGCCAGCGCACCGCGATCCTGGTGGGTCACGGAGGCCGAGGGGCGGCCGCCGAGATCATCGAGCTGGCCGACCGGCTCGGCGCCGGGGTGGCCACCTCGCTGCTGGGCAAGCCGGTCCTCGACGAGCGACTGTCCTTCCACGCCGGGGTGCTCGGCGAGGTCGGCACGCCGGCCGCCGCCGAGCTGATGGGCGGCTGTGACACGCTGCTGCTGGTCGGCACCAACGACCCGTGGACCGACTACTTCCCCATGCCCGACCAGGCGCGCACCGTGCAGATCGACATCGACGGCACCCGCATCGGCAGCCGGTACCCGGCCGACGTGCCACTTGTCGGAGACGCCGCCGAGACGCTGCGCGCGCTGCTGGCCCGGGTGCCCTCCCGACCGCATCAGCAGTGGCGTGACACGGTGGAGAGCGCTGTCGACAGGTGGCGTGCGACTGCCGCCGACCGGGCCGCCGCGCCCGCCGAGCCGATCAACCCGCAGCTCGTGCTCCAGGAACTCTCCACCCGGATCCCGCAGACCGGCTCGGTAGCGGTCGACGTCGGCTCGGTCCTCTACTGGTACGCCCGGCACCTCGTCCTGCCGCCCGGGGTGAACGCGCAACTGTGCGGCACCCTCGGCTCGATGGGCTGCGCCCTGCCGTACGCGGTGGCCGCCAAGCTCGCCGCACCCGACCGGCCGGTGATCGCGCTGCTCGGCGACGGGGCCATGCAGCTCAACGGCCTCGCCGAGCTGATCACGGTGTCGCACCACTGGCAGCGGTGGGCCGACCCACGGTTGGTGGTGCTCGTGCTCAACAACCGCGACCAGAACGGCATGGGCGGTGGCCGGGAGCCGTCGTCGGATCCCACCCACCGTCGCCCGGACGTGCCGTACGCCGGTTGGGCCCGCCTGCTCGGGCTGCACGGTGTCCGGGTGGACCGCCCGGAACTGGTAGGCGCCGCCTGGGACGAGGCGCTCGCCGCCGACCGCCCCTGCGTCCTGGAAGCGGTCGTCGACCCGGCGGTGTCGTTGGCGCCGCCGGAGCCGGCCTTCGCCGACCTGCGCGGGCTGTACGCCGAGGGGGAGCCCGCCCGGCGGGTCCGCGAGCAGGTGGAGCAGGCCGTGGCAGTGGACGATCTCGTTTAGGCGTATCCGCCCGGGGCATCAGTAGCGGCCCGACGACGCTGGAGGTCACATGCCGGAGCCCGCCGACCGCCTTTACGGTCCCGCGCCCCTGCCGCAGCCGCGCGGTCCGCTGTCCGCCGCGGTGACCGACGCGCTGCGCCGGCCGCCGCACGACCTGCCGCCCGGCCTGGGCGTCGACCTCGACCCTGCCGACCCGTTCGGCGACGAGGACCTGCAACTGACCCTGTTCCTCTGCTACGAGCTGCACTACCGGGGCTGGGCCGGGGTGGACGAGGGTTGGGAGTGGCAGCCCACGCTGCTGGCGCTGCGGGCCCGCGCCGAGCGGCCGTTCGAGGCGGCGCTGCGCCGGCTTGCCGGCGCTCCGGCGGTGCCGGCCGGCGGTGTCGCGGCCGGGTTGGGAGAGCTGGTCGCTGCCGACGACGGGCCGTCGCTGGCCGCCACGCTCCAGCGGCACGCCGACCTCACCCAGTTCCGCGAGTTCGTCGCCCACCGCTCCGTCTACCACCTGCGCGAGGCGGACCCGCACAGTTGGGCGCTGCCCCGCCTCGGCGGTCCCGCCAAGGCCGCCCTCGTCGAGATCCAGACCGACGAGTACGGCAACGGCCGGCTGGACCGGATGCACGCCGAGCTGTTCCGGCGCACCCTCGACCGGTTGGGTATGGACACCGGCTACGGCGCCCACCTGGACGCGGTGCCCGCGGTGACGCTGGCGACAAACAACCTGATGTCGCTGTTCGGGCTGCACCGACGGCTGCGCGGCGCGCTGCTCGGGCACCTGGCGGCCTTCGAGATGACCTCGTCCCTGCCGAACCGCCGCTACGGCAACGGCCTGCGTCGGCTCGGCCTCGACGAGGTGGCCACCCGCTTCTACGACGAGCACGTGGAGGCCGACGCGGTGCACGAGCAGATCGCCGCGCACGACCTGTGCGGCGGCCTGGTCCGTGCCGAGCCGGCGCTCGCCCCCGACGTGCTCTTCGGCGCGGCGGCGGCGCTCGCCGTGGACCGGCTGTTCGCGGCACACCTGCTGGGCAGTTGGGCGGCCGGCCGCACCTCACTGCGGTCGCCACTGCCGCCAACCGTGCCGCCGACCGTCTCGCTCGCCGTGGGAGCGTCCACCGCTGTGACTTCGCCGGCTGCCCGGCCTGTCGTCGTCTGACGGCCTCGGCGGGCTCGCCCGTCGCGTCACGCCTGGCGACTCGTTCCCGCGCGGAAGTTGACCGCCTTGTGGGTGCCGTCGCAGAACGGCTTGAGCGCCGACTTGCCGCACCGGCACAGGGCGACAGTGCCCCGGCGCGCGTCGATCCGCTCACCGTCCGGCGTGACCAGGGCGAAGTCACCCCGGACCAGCAGCGGACCGTCCTCGTACGGGGTGATCGTGGCGGCGTACTCGCCGGTGTCCTCGGTGCGCATGGCCCCGGAAGTGCCCGCCCCGGCCGCGACGAAACCCCGTGCGGACGTCGTGGGTCCCTGCGGTCCGATCGTCCCCGCCGGCCCGCTCCCGCCGCCCGGAGCCGATCGTCGCCGAACGCCGCTGACCTGTGGATTGTTGCCGCCGGGTGGGTGATGCCCCGTTTGAACCCCATCGGGACGGGAAGCCGGGCCGCGTGGTGAGCGAACGAGGCAAGGTGGGCCCGGTGCACAAGGTGCACAAGGGGCTGACGGCCGACGGCGCCGGCCTGGCCGGCGACCGGGTCGTGGCTCAGGGCAGCGCCGCCCGGGTGCTGGTCGCCGCCACCGCCCGGGCGCTGCGCGGCGAGGACTGCGCCGACCTCGGGCACACCGGGCCCGCCTCACGGTTTCCGGGCGCCCCCGAGCCGGTACGCCGCGCCGCGGTGAGCCGGGCCGCCGGGCGGGTCGCCCTCACCGTCGACCAGGTCGGCGAGGTGGACGCGGCCCGGGTCGCCCGCTGGTTCGTCGACCAGTACCCGCGCCGCAGCTACCCCGGTGTGCTCATCGGCTCTCCGCACGGCGCGGCGGCCCACCTCGCGGTGGCCCTCGGCGTGCCGTGGCTGCCCGCCGGCTTCGAGATGACCGCGCACTGGAGCGACGGCGCGGTGGACCGCCCGGGGGCGGCGCTGGAGCACGGCGGCGCGCTCGCCGATCGGCTGCTCGCCGGCAACCCCGACGTGCACCTGCGTCAGGTGCACTGCCCGGCCAGCCGGGGACCGCTGACCGGTGTCACCGTGTCGCTGGCCGCCCGCTGGCGGGTGCTGCCGGCCGCGTACGCGCAGTTCCTGACCGAGCGGCTGAGCGCGGGCGCGCCGGTGCTGCTGGTGCGCGACGGGCGCACGTGGCCGGTGTCGGAGCGCGGTCCCGGGCACAGCTTCCAGGTCGGCTGCCCGGCCAGCGGGCTGGACCCGGTGGACTTCCACCCCGACAGCCACGCCCTGCGGCAGGTCCTGCGCGCCGTGGGCGGGAACGTCGCCCAGTGGGCGCCGCCGGAGGTGTCGGCGCCGTCGGGCGACGCCGAGCACGGCATGGAGTCCGGTTTCGAGCTGGCGGCGCGGGACTTCGCGAGTCGCCAGGGGCACCCGCTGCACCGGGTGCTGGCGCCCCGGCCGGCGGCGCTGAGCGCCGGGGTCGCCGACCTGTACCGGAGGTGGCTGCGGACCGCGGGCAAGACGGGTGACCGGTTGGTGGTGGAGTGCGGCCGGCTGCTCGATCCGTGGCAGGTGATACGGGCGGGGCTGGTGCCGTACTGGTGTGAGAACGCCACCCGGCGAAGCGTCGACGAGGCCGAGTGGTGGCTGGCCGGCAGCGAGGCGTTCAGCTCGGTGGACGTCCTGCCCGAGCCGCCCGGGATGCGCTCACCCGCCCTGGCCGGGCTGCCGCAGTGGTTGGCCGTCGCGGGCTTCGGCAGGCGGCGGCGGGCGCTGGACCGGACCTCCGCCCGGGGCTATCCGGTGACGTCCGTGCCGACCCGCCGGGCCACCGAGGTCCTGCGCGCCCAGCCGTACGACCTGCCCGCTCCGCCCCCGCTGGGGGCCGCTGAGGCCCTGTCGGTGCTCCGCGACAGTGGCGGCCACCAGGGGTTGCTCGTCTCCTGAGGGGAGCACGCCGAAACTTCCTCGCGAACCCGGGGTCCCGTGATTGAGTACCTACGGAGCGGGAACATCGCTGGCTGCGACGGCTTGATTGCGCCGCGTAGAGGCGTTGTCGCCCGCTGGCATCCCAGTCACTGACCCACTTTCCGGCCCGGTGCGTGGCCCGACCACGCGCACGACCGGTTTCCCGATCCGGGCGGGGGACCTTCCTGAGGGAGGCGCGGATGTTCGGACAGACGAGCACGACCACGACCACACCACCACCCACCGAGCGCGGTCTGGAGGACCTGGACGCGGCGGCTCTGGCGTACGCGGCCCGGATCGCGGGGCTGCCGCCGGAGCGGCGGGGGGAGGCCCGGGACGACCTGGTGCGCTTCGCGCTGCCGTTCGCCGGGCGACTGGCCCGCCGCTACCGGGGCCGTGGGGAGCCGCTGGAGGACCTGGAGCAGGTGGCCCGCCTCGGGCTGGTCAACGCCGTCGACAGGTACGACCCGGAACGGGGCTCGTTCACCGCGTACGCGGCGATCACCATCGTCGGCGAGATCAAACGGCACTTCCGGGACCGTACCTGGGGCGTGCACGTGCCCCGGCGGCTGCGCGACCTGATCCTCGAAGTGGGGCAGGCCACCGCCGCGCTGACGAGCGAGCTGTCCCGGGCGCCGTCGGTGGCCGAGCTGTCGGCCCGCCTGGAGACGCCGCAGGAGGAGATCCTCGCGGCGCTTGAGTCGGCGGCCGGCTACAGCCCGGCGTCCCTGAACGCGCCGGTCGGCGGGGAGAGCTCCGCCGAGTTCGGTGACCTGGTCGGCGAGTCGGACAACGCACTCGAATCGGTCGACGACCGGGTGACGGTGAGCGGCCTGCTGCACCGGCTGCCCTGGCGCGAACGCCGCATCCTCGCCATGCGCTTCTACGGCAACCAGACCCAGGCGGAGATCGCCGCCCGGTTCGGCATCTCGCAGATGCACGTGTCCCGGCTGCTGTCGCGGGCGCTGACCTGGCTGCGGCAGGCAATGCTCGCCGACGCGCCGCCGCCGTGGCAGAACGGGGCCGCCGAACCGGACCCGGGCAAGACCCGCATCTCGGTGCGGCAGAACGGCGACGGGGTCGTCGTCGAGGTCGGCGGCGAGGTGGACCGGGACGGCGCGGACCAACTGCGCCGCGCGATGCTGGAGGCCGTCAACTGCCAGCCGAGCGAGGTCGTCGTCGACCTGGTCGGCGCGGGCGGCTTCGACGCCGGCGGAATCGCCGCGCTGATGGCGGGGCGGGACGCGGCGGAGCGTACCGGCGTGCCCTTGCGGCTGACCCGGGTGCAGCCCGCGGTGCGCCGCTCGCTCACCGCCGCCGGCCTGGCGCCGGCGCGGGACTGACCGCACACGGACGAACGAAGGGCCGACACCCCGCGGGGTGCCGGCCCTTGCGCGCGTACCGCAGGTCAGTGCTCTTCGGTCTCGCCGTCGCTGTGCGGGTGCCGCCAGCGTTCGTGCGGCTTCGGCGCGTCCTCGGCGTCCTTCGGCGCGTCGCTCTGCTCGAAGCTGGGCCGGCGGACGCCCTCGGGCTCCGGCACGTCGACCGGACGGGCGCCGGACTCCGGCGCCGGCTGGTACGCGACCGCGTCCCGGGCGCCGTGCGCGCCTTCGGCGGCCGGTGACTCCGGCGCGTGGTGCTCCATGTGTATCTCGTCGCCGAAGTGCTGCGGCGGCTTCGTGGTGCGCTGCGGCAGATCCCGGCCCAGGTCGGCGACGAGGGGGCCGTACTTCAGGTCGAACGCCGGGCGCTCCGAGCGGATGCGGGGCATCTTGTCGAAGTTGCGCAGCGGCGGCGGGCAGGTGGTAGCCCATTCGAGGGAGTTGCCGAAGCCCCACGGGTCGTCGACCGTGACGATCGCCCCGTACCGCCAGGACTTCCACGCGTTGTAGATGAAGAAGAGCGTGGACAGGCCGAGGATGAAGGCGAAGATGCTGGAGATGGTGTTCAGCGTGGTGAAGCCGTCGGAGGGCAGATAGTCGGCGTACCGGCGGGGCATGCCCTCGGCGCCCAGCCAGTGGTGCACGAGGAAGGTGCCGTGGAAGCCGATGAACATCGTCCAGAAGTGCGCCTTGCCGAGCCGCTCGTCGAGCAGTCGGCCGGTCATCTTCGGCCACCAGAAGTAGTAGCCGCCGAAGAGCGCGAAGACCACGGTGCCGAACACGACGTAGTGGAAGTGCGCCACCACGAAGTAGCTGTCGTGGGTGTGCCAGTCGACCGGAGGGCTGGCCAGCAGCACGCCGGTGAGGCCGCCGAGCAGGAAGGTGACCAGGAAGCCGATGGCGAACAGCATCGGCGTCTCGAAGGTGAGCTGCCCCTTCCACATGGTGCCGATCCAGTTGAAGAACTTCACTCCGGTGGGCACCGCGATCAGGTAGCTCAGGATGCTGAAGAACGGCAGCAGCACCTGGCCGGTGGCGAACATGTGGTGCGCCCAGACCGTCATGGACAGCACGGTGATCGCGATGGTGGCCAGCACGATTCCGGTGTAGCCGAACAGTGGCTTGCGGGAGAACACCGGGATGATCTCGGTGATGATGCCGAAGAACGGCAACGCGATGATGTAGACCTCGGGATGGCCGAAGAACCAGAACAGGTGTTGCCAGAGCATCGGTCCGCCGGTGGCGGCGTCGTAGACGTGCGCGTTGAGCAGGCGGTCGGCCGAGAGGGCCAGCAGCGCGGCGGCCAGCAGCGGGAACACCAGGATCACCAGCACGCTTGTGAACAGCATGTTCCAGGTGAAGATCGGCATCCGGAACATGGTCATGCCTGGCGCGCGCAGGGTGAGGATCGTGGTGATCAGGTTGACCGCGCCGAGGATGGTGCCCAGTCCGGAGAGGACCAGGCCGACGACCCACATGTTCGCGCCCACGCCGGGGCTGTTCTCGACACTGCTCAACGGGTTGTACGCGGTCCAGCCGAAGTCCGCCGAGCCGCCTGGCGCGAGGAACCCGCCGACCACCATGAGGCCGCCGAACAGGTACAGCCAGTAGGCAAGCGCGTTGAGCCGGGGGAACGACACGTCCGGCGCGCCGATCTGGATCGGCACGATGAAGTTGGCGAACCCGAAGGCCGCGGGCGTGGCGAACAGCAGCAGCATCACCGCGCCGTGCGAGGTGAAGAGCTGGTTGTACTGCTCGGAGGAGAGGAACTGCAGGCCCGGTCGGGCCAGCTCGGCGCGCATCACCATCGCCTGCAGGCCGGCCACCAGGAAGAACCCGAAGGACGTCAGCAGGTACAGCAGGCCGATCTGCTTGTGGTCGGTCGTGGCGAGGAACTTGATCAGGGAGTTGCCGGGGACCGGTGCCCGCAGGGCTCCGGGGAAGCCCCCGAAGCGGGCCGGTGCCAGGATCGCCGGGCCCCGATCGCGACCGGGTTCCGTGGTTACCCGCTTGGGCATGGCTGCTCACCCCGTCGTTACGGCAGAAAGGACGGGCGTGCCTACCCGACCCTCGCACCATGTAACCAGGCTGAAGCGGTAATTTCGGTCAGATCGCCGGTACCGGTCGAAGCCGCCCCGCGCGCTCAGGTCGCCGGCAGCATCGCCCAGACGGCCTTGCCCTGCCCCGCGGGCACGCTGCCCCACCGCTGCGCCAGCTCGCGGACCAGCAGCAGCCCCCGGCCGCCCTCGGCCCGCAGATCCAGTCCGGCGGGCTGGGCGGCCTCCCGGCTGCCGTCCACCACCGCCAGGTGCAGGTACGGCCTGCGCAGCGTCACAGTCACCTGCATGGGGGTTCCGGCGTGCCGGACCACGTTGCCGACCAGTTCGCTGAGCACCAGCGCGGCCGGGCCGGCCGCGTCGGGCAGGTTCCACCTGGCGCACGCGTCGCCGACAAGCTCCCGGGCCCGCCTGCAGGCCCCGGCCACCGGCTCCAGCCGGGCCCGCATCCGCAGCGCCCCGGCCGCGCCTGCCACCCGGGTCGCCTCCGCGCAGTCCTGCGACACAGGCACCACCCGGCAGGTCGTCGACTCGGCCAGCCAGCGCGCCGCGGCCGGCGGCGGCGCGCACAGCACCACAGGCACGGCAGGCCACTCCTCGGCCCGCCGGGCCGTCGCCGCGAACACCGACAGCGCCAGCCGGTCGCGCACGGTCACCCGCGCGAGGTCGACCACAAGCGCCTCCGGCTGGGCGGCCAGGGCCCCGTCAAGCGCCTGGTGCACCGAGCGCATCGTGCCCAGGTCGAGGGCGCCGGTGAGCTGGACGACCGCCACCGGTGCGGCCTCGCGCACCTCGCAGGTGATCCGGCTGGCCATCGGCGTGCCCTCGATTCGCTGGTCGGTCGGGATCTGCCCACTACCCGGGGCCCCGCGACACCAAACCGGACCGGTCCGCCGGGGGACGCAGGTCACGCCTCGAGGCGCAGGTCAGCGGCGTGCCCGCCCGGTCAGCAGACCCAGCGCGATCAGGCCCAGCCCGAGGCCGAGGTGCAGCCAGCCGTCGGCGACGTTCACCGGCAGGACGTTCGCCCCGGTGTCGTGGTCGACCGCCAGCCCGTACAGCCAGAGCACCAGGTAGACGGCGCCGCCGCCGATGAGGAAGGTCCGCGCGCCGCTCACCGTCCGCGCCAGCGCCAGGCCGACCACCCCGAACAGCAGGTGTACGAGGTTGTGCAGCACCGAGACCTGGAAGACGCCGAACAGGAACGCGCCCGAGCCGTGCCCGGCGAAGCGCAGACTGTCCGTACCGCTGGTGATCCCCGGGACGAAGCCGAGCACACCGACCAGCAGGAACAGCACGGACGCGGCGCTCGCCGCTCGGCGTACCGGCGGCTTGCCGTCGGCCGGGTTGGCCCGGGCCCGGGAGTGCGCCATCGGTCCGACCATCACCGGCTCCTCGCTGCGCGACGGGCGTGAGCGGTGCGCCTACCCGTTGCCGCCGACGGCAAACGCGCCGGCGGCAACGGGTGGGCGCTCAGACCGGTTGCAGGCGGGGCGTGGTGGCCAGCTCGCGGACCCGCTGGTACAGCTCGACGTAGCGCTGGGCCATCACCGCGGGCGTGAACCGCTGCGCGGCCACCCGCCGGCACTCGTCCGGGTCGAGCAGGTCGGCGGCGAGCACGAGGTCGTCCAGCTCGGCCTCGTCGGCGGTCAACAGGCCGGTGCGGCCGTGCTCGATCAACTCCGGCAGGCAGCCCCGGGACGTGGCCACCACAGGCGTGCCCAGGGCCAGCGACTCGACCACCGCCGTGCCGCCCGGCTCCTCCCAGCGCAGCGGGAACAGCGACGCGCGGGCGCCTGCCAGCAGGTCGTCACGCTTCTGGCCGGCCACGGTGCCGATCCAGCGCACCAGGTCACCGTCGACGTGCGGCGCCACCTCGTCGAGGAAGAACCGCACGTCCGGGTTCTGCCGGGCCTCGTCGCCGGCAGCGGCCAGGTCGGCCGGGCGATGGTACGGGCCCACCGGCCCGGCCAGCACCAGTGGCACCCCGATCCGCTGCGCGAGCCGCGCGCCCACGTCCTGCCCCTTGCCCGGGTTGATCCGCCCGAGGATGAGCAGGTGCTCGCCCTTCTCCGGGCGGGGCCTGCGGTCGGCGTCCACGGCCAGGGGAGTGGACAGGTGCACGTGACCCACTGAGTGCTCGCGCAACGCCAGCGGCGCCCGGGCCAGCTGCGACGCCGAGACGCCGTTGACCCGGACCCGGTCGCCGCCGTCCAGGCTGCCGTACAGCGCGGGGTGCTTGGCCAGGTCCCAGTGCAGGGTGTGCAGGGTCGGCGGCCCGGACGGCCCCATCGCGGTGAGGGTGGCCAGCCCGACGGCCTCCACGTGGTCGTGGACCAGGTCGATGTCGTCGCGGGAGTGCAGCTCGCGGACCACCCCGGCCAGGTGCGCCTGGGCGATCCCGCAGACCTGGTTGTACGGCCGTTGCAGCGCCGCGAACTGCCCGTCGGCGAACACCGACACCTTCTCGTCCACCGGCAGGCTGCTGCTCTCCACCGAGGCGAGCACCACCCGCACGCCGAGTCGCCGCAGCTCCGGCACCAGGGTGGCGATCACGTTCTCGATGCCGCCGTAGCCGGGCGGGGGCACCGACAGCCACGGGCCGGCGTTCATCAGCACGGTGAGGCTCATCGGCTGCCCTCCCGCGCCGTGGCGGTCCGCGGCCGTGCCTCGGCGCTCACGCGGCGGCCACCCGTCGGCGGGGGACCCGGTGGCGCAGCTCGGCCAGCGGCGGGCGCTCCTCGATGGACACGTCGCTGACCACGATCTCCCGGTCCAGGTGCGGCAGCGTGTCCGACCCGCCCCGGCGGAACTGCGTGAGCAGCGTCTCCGGCATCATGCCGGGGCTGGCCCAGCCGCGTCGTTGCAGCCGGGACCAGGCGGTCAGCATGATCTGCGCGGACATCCGGCCGAGCGCCGCCGTGTCCTGGTGGCGGTGCTTGCGCTCGCCCAGGTCGACCTGCGCCAACGCGTCCAGGCCGACCAGGTCCAGCAGGTCGATCATCATCGCCGTCTCCACGCCGTACCCGGAGACGAACGGCACCTGGGACAGCACGTCGCGGCGGCCGGCGTACTCACCGGCGAGCGGCTGCACGAAGCCGGCCAGCTCGGGCCAGAAGAGGTTGAGCAGCGGTCGGGCCATCAACTCGGTCACCCGGCCACCGCCGTCCTGCTCCACGCTGGCGGTGCCCACCAGGGGCCGGTGATAGAAGCCCTTCACGAAGTCCACCGACGGGTCGGTGAGCAGCGGCCCGAGCAGACCGGTGACGAAGTGCGGGCGGAACTCCCGCAGGTCGGCGTCGATGAACGCCACCACGTCGCCCTCCGCGGCGGCGAGCCCGGCCCAGAGCGCGTCGCCCTTTCCGGTGAGTCGGGGCAGGCCCCGGGTCATCGCGTCCTGGCTGACCACCTCCGCGCCGGCGGCGCGGGCCACCTGGGCGGTGCGGTCGGTCGACCGTGAATCCACCACGATCAGTTCGTCGACGAGAGCGACCCGATCCATCAGGTGTTCCCGGATGGTCGACACGATCGCGCCGACAGTCGCCTCCTCGTTGCGTGCCGGCAGCACCACGCTCACCCGGTTGTCTCCCTTGGCGCGCAGCAGCCGGCGTGCCGGCCAGTCCGCCGCCGAGGTGGTCCGGTACGTGGCCCACGCCTCCACCACCGGTGACACGGTCGTATCCCGCACGGGCACCCCTCCGTTTCGTGCGTGGAACAAGCGGGGTCTCTAGTTCCCACTCGCCACCTCGCGCTAACCGTTCCCAGCGCAACAGCTTGATCACGATGGTGACATCGCCGCGTTCCCAGGTGATGAACGTTTGATTGCGCACACCCCAGGGGACTGCTCCCACCGAAGTCGAAACGTTCTCGAAAGAGGTTGTCGAATGGTTGGATGCCGGGTGGGTCTCGTGGGCGCCGGCGGGGTGGCACAACGTCATGCGCGGGTGCTGTCCGGGTTCGACGACGTCGAACTGGTCGGTGTGACCGACGTGGTGCCGGAGGCGGCGTCCGCGCTCGCCGCCCAGCACGGCGGGCAAGCCTTCCGTGACGTCGCCGAGCTGCTGGCCGCCGCCCCGGACGCGGTGTACGTCTGCGTGCCGCCCTTCGCCCACGGCCCCGCCGAGGAGACGGTGATCGACGCCGGGGTGCCGATGTTCGTGGAGAAGCCCGTCGCCGTCGACCTGGTCACCGCCGAGCGCGTCGCCGACCTCGTCGCCAGGCGCGGGCTGCGCACCGCTGTCGGGCACCACTGGCGCTACCTGAGCGTGCTCGACCAGGCCCGCGAGCTGCTCGCCGACCGTCCGGTGCGGATGGTCAGCGGCGCCTGGCTGGACAAGGTGCCGCCGGTCGCCTGGTGGTCGCGCCGCGACCGCTCCGGAGGCCCCGTGGTCGAGCAGGCCGCCCACGTGCTGGACCTGATCCGGGTGCTGGCCGGCGAGGTGACCGAGGTCACCGCGTACGGCAACGGCACGCCCCCGCCTGTCGACGGCGCCGACATCGACTCGGTGACCACCGCCACGCTGCGCTTCGCCGACGGAGCGGTCGGCACGCTCAGCGCGGCCTGCGTGCTGGGCTGGAAGCACCGGGCCGGGCTGGAGATCCTCGCCGACGGGCTGGCCCTGGCGCTGACCGAGGACGGTCTGCTGATCCGCGACGCCGACGGCGAGCGACACGTCCCCGCCGATCCGGAGGCCGCCCGGGTGGCAGTGGACCGCGCCTTCGTCGACGCGGTACGCGGCGTCGGCGACGACGTCCGCGTTCCGTACGCCGAGGCGCTGCTGACCCAGCGACTGGCCCTCGCGGTGGCCGACTCGGCCCGCACCGGCCAGACGGTGCGGCTCGCCACGCCGGCCGAGCCGGTCGCGCTGGTCAGCGGGGTGAGCGTCGATGCGTGATCGGGTGGTCACGGTCGCCGCCCCCGGCCGGGTGGAGCTGGTCGAGCAGGAGGCCGCGGCGCTGCGCCCCGGCACCTTCCGCGTCGAGACCCTCTACAGCGGCGTCTCGGCCGGCACCGAACTGAGTTACGTCAAGGGCACGAATCCCTACCTGAATGTCACCTGGAACGCCGACCTGGGGCTCTTCCAGCCCGGGGAGGCCAGCACCCCGTACCCGGTGACCCGACTGGGTTACATGCAGGTCGGCCGGGTGGTGGAGAGCGCCACGCAGGCGGTCCCGGTCGGCGCCGTCGGCGCGATGACCTACGGGCACCGCACCGGCTGGCTGGCCGACCCGGTCGCCGAGCGGTTCGTGCCGCTGCCCGACAACCTGGATCCGCTGCTCGGCGTCTACGTCGCGCACATGGGCCCGATCTGCGCCAACGGCCTGCTGCACGCTGCCGCCGACCTGCACGGCGCGGACGTCCGCTCGCTCGGCGACGGCGTACGCGGCCGGCGGGTCGCCGTGGTCGGCGCCGGCGTGGTGGGTCTGCTGACCGCCCTGCTGGCCCGGCGACACGGGGCCGCCTCGGTGGTGGTCCTCGACCCCACCCCGCGCCGCCGCGAGGTCGCCGAGGCGCTCGGCCTGGAAACCCTCGACCCGGACGCGGACGACCCGGCCGTGGTGCTCAAGACCCGGTGGGCCCACACCGCCGGCGACCGGGGCGCCGATGTGGTGTTCCAGTGCCGGGGGCAGGCGTGGGCGTTGCAACTCGCCCTGCGGACGCTGCGTCCGCAGGCCACCGTGATCGACCTGGCGTTCTACCAGGGCGGCGCGGACGCGGTCCGTCTCGGTGAGGAGTTCCACCACAACGGGCTGGCGCTGCGCTGCGCGCAGATCGGGCGGGTGCCGCGCGGGCTCGCGCCCACCTGGGACCGGGAACGGCTCTCCGCCGAGACCATCGACCTGCTGGGGGCGTACGGAGATGTGATCCGCAAGCACCTCGTCTCGGCGGTGGTGCCGTTCGACGAGGCGCCCACCCTGCTCACCGACCTGGCCGAGCGCCGCCGCCAGGAGTTGCAGGTGGTCCTGGCAGTGTGACCTGCCGGAGCGCGCTCGCCGGGTGACACGGCGGGTTACCGTTCCCGGCATGAGCACCCCGAAGGACGGGCCGGTCGGCGACGCCTCCGCGAGCCGGCCGGTCGGTCTGGCCGCTCTGCTGCCGTACCTGCGGGAGCACCGCGGCACCCTCGTCGCGGTGGGCGCGCTGTCGCTGCTCGGCTCGGCGACGTCGCTGGCCCAGCCGCTGCTCACCCGATCGGTGCTCGACCGGATCGGCGCGCAGCACCCGGTGTCCGCGCTGGTGGCGGTGCTGGTGGCGCTCGTGGTGCTCGGGGCGGCGATCGGCGGGCTGCGCGACTACCTGCTGCAACGCACCGCCGAGGGGCTGGTTCTGAGCACCCGGCGGCGGCTGGCCGGTCACCTGCTGCGGCTGCCCATCGCCGAGTACGACAAGCGGCGCACCGGCGACCTGCTCTCCCGGGTGGGGTCGGACACCACCCTGCTGCGGGCGGTCGTCACCTCCGGGCTGTTCGAGACGGTCACCGGGGCGGTGATGGTGCTCGGCGCCGGCACCGCGATGGTGCTGCTCGACCCGCTGCTGTTCGGCGTCACCCTGCTCGGGGTGGCGCTGGGGCTCGGCTTCGCCGCCACCTTCGCCCGCCGGGTCCGGGCGCTGGCCCGCCTTGCCCAGGAGCGGATCGGCGAGATGACCTCGGCGGTGGAGCGGGCCATCTCGGCGTCCCGGACCATCCGGGCCAGCCGCGCCGAGAGCCGGGAGACGGAGACCGTCACCGGCAGCGCCCGGCAGGCGTACGCGGCGGGGCTGCGGGTGGCCCGGGTGCAGGCGCTGATCGGCCCGATCGGCTCGGTCACCGTGCAGGGGGCGTTCCTGCTGGTGCTGGGGATCGGCGGGGCGCGGGTCGCCGCCGGGGCGATCTCCGTCGGCGACCTGGTCGCCTTCGTCATGTACCTGTTCCTCCTGGCCGTGCCGCTGGGCCAGGTGCTGCGCGCGTACACCCAGTTGCAGTCCGGTCTGGGCGCGTTGCAGCGGATCGAGGAGATCCTGGCCGTACCGGCGGAGGGCGCGGTGGACCGGCCGGCGGCCCCGACCGCCACGACGGCCCCACGCCGGCCCGCCCCGATGATCGAGTTCGACCGGGTCGGGTTCGGCTATCCGGGCGGCGCGCCGGTGCTGCACGACGTCAGCTTCGCGGTGCCGGCCGGCACCCGTACCGCACTGGTCGGCCCCTCGGGCGCCGGCAAGTCGACGCTGCTGGCCCTGGTCGAGCGCTTCTACGAGGTGAGCGCCGGCGCGGTCCGCGTCGACGGGGCCGACGTGCGGGAGGTGCCCCGCGACGCGCTGCGCGCCCGGCTCGGGTACGTCGAGCAGGAGGCTCCCGTGCTGGCCGGCACGCTGCGCGAGAACCTGCTGATCACCGCGCCGGACGCCACCGACGACCGGCTCCGGGAGGTCCTCGCCGAGGTGAACCTGAGCCACCTGGTCGAGCGCACCGCGCAGGGCCTGGACGTGCAGGTGGGGGAGGGCGGGGTGCTGCTCTCCGGTGGTGAGCGGCAGCGGCTGGCCATCGGGCGGGCGCTGCTGGCCGGCCCGCCGGTGCTGCTGCTCGACGAGCCGACAAGCAACCTCGACGCCCGCAACGAGGCCGCGCTACGCCGGGCCATCGACGCGGTGGCCGTCCGCCGGACACTGCTGATCGTGGCGCATCGACTCGCCACCGTGGTGGACGCCGACCAGATCGTGGTGCTCGACGGCGGCCGGGTGGTGGCGGTGGGAACCCACTCCGAGCTGACCGCCACCGACCCTCTCTACCGGGAGCTGGCCACCCACCAACTGCTTGTCGCCTGAGCCGACGACGAGGCGGAATCGACATGCCGGCGGATACCCGACCGGCCGGGCCGCGCAAGGCGGCCGGAATCGCGTACCGTTGCCGCTCATGGGTGTGTCGCAACGGTTCAAGAGCAAGTTCCGGCGGTTCCTCCAGCGCCCGGGATCAACCGTGGATCTTGCTCCGCTGGAGAAGCTGCTGCCGGCGATCGAGGCGCGCGAGGATGACCTCGCCGCGCTCGACGACGCCGAGCTGACCGAGGCCGCCGGCGCCGCCTCCGGCTACGAGGAGATCTGCGCCGTCGGCCGCGAGGCCGCCCGTCGGGGCCTCGACCAGCGACCGTACGACGTGCAGCTGCTCGGAGCGATGGCGCTGCTGTCCGGCAAGGTCGCCGAGATGGCCACCGGTGAGGGCAAGACGCTTACCGCGGCCGTCGCCGCGTACGGGCACGTCCGACTCGGCAACGGGCCGGTGCACGTGCTCACCGTCAACGACTACCTGGCCCGCCGCGACGCCCAGTGGATGGAGCCCATCTACACGCTGCTCGGCCTGACCGTCGGTTGGGTCAACGAGGCGTCCACGCCGCAGGAGCGGCGCGACGCCTACGGCTGCGACGTCACCTACGTCTCGGTCAGCGAGGCGGGCTTCGACTACCTGCGCGACCAGCTCGTCACCGACGTGGCCGACCGGGTGCAGCCCGCGCTGACCACCGCGATCATCGACGAGGCCGACTCGATCATGATCGACGAGGCCCGGGTGCCGATGGTCCTGGCCGGCGCGGTGCCGGGCGAGCAGGACCCGGTGCACGCCGCCGCCGCGCTTGTGCGCGGCCTGCGCAAGGGCAAGCACTACACGGTCGCCGAGGACGGGCGCAGCGTCGCCTTCACCTCCGCCGGCCTGGTCGCCGTCGAGGCCAAGCTCGGCATCGACCTGTACGACGAGGAGCACGTCGAGCAGCTCTCCGCGGTCCACGTGGCGCTGCACGCCCAGGCCCTGTTGCACCGCGACGTGGACTACATCGTCCGGGACGGCTCGGTCGAGCTGATCGACGAGATGCGCGGCCGGGTGGCCCAGCGCCGCCGCTGGCCCGACGGGCTCCAGGCGGCGGTCGAGGCCAAGGAGGGCCTGGACGCCACCGCCGAGGGCGAGGTGCTGGGCACGATCGCCGTGCAGGCGTTCATCGCGCTCTACCCGAAGGTGTGCGGCATGACCGCCACCGCGGTGCTTGTCGGCGACCAGTTGCGGGAGTTCTTCGGCCTGGAGGTCGCGGTGATCCCGCCGAACACCCCGTGTGTCCGCGAGGACGAGCCCGACCGGATCTACGCGACCCGCGCCGAGAAGGACGAGGCGCTTATCGACGAGATTCAGCGCTGGCACGCCAAGGGGCGTCCGGTGCTGGTCGGCACCCTGGACGTCAAGGAGTCCGAGGGGCTGGCGGCCGGGCTCAACGCGGCAGGCGTGGCCTGCGTCGTGCTGAACGCCAAGAACGACGACGAGGAAGCGGCGATCATCGCCGAGGCCGGCGCGCAGGGCGCGGTGACCGTCTCCACCCAGATGGCCGGCCGGGGCGTCGACATCAGGCTCGGCGGCAGCGACCAGACCGACCAGGAGCGGGTTGCCGAGCTGGGTGGCCTCTACGTGATCGGCAGCGGCCGGCACGACAGCCGCCGCGTCGACGACCAGCTGCGCGGCCGCGCCGGCCGGCAGGGCGACCCGGGTGGCTCGGTCTTCTTCGTCAGCCTGGAGGACGACCTGGTCGTCAGGCACGCCGCCGACGCGGTGCCGGCGTCGCCGCGGATGAACGCGGACGGCCTCGTCACCGACGAGCAGGTCGACTACGCGGTCGAGCACGCCCAGCGCGTCGCCGAGGGCGTCAACCACGAGATCCACCGCAACACCTGGCGCTACAGCGTGGTGATCGAGCAGCAGCGCATCGCCCTCGCCGCCCGCCGGGAGCGGCTGCTGACAAGCGACGTGGCCGCGCTGATGCTGCTGGACAAGGTGCCCGATAAGGCCGGCGAGATGGACGAGGACCTGCTCGCCCGGGTGGCCCGCTCGATCGCGCTCTTCCACCTGGACCGGCTCTGGGCCGAGCACCTCGCCGAGCTGTCGGAGGTCCGCGAGGGCGTGCACCTGCGCGCGCTGGGCCGGCTCGACCCGCTGGACGAGTTCCACCGGGCGGCGGTGCCGGCGTTCAACAACCTCGTCCCGGAGATCGAGGCCCGCACCATCGCCACGTTCACCGAGACCGAGTTCGACGAGGACTGGACGCCCGAGGACGGCACCCTGATCCGGCCGACCGCCACCTGGACGTACCTGGTGCACGACAACCCGTTCGGCTCCGAGCTCGACCGGCTGATCGCCTCGATCGGGCGGCGGCTCAGCGGCGCGTCGCGCTGACCTGGCCTTCGGGGCCTCTGTCACACCTCTGCGGTGTGGCAGAGGCCCCGCCTTACGCCGTTTCGATCCCGGTTTGCGAGGGTAGTAGGGCGGGTCGGTCACGGCGGAGAAGAGAGCAGACCATGGCACAGGTGACGATGTCGGCGGGATGCGCGCGAGGGCGTACGAGGGCAGTGGAACGGTGAACGTGGACACGCGGGAACCGGTGGTCGAACGACTCGGTGTGCTGGAGACCGCCGCGCTGTTGCGGGAGTTGACCGCCGGCCTGATCGCGTTGACCGACTTCGACGAGGCGCTGCTGGCGCTGGTCCGGGTCACCCGCGACGCGGTGGCCGGGGTGCGCTGGTGTGGCTTCACCGCCCTGCGGGCCGGCGAACCGGCAGGCGTGGCCGCCTCCGACGAGCGGCTGGCAAGCCTCGACGACCTGCGCCACGGCCCCGACTCGCCGGCGATGAGCGCGATCCGACGTCGCGAGATGATCCTCGCGGTGGACCTGGCCGGCGAGTCACGCTGGCCGGCCTGGACGCCCCACGCCCGCGACCTGGGCGTGCGTGGGGTCATCTCCGCGCCGGTGGACATCGACGACCACGTCATCGGGGCGATCAACCTGTACGCCGCCGCTCCCGACGTCCTCACCCCGCAGCACCAGTTGACGGCGATGCTGCTCGCCGAGCACGCCGGCCTGCTGTTGGCCGCCGTCCGCGACCGACGCCGCCAGCAGGCGCTCGTCGGTGAGCGGGACGCCTCGCTCCTGCACGACGGTGTCGTCGGGCAGGCCATCGGCGTGATCATGACGCAGCGCGGGTGCCCACCAGCCGAGGCCCTCGACGTGCTGCGGACCGCCGCCTCGTCCCTGGACATCCCGCTTCGCGAGGTGGCCGAACGCCTCGTCCGAACGGTCTCCCGCCCCCGCGAGTCCTGACCGGCCCGTCGCCGTGGCGCGCGCGGTGATCAACGGCAGACCGCCGCGAGTGCGGTCCGCTCCCCGCACACCGCCACCTCGGCGAAACGGTGTCGATCTCGCGGGAGCACTCCCCGCCGGGCCTCGATGGCGCGGCCGGGGTGCCCGTTCTCCCGGTCGGCGGCGAGTCGGGCGGCGTCGTTTCGTGCGACGGGGGGTCGGGTAGCACCCTGGTACTGGTGAGCTGCGCCGACCCTGGGGAGGACCGATGCAGAGCCGGCTGCGCGTGCAGGGGCATCCCATCCAACCGATGCTTGTGACGTTCCCGCTCGGGCTCTTCGTCAGCGCCACCGTCTTCGACCTCACCGACCTCGCCGGCGGGCCTACCTTCCTCGGCGAGGTCGGCTACTGGACCGGCGTCGCCGCCCTGTTCGCCGCCGCGATGACGGCGGTCGCCGGCATGGTCGACCTGTGGGACGTGCCCGTCGACGGCACCCGCCGTACCGCAATCGCCTTCAACCTCGTCAACGCGGCCATGGCCGGCCTGTTCCTGGTCACCTGCCTGGTGCGCGCCCACTCACCGCACCGCGGCGCGACAGTCGCGATCCTTGCCACCGAACTGGTCGCGCTCACCGCCGGTGGCGTGGGTGTGCACCTGGGCGCGCGGCTCATGCGCCAGTTCGACCCCGGCCGGGCCGAGACCGGCAGCCTGGACGCCCTCGCCGGCGGCACCGTCGAGATCGCCCGCCCCCGCCCCTGACGGCCCGGCGCACGCACCGGCAAATCGGTTGCCCACCGACCGGCCAGCCGGCGAAGCTGACCGCCATGACCGCCGAACGGAACGTCGAGGAGTTGATCAGGGAGGCGGCCGCCGCGCCTGTCGACGGCTGGGGCTTCGACTGGCTGGCCGGCCGGGCCACCGAGGAACGCCCACCCTGGGGGTACGCCCGACTTGTCGCCGAACGGATGGCGCGCGCCGACGCCGCCCTGGACGTGGACACCGGCGGCGGTGAGGTGCTCGCCGAGATCCCGTACCCGCCGAAGGTGTTGACGGCCACCGAGGCGTGGCCGCCGAACGTCGAGGTCGCCCGGCGGACCCTGCGCCGGATCGGCGCGACTGTCGTGGCGGTCGCCCCCGACTCGGCGCTGCCGTTTCGGGACGGGTCGTTCGACCTGGTGGTCAGCCGGCATCCGGTGCGCACCGACTGGGCCCAGACGGCCCGGGTGCTGCGCCCCGGCGGCACGTACCTGTCCCAGCAGATCGGGCCGGGCACCATGCGCGAGCTGAGCGAGGCGATCCTCGGCCCGCTGCCCCCGCCGGACGGGCGGCACCCCGAGGCCGCGGTCGCCGCCGCCGAGGCCGCCGGGCTGCGGGTGGTCGACCTGCGCAGGGCCACGCTGCGCGCGGTCTTTCACGACATCGGCGCTGTTGTCTGGTTCCTGCGCAAGGTGGTGTGGACGGTGCCCGGCTTCACGGTGGACCGCTACCGTCGCGAACTGCTCGCCCTGCACCGCCACATCGCCGCCGAGGGTCCCTTCGTCGCCCACGCTCGACGGTTTCTCATCGAGGCCACCCGCCCCACCTCGTGAGCCGCACCGACCGTCGCGGTGGTGTCAGTGCCTGTGGGCCTGGCGGTGGGTTGCCAGGATGTCGGCGCCGAAGTCGCTGGCGGGGCGGCGGAGCACGGTGTGCGCGTGGTTGCCGTCGTCGCTCGTGTTGTCGTACTCGATCAGCAGGTCGTCGCCCTGCACCCGGTAGTAGTGCCGCTGGCCGGGCCTCGTCGGGCCGGCCCAGGCGAAGTGGAGCTGGCCGCCCTCGACGCGGGCCGCCTCGGCGACCGCCAGCTCGGGAGGCAGCCGGTCCAGGTAGAGCGCGACGACCTGGTGGAGCAGCGCGCGGCCGGTCGGGCCGAGCCGGTCGGCCGGCACGCCGAGCGGTTCGAGGGGTCCGTCGACCCGCCCGCGGGTGGCGCTGACGATGTCCGCCGGCGCCTCGTCGGCGATGATCGCGGCGGCCCGGCCGGCCGGGCCGAGCGCGTCGAGCAGGGCGCGGGCCAGGTCCTCCTCGACGCCGAGTGGCCGGGAGACGGCGTGCCCGGCGTAGCGCACCGCAGCCGGGTTGGCGCCGAAGAAGATCGGCGCGGGGGAGACCCGGTCGTCGACCACGGTCATGGTCACCGACAGGTGGTGTCCTTCGAGCCGCCACGCCCAGCGGTCGTCGCGCGCCGGGTCACCGAACACGGCGATCCAGTAGTCGCCGCTGTGCCGTCCGCGGTGCCAGTCCTCGGCCCGGTCCAGCACCTCCTCCAGCGCGATGATCGCCATGGCCTGCGCGTACGCCGATGGGCTGAGCGCGGTGGCCAGCAGCCGGTGCGCGGCCTTGCGTCCGGCGACGTCCAGCTCGGCGAGGCAGACGCCGGGGCGGGGGCGGGGCCGGTACTCCAGCCAGCGTCGGGCCGACTCGTCGTCGAACGGGTACACGGCGCCGATGCGGGTCGCGGGATCGAGCGCGGCCAGCAGCGCGGTGCCGGCGGCACGCATCTGTTCGGGCAGGGGATCTTCCACGGACCCTGTATACCGGCCCGTCGGGGGTCGCGTCAGCCGGCCCGCAGCAGCTCGGCCATCTCCGGCAGGTCGAAGAACTGCGCGGTCTCGGCCGCCGACGGTGTGCCGTGCGCCGGGTCGGCCCCGGCGGCGAGAAGCGCGCGGACGGCGTCGGCGCTGCTGCGGAAGACCGCGGCGGCGAGCGCGGTCTGCCCCCGGTCGTTGGCGCGGGTGTGGTCCGCGCCGCGCGCCAGCAGGGCGGCCACCGTGTCCGGGTGGGCGTGGTAGGCGGCCAGGATCAGCAGCGTGTCGCCCCTGTCGTTGGTCAGGTTGACCGGCAGGCCGGCGTCGACCTGGGCGACCAGCTCCTCGGTGGAGCCGGCGCGGGCCAGGTCGAACATCCGGTGCGCGAACGCCAGCGTCTCGGCGTCAAGGTCATCGGTCACCGGTCCAGGGTAGTCGCCGAGGTCCTGATAGGTTGCTCGGCCGGCGTGGGGGAGGGGGAGGGCTCCGATGGGTGAGACGGTCTACGTGGGCAACGCGGGCGTCGACGGCGTCGGCAACGGCGGCTGGCTGCTCGGGCACTTCGCGCCGCCGGACGAGATCCGGCACAGCACCGACGTCGAGGTGAAGTGGGGCGTGCACCCGCCCGGGGAGGCCCGCTCGCGGTGGGCGACAGGTGAGCGCCGGACCACCCTGCTGGTGCTCGTCGACGGGTGCTTCCGGGTGGAGCTGCCGGACCGGACGGTGCGGCTGGCCGCCCCCGGTGACTACGTGGTGTGGGCGCGGGGAGTGGATCACTCCTGGTACGCGGAGCGGGCCTCGGTGGTGCTGACCGTGCGGTGGCCGTCGCTGCCCGGCTACCGGGTGGATCCACCGGTCCTGCGCTGAGCCCGAGCGGGCCGCGGAATCGCCTCCCGGCATGTGGAATTACCTACTAAACCTATAGGGTTTGCCGGCTAGAGTACGGGGGCACCCCGCCGAACGACCCGCTGAGGAACCACCGATGACCCACGATCGCCCGGCCACCGACCTGCGCGCCGTCGCCGCCCGGTGGACCGACCCGGCCGTCTGGCCTGTCACGCTGCGCTTCGATCCCACCGAGCGGTGGTACGCCCGGCTCGCCACCGCCGACGACCACGAGGTGTGGGCCCTGAGCTGGCTGCCCGGCCAGGGCACCGACCTGCACGACCACGGCGGCTCGGCGGGCGCGTTCCGGGTGGTCGCCGGCGCCCTCACCGAGGAGACGGTCAGCCGGGGAGAGCTGCGCCCCCGTCTGCTGCCCGCCGGCGCCGCCCGCAGCTTCGGCCCCCGCCACGTCCACCAGGTCACCAACCGTGGCCCGGCGCCTGCGGTCAGCGTGCACGTCTACCGCCCGGCGCTGCGCCGGATGACCCGCTACGACCTCCTCGACGGGCGCCTGCGGGTCGCCGAGGTCGCCGAGGCCGGGCGGTCCTGGTGAGCCTCTCGTTCGCACCGCCCTCTCGTCACCGGAAGGAATCGATAATGCAGGTCACCGCCGAGCACTGTCCGGCACCCGTGCCACCGCCGGGCTCCCGGGGCATCGACGACATCCTGGCCGCCGCGCGCGCCCGTCTCGACCGGCTCGACCCGGAGCGGGCGCACCTCGCGGTCCGGGCCGGCGCGTTGCTCGTCGACATCCGGCCGGCCGCCCAGCGCGCCGCGCACGGCGTCGTGCCCGGCTCGCTCACGATCGAGCGCAACGTGCTGGAGTGGCGCTTCGACCCGCGTTGCCCGGCCCGGCTGCCCGAGGCCGTCGACTACGACGTGCCCGTGGTGATCATCTGCCAGGAGGGCTACACCTCGTCGCTCGCCGCCGCCGCGTTGCAGGACATCGGCCTGCGGAGGGCCACCGACGTCGACGGCGGGTTCGCCGCCTGGCGCATCGCCGGCCTGCCGGCGCTCGGCCCCACCCCGCTGCACCGCGCATCCCCCCTCGCGCCCCCGGTCACCGCCGGGTGGGCGCGCCGCTGACCCCCACGCCGCACCCGGCGTGGCGGGCGTACCGCCATCTCAGGAGGCACGATGTCCGTCGTCGCGATCCCCACCCGTCCCTACTCGCCGGGTCACCCGGGCCGGGCCGCCGTCCGCCCCCGCACCGGCCCGACCCTGACCATCACCCTCGACCTGGCCCCCGGGCCGATGAGCCCCCGGCTGGCTCGGCTCGTGCAGCTGCTCGGCGAGCTGGCCGAGTCCGGGGAGGGTCGACTGCGCCCCGCCGACGACGTGCCGCCGACGCCGCTTCCGCTGCCCCGCCCCGCCATCGCGGAGGCGCCCGCCGTCGACGCCGACGGGGCCGACGTGCGCATCCTGGCCGGCACCCGGGTGGTCCGCCGCGGCGACCGGGTGGTCGCGCTGACCCGCATCGAGTACGACCTGCTGCTCTTCCTCGCCGAGCGCCCGCACCGGGTCTTCACCCGTCTCCAGCTGCTGTCGAACGTCTGGGGCTACGAACACGCCGTGGCCCGCACCGTGGACGTGCACGTGCGACGCCTGCGCGCCAAGCTGCCCGGGGCGGAGGTGGTCACGACCGTCTACGGGGTGGGTTACCGGCTGGGCGACGAGGCGCGGATCAGCGTCGACCACACCCGCTGAGCGGCGCTCCGGCGGCGGTCCGCAGGCGATGCGCGACGGCATGGTGAACAGGACGGGGACCCCCGTAACGGGCCATCCCGGCGGCTCTGCTGTAATCATCTGGCTTCGTACGCAGAGCGAGCGTCTGGCTCCGATGTGTTCGTCAATTGTCACATTCATGCAACGCAGCCGCCTCTTGACCCTCGCCCGGGCGCCCGGAAGCATCGATGAAGCGGCGTCCCGGGCCGTGGGGAGATACCCGGACCAGCCCAAGGAGGACCATGTCGGTCAGCCCCGCCTCGTCGCGCGCCGGATGGCATACGTCCCAACCCGCGGTGCCCGGTCGACCCCCCGGCGGTCAACGCCGCCCGGCGAACACCGCCGCGCCCATGCTCACCGTGACGCTGTCCATCCCGCTGGCGTGTGAGGAGTCGCTGACCCCGCCGGCCCGACGGCTGCTCGAAGCCGCCCGGGAGATGCTTGAGGGGGGCGAGGGCGTGATCACCAGCTCCGTTCCGGCCGAGCGTCGCGCCGACGGGGTGCCTGCCAACCGGGCGCCCGCCCGGGCCCTCACCCCGACGATCCCCGCCCTGCACATCCTCGCGTCGTCCCGCTCGGTGCTGCGCGACGACGAGCCGCTGCCGCTGACCCGGCTGGAGTTCGACCTCCTGCTGCACCTGGTCGCCCACCCCCGTCGGGTGTTCACCCGGCTGCAACTGCTCAACGCGGTCTGGGGCTACGAGCACGCAGGCGTCCGCACCGTCGACGTGCACGTGCGCCGGCTGCGCGGCAAGGTCGGCGTGGACGTCCCCCTGGTCACCACCGTATACGGCGTCGGCTACCGGCTGGCCGACGACGCCCGCGTCACGGTCGACCGCACCGGCTGACCGTCCGACGACCGCCCGCCCGCGCGGGGCAGGATGGTTCGGTGCGCATCCGTCCCATCTCGCCCGACCTGCTCGTCGCCGAACTGACCGGCCGGCTCGACGACGCCTCCCGCACCGTCGAGCCCGCCCGGCTGCGCGTGGCGGTCGACGGCGCTCCCGCCGCCGGCCCGGACGAGCTGGCCGCCGCGCTTGTCGATCCGCTGCGCGCCCGCGGCCGCCCGGTCCTGCACGTCCGCGCCGCCGACTTCCTCCGCCCCGCGTCGCTGCGCTTCGAACTCGGCCGCACCAACCCGGACGCCTACTACGAGGGCTGGAACGACGAGGCCGGCCTGCGCCGTGAGGTGCTCGACCCGGCCGGCGCCGGCGGTGACGGGCGGGTGCTGCCGTCGCTGTGGGACGCCGCCGCCGACCGGGCCAGCCGCGCCCGGTACGTCGACCTGCCACCCGGCGGCGTGGTCCTGGTCAGCGGCACGCTCCTGCTCGGTGGGGCGCTGCCCTTCGACGTGACAGTCCACCTTCAGCTCTCCCCGGCGGCGCTGCGCCGCCGCACCGACCCGGCCGACGAGTGGACCCTGCCGGCCTTCGACCGTTACGCGCAGGAGGTCGTCCCCGCCAGCTTCGCCGACGTGGTGGTACGCGCCGACGACCCCCGTCACCCCGCGCTCGTGGAGGCCGGCGACAGCTGAGAAATCGCCGGTTTGCGTGACGCATCCGACGGGTACTCGCCCGGCTCACAGAGCGCGGGTGACCGCCCGCGTACCGGATGCGACCGTTGACCGGGGCCCACGCCGCCGGCACCCGGTTCACCTTGAGCCACCAGGCCAGGAAGGCAGGCAGCGATGCTCGTCCACGACACGGTCGGTACGGGCCGATCCCAGACGGAGATCGACCAGATCCGGCACTCCCTGCAGGCGCGCTACGACGAGCTGACCGCCGAGTACGAGCAGGCCGTGCTGCAGAGTCAGGTGCTGCGTCTGGTGGAGGTCGGCGACACCGCCGGCGACGACCAGGCCGACAGCGGCACCAAGACCGCCGAGCGGGACACCGCGCAGTCCCTGCTGCGGACCATCCTCGACCGGCGCACCCAGTACGAGCACGCCCTGGGCCGCCTCGCCGAGGGCACGTACGGCTGGTGCGAGGGCTGCTCGGCGGCGATCCCGGTGGAACGGCTGGAGATCTTCCCGGCCGCCACCACGTGCGTGACCTGCAAGCAGACCCGCGAGCGGCGGGCGGCCTGAGCGACGGCAGCGGTTGCCGGTCGGTCCACGACACGATGGACTTTCCCCATGGGTGACATTCTGGTGGGCACCGCGTCGTGGACCGACCGCACACTGCTCGACTCGGGCTGGTACCCGCAGACCGCGGACAACCCGGAGAAGCGCCTGGCGTACTACGCCCGGCAGTTTCCGCTGGTCGAGGTGGACGCGACCTACTACTCACCGCCCGCCGAGGCGACCGCGCGGCTCTGGGCCGAACGCACCCCGGCCGGCTTCACGTTCAACATCAAGGCGTTCAGCCTGCTCACCGGGCATCCCACCCGGGTCAGCGCGCTCTACAAGGACCTGCGCCCGGAGACGGACAAGAAGAACGTCTACCCCGACGACCTGCCCGCGCAGGCGTACGAGGAGGTGTGGACGCGCTTCCTGTCCGCGCTGGACCCGCTTGTCGAGGCGGACAAGCTCGGGGCGCTGCTGTTCCAGTTCCCGCCCTGGTTCACGATCAAGCGGGCCAACAAGCAGTACCTGCTGGAGGTGGCGAAGCGCTGCGCGCCGCTGCGCCCGGTCTACGAGTTTCGCCACGCGTCCTGGTTCGACGGCGACAACGCCGACGAGACCCTCGCCTTCCTCCGCGAGCACCGGCTGCCGTACGTCTGCGTGGACATGCCGCAGGGCCACCGCTCGTCGGTGCCGCCGGTGCTGGCCGCCACCGGGGACCTCGCGGTCATGCGCTTCCACGGCCACAGTGACAAGTGGACAAGCAAGGACATCCACGAGAAGTTCGGCTACCACTACTCGAAGCGGGAGCTTGCCGACTGGGCGCCGAAGCTGCGCGAGCTGGCCGACTCCGCCGGGCAGACCCACGTCCTCATGAACAACTGCTACCGCGACTACGCCCAGACGAACGCGAAGACCCTCGTTGGCTTGCTGAACAGGTAAGACCTATCCGATCCGCCGTGCTGGGCGTCTAGCATGTCGCTCCTAGTTCCGATAACGCACGCCTCACGACCTCACCCCCGCGACCGCGCGTGGAATGTGATGTCCGGGCAGGGCGGGGCGTCGCAGCTACAGCAGGGCGCCACTGGTGGGCCTGTTCGTGTGTCGGCCCGGCAGCGGGGAAGCGTGACGGGTGGGCACACCGGCGGTACCGTCGGTGATGGCGGCCCGTCGGTGTAGAAGCCAGCGGTGCCGCCGCCCAGTCCTCTACCTGGGGTGGCAGCTGTGACCGAACCATCGTTTCCTGGCCGGATGCTCAAGCTCCGCAGGGAGCGAGGTCTGTCCCTGCGCGACCTGGCCAAGCTCACCTACCACGGCAAGACGTACTTGCACGAGCTGGAGACAGGCACCAAGATCCCCACCCCGCAGGCCGCCCAACGCGTCGACGATGCTCTTCAAGCCGGCGGCGAGTTGGCCGCGCTCGCCGCCGTACGTCCGGGTGTCCGACGCCGCGAGTTCGTCGCTGCCGCCGGATTGGCCGCTGCTCTCCCACACACCTTGCTCGCCCACGGCCGCCACGTCGGCACTGCCATTCCCGGACGGCTCGCTGATCGCACTGCCCGTCTGCGGCGGCTCGACAACTATCTCGGCGGTGCCGACACCCACCAGATGTACACAGCTGAGGTTGCTTCCACGACACGGCTGCTTCACGACGGTTCTTACAGCGAGGCCACCGGCCGGCAGCTGCTGGCGATTCTTGCCGAACAGGCGCAGTTGGCCGGGTGGGCGGCGTTCGATGCTGGTGATCATTCGGACGCCGAGCGGCTCTACCGGGTCAGCCTCGCCGCAGCCCGCGACGCCGAGGACCAGGCACTCACGGGCAACGGACTGGCGTTCCTGGCCTATCAGCAGCTTGGCAGCGGTGGCAAGGCGACCGACACCGCCAGCGCGGCCTGCGCTGCTGCTGGTACCACCGCTACTCCGGGAGTACAGGCACTTCTGCATCTGCGGGCCGCGTGGGCATTCGCTGTCACGGGTGACGCGACGGCTGCGGACCGGCACCTCGGCATCGGCATGACCTTCCTCGCCGAGCACGACGACCGGCCAGAGCCAGATTGGGTGTACTGGGTCGATGGCCTCGAAGGCGAGATCATGACGGGTCGGTGCTGGACGGTACTTCGCCGGCCGATTCGCGCGATTCCCGTACTGGAGCGCGCTCTGGGCACCTATTGCGACACGCAGGCCCGCGACAAGGCGCTCTACCTGTCGTGGCTTGCCGACGCCTACCTCGACGCGAACGAGATCGAGCAGGCCTGCGAAGCTGCCGGTAGCGCGGTTCGCCTCGCCGGCGGTGTCGGGTCCATCCGGCCGGGCCAACGCCTCGACGCGTTCCTGCACCGCCTGGAGCCGCACGCCGCGATGCCTTGCGTCGTCGAACTGCAGGCCCTCGCGGCAGCCGCGTCTAGACGTCCTCGACTGAGCGGCTCAACCACGTCAGGTACGTCGTAGAGCCCCGCACGATTGGCACTGCGCTGAGTTGCGGGTTCGTCCAAGGATGCTCATCGAGAACGAACCGCTCTAGCTGCGGATACCGCTCTGCCGTGGTGTAGAGCAGTACCTGCCACTCTTCGCCCGAACCCTGTTTTCCGTGGTGCCAGAACACGCTCGTGACCGGTCCGATGACTTGCGCGCTGGCGGCGAGCCGGGCGCTGACCGCCCGTTCAGCAAGCCGGACGCCGATGTCGCGCGTCTCGGTGGCCGTTGACACCTGCAGGTAGTCGCTCACGTGCCACACCCTAGCGGCGTGGTTGTCCGCGGACAGCGCGGACAACAGGCGGACACCGCGCGTCTGGATCACCCCGGCCGCCGGGGAGACGCTGTCTGCGCAGGCAACCTGCGTTTCGGCACGGCGTGGGGTGCCTGTTGAACGGGGGTTGCTCGCACAGCCCGTCCCAGGGCCTTGACCGCCGCTAGGAGGCGTACCCAGTGAACGAAGCTACGCGGCCCGCGGCTGGGCCAACACCTCGCGCGTACCCGGTGCCCCGCGCCGAGGAATTCTGCGAGCAGCCCTACCTGACGTATGGCTGCCTTCGCACCATCGCCGAGGTGCTAATCGACCACGGCTTCCCACGTCCGCAGGGCCACGACTTCGTGGCGCTGCGCAACGCGGCGGAATGGTTCCTGTACGACTCGTGGGACTCCGACAGCGGGGTGCGCGACCAGGTGACGGCCGAAGGTCCGCCGCCGCTTCCGCCGGGCCGCGACGGCTACCCGGTGGGCGTCCGGCAACCGCGCAAACGGGGCAGGGGGTGCGGCGATGCCCGGAAGTGATGAGGGTGGCACCGGGCCTGCCAGCATCGCGATGGTGACGCCAGAGGAGCGCACAGCGATGATCGACGCCCTGCAAGGCGCCCTCGACGCGTACGCCGAGACGGGCGACCACGGCGCAGCGTCGGCGTCACCTACCGAGCGGGAGGTCGGCCGCTGGGCCGACGCCCGCGCGCAGGTAATCCGCGACCTACTGATCAAACTAGGTGTGCCCGACGAGGAGTACTACCCGAAGGCACCAGACCGGCTACCCGACAGCGTCTAGCCCTCGGGGTACCTGCTGCCCTCACGATCCCCCTCCTGGCCGACTCACCCGATCCGGGTGGGGCCGGCTCACCCGCCCGACCGGCACGGTGGACACGGTGGGTACGGCCGCGTGGAGGCGGTCGACGCCGGAGACGACACGGAGGTGACGGGCGATGACGGTTCGAGTGGTGACGGATCGACGGCGGGGCGCCGTCCTGCACGTGGTCGGCACGGCCGACAACACCAGGCGGGCGCCGCAGGGCACCCCGGTACGGGCTCGGCGCGGCCCGGTGGGACCGCCGCGACGCGCCGACGACCGACGGTGGGACACCGCGGAACGGGGGTCGACCGATGGCTGACGCGATGATCTCCGCCTTCGAGAGCTCGCTGGACAAGACGAACCTGATCCTCAAGGACATCGAGGCCGCCTACGGGTGGCCGAAGGAGCGGCGCAACCAGTCGTACGCGGCGCTGCGCACGGTGCTGCACCTGCTGCGCGACCGGTTGGCTGTCAACGAGAGCGTCGAGTTCGCCCAGCAGTTGCCGGTGCTGGTCCGGGGGATCTACTTCGACGGCTGGAACCCGTCGGACGTGCCGATCAAGCTCAACCGCGACGACTTCCTCTACGAGGTCCGGCAGGGCTTCCCGTACGACGCCGAGGGTGGCGCGGAGCGGGTGACCCAGGTGGTGCTGGACACGCTGCGTCGGCACGTCACCCAGGGCGAGTGGCAGGACGTGAAGGCGACCATGCCGAAGGATCTCGCCACGTTCATGCCGTGAGACCGTGAGCCCGTCCGGCGACGTCGTCGGGCGGGCTCAGCGCTGGGACGCGTCGGCCTCGGCCGGGGACGGCACCCGCGACACCTGACGACCGGCCCCACGGGCCAGCGCCGCGAAGGCGACCGCGTCGGTGACGGCCGCGCCGCCGGGGTCGTTGTTGAAATAGACGTACGCCGGCTCGTCCGCGCCGAACGCGTCAGCGAGCCGGCGGACCCACGAGCCGAGCGCGGTACGCCCGTAGTGCGGCCACGGTCGGGCCCGGCCCTCGTGCAGCCGCAGGTAGCCGAAATCGGTCGTACGCCAGCGGGGCGCCACCGGACGACCGAGACGATCCGCCCAGACCAGCGCCGCCCGCCGCCGTTCCAGGACGGCACGGGTGGCGTCGGTCCACCACGACGGGTGCCGCGGCTCGACCGCCACCCGCACCTCGGCCGGGAACAGCCGCAGCGTCGCGTCGAGCGCGTCGACGTCCGCCCGCAGGTTCGGTGGCAGTTGCAGCAGCACCGGCCCGAGCCGGTCACCGAGGGCCGTGGCCCGGCCGAGGAACCGCGCCACCGGCTCGGCCGGATCCCGCAGACGCTTGATGTGGGTGAGGTAGCGGCTCATCTTCACCGCCACGCAGAAGTCCGCAGGTGTCCGCGCCCGCCACGCCGCGAACGTCTCCCGCTCCGGCAGCCGGTAGAACGCGTTGTTGACCTCGACGGTGGCGAAGCCCGCCGCGAAGTGCTCCAACCAGAGTCGCTGCGGCAGCCGCTGCGGGTAGAACCGGCCCCGCCAGTCCCGATACTGCCAACCGGAGGTGCCCACCAGGATCACCTCCCCATCCTGACACCGACCGCCACCGCCCGCGAACCGCCCGTGTCGCCCCGGTTCGGCGTCTACGGTGTGGGTTAGAGAAGATCGCGCGTGGGGTACCACCCGCAGCACGACGGACCCCGGCGTACGGCGGGGCGGCACACCCGAGGGAGTACCGATGGCACTCAACGACGATGACATGCAGACCACTGGCGGCGGCGGCCTGGAGGGTCCGGCCGATGGTGGCGCGACCCCGGGTCACCAGGACGGCGGCGCCGATGGCGGCGCGGAGGGTCCGGCCGACGGCGGCGCGACCCCGGGTCACCAGGACGGCGGCGCCGATGGCGGCGCGGAGGGTCCGGCCGACGGCGGCGCGACCCCGGGTCACCAGGACGGCGGCGCGGACGGTGGCGCGGAGGGTCCGGCCGACGGCGGCGCGACCCCCGGCCAGCAGGACGGCGGCGCCGACGGCAGCGCCCGGTAACGGACCGTCATGACGCACCTCGACCCGCCGGGCGGCCACGGCCGCCCGGCGGTTCCGTCCGCGAGCGCCGCCGCCGCGCTGGCCCGCTGTGTCTCGGTCGAGCCGGCCAAGTTCGCCGCCGCGCACTGGGGGCACACACCGCTGCTGTCCCGCGCCGCCGAGCTGCCCGATCCGACCGGCTTCACTGACCTGTTCAGCCCCGCCGACGCCGACGAGCTGCTCAGTCGGCGCGGTCTGCGTACCCCGTTCCTGCGGGTCGCCAAGGACGGCCAGCTCGTCCCGGCGGCGCGCTGGACCGGCGGCGGCGGCGCGGGCGCGGAGATCGGCGACCAGGTGCTCGACGAGCGGGTCCTGGAGCAGTACGCCGCCGGCGCCACCCTGGTCCTGCAGGGCCTGCACCGGATCTGGCCGCCGCTCGTCGACTTCGCCCGTGACCTGGGCCTAGCGCTGAACCAGCCGCTGCAGATCAACGCCTACCTCACCCCGGCGGGCAGCCAGGGCTTCGCCACCCACTACGACACGCACGACGTGTTCGTGCTCCAGGTCGACGGGCGCAAGCACTGGCGGATCCACCCACCGGTGCTGCCCGACCCGCTGGAGAAGCAGACGTGGGGCGGTCGGGCCGACGAGGTCTCCGCCACCGCGCAGGGTCCCGCCGCGCTGGACGTGGTGCTCGCCCCCGGCGACGCCCTCTACCTGCCACGAGGCTGGCTGCACAGCGCGCAGGCCCAGGACGCCAGCTCGCTGCACCTGACCGTGGGCATCCGCGCGTTGACCCGCTACGCCCTGGTCGAGGAGCTGCTCGCGCTGGCCGCCGAGGACCGGCGGCTGCGTGCCAGCCTGCCGTTCGGCACCGACGTGGCCGACCCGGACGCGATCGAGCCGGAGCTGACCGAGACGGTAGAGGCGCTGCGGGACTGGCTGCTGCGCGCCGACCCGGCCGCCGTCGCGGCGCGACTGCGTCAGCGCGTCTGGCCGGCCGCCCGACCGGCGCCGATC
The DNA here is from genome assembly GCF_026342015.1 of Micromonospora lupini. Lineage (NCBI taxonomy): Bacteria > Bacillati > Actinomycetota > Actinomycetes > Micromonosporales > Micromonosporaceae > Micromonospora > Micromonospora lupini. The sequence goes on from NZ_JAPENL010000001.1 coordinate 542,115, forward strand.
CGGCCGCTCGCCCAGGCCGGCGCCGTGGCCGCGCTGGACGCCGACTCCCGGGTCATCCTGCGGCCGGGCCTGCGCTGGCAGCTCGTGCCGCACGGGTCGGCCCAGGTGGCGCTGCGCCTGTTCGACCGCACCATCACCCTGCCGGCGGAGTGCGAGCCGGCGGCCCGCGCCCTGCTGAGCGGCACGGTCACCCGGGTCGGTGACCTGCCCGGCCTGCCCGACGACGCCGACCGGGTCACCCTGGCCCGCCGCCTGCTGCGCGAGGCCGTCCTGGTCCCGGCCTGAAGCTGCCCGCCGGTGTGCGCCAGCGGGGCGTGCGCTCGTCGGCGTTGATCGACTCGGTTTTCAGGAAGTCGCGGCGTCTCAAGGGCTCGGATACCGCGGTTTCCTGGAAACCGAGTCGACCACGCTGCCGGTGCGCCCCGTCTGGCGGGGGCGGCGGGAGCGCCCGGCCTGGCGTGAACCGCCAGGCGGAGGGGTCAGCGGCCGAGGACCAGTAGCAGCGCGGTGGCCACCAGGCCGGCGCCGAGCACCACTGTGATCGGGCGCGGGCCGAGCAGCGCGTGCCGGCGGTCGGCCAGCACCCGTGCCGGCACGAGGCCGATCAAGGGTCCGAGCAGTGTCACCACCAGCGCCAGCACCGGCAGTCCGACCGCCAGGTCCCCGCCGTACCCGACGCCGAGCGCCCGCGCGCCGGAGCCCAGCGCGTACGCCACCACCGCGCCGACCACCCCGCAGAGCGCCAACAGCGGGTTGACCGAGCCCGGCAGCTCACCCGGTTGCCCGGCCCGGTCGAGCAGGTCCCGGGCCCGGCCGAGCAGCGCCACCGGCTCGCCTGCCGCACTGCCGTTGGTAGGCGTCGGCGGGGCGCCGAGACGGCGGACGCCGAGGCGGGCCCGCACCTGCTGCCACAGGTGCGCCACCTCGGCGTCGACGTGTTCCTGCTCCTCGCGAGCCGCGACCAGCTCCTCCTCGGCGCGACGTACCTCGTCGGCGGCGTCGGTGACGGCCCGCTCGGCCGCCGCGCACTGCCGCTCGTACCACGTCTGCGCCTCGGCGCGCTGCTCGCGGACCCGGGCGGTCAGCTCGGCCAGTCGCCGCAGCTGCGCCGTGTACGTCTCACTGCTCACCGGCTGGTTCATCGCGACGGTCCATAGGGGATGAGCACCTGGCCGGTGCGGTGCACCGCCCGGTCGAAGAAGAGCCCGCGCCACGGTCGGGGATACCAGTCCGGGCCGCCGGTGCCCGGGTAGAGCGAGGCGCCCAGCTCGCCGCCGTGCGCGTCGAGCGCCACCCAGGCGCCGATCTGGTCGGTGCGGGCGGCCGGGCCGCCCAGGTCCGCGCGCATCCGCGCCACGCCCCGCCACCAGGCCAGCACGTGGGTACGCCGCTCCGGCCCGTCGTGCAGGATCCGACGAAGCTGCTCCAGGCCGGTACGCCCACTCGTCCGCGCGGCGAGGGCGCCGGCCGCCGCGTCGACAGCGAACAGCAGCAGGTAGTGCGGGGTGCCGGGGCCGGACAGTCCGTTGACCGTCTCGCTCATCAACTCGCCGACGGTCTCCTCGTCGTACCAGGCGGCGTCGTCGGCCAGGTCGTCGTAGAGCGCGCGGGCGATCGGATCGGCGTCCGGGTCGAGGCACGCGATGGAGAACCGGGCGGTGCCCGGCGGGTGCTGGCGGGCCAGCGACCGGGCGGCGGAGTCGAGCACCGCGCACGCCTCGTCCACCCGCGTGCCCAGCACCGCCAGGTTGCGGCCGGGCGCGCGCGGCAGCCGCAGCGCCGCCGAGCGGGACTGCACGTCGATGATCTCGCCGAGCAGGGCCACCGGGTTGCGCGGCGCGCGGCCGTCCGTCGGGGCGGCGAGCGCCCGGAAGTCCGGGGCCTCGTCGAGCCGGGGGATCGCGTCACCGTCGAAGAGCCGGGCCGGCGCGGCGTCCGGCGGGCGCATCCGCCACAGCCGGTGTTGCAGGCCGCTCCACGTCTCCCAGTCGCTGGCCGACGGGATCCGGGCGACCTCGTTGCCCTCCACCATGCCCGACTCGGCGTTGACCACCGCGTGCCAGCGGGGCAGCGACTGCGCGGCGTCGTTGCGCTCGGCCAGGATCCGCAGCGCCTTGGGCAGCGCGATCCGCAACGTGAACTGGGCGACAAGCGCCGGACGGCCCCACAGCGCCTCGATGCCCCGCACGTCCTGCGAGGCGAGCACCAGGTGGATGCCCTGCGACCGGCCGCGGCGGGCCAGGTCCTCCAGCAGGTCGGCGGCCTCCCGGGCGACCACGTCCCGGCCGGCCAGCAGCATCTGGAACTCGTCGACCACGGCGACGATCCGGGGCCAGTGCCCGGTCGGGTCGACCGCGCGCAGCTCGGCCAGCTTGGTCACCTCGTGCTTCTTGGCGGCGTCGGCGCGGCGACGCAGCTCGTCGGTGAGGAACCGCAGCAGCGCCAACCCGAACTCCCGGTCGGTGTTGACGTTGATGCCGACCAGGCGCATGTGCGGCAGCCAGCTCGGGTCGCGTCGGCCCTGCGCGAACCGGGCGAAGGACACCCCCTCCTTGAAGTCCAGGAGATAGAACTCCAGTTCGGCGGGGGAGTAGCGGGCGGCGAGGGCGCCGATCCACGCGAAGATCAGGTTGGTCTTGCCGGTGCCGGACGGGCCGCCGATAAGCGCGTGCGGTGGATAGTCGCCAAGGGTCAGGCGCACCGGTCGGCCCTGCGGCCCCTCGCCGATCGGGGCGGTCAGGCCGCTTGCCGAGTCCTCCCGCCACATCTGCTCCGGTGGGGGCAGCAGGTCGGCGAACGGGGTCGGTGGCGGGCCGGCGTTGACCTGGGCCGCGATGTCCCGGCAGGTCTCGGTGACAAGCGTCGCCGGTGGCGGCGGATCCAGTCGGACCGACAGGCCGGACGGGCCGCCGATCCACGCTCCGGACGACTCGGTCACCACCCGCGTCACCGTCGGGTCGTCCGGCAGGGGGATGCCCCGGACCACCAGGTGCACCCCGCAGGCGGCGCCGGCGCGGACCACCCGTTCGAGCTGTCCGCGCTCGTGCCGGTTCAGCTCGTCGCCGCCGAGTAGTACCGCCACCCGCCAGGGCTCGGGCCGACGGCCGGTCGCCGAGGCCAGCTCCCGCAGTGAGCCGTGTTCGCCGGCCAGCACCGTCTCGTTGATGCGGCGGATCTGCTCGACCAGGTCGTCGAGCAGCGGACCCAACCCGCCGGGGCCGACGAAGGTGAGCAGCCCCGCGGTGCCCAGGGGCGCGAAACCGGCCAGGCCGCCGCCGAGGTGCTCCGGGTCGTACCCGACGAGTCGTACCCCACCCGGGTCGGCGCGACCGACGGCCCGCAACAGCAACGCGGACACGACCGCGTCGCAGCCGGCGCGGTCGTCCCCGGACAGGTGAACGTGCCCGGCGTCGAGTAGCGGCACCAGCGCGGGCACCGGGTCGACGTCGTCGATCCGGACCGTGCCGACCCGCAGCGCGCCGGGCGGCTCGGCCCGGCGGGTGGGCGTCGGCGTCCAGCCTTGCCAGTCGGCGCCGGCGCAGCCGGGCGCCTCCCGGCGGGCGGCGTCGGCGGCGTGGCGGGCCAGCTCGGCGATCCGGGTGGCGTGCCGGGCGTCGATCTCGGCGAGGCGACGGTCGCGTTGGACGCCCACCCGCTGCGGTACGACGGCTGCCGCTCGCCGGACCCGGGTCAGCCGTTCGCGGCCCGTGGTCAGCTCGGCCTGGGCTGCCGACAGCCGGGTACGCGTGGCGCCCAGCGCCTCCCCGAGGGTGTCCCGGATCCTGGTGGCCAACTGGCCGCGCCGGTCAGCCATCGGAACCCCGCCGGGCCGGCGCGTCTCGCCACGGGCTGCCCGTTCGCGGCGGCGGCCCGGCGCTCCGCTGCGGCACGGCGCCGCCGGACGCCTGCCCGGTGCGACCGCGCGCACCCGCGCCGCCGGAGGGTGTGTCGGCGGCCGCTTTCCCGGAGCGTTGCTCGGCGGGGCGCGGACTCGCGCCGGCGGAGTCCTGGCCACCGGTGGCCTGCGGCGTGCCGGTGGCGACGGTCAGGTCCCGGCCGAGGCGGGCGAGCAGCAGCCCGGTCGCCACGCCGGCGGTGACCGCGGAGTCGGCGGCGTGTGTCGGCTCCCCCGACGCGCGGGGTGGCGGCATCCGGCACACCCGGGTCAGCAGCGTCTCCAGCACCGGCGGCGGCAACCCGGGCAGCAGGTCCCGGACCCGCCCGTCCAGTTCGCCGCGCAGCCGGCCGAGGTCGGCGGCGCGGGGCGGATGCCCCAGCAGCTCGCCGGCCAGCTCCCGCAGCAGCGGCGGCGCGAGCGCGGCCATTCCGAGCCCCACGTCGGCCGACGCCCGGCGCAGCTCGCTGCGCAGCCGGTCCCGGTCACCGGCGCGTACCCCGCCGACGACCCGGCGCAGCAGCTCCTGCGAGTCGCGCAGCCGCTCGTCGGGCTCGTCGGGGCCGCCGTCGCGTCCGCCTGTCAACTCCGCCACCCGCACCGACCACCAGCGGCGCATCCGCACCTGCTCGGCCTGCTCCGGCGCCACGGTGGTCGGCCCGTCCGGCGGGGCCGCGTCGTGGCGCGGGTCGCGTTGCTGGGGACGCGGCGCCGGGGCGCCGTCGCCGGCCAGCCCGATCGCGGCCAGGTACGCCGACAGCTGCTCCTGCGCCACCCGCAGCGCGAAGTTGGCGCTCTCGGCGTGCTCGGTCGCGGCGGACAGCTCGGGCACCCCCATCGGGTTGGCCGACTCCTGTCGGACCCAGCGCAGCCGTTCGGCGGCCAGGCCGAACTTCTCCAGGGCCTGCCCGAGCAGGCCGACCGGGAACTCCTCGCTGGCCGCGCGGACCTGGCCGCCGATGTCCTCGATGATGGACACGGTGGCCTACAGGGTGGAGACGTAGAGCTGCGCCTGCTCGACCGCGACAAGTGTCGCGGCGAGACACTCCTCCAGCTCCTGGCTGGCCTGGGTCAGCGACGCCTGGGCCGCCTCGACAGTCTCGTGGCCGCTGCCCTCCAGCGCGCCGGCCAGGGTCTGCTGCGCCTCGGCGAGCTTCTCACCGGCCGCCTGGACGGCTGTCTGCCCGTCGCCGATCTGTTGGAGGGCGACATCGATGGCAGCCTTCAGCTCGGCGACGCTCGCCACGGCGGAACCTCCTGGGGGCGGGGAGATCTCCATTAGAGCCTACTGGCGTCCGTGGGAGAACATCCGCCCTGTCGGTGTTCCTGCCCGGCTGACCGTTAACCCCCCGGAAGTGCTGGGAGTCCGTTCTGTGGGATCTCCCGGCATGAGAATGTCTCAACTATCGCGGAGCCAGCGCGGGCCGTACACCTCGGCGCCCAGGGCGGTGACCCGCTCGCGCAGCTCCCGGTCGGCGGTGACCACCAGCCGACGGCGCTGCGGCGCCGCCTGCACCAGCTCGACCACCGTGTCGTCGCCCGAGCCGGGGGCGGAGACCACGCGGACGTCGTCGGTGCCGGGCACGTCCCGGGCGGCGCCCTCGACCACGAGCACCACCTCGACCGGGGCGGTCAGACGGGCGGGCAGACCGGTGGCGGCCACCGGGGCCAGGGAGTCCCGCAGCCGCGCGGCGGCCCCGGCCCGGTCCCGCCACCACCCGTTCGGGCGGGAGCCCACCACGTTGGCGCCGTCCACGATCAGCAGCGGGTTCTCAGTCATGCCGCAAGCCTGCCACCCGGGGCCGGCGTCGGCCGGACGCCACTCCACAACGCGGGGTGCGCCGCCCCGTGCGGCGTTTGTCGGGCCGAGCGCCGGGTAGCCCCTGGCGACCGTGCCGCGCCCGACTGCGGAGGACAGACATGATGGGACCCGGTGACATCGGCTCCGACCCGTGGGACGAATTCCTGGCCCGGTACTTCGGCCGGGGTGAGGGAGGACGCCGACCGCCGCACCGGGTCGACATCACCCGACTGATGACCGCCGACGCCCGGGAGATGCTTGCCGACGCGGCCCGCCGCGCCGCGCAACGGCAGAGCAACGACCTGGACACCGACCACCTGCTCTGGGCGGCCCTGCAACGTGAACCCCTGCGCGACCTGGTACGCCGGGCCGGCGCCGACCCGGACACGCTGCTCAACGCGTTGGGCGGCAAGGGCGACGGCGCTCCGCGCGGGGAGGTGCCACCCAACCTGTCGCTGACCCCGGCGGCCAAGCGGGCGCTGCTCGACGCCCACCAGCTGTCGCGGGCGATGGGTGCCAACTACATCGGCCCCGAGCACATCCTGATGGCCCTGCCGCTCAACCCGGAGTCGCCGGCCGGGCGGATGCTGGCCGCCGGCCGGATCCAACCCGAGTCGTTGCAGGCCGCCAATGCCGAACGTGGCCCGATGACCGGGCCGAAACCGGACCGCGGCACCCCGACCCTGGACCAGTACGGGCAGGACCTCACCGACCTGGCCCGCGCCGACCAGATCGACCCGGTGATCGGTCGGGCGGACGAGATCGAGCAGGCCGTGGAGATCCTGTCCCGGCGGACCAAGAACAACCCGGTGCTGATCGGCGAGGCCGGTGTCGGCAAGACAGCCATCGTCGAGGGCCTGGCCGAGCGGATCTGCGACGGCGACGTGCCGCAGACCCTGCTCGGCAAGCGCGTGGTGCAGCTCGACCTCGCCGGCCTGGTCGCGGGCACTCGCTACCGGGGCGACTTCGAGGAGCGCCTCAAGAAGGTGATCGACGAGATCCGGGCGCACCGGGACGAGCTGATCATCTTCCTGGACGAGATCCACACCCTGGTCGGCGCCGGCGGGGCCGGCAGTGAGGGCGGAATGGACGCGTCCAACATGCTCAAGCCCGCCCTCGCACGCGGCGAGCTGCGGGTGATCGGCGCTACCACGCTCGACGAGTACCGCAAGAGCATCGAGAAGGACGCCGCCCTGGCCCGGCGGTTCCAGCCGGTGCTGGTGCCCGAGCCCAGCGTCGACGACACGATCGCCATCCTGCGCGGCCTGCGCGACAGGTACGAGGCCCACCACCAGGTGCGCTTCGCCGACGAGGCGCTGGTCGCCGCCGCCGAGCTGTCCGACCGGTACGTCACCGACCGGTTCCTGCCGGACAAGGCCATCGACCTGATCGACCAGGCCGGCGCCCGGGTCCGGCTGCGCACCCGCACCCCGGCCTCCGACGTGCGGGAGCTGGAACAGCAGCTCGACGACGTACGCCGGGACAAGGAGCAGGCCGTCACCGACGAGCAGTACGAGCGGGCGTCGGCGCTGCGCGACCGCATCTCCGAGCTGGAGGAGGAGATGCGCCGCGCGAACGGGGCCGACGGCCCGACCTCCCAGGTGCCCGAGGTGGGCCCGCAGGAGATCGCCGAGGTGGTCTCCCGAGCTACCGGCATCCCGGTCAGCCAGCTCACCGAGGAGGAACGCGACCGGCTGCTGCGTCTGGAGGGCCACCTGCACGAGAAGGTGGTCGGGCAGGACGACGCGGTCACCGCGGTGGCCGAGGCGGTGCGTCGCTCCCGCGCCGGGCTGGCCGACCCGGAACGGCCGATGGGCAGCTTCCTGTTCCTCGGGCCCACCGGCGTCGGCAAGACCGAGCTGGCCCGGGCCCTGGCCGAGGCGTTGTTCGGCGAGGCGGACCGGATGGTCCGGGTGGACATGAGCGAGTTCCAGGAGCGGCACACGGTCAGCCGGCTGGTCGGCGCCCCACCCGGGTACGTCGGCTACGAGGAGGCCGGTCAGCTCACCGAGGCGGTGCGCCGTCGCCCGTACGCGGTGGTGCTGCTCGACGAGATCGAGAAGGCGCACCCGGACGTGTTCAACATCCTGCTCCAGGTGCTCGACGACGGGCGGCTCACCGACAGTCAGGGCCGCACGGTGAACTTCAAGAACACCGTGCTGATCATGACGAGCAACCTCGGCTCCGAGTTGATCACCGGCGCGCAGCGGGCCGTCGGTTTCGGCACCGGGGACGTGGGCAGCGAGCAGGAGAACGACGAGCTGCGCGAACGGCTGATGCGCCGCCTCCAGGAGAACTTCCGGCCGGAGTTCCTCAACCGCATCGACGAGGTCATCATCTTCCGCCGCCTGGAGGCCGAGCAGTTGCGCGACATCACCGCGCTGCTGTTGGAGGAGACCCGCCGTCGGCTGCACGCCCAGGACATCCAGGTGGAGTTCACCACCGCAGGCATCGACTGGCTCGCCGAGCACGGCTACCAGCCGGAGTTCGGCGCCCGCCCGCTGCGCCGGGTCATCCAACGGGAGGTGGACAACCACCTGTCGCGGATGCTGCTGGAGTCGGCGATCTCGCCCGGACAGAAGGTCACCGTGGACGCCCGCGACGGGCAGCTCACCTTCGACGTGACCGCGGGCGAGCGGGGGTACACCGCCGCCACGACAACACACCCGCGATGACTCCGCCCGCGCGACGAGACGACCACGAGAACCCGCACGAGGACGCGGAGTCCGCGAAACACCGGGACGAGGACGACGACCATCCCGACCCGATCCTGGCGCCCCCGACCGCGAACCCGCGCCGCACGCGGGTGCCCGCCGAGGGCCTGCATCCGAAGACCGACCAGGACGACCCGGAGACGTCGGGTCACCATCGTCGAGAGGAGACCTGATGGTACGCGACACGCGGCTCGACCCCGAGGTGGAAGTGCTCTGGGAGGACTTCCACGCCGAGGTCAACGTCCCGTCGGAGCAGCTGCGTACCTGGCTGCTGACCCGGGGCTCCGGCGAGGAGTCGTTCAGCCCGAACCCGGACCTCGACCTGCCCCAGCCGGGACGGGAGATCCTCAAGGTGCTCAACAAGCGCAAGGTCGACCTGACCCCGGAGGACATCGAGGTGATGCGGGAGGCGGTCGAGCGCATCCGCGAGCTGACGGACGCCAAGCCCCGGCGCGGCAACGCCGACGACGAGTGGCGGCACTCCCTGCTCGACCTCGGCCACGACCCTCTCGTCGAACGCTGAGCGCTGCCGTACGCGACGGTGCCGTCCCGGTCCGGGGCGGCACCGTCGCCTGTCGCTACTGGCCCTGGTCGGGTTCCAGGCTGCCGATGGTCAGCCCCGCCGCGTCGGCGGCGGCGTCGCGCTCGCCCCGGGTCTGGTCCTCCCGGGTGAGCAGGTTGGCGTACTCGGTGACGTCGGCCGGGTCGGGCACCTCCGGCAGCCGGCGCAGGAACGCCTCCACCTGGCGGGTGGCGGCGGTGTGCGCGGCGGCGGCCTGGCGGAGCAGCTCCCGGTCGTCGGCGGGCGGGTAGAGATCGGTCATGTCCGCCAGATACCCGGACAGCGGCCGTTCGCACCGCCACCGAGCAGCCAGAAGCCCTCGTCCCGGTCGCGGCCCGGCAGACCCTGCGCGGCTCGCCGGGGGTCAGACCCCGCTGGGCTGCCGGACGCCGAAGCCCGGGTTGCGCACCAGCCAGTCCAGGTAGGTGGGGTGCGGGGCCAACGAGTCGGTGTACGCCGCCTTCGCCGTCGCCAGCAGCAGCTCCGCGTCCCCGGCGGCGGGCGAGTCCGGGTGCCACCCCAGCAGCAGCCGCCAGCGTAGCGGGACACCGGCCAGCCGTCGGGTGACCAGGCCGGCGACCGGGCGGAACGTCGCCTGGCAGAGGGCCACCGCAACGCCCGCCTCCACCAGGTCGACGCAGCCGCGGATGTCGGTCTCGTACACCTTGCGCGGGGTGAAGCCGGCGCGGGCGCACGCGGCGGCGAAACAGTCGCCGAAGCAGCCGTCGCCCGGCGCGGCCACCCACTGCTCGTGACCCAGGTCCGCCAGGCGCACCTCGGCCCGCTCCGCGAGCGGGTGGCTCTCCGGCAGCAGCACCAGCACCGGGTCGATGGCCACCTCGCGCCAGCTCAACCCGAACGCGGCCGACGGGGTGGCGTCGCCGCACACGCCGGTGAGGGCGAAGTCCAACCGCCCGCCGGCCACCAGCTGCGCCAGCTCGTCCACCGACCACGAGGCGTACGTGGTGATCTGGGCGGGGGGCTGCTCGGCGGCCAGCCGGTGCACCAACCGGCCCAGGATCGGGCTGTTCACGCCGCCGAGGCGGTAGCAGCGGGGCGCCGCGCCCGCGCCGGCGAGCCGTGCCGCCTCGTCCTGCAGGCCCTTCATCGCCGGCAGCAGCACCCGGGCTCGGGCGAGCACCAGCTCACCGAGCGCGGTGGGCCGGGCGCCGCGCCGGTCCCGGTCGAACAGCGGCCCGCCAAGCGTCCGCTCGATCCGCTGGAGCTGGGCGGTGAGCGCCGGCTGGGCGAGCCCGAGCGTCGACGCCGCCTTGGTCACACTCCCTGTCTCCGCGATCGCGCAGACCACCCGCAGGTGTCGCAGCTCCAGGTTCATACGGTGACGGTAGGACTACGCCGCAGCCTGCGGAAGGGGCCGAGCGGATCGGTGACATTGAATGCATTACGGGGCGCGGCCCGCGCTCTCAGTCGCGCGGCGGCTCCGGCAGGTCCGCCAGGTACGTCGGCCGTCGCGTCACCGCGTCGCGGACCTTGTCCACCACACCCACCGCCGGCTCGACGATCCGGTTCCACGGCGGCGTCGCCGGAGTGCCCGGGTGTGGTCGGGTCGGCGCGGCCTCCTCGGCGATCTCCAACCGGTTGCCCAGCCGGATCAGCTCCTCGGAGGTGGCCACCGCGCGCAACTCGGTCACGAGCGCGCCCACCCCGTCGACGTGGCGGCGGACTCGCTCCGCGACCTCGGTCAGGGTCTCGTCGGACAGCCCCTGCAGAGCGGCCAGCAGCGCCGCGTCGGCGTCGATCTCGGCGTCCACCCGGGCGGACTCCGCCGGCAGCGCCGCCCGCACCGCCGGCAGCAGGTACTGCTCCTCGGCGGAGACGTGCCGCGACAGCGCGGCGGTGAGCACCGCCAGCCCCTCCTGCGGCGTGGCGTCCGGGCCGGTCAGCTGGTCCACGAGAGCCAGCAACTGCCGGTGTTCCCGGTCCACGATGTCGGCGACGCTGCGGCCGCCGGGCCGGTAACCCGCCTCGGGCGCGGGCGCGGGCGGCAACGGGGGCAGGGGAACGGCGGACATGATGCCCTCCTCGACTGGCGGGCGGAAGCGCCGGCAGGGGGATGTGCGGTCGTTGGCGGCGGTACCCGAACGCGGACGCCGCGAAACCGGCAGGGGGATCCGCCGACCTGTTCGCCCGGCCCCGTCACGTCGGTGCGCCGGCTCGCCGGTCACCCCGGGCTGGTATGAAGGGGCGATGACGAGCGACGCCTCCTCCGCCCGACCGGACCCCACCGCGGAGGTCGTGGACCTCTGCCGCGACCTGCTGCGCATCGACACCACGAACACGGGGGACAACGACACAAGCGTCGGCGAGCGCCGGGCAGCCGAGTACGTGGCGGAGAAACTCGCCGAGGTGGGCGTCGAATCGGTCCTGCACGAGTCCGCGCCCGGCCGGGCCAACGTGGTGGCCCGCATCCCCGGCGCCGACCCGAGCCGGGGCGCGCTGCTGGTGCACGGCCACCTGGACGTGGTGCCCGCCGACGCCGACGAGTGGTCAGTACACCCGTTCTCCGGCGAGGAGCGCGACGGCTACCTGTGGGGCCGCGGCGCCATCGACATGAAGGACTTCGACGCGATGGTGCTCGCCGTGGTGCGGCACTGGCAGCGCACCGGCGTACGGCCCCCGCGCGACATCGTGCTCGCGTACACCGCCGACGAGGAGGCGGGCAGCGACTACGGCGCGCGTTTCCTGGTGGACAACCACCGTGACCTCTTCGACGGCTGCACCGAGGCGATCGGCGAGGTCGGCGGCTTCTCCTACTCGGTCAACGACAGCCAGCGGCTCTACCTCATCGAGACCGCCGAGAAGGGCATCGACTGGCTGCGCCTGCACGCCAAGGGTCGCCCCGGGCACGGGTCGATGGTGCACGACGACAACGCGGTAACCGCCCTCGCCGAGGCCGTGGCCCGCATCGGCCGGCACCGCTTCCCGGTGGTGGTCACCGACACCGTACGGGCGTTCCTCGAGGAGGTCTCCGACCTGCTCGGCATCGAGCTGGACCCGAACGACCCGGAGACGGCCATCGCCAAGCTCGGCCCGATCGCCAACATCATCGGGGCGACCATCCGCAACACGGCCAACCCGACCCGCCTCAGCGCCGGCTACAAGGACAACGTCATCCCCGGCCGCGCCACCGCCACCATCGACTGCCGCAGCCTGCCCGGCCAGTCCGAGCTGCTGGAACGACAGCTGCGCGAGCTGGTCGGCCCGGACATCACCATCGAGTACGTCCAGCGACAGCCGGCGCTGGAGACGACCTTCGACGGTGACCTGGTCGAGGCCATGTCGGCGGCGCTGCGCGCCGAGGACCCGGGCGCCCGGCCGGTGCCGTACATGCTCTCCGGCGGCACCGACGCCAAGGCGTTCTCGCAGCTCGGCATCCGCTGCTTCGGGTTCGCGCCGCTGCGGCTGCCCGCCGACCTGAACTTCTCGGCGTTGTTCCATGGCATCGACGAGCGCGTTCCGGTCGACGGACTACAGTTCGGCGTGCGGGTTCTCGACCGGTTCCTCCGCAGCTGCTAGCCGTTCTCCATCGTGAAGGGACTGCCCCACATGACCGACCAGCACGGTGAGCTGGACGCCGCTCTCGAGCGGGTGATCGAAGCGGCCCGCCACCACCTGGCCGCCGTTCGCGCCGCCCAGGGCCGCGTCGACGACGACGACGTCTGGCAGGCGTACGTGGCGTTGAACAACGCGTCCTTCGCCTACGACGAGCAACTGCTCGACGCCTTCGGCGAGGTGACCCCGTGGGACGTCGACTCGATCGACCCGGACGAGGCCGACGAGCGCTTCGGCGGCGAGGGCGCCGAGGCCAGCGACCCCCATCCGCGAGTGATCTCGGTGCGTCAACGCCGCGACTACCGGGTGCCGAGCATCTCCGCGCTGCTGCGGGCGGCCGAGGCCGCTCGGCGCGAGGGCACCCCGGAGGACGACGAGCCGGCGCCGGTGGAGGGTGTCGGCGAGGCGGTGCTGGAGCTGCTGCAGAGCGGCGACGGCTCGCTCGGCGCGCTTGACGTGCCCGAGCTGGAGCCCCTCGACGGGGTTGTCATGGTCAGCGAGGTGGGCACACCAGTGGATCTGGAGTCGTTCGACGACGACGACGCGGTCGGCCCGTTCCAGCCGGCGAGCGACGACAGGCTCGTCGGTCGACTCGACGAGCATCCGTTCCTGGAGCTCGACGACGACCACGACCACGCCGGACACCAGCACTAGAGCCGGCGTCCCCGGCACCACGCCACGCGAGGCCGGGGCCCGAACCGTTCGCGGTTCGGGCCCCGGGCGTGTCACCGCCCGTCCGGCCCGGCGTCAGTACGACAGGCCCGGCTGCGGCTGGTTGACCCGCCGACGGCGCAGCATGACCTGCCGCGTTCCGTCGCGGAACAGCCGCACCCGGGCCAACTCCCATCCGGAGAACTCCGCCTGGATCGCCAACTGCGCCGCGGCGGTCAACCGGTCGACGTTCGGCGGCAGCCGTAGCGGCGCGTACTCGTAGTCCATGCCCTCCATGCTGCCCAGCCCAGCGGCCGTTCGCCACCCCCTCCGGGGTGACCAACGCCGCTGCCGTGCGTGGTTCCTGCCGTCCCGGGCGCCCGCGGGTGGTCTTCGCCGCGCGGAGGCCGCCCACGATTCGGAAGACGCCCCGGTCAGCGCGATCCGATGAGCGCCCCGGTCAGCGCCGCCCCGGACAGGGCCCGGGGTCAGCCGTCGCGCTCGGGGTAGCCGATCGGCACCGACGAGACGTCGTCAAGCGCGGTGGTGATCTCCTCGGGCAGTGTGATCCGCTCCACCTGCAGCGCGCCGAGCAGCTGCCCGACGGTCCGGGCGCCGAGGATCGGCGCTGTCACCCCCGGCCGGTCCCGGATCCACGCCAGCGCCACCTCCAGCGGCGACACCCCCAGGCCGCCGGCCGCGGTCGCCACCGCCTCCACGATGCTGGAGCAGCGCGGCTCCAGGTACGTGGAGACGAACCGCTCGAAGTGCGGCGAGGCGGCCCGCGAGTCCGCCGGCCGGCCGTGCCGGTACTTGCCGGTGAGCACGCCCCGACCCAGCGGCGACCAGGGCAGCACGCCGAGGCCCAGCGCGTCGCACGCCGGCAGCACCTCCCGCTCCACGCCCCGCTCCAGCAGCGAGTACTCCACCTGGGCGGCGACCACAGGCGCCCGGCCCGGCCAGGCCGTCTGCCACGCGGCGGCACGCGCGGTCTGCCAGCCGGAGAAGTTCGACACCCCCACGTAGCGGACCTTCCCGCTGGCCACCGCGTGGTCAAGCGCCGCGAGGGTCTCTTCGAGGGGGGTGTCCGGGTCGTACCCGTGCACCTGGAACAGGTCGACGTGGTCCGTGCCGAGCCGGCGCAGCGACGCCTCCAGGGTGCGCAGCAGGTGGCCCCGGGAGCCGTCGCGACGCCTGCCGCTGCCCGGGCGCAATCCCGCCTTCGTGGCGATCAACAGCTCGTCGCGCGGTACGAGGCCGCCCAGCAGCGACCCGATCACCGACTCGGCGTCGCCGTCGCCGTACACGTCGGCGGTGTCGATCAGGTTGCCGCCCGCGTCCAGGTAACTCTTCAGCTGGGCGGCCGCATCGTCGGCGTCGGTGTCCCGGCCCCAGGTCATGGTGCCGAGCGCGAGCCGCGAAACCGCCAGCCCGCTTCGGCCGAGCGGTCGCTGTTGCATGGGTGAACCTTATTTCGAACCCGCCGCCACCGATATCCTCGCTCCCGTCATCTCTGCCGGTTCTGCCGGTTCCGCCTCCGCCGGACACCGCGACGGACGGGGGATCATTGGCGGTGAGCCGGTGATCGAGTCCGTTTTCGGCATTGCGTAACCTGGTGCGACCTGTGCCACGGATGGGGGAGGACCAGTGCGACTCGGGCTCAACCTTGGATACCAGACGGCGTGGAGCACACCGGCCGACCACCTGGCGCTGGCCCAGGAGGCGGATCGCCTCGGCTACTCGGTGGTGTGGGCGGCGGAAGCCTACGGCTCCGACTCGCCCAGCATGCTCGCCTGGATGGCCGGCCAGACGCAACGGATCGACGTGGGTGCCGCGGTGATGCAGATCCCCGCCCGTACGCCGGCGGCCACCGCGATGACCGCCGCCACCATCGACGCGCTCTCCGGCGGCCGGTTCCGGCTGGGCCTCGGCGTCTCCGGCCCGCAGGTCTCCGAGGGGTGGCACGGTGTGCGGTTCGCCAAGCCCCTCGGCCGGACGCGCGAGTTCGTCGACATCGTCAAGCTGGCCGTCGCCCGTAAGGAGGTGGCGTACGACGGCGAGCACTACACACTGCCGCTGCCCGACGGCCCCGGCAAGGCGCTCCGGTTGAGCTTCCACCCACCCCGCGAGCACATCCCGATCTACCTGGCCGCGGTCGGTCCGAAGAACCTGGAGCTGGCGGGCGAGATCGCCGACGGCTGGCTGGCCGTGTTCTACGCCCCGGAGTTCGCCGACGAGCACCTCGCCGCCGTGGCCGCCGGGCGGGCCACGGCCGGCAAGGAGCTGGCCGGCTTCGACGTGGTGCCCTCCGTGCCTGTCGTCATCGGCGACGACGTGGCCTCCTGCGCCGAGCTGGTGCGCTGGTACGCCGCGCTCTACGTCGGCGGGATGGGCAGCCGGACGCAGAACTTCTACAACCAGCTCGCCACCCGGATGGGTTACGGCGATGCCGCCCGCGAGGTCCAGGACCTGTACCTGGCCAAGCGGCAGCGCGACGCGGCCGCCGCGGTGCCGATGGAGTTCATCGACCGCACCTCACTGCTCGGCCCGAAGGAGCGCATCGCCGAACGGATGCGGGAGTACGCCGCCTCCGGCGTCACCACGCTGTCGGTGACCCTGTTCGTGGCCGACCGGGACAGCGGCGTGCAGACCCTGCGTACCGTCGCCGAGGCGCTCGACCTCTCCGGAGTCGGCGAGTGACCTGGATCGAGGCCATCGTCCTGGGCATCGTCCAGGGGCTTACCGAGTTCCTGCCGGTCAGCTCGTCGGGGCATCTGCGGATCACCTCGGCGATCTTTTTCGAGCGCGACGCCGGCGCGTCGTTCACCGCCGTCACCCAGCTCGGCACCGAGGCGGCCGTGCTGATCTACTTCGCGAAGGACATCTGGCGGATCACCCGTACCTGGCTGGTGGGTCTGCGCGACCGTTCGGTGCGCTCCAGCCTCGACTACCGGATGGGCTGGTACGTGATCGTCGGCTCGATCCCGATCGGGCTGTTCGGGTTCCTCTTCAAGGACCAGATCAAGACCGCCGGGCGCAACCTGTGGGTGGTGGCGACGACCCTGATCGTGTTCGCGTTCGTGCTGGCGTTCGCCGAGTACTGGGGCCGGCAGACGCGCACGCTTGAGAACTTCCGCATGAAAGACGGCGTGGTCATGGGCTTCGCCCAGGCCATGGCGCTGGTCCCCGGAGTGTCCCGCTCCGGCGGCACGCTCACCGCCGGCCTGCTGCTCAACCTGACCCGGGAGGCGGCGGCGCGCTACTCGTTCCTGCTGGCCATCCCGGCGGTGGTGATGTCCGGGGTCTTCAGCCTCGGCGACGTCTTCGAACCGTCCGCCCCGGGCACGTCCGTGCCCACCGTGGCCCAGACGATCGTGGCCACCGCCATCGCCTTCGGCATCGGGTACGCGGCAATCGCCTGGCTGCTGCGCTACGTCGCCCACCACACCCTGTACGTCTTCGTGCTGTACCGGGTCGCGCTTGGCACCCTGGTCCTGGCCCTCCTGCTGACCGGCACGATCACCGCCACCTGACCACCCGGAACACGCCGATGGCCGGCACCCGGGTTCGGGTGCCGGCCATCCGTGCTGTGCGGGTCAGCTGTTCCAGTGCTGGGTGACGAGGTCGGTGGCCTGCTGCTCCCACTGGGCGTAGGCGTCGGGGTAGGCGGAGACCTGGACGGTCTGCGCGGCGTCGGTCAGGGGCATGTCCTGCCAGCCGTCGACCTGACGCAGGCCCTTGAGGAACGCTGTGGTGGAGTACTCCGGGTTGGTGATCTGCTCGGGGGTGCCCCAACCACTGGACGGGCGCTGCTGGAACAGGCCCAGCGAGTCGTGGTCGTTGGCGTCGCCGAGGTGACCCAGGTTGTCGAGCTTCGACTCCTGCAGGCTCGTCGCGATGGAGATGACCGCGGCGCGTTCGGGCAGGCCGGCCTTCTTCGTGGCGGCGATGATCGCCTTGGCGTTGGCCGTCTGCTCACCGTTGAGGTCGATGTGCGACTGGTCGCCCTGCGGCTTCGGCGCCGCGGTGTGCACGGCGACCGCGACCGGCTTGCCGTCGACGGGGTTGGCGTGGGCGGCGATCGGGCCGGCGAAGACACCACCGGCGAACGCGAGACCAGCAACCGACAGCATGCTCTTACGGAAGATCGTGTTCATCAGGGGTAGCTCCTTCGGGGGTAGGAACACCCACGCGACCGACGGGGGTCGGCACGGCGGGGGTGTGAGCACCTCGTCCGGCGCTGCAGATTCAGAGGGGGGAAAGTCTCAGGGTCGGCGGCCTGCGAGCGGGGGCTCGTGGCGCCGGGACCGTGTGTAACGACCGTCGGGCCGGGGTGATTCCCGGAGCCGGGCTGCCGGGCTGCCGGGGTGCCGGATCGGGCCGGTGCGCTCGGCGGCCTGTGGTCGTTCGGGGATCGGCAACGGCCCGAACCGGCCGGCCATTCCCGCCCTCACGACGGGGGCGGGCGGCGGTGGCCGTGGTCGTGGTCCTGCGATCGTCAGGGTGTGTAACGACCCCAGGCCCGCCACGATTCCGGCCCACGAGTGCCGCCGGTCACACCTTGGCGGCCCCAGAAACGGACATCCGACCCAGCCGGCCCCGAACCTAGCAGGTCCCGCAGAACACCCCGGGATGATCGACTCCGGATCGGCGATATCGCGGCATCCGGTTAGCGGGACAGCCCCACATCGCCGATATCGTGTCGATCACCCCCCTCCGACCCGTGATACCTCAGCAATCGGGACATCGGACCCGAGGGTGGTGCGGAGCCCGTGGCGATCGGGGGCGTGGCGCAGGCCCTAGGGTGGTCGGTGTGGCGACCCTTCTGCTTCTGCGACACGGCCGTACCACGGCGAACGCCGACGGCGGCCTGGCCGGTCGGCAACCGGTCGAGCTGGACGACACCGGGCGCGCCCAGGCCGCCGCGGTGGGCGAACGGCTGCGCGCGGTGCCACTGGCCGCGGTCGTCACCAGTCCGTTGATCCGCTGCCGGCAGACCCTGGAGCTGGCGTTGCCGCAGGCCACGCCAGTGGTCGAGGACGGGCTGATCGAGTGCGACTACGGCAGCTGGGAGGGGCAGCCGCTGAAGAAGCTCGCCAAGGAGCCCCTCTGGCCGGTGGTCCAGCAGCACCCGAGCGCGGCGGTCTTCCCGCAGGGGGAGGCGATGGCGGCGATGGCGGCCCGTGCGGTGGCGGCGGTCCGCGCGTGGGACGCCCGGGTGAGCGCGGAGCACGGGTCCGAGGCGGTCTGGTTGGCGTGCAGCCACGGTGATGTGATCAAGGCCATCGTGGCGGACGCGCTCGGCGTACACCTGGATGCCTTTCAGCGGATCGTGGCCGACCCGGCGTCGGTGACGGCGATCCGGTTCACGCCGCTGCGACCGTTCCTGGTCCGGCTCAATGACACAGGCGGTGACCTCGCCGCGCTGGTTCCGGCGCCGCGAAAGCGGCGGCGGCGGACGGCCCGGGCGGCCGACTCGGACGCCGCCGTCGGTGGCGGGGCGGGTGCGTCGCGGTGAGACGCACGCGGACAGCGTCCCCGGTCACGGCGGCGTCGGCGGACGTCCGGAAGGCCGCCACGCCCGGGTGTGGCGCCCGCTACACCGGGCGCGCCGCCCCTGCGGCGATTCGGGTCGGTGGGGTGCGCGACGCCATGGTGGGCCGGATAGGGTCGTGGGTATGACCCACCAGGTGCACGCCTTCGAACCGCCGGAGCGGTTCGTCGCCGGGACTGTCGGGGCGCCGGGGGAGCGCACGTTCTTCCTGCAGGCCCGCGGCGGCGGCAGGCTCGTCAGCGTCGCGCTGGAGAAGGTCCAGGTGTCCCTGCTCGCCGAGAAGCTGGAGGAGCTGCTCACCGAGGCGCAGCGTCGCTTCGGGGTGGACCTGCCCGAGCTGGCGCCGGTGGTCGGCGACAACGAGCCGCTTGACACTCCGGTCGACGAGGAGTTCCGGGTCGGCACCCTCGGGCTGGCCTTCGACGTGGACACCGCGACCGTGGTGATCGAGGCGATCGCCGCCGGCGAGGTGGAGCCCGAGGTCGAGCTGGGCGACGAGGACGACGAAGACGACGAGGACGAGGACGAGGAGCCGGACGAGGACCTGGACCGGCTGCGGGTCCGGCTCACCCCGCAGGCCACCCGCCAGTTCATCGAGCGGGCCCGGCGCGTCGTCAACGCGGGCCGGCCGCCGTGCCCCCTGTGCGGCCAGCCGTTGGATCCCGCCGGGCACCTGTGCCCGCGGCACAACGGTTACCACAGGTGACCTTGCCCGGCATCGAGCCCCTGCGCGACGGTGACGCCGCGCTGCGGCTGCTGCGCGACGGCACGCTCGACCTGGAGGGTCGGCTGGTCGACGCGTCGAACACCACCCTGCGGGGCATCCTGACCCTCGACGGCGTCACGGCCCGCTGCGTCTACAAGCCGGTGCGGGGCGAGCGCCCGCTGTGGGACTTCCCGGACGGCACCCTCGCCGGGCGGGAGGTGTCGGCGTTCCTGGTCTCCGCTGCCACCGGTTGGGGTCTGGTGCCACCTACCGTGCTGCGCGACGGGCCGTTCGGTCCCGGCTCCTGCCAGCTCTGGATCGACGAGCCGGACGACGCCGAGCCGCTCGTCGGGTTCGTGCCGGCCGACGAGCTGCCGCCACGCTGGTTCCCGATCGCCGCCGCGCGGGACGACGACGGCGTCGCGTACGCCCTCGCGCACGCCGATGACCCCCGGCTGGCCCGTCTCGCGGTGCTCGACGCAGTGATCAACAACGCGGACCGCAAGGGCGGCCACGTGCTGGTCGGCGCGGACGACCGGATCTACGGCGTGGACCACGGGGTGAGCTTCCACGTCGAGGGCAAGCTGCGGACGGTGCTCTGGGGTTGGGCTGGCAAGCAGTTGCCGCCGGACGCCGTGGAGATGCTCGACGGGCTCGCCGGGCAGGTCTCCGGTGCGCTCGGCGACGAGCTGGCCGATCACCTGACGATCAGCGAGGTCGCCGAGCTGGCCGCCCGCATCGACGTCCTGCGGCAGACCTGTCGCTTCCCGCAGCCGCCGGAGGACTGGCCGGCGGTGCCCTGGCCGCCCATGTGAGCGCTGTCATCTTGATCACCCGTGGGGCGGCCCGGTGCCGCCTGAGGGCTGGTTAGGCTGAGGTCATGGAGTCTTGGGCGGGACACGAGGTGCCACGGCTGCCGGGCAGGGGCGAGCCGTTGGCGTTGTACGACTCGGCGCGGCAAAGTGTCCACCCGAGCGAGCCGGATGACGCGGGAAGCATGTACGTCTGCGGCATCACCCCGTACGACGCGACCCACCTCGGCCACGCCGCCACCATGATCACGTTCGACCTGGTGCAGCGGATGTGGCGTGACGCCGGCCGCCCGGTGCGCTATGTGCAGAACGTCACCGACATCGACGACCCGCTGCTGGAGCGGGCCGCCCGCGACGGCGAGGACTGGGTGGTCCTGGCCATGCGGGAGACGGCGCTGTTCCGCGAGGACATGGAGGCGCTGCGGATCATCCCGCCGGAGCACTACGTGGGCGCCGTCGAGTCGATCCCGGACATCGCCGACAAGGTCGAGGTGCTGCTCAAGGACGGTGCCGCGTACCGGCTCGACGACGGCACCGGCGACGTCTACTTCGACATCTCCGCCACCGGCCGGTTCGGCTACGAGTCGAACCTGACCCGCGAGCAGATGCTGGAGATCTTCCCCGAGCGCGGCGGCGACCCGGACCGGGCCGGCAAGCGGGACCCTCTCGATCCGCTGCTGTGGCGCGGCGCCCGCGAGGGCGAGCCGTCCTGGCCGGGCGGGGAGCTGGGTCCCGGCCGCCCGGGTTGGCACATCGAGTGCGCGGTCATCGCGCTGAACCTGCTCGGCGACCGGATCGACGTGCAGGGCGGCGGCAACGACCTGCTGTTCCCGCACCACGAGGCGTCCGCGGCGCACGCCGAGAGGTTGACCGGGCAGGCGCCGTTCGCCGAGCACTACGTGCACGCCGGGATGATCGGCCTGGACGGCGAGAAGATGTCCAAGTCCCGCGGAAACCTGGTCTTCGTGTCCCGGCTGCGCGCCGACAAGGTCGACCCGATGGCGATTCGGCTGGCGTTGATCTCCGGGCACTACCGCGGTGACCGCACGTGGACCGACGAGCTGCTCACGGCCGCGCAGGAGCGCCTGGACCGCTGGCGGCGGGCCGCCGCCGCGCCCGCCGGGCCGTCCGGAGCCGAGCTGCTGGCCGGGGTACGCGAACGCCTGGCCGACGACCTGGACACCCCGGGCGCCCTGGCCGTGGCGGACCGTTGGGCCGACGCGGCGCTGTCGGGCGCTGCCGATGACGCCGACGCCCCGGCGCTCTTCGCCCGGACGGTGGACGCCCTCCTGGGCATCCGCCTCTGACCCGGGCGCGTTGATCGACTCGGTTTCCCGGAAGTCGCGGTGTCCGGACGCCTGCGACGCACCGCTTTCCAGGAAGCCGAGTTGACCAATCGCTCAGCCCGGAACCAGGCCGGGGTCGGGGGTCGCGGCGCGCGCCCTCGCGGCGTCGACGATCGGGCTACGGAATGATCCTCACCTCGGGGAAGGCCCGGCTCGGCCCGCTCAGGAGGTGGCCGCCCCGGTGCCGCAGGTGCAGGTCGAAGAAGGCCAGCGGGTACGCCTGCCCGATGCGGACCGCGCGGGCGGGGTCGAGATTGCCGATCCAGCCGACGAGTTCCTCGTCGCTCATTCCGATGACCCGTGCCAGTTGCGGAATCAGCCACTGGTTGTCGCCGTAGGACGAGTGGACCGCCCCGGCGGCTTGGACGTTGAGTCGCCACCCGCGTAGGTGTGTGAAGAACTCGGCGACGGCGGGCTCCGTGGCCCGGGTGAACTCCGCCGTCATCAGCATGAACGGCCGGTACAGGTCGGTGGTGGGCAGCGGCTGCGACTGCATCGGGCCGTCCAGGCTCAGCCCCGCTCGGATCCGCCGGTCGGTGCCCATGGTCAGGGCCGTCGCCGTGCCGCCCTTCGACCAGCCGAACATGCCGATCCGGCTCAGGTCGAGGGCGGCGCCCAGCCCGGCCGGCAGCGGTGCGTGGTCGACGTCGGGGTTGCCCCCGGCCGCGAGTTCGGCGATCTGTTCGAGGACGAACCGGACGTCCCGCGTGTAGGTCCACGGGGTGGCGTGGAAGTCTCCCTCCTCGACGGTGACGCGGCCGTCGGGAAATTCGCTGAACCCGTCATAGGTGTGGTCCACCGTGACGACCACGTAACCGTGGCTGGCGAGTTCCTGCACCACGATTGTGGTGTCCGAGCGGTGGCTGCCGGCGCCGTGCGAGTACAGGATCACCGGCAGTCGCCGGCCCGGGTGCCGCAACACCGGAGCGCCCTCGTGCCCGGCGGTCAGGGGCGCCAGCGCGGCGTCGGGGTCGAATCCGGCGGAGTCCAGCAGCACGCGCATCGACCCGGGGGTCATCCACGGGGCGAGCGGGTGCCGCCGCACGTCCCGGGCGGGGTACCACAGGCTGACCATCAGTTCCCGGTACCGTTCCGGCCCGGCCAGCGGGTCCGGCTGCGACCGGTCGAGCAGGTGCAGCGGCACCGTGCCCACGCGGTACGGCCCGGTCGGCGCGGGCAGGGTGAGCCGGACCAGACCCGGGTCGGCGGTGGCTGCCGTGGCCCGGCCGGCGATGCCCAGCGGCACGCTGACCCCGGTCGCCAGCGCCGCTCCGACAAGGCCGCGGCGCGTTATTACCCGTCCACCCACCGGCTGCACGGTTTCCATTCGTCCTCCCCTGGGTTTCTCGACGGTCACCGGTCACCGGTCACCGGTCACCGGTCACCGGTCACCGGTCGACGGTCGGTGCCGTCTCCGCTTGTTCGACCTGCTGGATGAGTTGCTTGAGGTGGGCGATCTCATCGCGCATGGCTGCCTGACCGGCAGCGGTGAGAGTCACCCAGGTACGTGGGCGCTTGCCCTCGTAGCCCTTCTCGATCTGGATCAGCTCGGCCTTCTCCAGGACGGTCAGGTGCTGCCCGAGGTTGCCTGCGGTCAGCTGCAGGGTCGTGCGCAGGAAGCCGAACTCGACCTGGCGGGCCTGGTGAGCGATGGCCAGGATGCCCAGTCGGACGCGCTGGTGGACCACGTCGTCGAGGCCGTTGGTGGGATGGTCGGTCATCGCCCCGGAACCTCGGTGGTCGGCCGGAACAGGGCGAAGGCGGCACTGCCGAGCAGCAGCAGCGCCGCCGGGACGAGCAGGTGCGGCAGGAAGAACCACGGCGAGGTCGAGTGGATGACCTGGCCGCCCTGCACCATCACGATCGCCAGGTAGACGAGGCTGTACGCCAGCAGCGCCCAGTTGCGTTCGACCCGCGCGAGCACCAGCAGCGCCAGTGCGATGACCGCTGTGGGACTGGCCAGCCCGTTGATGAGCCACGCCGCCGGCCCGACCTCGATCTCGACCGGGTCGGTGGAGAAGGGGTCGGCGGGGACGGGAAGGAGCGGGTGGAACGTCAGCCAGATCGACACGGCCGCCATCAGAACGGCCAATGCGACGCCGACGACGACGTAGGGGCGGATCGGGGTGCCCACGCCACGCCGTCGGGACTGCCGTACGTAGAAGCCTGCGATCGCCACATAGGCGAGGACCAGCGCGACCGTCCAGTACCCGAGCTGCGTCGGGTTGGGCCCCGTGCAGACCGTTTGCTGCGGGCGGGATCGGCAGGTGTCGAACAGGTCGAGGTAGGGGGCGTACCGGTAGACGGGTATCGCGACCACAGTGATCACCGCGAAGACCAGCAGCGGAAACCAGGTGCCGCGCTGGGCGACGAGGACCTGGCGTGTCAGGTCGCGCACGGTCGTCAACAGCTCGTGCGGCCCGTCTGCCTGGGGAACGGACTCGTGTGTCATGAAGTTAGCTTTGCATTACAGACCTTTCTTCGCAAGAGATTCTGACCGCCTGTCACGGGCCGTGCCAACTGTGACCGTGCCGCCTACCGCGAACGCAGGACCGAGCCGCCCTCCACCGCGTCGTGGCGCTGGACTGGCTACGCGCCATGCCCGACGGACATGATCGGCGGGGGCGGGGTCAGCCCAGGACCAGGCCGGGGTCGGGTTCCGGGTCGGGGGTCGGCCCGGGGATCTTGTACTCCTCGGTGAGGGTGGTCATCGGGCCGGGCCAGGTTGCCTGGGCCACCTCGATGGGCTTGCGGTTCGCGTCGTACGCCACGTGCAGCAGGTGCAGCACGGGGGTGTCCGGCCGGATCTGGAGGGTCTCGGCCTCCTCCCGGCTGGGCTGGCGGGCGCTTATCGTGTCGGTGGCCGAGACGTACCGCCGGCCGGTGGCCTCCTCGGCCTCCTGGTAGAGCGGCCGGCCGAACGCCTCGGCGCGCTCCAGCGAGGTGCCGGCGGTGTCGGCGGGCAGGAACCAGGAGGCGCCCACCTCGACGGGGGAATCGTCGGTGCGGACGAGGTGGCGGCGGCAGAGCAGGTCGGTGCCGTCGGAGACACCGAACGCGTCGGCGACCTCGGCGGGGGCGGGGGAGCGGCCGACCGAGACGAGCTGCTGGCGGTACCGGGCGGCCAGGTCGGTGTGGTAACCGCGGAAGCCGCCGTACCGGCCCCGGGAGAGCCGGTTGAGTCGGCGTCGGGTGCCCCGGACGTACGTACCGGAGCCGGGTTTGGTGATCAGGATGCCCTCGACCCGCAGCTGGTCGACGGCGCGCTGCACGGTCTGCTTGGCGACGCCGAACATCTCGGCGATGGCCGGGATGGACGGCAGTCGCTCGCCGGGACCCCAGTCGCCGCGGCGGACCTGGGCCTTGAGCTGCGTGGCGATCTGCCGGTGAGGGAACTCGGCCGCGCCGGGGTTGATCTGCACACCCGCCTCCTTGATCACATCTAGGTTCCTAGGATGCCCCAGAGGGTGTGACGGCGCCACCCCTGACACGCGAAAACGGGCCCCCGCAACCGAAAAGGTCCGGAGGCCCGTGGCGGAACAGTGTTACCAGGAGCCGGCGGTGGGGCCGGCCGAGCCGCCCCGACGCCGTAGGTACTTCTCGAACTCCTGGGCGATCTCGTCGCCGGTCAACGGGGTGATGCCCTCGTCGCCGACTCGTTCCTCCAGCTCGCGGACGTACTCACCCAGCTCGGCGTCCTGCTCGGCGGCGCTGCGCACCCGCTGCTCCCACTCGGCGGACTCCTCGGCCAGGTCTGCCATCGGCACCGGCAGGTCGACGACCTCCTCGACCCGGTGCAGCAGCGCGAGGGTGGCCTTGGGGCAGGGCGGGTTGTTGGCGTAGTGCGGCACGTGCACCCAGAACGACACGGCGTCGACCTCGGCGCGGGCGCAGGCGTCGTGAAGCACGCCGACGATGCCTGTCGGCCCGTCGTAGCGGGTCGGGGTGAGCTGGTAGCGCTCCGCTGCCTGCGCGTCGGAGGCGCTGCCGCTGATCGGCAACGGCCGGGTGTACGGCACGTCGGCCAGCAACGCGCCGAGCAGCACCACCCGTTCCACCTCCAGGCTGTGGCAGATCTCCAGAACCTGCTCGCAGAACGTCCGCCACCGCATGCTCGGTTCGATGCCCCGGATCAGCACCACGTCGCGCTCGGTGCCCTCGGGGCTCGCCACCATGAACCGGGTCGTCGGCCACTCCACCCGGCGGGTCTCCCCGTCGGCCATCGTGATGGTGGGCCGGCTGACCTGGAAGTCGTAGAAGTCCTCCGGATCCAGCTCGGCGATCTGCCGCGCGTTCCAGACCTGCTCCAGGTGCTCGACTGCCGCTGTGGACGCGTCGGCGGCGTCGTTCCAGCCCTCGAATGCGGCAATGGCCACGGGGGACCGCAGTACCGGCAGTCCGTCGAACTCGGTCACGCCGTCACCTCACCCTGCTCGTCGCGGCCGACACCGGGACCGCGCCCGGTCGTCGGGCCGTGGTGCGCGGTGGCGTCCCTGTTGTCCTTCACGTCCGCCAGCCTACGTGCCAGGCAGGGATGCGGCCCGTCGGCCGCGCCGGTCCGCTCGGTCCACGACCGGGCATACGGCAGCGAACCGGACAGCGTGATCCGCCCGACACAATATGGGATCGGGCGCGGAGGGCGCTCGGGTTCACGCAGGACCGCACTAACCTGAACGGGTGCGGACTTCGTTGCTGGATGTGCTGGCCGATCGGATCCTCATCGCCGACGGGGCGATGGGCACGATGTTGCAGGCCGCTGACCTCACGCTCGACGACTTCGACGGGCTCGAAGGGTGCAACGAGATCCTCAACGTGACCCGTCCCGACGTGGTGCGGGGGGTGCACGACGCCTACCTGGCCGCCGGCGCGGACTGCGTGGAGACCAACACCTTCGGCGCCAACCTGGCCAACCTCGCCGAGTACGACATCCCGCAGCGCATCCGGGAGTTGTCCGAGGCGGGCGCGCGGATCGCCAGGGAGGCGGCCGACGCGGCCAGCACGGCGGAGCGGCCCCGCTTCGTGCTGGGCTCGATCGGCCCGGGAACCAAGCTGCCCACCCTCGGCCACGCCGCCTACTCGACCCTGCGCGACGCCTACCAGGAGAACGCCGCCGGTCTGATCGCCGGTGGCGCGGACGCGTTGATCATCGAGACCTCCCAGGACCTGCTCCAGGTCAAGGCGGCGGTGGTCGGGTCGCGGCGGGCGATGACCGAGCTGGGCCAGTCGGTGCCGATCATCTGTCACGTGGCGGTGGAGACCACGGGCACGATGCTGGTGGGCAGCGAGATCGGCGCGGCCCTCGCCGCCATCGAGCCGCTCGGGGTGGACCTGATCGGGCTCAACTGCTCCACCGGCCCGGCCGAGATGAGCGAGCACCTGCGCTACCTGTCGCAGCACTCCCGCATCCCGCTGTCGGTGATGCCGAACGCCGGCCTGCCGGTGCTGACCGCCGACGGGGCGTACTTCCCGCTGACTCCCGTGGAGCTGGCCGAGGCCCTGGAACGGTTTATCACCGAGTACGGCGTGGGGCTCGTCGGCGGCTGTTGCGGCACCACGCCGGAGCACATCCGGGTGCTGTCCGAGCGGCTGCACGGCCGCACCGCCCCGGCCCGCGAGCCGCGGCACGAGGCGGGTGTCTCGTCGGTCTACCACCCGGTGCCGTTCGCCCAGGACGCGTCGGTGCTGATGGTGGGTGAGCGGACCAACGCCAACGGCTCCAAGGCGTTCCGGGAGGCGATGCTCGCCGGTGACTTCCGCGCCTGCGTGGAGATCGCCCGCAGTCAGGCCCGCGACGGCTCGCACCTGCTCGACCTCTGCGTGGACTACGTCGGCCGGGACGGCACGCGCGACATGCGGGAGCTGGCCGGCCGGTTCGCCACCGCGTCGACGCTGCCGATCATGTTGGACTCCACCGAGCCGAACGTGGTGGAGGCCGGGCTGGAGATGCTCGGTGGTCGGTGCGTGGTCAACTCGGTGAACTTCGAGGACGGCGACGGCCCCGACTCCCGGTACGCGCGGGTGATGCCCGTTGTCCGCGAGCACGGTGCCGCCGTGGTGGCGCTGCTCATCGACGAGGAGGGGCAGGCGCGTACCCAGGAGTGGAAGGTGCGGGTCGCGGCGCGTCTGATCGACGACCTGACCGGCCGCTGGGGGATGGACCGCGCGGACATCCTGATCGACGCGCTGACCTTCCCCATCGCCACCGGTCAGGAGGAGACCCGCCGCGACGGCATCGAGACGATCGAGGCGATCCGTGAGATCTCCCGCCGCTATCCGGGGGTCAACTTCACCCTGGGCATCTCGAACATCTCCTTCGGGCTCAACCCGGCGGCCCGCCAGGTGCTCAACTCGGTGTTCCTGCACGAGTGCGTGCAGGCCGGCCTGACCTCGGCCATCGTGCACGCCAGCAAGATCCTGCCGATGTCGAAGATCCCCGACGAGCAGCGCGAGGTCGCGCTCGATCTGGTCTACGACAGGCGTCGCGAGGGCTACGACCCGGTGCAGCGCTTCCTGGAGCTCTTCGAGGGCGTCGACGTGACGAGCGCGCGGGCCACCCGCGCGCAGGAGCTGGCGGCGCTGCCCCTGGACGAGCGGCTCAAGCGGCGCATCGTCGACGGCGAGCGCAACGGCCTGGAGGCCGACCTGGACGAGGCGATGGCCGGCGGCCGGTCCCCGCTGTCGATCATCAACGACATCCTGCTGGACGGCATGAAGGTCGTCGGCGAGCTGTTCGGCTCCGGGCAGATGCAGTTGCCGTTCGTGCTCCAGTCCGCCGAGGTGATGAAGACCGCGGTGGCCTACCTGGAGCCGCACATGGAGACCACCGACGACGGTGGCAAGGGTCGCATCGTGCTGGCCACCGTGCGCGGCGACGTGCACGATATCGGCAAGAACCTCGTCGACATCATCCTTTCCAACAACGGCTACGAGGTCGTCAACATCGGCATCAAGCAGCCGATCAGCGCCATCCTGGACGCCGCCGAGCAGCACCGCGCCGACGCGATCGGGATGTCCGGGCTGCTGGTCAAGAGCACTGTCATCATGAAGGAAAACCTGGCCGAGATGGCCACGCGCGGCGTCGCGGAGCGCTGGCCCGTGCTGCTGGGTGGGGCGGCGCTGACCCGGGCGTACGTCGAGGACGACCTGCGGTCGATGTTCCCCGGCCAGGTGCACTACGCGCGGGACGCGTTCGAGGGGCTGTCCCTCATGGACAAGGTGATGACCGCCAAGCGCGGTGGCGCCCCGGTCATCGACCCGGAGCGGGAGGCGGCCCTCGCGACCCGGCGAGCGCGCCGCGAGCGGCAGCGTTCGGTGGTCACCGAGTCGCTGCCGGAGCTGCACGACTCGTCGGTGCGCTCCGACGTGGCCGCCGACGTGGCCGTGCCCACTCCGCCGTTCTTCGGCACCCGCGTGGTCAAGGGCGTGCCGATGGCCGACTACGCGGCGCTGCTCGACGAGCGGGCCACCTTCCGCGGGCAGTGGGGGTTGAACGGCGCCCGGGGCGGCAACGGCCCGTCCTACGACGAGCTTGTCGAGACCGAGGGTCGGCCGCGCCTGCGCTACTGGCTGGACCGGCTGATCGCCGACCAGGTCCTTGAGGCAGCCGTGGTGTACGGCTACTTCCCGGCGTACTCCGAAGGCAATGACCTGGTGGTGCTCGACGAGAACGGGCACGCGGAGCGCGCCCGGTTCTCGTTCCCCCGCCAGCGCCAGGAGCGACGGCTCTGCCTGGCCGACTTCTTCCGGCCCAAGGGCGACCAGCTCGATGTGGTCGCGCTGCAACTGGTCACCGTCGGCCAACCCGTCAGCGAGTACGCGGCGAAGCTGTTCGCCCGCAACGAGTACCGCGACTACCTGGAGGTGCACGGTCTGTCCGTGCAGCTCACCGAGGCCCTCGCCGAGTACTGGCACCGGCGCATCCGCGCCGAGCTGACGCTGCCCGACGGGCGTCCGCTGGGCCACGACGACCCGACGGACCTGGCCGGCATCCTGCGCAACGACTACCGGGGCTGCCGGTACGCGTTCGGCTACCCGGCGTGCCCCGACCTGGAGGACCGGGCCAAGATCGTGGACCTGCTGGGGTCGGAGCGGATCGGTGTGGAGCTGTCCGAGGAGTTCCAGTTGATGCCGGAGCAGGCCACCGACGCCATCGTGGTCCACCACCCCGAGGCGAGCTACTTCAACGCCAAGTAACTGGCGCAGCGTCGTTGGCCTGCCGTGACGGCCGTCCGTAGGCCACCGCGACATGATCATGCCGTCAGCGGGTCCGGGCCGTCATCTGCGGTCGTAGAACTCGGTCTTCGGCCAGGGCGGCGTCTCGGATGCGCCTTTCCAGGTGAGATGGATGAGTGCGAAGCGTCCCGCTGGCAGTCCGACGACGATGTCGTCCGAGACCTCGGACTTGGCGATGACCGTGATGGGTTGGCCGTGCAGAGGATGACCCGCGGCCAACTCGGTGAGGAGTTCGGCGAGCAGGGCCTGCTGTAGCTGGCGTTCGGCGGCGCCGCCTCGGCGTAGGTCCCACCATCTGTCGCCGAATACGGGTTGCTCATCCACGGCCTCATCCTCGCTCAGGTCGTGGGGGTGAGGGTTTGACGGTCGACAGGGACCCGGGGCCGTCCCGTCGGGCAGGGTTCCGGCGGGTGTAGAACGGGAGCGTGGAGATCGCGCAGCTCAGCCAGGCGTTGGAGGACATCTTCGACGGTGCTGTCGTGCATCACGGGTACACCGACTACATCCGCGACTACGAAGTCATCGTCTACGTCACCGCAGACCCGCGTACCGGCATCCCACCGGTCCACCTCCGCTACCTCTTCACGTACTGCGTCTTCTCCGAAGTGCGGACGGTGGTGAGTCCCGACATCTGGCGTCGTTCGCTCGACGAGCGGCTGACGGATCGGGAGATCGGTCCGGACCTGGACGGCTTCGTGTGGGCAGTGCGCTGGCAGCCGCTCTACCCAGGAGCGGAGGTGGTGGCCGACTCCGAGCGTGCGCGGTCGTGGGCTGACAAGATCGGCGTCCCCTTTCACGAGGTTCGCTTCGAGATGAACGCCCATGCCATCACTCTCGTCTTCAGCGAGCTTGAGGTGACGGAGGTGGGGGAGGGCTACGCGCCCTTCACCGTCACCGAGGACTGATGCAGAGGTCCTGCCGCTGTTCTTCATCGACGGGACACTTCAGTCCGAGTTCGGCCTGGTCAGCTGGAGTGGCCTGTTGTTCACGCTCAGCGTCTTCCCGATGGCACTACTCACCGGCTACGCCTACGAACTCGCCGGGGTCGCGGCATCGGTCGCGGTCCACTTCGGTGTGAACACCACAATCGCGCTGCTCACCGTCACGGCACCCGCCGCCCAGGCGCTCGTCCTGGTGGTACAGATCATCGTGGCGGCCGCGCTCCTCGCCCCACAACGCAACCGTGGGCAGGACCGACCGGCGCCGGACCACCGCGAAATGGCCGATCTGCGGTGAACGGGTGGCTGATCGCGGGTGACGTCCAGCGGTAAGACGGGCCGTGGACGGTGCTGGTGCAGCACCACAACCTGGGACTGCGGTGGCCCCTGGTCCTCGCTGTTGTGCCGGCCCTCCTTCGGATCGCCGGTCTCGTCGATGACCAGCACCGCTCCGGTGTCGTCACCCAACGTGTCGGCTCCCCCAAGGTCAACATCCCCGGCTGGAGCACTAGACTCGGGGAATGTTCGAGCACCGCCCCCTTCCGTTGTGGGCGGGGCGCACGGCGGCGCTGCTGGGCATCGTGCTCGTCGCATTCACCCTGCGTCAGGCGGTTGCGACGATATCGCCGATCCTCGGCGACATCCGGGCGGACATCGCGATATCGAACATCGGCGTCGGGCTGCTCGGCACGTTGCCACCGATCCTGTTGGCGGCATCCGGGTTCATCGCGCCGCGCGTCGCCCGTGGCTTCGGCCTCGACGGCGGCATCGTGCTCGCGCTGCTGCTCATGACCCTCGGCCATCTCGTGCGCGCGTCTGCCCCGGGCTTCGCGGTGCTGCTCGTCGGCAGTGTCGTCGCGCTCGCCGGCACGGGCATCGGCAATGTGCTGCTGCCGCCGATCGTGCGGCGCTACTTCCCCGACCGGGTAGCGCTGCTGACCGCCGTCTACGTCTGCATCGTGGGCGTGGGCACGGCCGTGCCCGCCGCGGTCGCCGCACCGGTCGCCGAGCAGATCGGCTGGCGGTTCCTGCTCGGCATCTGGTCGGTGAACTCGGCAGTCGCGCTCGTCCCCTGGTTCATCATCATCGCGCGGGAGCGCCGCCAACGACTCGCGGATGCCGTCCCCGTCGAGGCCCCGCCCTCCACCCGCGTCACGCGACTGTGGCGGTCACGGGTGGCCCTGTCGATCACCGTCGTATTCTCGACCAGCACGATCTGCACCTACGCGGCTTTCGCGTGGCTGCCCGAGATCCTCGGCGACATCGCCGGCTCGACGCCGACCGAGGCAGGTGTGCTGCTCGCCGTCACCGGCATCATCAGCGTCCCCGGCGCATTCATCGCGCCCCTACTCGTCGCGCGGCTGCGCAATGTCGGCTGGCTGATCGCCGCCGGTGTCGCGAGCTTCTTGTTCGGCTACCTCGGCCTGCTGTTCACGCCCGCGACACTCACACTGCTCTGGGTGCTGCTCATCGGCTCGGGGTCGATCCTGTTCCCGGTCTGCCTCGTGCTCATCAACGTTCGCACCCGGACCCACGGCGGCACCGTCGCGCTGAGCGGCTTCGCCCAGGGGGTCGCGTACGCGCTCGGCGCGCTCGGTCCGCTGCTCGTCGGGCTGCTGCACGACGCGAGCGGCGGGTGGACCCTGCCGCTGCTGTTCCTGCTCGCCGTCGCGCTCGTGGCGACCATCCCGGCGATCACGCTTGCACGGCCCGCGTTCGTCGAGGACGAACTCGCCCGCTGACGTACCGCTGGACCACCCTGGCGATCCTCGCCCACACCTTCCTCGCCGCCGCCCACCGCGACCAGCCCGAACCGGCCGGGCTGATCGCGCCTACAGGTGCTACTCGGTTCGGTGAGAGGCGACGGGCGACGTGTCGGTTCCGGTCACGGGCCGTGAACCGGGCCACCTGCGCGGCTGTGGTGCGTGTGGTCTCGGTGAGGAGCGGGTCGCCGTCGTCAAACCCGGAAGGTGGTGTCGGCTTGCTCAGTGACGGAGCGACCGGGTGGCCGATGCCGACATGGATGTGTTGACCGACGGAAACCAGGGTTACTCGATGTCCGGCGAGCATTCTCGGATGCCTTCGCCTGGCCCGAATGTCAGACTGCGGTGGTGGATGGCTTTCGGTGCGCGAGCTGCGGGAACACGCTGAGCGTCCCGGTCCGGTTGGTGGAGCTGCCGGTGGGACCGCACTTGTCGCTCCTGGATTGTCATCACGTGAACCCGCCGCTCCTGGACCCGGGCACCTATGCGATCGACGGGGCGGCGTATGGGCGTGATCAGGTCGTGGCAACCTTCGTCCTCTCGCCCGGCGACGTACGTGGGACTCGCTTCGTGCATGAGCTTGTTCAGACGGGCTGCTGGTCGATGGTGGGGTGGAACCCGTCCGTGGCGTGCGAAGACTGTGGTGCCCTGGTCGCCTCCCGAACGGATGACTGCGGAGTGGCTCAGGAGACGCGCTTCTACCCAGCGACGGTTGTCCGGGAGCCGCGTGACGATGAGCCTGGGCGCGACACGGATCCTTTTTCGATGATCGCGGACTGGGACAGCCCTGCGCCCGACACCAGACGACACGGCTGGGTCCCCAAGCCGACCCGCCCTCGTCCCGAACTCGTTGCAACCCGCTGGGGGCCAGGTGTGAAAGGGCACCTCTTTCGGGATGATCCGCCAGCCTGACCAGGCGCCCACGGGCCGCTGGCTGGCACGCCGACACTGCCACGCTCGCGTCTCTGCCGGACCCTCCGTAAGGACTCGCAGAACGACAAGCGGTGCGTGTTCGGATCTGCCGCGCAGCGGGTAGCGGCAGCGGGTAGCGGCAGCGGGTAGCTACCTACCGCGAACCGAGCGCAACGCAGTGTCGCCGCCGGGTGCGTTGGTGTGTGTCCCCAGTGTCACGTCCCGGCCCGGACTGTCAGAATCGTCTATCAGGGTTGGTTCGCGGAGGCGAGGAGAAGGCATGAGCGACTGGAACGTTAAGATCATCGAAGAGTTTCGCGCCAATGGTGGGCAGGTCGGCGGTCAGTTCGCTGGCGCGCCGCTGCTGCTGTTGCACACGGTCGGCGCCAAGAGCGGCGAGCCTCGTGTGCACCCGATGATGTACCAGAAGGTGGACGGCGGCTACGCCGTGTTCGCGTCCAAGGGCGGCGCGCCCACCAACCCCGACTGGTATCACAACCTGCTGGCTCACCCACAGACCCACGCGGAGATCGGTACGGACAAGGTCGAGTTGGTAGCCCGAGTTGCCACCGGGAACGAGCGGGAACGGATCTGGAGCGCGCAGAAGGCCGCATATCCAGGCTTTGCCGACTACGAGCGGAAGACCAGCCGCCAGATCCCGGTCGTCGTACTGGAACCTGCGCCGTAGGCATTTGTCGGCGAGGTCGAGCGACAACTGCCGACCCGGCCGCCCGTCAGTGATCGTGTCTCTGCCTGGTTCGGCGACAAGCCGAACCAGGCGGCGGAAGTGGGCGGGCTGAAACCCGGTGAACGGGAAGATCCACTCCGGTCGGGCCGCCGAGATCACCCGCACCCCGACGCGATCCACAATGGACCGACCAGGAGTTCTCCAGGGCCCGGTCCTGCCGGCGATCGCGCTGCTGCGCCGTGGCCGCGCCCTGCGCGGCCTGCAGCGGTCCAGCTTGGCCGTCGGCCTCGGCGGCGGCCTCGTCTCTCTCCTCGCGTACGGGCTGGTGCTGGTCGCGCAGACGAGCGGCGCGACGGCCGCGGTAGCGGCGTTGCGGGAGACCAGCGTTGTCTTCGCTGCGGTGATCGGCGCGGTGTTCTTCAAGGAAAGCCTCGGGGTGCACCGGGTCGTGAAGGCCGGCATCGCCGCCGCCGGCATCGTCCTGGTGAGCCTGTGAAGGTGGCGAGCGCGCCACGTCGCCAAGCGGCGCGACTCACCATGATTGCTTGACGAGTCAGCTGACGGACCTACCCGAGCAGCGCCGCCGCCGCGGCCAGGGTGGCCAGCGACAGCGTCGTGGTCACCACCACCGCCCGGTTGGCCACCGCCTCGCCGACGCCGTACTCCTGGCCGAAGATGAACGTGTTCTGCGCTGTCGGCAGGCCCGCGCACACCACCACGGCGAGCAACTGCGGCGCGGACAGGTGCAAGGCCAGCCCGGCCGCGTACGCGATGACAGGTTGGGCGACGAGCTTCAGCGCGGTGATCACGGCCAGCTCGCCCAGCGTGGCCGGTTCGGCCCGCGACGGCGTCGTGGCGTGCAGCGACGCGCCGAGCGCGACCAGGGCGGCCGGGACCGCGGCGCCCGACAGCAGGGTGAGTGACGCGCCGGCCGCCGACGGCAGATGCAGGCCGGCAGCCGAGCACGCGACACCGAGCAGCGACGCCAGGATCACAGGGTTGCGTACCGGCAGGGTGGCGATACGGCCGACCCGTACCCGCCCGGCCGGATCGCTGTGCCGGTCCAGGGCGACCAGGATCACGGGCGTCACCACCAGCACCTGCAGCAGCACCACCTCCGCCAGGAACGCAACGTTGCCGATAACCTGGGTTGCGATCGGAATGCCGAGGTTCGCCGAGTTCACGTACCCGGCGGCCATGCCCCAGATCGGCCGTTCGCCTGGCCTACGACCGAACAGCCAGCTCGCGCCAACCCACCCGAACCCGACGACCGCGGCCGTGCTCACCCCGAAGGCGAGCAGCGAGCGGCCGGCGAACCCGGAAAGTGGCATTCGGGACAGGACTAGGAACAGGGCAGACGGCATCGCAAGATGGAACACGAATCGGCCGAGCACCGACGCCACCGCCTCGCCAAGCAGGCCCGTACGACAGGCCGCGTAGCCGACCGCGGTAAGGATCCAGATCGGTGCGAACGCCGACACCAAGCTCATACGGGCGTCACCGGCCGGCGGGCGTCGCGTCGGCCCAGGGGCTGGCGGGCGTCGGGGCGTACGAGTCGAGAAACCCGGCGACAATCTCCACCTGGGCGAGGACGTCATCGACCTGCGCAGGATGAGCCCAGGTCCGCAACACCCCGCCGTTGATCAATACAATGCCAACGGGCACGGCGGCGAGGGGCGCTCGGCACGATCGCTGCGCGGGCCATCACTCGTAGCGATACTTCAGCGAGTCAACCTCCGCCTGTTCGATGTCGGCGATCGTCAGCTCCGGCATCCGTAGCTGGGCCAGCGTCACCTCGGCGGAGGTGGGCTGGGCGTCCGCCGGCAGCCACCGCTCCGGGTCCCAGACGCCGGTGCGCAGGAGCGACTTGGGGCAGTGCGGGTAGACCTCCTCGATTCCCACCACAAGCGCGCTGGCCGGTGGCTTGCCCACGGCGGTGAGCTGCGACAGCAGGTCGGGGCGTGTGGAGACGCAGGCCCGACCGTTCACCCTGAGTGTCGTGGTGCGCCCCGGGATGATGAACAGCAGCCCGGCCCGTCCGGTGGCGATGACGTTCTGCAGGGTGTCCAGGCGCTTGTTGCCGGTCGCGTCCGGTATCGCCACCGTCCGCGCGTCCAGGACAGCCACGAACCCGGCGGGGCCACCGCGTGGGGAGACGTCGCAGTTGCCGTCGGCATCGACGCTGGCGACCAGGACCAACGACGAGCAGCCGATCAACCGTCGGGCCTGTTCGGTGAGTTCGGTCATCTGTTTGCGCACGGCCGCCTCGCTGGGGAGTTCGTAGGCCCGGCGCAGCGTTTCCTGGTCCGGCACGGCGTCGAGGCGCAGCGAGTCGAATGCGGTGGCAGCAGGGGCTGGCGTCATGCCGCCGACCCTATGGGGCGCACCGCAGCCGTGGGGGACCATGATGGCGGCGGGTGCGCGGAGCCGCGGCTCAGACCGTCCCGGCTGCTCCGACATCGCGGCCTACCCAGGTGGCGACGCACACCTCGTTGCCCTCGGCGTCGGCCAGAACCCACCACATCGGCGCGTGCGTGTCGGACACCAACCGGCCGCCGGCGGCCAGGGCGGCGGCGATGCGCGCCTCGGCCTGGTCGTGCGGGACGGCGACATCGAGATGCATGCGGTTGCGTTGCGAGCGCGGCACCTCCATCTGCTGCAACCCGAAGCCGGGACCGCGGCGCGACGGGTCGTAGAGGTAGTCGTCGCCGATCTGGGAGTAGCCGAGCACCGCACGCCAGAACGGCAGCACGTCCGCGCTGACGTGCGCGTCGAGGGTGAGGTTGATGACCTGCACGGCGGTCGGGTCGGCGGTAAGTCCCCGCTCCGTGGCGGCGGCCGAGATCCGCCGGGCCAGCCCGGCGTCGCGGCGGGACAGGGACACCGTGACGCCGGCGCCGCGCAGGTCGATGGTCAGAATCTGCTGCTCGGTCTCGTCGGCGAGTCGGCCGATCTCATCGACGAGAGCAATGCCGTCGGTGAGCGAACCGGTGGGGAAGTGGGCGGAGACCAGGTGATACAGAGAGCGCCAGTCCTCGACACCCTCGGCTGCGTGAAACTCCCTCGCCGTGATCTGCCGACTCATGCCGCGAACCTAACATCGGA
This sequence comes from Micromonospora lupini, assembly GCF_026342015.1. Lineage (NCBI taxonomy): Bacteria > Bacillati > Actinomycetota > Actinomycetes > Micromonosporales > Micromonosporaceae > Micromonospora > Micromonospora lupini. The sequence goes on from NZ_JAPENL010000001.1 coordinate 579,367, forward strand.
CGCCCCACCGGTGAGCGTGGACGGCCAGGCCCTGTGTCCACCCAGCGGTTAGACAAGCAGGGGTGATGGTCAAGTCCGAGGGGGCGCGGGCTGGAGAATTTTGTCGGGTGTGCCTGGGACATCAGGGGGCCTGGAACCACGGCATGACATCCGCAGCAGGTGGGCGTCGGGGTGCCGCCAGAGGCCCTGCTTCGACAAGGCGACAAGCGTCGGGGGTAGTGGAAGCCCGCGAACCGTCCAATCCTGGGGGTCGACGGTTCCGTCGGCTTCGTGCATCCTCACTGCACCGCCGCAGCCAGCAGCTCGTACGTCTCGTCGTCGAAGGCGACCAGGCGGACGTGCTCGACTTCGGTGGGGGTTGCTCTGATGGTCGAGATCGCGATCTTCGCTGCTTCCGTGGGCGGGAAGCCGTACACGCCGGTGGCGATAGCGGGGAAGGCGACGCTGCGGGCCCCGACCTCGTCGGCGACGCCGAGGCTGCGCCGATAGCACGACGCGAGGATGTCCGCCTCGCCGTGGCCACCGCCTTCCCATACGGGGCCGACGGTATGGATGACATGGCGTACCGGCGGGTTGAGGTCGAACGCCGGTGTGGCGACCGCGTCGCCGGCCGCGCAGGGGGCGAGCCCGGCACCCGCCTGGGCCAGGCGCGGTCCTGCCGCACGATGAATCGCCCCGTCGACACCGCCGCCACCCAACAAAGACTCGTTTGCCGCGGTGACGATGGCGTCGACGTCCTCGCTGGTGATGTCACCGAGCACAACCTCAATCGCGGGCATTGCCCGATGATGTCACTCCGGCAGTCCGAGCCGGCGGAGCCTGCGTCGGCGATCGGTGAGGTTCGAATCATGGCTGTCCGGATGGTGGAGCTGATCGCCTTGAGCGACGGGCACCTCCGTGGTGTGGGCGACCACCCGGGTCAGTCCGTGATCGGCCGCGACGTTCAGCAGGGCCACGAGTGCCTCCGCCGGGTAGTCGTGACCACGGGTCGCGTCGAACAACCACCGCGTCACGGTCTCCTTCGAGAAGATGATCCGGACAATGTCGAGAACCCGCCGGCGGCTCCGTCTCAGGGAAGGATGCGACCACGGTGGCCGCAGCAGAGCGAGGAGATCCGGTATGGCGATCCAACGGATGGACAACGTCCTCATTGTTGTCAACGACCTTGACGCGGTCATCGCGTTCTTCGTCGAACTCGGCATGGAGCTGGAGGGCAGAGGGCCTGTCGAGGGACGGTGGGTGGAGCGTGTCATCGGCCTCGACGACGTCCGCCAGGAGGTCGCGATGCTGCGGACCCCGGACGGTCACGGCAAGGTCGAGCTGGCGATGTTCCACACGCCGAAGGCGATCCGTCACGAACCGGAGAACGCGCCGACGAACACCCTGGGGATTCGTCGGATCATGTTCGCCGTCGACGACATCGAGGACGTCATCGCCAGGTTGCGTGCCCGTGGGGCTGAGCTGGTCGGGGAGGTGGAGCGGTACGAGGACATCTTCCGGCTCTGCTACCTGCGCGGCCCGGAGGGCATCATCGTCGGGCTTGCCGAACAGCTCACCTGAGTGTCAGGGACCGATCTCGGCGACCATCGTGTCCGCGTCCGTGAACGACTCGACGGTGCGGAACCCTTCGGACGCGTAGAGGCGGGCGGCGACGTTGGCCCGCTCGACGCTCAGCGACACCGTATGGATGCCGCCGTTCCGTGCGGCGTCCAGGACAGCGCGCAGCAGCGCCCGGCCCACACCCCGGCCCCGCCAGGCGTCCACGACGCCTATGGTCAGCTCCGGCACGTCGTCGGCGACGTACCCGTAGCCGGGATCATCGGCGCCCAGGTGTCGGAACCAGGCGGCCCCGACCGGTCGGTCGGCCGGGTCCACCGCGACCACGCCGACGTCGTCCCGCCGCATCCACCCCGCCACGTAGTGCGCCAGCGCGGGGTCGGCCAGGATCCGCTCGCGAGGCCAGTCGCGCTCGGGCAGCCAGTTCACGGCTTCGACGAGCATGTCCACCAGGAAGTCGGCGTCGGCCGGGGTGGCCGCGCGGATGCCGAAGTCGGTCACCGCGCAAGCCTCGCACGCGAGCGGATGCGGGAGCCGGCCGGCGCCACCACAACGGTAACCCCTTCTGCGTGTTCGGCGGCTGAGCGACGTTGCCTGCGCCGGGTCGATCGGCCCGGAGAGGCGTATACCTCTGAGTCATCCTTGTGACTCAGAGGTATACCGCTCAAGGGCGATACGCCCCCGGCTCACGGCGGTGGTGACGGTCGCTGCGGGAGCGAGCCGACAGGCATGAACGTGCCGCCGAGAGCGAACATGCGGTACGCCGGAGCGTGCGGTCCCTACGATGTCCGAAGAGGTGACCGCTGTGGACGGGGATGAACATGCCGGAACCGCGCGCTTTCTGGATCGACGAGCACTTCGACCGGGAACACGACGTCGACGGCCGTGGCCGGTACGAGGCCGAGGTGCTGACGCGGATCGACGAGTTCGCCCCCAGTTGGGACGACATCGCGCCGGTGAGCTTCGCGGCGACCGCGTGGCGCATCGCGTGTGAGCTGTCGCCCGGCTACGTCCGCTGGCACCGGCGGATCCTGTCGGCGTCCTGCACGCGCAGTCCGTGGGACGGGGGAATGGTCTGCGCGGTGACGGTGATCTCGCGCTGGCCGGCGGAGCTGACCTGGACGAAGCAGTGGCAACGCGACAGGGGCTGGCAGGACTGGCCGCAGATGTTCGGTCAGTACACGACCCCGTCGGAGCAGGACGTGACGCGCCGTCCACACCTGCGTGCGCTGCTTCAGGTCGAGGCGCCGGTCCCGCTCGGTGAGCTGCCGCCGGCGCCCGCCGGGCCGCAGGACCAGGTGGCGTCCGCGGCGCGCAGGGCGGTCGCGGTGCTGACTCGGGAGCTCAACGACCTCCTCGCCCCGATGATCGGCCAGCTCGAGGCCGGAGTGCCGGCCGACTCCTGAAAGCCGCCCACCCCGCCGGCAGCCACCCCGCCGGCAGCCACGCCGCCGAGGGCGACGCCGCCGACCCGTCGGCAGCGAACGCGAGGGCCGGCGGCACGACCAGGGAGTCCGGGGCGACGGTGGCCGCCCCGGACTCCGCAGGTCACGCGGTCCGGTAGGCCCGCAGCACCGTCTGCGTCACCGTGTTGCCGGCGGTGTCGGTGGCCGTCACGCGCAGCGACACGAAACCGGCTCGCCGTGGGTGCGCGATGAGCGCGACGCCGCGCACCACGGGCAGCGCGATCCACGTCCTGCCGTCGTCGAACGACGCGGCGACGCCGAGCTTCCGGTTGGGCGCGGCCGACGAGCCGGCCTGCCGGTCCAGGCCGACCGGGATCGCCATGATCCGGCCCGCCCGGGCGGTGTTGGTGTCGTCGAGCGTCGGCGTCGTGCGGGCCGTCGTCAGGGGCAGCCGCTGCGGCGACGACGTGTGCGCCGAGCTGAACGTCCAGGCCACCGAGACCGACGTCGACAGGGTGTCCGGGGCGCCGCGCCTGACGGTGGCCTCCAGCCGGTAGTCGGCCCTGTCGGCGGGCACCGTGAACTCCGCCCACGAGCTGTCCGAGGTGCCGATCCGCGTGCCGTTGCGGAACAGCCGGAACTCGACAGGCAGATCGTCGCGGCTGGCGGGACGGCCGGTGGCGTCACCGAACAGCGGCAGCGCCGCGATCGAGATGGTGTCGCCGTCGCGGCCCGCGTACCCCAGGGGGTTCAGGGTTGGCGCCTGGGCCACCGACGGGCCGAACGGGGCCGCGTTCCAGGTCTGGGTGTACGCCCGCCCCGGCTGGAAGGTCGACTCCTGGATGGTGGAGTTGTCGCCCTCGACGAACGTGGACGTCCAGGTGAGGCCGCCGTCGGTGTTGTAGTACTCGGTGCCGTGAAACGGCAGGTCGATGGGCGTGTTCGACCCGATCGAGCCGGACCCGCCGGCCGCCGCCGCGCGGTGGAACCGGACGGCCGTCGCCGTGGTGGACTGGCGGCGGTACGTCGCGGTGACGGTGGCGAGGTTCTTCGGCGTCAGCTTCGTCGACAGGCCGGTGAACATGTCGCCCTGGCGGACGTAGGCGAGGTCGTACGTGTAGGGACTGTTGCGGAAGGTTCCGTCCCGGCCGGGGCGGGCGAGCCCGACGCCGAGCGTCGCGGCGAACTCCGGGGCGGCGACGGCGGGCCCGATCCGGCCGAAGAACACGTCCGCGAACGACACGCCGCTGAGCTGCACTCCCGGGTAGCGGAAGCCGTCGTTCCAGTTCGCGCTCACGTTGATCGCGGTGGGCGCGGCGTCGCGCTGCGGCACGGTCAGCGCGACGGGCTTGGCGGTACGGGCGTCGACGGCCTCGGTGACCGGGCCGTGGACGTCAAGGACCGGCTGGACGAGCAGCGTCGAGGCGCTGCCCTCGTGGATGGTGCTGTAGAGCGCGTAGCGACCCGTGGGCAGCCGCAGGGTGCCGCCGCCCGGCGCGGAGGTGAGGGTGCTGAACTCGCCGGTGGCGAGGTTCGCCGCGACTGTCGTGTACTCGGTGGCCGGCTTCCCGTCCCGGCCGGTGTGGGGGAGCGCGACGTCGTAGCTCTCGATCTCGCGGTTGAGGGCGAACGGCGTGCGTACCCGCAGGTCGCCCGCGCCGGTGGCGACGACCGCGCCCTGGTAGACGCCGTCGGCGGCGTCCACCCGGGTGTCCACGGTGATCGTGGCCTCGGCCCGGCCGCCGGCCGGCACGACGAGCGTGCTCGGGCTGACGGTGAGCATGCCGGCCGGCGCGGGGGCGACGGTCAGCGACAGGGTGACCGGCGACGTGCCGGTGTTGCGGTAGCCGACGACCCGGGTGACGGGGGTGTCGTCGGCGTGCGGCCAACGCTGGACCGGGAAGTCGATGGCGGCCACGTCGGCGGCGACCGGCTGGGCGACCGCGCGGGCGATGTCGACCCGGCCCGCGCCCTGCTCGTAGAGGGTGTCCGCGCCTGTCGGCTTGGCCGAGTCCATCAGCGCGGCCTTGAGCTGCGCTCCGGTCCAGTCCGGGTGCTGGCCGGCGAGGATCGCGGCGCTGCCCGCCACGTGTGGGGTGGCCATCGACGTGCCCGCCATGGTGGCGTAGTCGCCGCCGGGGGCGGCCGCGACGATGTCGACGCCCGGCGCGCTGATCTCGGGCTTGATGTGGTTGTCGCCGACGCGGGGGCCCCGACTGGAGAAGTACGCCCGCTGGTCGTCGGCGTCGACGGCCGCGACGGCGAGCGCGTCGTCGGCGGACGCCGGGGAGGACACGGACTTCGGCTTGCCCTCGTTGCCGGCGGCGACCACGAACAGCGTGCCGTACTCCCGGCTGAGGTCCTGGACCGCCGTCTCCAGGGGGTCGAGTCCGGGCGCGTCGTCGCCGCCCACGCTCAGGTTGACCACCCGGGTCTGCGGGGCGAGCCACTGCATGCCTGTGATGATGTCCGAGTCCTGGCACTCGGTGGTGGCGCAGACCTTGCCGACGAGCAGCTTCGCGCCCGGAGCGACACCCCGGTACCGGCCACCGGAGGCGGCGCCGCTCCCCATGATCGTCGACGCCACGTGGGTGCCGTGACCAACCGCGTCGGAGGGGTCGCCGCCGCCGGTGAAGTCCCGGACCTCGGTGAGGTGCCCGGCGAAGTCGGGGTGGGCGGCGTCGATGCCGGTGTCCAGCACGCCGACGGTGACGCCGGTGCCGTCGAAGCCGGCCTGCCAGGCCGCCGGGGCGCCGATCTGCGGCACGCTGCGGTCAAGCGTCACCCGCCGCTTGCCGTCGAGCCAGACGGCGCTGACCCCGTCGGCGAGGGTGCGCGCCATCGACGTGCCCCGGGTGAGCGACGACCACAGCGTCACCCGCTCGTCGCGGCCCGCCCGCACCGCAAGGGCGTGGGCGGCGGGCAGGTCGGCCCGCACGCGCCCGTCGCCCCCGACCGTCGCGGTCCGCGCCCCCGCCGCGTTCTTTCCGGGGTACGCGACCAGCAGCGGCAGGTCGGCCGCCCGGTCGTCGTAGCCGAACCCGGCCAGCGTGGTGAGGTCGAACAGTCGCCGGTCGAGCCGCCCGTCGCGCAGCAGCGGCAGGGCGTCCACCGGAACGACGAACTGGTGGCCACCCTCCCGGCTGATCACGAAGCGCATCGCGGTCCGTCCCGGCCCCCGCTCGATCGCCGGGCGGCCGGCCCCGTCGATGGACACCCGGTCGCCGGTGATCAGCGTGAAGGTGCCGGGCGTGCCGGGCCTGCCGGAGACGGTGGCCGCCGGCCGCACCTGCGCGCTCGCCGGGTTGGCCGCCAGCCCCGCCGCGACAAGTGCTGTCGCGAGCACCCCGGCCGTCAGGGCGCGTCGTTGACGTCGTCGCACATCGTCCTCTCCGCCACGGGCGTCTCCCGGGACGGCACGATGACGTCTGGGCTCGCCACCCGGTTGATCTTTGGCAGTGTGACCGTGATCACAAACTGACCGGGTGCGGGGAGGCAAGGTCGGCGCGGCGAGTTCGATGCGCGGTGACCAGGGGGACGAGGCTCGAAAGGCGCAGGTCGGATGCGTGACGCTGAGGAGTTCGACGCCCTCTACGCCGCCTGCGCCGGGCGGATCGTGGGTCACGTCTACGCGCTGACAGGCAACCGCAGCGAGGCCGAGGACGCGGTCGCGGAGGCGTTCATGCGGGCGTGGCAGCGCTGGCACACCGTCCGGGAGGCGGACAGCCCGGAGGCGTGGGTCCGCGCGGTCGCCTCCCGAGCGGCGGTGAGCAGCTGGCGCAAGACGTTCAACCGGATTCGCGCCCACCACCGGGCCGCCGTCGACCAGAGTGTGCCCGGCCTCAGCGAGGACCACGTCGCGCTGATCCAGGCGCTGCAACGGCTCGGCGCCAACGAGCGCCGTGCCGTCGTGCTGCACCACCTGAACGATCTCAGCGTCGCCGAGGTGGCAGCCGAGATGCGGGCCCCCGTCGGGACCGTCAAGACGTACCTCGCCCGTGGTCGTCGGGCGATGGCCGGGCTGCTGACCGAGGTGAACCAGGAGGGGACCTCCCATGCCTGATCCGCACGACGACCTGCGGGCGATCGTCGACGAGGTCCGACGCGTCACGACCCTGCCCCCGGCGGGGGCGCTGCGGGGGCGCAGCGACCGGCGGCGGCGACGCCGTGCGGCAGTCACCGGCGTGGGGCTGGCCGTGCTGGTCGCGGCCGTCGGCGCCACAGTGCTGCGGGCACGCGTCGACGACACGACGCCGACCGCGGGCCCGGCGGGCGTGACCTCCCCGCCGGCCGTCCCGTCGTCGCTCGCCCCGACCCAGACCTCCCCGAGCCAGACCTCCCCGGCGGGGCCGCAGGACATTCTCGGCGGTCGCCGGCAGGTCCGGATCGTGGTTCCCGGCCTGGCCGGGGCGGCGTTGGCGAGCGGCCCCGACGACGACCGGGTACGGGCCACCGCCGGGCCGGGCGTCGACGACCGGGCGCTGTGGGTCCTGCGGCCGGCGGGCAAGGCGTTCCGGATCGTGGCGGCCAACCCCGCCGGCGCCGGCCAGGTCTGCATGACAGTTGTGCACGACGCCGCGCCGGGCAGCGTCCGTGCCCGCGCCTGCGACCCGACCGCGGCGACGCAGCTCTTCATCATCGACCGGGTCGCCGACGGCAGCTACTCGATCCTGCAGGGCAGGCGCTACGTGCAGGTCGTCGACGGCACGTTCGCCCTCGTCCCCGACCTGCCGGAGGCCCTGACCACCACCTACGAGTTCGAGGACCGAGGCCCGTCGGGCCCCTGACCGCCACAGTCGTGCACCACCGCCACACCGATCCCTGGCTACGCTCGAGGCATGTTCCGTGCGGCCCGGCCCGACGACTTCGCGCAGATCATCGACCTCTACCGGCAACTCAACCCGGACGATCCGGTGCTTGACGACGGCGCCGACGAGGCGGCCTTCCAGCGGATCCTGGGCTCGCCGGGGCTGCATCTGTTCGTCCTCGAATCCGACGGGATCGTCGTCGCCACGACGTACCTCAACGTGATCCCGAACATCAGCCGGTCGGCTTCGCCGTACGCCGTCATCGAGAACGTCGTCGTCGAGCGCGCGCGACGCGGCACCGGTCTGGGTCGGCAGATCATGGCCGGCACGCTCCAGGCCGCGTGGGACGCCGGCTGCTACAAGGCGATGCTGATGACGGGCTCGCGCGACGCGGCAACCCACGGCTTCTACCGCGCCTGCGGTTTCTCGGCCGACGTCAAGACCGCGTACCACGCGCGCCCCACCAACGCTCGGTCGAACACTCAGGACAGCTGAGTACCCGCCATCAAGTGGCCGGCTCGACAGGCCAATAGTGTTGCCGCGTGGTGACATTCCTCCGTCGGTGGACCCTGCGGGCCGCAAGTTTCGCCCTGACCTGGCTCTACACCCTCTACCGGATCCATCCGGCGGTGTGGCGACTCACGGCACGTCAGTACCGTCCCCACCTGGGGCGCTTCGCCCGGCTGCACGCCTGGATGACCTGCCAGTTCGCCGCGATCGACGTGCCCGCGTACGGCGATTTCCTCCGCCGCCACAATTGGCGGTTCCGCTGGTTCGATCTGTCGTCCTACCCGCCCACCGACAAGCGGTCGTACGTGCAGGCGTACCCGGAGGCACAGCGTTGTCGGCACGGGGAGATCGAGATCGCCGGCAGCGTGGTCGACGAGTCGTCGGGCTCGTCCGGCCAGCCGTTCAACTGGATCCGCAGCCGCCGCGAGCTGCGCTCGGTGCACAAGAACCTGGCCGGCTACGCGACAATGGTGTTCCCGTCGAAGCGGCGGTTCGTCATCAACGCGTACTCGATGGGCGCCTGGGCGACCGGGACCAACACCGGCATCGCCATGTCGGCGATCGCGATGGTCAAGAACACGGGGCCCGACCTGCGGAAGATCGCCGACACGCTGTCGTACTTCGGCCCCGGGTTCGACTACATCGTCACCGCCTACCCACCGTTTCTGAAGCACCTGCGCGACAAGCTCGACGCCGAGGACTTCCCCTGGGCCGAGTACCGCATCAGCGGACTTGTCGGCGGTGAGGGAATGACCGAGGCGCTGCGCGACTACCTGGAGGAGCGCTTCGTCAAGGTGCGCTCCGGCTACGGGGCCAGCGACCTCACCATCGGGATGGCCGGGGAGAGCGACTTCAGCGTCTGGGTCCGCCGACGACTGCGGACCGACGTCGCACTGCGGACCGCCCTGCTCGGCGCCGACGAGCACCGGCTGCCGATGGTCTTCCAGTACAACCCGCTGGAGACGTACCTGGAGACCACTCCGGACCACGAGGTGCTCTGCACGATCAACTCGACGGCGGTGCTCAATCCGCGGGTCCGCTACAACATCGGCGACGAGGGCCTGCTGATCTCGTACCCGGATGTCCTGGCCGCGATCGCCGACCCCGCGGCGCGGGCCGCCGCGGACCGCGCCTGGCAGGTCGACCGGATGCGTCTACCACTGCTGTTCCTGTACGGCCGCAAGGACAGCACGATCTCGTACATGGGCGCCAACATCTACCCGCAGGACGTCGAGTACGGCCTCTATGCCGGCAATCCCCAGGCGCACCTGCTGCAGAGCTTCTGCCTCGCGGTGACCGAACAGGCCGACCTGGAGAGCCGGCCGGTCGTCAACCTGCAACTCCGCGAGGGCCTGACGCTCGACCCGGCGCAGCGGCGAACCCTTACCGACACCTGCCGCGCGGGAGTGGTGCGCCACCTCGCCGAGGTCAGCAGGGACTTCGCCGAGTCCCTCGCCGAGGACCCGTCCGCGGCGGACCTGCGGGTGGCGGTCCACGAGTACGGCACCGGCCCGTTCGCCGACGCGGCATCCACGATCAAGAACGTGTACCTGGTGAAGGGCATCCCGGCATGAGGACCACCGACTTCTCCGCCGCGCCCCCGGTGGGCCAGGCGTCAGCCATGTTCGTCGGCGCCACCCGTTACCGGGGGCCGCGCTCGATCCTCACGCTCACCAGGACCTGGTTCCGAATGGTCCGGCAGATGAGACGAATGGACGGATACCTGTGGCACACCGTCTACTACCAGTTCCCGTTCACACTCGGCACCATCGCCTTCTTCAGCGACCGTGACGCGCTGTTGACGTTCGCCCGCAGCCGCCATCACCGTGACCTCATGTGCTGGGTGACCGATCACGGCACGAAGAACGCGACAGGCGGCTACATCCGCCTCTACAACGCCGAGCCCGAGGGCTACAGCAACGGCATCTGGCGTGCCGAGTCCGACGGGATGGCGCACATACCGACCTTCACCCCGCTCTCGCGTGAGACGTCCGGCCCGCCGGTGCACCGCGCATGAGACTGGATCCCGTGCAGTCGCGGGCCGACCTGCGGGCATTCGTCGACTTTCCGCTCCGGCTCCACCCGACCGACAGGTACGTACCCCTGGTGTCATCGGTCATCGCGGCCCACCGCGGCGCCGCCGAGCTGTTCGTGGTCCGCGACCGACGCGGCGAGGTCGTGGGACGCACAAGCATGCACCGCAGTGCGGCCTTCGACGCCAAGGTCGGCCCGCGGCAGCTGTTCGGGCACACCGAGTTCGTCGATGACGACGCCGTCTTCGCCGCGATCATGGATGCGGTCGGTAGCCGGGCCGACGGTCGACACCTGTTCGGGCCGGTGGCCCTGCTGCCCAACCAGACCGGCGGGGTGATCACCTCCGGCTTCGCCGACCGTGGGTTCGTGGACTCGGCGTGGAACCCGGCCTACTACCCGGACATGTACGAGCGGCACGGCTTCCACAGTCGCTTCGAGGCCGACACCTGGCGCGTCGACCTCGCCGCTACGGCGACGGGTGCGCCGCCGGCCGCGGACGTCGACCACGGGTTCGCCTTCGACGATGCCCGGATGGCCGCCGAACGGCTCGTCATCCGGCACGGCTCCCGGTGGCGCCTGCGCAGTCAACTGCCGATCCTGCGCCGGATGCTCAACGCCAGCTTCGCGCAGCTCGGCTACTACACCGACATCTCCGCCGAGCAGTTGGCGGAGCAGACCGACGGTCTGGCGTTCCTGCTCGACGAGGGGCTGCTCCTCTGGCTGGAGAAGGCCGGCCGTCCCGTCGCGTTCGTCGTCACCGTGCCGGACATCTCCGAATACCTCATGAGCGTCGGCGGTCGGCTCGGCGTCCTCAATCAGCTCCGGCTTCTCGCCACCCGCGGCCGGTACCGGCGGGACGCGGTCCTCATCATCAAGGGCACCGTTCCCGATGAGCAGGGCAACGGGTACCTGACGTTGCTGTCCCGGGAGTTGCACCGCAACCTCGCCCGCAACGGCTACCGGACGTTGCGCAGCACCTTCGTCGAGCGGACGAACGTCGCCTCGGCCGCCCAGTACCGGCGCGCGGGTGGGCGGCCACTGCACGGGTACACCTTCTACGAGCGAGGAGCCGCGTGAGCTGGGTCGAGCAGTTGCGGGCCACCGAGGCGATCTGCCGCCGGGCGCCGAGCGCACACAACACGCAGCCGTGGCGACCGGGCTACCACGCCGACGAGATCACCATCGACGTCGATCCCGCCTGCCGCCTGCCCGACTCCGACCCGACCGGGCGCGACCTGACCCTCGGCATCGGCGCGTTCGTCGAGACCTGCCTCATCGTCTCCGCCGAACTCGGCCTCACCGTCACCGTGGCGCCCGGTCCACGACTGGTCCCCGCGGCACATCGGTACGCGACTCCGTTCACGATCGCCGACATCGAGGCCCGCCGGGTCGCCCGTGGCCCATACGCACCCGGGTACGTCGACGACGCCGTCCTCGCCGATCTCGAGCCGGGTGTCGCACACGTCCCGACCCGGGAACTCGTATCGGACCTGGTCGTCGCCGACAGGTGGATGTTCGGCACACCCGCCGTCGCTGTCGAGTTGCGGGACTGGCTGCGCCTGAGCCCACGCCATCCTCGCTATCATCTCGACGGACTCACGGACCGAGCGCTCGGCCTGTCCCGGATCGAAGCGGGCGTCCTGTCCGCCGCGCTGCGCGCGTACCCGGTCACCCGCCGCCTGGGCCTGCCGGCGCTGCTGGCCGCCAGCGGCCGCGGCCTGTTGCGCTACGACGGCAGCGTCCTGGTCCTCCTCGCCGCCGACGACGACGACCGGATCAGCGCGGGCCGACGTCTGCTGCGTACGTGGCTGGCTCTGGCCCGGCACGGCCTGGCGGTCCATCCGCTCAGCCAGCTCATCGACTGCCCCACGACCGCCGGGCGGCTCGCCGAACGGGTCGCAGGCCTTCCGCTCGCGGTGTTTCGGGTCGGCCGACCCCGCATCGCCCCGGTCCGGTCAGCCCGACGCGGCGGCCAGCGGCCGGAATAGCCCCTCCTTCGCTCCGGCGCAGCTACTCAGGTCAGGCGGGGAAGGTCTCGCGCAGCGCGGAGTCCAGCGACCGGCCGGTCGTCGGCTCGACGAACAGCTCGGCGAGCAGCAGGTCCGCGAGGTGGGTGGGATTGATGCCCGACTCCTTGCCGCCGAGACCCTGCGCCGCGCCGCCGAGTCGCAGGGCGGCCTTCGCCACGCCGGTCGGCAGTCGGCCGACCCGGCGGCGTCGGCCCACCGCCTCGGCGATGCGCCCGAGCATGTCGTGCCAGGTGAGGTTCTCGTCGGCGACCGGGATGTCCGCGCCGCTGGCCTGCTCCAAAGCGTCCGCCGTCATCTCGGCGACGCTGCGCGCCGAGGCCGCGGCGCTCCCGCCGGTCGGGGCCACCAGAGGGGTACGGGAGCGCGCCCACCGGTCCAGCGGCCCGGCCCAGTTCGGCAGCCGGTCGCCGGAACGACCGAAGACGAACGGCAGTTCGAGGACGGCGATCGGCAGATCCGGGCCGGCCGCCGCGCGTCCCTCCCGGGCCTGCTCGACCCGGCACCTGATGTACGTGTGGCGCTCGGCGAGCCGCCACTGCGGATGCCGCCTGTCGAAGTAGGTGTAGTACGAGCCCATCACGACGCCGCGGGTGAGGCCCTCCAGGCGGGCGGCCGTGAACAGGCGCACCACCGGCTCGACGTTGTCGTCGCGGAACTGCGGATAGATCGGCTTGGGCAGCGGCCGCTGCTCGTCGGTGCGGGTGGCGTACACGACACCGTCGTGACCGGCGAGCAGCGGCCGCAGTTGCTCGATCGAGGCGGACCCGACGTCGAGCAGGTGGTCGACGCCCGGCTGGGCGGTCCGCGCCACAGTGGTGGTGGCATGGCCGCGCTCGCGCAGCACGTCCACGACATGAGCGCCGATCAGGCCACTGCCACCCACCACGAGAATCCGCACGCTGCATCGTCCACTCTGGAACCCGGTGCTTGTCAAGCCACGGCGCCTGTCACTGCTTGTTCTTCGCCACGTTGTAGATGTCCAGCACGTCGTCGTCGAAGTAGGGGCCGTACATGTTGCCGGAGTACTTGTACGACATCACCGAGTTGACGTACCCGAACCGGAGGTCGTTGTCCCAGGCGCGCAGGAACGGGCCTCCGCTGGAGCCGTGGTTGAGCGGGCAGTCCTTCAGCTTGACCCGCTGCGCCCCGGCGGCCTTGATGCCACCCTGGGCGTAGTACTGCGACTGACCGTCGTACGGGGCCTCGCCGGGGTAGCCGAGCAGCATCGCCGTCAGTGTCTTGGACTTGTTGACGCTGAGCCCCTGCCCGCCGGTGACGTGCACGAGCCGGTCGCCGTTGCGGGGGTGCATGGTGACGAACGCGAAGTCCCACCAGAGGTAACCCCAGTCGACCCAGCCCTGCACCGAGGTGAACTCCTTGGCGAACCAGAGGCCGTGCAGCGCGACACCGTCGGTGAACTCCGGGGCGTACGCCCAGTTGTCGAACCAGACCGACCCGCCGTCACCGGGATGGACGCAGTGCCCGGCGGTGGACACCATGTTGGCCTGCGGGTTGTTGATGGTCGCGCCGGAGCAGAAGAAGTCCTCGTCGTTGTGGGTGAAGAAGACGCGCCCGACTCCGGGTGAGGCGTTCACCGACTGGGTGCCCTGGCTGGCGCCGCCCGCGAACGCGCGCACACCGGCCGTCGACGATCGTGGGGCCGCAGGGTTCGCCACGTCACGGGCCGCGCCGATGCGGCCGGGACGGTCGGCGGCCTCCCCGTCGAAGGTGTCGACCCCGTCGGGCATGGGGGCGGGGCGGGCAGCGCGCATGCGCTCCGGTGTCCAGTAGGCGTTTCCCGCCGACGCCGCGGTGTCCGCCTCGGTGGACGGCCGACCGTGGATGGTGGCGCGTGCCTCGGCCACTGTCGCCGAGGCGCTTGGCGCGTCCGCCGCCGCGGCGCCCGCCGCAGCCGGCGTCTGTGCGACGGCGAGAGTGGCCACCAGCATGACGCCCACCGGGACGAATCCGAGTTTCCTGCGCACGAGACCCCCTGAGGTTGACTGTCGAAGTCACTACGCTCCGACGTCGCACCGCCCACGCTAGGCGCGGGCGGCCGATCCACAGTGGTCCTGTCGCGTACGGTCGGTGACGGTTGCCTGACTGCGGAACCCGCCCCGCCATGTCTGAGAATCCTTCACCAAACTGTCCCGGGCTCCTGGGTCGCGCCGCTCCGGGACGACTGCCAGAAAGAAGCCGGGGCGGACGGTTTGCACCGTCCGCCCCGGACTCCCGCCGTTTCACGGCCCGGCCGCCGACCAGGCCGGGTAGCGCCGCCTAGCTGCTGGTCAGGACGAACTTCTCCCAGGACCCGACGGACGTGCGGTTGGCGATCAACGAGCCCGCCCCGGCGTTCTCGGCGGCCACGATCTGGTTGTTGGCCAGCGCCCGCAGGCCGACAGTCCCGTCCGAGTTGGTGATGATCTGGAAGGTCTCCCACGGGCCGATCGTCGTACGGTTCGCGATCAACGGACTCGCGCCCGCGTTGTCAGCGCAGACGTACAGCCCGTTGGCGCGCGAACGCAGGGCGATGTTGCCGTTGCCGGCGTCCACCCGGTCGAACTGCTCGGTCGTCGACACGCTCGCCTTGTTGGCGATCAGCGGGTTGGTGCCGACGGCCGACACGTACTGGCTGTTGACCTGCGCCCGCAGCGTGATCCCACCGCTGGGGGTGGTGGTGCCTGTGGTGAAGGTGAACGCGTCGACGTCGAACAGGTTGCCCGAGCCGCCCTTGAACACCAGGTACAGCGTGGTCGACGCGGTCGGCGGGTTGCTGATGGCGGTGGAGACGTCGACGAAGGTCTCCCAGTCACCGGTCACCGGCACCGTGGCGGTGCCGAGCAGGGTGCCGGTGGCGGACCCGGTACGGACCTCGATGGTGCCGCCGGCGCCTGCCGACGAGACCCGCGCGGTGAACCGGGTCGCGTTGGCCAGGTTGTACGGCTGGTACGAGATCCAGTCGTTGTTCTCGATGAACCCGGCCGTCCGGCCACCCTCGGCGTTGGTGTGGTCGGTCGCCTGCACACCGGACTGGGCGGTGAAGTGCTCACCCTGTCGGTGCTTCGGCTGAAGGGTCCTGATGCTGTGCGTGGTGAGCCCACCGTTGTCGGTGTAGGCCGCGTCGAAGACTCCGTAGATGTTGGCCGCGGAGTCGTGCTCCCCGTCGGTCGGGACGGCGATGGAGCCACTGCACCCGGTCTTCGAGGTGATCTGGTGCGCGTGGCTGTCGTGGCCCAGCGCGTAGGTCAGGCTCACCTTGGAGCAGTCGATCGTGCCGTCCTGCGGGTCGCTCACCGAGATCTGGTAGGACACCGTGTCACCGAAGCTGAACAGCTGCCCGTCGACGGGCGAGGTCAGCGTCACCGTCGGCGCGGTGTTCCCCACGGTGACGACCAGGCTCGCCGTGCCGGACAGGCCGGTCGGGTCGGTGACCTTCAGCGTGGGGGCGTAGGTGCCGTTGGTGGTGTACGTCTTGGTGGGGTTGGCCGCCGTCGACGTGGTGCCGTCGCCGAACGTCCACAGGTAGCTCAGCGTCCCACCCTCCGGGTCGGAACTGCCGGCCGACGAGAAGTTGACGGTCAGCGGGTTCGACCCCGAGGTCGGGTTGGCCGAGGCCACGGCGATCGGGTTGCGGTTGCCGCCACCGATGTACTCGATCCGGAAGAGCGCCTGGTTGTTCGAGCCGGTGCCGTAGTCAAGCACGTAGAGCGCGCCGTCCGGACCGAAGGCCATGTCCATGACCTGCGTGCCGCTCCACGGGAAGCTGGAGATCTCCCCGCGCGAGCCGTCGGAGTTGATCGCGATCGGCTTGATCCAGCGACGGCCGTACTCGCCGGCGAAGAACTGGCCGTTGAGCGACGACGGGAACTTGACGCTGGAGTTGAGCGACGCGTCGTACCGGTAGACCGGCCCGGCCATCGGCGACTCGGAGCCGCTGCCGAACTCCGACGGGGAACCGGAGTCACCGGCGTACTTGATCCAGGCCGGCTTCGCCGCGGGCAGCGTGCCGAGACCGGTGTTGCGGAACGAGTTGTTCGTCGGCCCGCCCGAGCAGTTGTACTTCGACTGCGACGGCCCGGACGGGAAGGTGTATTCATTGTATGTTTCCGTGCTGGTGTTGCTGCCGGTGCAGTACGGCCAGCCGAAGTTGCCGGGTGCCGTGATCCGGTTGAACTCCACCTGACCGGAGGGGCCGCGGCTGGAGTTCGTGGACCCGGAGTCGGGGCCGTAGTCGCCGACGTAGACCACGCCCGTCGCCTTGTCGACGCTCATCCGGAACGGGTTGCGCAGACCCATCGCGTAGATCTCCGGACGGGTGTTGGCCGTACCGGGCGCGAACAGGTTGCCGGACGGGATCGTGTACGTCCCGTCCGACTGCGGCTTGATCCGCAGCACCTTGCCCCGCAGGTCGTTGGTGTTGCCCGCCGAGCGCTGGGCGTCGAACTGCGGGTTGCGGTTGGTCTGCTCGTCAAGCGGCGCGTACCCGGAGGACTCGAACGGGTTGGTGTCGTCACCGGTGGTCAGGTACAGGTTGCCGGCGCCGTCGAAGTCCAGGTCACCGCCGACGTGGCAGCACTGCCCGCGGTCGTTGTTGACCTGGAGCACGACCTTCTCGCTGCTCAGGTTCACCGTGTCGTCGCTGTTGAGGGTGAACCGGGACAGGTTGAGGTGCCCCTTCCACCGGTCCCAGTCCGACTGCGACCCGGTGGTCGGGGCGTCCCCGGACGGCGTGCTCAACGTGGGCGAGTAGTACAGGTAGATCCACCTGTTGGTGGCGAAGTTGGGGTCCACGGCGACGCCCTGCAACCCCTCCTCGTCGTGGGTGTAGACGGACAGGGTGCCGGAGGTCTTGGTGTTGCCGGCCACGTCGGTGACCCGCAGGACGCCGTTGCGGGCGGTGTGCAGCACCGATCGGTTGGGCAGGACGGCCAGGGACATGGCCTCGCCCAGCTCGGCCGAGCCGGTGGCGAGTTTGATCTGTTGATAGTCGGAGGCCGGGATGACCACCGCCTGAGCGGTGGAGGGCGCGGCCACGGCCAGGCTCACGCTCGCGACGGTGGTGACCGCCGCGACGAGTGCCCGGGACCAGCGCCGGGGGTTCGAAAGCATGATCGTCCTTTCTCGACGACCAGGGCCGGGCGTGCGAGGGCGCACCACGGCCGGGTGGGGGTGGCGAAGGGCGCGTCGAGACGCGATCAGTTGGTGGTGACGAGGTCGAACTTCTCCCACTGACCGATGGCGGTCCGGTTGGCGATCAGCGGCGAGGCGCCCCCGTTGTCGGCAGCCACGTAGCGGCTGTTGACGGTGGCCCGCAGGCTGACCGTGCCGTCGGAGTTACGGATCAGCTGGAACGTCTCCCAGGCGCCGGCGCTGGCCCGGTTGGCGATCAGAGCGGCGGCCCCGGCGTTCTCCGCCGCGACGTACTGCCCGTTGCTCTTGGCGCGCAACGCGACGTTGCCGTTGGCGAGGTTGACCAGCTCGAACCGCTCGCTCGTCCCGGCAGTGCTCTTGTTCGCGATCAGCGGGGTGGTGGAGTTGGGCGCGCTGACGTACTGGTTGTTGGCGCGGGCCCGCAGGGTGGA
Organism: Micromonospora lupini; assembly: GCF_026342015.1. Taxonomy (NCBI): domain Bacteria; kingdom Bacillati; phylum Actinomycetota; class Actinomycetes; order Micromonosporales; family Micromonosporaceae; genus Micromonospora; species Micromonospora lupini. The sequence goes on from NZ_JAPENL010000001.1 coordinate 597,294, forward strand.
ACCGGTGGCGGCGGGCGGCGGGGTGGTCGGCGGAGCCGTCGTCGGCGGGGCCGTGGTCGGCGGGGCCGTGGTAGGCGGGGCCGTCGTCGGCGGCGGGGTCGTCGGGTTCGTCGTCCCCGGCGAGCAGTTGGCGCTGACCGAACCCGCGGCGACCTGGAGGCCACCGAGCAGCATCTTGGTGAAGTTCGGGTCGGTGTACGACGCCTCGGTGTGCCCGAGGCCCGTGTACCAGGCCCGACCGCCGCCGAACGCCTTGCACCAGGTGATCGGGTGGTCGCCGTTCATGTTGCCGCCGCTGTAGGACGACTCGTCGAGGCTGGCCAGGACCCGCGCGGTGGACCGGGGGTTGGTGCGGTAGTTGTACCACTCGTCGGAGCGGACCCAGGTGGCGCCGAGGTGCGCGGTCGACGGGTTGGTCCGGTCCTCGATCTTCACGGTCGCGGTCTGGATCGCCGGGTGCGAGTCGAACCACGCGCCGACCAACTGGCCGTACCACGGCCAGCTGTACTCGGTGTCGGCGGCGGCGTGCACGCCGACGTACCCGCCGCCGGAGCCGATGTACGACTCGAAGGCCGCCTGCTGGCTGGAGTCGAGGACGTCGCCGGTCGTCGACATGAAGACCACCGCCTGGTACTGGGCCAGGTTGGAGGTGGTGAACTGGCTGGCATCCTCGGTCGCGGTCACGCTGAAGCCGTTGGCGGAGCCGAGCTGCTGGATCGCGGCGATGCCGTTGGGGATGGCCGAGTGGCGGAAGCCGGCGGTCTTGCTGAACACCAGGACCTTGGTCAGCGGTGCTGCCGAGGCCTGCGTGGGGATTGCTATCAGGCCGGCCATCAACACGGCCAGGCCGGTGACGAGCGCCAAGAGGCGGGGACGGGAACGCATGGTCTTGCTCCTCTGCTGAGCGTCGACCCCGAGAGGGTGCACGAGGGCACGCCCGGGGCCATGGTGGCGGTGGTGCGGAAGCCGGGCCGCCGATGCTCGGCTGAGATGGTGCGGTGATGTGGAGCGGTGATGTGGAGCGGTGGTGAGCGTGCGATTGGCCAGCCGATGACCCCGACCAACCTCAGTGGACGGTCGGCGCGCATCGACTCGCATCGCTGACGCAGTAAACCTCCGATGTCTGGGCCCCGTCAAGCCCACCCGCTCCGGCCAGGGACGCACCGTGGCACGGTCAGCGCCGGCGTCGGCGCGGCACGTAGGGTCGGCCGTATGTCCACCGACGAAGATCGCGAGCGCCTCGCCGGGCACCTCGCGGCGCTGCCGGTCCGTGAGCTGGTCGACGTCCTGCGGCGTGTCCTACCGCAGTTCGAGCAGGAGGCGTACGGCATGCGAACGGTGCTGACCCTGGCCAACGTCACCTGGTACGAGGACGATGTCGACCCCGGCCTCGACGTCGAGCTGGTCGCCTGGCCCGATCGCGACCACTACGGCGGGGAACTCGGCATCGACCAGGGCCTGTGGGAGAACGGCAGGTGCCCACGCTGCGACGTCGAGGTCACCTCGAACGCCAAGCGGGCGCACTGCCCGTACTGCGGCACCGCGTGCAGGCTGACCTGACGGTGGGCGCGGGCGTCGTGGTGGTCAGCCCCGGCTGTCCGCGACGGGACCGCGAGTGCCCCTGGTCGCCATGAGGATGAGGTCGGCGATCGTCTCGGGGTGCGTGACCATGGCGAGGTGCGAGGAGTCGACCTCGATCGTCGTCGCGTTCATCCGCTCGGCCAGGAACCGCTCCAGCTCGGGCGCGGTGGTCCGGTCGGCCGTGGAGACGGAGTAGTAGCAGGGGCGGTTCCGCCAGGCCGCGACTGTCGTCCGGCCCGCGAACAGGTCCCCTGCGATCGGCCCCTGTACGGCGTAGAGGGAACGCGCACGGGTCGCCTCGACGCCGCCCGCGAAGTCGTCGAGGAAGGCCTGCTCGCTGAGTTGCGCGAAGCCGTCGCTGTGGACGAGCCCGGCGTTCGCCGGCGGGGTGGGGAACCGCGCCGCGAGGGCCGTGAAGTCCTCTCCGGCGTCCGGCGCGCGGGCGGCGACGTACACCAGGGCGGCGACCGCGGGATGGTTGCCGGCCTCGCTGATGACCGTGCCCGCCCAGGAATGTCCCACCAGCACCGTCGGCCCGTCCTGCCGGTCGAGAGCGCGGTTGGTGGCCGCCACGTCGTCGGCCAGGGAGGTAAGCGGGTTCTGCACCGCGGTGACCGTGATTCCGGCCCGGTGCAGGAGGGGAATGACGTCGGACCAGGAGGAGCCGTCGGCGTACGCGCCGTGCACCAGGACGACGTTGCTGACGGGCCCGGTCGGGGTCGTGCCGCTCATCCGCACCTCCGCACGTCACGACGCCGTGCCACCGCCCGGCCGTCGACGACAGTTCTCGTCAGCACTCTTCCCCATCGGTGTGGGGTCGGTGGGCCGAACGGGCGGGCTTCCGCCGGAGGCGTCAGCGACCGAGAACGAGGTACGCGAGGCCGAGGACGCCGCGGTAGCCGCCCACGTACTGGCGCAGCCGGTCGTCGAGCTCCGCGCGGACGTCGGCCGCGCGGGGATCCTCGGGGTACGTCAGCAGCCACTCCTGCCGCCCGGCGAGCCAGGTGGACTCGAAGTCGTCCCACTCCCGCTGGTCGGCGGTGCTCAGGTGCAGCAGCCGCCAGCCCCGCTCGCGGGCGGCCTCGACGAGGCCCGCGAGATCGGTGACCTCCGTGCCGAAGATCCGCGTGGCCTCGGTGGTCGGGTCGGACTGCCAGTACCCCTCGCCGAACAGCAGCCGTCCACCGGGACGGACCACGCCGGCGAGCGCGTCGAGAGCCGCCCCGGTGTCACCGAAGGCGTGCGCGGAGCCGACGCACAGGACCCGGTCGGCCGGCTCCTGCCAGGCCGCCGCCTCGCCCATCACGAACGCGACGTGCCTGTTCAGCGACCTCTCGGCGGCGAGCCTGCGCCCGCGGGCGAGGGCGGTCTCGTCGGTGTCCACACCGACGCCCCTCGTCGCGACCGGGCCCGCCACGCCGCCCGCGGCGACGGCGCGGAGCAGCAGCTCGCCCCAGCCGCAGCCCAGGTCGAGCACGCGCGCGCCGGGGCGCACGTCGAGTCGTCGCAGCAGCAGGTCCGCGTGCTCCTCCGACAGCGGCGTGTTCCAGCGCATCCGCGCGGAGCGGCTGGCGGCGAGGTGGTCGGCGCTGTCCATCCGTTCAGGGTGTCAAGGCGTGATCATCGGCGCGCATCGGGTGGGGTGCGTTCGGGTTGCGCGCAGGTCGGGACGGGCGGCGGGGCGTACGGCAGGATCGGTGGAATGGACGCGGGCGCGGCGCAGCCCTGGCGGCCGCCGACCCGGCAGGAGGTCGCGGCCGCGGCCGGTCGCGGCCTGGTGGACGTGATCGGCCCCGGCCTGCGGGTGCTCTTCTGCGGCTTCAACCCGGGCCTCTACTCGGCGGCGGTGGGGGCGCACTTCGCCCGCCGGGGCAGCCGCTTCTGGCCGGCCCTGCACGGCGCCGGCTTCACCGACCGGGAGCTGCGCCCGTGGGAGCGCGCCGAGCTGCTGCGCCAGGGGTTGGGCCTCACCAGCCTGAGCAACCGGGCCACCGCCCGCGCCGACGAGCTGACCTCCGCCGAGCTGGTGGCCGGCGTGACCGGGCTGGCGGTCAAGGCCGAGCGGCACCTGCCGCGGTGGGTGGCGGTTCTCGGGGTGACGGCGTACCGGATCGCGTTCGTCCGGCCGAAGGCCGGGCTGGGCCCGCAGCCGGAGCGGCTGGGCCCCGCCCGCGTGTGGGTGCTGCCCAACCCCAGCGGCCTGAACGCGCACTTCCCGCTGCCGGCGCTGACCGCCGAGTTCGCCAAGCTGCGCCGGGAGACCGGCCCCCTGGGCGGAGCCGCCAGGGGCGCCTTCGGCGCCGGCGGGGATGAGCGCTGACGCAACCCCGCAGGCCGCCGGCTCGTTGGTAGCACCGGGCGGACGGAGGCTGACGATGGCGGCGGGGCGGGGCGCCGAGCTGCTGCGCCCTCCAAGGAGTTCGGGTCGGGCGACGTTCCTGGAGCTGTTCTTCGATCTGGCCTTCGTCGTGGCCCTCACCCGGGTCTCGCAACGATTCGCCGGGTTGGGCGACGACACCGGCTGGACGCTCGTCACGGGGTTCGGGCGTACCCTGCTGCTCTTTCTGGCGCTCTGGTTGATCTGGTCGCACACCGCCTGGATCACCAGTCGGTACGAACCAGAGCACCCGATCATCCAGGCCGTCGTGGTCGGCACGATGTTCGCCGGCCTGATCATGGCGGTGACGCTGCCCCGCGCCATGGAGGAGCGGGCGCTGCCATTCACTGTCGCGTACCTGATGGTGATGGTGCTGCGGCCGCTGGTGGTCGCCGCCGCGTTGCGTGGGCACCCGCGACGGCTGGTGCCGCTCCGGCTTGTCGTGTGGGCTCTGGCGAGCGCGCCGCTGTGGTTGGCCGGCGCGTTGGGTCCGGATGACCTCCGCCTGCCGCTGTGGGTCGTCGCCCTCGCTGTCGACTACCTCGCCTGGGCGTTGGGTTGGCCGCTGCCATGGCTCGGGGTCTCGAAGGTAGGTCGGTGGCGGATCGCGGGGGCCCATCTCGCGGACCGTTATCAGCAGATGTTTCTCATCGCACTCGGTGAGTCGATTCTGGTTATCGGCGTGGTCTTCAGCGGCGCGGACTATTCCGCGGAGCGGGCAGCCGCTTTCGCTGTCGCGTTCGCCACCAGCGCGCTGCTCTGGCGGATCTACTTCTACCACGCCGGTCTGCTGTTGTCGGAGGCGTTCGGCCGGGTGGGTATGCCCGGCCGGTTGGGCACCGCGTCGGAACGGACGCATCTGGTGATCGTGCTCAGCGTGCTCGTCACGGCGGTCGGCTACGAGTTGGTCATCGACCACCCGTTCGGGCAGCCGCGGCCCAGTTGGCTGCTGTTCGTGGTGGGCGGCCCGATGCTGTTCCTCGTCGCCCGCATCCGGTTGGAGTACGAGATTCTCGGGCAGGTCTCCCGAGCGCAGATCATCGGCCTGGCGGCCCTGGTGCTGTGCACGCCGGTGTTGGCCCGTTCGGCGCCGATGGCCGGGTTGACCGCGGTGGCCGGAGTGCTGGCAGTGGTCGCGCTCCTCGGCGCCCTGCGAAGGCGGGGCCAACCGTCGGAGGTTTCCGCCTCGCCGATCGGACGGGGAGAGTCCGGAGATCGCGACTCCGAGGCGTGACGTCGCGGCCGTGCGTGGTGTTGACGGGGCACTCCATCTTCTTCGATCTCGCTGACAGTCGCCTCATCGGGGCGGGATTCTGGATGGTGCAACCCACCGGAGCCGCGATCACAGGTTGACGCGTGCTGCCAGGGAATGCTCCGCGACCGTCCTCGTCGATCCGGTCTGCGCACCGCAGCCAGCGGGCGGCGAGGCCCCTCGAAAGGAACTCCGATGAGCACTGCTCCGGACATGTCTGCCCAGGAGATGCCGACAATCGTGCTGGTCCATGGGGCGTTCGCCGGCTCGTCGAGTTGGAACGGCGTGATCGCCAATCTCAAACATCGGGGTTTTCCGGTCATTGCCGTCGCCAACCCGCTGCGCGGTGTGCAGAAGGACGCCGCCTACGTTCGGGCGCTTCTGGACAGCTTGCCCGGACCGGTCGTGATGGCCGCCCACTCCTACGGCGGGCTGGTCATGACCGAGGCCGCGGCTGGTGCCTCCAACGTCAAGGCCCTGGTGTACGTCGCAAGCGTGAGCCCGGACGTCGGCGAAAGTGTGGTCGGGTTGCTCACCAAGTACCCCGGAAGTCAGCTCACCTCCAGCATCACCATGGTCCCGATCCCCTCCGACGACGGCGGCATGACCATGGATCAGTACATCGTGCAGGAAAAGTTCCACGAGGTGTTCGCCGCCGACGTCGACCCCGGCACCGCCGAACTCATGGCGGCAACGCAGCGGCCCGCCTCCGCGAGCGCCCAGGAGGAGAGCGTGACCAAGGCCGCCTGGAAGACGATTCCCTCCTGGACCCTGATCAGCGCCCAGGACCAGGGCATTCCCCCAGACCTGCAGCGCTTCCTGGCCGAGAGGGCGGGGTCCACGACAATGGAGATCGCCGCCTCCCACGCGGTGGCGGTCTCGCAACCCGGCCCGGTCGCGGACTTCATCGAGAGCGCCGCCCGCGCCACCGCACCCTCGTCGCAGATGTCCAAGAGTCGTCAGAGGTGACGAGGGCTCGCCGGGGGCGGGCGACTCTCCGAGGCGACAGACGCCCTAACCCCTGAGGCCCTGGTAGTAGGACTGCATGGCGGGGTGGTACTCGTCGAACTCGGGCCGGGCCGAACCGTCCCGCGAGGCGACAAGCATGTCCAGGTAGTACTCCCAGCCGGCACCCACCTCGGCGATGCCCTCCACGCTGCCGAGGTGCTGTACGAACCGCAGCTCGGTGGAGCCGTCGGTCTCGGTCAGCGCGAACTCCAGCAGCCAGGCGCCGTAGCTGTCGATCATCGATACGGCGAGCCGCTGCAACGGTTCGCAGGCGTCGATGCGTACCTCGCACCAGGGCTGCTGCTCCTCGTACGCCATCTGGACCCGGATGGTCCGTCCGGGCCCGGCGTCGCCCTCCCACGGGCCGAACCAGCGGGCCGTGCGCTCCGACTCGGTCAGGCTCGCCCACACGTCCGCCGCCGGGGCGCGGAACGTGCGGGTGAGGACGAGATCGTGGCCGGTGGCGGTGCGGAACAGCCGTCCGGCGGGTGTACGCGTCATGCGATGTGCTCCGTTCGATGCTCTGCCGGGCCGCGGGCGCGGCGTTCCCGGCGGGTGCGGTGGACCTCGGTCTCCAGCGCGTCGAGGCGCTGCTCCCACCTCTGCGGTGCGCTGAACTCGGCGAGCCAGTCGGCAAGCGCGACGAGTGGGCCGCTGTCGAGCCGGTAGATCCTGCGGCGGCCGACCAGCTCGTCGCGGACCAGTCCGCTCTCCCGCAGCACCCGCAGGTGGCGGCTGACGGCGGGTCGGCTGATGGCGAACCGCTCGGCGATCTCGCCGGCGGCCAGCGGCGCGTCGCGCAGCATGGTCAGGATGCGCCGCCGCACCGGGTCCGCGATCGCGGTGGCCACCTCGTCCACACCGGAAGCGTAACCTACGGGTTACGGGTTCCGGTGCCCGCGCTGCGTCGATGGTGGGCACATGATCACGTGACCTGGCACTCTTGACGGCATGCCAGCCCAGCTTCGATCCCGCCTGCTCGATTGGACCGTCGCCGTACCCGTGCTCGCCGTGCTGGTGTTGCTCGTGACGTGGGGGCGAGACCTTCCCGCCCCCGTCGTCGTGGTGGTCGCCGCGTTGCTGGGCGGCGCCGTGCTCGCCGCCGTGCACCACGCCGAGGTGGTCGCCCACCGGGTGGGGGAGCCGTACGGCTCGCTGGTGCTCGCCGTCGCGGTCACCGTCATCGAGGTGGCCCTGATCGTCACGCTGATGATCAGCGGGCCGGAGAAGACCCAGTCGCTCGCCCGCGACACCGTCTTCGCCGCCGTCATGATCACCTGCAACGGGATTCTCGGCCTGTCCCTGCTGCTCGGGGCGCTGCGCCGACGCGTGGCCGTGTTCAATCCCGAGGGCACCGGCGGGGCCCTCGCGACCGTGGTCACCCTGGCCACGTTGAGTCTGGTCATCCCGACCTTCACCACGGCCCGCCCCGGGCCGGAGTTCAGCCCGCCGCAACTCGCCTTCGCCGCGGTCGCGTCGCTCGCCCTGTACGGGCTGTTCGTGCTGGTGCAGACCGGCCGGCACCGCGACTACTTCCTGCCCGTCGACACCGAGGGTCGGGTCATCGACGCCGAGGAGCACGCCAGGCCGCCGACCACCCGCGCGGCGCTGATCAGCCTCGGGCTGCTGCTGGTGGCGCTTGTCGCGGTGGTCGGCGACGCCAAGACCGTCTCACCGACCATCGAGGCCGGCGTGGCGGCGGCGAACCTGCCGCACGCCTTCGTCGGCGTGATCATCGCCCTGCTGGTCCTGCTTCCGGAGACCCTGGCCGCCGCCCGCGCCGCCCGCCGTGACCGGGTACAGATCAGCCTCAACCTCGCCCTCGGCTCGGCGATGGCCAGCATCGGCCTGACCATCCCGGCCATCGCCATCGCCTCGATCTGGCTGGACGGCCCGCTGCTGCTCGGCCTCGGCGGCACCCAGCTCGCGCTGCTCGCCCTCACCGCAGTGACCGCCGTGCTGACGGTGGTGCCGGGCCGGGCCAACGTGTTGCAGGGCGGCGTGCACCTGGTGCTGCTTGCCGCGTTCGTCTTCCTGGCCGCCAGCCCCTGACAACGTCTCCGTGCGCCGGCGCGTGGCCGCGATCTGCTCGACGAGGTGGGGCGGGGATCGCGCGCGCCGATGTGCAACTCGCGGACGGGATCGGGCTGCCGGGGTCTGATCAACTCCGTTACGCCGAAATCGCGGTATCCCGGCGTTCGGACACCCCGATATCGCCGACCTGGAGTGGTGGTTCTTCGGTCCTAGGGTGGCGGACATGACGGTGGTGTGGGTGGTTGCCGGCGTTTTCGTTGCGGTGGCGGGGCTGGCGGTCGGAGTCGTGGCGCGGCGGGGACGGGGACGGCTGGGCGCGGGTGACGACCGCGCGGCTGGGCGGGACGCTCGCGCACGGCAGCAGCGGTACGAGGCTGAGCGGCAGGGGGACCAGGGCGCGACGTGGCAGCGTGGCCGCGAGTCGGGCGGGTGACGGGTTACTGGCCGTAGGAGAGGCGGAGACGGTTGTTGATCAGGTAGTTGAGGCGGTGGCGCAGGTAGCCGACTGTGCTCTCGCTCGGCAGGTCGGCCTCGGTGGTCAGGGTCCAGCGCAGCGCGCACTCCCCGCCGGGCAACACGGGTGTCACGTCGAAGCGGATCCGGTCCAGCGGCCGGTGCGGCCACAGCGACGACCACACCAGCAGCACCGGCGCGTAGCCCGCCACCACCCGGGGCGGCGCCTCGTCGTCGCGCAACTCCAGCCAGGGGCGAGCGCCCACCGCGTACGGGTCACGCAGCGATCGCCACACGACGTGCGCCGGGGCCGGCTGGCTTCGTCGGCGGCTGCCCAACACGTGCACGTCGCGCCTCCTCGCCGGACGGCCACATCCGCCCCCGGGCCATTGTGGCGGCCCCGCACCGGCCCCGTGAACCGCCCGTCCGGCCCGAGGATGCGCGAGTCCGCGCGCGTGAACCGTCCGGCCCGGTCGTGCGTGAATCCGGTGGGCGTGGCGGTCGTACCGTCGGGGTAACGCACAGCGCGAGCGCCGATGTCTGGGGAGGCACCGTGGGGGCATGGTCAGGACGCGACGCCCGAGGGCCACTGGCGGGCCTGGTGGTCGCCGCGCTGGTGTCGCTCGCCTGTGCCGGTGGTGGGCTGGCCGAGCCGGAGGGCGAACGCCCGGGCGCGAACCCGTCGGCCGCCTCGCCGGGGCCGAGCACCACCCGCGCCGACAGCACCACGAGCGTTGCCGAGTTCAAGCAGGACGTCGCCGACGCGCAGGCGGTCGCCGAGCGCTACTGGGCGGCCCAGTTCAAGGCGTCCGGGAAACGCTTCCAACCCGTCCGGCGGGTCACCCCGTACCAGCGGGACGGCGAGGTCTCCTGCGGCGGGCAGCCGCTGCCCCGCAACAACGCCGTCTACTGCTCGCAGGGCGACTTCATCGCGTACGACGTCGCCTGGTCGGTCGCGGCGTTCCGCGAGGTCGGTGACGCGTTCGTGTTCTACCTGCTCGGCCACGAGTACGCCCACGGCATCCAGGTGCGTCTCGGCATCAACTACAGCTTCACCATCCAGCAGGAGTTGCAGGCCGACTGCATGGCCGGGGCGTACCTCGGCGATTCGGTGCGCTCCGGCGACCTGAGCCTCGCCGAGGGCGACCTGGACGAGTTCCGGGAGGGGGTGGCGGCCGTCGGCGACGACCCCGACCAGCCGTGGTTCGCCGAGGGCGCGCACGGCACCGCCGAGCAGCGCACCGACATGTTCTTCCGGGGCTACGAGCGTTCGCTGAAGGAGTGTGACCTGGGCTGAGCGGGGTTGCCCGGATCACCCTGGCGCCCGTTGCCGCCACCGGCGACAGCCCGTGCTGGCAGGATCGCCGGTGTCGGCCACGACCCTGGAGGATCCGCTGAGCAGCCATCACCCCGCCGCCGTGCTCTTCGACATGGACGGCACCCTGGTCGACAGCGAGAAGCTGTGGGACGTCGCGTTGCAGGAGCTGGCGCGCGAGTACGGCGGTGACCTCTCCGCCGACGCCCGCCGGGCGATCATCGGCACCGCCATGGCCGAGTCGATGCGCATCCTGCACGACGATCTGGGGCAGCCGGAACGGGATCCGGCCCTCAGCGCGGCGTGGATCAACGCCCGGATCCTGGAGCTGTTCCGCACCGGTCTGCGCTGGCGGCCGGGGGCGTTCGACCTGTTGCGCGCGGTCCGCGCGGCGGGAACCCCCACCGCGCTTGTCACCTCCAGCCCGCGGGCGCTCGTCGAGATCGCCCTGGACACCCTGGGGCGGGACAACTTCGACGTGGTGGTAGCCGGTGACGAGGTGGTCGCCGCGAAGCCCCATCCGGAGCCCTACCTGACCGCCGCGCGGCTGCTCGGCGTGGCGATCGAGCGGTGTGTGGCGATCGAGGACTCACCGACCGGGGTGGCCAGCGCGCGTGCCTCCGGCGCGGCCGTGCTGGCCGTACCCGCCGAGGTGCCGCTGCCCAGCCTGACCGGCGTACACCAGGTGGAGAGCCTGACCGGTGTGGGCCTGGAGCTGCTCGCGGCCCTGGCGGCCGAGCGAGCCGGCGCGACCGGCTGAGCGCGGCCGACGGCGTCCGACCTCGACGGACGCGACCCCCGGCGCCGCGAGTGGCGCCGGGGGTCGCTGCGTGAGCCGGTCAGTCGTGGGCGATCGCGCCCAGGACGTTGATCCGGGCCGCCCGCACGGCGGGGAGCACCGCGGCGACCACCCCGATGATCGCGGCGAGACCGAGGAAGACGCCCATCTGCCCCCAGGGCAGGATCAGGTCGGTGATGCCCTCGTCCTTGAGCGCCTCGACCACTGCGGCGCCGAGGCCGCTGCCGACCGCCACGCCCAGCAGCGCGCCGAACACGGAGATCACCACCGCCTCGACCGTGATCATGCCCATGGTCTGCCCACGGCGCAGACCGATGGCCCGCAGCAGGCCCAGTTCCCGGGTCCGCTCCAGCACCGACAGCGCCAGGGTGTTGATGATGCCCAGGACGGCGATCACGATGGCCAGGGCCAACAGGATCTGGATCATCGTGAGCAGCCCGTCGAGCGAACTCGTCTGCTGCTTGATGAACGCGTCCCGGTCGGCCACCGACACCTCGGGGCTGTCCGCGAGCAGCGCCTCCACCTGCGGCTGCACGTCTGCCACCTGAGTGCCGGGCGCCAGTTGGATGAAACCCTGGATGGGCTGCGGGATGGCGAAGTCCTTCGCCGCTGTCGCCGGCAGCGTCACCGGGTTGGTCAGCTGCGACGACTCGTAGATGCCGCTGATCGTGTACGTCAGGGCCTCGCCCCGGGTCAGCTGCACCTTCACTGTCGAGCCCACCGACCAGCCCCGGCCCTTGGCCGTGTCGGAGCTGGCGAGCATCTGGGTCGGCCCGAGCCGGTCGATGTCACCGGCGGTGGCCTTCGCGCCGAAGATCTGCCGCAGCGACGCGATGTCGCTGCTCGCCGCCGCCCACGTGCTCTCGCCGTCGATCCTGGCCATGTCGCCGTACTCGCCGTCGACCATCCGCACGCCGGGCAGGGCCTTGGCCTTGTCCAGGACGCCCGGGTCGAAGCTCGGCGGACGCGGCCCACCCTGCTGGCCGGAGATCACCAGCTCGGCCTTGATGGTGTCCTGGGCGAGGGCGCTGATGCTGCCCTTGGCCGAGTCGAGGATCACCGTGACGCCAGTGACCAGCGCGATGCCGACCATCAGCGCGGCCGCGGTGATCGCGGTGCGGCGGGGGTTGCGCCCCGAGTTCAGCCGCCCCAGCTTGCCCGGCACCGACCAGGAGAAGATCGCCCCGAGCAGGCTCACCACCGGCCGACTGATAAGCGGCGTGAGCAGCGCCACGCCGATGAAGGCGAACAGCACCCCGCCCAGGATGGTGGCCAGGGTCTGACCATGGGCGTTGCCGCTGAGCCCCAGGAAGAGCAGCACCGCGCCGATGCCGGTGACCACCGCCCCGGCCACCGTGACCTTGGTCAGCGGCCTGTCCGGGGTGGCCACGTCCTGCATGGCGGCGATCGGCGGGATCCGGGACGCCCGCAGCGCCGGCAGCAACGCCGCCACCACGGTGATCACCAGACCGACGCCGAACGACCCGATCACCGCGGCCGCCGGCACGCCGATCCCGGCCAGGGTCAGCCCACCGGCCAGCTTGCCGAACAGGAACGCCAGCAGCGCCCCCACCCCGATGCCGGCCGCCAGGCCGAGCACCGACGCGATCAACCCGACCGCGATGGCCTCCAGCACCACCGAACCGATGATCTGCCGACCGCTGGCCCCGATGGCGCGCATCAGCGCCAACTCGCGGGTGCGCTGCGCCACGATGATCGAGAAGGTGTTGAGGATCAGGAAGGTGCCCACCAGCAGCGCCACCGCGGCGAAGCCGAGCAGGATCTTGTTGAAGAAGGACAGGCCCTCCTTCAGGCTGGCCGAGGCGTCCGCAGCCACCTGTTCGCCGGTCTTCACGTCGAAGTCCGCGCCCAGGGTACGGGCCACGTCGTCGCGCAGCGTCTCGTCCGAGACGCCGTCGGCGGCGCGCAGCGTGATGCTGCTGAACGTGTCCGGCTGACCCAACATCAGCCGCTGCGCCACAGGCGTGGTGAAGAAGACCTCGTTGACACCACCGATCGAGTCCCGGTCACCGCTGTAGCCCATGATGCCGACAAGCGTGAAGTCCCGCTTCTTCGACTCGAACGCGGTGAGCACGCCTACCTTCTGACCGACCTGCACCTTCGCCGTGGTGGCCAACGCCTTGTTGAGGACGATCTCGTCCTCGGTCTGCGGCGCGCGCCCCTCCCGCAGCTGCATCAGGTCGCTCTCGCCGATCCAGTTCTCGCCCAGCTGCGGCGGACCGAACGACGTGACCACCTTGCCGTTGCTGCCGATCACCCGGGCGCCGTCGGCGTTGACGATGCCGGTCGCCCCGGCCACCCCCGGCACCTGCTTGACCCGGTCCACCACTGCGGCCGGCAGCGGAGAGGCGGTCTGCTCGCCCTCCATCTCGTTGACCTCGAGCTTCGGCTTCGCCGCGACGTTCACGTCGATCTCGGAGAAGCCGTCGGCGAAGACCGAGTCGAAGGAGCGGCCCAGCGTGTCGGTCAACACGAACGCGCCGGAGACGAACATGACCCCGAGCACGACCGCCAGCCCCGACAGGATCAGCCGGACCTTGCGGGCCAGCAGACTCTTGAGTGTCGCCCGGAACATCAGTTGCCCACCTCGGCCGGAGTGTCCAGCTTCTTCATGGTGTCCAGCACCGTCTCGGCGGTCGGCTCGATCAACTCCGAGACGATCTGCCCGTCGGCGAGGAAGACCACCCGGTCGGCGTACGCCGCGGCGGTCGGGTCGTGGGTGACCATGACGATGGTCTGTCCGTGCTCACGTACCGAGTTGCGCAGGAAGCCGAGCACCTCCGCGCCGGAGCGCGAGTCCAGGTTGCCTGTCGGCTCGTCCGCGAAGATCACCTCGGGGCGGGAGACGAGCGCCCGCGCGCACGCCACCCGCTGCTGCTGACCGCCGGAGAGCTGCGCCGGCCGGTGATCCAACCGGTCCTGCAGGCCCACCGTCTTGATCACCGTGTCGTACCAGGCCGGGTCCGGCTTGCGCCCGGCGATCGACAACGGCAGCAGGATGTTCTCCTTCGCGGTGAGCGTCGGCAGCAGGTTGAACTGCTGGAAGATGAAGCCCACCTTGTCCCGGCGCAGCTTCGTCAGCCCCGAGTCGCCCAGCCCGGTGACAGTCGTCGCACCGATCGACACCGTCCCGCGGGTCACCGAGTCCAGCCCGGCCAGGCAGTGCATGAGCGTCGACTTGCCGGAACCCGACGGGCCCATGATCGCGGTGAAGCGGCCACGTTCGAACTCCGCGCTGACCCCCCGCAGCGCGATGACCTGAGCCTCGCCGCTGCCGTACACCTTCCACACGTCGTTCGCCCGGGCCGCGGCCTGCGCCTGCTGGCCTACCGTCGCGGTCACGTCATCTACCTCTTCCGTCTGTCCGAATCTCACGCCGCCCCCCGATGGTCCGGCGCGACTGTTCCATCATCGGCGCTGCTCGCGCCCGCCCCGTCCGCCCACGGGGGGACCCGGCGCGGATTTCCCGCTGCGGGTGCACCCCCATGCCGCATCAGGGTTGCCCCTGACCCGACGGCCGATCGACAGGTTTCCCGACCGGCGAAACACCGCCGGGCACGACACTTCCCCCTCACGCCACAGGAGGGTCAACCGCGCCGAGCCACCTACGGTCACGGTAGGTGACCGCGGCAACAGGGCCGTCCCCCCACGGAGGGATCTTCGAGTACGCCAGGTGGGGTACCCGCCGCGCGGCCACTACGCCCGGGGGCGGACCAGACCCGACTCGTACGCCAGCACGACCGCCTGCACCCGGTCGCGCAGCCGCAGCTTGGTCAGCAGGTGCCCGACGTGGGTCTTGACCGTGGTCTCGCTCACCGAGAGCACCGCGGCGATCTCGGCGTTGGACAACCCCCGGGCCACCTGCACCAGCACCTCGCGTTCCCGGTCGGTGAGCGCGCTGAGCGCCTGCGACGGCGTCGCCGCCGGGTCCGGCAGCAGGTCGGCGAAGCGCTCCAGCAGCCGCCGCAGGATCCGCGGCGCGACCACCGCGTCCCCACCGGCCACCGTGCGGATCGCCGCGATCAGCTCCTCGGCCGGCACGTCCTTGGCCAGGAACCCGCTGGCGCCCGCCCGCAGCGCCCCCACCACGTACTCGTCGAGGTCGAACGTGGTGAGCACCAGCACCCGCACCGGCAGTCGGGCGTCGACGATCGCCCGGGTCGCGGCCACCCCGTCCATGCGGGGCATCCGGATGTCCATCAGCACGACGTCGGGCAGCAGCCGGCGGGACAGCTCCACCGCCTCCACGCCGTCGCCGGCCTCCGCCACCACGTCCAGGTCGCCCTCGGCGCCCAGCACCATCCGGAAGCCCGTGCGCAGCAGCGGCTGGTCGTCGGCGAGCAGGATCCGCACCGGCCGCGCCGAGGGCGCCTGATCGCTCATCTCGTCTCCCGTCCCGCCGACGTCGTGGCGCGCACCGGTCATCCTCGCGTACCGGAGCCGGTGCGTCGCGGATCACCGTAGAGGCCGGCCCGTCGCCCTGTCCCGACCGCGGCGGCACCGCTGCGGTCGGGCCCCCGGCGCCGGCACGCGATCCGGGCGGCCCGGGTCGCCGCGCCGGGCGGACGCGTCGCTCAGGTCGGGTCAGTCGTCGGCGCCGGGCACCACCGGAGCGGATCGGGCGTCGCGCAGCGGGTCGGCGTTCGCCGCCGCGACCGGGAACGGCGGCGGGGTCCCGCCGAAGGTGGGGCAGAGGGCCTGGTGACTGCACCAGTCGCACAGCTTGCTCGGACGGGGCCGGAAGTCCTGCCGGGCGGTGGCCTGCTCGATCGCCCGCCACAGCGCCACCACCGTGCGCTCGAAGCGGACCAGCTCGTCGGCGTCGGGGGTGTAATCCAACACCTCGGCGTCGCGCAGGTAGAGCAGGCGCAACACCCGGGGCACCACCCCCCGGGTGCGCCACAGCACCAGCGCGTAGAACTTCAGCTGGAACAGCGCACGCGCCTCGAACGCCTCCCGGGGAGCGCCGCCGGTCTTGTAGTCGACCACCCGCAGCGCGCCGTCCGGGGCGACGTCGAGCCGGTCGAGATAGCCCCGGATCAGCAGCTCCTCGTCGACGACCGCGGAGATCAGGCTCTCCCGCTCGGCCGGCTCCAGCCGGGTCGGATCCTCCACGGCGAAGTAGCCCTCCAGCAGCCCCGCCGCGGAGCGCAGGAACTCCACCGGGCCGGCCGGCTCGGCGCCGTCGAAGATCCCGGCCAGCTCCGGCTGCTCGGTGACCAGCCGGTCCCACTGGGGGGCCACCAGGTCACCGGCCGCGGTCGGTGTGCGGCCCTGCGCGGGCAGGTCGAACAGCCGCTCCAGCACCGCGTGCACAAGCGTGCCCCGCGCCTGCTCGACTGTCGTCCGCTCCGGCAGCCGGTCGATGCTGCGGAACCGGTAGAGCAGCGGGCAGGTCTTGAAATCCGCCGCCCGCGACGGGGACAGCGAGGCCCGCACCGTCGGCGGCGTGTGCGCCGGGGAGGAGGACTGGGGGGTGGTGACCGGTTCCGCCGTCATGTCCGCAAAGGTTAGGGCACCGGTGTGACACCGCCCGCCGCCCGCCCCACGCCGGGCCGGTCCGTAGCATCGGTGCGATGGAGCAGAGATCCCGGCCGCCACGTCGGTCCGACCGGCGACCCGGTCTGAGCGTGGGTCGGGTGCTCGGCGTGCCGCTGCACCTCAACGCCTCGATGCTCCTGCTCGCCGTGCTTGTCGCCGTGCTCTACGCCGAGTTCGCCCGCCGGCAACTGGACCTGCCACAGGTCAGCGGCTACCTGATCGGTTTCGGGTTCGTGGTGTCACTGCTCGGCTCGGTGCTGCTGCACGAGCTGGGTCACGCGCTCACCGCCCGCCGCTACGGCATCGGTGTGCGCGGGATCACCCTGGAACTGCTCGGCGGGTACACCGAGATGGACCGGGACGCCCCGACGCCCAAGGTCGACCTGCTGGTGTCGCTCGCCGGCCCGGCGGTCTCCGCGGTGCTCGGCGTCCTCGCGGTCGCCGCCACCCTGGCCCTGCCCCAGGGCACCGTGGCCCACCAGCTCGCCTTCCAGCTCGCGCTGAGCAACGTCATCGTCGCGGTGTTCAACATCCTCCCCGGGCTGCCGCTGGACGGTGGGCGTGCCCTGCGCGCCGCCGTGTGGGGGCTCACCCGCGACCGGCACCGCGGCACCGAGGTCGCCGGCTGGGCGGGCCGCGTCGTCGCCGTGGGCACCGCCGCCCTGGTCGGACTGCTGACCCTGGCCGACCACCTGGCGCCTGTGGCGCTGCCGTTGATGCTGCTGGTCGCCGTCACGCTCTGGCGCGGCGCCGGGCAGTCGATCCGGGCCGCGCGGGTCAGCCGCCGGTTCCCGCTCATCGACCTGTCCCGGCTGGCGCGGCCGATCTGGCCGGTGCCCACCGGCACACCACTGTCCGAGGCCCAGCGCCGCCGCGCCGAGGGCGGGCAACCCGCCGCCGCGCTGCTGGTCACCGACTCCACAGGTCACCCCGTGGCGCTCGTCGACCCGGCCGCCGCCGCGGCCGTCCCCGCCGAGCGTCGACCCTGGCTGGCGGTGGACGCCGTCGCCCGTGCGCTGGCCGGGCTCCCCACCCTGCCGGTCGGGCTCGACGGCGAACGGGTGATGGAGGCCGTGCAGACCCACCCGGGCGCGCAGTACGTGGTGACGTCAGGCGAAGATGTCGTCGGCATTCTGCACATCGGGGACCTGGCACAGCTCCTCGAACCCAACCGGAAGATGACATCGTGACCGCAACTCCCTCCACCGTCGCCGCCGACACCGCCCCCGGAGCGTTGACACCCGTGCACCGTGGCCCGTTCCGGCCCGGCGACCGGGTGCAGCTGACCGACCCCAAGGGGCGGATGCACACAGTGACGCTGGAGCCCGGCAAGGAGTTCCACACCCACCGCGGCATCCTGGCGCACGACGCGCTGATCGGGCTGCCCGACGGCAGCGTGGTGACCACCTCCGGCGGCGGCACCGCCTTCCTGGCGCTGCGCCCGCTGCTCTCGGACTACGTGCTGTCCATGCCGCGCGGCGCCCAGGTGATCTACCCGAAGGACTCGGCGCAGATCGTCGCGATGGGCGACATCTTCCCCGGCGCGAAGGTCCTCGAGGCCGGCGCCGGCTCCGGCGCGCTCAGCTGCTCGCTGCTGCGCGCCGTCGGCACCGAGGGGGAACTGCACTCGTTCGAGCTGCGCGACGACTTCGCCCAGATCGCCAGGCGCAACGTCGAGGCGTTCTTCAACGGGCCGCACCCCTCCTGGAACCTGCACGTCGGCGACGTCGCGCAGTGCCAGGAGACCGGCTTCGACCGGATCATCCTGGACATGCTCACACCCTGGGAGACCCTCGACATGGTCGAGCGGGCGCTGGTGCCCGGCGGCGTGTTCATCGGCTACGTCGCCACCACGCCCCAACTCTCCGAGCTCGTCGAGGCGCTGCGCGAGCGCGGCGGCTGGACCGAGCCCCGCGCCTGGGAGTCGCTGGTGCGCGACTGGCACGCCGAGGGCCTCGCCGTCCGTCCCGACCACCGGATGATCGCGCACACCGCGTTCCTGGTCTCCGCGCGCAAGCTCGCCCCGGGCGTCACCGCCCCACCGCGCCGTCGCAAGCCCAGCAAGGGCACCGAGGCGTACGTGCAGCGCCGGCAGGACCTGCGCGACGCCGAGGCGGCCCGGCAGGCGGCCGCCGCCAGGGCCGCCGGCGCGCAGCCCGACGCGACGGGGGAGATGGACAGGCCGTGACCATCGGCGAGCGGGGGGAGGCGGCGGCATGAGCCGACCGGGTTACGGCGGCGGCGACCTGCCCGCCGTGTTTCCGGACTGGTCGCCCTATCAGGACCTGGAGTCGGCGGCGCGCGCCTATCTCCGCGACCCGGACGTCGCCCTGGAGGCGCTCGGCGGGGTGCTGCGCGGGGCCTCGGTGCTCGGCTTCACCCTGGAACGCTTCGTCAACGAGGTGAACGGCGTGTGGCAGGAGGTCGTCGTCTGCGACGGCAGCCGGCTGATCCTCTGGCACGGTGAGGACGTGCCGCCGGGGGAGGGGCCGCCGGGCTCGATGACGTCGTCACTGCGGGTCGTGCCGGTCTCCACGGTCACCGAGGTGGGCTGCCGGCGGCGGCTCAACCGCCTGGACAGCGGCGAGATCCGGGTCGACAGCATCGACGTCTACCTGCTGCTCACCTCGCTGGACGAGGCCCCGCCGAGCGAGGAGATGGTCGGTACGCCCCGGCACGACGCGCTGCGCTTCGGCAAGACCCTCGACGACGGCGGCGCCGGGCAGATCGCCCGGCTGGAGGAGTTCGCCCGGCTCGTGGCGTCGGTGGTCGGCCGCCCGATGCTCTGAGGCGTACACCGGACGGGTGGAGCCGGCGCCGCGCGGACAGCGCGGCGTCGGCGCCCGTCGGGCTCAGTCGTCCTCGGCGTCCGGCCCGGCGACCTCGACACCGTCGCCGCGCACCACGTGGATGCAGTCGCCCGGGCACTCCTTCGCGGAGTCGATCACCTCGAGGCGCAGGTGCGCGGGCACGTCCACCCGGCTGCCCGGCGCCATCCGCAGCTCACCGTCGACGCCCTTGACGTACGCCAGGCCGTCGATGTCGAACTCGAAAACCTCAGGCGCGTACTGCACGCAGAGCCCGTCACCCGTGCAGAGATCCTGGTCCACCCAGACCTGCAGCTCGTCGGTCGCGACCTCGGCCACCGGTGCACCCCCCATGTTCTCCCGTACCAGCCTCCGACGGTACCCGAACGCCCGTACCGGCCCGCCAGGCCACCCGTAGCGATCAAGGTTCGGTGACGAGGGTGTTGCGTGGGACCGAATCGGGCTCATAGCGGCTAGTGTTAGCTCAGAACGTTCAAGCCCCCCGGGGAGGTGGGACGTGGCAGCACGCAGCGACGACGCGGACTCGCGCGCCGCACGGTGGGAGAAGGAAGCCCACGATCTCTCCACGCAGGTCGCGTTCCTTCAGGAGGAACTCGCCCTGGTGCGGCGCAAGTTGACCGAAAGCCCCCGACACGTCCGGCAGCTCGAAGAGCGGCTGGCGGCCACCCAGGCACAGTTGGCGCGGCTGACCGAGAACAACGACCGGCTGGTGAGCACCCTCAAGGAGGCTCGCACGCAGATCGTCACGCTCAAGGAGGAGATCGACCGGCTCGCGCAGCCGCCGAGTGGCTACGGAGTCTTCCTGGCCAAGCACGACGACGGGACGGTGGACGTCTTCACCGGCGGCCGCAAGCTGCGGGTAGCCGTCTCGCCCTCACTGGACGTGGACGAGTTGCGCCGTGGCCAGGAGGTCCTGCTCAACGACGCGCTCAACATCGTCGACGCGTTCGGGTACGAGCGGGTCGGTGAGGTCGTGATGCTCAAGGAGATCCTGGAGGGACCCAACGGCGGGCCGGGCGACCGGGCGCTCGTGGTCTCCCACTCCGACGAGGAGCGCATCGTGCACCTCGCCGAGACGCTCATCGGCTCGGCGATCAGGGCCGGCGACTCGCTCATGATCGAGCCCCGCTCGGCGTACGCGTACGAGCGGATCCCGAAGAGCGAGGTCGAGGAGCTTGTCCTGGAGGAGGTGCCCGACGTCGACTACGGCGACATCGGTGGCCTCCAGTCGCAGATCGAGCAGATCCGCGACGCGGTGGAGTTGCCGTTCCTGCACGCGGACCTGTTCCGCGAGCACCAGCTCCGCCCGCCCAAGGGCATCCTGCTCTACGGCCCGCCCGGCTGCGGCAAGACGCTCATCGCCAAGGCGGTGGCCAACTCGCTGGCCAAGAAGATCGCCGAGCGGCAGGGCAAGGAGAAGCACACAAGCTTCTTCCTCAACATCAAGGGTCCGGAGCTGCTCAACAAGTACGTCGGCGAGACCGAGCGGCACATCCGGCTGATCTTCCAGCGGGCTCGGGAGAAGGCCGGCGAGGGCACCCCGGTGATCGTGTTCTTCGACGAGATGGACTCGATCTTCCGGACCCGCGGCTCCGGCGTCTCCTCCGACGTGGAGAACACGATCGTCCCGCAGCTGCTCAGCGAGATCGACGGCGTGGAGGGCCTGGAGAACGTCATCGTCATCGGCGCCTCCAACCGGGAAGACATGATCGACCCGGCGATCCTGCGCCCCGGCCGGCTCGACGTGAAAATCAAGATCGAGCGACCGGACGCCGAAGCGGCGAAGGACATCTTCTCCAAGTACATCCTCTCCGGGCTACCGCTGCACCCGGACGACCTCGCCGAACACGGAGCCGACCCCCAGGCCACCGTCGCCGCGATGATCGACGCCGTGGTGCTGCGGATGTACTCCGAAACCGAGGAGAACCGCTTCCTCGAAGTCACCTACGCCAACGGTGACAAGGAAGTCCTCTACTTCAAGGACTTCAACTCCGGCGCGATGATCCAGAACATCGTCGACCGGAGCAAGAAGATGGCCATCAAGGAATTCCTCACCTCCGGTCGCAAGGGCCTGCGCCTGCAGCACCTGCTCGACGCCTGCGTCGACGAGTTCCGCGAGAACGAGGACCTCCCCAACACCACAAACCCCGACGACTGGGCCCGCATCTCCGGCAAGAAGGGCGAGCGGATCGTCTACATCCGCACGCTCGTCTCCGGCGGCAAGGGCGCCGAGGCCGGCCGGTCCATCGAGACCGCCAGCAACACCGGCCAGTACCTCTGAGCAAACGGTGACACCAGCGGGCCCGGGACGCGACGCGTCCCGGGCCCCACCCGTCACGCCGGCCCCCCACACGCTCGACCGCACCGGTACGCTGTGGCGCCCCCCTCAATCGACCCGTCGAGGATCCGCGTGCCGTCCGAGCTCACCGTCACCGTCCCGCCGGCACGCGCCGCGGTCGACCCGGGCACCCCGCCGCCCGCCCGCACCTACCGTTCGCTGCTCATCGCACTCGCGGCAGCCTGGCTGATCCCCGCCGCGGCGTACCCCCTGCACCTGGCCTGGCTGCTGCCCCCGCTCGTGCTGCTGGCCACAGCCAGCCTGCTGCGCGGCGGCCGGACCCTGCTCGACCGCCTCCTGCTCGGCGCCCTGCTGCTCGTCGGCGCCACCACAGTCGCCGGTCTGCTCTTCACGCTCTGGCCGTGGGGGCTGCACCCGGTCGCGGTCAGCGGCGCCGCGCTGACAGCGCTCACAGTCGTCGCGGCGGCCACCGGTCGACGCCCCACCCTGCCGCGTCCGGCTTGGACCGACCTGTTGCCGATCGCCGCCACCGCCGCCACCGTCGGCTATCTCGCCCAGCCCTGGCTGCGCGCCGGCACCCTCGCCGGGCGTCTCAGCCTGCTCGCCCTCGGCGAGGACAACTTTCGCCACGTCGCCCTCGTCGACGCCATCGGCCGGCTCGGCGGGTACGTCTTCCTCGACCCGGCCGGCTCCCGCGACCACATCGTCTCGTTGCTCGTCCGCTACCCGCAGGGCTGGCACCTCACCACGGCGCTCCTCGACACGCACCTGCGCTCGGCCACCGGCACGCCCAGCGGAGTCAGCAGCCTCACCCACTACGGATGGTGGTGCCTCGCCACCTTCGGCCTGCTCACGCTCACCCTGTTCTGGGCCGCCCAACGACTGCCCGGCCCCCTGCACCCCTTGCACCGCGGCGTCCTGACCATCGTCGTCGGGGCGCTCGTCCTCGGCAGCCAGATGCCCCGCCTGCTGATCGCCGGCTACCCCAGCGAGGTGCTCGGCCTCGCCCTCGCCGTCGCGCTGGCCGCACTTGTCGTCCGCCCCCTCGCGGGCAACCGCGAACAACTCGTGCTGCTGGCCGCCCTGCTCATCGGCATCGGCTTCACCTACTACCTCTTCCTCCCACCGGCCGGGCTGCTCGTCCTCGGCTGGCTCATCGCCCACCGCCGCGAGCTGACCCAGAACCGCCGGGCACTGCTCGCCGTCGGCCTGGTCACCGCACTGCTCGCCCCGCTGCCTCTGCTGCTCGGCGTGCTCGGCGACAGCCAGACCGAGGCGCTCGACGCCAAGGCCGGCCCCGAACTCGCCGAGGCGTGGCGTGCGCTGCTCGGCCTCACCCCGATCGTGCTGATCGCCCTCGTGATCCAGGCCCGCCGCGCCGACCGGGCCTGGCGCCGCCACCTCGCCGCCGTGCTGGTGGCGGTCGGGTTCGCCCTCGCCATCGCCCTCGCCAACATCCTCGCCGGCGTCCAGCCCGCCTACTACTTCATGAAGGGCACCCACCTCGCCACCGGCCTGCTCATCGTCGGCACCGCCGCCCTGGTCCGGCTGCTGCCCGTGCCGTCCGGCGCCGACAGTCGCGACCGGATCCGCGCCGCCGCGGCACCCGTGCTCGCCGCCGCCGTGGCCGTGCTCACCGTCGTGACGCTCTGCGGACTGACCGGCTGGCGCAGCAGCCTGCTCGTGGTCGACAAGCAGAGCTGGACCCAGCTCTGGGTCCGGCACAGCGTCGACAAGCCGTCCAGGGTGGCGCAGGTCTGCGCGGCCGCGTACCACCGTCACCCCGCCCAGCAGGGCACCATCACCGTCGTGCTGGACCGCACCGCCTACCGCGGCTACGTCGAATCCATCTGCCTGTCCGCGCTGCAGGCCAGCACCGCGCAGACCGAACCGGCCATCTACCTGCCCGTGTTCGAGGAACCCGAGCGCACCCGCAAGATGCTGCGCGAAACGTCCGGCCCGATCCGGCTGCTGATCAGCGACCCGGCCGCGCAGCGACGCGTCGACGGTCTGCTCACCAGGTACCCCGAACTGCGCTCCCGGGTCACCACCGTGCCAATGATCATCAAGTACTGAGCGCGCCGCCACCGGCACGACACCCGTAACCCGCCCGCACCGGCGTGCCCCCGTCCCCGAACAGTCGGACTACGCTCGACATGACGGGGGACCGGGTCGGGCGAGCGAAGCGGGTAGGTCGATGAGCGTAAGACGGATCATGGGCACCGAGGTCGAGTACGGCATCTCCGTTCCCGGCCAGGCCGGAGCCAACCCGATGGTCACCTCGTCCCAGGTGGTCAACGCCTACGGGGCCCGGCCGGAGCTCAACCGGGGCGGACGCGCCCGCTGGGACTACGAGGAGGAGTCGCCGCTGCGCGACGCCCGCGGCTTCACCTACTCCGGGGCCGCCTACGACCCCGCCGAAGCCCTCGCCGACGAGGACCTGGGCCTGGCCAACGTGATACTCACCAACGGCGCACGCCTCTACGTGGACCACGCCCACCCCGAATACTCCACCCCCGAGGTCACCACACCCCGCGACATCGTCCGTTGGGACAAGGCCGGCGAGCGGGTCATGGCCGAGGCGTCCCGCCGCGCCGCCACCATCCCCGGCAGCCAGCCGATCCACCTCTACAAGAACAACACCGACAACAAGGGCGCCAGCTACGGCGCCCACGAGAACTACCTGATGCGCCGGCAGACCCCGTTCGCCGACATCGTGGCGTACCTGACGCCGTTCTTCGTGACCCGCCAGATCGTCTGCGGCGCCGGCCGCGTCGGCATCGGGCAGGACGGCGGGCAGAGCGGCTTCCAGATCTCCCAGCGCGCCGACTTCTTCGAGGTCGAGGTCGGCCTGGAGACCACCCTCAAGCGGCCGATCATCAACACCCGCGACGAGCCGCACGCCGACGCCGACAAGTACCGCCGGCTGCACGTCATCATCGGCGACGCCAACCTCTCCGAGATCTCCACCTACCTCAAGGTGGGCACCACCGCGCTGATCCTCACCATGATCGAGGAGAAGGCGCTCGGCGCCGACCTCGGCATCGCCGACCCGGTCAGCGAACTCCGCGCGGTCAGCCACGACCCGTCCCTGTCGCACCTCATGAGGCTGCGCGACGGCCGCCGACTGACAGCCCTCGACGTGCAGTGGGCGTACCTGGAGCGGGTGCGGTCCTTTGTCGACGACCGCTACGGCACCGACGTCGACGAGCAGACCGCCGACGTGTTGGACCGGTGGGAGGACGTGCTGGATCGGCTCGGCCGCGACCCGATGCTCTGCGCCGACGAGCTGGACTGGGTGGCCAAGCTGCGGCTGCTGGAGGGCTACCGGGATCGGGAGAAGCTCGGCTGGGGCTCGCACAAGCTCCAACTCGTCGACCTGCAGTACTCCGACGTACGCCCGGAGAAGGGCCTCTACAACCGGCTGGTCTCCCGGGGGGCGATGAAGACACTGCTCACCGACGAGGAGACCCGCAGCGCCATGACCGAGCCCCCGGAGGACACCCGGGCCTACTTCCGTGGCCGCTGCCTCGCCCAGTACGCCTCGGAGGTGGTCGCCGCGAGCTGGGACTCGGTGATCTTCGACGTGGGTCGGGAGTCGCTGGTCCGGGTGCCGATGATGGAGCCGGAGCGGGGCACCCGCGCCCACGTCGGCGCCCTGTTCGACCGCTGCGCCAGCGCCAAGGACCTGTTGGAGACGCTTACCGGCGGCTGAACGCGCCCCCGGATGCCCGCTGTGCGCCGCAAGCCGGCGCGCGGCGGGCTTTTCGTCGTCCGAGCGAGGTAAGTTCATCGCAGACGATCGTGGAGGAGGCAGCAATGGCCACTCATGACAGCGGCGGCCAGTCGCAGTCCGGCAAGTCCCGCCAGGGCGAGGAGATCGAGGACGTCACCACGGAGGCCAACCCCGAGGTGGCCGAGCGGCACGCCGAGATCACCGAGGACGTCGACGACCTGCTCGACGAGATCGACTCCGTCCTGGAAGAAAACGCGGAGGAGTTCGTGAGGGGTTACGTGCAAAAAGGGGGCGAGTAGGGTATAGCGGTCAAACCGGGCATGCCTCGACCTCTGGACGACCGGGATGGCCACCGCCGCTGCCGCGACTGCGGCGAGTGGCTGCCCCTCGAGCAGTTCTGCGCCAGCAGCAAGCGGCCGGACTGTCGCGGCAGCTACTGCAAGCCGTGCTTCAACAAGCGGTCGAAGGCCAGCTACGCCAAACGCGTGCGGGAGCAACACGGCCGCGAGGTCCGGAAGGCGCGCGAGGTCCCGGAGGGACATCGGTTCTGCGCGGACTGCCACGCGGCCAAGCCCCTGGCCGACTTCCCCCGTAACCGCTCGGACAGCACGGGCTACGGCACATACTGCAAGCCGTGCCACAACGTCCGAACCCGCGAAACAAAGCAACGGCTCTACGGCGGGACGCGCGAGTACCACCTGCGGCGGCGGTACGGCGTTGGTGAGAAGGAGTTTCAGGAGCTCCTCGCCGAGCAGGGCGGGGTCTGCGCGATCTGCGGCGGCGCGGACCCGCAACATCTGGACCACGATCATCGCACCGGATGGGTGCGCGGGATACTCTGCTTCAACTGCAACGGTGGTCCTGGCCAGTTCCGTGACAGTCCTACGAGGCTGGCCAGGGCGATCACGTACCTGAGAGGAACCACGTGGCAGCGGGCTTTGATCCATCCGGGCGTCTACCAGATGTGTTCACCAACGCGGGGACGTCCTCCTTCACCACGTTTCTGAGCCGGGTGGCGCCCGAGATGCTGCCCGGTCGTCGGCCGTTGCCGCCGGGCATGGCCGCCGATCTGGCGCCGCACGCGACCACCATCGTGGCGATCTCGGCCGCCGGCGGTGTGGTGATGGCCGGCGACCGACGGGCCACCATGGGCAACCTGATCGCGCAGCGCGACATCGAGAAGGTGCACCCCGCCGACGCGTACTCGCTTGTCGGCATCGCGGGCACCGCGGGCATCGGCATCGAGCTGATGCGACTGTTCCAGGTGGAGCTTGAGCACTACGAGAAGATCGAGGGCGCGATGCTCTCGCTCGACGGCAAGGCCAACCGGTTGGCGTCGATGATCCGGGGCAACCTGGGCGCGGCGATGCAGGGCCTGGCCGTGGTGCCGCTGTTCGCCGGCTTCGACCTGGCCGCCGCCGACCCGTCGCGGGCGGGGCGGATCTTCAGCTTCGACGTGACAGGTGGCCCGTACGAGGAGACCGGGTACGACGCGATCGGCTCCGGCTCGCTCTTCGCGAAGTCGGCGCTGAAGAAGCGTTTCCGGACCGGCGTGTCCCTCGACGACGCGACCCGGCTCGCGGTCGAGGCGCTCTACGACGCGGCCGACGACGACACCGCGACCGGTGGGCCGGACCTGACCCGCCGGATCTATCCGGTGGTGATGACCGCTACCGCCGAGGGCACCCGCCGGTTGACCGACACCGAGACGGCGGCGATCGCCGAGGGTGTGGTCGCCGGCCGGATGGAGAATCCGGGCGGTTGAGCCCCGTCCACCCCCACCAGTCAGCAGTCGTCAGCACAGTGCCGTAAGGAGAACCGCCGCCGTGGCCATGCAGTTCTACGCCTCGCCCGAACAGATCATGCGCGACCGCTCCGAGCTGGCCCGCAAGGGCATCGCCCGGGGTCGCAGCGCGGTGGTCCTGAGCTACTCCGGCGGGGTGCTCTTCGTCGCGGAGAACCTCTCCAGCGCCCTGCACAAGGTCAGTGAGATCTACGACCGGATCGGCTTCGCCGCCGTCGGTCGCTACAACGAGTTCGAGAATCTGCGCCGGGCCGGCGTGCGGATGGCCGACCTGAACGGCCTGAGCTACGACAGGCGTGACGTCACCGGGCGGGCGCTCGCCAACGCGTTCGCGCAGACGCTCGGTGCGATCTTCACCGAGCAGTCGAAGCCGTTCGAGGTGGAGATCTGCGTGGCCGAGGTCGGGGCGACTCCGGACGACGACGAGCTGTACCGGCTCACCTATGACGGGTCGGTCAACGACGAGCCGGGGCGGATGGCCATGGGTGGTCAGGCCGAGGCGATCACCGGTGTGTTGAAGTCGCAGCATCGGGCGGACATGTCCCTGGGCGAGGCGGCCCGGGTGGCGGTGCAGGCGTTGAGCACCGTCGGCGGTGAGGGCGGCGCGGCCCGCACGATCGCCGCCAACCAGCTCGAGGTGGCGGTGCTGGACCGCCAGCGGGTGGGTCGGACGTTCCGCCGGATCACGGGCGCGGCGCTGACGTCGCTGCTCGACGGTGATGTCGCGGACGCGGAGCAGCCGGCCGAGGCGGGTGGCCCGGACACGCCGGCGCAGCCGACCACGGAGGCGCACAAGCCGACGACGTCGGCGGGTTCCGCCGACCTGGAGGACAAGCCGGCGGACGGCAAGTAGCACCGAACATGTCGGCGGGCGGCCCGGTTTCCCGGGCCGCCCGCCGTTTCGTGTCTGCCGGATCCCCGCCGCATGTCTCCTGCGAGGGGTCCCTCCGGTCACCCCTGGGTGACGGCCTCGCGGTGCGGGGCGGCAACGGGTGTGGTGCCGGCGGTGCGGGTGCCGCGCAGCAGGGCGGCCATGGTGGCGGCGACCACCACCGAGCCGATGGCGTAGCCGAGCTCGACCCGTAGCGCGGTGGCGACCGGGGCGAGGGTGGCGACGACGAGCGCGGCCACGCCGACGGCCCAGGCCATGGCCTGCGCCCGGTGCCGGTCGAGGGCGAGCAGCGCCTGGCCGAGGACCATCGCCCAGAGGTAGGCGAGGGTGGCCGCGGCGAGCCAGGCGAAGTCGCCGTGGCCGAGGACGTCGGGCGCGTCGAACAGGGTCTGCACCAGCCACGGGCCGAGCAGGACGGCGAGCACTGCGCCGGTGAGGCCGAGCGCCGTGACGACGCCCAGGGCCCGGCGTAGGAGGCCGTTGAAGGCGGCGCGGTCGCCTGTGGTGGCGGAGGTGGCGAGGCCGGGAAGCAGGGACGCCTGCAGCGACGCGAAGACGAACAGCGGGATGCGGACCAGCACCAGAGCGGAGAGCAGGGCGCCGGCGGTGGCCACGTCGGACGGGTCCAGCACCTTGACGTTGATCACGCCGATGTTGACGACGACCTGGGAGAGCAGGCTGGACGCGGTGAGCAGGCCGAGGCCGCGCAGCAGCGGTGCCCAGGCGGCGGCGACGCCGCCGCCGACGGCCCGCAGGATCGGCGGGGCGGTGACGGCCACGCTGATCAGCGGCGCGACGATGAGCACCGCGCCGAACCAGACGGGATTGGTGACGCCGGTCAGGCCCAGCAGGGCGACGAGGGCGATGCGCAGGCCGCCGTCGACGCCGAGCTGGGTGCCGTACCAGGGGAACAGTTGCAGGCCGGAGAGGAGGCCGCGGGTGGTGTGCGCGACGGCGAGTGCGGCGAGCGACCCGATGAGGACGGTGACCATGGTGCCGTCGCCGCCGAAGAACCTGTCGGCGAGCGGGCCTCGGGCAGCGATGATCAGCGCGACCACGGCGGCGAGCAGGCCGGCCGCCAGGGCCGCCCCGCGGGCCAGTACCGGCCCCGGGGGTAGGCCCTGGCTGTGCCGGCCGGCGACGAGGCGGGCGACCTCCTGCTCGACGGGCATGAACAGGCCGATGCCGAGCGTGAAGACGATCGTCCAGAGCACCGAGAGGGAGCCGTAGTCCGCCACGCTGAGGCTGTGTCCGGCGACGGCCAGGTGGACGTAGGAGGCGAGCCCCAGCAGGGCCAGGCCGGCGCCGACGGCGACGGTGCCCGGTGGGACCAGACTCAGGAGCCGGCGGATCACCGGCGAATGAGCGCCAACGTGAGCACGGCGAAGGCGCGGCCGAGGTAGATCATGGCCTTGGCCGGGGAGTGGCTGGGGGTGCCGGCCATCCGCTTGCGCATGGCCACCGGCACCTGGCGGATGGTGTATCCGCGTCGGGCCGTGTGCACGAGCGTCTCGACCGTGTCGCCCAGGTACTCCACCGGGTACCAGGTGGCGAACATGTCGATGACCCGGCGGTTGGCGGCCCGGAACCCGGAGGTGGTGTCGGTGAGCTTGGTGCGGGCGACGCGGGAGAGGACGCCGGAGAGCATGACCATGGCCCAGCGGCGGGGGCCGCGGACGCTGTAGTCGCCCTCGCCGGCGAACCGGGCGCCGATCACCAGGTCGGTCTCGTCGAGCAGGTCGACGAGCTTCGGCACGTACCGGGGGTCGTGCTGCCCGTCGGCGTCGATCTGGATGGCCACGTCGTAGTCGTGGTCGCGGGCGTACCGGTAGCCGAGGCGCATGGCGCCGCCGACGCCGAGGTTGTACGGCAGTTTGGCGACCCGGGCGCCGGCCGCGGCGGCGACGGCGGCGGTGCGGTCGGTGGAGCCGTCGTCGACGACGAGCACGTCGACGCCGGGCAGTTCACCGCGGACCTCTCCGACGACGTCGGCGATCGAGCCGGACTCGTTGAGCGCGGGGATGATGATCAGGACCCGCTTGCCGTTAACCATCGTGCGACACCAGTTCGTCTCGGGCCGCCCGGTCCGCGTCGATCTCGGCGCGCAGCAGGGCGAAGTCTTCTGCCAGGGTGCGGGTCTCTTCCTCCAAGGCGCTGACCTCCCAGCTGAGGTGCACACAGACCAGCAGCAGGAAGACGATGCCGAGGAAGAGCACGAGGCTCACGCCGGACTGGACGCCGAGCAGTTCGGCGACGTTGTCCAGCAGGCGGGGGAAGAGCGACAGCGGGATGACGATCACCAGGACGCAGAGCCAGAGCATGCCGTACTTCTCGCGGAGCTGCCGGCGGCGCAGCAGCTCGACGATCGTGGCCAGCAATATCAGGCCGGTCAAGCCGGTGACGAGGGTGAGCTTCATGCGACCTTCCACGGGGCGGGTGGAGCGGCGGAGGCGAACGCGGCGGCCAGGGTGGTGTGCCAGCCGGTGAGGGGTGGCAGACCCGCGGCGGCCCAACGGCCGTGCCCTAGCACACTGTACGCCGGTCGGGGGATGGAACGGGGGGACCGAACGGTGGGATCGCCCGGGGTCATGCGGTCGGCGCCGCCTTCAGCGGCTCCCACCAGGCGCGGTTGTCGCGGTACCACTGCACGGTCTGCGCCAGACCGTCGGTGAGGTCGATGCTCGGGGCGTACCCCAGCTCTCGGTTGATCTTGGTGATGTCCAGCGAGTAGCGGCGGTCGTGGCCCTTGCGGTCGGTCACCGGGACGACCCGGTCCCAGCCGGCGCCGCAGGCCTCCAGGAGCAGGCCGGTCAGCTCCTTGTTGGTCAGCTCGGTGCCGCCGCCGATGTTGTAGACCTCGCCGGCGCGGCCCTTCTGCGCAACAAGCGCGATGCCCCGGCAGTGGTCGTGCACGTGCAGCCAGTCGCGGATGTTGCCGCCGTCGCCGTAGAGCGGAACCGTCCCGCCGTCGAGCAGGTTGGAGACGAACAGCGGGATGACCTTCTCGGGGAACTGGTACGGCCCGTAGTTGTTGGAGCAGCGGGTGACCACCACGTCCATGCCGTGGGTGCGGTGGTAGGACAGGGCGAGCAGGTCGGAGCCCGCCTTCGAGGCCGAGTACGGCGAGTTCGGCGCGAGGGGCCAGGTCTCCGTCCACGAGCCCTCGTCGATCGACCCGTACACCTCGTCGGTCGACACGTGCACGAAGCGGCCGGTGCCGTGGCGCAGCGCGGCGTCCAGCAGCGTCTGGGTGCCGAGCACGTTCGTGGTGACGAACGGCGCGGCGCCGGCGATCGAGCGGTCGACGTGCGACTCGGCCGCGAAGTGCACGATCACGTCGTGCCCGGCAACCACCTCGTCGACCACTTCGGGGTCGCAGATGTCGCCCTGCACGAAGCGCAGCCGGGGGTCGTCGCGCACCGGGTCGAGGTTCGCCAGGTTGCCCGAGTAGGTGAGCTTGTCGAGCACGGTCACGCCCGCGGGGTCGACCGCGGGCACGCCCGAGGCGGTGCCACCAGGCACGCCCAGCAGCATGCGGACGTACTCTGAACCGATAAATCCGGCACCGCCGGTGACGAGGATCCTCACGGGTCCAGGAGTGTACGCGAAGCGACGGGCCGACCGTCGGCGGCGACCACCGACATGCCGGCCGGGTGGTTGCGGCTAAACTCCCACGGTGCGCGGAATCCTACTCGCCGGCGGCACCGGCTCCCGGCTCTGGCCGATCACCCGGGCAGTGTCCAAGCAGCTGATGCCGGTCTTCGACAAGCCGATGATCTACTACCCCCTCTCCACCCTGGTGATGTCCGGGGTGCGGGAGATCCTGATGATCACCACTCCGGAGGACCAGGACCAGTTCCGCCGGTTGCTCGGCGACGGCAGCCAGTTCGGGCTGCGGCTGGAGTACGTGACGCAGGCCCGGCCGGAGGGCATCGCCCAGGCGTTCATCCTCGGCGCGGACTTCATCGGCGACGAGTCGGTGGCGCTGATCCTCGGCGACAACATCTTCCACGGCGTCGGCCTGGGTCGGCAGCTGGCCGCCCACAGCGACCTGGTCGGCGGCCGGGTGTTCGCGTACCCGGTGGCCAACCCGCAGGAGTACGGCGTGGTGGACTTCGACGCCGCGGGTCGGGTGCTCTCGATCGAGGAGAAGCCGGCCCGGCCGAAGTCGCGCTACGCGGTGCCGGGCCTGTACTTCTACGACAACCGCGTGGTGGACATCGCCGCCAAGATCACCCCCAGCGCCCGGGGCGAGCTGGAGATCACGGCTGTCAACGAGGTGTACCGGGAGACCGGTGAGCTGTCCGTCACCCTGCTGGACCGGGGCACGGCCTGGCTGGACACCGGCACGTTCGCCTCGATGATGCAGGCCGGCGAGTTCGTCCGGGTGATCGAGGAGCGGCAGGGGCTGAAGATCGGCTGTGTCGAGGAGGTGGCCTGGCGGGCCGGCCTGATCGACGACGACCAGCTGCGTGCCCTCGCCGAGCCGCTGGTCAAGAGCGGCTACGGCGACTACCTGTTCGGTCTGCTGGCCGAGAAGAACGACGCGCAGGTGACTCGATGAAGATCCGCGAGCTGGGCATCGAGGGCGCCTGGGAGATCTCGCCGCAGCAGCACGGCGACCCGCGCGGCATGTTCATGGAGTGGTACCGCTTCGACAAGCTCGCCGAGGTGGTGGGGCACCCGCTGCGGCTGGCCCAGGCCAACCTGTCGGTCTCCGCGCGCGGCGTGGTGCGCGGCGTGCACTTCGCCGACGTCCCGCCCGGGCAGGCCAAGTACGTCACCTGTGTACGCGGCGCGGTCCTCGACGTGATCGTGGACCTGCGGGTGGGCTCGCCGACCTTCGGCCGCTGGGAGGGCGTCCGCCTCGACGACACCGACCGGCGGGCGGTCTACCTCAGCGAGGGCCTGGGGCACGGGTTCTGCGCGCTTACCGACGACGCGACGCTGAGCTACCTCTGCTCGGCCACGTACAACCCGACGGGCGAGCACGCGGTGCACCCGCTGGACGAGGAGCTGGGCATCGAGTGGCCCGCCGACGTTCCGCTGCTGTCCGCCCGCGACGACGCCGCGCCGACCCTGGCGCAGGCGCGCGAGCGCGGTCTGCTGCCGGAGTACGACGCCTGCCGGCGGTTCGTGGCGAGCCTCGGGCCGGACGGAATGTCGCACTCAACCGGTATGTGACCACCCCCGGGGCACGACCTGTGGTGTGACAGTGACGAACCGGGCCTCCGGGCGGCTAATGTCACACCATGGAGCGGCGAATCTTCGGCCTCGAGACCGAGTACGGCGTCACCTGCACCTATCGCGGGCAGCGGCGGCTGTCCCCGGACGAGGTCGCGCGGTATCTGTTCCGTCGCGTCGTGTCCTGGGGTCGGTCGAGCAACGTGTTCCTGCGCAACGGGGCCCGACTCTATCTGGACGTCGGGTCGCATCCGGAGTACGCGACGCCGGAGTGCGACTCGGTGACCGACCTGGTGGCCCACGACCGGGCCGGCGAGCGGATCCTGGAGGGGCTGCTCGTCGACGCGGAGAAGCGGCTGCACGACGAGGGCATCGCAGGTGAGATCTACCTGTTCAAGAACAACACCGACTCGGCCGGCAACTCGTACGGCTGCCACGAGAACTACCTGGTCTCGCGGCACGGCGAGTTCGGCCGGCTCGCTGACGTGCTCATCCCGTTCCTGGTCACCAGGCAGTTGATCTGTGGGGCCGGCAAGGTCCTGCAGACCCCGCGCGGCGCGGTCTACTGCCTGTCGCAGCGGGCCGAGCACATCTGGGAGGGCGTCTCCTCGGCGACGACCCGCAGCCGACCGATCATCAACACCCGCGACGAGCCGCACGCCGACGCCGAGCGCTACAGGCGCCTGCACGTCATCGTCGGCGACTCGAACATGAACGAGGTCACCACGCTGCTCAAGGTCGGCACCGCCGACATCGTGCTGCGGATGATCGAGGCCGGGGTCGTCATGCGGGACCTGTCGCTGGAGAACCCGATCCGGGCGATCCGCGAGGTCTCGCACGACATCACCGGCCGCCGCAAGGTGCGACTGGCCTCCGGCAAGGAGGTCAGCGCTCTCGACATCCAGCAGGAATACCTGGCCAAGGCCACCGAGTTCGTCGAGCGCCGCGGCGGCGACCAGGCCGCCAAGCGGGTCGTCGAGTTGTGGGGGCGGGTGCTCAACGCGGTGGAGAGCGGTGACCTGGAACCGGTCTCGCGCGAGATCGACTGGGTCAGCAAGCTGCGGCTGATCGAGCGCTACCAGCGCAAGCACGACCTTCCCCTGTCGCACCCCCGGGTGGCGCAGATGGACCTGGCGTACCACGACGTGCGCCGTGGGCGTGGCCTCTACGGGCTGCTGGAGCGTCGCGGCGAGGTGGACCGGGTGGCCACCGACCCGGAGATCTTCGAGGCCAAGGAGACCCCGCCGCAGACCACGCGGGCGCGGCTGCGCGGCGAGTTCATCAGGCACGCCCAGGAGAAGCGGCGCGACTTCACAGTCGACTGGGTGCACCTGAAGCTCAACGACCAGGCGCAGCGCACCGTGCTCTGCAAGGACCCGTTCCGGGCGTACGACGAGCGGGTGGAGCGGTTGATCGCCAGCATGTGACGGGTGTGCCGGCCCCGGCGGTGGTGTGCGCCGACGGGGCCGGCCGGCCCGGTAGGCTGGGCGCGCCATGACGACTTCTGGACCATCCGACCGCTCCGAGCGCTCCGAGCGCGGCACCGAGCGGCAGAACTGGGTCGAACGCCGGCGGGAGAAGATCCGCGCCGAGATCGACCGCAACCGGCGCGGTGACTACACCGTGCCGACGTGGGTGCTGGCCCTGGCGCTGGTGCTCATCGTGGGCGGCTGGCTCGCCCTGATCTTCCTCTCCTGACCCCGCCGGCTGACCCCGCCGTCCCCGCCGGCTGACCCCGTTGGTGACCCACCGGGGCCAGAGGTTGGCCCGGCCGGGTCGCGTCGACGGGTACCCGTTCGCCGTCGCCGACGCGGGCGGGGTTCGCCCGCCCACCACGTCGACGACACCGGGAAGCCGACGACGCGGGAGGCGATCATGGACGACGACCGGACGGTGCCGCAGCCGGAACGTGGCGGGGGAGGCTGGGAGGACCCCGGGCCGCGCGACGTGGTCCGGGACCGGCAGAACCCCGACCTGCTGACCCCGCCGAGCACGGACGCGGGGACGCTGCCCAACCTGCGGTTCTCCTTCTCCGACGCGCACAACCGGGTGCAGCGCGGCGGTTGGACCCGCGAGGTGACAGTACGCGAGCTGCCGATCGCCACCGAGCTCAGCGGCGTGGACATGGCGCTGGAACCGGGCGGCTACCGGGAGATGCACTGGCACAAGCAGTCCGAGTGGGCGTACGTGTCGCGCGGCAGCGCCCGGATCAGCGCGGTCGACCAGGAGGGCCGCAACTTCCTCGACGACGTACGCGCCGGAGACCTGTGGTTCTTTCCGCAGGGGGTGCCGCACCACATCCAGGCGCTCGACGAGGGCGTGGAGTTCCTGCTGGTCTTCGACGACGGGGCGTTCACCGAGAACGGCACGTTCCTGATCAGCGACTTCTTCGCGCACACCCCGAAGGACGTGCTGGCCAAGAACTTCGGGTGGCGACCCGAGCAGCTCGACTCCATCCCGGAGCGGGAGAAGTACATCTTCGCGGGGCAGGTGCCGCCGCCGCTGGACCGCGACCGGGTGGTCAGCCCTACCGGGGACGTGCCCCGCAGCCTGAGCCACCGGCTGCTCGCGCAGAAGCCGCAGCGGTTCGCGGGCGGCCAGGTCCGCATCGCCGACATCACCCAGTTCCCGGCGGCCACCACGATCTGCGCCGCGCTTGTCGAGGTCGACCCGGGCGGTATGCGCGAGCTGCACTGGCACCCGACCGACGACGAGTGGCAGTACTACCTCTCCGGCCACGGCCGGATGGGCGTGTTCGCCAGTCAGGGCGTGGCCGGCACCTTCGACATGCGCTCGGGTGACGTCGGGTACGTGCCGTTCGCCTACGGCCACTACATCGAGAACCTCGGCACCGAGCCGCTGGTCTTCCTGGAGATGTTCCGCAAGCCCCGGTTCGAGTCCGTCTCGCTGACCCAGTGGATGGCGAACACCCCGGCCCAGGTCAGCGCGGACACCCTCAACCTGCCCCGAGAGTTGATCGAGGCCCTGCCCCGCGACCAACGCCCGGTGATCCGCTGACCCCGATCCTCAAGAGGTGATCAAGAGATTTGCGTCAATGTCAGGCCGCATTCTGACCCCAACCTCTTGATCACGGGGGTGGGGTGGCGCGGGTCAGGGGGTGAGGAGGGTTGTGGCGTGGCGGCCGGCTGCGGCGGCGGCCAGGAAGTAGGCGTGGTCGGCGTCGAGGTTGCGGCCCATCGTGGACAGCGGCACGGCGCTGGCGCGCAACGCGGCGTCGAGGCCGGCGGTGGGCACCCGCACGATCCGGTGCCGGGCCGTCAGCGGCGCCAGCGCCGTGTCGACCTCGGTGGCCAGCGCCGGGTCCAGGTCGTCGGGCACCACCAGCTCCGCCGGTGCGAGCGCCACCCGGCCGTACGCGGTGAGGCTGTGATGCGACACGCCGCGGTGCCGGGGGCGGGGGTCGGCGTCGGAGATGCGCAGTGAGCCGACCGGCCGGCCGCCGAGCGTGGCGACCGCGTTGACGGCCTCGCCGACGGCGACGCCGGAGAAGCCCCACCGGGTGCCGGTGCCCAGGTTGCCGGGCCCCTGGGCCACGATCGCCACGTCCGCGTCCAGCACGTGGCGGGCGGCGAGGAGGCCGCCGTGCAGGGTGGTGGCCTCCAGGTCGCCGCCGAACGCCTGCCCGACGGTGATCGTCCCGGCCAGCTCGTCCCGCAGCCCGGCGAGGGTGCGGGAGAACCAGGCGGGCAACGCCCCGCCGTCGGTGAGCAGGTACGCCACGCGGGCGTGTGGGGCGTCGGCCCGGACGCCGGCCAGGATCGCCGGCAGCGCCGAGTGCAGGTCGGCGGTGACCACGGGCATCCCGCCCAGGTCGTCGGCGTCGGCGAGGACGGCGCGGTGTGGGCTGGCCTCCTCGTCGACGCCGAGCAGGATCGGCTGCAACGGGGTGTAGCGGGCCTTGACGAGGTGCCCGGCGTCGCGCGTGTCGGCGGCGTCCGGCGGGTCCGGGGGCAGCCGGTCCGGCAGGGCCACCACGAGGGCGTACCCGCCGGTGCCCAGCCCCATCAGCAGCGCGCCGGCGTTGAGCAGCACCCGGTCACCCGGCTCGGGCGTGCCGACCAGCTCGGGGTAGGCCAGCGCCCGCATGCGCGTGCCGTCGGGCAGGTCGACGTCGAGTTCCACCGCCCCGGTCCACTGCCGCCGCAGCGCCGCCACCGTCCCCGCCCGCCATCGCACCATGACGGGCACGCTAGCCGCGCGGACCGGCCGGCCCGCGCCCGGGTCGGCCCGCCCCTCAGCGGGCGTCGGGTTCGCCGCCGGCGTCGACGTTGGGCCGGGCCTGGGTGGGGTCGGCATCGCCGCCGGCGCCGGGCCGGTCCCGGGTGGGCTCGGGTTCGCCGCCGACGTCGATGTTGGGCCGGGCCTGGGTGGGGTCGGGTGTACTCCCGGCGTTGGGCCGGGCCTGGCCGGCGTCGGGTTCGCCGCCGGCGTCGGCGTTGGGCCGGGCCTGGGTGTGGCGGGCCCTTCCGGCGGCCCCGGGCACCGAACGGGTGGGGTCGAGGAAGACGTAGCGGATCTCCGGGTACCGGTCGGTGAGCCGCCGCTCGGCCTCGTCGGCGGTCGCCTCGATGGCCGCCCCGGTGGCCTCGTCGCGGAAGTCGACCTTCGCGGCCACGAGGATGTCGTCCGGGCCGAGCTGCATCGTCAGCAGGGTGTCGATCCGCTCCACCTCCGGCAGCCCGGCCAGGTCGTGCTCGATCTCGCGGCGCAGCCGCTCCGGGACGGCCCGGCCGACCAGCAGCGACAGGTTGTTACCGGCCAGGACCCCGGCGACGGCCAGCAGCAGCAGCCCGATCAGGATCGACGCGACGCCGTCCCACACCTCGTCGCCGGTGGCCTGGGACAGGCCGACGCCGAGCGCGGCCAGCAGCAGGCCGATCAGGGCCGCGCTGTCCTCCAGGAAGACCGCCTTGACCGTGGTGTCGGCGGTCAGTCGCAGGAACCGGCGAGGTGTCGTCTGCCAGCGCGCGGACTCGCGGCGGACCTGCCGCACGGCCCGGGCCAGCGAGATCGACTCGATGACGAACGACACCGCCAGCACGACGTACGAGATCAGGTACTCGCCGCTGTGCTCGTGCACCAGGATGGTGGTGACGCCGTGGGTGACGGCGAAGCCGGCGCCGGCCACGAAGGTGAACATGGCGGCGAAGAACGCCCAGACGTAGCTCTCCTTGCCGTACCCGAAGGGGTGTCGTTTGTCGGCCGGGCGGGCCCCGCGGCGCAGCGCCTGGAACAGCAGCACCTCGGTGGTCGTGTCGGCGACCGAGTGCGCCGCCTCGGAGAGCATCGCGGCCGACCCGGAGATCAGCCCGGCGACCAGCTTGGCGATCGCGATGGCGAGGTTGGCGGCGCCCGCGACGACCACCGTGCCGACGCTCTCGCTCTCGGTCTTCATCCCGGCTTCCGACATGAGGGCAACCCTATGACCGGCGCCGTCGCCGTGCCCGGCGGGTGGCGCGACACCCCGGATCCGAACAGATGTGCGGCACGCCCGCGTGGGTGCACGCCTGCGGCGCGTCGGCTGCTAGCGTCTACACGTGTCGCGGACCCGCACCGAACGCCTGGTCAACCTGGTGATCTGCCTCCTGTCCACGCGACGGTTCCTGACCGCCGCGCAGATCGCCGCGACCGTGCCCGGCTACGAGCACGACCCTGACGACGCGCGCGACCACGAGGCGTTCCAGCGCAAGTTCGAACGGGACAAGGCCGAGCTGCGCGAGCTGGGCGTTCCGCTGGAGACCGGCACCGCGAGCGTCTTCGACGCCGAGCCCGGCTACCGCATCGCCCACCGTGAGTACGCGCTGCCCGACATCCCCCTGGAGCCGGACGAGGCCGCCGCGGTCGGCATCGCCGCCCGCCTGTGGCAGCACGCCGGGCTGGCCGCCGCCGCGTCGTCCGGGCTGGCCAAGCTGCGCGCCGCAGGGGTGGACGTCGACCCGCAGGCCACCCTCGGCCTGGAACCGATGGTCACCGTCGATCCCGCGTTCGCGCCGCTGACCGCCGCCGCGCGGGACCGCCGCGAGGTCGGATTCGACTACCGGGTGCCCGACCGGGACGCGCCCACCCGCCGCCGGCTCCAACCGTGGGGCGTGGTCTGCTGGCGAGGTCGGTGGTACGTGGTCGGCCACGACCTGGACCGTTCGGCGACCCGCTGCTTCCGCCTGTCCCGGGTGGTCGGCGCGGTCCGGGTGACAGGGGCGCCCGGCGCGTACGAGCCGCCGGCCGGCGTCGACCTGATCAGCCACGTGGCCCGCTGGTCCGGGCCTGTGGAGCGCACCGGCCGGGCCACCGTGCTGGCCGCGCCCGGGCGGGCCGCCGGCCTGCGCCGCTGGGCGGTGGAGGTGACCGCCGGGCCGGACGGCGACCACCTCGTCCTGCCGTACGCCGACCCGGACGGGCTGGCCGGCCAACTCGTCGGGTACGGCCCGGACGTGCGGGTGCTCGACCCGCCGGAGGT
The DNA here is from genome assembly GCF_026342015.1 of Micromonospora lupini. Taxonomy (NCBI): domain Bacteria; kingdom Bacillati; phylum Actinomycetota; class Actinomycetes; order Micromonosporales; family Micromonosporaceae; genus Micromonospora; species Micromonospora lupini. Next base: position 636,896 of record NZ_JAPENL010000001.1, read on the forward strand.
CCGCGAGGCGGTCATCCAGCGGCTCAAGGAGATCGCCGTCCGGCACGACGAGCTGGCCGTCTCCGGGGGTGCCCGGTGACCCGCCCGGCCGCCCGCGGCGGTTCCCGGGCCTCGGCCGACCGACTGGCGCGGCTGCTCAACCTGGTGCCCTACCTGCTGGCCCGACCCGGCATCGAGATCGCCGAGGCGGCCGGTGACCTGGGCATCACCGAACGGCAGCTCCGGGAGGACCTGGAGCTGCTGTGGGTGTGCGGGCTGCCCGGTTACGGCCCCGGTGACCTGATCGACATGGCGTTCGACGGCGACCGGGTGACAATCACCTACGACGCCGGGATCGACAGGCCGCTGCGGCTCACCCCCGACGAGGCCCTCGCGCTCGTGGTGGCGCTGCGGATGCTCGCCGAGACCCCGGGCGTGGCCAACCGGGAGGCCATCGAGCGGGCCCTCGCCAAGATCGAGGACGCCGCCGGTGACCTGGTGGGCGCACCGGTCGCGGTCCGGCTGCCCGGCGACACCCGACAGGTCGAGGCGCTGCGCGCCGCCGTGGAGGGCGGCAGGGCGCTGCGGATCACCTACTACACGGCTGCCCGGGACGAGACGACCGAGCGCGTCGTCGACCCGCTGCGGATGCTGATGGTCGGCGGTCGGGCGTACGTGGAGGCGTGGTGCCGGCGTGCGGAGGCGGTCCGGCTGTTCCGGGCCGACCGGATCGACGCGATCACCGAACTGGACGAGCCGGCAGCCGTTCCGCCGCAGGCCGTCCCGCACGACCGCACCGAGGGTGTCTTCCGGCCGTCGTCCGACCTGCCGCTGATCACCCTGCGGGTCGGTCGGAGCGAGCGGTGGATCACCGAGTACTACCCGTGCGAGCGGGTCGAGGCCGGCGACGGCGACCAGTGGCTCGTCTCGCTGCGGGTGACCGACCTGGGGTGGGCGCGGCGGTTCGTGCTGGGCCTCGGCGCGGATGTCACAGTTGTCGCCCCGGTCGAGCTTGCCGAACAGGTCCGGGCGACAGCCGCCGCCGCGCTCGACGCGTACGCCGTGCCCGTGGCCACTGTCCGGCGGGCCCCTGCCGATTCCGTGCCGCCCGGGGTGCCGTCGGGCGATCCGGCGGTGGCCGCCGGCACCCAGTAGGCTGACCGGCGTGCTGATCTGGATCGTGCTCGCGGTGGTGCTGCTCCCGCTCGTGGCGCTCGCGCTTGCCGTACGCCCGGTGCTGAGCCGGCTGCCCCAGCTGCGCCGCGCCGCCGTGGCGTTGCAGCGACGGGCCACCGAGGCGGAGGCGCTGCGGGAGACCGCCGAGGCGTTGCAGCAGCGCGCCGAGGGTGTCCAACGCCAGCTCGACACCGCCCAGCAGCGACTCGCCGTGATCCAGGCCAAGCGGGGCTGACCGGCAGCCGCCGGCAACCGCCGTCACCCGGCCGGGTGGCGATGGTTGACTGATCATCGCGGTTGGTCAAGACTTCACCGGCCGGGCGCTGACCGTCATCCCCGGCCTGTGGCATTCGGCCCATCCGCACGTACGATGGGCTGCGTACCACCCCCGGACACAGAGCGACTGGAGCTTCTCATGGGTGCCCTCAAGCCGTGGCACATCGCCGTTCTCGTGGTTGTGCTGATCCTGCTCTTCGGTGCGAAGCGGCTCCCCGACGCGGCCCGCTCGCTGGGCCGCTCGCTGCGGATCATCAAGGCCGAGACCAAGAGCCTGCAGGACGACGACCGCGACCTCGCCGAGAAGGCCGACGCGCAGGCCGGCTACCAGCCGCTGCCGCCGCACGCCGGCCAGCAGGCGCCGTACGCCGGGCAGCCGCAGCAGGCGCCGTACGCCGGGCAGCCGCAGCAGGCGCCGTACCAGCAGGCGCCGGCGCAGCAGCCGGTCGTCGACCCGGTGCACCGCGTCCGCGACAACTGACCGAAGGGCCCCACCACCGTGGCCTTCGCACTGCGTAAGCGCGGCCCGAGCACATTCGAACGGGCCGCCGACGGCTCGATGACGCTCATCGAGCACGTCCGTGAGCTGCGCAATCGTCTCTTCCGCGCCTCGCTGGCGATCATGATCGGCTTCGGCTTCGGCATCTGGCTGGCCGAGCCGGTCCGGCACCTGCTGTCGCAGCCGTACTGCGACCTGCCGGGGTCGAAGGACGCGTCCGGCAAGTGCCTGTTCGTCCAGCTCGGCCCGGCGGACCTCTTCCTGTTGAACCTGAAGATCGGCCTGTGGGTGGGCCTGATCATCGCGGCGCCGATCTGGCTCTACCAGCTCTGGGCGTTCATCGCGCCCGGGCTGCACAGGCACGAGCGGCGCTACGCGTACGCCTTCACGGCCCTGGCGGCGCCGCTCTTCGCCGCAGGCGCGGTGCTGGCGTTCTTCGTCACCGCCAAGGGCCTCGAGTTCCTGATGAACGTGTCGGGCGACGACATCTCGACCACCCTTGAGGTCACCCGGTACATCTCGTTCGTCACCAACCTGATCCTGCTGTTCGGGGTGGCGTTCGAGTTCCCGCTGATCGTGCTGATGCTCAACTTCGTGGGCATCGCCAGCGCGAAGCGGTTGCTCAGTTGGTGGCGGGTGGCGATCTTCGTGTTCTTCGCGTTCTCCGCGGTGGTCACCCCCACGCCGGATCCGTTCGGGATGACCGCCCTGGCGGCCTGCCTGTCCACGCTCTACTTCGCGGCGGTCGGGGTGGCGTTCATCAACGACAGGCGGCGCGGGCGGGGCAAGGAGGTCTACGCCGGTCTCGACGACGACGAGGTCTCACCGTTGGAGTTCGACACGGACCCGGTCGTGGCCGGGCAGCGGGTCGACGCGACCGCCCCGGTGGGCGCTCCCGAGCCGATCGCCAGGCCGGCGCCCATCGAACGCCGCTACGACGACATGACCTGACGGCCCCGCGCCGTCGGAGTTCACCGACGCCGTCCCCGCCTGCCGGGGGCGGCGTCGTCGCGTCAGCGGGCCACCCCTGAGGCGTTCACCCGACGCGTCGACGGCGGGACTGATCGTGACGTCGTCCGCCCCGGGTGAACGGCGGGTGTCCGACAGGTACGGTGCTGCCCGTGACCGCAGACGATCACCTGCCCGGCCCTGTCGACAGTGCCCCGCTCGCCGATGGCCCCGTGGCCGTGCTCGCCAACCCGACCGCCGGCCGGGGCCGGCACCGGGCCCTGCTTCCTCGGCTGCTGGACGGGCTGGCCGCCGCCGGCCGGCCGCTCCGACTGCTGTCGGCGTCCACCCCGGGCGAGGCGGAGGCGGCGTGCCGGAGCGCGGTCGCCGAGGGCGTCGGCGCGCTGATCGCGGTCGGCGGCGACGGCACCGTGCACCGGGCGATGCAGGCCGTCGCCGGCACCGACGTGCCGTTCGGTCCGGTACCGGCGGGAACCGGCAACGACTTCGCCCTCGACACGGGCTTCCCGGCCGATCCCGTCGCCGCCGTGGCGGTGATCGCCGAGGCGCTGCGCGCGGGCCGGACCCGCGTCGTCGACCTGGCCCGGATGACAGGCGCCGACGGGGCCGCGCGCTGGTACGGGGCGGTCCTCGCGGCGGGCTTCGACGCGATAGTCAACGAGCGCGCCAACCGGATGCGCTGGCCGCGCGGCCCCCGCCGGTACGACCTGGCGATCGTGGTCGAGCTGGCCCGGCTCCGGCCACGCCGCTACACGATGCGCCTCGACGGGGTGCCCCACGAGCTGGACGCGGTGCTGGTGGCGGTGGGCAACTGCCCCACGTACGGCGGTGGGATGCGGATCTGCCCCGACGCCGACCCGACCGACGGGCTGCTCGACGTGGTGGTCGCCGGCCGGGTCGACAGGCGGACGCTCATCCGGGTCAAGCCGCGCATCTACCAGGGCACCCACGTGAGCCACCCCCTGGTGAGCAGCTACCGGGCGCGCACTGTGGAGCTGGCCGCCGACGACATCGTCACGTACGCCGACGGGGAACGCTCGCTGCGCCTGCCGGTGACGATCACTGCCGTGCCGGGCGCTCTGCGGCTGCTGCTCTGACCCGTACCGCGCCGATGCTGGCCGCGATGACAAGCACGATGGCGGCGCACTCCAGCAGCGTCAGCGCCTGCCGGAGCACCAGCCAGCCGGCGAGGGTGGCGATGGCCGGGCCGAGGCTCATCAGCACCGCGAAGGTCGCCGTGGGCATCCGGCGCAGAGCCAGCAGCTCCAGGGTGTACGGCAGTCCGGAGGCCAGCACCGCGAGGGCCGTGCCGAGCGCCAGGATCGTCGGGTCGAGCAGGACGGCGCCGCCGTCGACGATGCCCAGCGGCAGGGTGACGAGCGCGGCGAGGGTCAGGGCCAGGGCCAGGCCGTCCGCGCCCGGGAACCGTCCGCCGACCCGCGCGCTGAGCACGATGTACGCCGCCCACATGGCGCCCGCGCCGAACGCGAAGGCCACTCCGGCCGGGTTGAGCCTGTCGAAGCCGCCCTGCCCGAGCAGCGCCACCCCGGCCAGCGCCAGCCCCGCCCAGCACCAGCTCGCCAGCCGGCGGGCGGTGAAGACGGACAGCGCGAGCGGGCCGAGCACCTCCAGGGTCACCGTCGGGCCGAGCGGGATCCGTTCGATGGCCTGGTAGAACAGCGAGTTCATGCCGGCCAGCGCCAGCCCGAACGCGCCGGCCGCGAGCCAGGCCGACCGGTCGTGCCCGCGCAGCCGAGGCCGGCACACGACGAGCAGCAGCACCGCCGAGATCGTCAACCGCAGGGTGACCGCCCCGGCCACCCCGGTACGCGGAAAGAGCAGCGCGGCCAGGGCGGAGCCGAACTGCACCGACAGCGCCCCGCCGAGCACCAGCCCCACGGCGACGACGCCACCACGGCGTTCCGGGGGCGCGTCGGCCGGGCGCGGGGCGGGCAGCAGGGTCTCCGTCACGAGCACGACGCTAGGCGGTCGCCCGAGGCAACCCTGCGGCGGTGTCCACGAGAGGGTCCGCCCGCGAGTGTGGGGGTCAGGCGGGCAGGGCCAGGTCCAGGACCGCGCCGAGACCGTTCTCCCGGCCCGGGTCGGCCGCCGGGAGCACCAGCACCGCGCAGCCGGCGGCGACGGCGCCCGCGTCCGCAGGTGTGTCGCCGACCATCAGCGTCTGCTCGGGGTCGACGCCGAGCATCCCGCAGGCACGCCAGAAGATCGCCGGGTCGGGCTTGCAGCGCCCCACCTCGTACGACAGCACGAACGCGTCGACGAGGTCGGTCAACCCCCAGGCGTCGAAGTGCGGGCGCAGGTCGAAGCCGATGTTGCTCACCACCGCCACCCGCACACCGGCGTCGCGCAGCGCGGCGAGGGTGGGGGCGGTGTCCGGGTACGGCAGCCAGCCCTCGGCGACGAGCAGCCGCTCGTAGAGCGCGTCGGCGAAGCCCTCGATGCCCGCGTCGACGGTCTCGGCGAGCCCCGTGTACGCCCCCCGGTGCGCGTGCGCGTAGAGGTCCCGGTCGGCCCACAGCTCGGCCAGCCGGGGCGGCACCCGGGCCGGCAGCGGGCCGCCTGCACGCCCGGCGGTCAGCAGCCGGTCGGCAAGGGAGGTGGCGCGAACCCGGTCGAGGGTGACCCCGCACCTGGCGGCGGCCTCCATGACCCACTGCCGGGGCTCCTCCACCTGGGCCAGGGTGCCGTGGAAGTCGAAGAGCACCGCCTTGACGGGCCGTCGGGACGCCCGCGGGGCGCTGGCGTCCGCGACGCTGCCCGGCGGACTGGTCTGGGGCGGTTCGGCATGGTCCGGCACGCCGTGCACCCTACCGACCGCCGCCGACGGCCCCTCCGGACGGCCTTGTCGGGTGTCGTGTCCCGGCACGCACTAATCTTGGTGCCATGTCGAGCCCCGCCGAGCGGTATGCAGCGGCGCGCCGCCGGGCCGCGCAGGTCGCACAGTTCCCGGCGCTGGACGAGTTCGCCCTCGACCTGGGGTTCGATCTCGACGACTTCCAGCGGGAGGCGTGTCAGTCGTTGGAGCGGGGCAGCGGCGTGCTGGTCTGTGCCCCCACCGGCGCCGGCAAGACAGTTGTCGGCGAGTTCGCCGTACACCTGGCGTTGCGGGGGCGGCCCGACGACCCGGCGGCGGCCGACGACGCCGCGACGCCACCGACCCGGCGCAAGTGCTTCTACACGACGCCGATCAAGGCGTTGTCCAACCAGAAGTACCACGATCTGGTCGCCCGGTACGGCGCCGAGCAGGTCGGCCTGCTCACCGGCGACAACGCGATAAACGGTGACGCGCCCGTGATCGTGATGACCACCGAGGTGCTGCGCAACATGCTGTACGCGGGGTCCAGCACCCTGCAGGGGCTGGCGTACGTGGTGATGGACGAGGTGCACTACCTCGCCGACAGGTTCCGCGGCGGCGTGTGGGAAGAGGTGATCATCCACCTGCCCGCCTCGGTCACCCTGGTCTCGCTGTCGGCGACCGTGTCCAACGCCGAGGAGTTCGCCGACTGGCTGGTCACCGTGCGCGGCGAGACCGCCGTGGTGGTCAGCGAGCACCGGCCGGTCCCGCTGTGGCAGCACATGCTTGTCGGCAAGCGGATGTTCGACCTGTTCCACGACGCCGACGCCGCCCGCAAGCACGACGTGCACCCGGAGCTGCTGCGCTACACCCGCGACCAGATGCGCCGTCTGGAGTTGGGGGAGGGGCGCAGCGCGGGGCCGGGCTCCGGTCGGCGCGGCCCCCGCTGGCGTGGGCCGATGCGCCCGGACATCGTCGACCGGCTCGACCGCGAGGGGCTGCTGCCGGCGATCCTGTTCATCTTCAGCCGGGCCGGCTGCGCCGCGGCGGTGCAGCAGTGCCTGGCCGCCGGGCTGCGGCTCACCTCACCAGAGGAGCGGGCCGAGATCCGCCGCGTCGTCGAGTCCCGGGTCACCGCAATCCCCGGCGAGGACCTGACGGTGCTCGGCTACTGGGAGTGGCTCGACGGCCTCGAACGTGGCCTCGCGGCCCACCACGCCGGAATGCTTCCGGTGTTCAAGGAGATCGTCGAGGAGCTGTTCGTCCGAGGGCTGGTCAAGGCGGTCTTCGCCACCGAGACCCTGGCGTTGGGCATCAACATGCCGGCCCGCTGCGTCGTCCTGGAACGCCTCGTCAAGTACAACGGCGAGGCGCACGTCGACCTGACCCCGGGGGAGTACACCCAGCTCACCGGGCGGGCCGGCCGGCGCGGCATCGACGTCGAGGGGCACGCCGTCGTGGTGTGGTCCCCGGAGACCGACCCGCGGCACGTGGCCGGGCTCGCCTCCACCCGCACGTATCCGCTGCGGTCCAGCTTCCGGCCCTCGTACAACATGGCGGTGAACCTCGTCGGTACGGTCGGCGCGGAGCCCGCCCGGGCGTTGCTGGAGTCCTCGTTCGCCCAGTTCCAGGCCGACCGGTCGGTGGTCGGCCTGGCCCGGCAGGTGCAGCGCAACACCGAGACCATCGAGGCGTACGGCGCTGAGGCCGCCTGCCACCACGGCGACTTCGACGAGTACTTCGCGCTGCGGGTGGCGATCGCCGACCGGGAGAAGGCAATCGCCCGGCAGGGGCAGACCCAGCGCAAGGCCGCCGCCGTGGCGTCGCTGGAGCGCCTGCGGGTCGGTGACGTGATCCGCGTGCCGTCGGGTCGGCGGGCCGGCCTGGCGGTCGTGCTGGACCCGGCGACAGGCGGTTTCGGCGAACCCCGTCCGCTTGTGCTCACGCAGGACCGCTGGGCGGGGCGGGTCAGCCCCGGCGACTTCACCACCCCGGCCGAGGTGCTGGCCCGCATCCGCGTGCCCAAGCACTTCAACCACCGCTCGCCGGGTGCCCGGCGGGATCTGGCCGCCGAGGTCAGCGGCACCGGCCTGGACCGGCACGGCGGCCGGCGCGGTGGCCGCTCCCGGCAGACGCCCGGTGAGGACCACCGGCTCAGCCAGCTCCGCACCGAGCTACGCAACCATCCCTGCCACGCCTGCCCCGAGCGCGAGGACCACGCCCGGTGGGCGGAGCGTCGCCGTCGCCTGGAGCGGGACACCGAGGAGCTGCGCGAGCGGGTGTCCGGGCGCACCGGGTCCCTCGCGCGGACCTTCGACCGGATCGTCGCCCTGCTGACCGACCGTGGCTACCTCGCCCGCGACGGCGCGGTCACCGACGCCGGTCGGATGCTCGGCCGGATCTGGACCGAGGCCGACCTGCTGGTCGCCGAGTGTCTGCGCCGACGTGTGTGGGACGGTCTCTCCCCGGCCGAGTTGGCCGCCGCGGTGTCCGTGGTGGTCTTCGAGGCGCGTCGCGACGTCGACGAGCGGGCGTCGCTGCCGCGTGGCCCGGTGGCCGACGCGGTGGACGAGACGTTGAAGCTGTGGGGTGAGATCGAGGCCGACGAAGCGGCGCGCGGTCTGTCCGCGACCCGGGAGCCGGATCTGGGCTTCGCCTGGCCGGTCTACCGGTGGGCGCGGGGTGAGGCCCTGGCCAAGGTGCTCGGCAGCGGGCACGAGATCGACGGGGAGATGCCCGCCGGTGACTTCGTCCGGTGGGCGCGGCAGGTGGTCGACCTGCTCGGTCAACTTGCCGACTCCGGTGGCGCCTCGCCGGAGCTGCGCTCCACCGCCCGGCAGGCGATAGCGGCCATCAACCGGGGTGTGCTGGCGTACCACACCTCCGCCTGATCATCACTTTCGGTCAGCACCACCCCGGACCGACGCATCGGACGGTCACCGCGACGGCACCCCCCGCATCCTCCGGGGGGCGCTGTCGCGCCTGGTCGGGGCACCCCTGATCATTGCCCGAGCGTCGTGTTTACGCGCCGGTAACGAATGGGGAGAGAACCGCCGTGGCGGACATCAATCACTTTGAGTACGGGTGGATCACGCCCGCGCTGAGCTACGCGCTGTCCGTACTCGGTTCGGTCCTCGGGCTCGTCTGTGCCGGCCGCATCCGGACCGCCCGCACCGCCGGTCAGCGCGCCTGGTGGGGTCTGTTGGCCGCCTGGGCGCTCGGTGGCACCGCCATCTGGGCGATGCACTTCATGGCCATGCTCGGCTTCGCCGTCGACGGCGCCCGCATCCGGTACGACGTGCCCCTCACCGCCGCCAGCACCGCCATCGCGGTGGTCGCGGTCGGCATCGGCCTGGCCATCGTCGGCACCGGCCGGCTGAATCCGGTACGCCTCGTCGCCGGCGGCGTCTTCACCGGCGCCGGCGTCGCCGCGATGCACTACACAGGCATGGCGGCGATGCGCCTCAACGGCAGCCTCGGCTACGACAGCACGCGCGTCATCCTCTCGGTGGTCATCGCGGTGGTCGCCGCGACCGTCGCCCTGTGGCTCGCGATGACAGTCCGGCGCGGCCTGGCGATCTTCGCGTCCGCGCTGGTCATGGGCGTCGCCGTGAACGGCATGCACTTCACCGGCATGAGCGCGCTGTCGGTGCACCTGCACGAACGCGCGGGAGGGGTGAGTGGCGCCGGAGTGAGCGCGCTTCTGGTGCCGATCGTCGTTGCGGTGATCTTCGGCGTGGTGGGGCTGCTCTACGCCCTGCTCGCCGCGCCCACCGACGACGACCTGGCCGCCGCCGCGTACCTCGACGCGCGCCGGGGACCGGAGCCGGCCCCGGCCGCGCCGGTGGCCGCCCCGGACCCGGTCGGGTTGCGCGCCCGGTCCACCCTCGGACAGCCCGGCACCCCGTTCCCGTCGCGCCGGGAAACCCCTACGCGCCGGGACACCCCGTCGCGCTGACGCCGAGAGTCCGGGGGCCGATCAGGCCCCCGGGACCCGGTCCAGGAAGCCGAGCACCTGGCTCAACCGCCCGTTGCCGTCCAGCACGGCGACGTCGAAGCCCACGATCGGCGCCTCGACGCCGTCGGGCCCCAGCTCCCAGGTGAACCGGACCTGGTCGTGGTGGCCGTCGACCGGGCCGTCCAGCCGGAACGTCATGCCGGGGAACTGGCCCTGCACGGCCGCGATCGTCGCGTCGACCGCCTCCCGGCCCTCGGCGACCGCCAGCGGGTCGACGTAGCGGGCGTCGGGGGCCCACACGTCGTCGATCGCCGCGCGGCGACGGGCCGGGTCGGTCTCGTTCCAGATCGCGATGTACCGCTCGGCCAGCGCGTCGAAGCTCGTACCCATGGCTCTCTCCTCATCCTCGGGCGACGGGCGGCGGTGTGCGCCGCCCTCGGGAGAGATGCTCGCAACCGGCCCGGGACGCTGTCGATTACGTCGGAGGTAATGGTCCGTGCGCCGACGCGGTCACTAGGGTCGGTCGCGTGACGACGACGACCAGGCCGGTGCGACGGGTCGGAGAGCTGCTGCGCGACTGGCGCCAGAGCCGCCGGATGAGCCAACTGGACCTGTCGATCGAGACGGGGATCTCCGCCCGACACCTGAGCTTCGTGGAGACCGGCCGGTCCCGGCCGAGCCCCGAGCTGATCCTGCGCCTGGCCGAGCAGCTCGACGTACCGCTGGCGGACCGCAACACGATCCTGCTCGCCGGCGGGTACGCGCCCGCCTACCCCCGCCACGAGCTGGACGACCCGGAGCTGGCGCCGGTGCGTGCCGCCGTACGGCGGATCCTCGACGGCCACGGACCGTTCCCGGCGGTGCTCATCGACGGGCGCTGGCAGCTCGTCGAGGCCAACCCCGCGGTGGCGTTGTTCACAGACGGCGCGGCGCCGCACCTGCTCGCCCCTCCGGTCAACGTCCTGCGGCTCAGCCTGCACCCCGACGGCATGGCCCCGCGCATCGGCAACCTGCCCGAGTGGCGTACGCACCTGCTCGCCCGGCTGCGCCAGACGGCCGTCACCACCGGCGACGCGGCCCTGCACGACCTGCACGAGGAGCTGTGCGGCTATCCCGGCGACAACGGCCACCTGCCGGCAACTGACGACCCCGTCTCGCGGGTCGCCGTCGCACTCCGGTACCGCCACCACGGCCGGGAGTTGTCCTTCCTCAGCACCACCACCGTGTTCGGCACCCCGCTCGACGTCACAGTCGCCGGACTGGCCGTCGAGTCGTTCTTCCCCGCCGACGCGGCGACGCTGCGCGCCCTCGGCGTACCTGGCGGCGGCGCGGTCCCACCGAGCTGACCGAGGTGATCCCGCCGTGCCGGGCGCGGGACGTGTCGGTGTTGAATGCGGGGGTGTCCGCCACCCCCGGTCAGCCCGGACACGGAGGAGAGTGAGATGAACTTCCAGCGCCTCGGCCCGAGCGGCCAGGAGATCCCTGTCGTCCAGCGCGACGGTACGACCTTCGACCTGCGGCCGCTCACCGCCGATCTGGACGGGGCGTTCTGGGCGTCGGACGGGATCGCGCGGACGCGGGTCGCGCTCGACGGTGGCGAGCTGGCCGAGTTGCCCGACGCGGACAACCTGCGGGTGGGCGCGCCCGTCGCCCGGCCCAACAAGATCGTCTGCATTGGACTCAACTACCGCGACCACGCGGCGGAGACGGGTGCGGCGCTGCCCGCCGAGCCGGTGGTCTTCATGAAGGACCCGATGACAGTCGTCGGGCCGTACGACGACGTTCTCGTTCCGCGCGGCTCGACGCAGACCGACTGGGAGGTCGAACTCGCTGTCGTCGTCGGCACGACAGTCCGCTACGCCGACTCCCCGGACGAGGCCATGCGGCACATCGCGGGGTACGCGGTGTCGCACGACGTCTCCGAGCGCGGGTTCCAGTTGGAGCGCGGGGGCCAGTGGGACAAGGGCAAGAGCTGCGAGACCTTCAACCCGCTGGGGCCGAGCCTCGTGCCCGCCGACGAGGTCGACGACCCGCAGTCGCTGCCGCTGCGGTTGTGGGTGAACGGGGTTCTGCGTCAGGACGGGTCCACCAAGGACATGATCTTCCCGGTCGCGCACGTCGTCTGGTACCTCAGCCAGTTCATGGTCCTGTACCCCGGCGACGTCATCAACACGGGCACCCCGGCCGGGGTGGCCCTGGGCCTGCCGGATCACCCGTACCTGCGCGCCGGCGACGTGGTGGAGTTGGAGGTCGCCGGCCTGGGCCGGGCACGCCAGACGCTGGTGCCGGCGTGAGCGCGGAGTTCGCCGGGCTGGCCGCGCTCGTCACTGGTGGCTCCTCCGGGATCGGCCGCGCCACCGCCGTGGAGTTGCATGAGCGGGGTGCCCGGGTGGCCGTCCTCGACCTCGACCCGAGCGGTCTGCCGGAGGGCGTCGCCGGCTTCGCCGCCGACGTGTCGAGCCGCCCGTCGGTGCAGGAGGCGGTCACCGCTGCCGCCGACGCGCTCGGCGGCATCGACGTGGTGGTCAACAACGCCGGGATCGGCGCGACCGGAACAGTCGCCGACCAGACCGACGACGAGTGGCACCGCGTGCTCGACGTCAACGTGGTCGGCATGGCGCGCGTCGTCAGCGCGGCCCTGCCCTGGCTGCGCCGCTCGGCGCACGCGTCGGTCGTCAACATCTCGTCCATCGCCGCGCTCAACGGTCTGCCCGGCCGGGCGCTCTACTCGGCCAGCAAGGGCGCCGTGCTGTCGCTGACCCTCGCCATGGCCACCGACCACGTCCGCGAGGGCATCAGGTTCAACTGCGTCTGCCCCGGCACGGCCGACACGCCCTGGGTGGGACGGCTGCTGGCGCAGGCGGACGACCCGGCCGCCGAACGCGTGGCGCTACAGGCCCGCCAGCCCATCGGACGACTTGTCACACCGAAGGAGGTCGCGAACGCGATCGTCTACCTCGCGTCGCCGCTCTCGGCGTCGACCACGGGTACGGTGTTGGACGTCGACGGTGGGGTCACCCATCTGCGGGTCCGACCGTGACGACGGGCGGGGGTGTGCGGTGCGGATCGCGCTGTTCGTGACCTGCCTGGCCGACACCATGTTCCCGCAGGCGGCCACCGCGACCGTGCGGCTGCTGGAACGGCTCGGCCACGAGGTGGTCTTCCCGACCGAGCAGACCTGCTGCGGGCAGATGCACGTCAACACCGGCTACCAGCGCGAGGCCGTTCCCCTGGTACGCCGGCACGTGCGGGTCTTCGACCCCTACGACGTGATCGTCGCGCCGTCGGGCTCCTGCGTCGGGTCGGTGCGCCACCAGCACGCGACGGTGGCCCGGCGGGCGGGCGACGTACGGCTGGCCAGCCGGGCCGAGTCGGTGGCCGAGCGGACGTACGAGCTGTCCGAGCTGCTCGTCGACGTGCTCGGGGTGACCGACGTGGGCGCGTACTACCCGCACCGGGTCACCTACCATCCGACCTGCCACTCCCTGCGGATGCTGCGGGTGGGGGACCGGCCGCGACAGTTGCTGGGCGCGGTGCGCGGGCTCGACCTGGTCGAGTTGCCGGCGGCGGAGCAGTGCTGCGGGTTCGGCGGCACGTTCGCCGTGAAGAACCCGGAGACGTCCACGGCGATGCTTGCGGACAAGATGCGCCACGTGCTCTCCACCGGGGCCGACGTGTGCGCCGCCGGAGACGTCTCGTGTCTCATGCACATCGGCGGCGGGCTGTCGCGGCTGCGGACCGGGGTGCGCACCGTGCACCTCGCCGAGATCCTGGCCTCGACCGAGCAGAGCGGCACGGTCAGCGTCGCGTCGGCGGGCCGGTCGTGACCCGCCGGACGTTCCTCGGCATGCCGACGACCACGCCACCGGTGACCGCCCCGACGGGAGTGGGGCACCTGCGCGGCGACGAGTCGTTCCCGACCGCCGCGCGGCGCAGCCTGGCCGACCCGCAACTGCGGCGCAACCTCCGCCACGCCACGACGACGATCCGCGCCAAGTCCGCGGGGGTGATCGCCGAACAGTCGGACTGGGAGCAGTTGCGCACGGCGGGCGCGGCCATCAAGGCCGACACCCTGCGCCGCCTGCCGGACCTGCTGGAACAGCTCGAAGAGAAGGTCACCGGGGCCGGCGGGGTCGTGCACTGGGCCGCGGACGCCGTCGAGGCCAACCGCGTCGTCACCGACCTCGTCCGGGCGACCGGCGCGGACCGGGTCATCAAGGTCAAGTCCATGGCGACCCAGGAGATCGGCCTCAACGAGGCCCTCGAAGCGGCCGGGATCACCGCCGTCGAGACCGACCTCGCGGAGCTGATCGTGCAGCTCGGCGACGACCGGCCGAGCCACATCCTGGTGCCCGCGATCCACCGCAACCGGGCCGAGATCCGGGAGATCTTCCTCCGCGAGATGCCCGGCGTCGACCCCGCGCTCACCGACGACCCGACGGCCCTCGCGGCCGCCGCGCGCCGGTTCCTGCGCGAAACCTTCCTGAGTACGCCTGTGGCCGTGTCCGGCGCGAACTTCGCCGTCGCCGAGACGGGCACCCTGGCCGTGGTGGAGTCCGAGGGCAACGGCCGGATGTGCCTGACCCTGCCGGAAACCCTCATCACCGTGATGGGCGTGGAGAAGGTGGTGCCGACCTGGCGCGACCTGGAGGTCTTCCTCCAACTACTGCCCCGGGCGTCGACCGGGGAGCGAATGAACCCGTACACCTCGATGTGGACGGGCGTGACCCCGGGCGACGGGCCGCAGACGTTCCACCTCGTGCTGCTCGACAACGGGCGCAGCGCGGTCCTCGCCGACGAGGTCGGCCGGCAGGCGCTGCGGTGCATCCGCTGCTCGGCGTGCCTCAACGTGTGCCCGGTCTACGAGCGCGCCGGCGGCCACGCCTACGGGTCGGTGTACCCGGGGCCCATCGGGGCGGTGCTGTCGCCCCAGCTCACCGGCATCGAGGACAACGCGTCCCTGCCGTACGCGTCGACGCTCTGCGGCGCCTGCTACGACGCCTGCCCGGTCAAAATCAACATCCCGGAGCTGCTGGTGCACCTGCGTGCCGAGGCCGTCGAGTCGCGACCGCGGCCCACCGCCGAGTCGATCGCGATGGCGGCGGCCGCGTACACGATGGACCGTCCCCGGCTGTACGCGGCCGGACAGCGCGCCGCCCGGCTGAGCCGGCTCGCCGGCCGGCGTGGTCGAGGGCTGCCCCCACCGCTGAACGGCTGGACCGCCAGCCGGGACCTGCCGGAGCCGCCGGCGCAGACGTTCCGCGAATGGTGGGCCGGGCGGTGACCTCCCGGGACCTCGTCCTCGGCCGGCTGCGGGCCGCGCTCGCCGCCGACACCGCCGCGCCTGTCGACGTGCCCCGCGACTACCGCCAGGCCGCCGCCGTGGACCTCGACCAGTTGGCGCAGCGGCTTGCCGACTACCGGGCCCACGTGCACCGGGTCGCCGAGGGCGCCGTGGCCGACACGATCGCCGACCTCCTGCCGGCGGGCGGCACCGTCGTCGTACCGCCGGGTCTGCCGCCGGCCTGGCTGCCGCCGACGGTGACCGCGCTGCCCGACGACGGCCTCGACCACGCGCGGATCGGCGCCGCCGACGCCGTCGTCACCGCAGCGGCCGTCGCCATCGCCCAGACCGGAACTGTCGTCCTCGACGCCTCGCCCGACCAGGGACGCCGGGTGCTCAGCCTCCTGCCGGACCGGCACGTGTGCGTGGTCCGCGCCGACCAGGTGGTGGCCACCGTGCCCGAGGCCCTCGCCCGACTGACGCCACACCGCCCGCTGACCTGGATCAGCGGGCCGTCGGCGACAAGCGACATCGAGCTGATCCGCGTCGAGGGAGTGCACGGCCCGCGCCAACTGCACATCATCCTGCTGCCCTGACCAGCGTCTCCTACTCGGTCATTCGCCGACCCGTCCGAGCGCGCCGCCCTGGACGGGTAGGTCCTGACTCGGGCTGGGGCTGGGGCTGGGGTGGGGTTGCGGCGAAGGGCGCTGGCCATCCGCTGTGGCTGCCCGCCGTGTCGATGTGCTGGTGAGCGGTATACCTCAGAGGTATGAATATGACTCTGAGGTATACCGCTCACGCCCGCGTCCGCCCCCACTGAGGTGACCGACGGTCACCCGCCGGCCCCGCGCGACGCCACCGCCTCAGCTTTCCGGCACCGGGGGTCGCAGCGACGATTGCCGTGCGCGGCGCGTGGGGATATCCGGACGCCTGGCGTGGCGCCGTCGCCGCAGTGGCGGTGGCCCGCGCCAGCAGGTCCGTCGCCTCCTCGTCGTCTTCCCGCGACAACGCCCAGACCAGCCCGCGCAGAAGGCGGTCCGAGTCGTCGTGGACCGTATGGTGGATCAGTGATCACCTGCGTCGTGCACTACACCATCGACCCCGCGCAGATCGATGCGTTCGAACGGTTCGCCCGCGCGTGGATGCGGCTCGTGGCCCGGCACGGCGGCGTGCACCACGGCTACTTCCTGCCCGCCGAGGGCGCCAGCGACCGGGCCGAGGCGCTGTTCAGCTTCGAGAGCCTTGCCTCCTACGAGCGGTACCGGACCCGGTTCGGCACCGACCCGGAGTTCGTCGCGGCCGACCGCATCCGCGACGAGTCGGGTTGTGTGGTGCGCTACGAGCGGACGTTCATGCGCCCGCTCCTGCCCACCGACTGAGCACACGCGCCGCGCTGAACACGGGCCGTGCGGGGAGGGTGGACCCCGCACGACCCGTGCCCGTTCAGCGGTGCGGCCTGGGCGCGACGCGCGGCAGGACGTACGGCGGGCCAGCGAAGATCAGGTCGGACTTCAATTCCTGGTACGCCCGCTTGGGCTGGTAGTTCTCGTCGTAGATGGTGGCCAGGCCCTCGGGCGGGTCGTTGAACCACTCCGGCACCCAGGAGTACTTGTCGCTGAAACCCCAGACGGTGTACGACAGGCAGGTGCGTACGGCGAGGCACGCCTTCATCAGCACGCTGAAGTTGGCGGCCGATGCCTGCAACCGGGGGTTGATCTCGGCGGAGTTGCCGGCCCGGACGGCCTCGGTCATCTCGCTGCGGACGTCGACCTCGGTGAACGCGGTGGCCAGACCGAGCCCGGCGAACCGCTTCAGGGCGGCGGTCACCTGGAGGGTGTCGAAGTTGCCGTACTGGGTGCCCAGGTGGCCCTGCGAGCCGACGCCGTCGATCGGGACGCCCTGCGCGCGTAGCCCCTTGGCCATGTCGTAGACGAACTGCGTCTTGTCGTCGGCGGGGTTGCCGGAGCCGAACGCCTCGATGTTGTAGTCGTTGTAGAACAGCAGCGCCTTGGGATCGGCGGCGCGGGCCCAGCGGAACGCGTCGGCGATGTAGTCGGGGCCGAGGTTCTGCGCCCAGAACCCCTTGTAGTGCAGCGTGGAAGGGGTGTCCCAGGGGTCGCTGACGGCCTCGTTGACGACGTCCCACTGCCAGATCCTGCCCTGGTAGCGCTTGACGACTGTGGTGATGTGCTTGCGCAGCAGCTCGCGCAGCTCCTGCTTGCTGATGCTGCCGTCGGCGACGCCGCTGGTCAGCCAGGCGGGCAGCTGGCTGTGCCAGACCAGCACGTGGCCGCGTACGGCCTGCCTGTTGCGCGCGGCGAACTCGACGAGCTGGTCGGCGGCCGCCCAGTCGTAGGTGCCCCGGGTGGGCTCCAGGCTCTCCCACTTCATCGCGTTCTCGGCGGTGACCGAGGAGAACTCGGAGGCGGCGAGCCGGCGGTACTGCGGGTCGCTGGCGTCGTTGAGGGCTGTCGCGTTCACCGCGGTGCCGATCTTCAGCCCGTGGCGCTGGCCGAGGGTCGCGAGGCTCTGCGCGGTCGGGTCGTACGGCCGGCTGGCGGTGGCCGGTAGCGCGTTCAACGCCGCAGCGGTCGCGACGGCGACGACGCCGGCGCTGATCCACCGTCTTGGCTTCATCTGCCTTCCTTTCGGTGATGATCGACAAATGTCGATCAATGAAGGGAGGGTGCGGCCCGGGATGAGGACCGGAAACTCGTTCGAAACGTTATGGCCGTCGATGGGCACCGTCAACTCTGAAAACTTCCGGAAAAGAGTCGGGTGAGCTGCACGACTGTGGACAGTCATCGGATGAAAGTTTCGACGGCGGGCCCGCTCACGACAGGGGGGACGGCACCGACCGCGATGAGTCGGTGCCGTCCCCCTGCCCGGACGAGGGCCCTACCGCAGACGCGCCTCGATGGCCTCGATGACGCGCGGACGCAGCTCGGCGGCGCGGATGACGGCGTCCACCGAGCCGACCTCGACGGCACGTTGGATGTTGTGCACGCGGTCGAACTCCGTGGCCACCTCGCCGAGCTTCTCCGCCCGCACCGACGAACGCAGCTCGTCGAGTTCGGCGGCCAGCGCCGCGCGCTCGGTGCCGGCCGCGGCGGCGACGCGGGCCTCCATGGCCCGCACCCGCTCGTCGGCGGCCGTACGGGCGTTGACGTCGGCGGAGAACACCACCGCCGCGGCGGGAGCGCCGCCGAGCACCGAGGCGAACGACCCCTCCAGCGCGAGCACGGTCATGCTGGGGTTCAGCGCCTTCGAGAACACCACGAACGCGCCGCCGTGGTAGCGCGAGATCACGCAGAAGACGATGGGACCGCTGAAGTTCACGATCGCCCGGCCGATCTCCGCGCCGTACTCCAGTTGCAGCTTTCGCATCGACTCGGGCGAGCCGTCGAAGCCGGACAGGTTCGCCAGCACGACCAGGGGCCTGTTGCCGCTTGCCGCGTTGATGGCCCGCGCGGCCTTCTTCGACGAGCGGGGGAACAGCGTGCCCGCCGTGTAGGTGTCCGGGCCGTCGGTGGGCGGGAAGCCGCGCCGCGGCACCGACCGGGACTCGATGCCCAGCAGGCACACCGGGATGCCGCCGAGGTGGGCGTCCTGCACGACAGCCGTGTCGGCGTCGGCCATGCCCGCCCACCGCTCCAGCACCGGGTGGTCCTGGTCGGCGAGGGCCCGCAGCACCGTCCGGATGTCGAACGGCTTCTTGCGGTCCGGGTTGGCCTCGGCGGAGAAGATCTCACCGACCGTGCGGAAGGGGCTGCCCGCCACGTCGTGCGGGAACGCCGAGACGTCACGGTCCACCGGGTCGGTGGTGGTCGCCCGCCGCGGCGCGTCCTCGCCGGGCGCGACGTACGTGTGCTCGTAGTGGGCCATCAGCACGTCCCGCGCGGCGGTCAGGTTCGGCGCCCAGTACTGCGCCTGCCCGTTCGGCCCCATCACCCGGTCGTAGCCGCCGATGCCGAAGTTGTCCTCGGCGGACACTCCGCCGGAGAAGTCGAGCGACTGCTTGCCGGTGAGCACCATCGCCGAGTCGGGCGTCATCACCAGGACGCCCTTGGTGTGCATGAGCATCGTGGCCTCGGCGTTCCAGTACGGCTGCGCGCCGACGTTGATACCCGCCACCACGATGTTGATCTCGCCGCCGGCCTGGGTGAACTCGACGATCCGCTTGAGCGCGGCGGCCACCCAGTCCATGTTCTCCGTACCCGAGGTCATCGAGATCCGGGCTCCGGCGGACAGCGCCCACCACTCCAGCGGCACCCGCATCTGCTCCGCCAGGTCCAGCGCGGCGATCACGCGCCGGCACTCCGGCTCGGACAGGGCGCCCAACGACTTCGTCGGGTCGCCGAGCAGCACGACCCGGGTGACACCGTCCGGGTGCAGGGCGGCAGGCGTGGTGACGACACCTGCGACGATCGCGGCACGGTTGCGCCCCTTCGGCCGGTCCACCGGCACCAGCGCGTGCGTGTCGTCGAGGTCGTGCTCGACGAAGTCACCGAGCCGGCCGGTCAACTCGTACGGGTACACCGTGTTGCGGCTGCTGGCCCTCAGCACCTTGAGCCGGTACTCGTCAAGCGGCTCCACCGGCTCGACCGGCGGCTCGCCCACGGTCAGCTCGGCGCCGCCCGCGGCGTCGAACGAGATCCGTACGGCGATCTTGGTCAGCTCGCCGGTGCGACGGTCGCGCTGCCGCGCGATGAACAGGATCTCCTCCAGGCCGGCGCCCACTGTCGTCGGGCGCACGCGCCCGGCGATCATCTCCATCTCCTCGCGGGTCAGCTCGCTGGGCGGCCAGACGTAGACCACGATCCGGTTGGTGGTGAAGCGCGTCTTCGACGGCCGCCGCGACTGCGCCCGGCGGATCGAGTCGAGGCACGCCGCGACCGCGTCCTCGGCGGTCGGCAGCGCCACCAGCCGGCCGTCCTGCTCGCGCAGCTCGGTCAGGTCACGGACCTGGGCGAACGCGACGAGGCGATCGTCGGCCGGGTTCTCCCGCGCCACGCACTGGAAGAGGTAGACCTCCTCGTCGGACGACGGCAGCCGGGTCAGGTCGAACTTGTGCAGCCGCTCCAACTGCATCCGCTGCGCGATGTACGGGTGCAGACCGCGGATCAGCCGGTCCTCCACCATTCCGCCGTCCGACGGGCGGAAGGTGAAGTGGTGGTGCATGACCGCCCCGCCGCGACCCGCGACCGTGGCGGTGAGCCGACGGACCTGCGCCGGCAACGGATGTGCGGCGATCACCTGGAGCAGCGCGGCGGCCATGGCGTCGAAGTCCTCCGGCTGGTTCTCCCAGCCGAGGTAGATGTCGGCGTCGACGGAGTCCTCGTCGCCGGCCAGCTCGGCGAGCCCACGCAACGCGCCACCCAGCGCGTCGAAGCTCACCGCCGCGGAGACCACACTGGAGTCCGCGCGTTCGGCGACCACGAAGGCGCAGCCGGCGACCTCGCGGGTCCGCACCCGGGTGAGGGCCTTGTTGCCGTAGTAGCGGCGGGTGAGCACCTCCAGCATGACCGTGTTGTCCAGGTGGTCACGGACCAGGCGCTGGCCGAGCAGACGTACCAGCGGCTCGGTGCTGCGGACCATCTCGGCGACGCGCTCGGCACGGTCGGAGGCGTCCGGGTGCGCGTCCAGGTGCCGCAGGTGCGCCCGGACCTGGGCGTAGACACGGGCCCGGTTACGGCGCAGCAGCGGCTGCGCGAACCAGGCGAACACCACGCCCCGGGCCAGGTCGGCGATGGCGGGGAAGCGGACCTGCGTCGCGGCGATCAGCCGCTCCAACGCCAGACCGGCGGGCTCGCGCAGCGACTCGTCCGGAGGGGTCTCCCGCAGCCACTCGCGCAGCAGCGACGCCACGACTGTGGCGTCGGCGGACGCGCGCTGCTGGGCCAGGAAGATCCGGAAGACGGCGGCTTCCAGGCCGGGGGAGCGCTCCAGGTCGGTGACGCCGTAGTGGCTGAGCGCCTTGGCGAGCCTGGCCTGGAAGGCGTCGGGCAGTCCGGCCCGCTCCACGTCGAGGCTCTGCAGGTAGGTGTGGAAGTACTCCCGGGCGCTGCGGACGTGGGCGCCGCCGTCCTCGCCTGTCGGCCTGTTGCGGCTCAACTCGGCCAGGTCGGCGAACACCTCGACGAGGTCCACCTCCGCGGCCAGCGGCCGCTGCCCGTCCTCGGCGGCCAACCGCCGCACCACGAGGTAGTCGTCGAGCACCCGGCGGTCGTCGTGCGGGTCGACGTCGAAACCGAGCAGCAGGCCGCGCAGATCCTCCTGGCCGCGCCTGCTGCGCTCGTACGCCCCCGCGTTGTCGTCGGCGGTCGGCAGGTCGAGCTCGACGCTGGCGACGCTCGGGCCGGCGGCGGCCTCGGTGGCCTCGTCGGCGAGCGGCTCCAGCCGCAGCAGCGGGGCACCCGCCTCCACCTGGCTGCCCACCGAGACGGCGCACTCCTTGAGCCGGGCCCGGAACGGCGCGCGCAGCACCGTCTCCATCTTCATGGCCTCCAGCACCAGCACCGGCGCGCCCGCCTCCACCTCGGCGCCGACCTCCAGCGGAGTGGCGACGACAAGCGCGGGCATGGGGGAGCGCAGGACGCCGCCCTCGTCGCGGCTGACCCGGTGCGTCACGCCGTCCACCTCGACGAGGTGGGTCGGCCCGTGCGTGCCGGTGAGCAGGCGGTACCGGATGCCGTTGACGACGATCTGGCCGGTGTGCCTGTCGAAGCGGTCCAGCTCGACGTCGGCGGTGCGCACGGCGCCGCCCGCCTCGATGCCGACGCGGAACCGGTGCGCCCCGATCCGCGCCACCCGCATCCGGTAGGTGGCGCCGCGCAGCTTGAGGTCCAGCGGCCGGCCGCTGGCGTGCTGCACCTGCGGGCGGCCACCGGCGGCGGTCGACAGCAGCCGCTGCCGCTCGGCGCGCTCCTCCTCCTCGTACGACTCGATGGCGGCGGCGGCCAGGGCGACCGCGGAGTGCCGGTGCGTCACGAGTCGGCCCTCGCCCCGGACCCGGTCGATCCAGCCCGTGTCGGCGCTGGCGTCGATGATCTCGGGCTGGTCGAGCAGATCGAGCACGAAGCTCTTGTTCGTCGCGCCACCCTCGATGATCACCGTGGTGTTGGCCATCGCCCGCCGCAGCTTGCCGAGCGCCTCGTCGCGGTCCCGCCCGTACGCGATGATCTTCGCGATCATCGAGTCGAAGTCGGCCGGGATGGTGTCGCCCTCGCTGACGCCGGTGTCCACCCGGATGCCCGGGCCGGCGGGCAGGTCCAGCCGCGCGATGCGCCCCGGTGACGGTGCGAAGTCGCGGTCGGGGTCCTCGGCGTTGAGCCGGGCCTCGATGGCGTGCCCGCGCTCGGCCGGCGGCTCACCGACCAGCCGGCCGCCGGAGGCGACGTGCAGCTGCGCCTTGACCAGGTCGAATCCGGTGGTCAGCTCGGTGATCGGGTGCTCGACCTGGAGGCGGGTGTTGACCTCCAGGAAGGCGAACAGCCGGTCGCCGGGGTGGTAGAGGAACTCGACAGTCGCCGCGCCCCGGTAGCCGACCGCCACGGCGAGCCGCTCCGCCGAGGTCTTCAGCTCGGCGGCCTGGGACGCGTCGAGCACCGGCGAGGCCGACTCCTCGATGACCTTCTGGTTGCGCCGCTGCACCGAGCAGTCGCGTACGCCGAGCGCCCACGCGGTGCCCTGGCCGTCGGCGATCACCTGGACCTCGACGTGCCGGGCGCCGGTGACCAGGCGCTCCAGGAACACGATGCCGCTGCCGAACGCCCGCGCCGCCTCCTGGCTGGTGCGCTCGTACGCGTCGGCGAGTTCGGCCTCGTTCGTGATCACGCGGATGCCGCGCCCGCCGCCGCCGGCCGTCGCCTTCAGCATCAGCGGGTAGCCGATCTCGGTCGCCGCCGTCCGGGCGGCGTCCAGGGTCTCGACGGCGCCGCGGCTCCACGGCGCGACAGGCACGCCCACCTCCTCGGCGATCAGCTTCGCGCCGATCTTGTCGCCGAGCTGCCGCATGGCCTCGGGGCTCGGCCCGACGAACGTGACGCCGATCTTCTCGCACAGCTCCGCGAACGCCGGATCCTCGGCGACGAAGCCCCAGCCGACCCACGCCGCGTCGGCACCGGTCTCGGTCAGGGCGCGCTCAAGCGTCGCCAGGTTCAGGTACGGGCGGGCGGACGCCGGACCCAGGTCGTACGCGATGTCCGCCTCGCGCACGAAGGTGGCAGTGCGGTCGACGTCGGTGTGGAGGGCGACCGTCTCGATCCGGCTGCCCGTCTCCGCGGCCAGCTCTCGGACCGCGTGGATGAGCCGCATGGCGGCTTCACCACGGTTGACGATGGCGACACGGTTGAACACCCGACTGACCCCTTTGGTAGACCATATGTGCGTGCCGCGAGACGACGGCTCCCGGCAGCGATCACTTTTCCGTCTGCAGGCGGGCAGCGCCATGGCGCAACCGCCGAACCCGCCGCCGCTCAGTTGTAGAAACTGAACAAAACTTTTTGGCTGTCGCGCCCCGAACGCCCGGATCTCCGCCCGATCCTCGGCCTGGATGCCCGGATGTCATCGTCCGCCCCTTTTTCCGGGAACGGGTGACGAGCGGCCCCGCCACCCGAGATGAAGAGGTCAACTCCGGTACGCGGGCTGTCCGTCAGGTATTCACATGTCTCGTACCGATCGTCCCTACGCTGTCGCATGCCCAGCTCAACGGGCCTGCGGCGTCGAGAGGATGAGCGTGGTTTGCAGAGGATCCAGATCCGTGTTCGTCGGGATGGTCGTGGCGACTGTGGTCGCGGCGGCGGGCGGAGCGCTTGCCGCCGGTACGGCAAGCGCCGCCGAGCCCTCCCCGTTCACAGTCGTCGACGGCGCGATCCGCACGGCGACCGGCACCCCGACACCCCCCTCCGGCACGCACGCCTCGCTCTGGGGCAACTCCAGCTACGCGCAGACAAGCGTCACCGGCGCGGGGCGGGTGCTGATCGGCGCCATCGGTGACAACTGCCAGGGGTGGCCTACCGTACGGGTGACTGTCGACGGCGTCAGCGTCGGCCAGACCACGATCGTCAGCGCGACCGCCTACGGCACCTATCCCGTCGGCGCGGCGGTGGGCGCCGGTCAGCACACCGTACGGATCCAGTTCGTCAACGACTTCCGGGACGAGTCCTGCGACCGCAACGTCCACATCGGGTACGCGCGGATGGAGACCCCGGGCGCCACCGACACGACGTTCAGCTTCGCGATCCTGCCGGACACCCAGCAGGAGGTGCTCAACAGCGGCGACACCCGGTTCCGCAACCGCACCGACTGGCTGGTGCGCAACCGGTCCGCGTTGGACCTGCGCTTCGTGGCCTCGTCCGGTGACGTCGTCAACTGGGACACTCCCGACCACTCGCAGTACGTCGTCGCCCGCGAGGCGATGCGCCCGATCGAGACCGCCGGCATCCCGTACGCCCTGGCGATCGGCAACCACGACACCCAGGCGACAGGTGTCGGCGGCTCGGCCCGCGACCCCGCGCACACAAGGGAACTCGTCCGGGACACGACCGTGTTCAACCAGTTCTTCACAGTCGGCCAGTACGGCGCGGTGCAGGGGCAGTTCGAGAGCGGCAAGGTCGACAACTCGTACTCGACCTTCGCGGCCGGCGGCACGCAGTGGCTGGTGCTGACCCTCGAACTCTGGCCCCGGGCCGAGGCCGTCGCCTGGGCCCGCAGCGTCGTCGCCGCCCATCCCCGGCACACGGTCATCGTCGTCACCCACGACTACATCGACGGCAACGGCGCCATCGAGCAGAGCGCCTCGTACGGGGCGACCAGCCCGCAGTACCTCTTCGACAACCTGGTCAAGCAGTACGCCAACATCCGGTTCGTCTTCTCCGGGCACGTCGGCGTCGCCGCCAACCGGGTCGACACCGGCGTCAACGGGAACAAGATCTACTCGTTCCTCCAGACGTTCCACTCCAACACCACGAACCCGGTACGCCTCGTCGAGATCGACACGGCCGCCAACTCGCTGCGTACCTGGATCCACGCGCCGTACACCAACCAGTCGTTCCCCGAGTACGACAGGTCGTTCACAGGCATCGGCGTGGTCCGCTGATCCGGACACCGTCCATCCGGGGGCGCGCGACAGCTGTCGCGCGCCCCCGGTCGTCGGCAGTTGATCAAGAAGGTGCGGGCGGTTCACGTCGAACGTCTTCGGCGTTCACCCCCGGGTGATCGGCTGGCCCGGGAACCGCACACGACGAAAGGAGCGGCGATGAGGGCATCGCACCTCGTACGCCCCAGTCTGGCGCTGCTGCTCGCCGCGGGGCTGAGCACGCTCGCGACCCCGGCCGGCGCCGCCCAGGCCGCCTCCGCGACGACGTCCGCGTCGGCGGCGGACTCCGCGCTCACCGTCACCTCGACCGAGCAGCTCGCCCCCGGCGTCACGTACGACTCGTTCCGGGTGGACACCCCGCGCGGCGCCACCGTCGGCTACCTGCTCACCGCCGACCTGCGCAGGAACAAGGTATCGCTTGACCTCCTGCACCCGGACACCGTGGCGCAGCGCCAGGTCGTCTCGGCGATGACCAACGCGCAGGGCGCCATCGCCGGCGTGAACGGGGACTTCTTCAACATCAGCGAGACGCACGCCGGGGTCGCGCCGACCGGCTCGTCCTCCGGCCCGGAGATCGCCGACGGGGAGCAGCTCAAGTTCGCCGTACCGACCGCCCAGCGTTTCGGCCCCGGCCTCGCCCCCGGCACCTCGACCCGGGACGTGTTCGGCGTGGGCGCGAACGGCAGGGCCCGCGTCGACACCCTGAGCCTGGCCGGCGAGGTCCGCAGCCGCAAGGGCACTGTCACCCTCAGTGGCCTCAACCAGTACGCGCTCCCGGTCGGCGGCGTCGGGCTGTTCACCGCCGCGTGGGGCGCGGCCTCCCGGGTACGGTCGACCTGCGGCAGCGACACCAACCGCAACGACCCGTGCAGCACCCACACCTATGAGGTGACGGTCCGCCGCGGTGTGGTGACCGCTGTGGGCCAGACGCCCGGCGCGGGCGCGATCCCCGCCGACACCGAGGTGCTCGTCGGCCGCGAGGGTGGCGCCGACGCGCTCGACGACCTGGCCGTCGGCGACCGGGTGCAGGTGCGCGAGAGGCTCGCCTCCGCCGGCGCGCCCAAGCTGACGTTCGCGGTCGGCGGCGCGCCGATCCTGCGCGACGGCGCGCCCCTCGCGGGCCTCGACGCCACGACCGCCGCCGTGCGCAGCGCGGCCGGCGTCAGCCCGGACGGCAGGACTGTGTACCTCGTCGCGCTGGCCGGCCGTGCCCCCGCCAGCGTCGGCCTCACCATCGCCGAACTCGCCGATCTGATGCGGACGCTCGGCGCGCACGCCGCCGTCAACCTCGACGGCGGAGGCTCGACCACTGTCGCCGTCCGTGAGCCGGGCCAGGCCGCGGCCACCGCCCGCAACAGTCCCTCCGACGGTACGGAGCGCGCGGTCGCCAACGGCATCGGCATCTTCGTCGGCCGCCACTGATCGATCCGTCGAGTCCCGCCCCGCCCGGTCAGCACACCGGGGGGGCGGGTGCCGTTGTGGTGACCGCGCACCGACGGTGAGCGAAGGGGTCTCGGCGCAGCGACACATGTGCAACTCTGGCTACGCTCCGCATCTCGCGTACCCCGTCAGGCGCCGGCACACCGCGCGACGCCGGTCTGCCGTCGTCCCCTCGGAGGAACCCGTGCCGCATCCATCTCCCCCACGACGCCTGTTGGCCGGGATCGCCGTGGTCGGCCTGCTCGCCACCGCGTCCGCCGGCGTCCGACCCGTCGCGGCCGTCGGCGCCCCCGCCCCACCCGTCGCGGCCCTCGGCCTCTACGCCAACAGCGCGATCGTGGCCCCGGGCGGCCCGCAGAAGTGGGTGGCGCTGCACTCGCTGGCCCCGCAGTCCCTCGGCACCTACACGGTGCGGGTGGACCGCAGCGCGGTCACCGCGTTCGCCGACGTCCGCGAGGGCGAGGGGCGCAGCACCTGCACGACCCAGGGCCCCGTCATCACCTGCACCGTGGACGGCGCCAACGAGCCGGATCAGGACCTGCTCACCCTGGGTGTGACCGCGCGCGCCGGCGCTGAGGTGGGCCGAAGCGGCGAGCTGGCGTTGACTGTCACCGCCCCGGGGGTGGGCACCGCGACCTACCGCTCGACGGTCAGCATCGGCGAGGGGGTGGACCTCGCCACCGCGTCCGACCTGGAGCTGAACGGCACTCTCGGGTCCACCGTCGGCGTGCCGCTCTCGGTGACGAACCGGGGCGCGACGACGGCGCGGGGCCTGGTGCTCTACCTGTACGGCTTCAACGGGATGGCCCCGGGCAAACGCTACGAGAACTGTGAGTACACCGACCTCGACCTGGACAACAGCGCCTTCGCCTGCACGTTCGACAACTCGCTCGCGCCCGGCGAGACGCTCGGCGTCGACCCCACGTTCGCCGGCACTGTCGGCGCCGACACGTGGGCGCCCAACCTGTACTACAACTTCGCCTACTGGTTCACCCCGGCCGACTGGGCGGAGTTCCAGTCGCAGTACCGGCCGGCCGCGCCGCTGGGCCCCAAGGGCTCCGACCCGGCGCTGACGCTGGTGCCGGCCACCGGCACGTCTGCCCGCGCGCTCGGGCAGACCGACACCCGCTTCGTGAACAACGACACCACGATCACGCTGAGCGTGGCCGGTGACCAGCGCGCAGACGTCGCCGCCGTCGGCGCCACCGTCACCGGCGCCGTCGGCGCCACCGCCGCGATGACTGTCGGCTTCGCCAACAACGGCCCGGCCCGTGCCGGGGACCCCGGCCAGCAGGGGCTCGTGGTCGTGACCACTGTGACCCTGCCCGCCGGCGTCACCGCGGTCAGCGTGTCGACGTCCTGTGTCGACCCGACTGACGAGCAGTGGCGTCCGGGCAAGCCCGGCGCGCGGCTCTACGAGTGCTCCGCCCTCGGTGGCGTCGCCCGGGGCGAGCGGATGGGCTTCGAATTCGGGCTACGGATCGACCGGGCCGGCAGCCAGACCGGCGGCGTCGCGCTGGGGACCCGCTCCGGGTCGGGCCCGATCGCGGACCTGAAGCCCGCCAACGACACCGCCAAGATCCTGATCAATCCGCGCGGCAACGGTGGTGGTAGCGGCAACGGCAACGGCGGCGGCGGTGGGGGAGACGGCGGTTCGCTGCCGATCACCGGGGCCTCCACCGGCGTGATCGCGGGCCTCGGCGTTCTCCTGGTAGTCCTCGGGATGGCCGGCTACCTGCTGGCCCGCCGCACCCGCTTCGACGCCTGAGGTCGGCGCGGCCGGCGCCCTGCTCGGGCACCGGCCGCGCCACACTTTCTTCCTAGGATGCTGTAGGGGGTGTGCGACCCCCCACCGACACCCACCACGGCCCGGGGAGTGGCCTACCTGGCCCGCCGACCCCGTGTCGACACGAAGTGGTACGACATGACGGCGAACGAAGGGTCGCGCACCAGTCGCCGGAAGGCGGTGAGCTGCTGGGGCGACAGCCCCGCCGCCAGCAGGTCCGGCTCCAGCTGACGGGAGTTCGTCTCGTAGAGCGACGTGCCTGTCGACCCGCCGGCCCAGCTCTGCGAGTGGGTGCAGGTGTCCACGTCGGTGAGGCCGGCGAGGATCATCTCGGTGTGCACGTCCTGCGCCCACCCCAGGTCGGCGCCGTGGTCCTGCAGCACACCCATCATGGTGTCCATCACCTGCGCGAACAGCTTCGCGGCGTCGTCGCTCGGCGCGTGCAGCACCCGCACCGGCGTCGTGCAGTCGAACTCCTCGACGAGCAGCCAGCCGCCGGGCGTCAGCGCGCCGGCGAGGGTGCGCAGGACCCGTCGGCGCTCGGGCAGGTGCAGCAGCACGAGACGGGCGTGGACCAGGTCGAACGCGTCCCCGGGCGGCAGGTCGGTGCGGACGTCGTGTCGGCGTACTGTCACGTTGCCGTCCGCCCGCAGGTGCGTGGGGTCGATGTCGGTGGCCAGCACGCCGCCGTCCGGGCCGACCGCGCGGGCGATCCGCCGGGCCATCGAGCCGCCACCGGCCCCGACCTCCCAGCAGGTCGACCCGAGGCGCAGCACCGGGCGAGCCAGGCGACGCATCGTGATCGGGTCCAGGAAGGACTCCAGCGCCCGCATCTGCGGGACCGCGTCCGGTGCGCCGTTGTCGAAGGTGTACGCGCCATCGCTTGTGGGAGTCGCCATCGTCTTCTGCCTCTCCGTGGGGAAACGGGGGACCTACGGGGTGTCGGCCCAGAGCCGAGGGGTCGATCGGTGGGCCGGGGGCGGCGGCGTGGCGGCGATGCTGACGATCGCCTCCAGCGAGCCCGGGTCGCTGCGCGCCTCGGCGGTCGGCCTGTCGTAGACGACCCGGCCGTACTCCAGCACCGCCACCCGGTCGGCGATCTCGATCGCGTGGCGGAGCTGCTGTTCGACGAGCAGCACTGTCAACCCGCCGGCGGCCAGGTGCCCGATGAGGTCGCGGACCCGCGCGGCCAGGTCGGGGGCGAGCCCCTCACAGGGCTCGTCGAGCAGCAGCACCAGTGGTTGTCCGAGCAGCGCGCGGGCGATGGCCAGCATCTGCTGCTCACCGCCGGAGAGTTCGCAGCCGCGGTGCCGCAGCCGTGCCGCGAGCCGGGGCAGCAGTTCGAGGATCCGGGGCACCGTCCAGCCCTCACCGCCGGGTGTCGCGGCCCGCCACGGCGACGCCGCCAGGACGAGGTGCTCGGCCACCGTCAACCGGGAGAAGACCCGCCGGCCCTGCGGGACGAGTCCGACACCGGACTGGGCGACCCGGTGGGGTTGCCGCCCGGCCACGTGGACGCCGCCGATCTCGATGCGTCCACTGGAGGCGCGTACCAGCCCGGCGATCGTGTGCACGAGGGTGCTCTTGCCAGCCCCGTTGCGGCCCACCACGGCCTGGATGCTGCCCGGGTGCACCCGGAGGTCCACCTCGTGCAGCACGATCCCTCCGGCGTAGCCGGCGCAGAGCCGCTCGACGTACAGCATCAGGACACCCCGTCGGCGTAGGCCCGCCGCACCAGGGGCGAGGTACGGATCTCGTCAGGTGTGCCGGCGGCCACCGTCCGGCCGTCGCGCAGCACGGTGACGGTGTCGCAGAGGGCGTACACCAGGTCCAGGTGGTGCTCGACGAGCAGCACGGCGACCTGCCGGGGCAGCGCCGCCAGCAGCTCGGCCAGCCGGGCGACCTCGGTGGCCGACAGCCCGGCCGCGGGTTCGTCGAGCAGCAGCAGGCGGGGACGGCCGGCGAGGGCCATCGCGATCTCCAACTGCCGGCGCTGCCCGTGCGCGAGGTGACCGGCGGGCACCGTCGCGAGATCGGACAGGCCCAGTTGGTCGAGCAGCCCGGCGGCGAGCCGGCGGGCCGCGCCCCGGGTTCCACCGGGCCACCACCTGCGGTGTCGGACGGTTCGGGGCAGGGCGGCGACCTCGACGTTCTCGATCGCGGTGAGGGTCGCGAAGACCGCCGGTCGCTGGTGGGTCCGGTTGATGCCGCGCCGCGCCCGTGCCGCCGGGCCGAGCCGGCTGACATCGCGTCCGGCGAAGCGGACCGTGCCGCGCTGCGGCCGTGTCGTCGCGCCGAGCACGTTGAGCAGAGTGGTCTTGCCGGCCCCGTTGGGCCCGATCAGGGCGTGTCGCTGACCGTCGTGCACGCACAGGTCGACGTCGGTGAGCGCGGCGAGCGAGCCGTACCGCACGCTGATCTTCTCGGCGCTCAGCAGGCAGTTCATACGCGCAGCTCCGGCGTCACGTCGCGGTCGCGGGTGGGCGTCGCGTCCGGTGGGCGCGGCGCGGGGATCGGTCGCGGACGGCGGGCCCGGGTGACGCCTGTGGGCAGCAGGTAGACAGTCGCCACGAACAGCGCGCCCAGCACCAGCGGCGCGTGACCGGGCAGCACCCCGAACAACCAGTCGCGTACGGCGATGACGAGGACCGCGCCGACCAGCGCGCCGCCGACCGAGGCGGTGCCGCCGATGACGACGCCGAGCAGGAGCAGCGCGGAGGTGTCGAAGCCGAAGTCGGCGGGGGAGATGTACTGCTGGGCGACGACGAGCAGGGAGCCGGCGGCGCCGGCGATCGCCCCGGCGGCGACGTGCGCGCCGGACAGGTACAACGGCACACGGTGCCCGCTGGCCCGCAGCCGCATCTCGTCGTCCCGGCCGGCGCGCAGCAGCACCCCCGCCCGGGTCCGCAGCAGAAGCAGGACCGCGCCGACGAGTGTCGCCACGACGACGAGCGTGTAGAGATAGCGGGCCTGGTCGGTGACCAGTACCGGCAGTCCCCAGAAGGGACGGACCCCGGCGATGCCGGCCAGGCCGTCCGTGCCGCCGGTCACCGACCGCCAGCGCCCGAGGACTGTCACGGCGAGTTCGCCGACGGCCAGGGTGATCATCAGGACGATGACGCCCCGGGCCGGGACGACAAGCGGCAGGGTCACGGCGGCGAGCGTCGCGCCGGCCAGGGCCGCCACGGCGACCTGCACGACGCCGACGTCGGAGACCTGGCTGCCGAGCACCGCGCTGGCGTACGCGCCGGCCGCGTACGGCGCGGTCTGGCCCAGGGTGGGCATGCCGGCGACGCCGGTGAGCAGCGCCACGCTCACCCCGACCAGGCCCAGCGCCAGCGTCCGGGCCAGGATCGCCGCGGTGTAGTCGTCCACCACCCACGGCGCCACCAGCAGGCCGGCCAGGACGAGCGTCGCGACGGCGGCGCGTACCCGGCGCAGCACCTCGTCCCTCACGTCGCCACCCAGCGCAGGGCCAGACCGCGTGCCCGCACGGCGAGCACGGCGGCCATGGCGGCGAACAGCAGGAACGGGGCGGCGGACGGCAGCAGCGCCACGCCCAGGGTCTGGATCTCGCCGATCGCCAGCGCCGCGAGCAGGGTGCCCACCATGGACCCGAGGCCGCCGAGGACGACGACCACGAGCGACAGCAGCAGCACCGTGTCCGCGGTGTCCGCGCCGGGGCCGATGATGGGCGCGCCCAGGACCCCGGCCGCGCCGGCCAGCGCGCCACCCGCGGCGAGCACACCCACCCTGATCCGCGTCGGGCTCACGCCCAGGCACGCGACCATCTCCGGGTCGTCCACGGCGGCGCGGACAAGCATCCCGGCCCGGGTCCGCCGCACCGTCAGGTAGAGCCCGGCGGCGAGCGCGGCGGCCACCACGATGAACACCAGCCGGTACGCGGCGTAGCGGTGCCCGGCGACCTGCACCGACCCGTCGAGGGCGGCGGGCACCAGGACCTGCGGATCGTCGGGGCCGAAGCCGGCGACGAGCAGGCTGCCGCCGGCCAGCGCCACCCCGAAGGTCAGCAGCGCCTGGGTGAGATGGTTGCCGGTGGCGACAGGCGTGAGCAGGCCGGCGAGCAGCACACCCGCCGCGGCGGCGGCCAGCACGCCGACGCCCAGCGCCAGGGCCAGGCTCGTCCAGCCGCCGTCGAGCACCGCCGCGGCGGTGTAGCCGCCGATCGCGTAGAGCATGCCGTGCGCCAGGTTGAGGATGTTGGCGACGCCGAAACAGAAGACCAGGCCCGCCGCCGCCACGAAGACGAGCAGCCCGTAGGCGACACCGTCCAGCGCCGGGATGACGTACGGGTCGATCCGGTTCGGGCCGGCCGCCACCGCGATCACCGGCCGATGGTCGCGAGGTCACCCACGACTGTGTTGGACAGCGCCCGGCCGTCCTGACGGACCTGACGCAGGTACCACTTCTGCACGGGCGAGTGCGTGACGGTGGAGAACTGCCACGCGCCGCGCGGGCTGGCGATCTGCCCGAGCGTGCCGATCTGCGCGTTGATCGCCTCCGGCGTCGGGTCGCTCCCGGCGGCCTCGATGGCCCGGTCGAGCACCGCGGCCGCGTCGTACGACGCCAGGGCGTACGTGGTCGGCGACCCGTCGTGCTTGGCCTTCCACGCCGCGACGAAGCCACGGTTCTCGGCGTTGTCGAGGTCGGGGGAGTAGTTGAGCACCGAGAAGATGTCCCGGGCCGCCTCGCCCTGCGCGTTGAGCACGCCGCCCTCGGTGAGGAACCCCGCCGCGTACAGGGGAATGTCCTTGATCTCGGACTGCGCGTACTGCTTGACGAAGTCGACGGCGGCGCTGCCGGCGTAGAAGGTGTAGACCGCCTGCGCGCCGGACGCCTTGATCCGGGCGAAGTACGGCGTGAAGTTGGTGGTGGCCGGGAACGGGGTGAAGGTGGTCTTGCCGTCGGGGTTGGCGAGCGTCCCGCCGGCCTTGGCGAACGCCTCGGTGAAGCCGCGCAGCTCGTCCCAGCCGCCCTGGTAGTCGGGGCCGATGGCGTACACCGAGCCCTTGACGTTGTCGCGGACGTGCTGGGCGATGGCGGCGCCCGGCTCGTCGGAGAGGTACGAGGTGTGCCAGACCCGGGAGACGTCCTTGATCTCCGGCCGGCCGTTGGAGCCGACGAGCGGGACCTTGGTCTCCTGGAGCAGGGGGTAGACGCCGGCGACCGAGCCGCCGCCGACGATGCCGGTGAGCGCGGCCACCCGGTCCTGTTTGAGCAGCTTGGTCGCCGCGGGCACGGCGGTCGCGGCGCCGTTGCCCTCGTCGGCGACGACCAGGTCGACCTGTCGGCCGCCGAGCTTGCCGTCGTGCGTGTCCAGGTACAGCTCGAAGCCGTCGCGGATCTCCTTGCCGACGGACTGGTACGTCCCGGACAGCGAGGCGAGCAGACCGATCTTGATGGTTCCGCCGCCGGTCGTGCCGGGCTCGTCGGCGGCGCAGGCTGTGCTCGCGGTGAGCACGAGCGCCAGCAGCCCGGCGGCGAGGGCACGGCTGCGCGCGGGGGTGGTGAGGGACATGTCGTCTCCAGGGGAAGGGGAGGGTCTGTCGGTGGGGGTCAACGGCTGCGGGCGAGCGCCGCACGGGCCGCGGGGGTCAGGGCGTCGCCGATCCGGTTGGCAAGCTCGGTCATCTCGTAGGAGACCTTGCCCACGTCGCACTCGGGCGCGGCGAGCACCAGCAGCGACGCCCCGTCGTTGAAGGCCATGGAGAACATGAAACCGCCTTCGAGCTGGGTGACGTTGGAGATCACCGCCCCGGCGTCGAAGAACGCCGCCGCGCCCCGCAGCAGGCTGACCAGGCCGCTGCCGGTCGCGGCGAGCTGGTCGGCCCGGTCCGGTGGCAGGTCGCGGGTGGCGGCCACCATCAGGCCGTCGCTGGAGATGGCGATCGCATGGCTGACCTCGGTCGCGCGTTCGGCGAAGCTGTCCAGCAGCCAGCCGAGATCCTGGTGGTCGGTCACGTGCTCTCCCTGTCGGTCATGAGTTGCCGAGGTTGATCGGGGTACGCCGGCGGGCCGCCACTCCCCGGGCGTACGCGGCCATCGCGGTGGCGACCTGGGCCGGGTCCCGGTATTCGGAGCGTTGCTGTTGCTGGGGAACGGTCACGCCGCCGGGCACCAGGTGCCGCTGCGGCTGTCGTTTGGGCAGGCCGGAGTTGGTGGTCGCGGCCACGTCGGGCGTGTGCGCCTGCGCTGCGGTACGCCAGGCGTCGTCGGCGGGGCTGGACCACTGCCGGCCGTCGGAGGCGTCGACGACATCGGCGTGGAACCAGTGGTTGACCTGTTCGAAGATGAGCAGCTCCTCGGTCGGCGCGTCACCGGGGTCCACGCTGGGCGTCGGGCGGAACACGGGCGCCGCCGGCAGGGTCCGCGCCGCGGGGGCGTGCCCGGCGGTCGGCTCCGGCCGCGGCCGGTACGGCGGGGGCGTGGACGTGCGGGCGGCCCGGCGTGAGAGCCGGCCGGGTGCCAGCAGGTACTCCTCCGGCGGCAACGACCGGATGATCGCCGCGGGCAGCGTCGCCTCGGCGAGGGTGCCGCGGCGGGGGCCGCGACGCAGTTGGACGCTGGCGCCCAGGCGGGCCGCGAGCTGTCCCACGACGACCAGCCCCATCGCCCGCACGGCGGCGACGTCGATGGCGGGTGGCCGGGCCAGCAACTCGTTGAGCTGCTGCAACCGCTGTGGGGGCAGGCCCACGCCCTCGTCGCTGATCTGGATGATGACCCGGTCGCCGAGGCTGCGGCCGCTCACCCAGGTCTCGCTGCCCGGCGGCGAGTACGCGGTCGCGTTGTCCATGAGTTCGGCGAGCAGGTGCACGACCTCGTCGACGGACTTGGCGGCCACGGCGACGTCGCCGTCGACCATGCCGAGGCGGATCCGCGCGTAGTGCTCGATCTGGGACAGGGCCGCCTGGAGCACCTGCTGCAGCGGCACGTCGTGTTGGCGTACCCGGCCCACGCCGACGCCGCCGAGCACGAGCAGGCTGGCGTTGATGCGGCCCATCCGGGTCGCCAGGTTGTCCAGGGTGTAGAGCTGGTGCAGGCGGTCGGGGTCGGTCTCGTCCCGTTCGACCCGGTCGACCTGGGCGAGGACGGCGTCGACAAGCCGCTGTTCGCGCCGGCTGAGGTGGATGAAGATGTCGGCGGTGTTGGCGCGCATGACGGCCTGTTCGGCGGCGGTTCGCACGGCGGCCTGGTGCACGGCGCTGAACGCCTGACCCAGCTCGCCGATCTCGTCGTCGCTGGAGGGTTCGAGGGCGGCCGTGGACTGTTGACGGGCCAGCTCGTCGGGATCGACGCTGGCGCTGTCGGGGCGTTGCAGCCGGGCCACCACGGCGGGCAGCTGTTCGAACGCGACGGCGTTTGCGGCGTCGCGAAGGCGTCGCAGCCGGCGGGTGATCTGCCGGGCGACAGCCCAGGTCACAAGCGCGGTCAGCAGCAGCGCCAGCAGCACGCCTACCGCCTCGGCCACGGCCCTGCGGCGCTGGTCGGCGTGGGCGGCCCGAACGTCGTCGAGCACCGCGACGTCGACGCGCCCCCGCAGGTCGGCGAGGCGGGAGGCGCGCTGCTGTGTCGTGGACACCCAGTCGGTGGTCTCCAGGCGCAGTCGCGCGCCCGGCTGGGCGCGGGACACCTCGTCCTGCATCCGTTGCAGGGCGAGCGCCTCCTTGCCGGTGCCGGCCTGCTCCCACCAGATGCTCCACTCGGCCGGGGCGAGGGCCAGGAACGACAGGCTGGCCTCGGTGTAGCTGGTGCGGGCCGCGGTGATGTCCTGTTGGGTGGCGGGGGTCAACTCGCCGGCCGCGACGGCGCGGAGCACGGCGACCTGCTGTTGGCCGATCGCCTCGGCGGTCTTCGACAGCGCGGCCGAGGCCCGGATCCCGTCGGCGAGCTGGGCGTTGACGACGCCGTGCGAGACGTTCTCCCGGAAGGTGATCAGATCGGCGATCGCGATGCGGTAGCTGAAGGTCATCGCGGACACCGAGGCGTGCTCGGCCGTGCGGACCTGGGTGCGCAGCGGGGACAGGCCGTCCAACGCCGCGTCGACACGGCGCAGGAGCGCCGCGTTGGCGTCGGTGGGCACCCGGTCGCGCTGTCGGCGGTACCGCTCGACGGCGGCGTCGGTGGCGGCCAGCTCCACGCCGAAGGCGTCCTGCTGCTGTCCGTCGGGGTGGGTGAGCAGGTCGGCGGCGGCGACCCGTTCGCGTTGCAGCCGGTACGCCAGGTCACCGGCCTCGGCGCCGAGGCGTGCCACGACCTCCAGGTCGCTGGCTCGGGTCGTCTGACGCGCGCTCTCGGTAAGCGCGAGGCCGGCGAACCCGATGACGGCCACCAGGGGCGCCGCCACGATGAGCCGCATCCGCCCGGCGATCTTCCAGGCGCGTCGACTCCTCGGGTAGGGTCGGGCCGCGTGGGACCTCGTGCTCGACGCCAAGATTGACTCCCACGACTCGTCGATGACGGTCTATACGCACCTTGCCGAATGCAAGTCCCATTCCGCCGGAACCCGCGCTCGGAGGCCAGACCTGGCCGTGGTACAAACTGGCCGTACCAGCATCTGTACCCAGAGTCAGCGGCCGGTGGCGCACCACCGTCGGTCGTGGACGCCCGCGCTCAGCGCTTGTCGTCGAGGTGCTCGGGCGCGTGGCGCGGCCCGGAGTCGTCCGCTTCGGGTTGGCTGCTGAGCACCTGGCCGATCAGCTCGCGCAGCTCGTCGATGGCGTCCACCACTGCGCCCGGGTCGCGCGCGTCGCGCCGACCCCGCTGGCGTGGCACGGGCGGATCGAGTCGTGCCTGCTCCGCCGATCGGGGGCCACGCCGGCCGTCGGCGGCCAACTGCTCGGCCGCGACCTGCGGCCACAGGGAGGCCAGCAGGCCGCCGGTGTCGAGCACGTCGTCGCAGCGCACCGCGAACTCGTGGCTGCCGAAGCGGCGGCCCGACTCCACCGCGGCGACCGTCTCACGGCTGAACCGCACCAGGTCCGCCAGGGCCCGCTGGGTCAGTCCCCGTCGGATACGGCAGCTGCGCAGCTCCCAGCGGAACTGTTGACTGGCCGCGGAGTGAGCGGCGCTCGGCGGGGGCGTGTGCTCCATGCGCTCACCTTCGTGGCACCGGTGAAATCAGCAGCAGGTGCCAGATCGAGATTGGCCGATGGGCTGAACATTCATAGGGGGCAATTCTTAACCCTGGACACGATGGGTGTGAAGACGTGCGCCGCGATGGATCGCCGCGCAATGCGCACGAGGCCACGTGCCCGACGCGCCCCGAGGCGCCGGGGGCACGTCGCGCCGGGTCCACAGGGGTCGCGTCGGTCGGCCCGCAGGTCAGCGCCACCGACCTCCTCGTCGTCAGGCGGCCCGCGCCTCGGTGGCGGCGGCCGGGGCTGCCGTCGGGCCGTCGGCGGGCGCGAGAACATCGATTGTCGCGACGAGTGTGTGGTGTGCGCGAAACGAAACACTGGGCTTGAACGAACGACGATTCTCGGATTCCAGTCGGAGGCCGGGAATGGCCTCGGCGAGTCGGGCGAGAGCCACGCCGGCCTCCAGTCGCGCCAATGCCGCGCCGATGCAGAAATGCGGGCCGTGGCCGAACGACAGGTGGTCGGCGGCGTCGAGGCGGCGCGGGTCGAACCGGTCCGGGTGGGCGAACACCGCGGGGTCCCGGTTCGCCGCCCCGATCATCAGCAGACACCGCGCGCCCGCCGGAATGGTGGCCCCGCCCACTGTGACGTCGCGGCGCGTCACCCGCAGCCAGCCGTCGATGGCGGGCGCGAACCGGAGGGTCTCGGTCACGAAGTCGGGCACGGATCGCGGGTCGGCGACGAGCGCGCGCCATCGCTGCGGGCGGGACAGGGCCTGGTCGAGCGCGTGGGCGAGCAGGCCGGCGGTCGTCTCGTGCCCGGCGACCAGGAGGTTGAAGGCGAGGCTCGCCACCTCGGTCACCGTCAGCACCGTGTCGTCGTCGTCGCGGTAGGCCAGCGCCCGGCTGATGAAGTCGGCGCCGTCGCGTCCACCGTCGAGCCGCTGCCGCACCAGGTTCTGGCAGTAGTGCCAGAACTCCAGCAGACCCCGGGCCAGGCGTACCTGCTCGGCCGGGTCGGGCTGACCCCAGATCAGGGCGACCTGACCGTCCGCCCACCGCCGGATCTGGTCGACGTCGGCATCGGGCACTCCCAGGATGTCCAGGATGACAAGCAGCGGAAGCTCGGTGGTGAACGCACCGACCAGATCCGCCCGCTGGCCCGCTCGGGCGACGAGCCGGGACACCAGTTCGTCGACGCGGCGACGGATGATCGCGCCGTACTCGGCCTCGGCCCGGTCGGCGGTGTTGGCGAAGGTGGCCCGCAGGGCGCGGCGGGTACGGGGGTGCGTCGGCGGGTCGGCCGCGGCAGTCGTGGGTGGCGCGTCGATCTGCATGATGACGCTCATCGCCTCCGGGCAGACCTCGTAGATCGGGGCGAGGGTGAGGGCGTTGCCGAACGTCGCGGCGTCGGCGAGGGCGTGCCGGACGTCGGCGTGCCGGCTGATCAGCCACAGGTCCAGATCCTCGGCGTAGGGCACCCGGTCGGGATCGTCGAGAATGCGTCGCCAGGCGCTGGCGGGGTCGGTGAGATAGACCCCGGAGAACGGATTCAACTGCATGGAACGCCTCCTGTCACACCGCGCGAAACCAGCGGCGCTCGCATTCCGTACGTCGCCGAAGGCGGGCCGACAATGGTGCGCATCTGCCGGGTTCTCCTCACGGTGCGCCGACCCGATGCGCAAGTCAAGATTGGTCACTATCTATTTGCGGGTCGCGACAATTGCCTATTGCGGACCCGTTCCGGCTCTGGCCGGCTGCACCTTGCACCCGGGTGCTTGCCGGATCCATCGCCTCCGGGCAAGGCCGATCGCGACACTCGCGATCCCGGTCGGACGTTGGGATTGCCCGCTTGCGCTCTTCTCATTCCGAGGCAACGATTCCGTGGAACGCAGGTGACGCCGCGGCGCCTGTCACACCGCCGGTGCCGGCTCAGGCGCCGACGCGGCGGCCTCCGTTGCTACCGTGACCACATGGGACCGGAGGCACAGCTGACCCTCGATGCGATGGCTGCGGACTTCGTGGTCGACCTGTCAAACGTCATGCGCGACGACCGACTCTGCGGCGCCCGCCCGGTGGATCTGCGACGCTTCCTCGACCTGCTCGCCGCGCTCGTCACGTACACGGGCGACGAGGCGGTGCAGGTCTACGCCGTGGCGGACTGGTCACTGCTGCGCCAGCCGGGTCTGACCGCGGACGAGAAGGCGACGCTGCACAAGTGGTATCACCGCGGCCGGATCGAGGTCAGGCCGGGCGCCGACGACCGGCTCATCGAGCTGGCCGAGACCGCCGAGCTGCGGGTGATCAGTCGGGACAACTTCGAGGACGCCTACCGCGCCCATCCGTGGATCCCCGGCAACCGCGACCGGTTCCTGCATGCCGCGCCCGGCCCGGGCGGCGCGAACGTCGTGGTCGTGCCCCGCATCATGCCGACACCGCCGGAGTGGCACATCTCCCGTAAGGAAGAGGAGAGTCTCCTGCTGCGGGCGGGGATGTACGACAGGCGCCGCGGCACGGGCGCTCGGCGCGACCTGCTGACCCGGCAGTGGCGCTGCCCCCGCCACGACTGCCCGATGTTCGGCGACACCGCCGCCGTCGACCAGCCGGTTCCCGTCCACCGCCAGGGAGTCGTGCGCTGCCCCACGCATCACGAGCCGATGGTCGACATCGGGCCGAGCACTCCACGGGTCCAGCTGAAGGTGCGCATCGACGGCGTGCCGCAGGCCCGCTTCATGGTCCGCGCGGGCGCGGCAGTCGTGGTGGGTCGGGCCCCGGTCGAGCCGGGTGGGGTGGCTCTCGCCCCCTGGTTGACGCCGGCGGCCCGCCACTGGATCAGCCGCAGACACGTGGATTTGAGCTGGGACGGGACCGCGCTCACGGTCCGCGACCTGAGCGCCAACGGCACCCGGATCCGTCGCGAGGGCACCTCTGAGACCGGTCGGCGGATCGGGGCGGGGCGTCCGTGGCGCCTGCGCAAGGGCGAGGTCATCGTGCTGCACGACGGTGTGGAGTTGGTCGTGAGCGGGCGCGCGTTCGTGTTCGACACGCCGGCGCAGCCGCCGACACCGCGCGGCACGGTGGCCGAGGAGGCGGCGACCCCCACCATGATCCACCGGCCGAAACCGCGATGAGCATCGAGGGAACCCGGCTCGCCGGCCGGTACCGGGTCACCGCACGGCTCGGCGCGGGTGGCCACGGGACGGTGTACGCGGCCCAGGACGAGCGGTTGCGCCGGCTCGTCGCGGTCAAGCTGCTGACCGAGAACGCTGATCCCGAGTTGCTGGCCCGGTTCCAGCGTGAGGCCGAGATCCTCGCCATGATCAAACACCCGAACGTCGTGGCGATCTTCGACGTGGGGCGGCATGACGACGGCGCGGCGTTCGTGGTCATGGAACACCTGGCCGGGCCGAACCTCGCACACGTCCAGTTCGACGCCGGCTGCCTGAGCGTCGCGCAGACGCTGCGATACGCCGTCCCGGTCGCCGACGCGCTGGTCTGTCTGCACGAGCATCCGACGCCGGTGATCCACCGTGACCTCAAACCGCAGAACCTCGTGCTCGACGCCGACGGGACGGTCAAAATCTGCGACTTCGGTGTCTCCACAGTGCCGGAGGCGATGCTGACCCGGCTCACCCGACCGGGCATGGTGCTGGGCACCGCCGCGTACATGTCGCCGGAGCAGTGGCGGGGCGACGACCCGGACCGCGCCACGGACATCTACTCCCTCGGCGCCGTGCTGTACGCGTTGCTCGCCGGCGGACCACCGCTGCGCATGCAGGGCGGCCCCGCCACCTGCGCGCGGCGCGTCGAGCGGGAGGCCCCGGAGCCGATCGTCGACCGTTGCCCCTCGGTGCCGCCGGCACTGGCCGACCTGATCCACGCCATGCTCGCCAAGTCAGCCGCCGCTAGGCCGACCGCGCGAGCCGTGCGCGACGCCCTGCGCGCGACCGCGACCGCCGACGCGGCCCGGTCTCCGGCCGGCGACGTCGACCCCGCCGTGCAGGAGGGTGACCTGCTGCTCGCCGCGGGCCGGTACGCCGAGGCCGCCCGGCACTTCACCGACCTGGCCCACCGGCTGCGCGACGTCGGCGACGTCGACCCGGTGACGCGTGTCGCCGCCGAGTTCGGCCGGGTGCGCAGCAGGTTCGGCCTCGGCGAGGAGGCCGTCGCGTCGCTGCGCCTGGTCCGGCTCGCGGCCCGCGCCCGGGCCGCGCTGGGCGACGACCACCCGTTGGTCCGCCAGATCGACGCCTACCTGGACGTCAAGAGTCGCTAGCGCGGTCCCACACGGTGGCCGTGGCCCCGATCCCGACCGCTCTGTCGCTGCCGACCGAGTCGATGACGAGCAGCACCATCCGGGCCTGGTCGGTCTTCAGGCAGACGACGTCCTTCCTGGCCACTCGCAGCTCGGTCGTGCCCTGGGTCGAGACCAGTTCCCGGCACTGCTGGAAGGTCGGCGGG
This sequence comes from Micromonospora lupini, assembly GCF_026342015.1. Lineage (NCBI taxonomy): Bacteria > Bacillati > Actinomycetota > Actinomycetes > Micromonosporales > Micromonosporaceae > Micromonospora > Micromonospora lupini. The sequence continues at coordinate 678,735 of NZ_JAPENL010000001.1, forward strand.
GCGCCGCCGGTCCACCTCGCCATCGTGCTCGTGTCGCCATATTGGATCACCGGGCCGGGCAGTGGCATCGTGGCGTCCATCTCGGCCGCTTCCGGATCGACGGCCGGCGGCACCGGATCCAGGTCGATACCACGTCCGCTGATCCGGACGGGACCCGTCCACTGGATCGCTGGTGTTCTCGGTGCGGTGGCCACCGGGGCGGTCGGTGTCGGCGAGCCACCTGTGGTGGGGGCGCTGGCCGACGGACCGGCGGCCGGGGCGCTGGTGGACGCGCCGGTGTCCGCCGAGCCGGTGCGGTCCCCGGTCGAGTCGGGCCGCGTCGCGATGCCGATCGCCACCCCGCCGGCGAGCAGGACGACGCCGAGCGTCGCGGCGAGCAGGACGCGGCGTGCGTTTCGTGGACGGGACGGGCCGGGCACGGCGGCCGACGGCGGGGCAGTGGACACCTGCGGGCGGCCGCCCGGAGGGTCGGCGACGATCGAGGCCAGCGCCGCGCCGTGGGCCGCGACCGTCGCGGCGACCGGCTTCGGCAGCCAGTTCGCGCGGAAACGGGGAATGCCGCCGCACGCCTCGATGATGTGGGCCGTGGTCGGTCGGGCCGCGGGGTCCCGCACCAGGCAGGTCTCGAACAGCGCCCGCAGCTCCGACGGGCAGTCGGTCAGGTCCGCCTCGGCCTCGGAGACGCGCCGTAGCACGCTCAGGTAGTTGCCGTCGCCGAAGGCGGTTCGGCCGGTGGCGGCGAAGAAGCCGACCGCGGCGAGCGTGAAGACGTCGGAGGCCGGCGTCACCGGAGTGCCGTTCGCCTGCTCGGGCGACATGAAGGAGGGCGTGCCGATGGGCGTCTGACTCATCGTGAGGTGGGTCGCGTCGACGGCGCGGGCGATGCCGAAGTCGATGACCCGTGGCCCGTCGGCGGCGAGCAGGATGTTGCGGGGGGTCAGGTCCCGGTGCACCACGTCGGCGGCGTGGATCGCCTGCAGTGACTGCGCGACGCCGGCGAGCATCGCCCGCACCGTGCCGACCGGCAGCGGACCGTTGTCCCGGACGGCCGCGAGCAGCGTGGGCCCGGGCACGTAGGCGCTGGCCAGCCAGGGCGTACCGGCATCGATGCCGGCATCGATCACCTGGGCGGTATGGACGCCGTGGACACGCTGTGCGGCCTGGACCTCCTGGGCGAAGCGCTGCCGGAACCCGGCGTCCTCGGCGTACTCCCGGCGCACGACCTTGAGTGCGACGGCCCGGCCACCGGGGGTGAACGACAGGTACACCTGGCCCATCCCGCCGGCGCCCAGTCGCGCACGCAGCAGATAGCCGCTGATCTGGCGGGGATCGTCGCTCGTCAGGGGTGTGAACACGGATGATCCCCTCCTCGGGTGGTGCCGCGGGGCCACCGCCATGAGCGCCGCACCGAGCGCGCCCATGGTAGCGCCGACTGCGCGCCACGCGGGGGCACGACCCTGGGGAGGCCGTTTCAGCCGTCGGCGTTCTGGCTCGCCGGCGTGGTCAGGTGGGCCAGCCAGCCGCGCAGGCGCCGCAGCGTGCCCGCCGATTCGAGCAACGAGAGTCCGCCGCCCACCATCGCCACGCCGGCCGTGGCGGCGACCATCCCGACCGGGTACTCCCGGGCCTGGAACGCCAGCAGGCCCAGCACGGTGACCGCCGCACCACTGAGCGCCAGCAGCGCCCCGGCGAGGGCGTCGAGCCGCTCGGCGAACACGAAGACGAGCGTCACGCCCAGCCAGCACAGGCCGGCCACCGCGACCACGACGGCGGTCACCACCGAGCCTTCGCGGGCCAGGCTGACGCTTGCGGGAACGCTGAGCACGCCCAGCGCGCCGGCCCGGGACCACGACACGCGGGCCTGGCGCAGCAGGGCGAGGCCGGCGCTGTCCGCGCCGAAGAGGTGCCGGCGCAGGCGCAGAACGAGAAGGCCCAGCAGCACGGCGAAGGTCCCCAGGACGACCCCGAGGAACCGGCCGCCGGTCCGCTCGACGCGCACGGCATCGGTGACGACGAACAGACCCGCGGTGCAGACGCTGATCCCCGCGAGCGAGGTCAGGGCTGTCGCCCGCTCCCGCGCGACAAGCGCGGCGCAGGCGATCGCCACGACCGCCGCCAGGGTGAGCGGCCCCGCCCACGACGACGGTGTCGTCACGGCCAGCGCGACACCGGCGACCGCGACGGCGAGCAGGATCCGGGGCAGCGCCTCGGCCAGCGGGGCGCGCTCGTCGAGTCGGTTGTGGCCGTACACCACCGCCACCACCAGGATCATCGCGCCGACGGCGACCGGTGGGAGGACTGTGGCCAGCTGGTTCAGGGCCACGGCCGCGCCCGCCGGGCCGAGCCACCCGACCAACCGCAGCCGCCACCGCCCCGTCCCGGCCCGCGGCGGGGAGGGCTGCGGTTCGCGTACGGACGACATGCCGCAAGCCTCGCACCCGGGCACCAGTCCGCGGCGAGTGCTCGCCGCCGGCCGGAGCGCGGTCGGCGGCGAGCGTGGAGCCACGGATCAGGAGTACGGAAGGCGCAGCACGGACTGGTTGCCGACGCCCAGCGTGGTCGGGTTGTTGCCGATGGCCGACCAGACCTCCACCCGGACCGTGCCGTTGCTCAACGTGCCCAACGAACCGGTCGCCGAGGCGAGGCCGGCGGCCTGGGTGTAGTGCTCGTAGCCGGCGACCGGGTCGGTGGCGAAGTAGCGCCACGTCTCCGTCCGGTCCCAGCTGCCGTTGCCGGTCAGGTCGTAGGACACGCGCACCTGCACGCCGTTGCCGACTGCCGCGCCGGCGTCGAGGAACAGGTCGAACGTGGTCTGCGCCCCGGAGTAGGCGAGGTTGAGGCCTGTCGCCGTGAAGACCTGCGGGTTGGTCGGCGTACCGTCGTGGTTTCCGTTGGCGGCCGCGACGGTGGTCGTGGCCGCGCTGCCGGCGGCGCCCAGCCCGCCGCCGGCCAGCAGGTAGCGCGTCGGCGAGCCCGAGTTCGGTGGCGGCGTGGTCGGTGCGGCAGTGGTGGGCGGGGGAGTCGTCGGCGGGGCCGTGGTGGGCGGGGCCGTGGTGGGTGGCGCGGTGGTCGGCGGGGTCGTGCTCGGCGGCACGCCGCCGGAGGCGTTGCCACCGCTCCAGGTGTACGCCCCGGTGGTGGCCGTCCGGCCGGCCGCCACGGTGAGTCGGGTGCCTGTGGAGAACGTGACGGTGATCGGGCTCGCCGTCGGGTTCGACGCCACGTAGGTGCGTGCCCCGTTGCGGGAGAAGACCGCGCTCAGTGGGTGGTTGGCGGTGACAGTCGTGTCGACGGTGCCCAGCGCCGCCAGGTTGCGGATCCAGTGGAAGGTGTGCGCGCGGCTCTCCCCCTCCTCGGGCGTGTAGCCGGGGTTGGCGCGCAGGTTCGCCAGGGCCGCGTCCGGATCGCCGAGGGCCTGGAACTGCCAGAGGATGTCCTGCCACACCGTCGGCGGTCCACCGTTGTTGCGGACCAGCTCGGCGTAGTTGGTGCGCATGTACGCCGGGTTGTTGCCCAGGTAGAGGTGCCCACCGGTGACCGGCAGCAGGTTGATGCCCTGGATCATCTCCGGCTCGCCGCTGAACCAGGTGGCGTACGCGCCGCCGTCGCCCCAGACCATCCCGACGGTCGAGTGCCCGAAGGCGGCGGGGAAGTTCTGGTCGCTGGCGTCGAACCAGTACTCCTGGATGGCGGCGGCCTGCGTCGTGTACAGGAAGATGCCGGCGTCGCGCACGGCGGTGTCCCCGGTGACCTGTCCCCACTGGATGAGGGCGTTGGCGAAGTTCATCCCCTCGGAGGACGACTCCTGGTTGTTGCCGGAGCCGAACGAGCCGTGCCCGGAGGCCCAGTCGTGGCCGGCGTAGATGTCGAAGTCGCGCAGGTAGGGAAAGCGGGTGTCGTCGCGGCGGTAGTTGTTGGCGTCGCGGATCAGCAGGTCCACCATGCCGCCGTAGCGGCTGGTCGCGGCCCACGACGGGTCGAACTTGGCGAGCGTCGCGGCGGCGGCGATGAAGTAGCCGTAGTGGAAGTGGTGGTCGTTGAGTTCCTGGTCGGAGCCGTACGACGCCGGGTAGCCGATCAGGGTGCCCCAGTTGGCGTCGTAGTAGAAGAGCCTCTGGGTCTTGCCACTGGAGGCGGTGAACCAGTCGGTGAGGGTGCTGCGGATCGCGTTCAGGGCGCTGTCGCGGGTGGCCGTGTCGTTGACCAGGTCGGCGACCTCGGCGAGCCGGGCGGCCCGGCCGAGCCCCTTGCCGGTCCAGTACGTGTCGTTGCCCCGCTGGTCCATCGGGTTGCTGCGGGTGGCGGCCAGTTGGCTGGTGAGCGTGGCCAGGTCCGTGCCGCTGCCGTCGCCGACGGCCGGCAGTTCGGGCAGGACCCCCTGGAACGCCATGGCGGTCCGGAACTGGTTGACGCCGGTGAGGACCTTCATCCGGCCCCGCGCCGACGGGTAGGTGGGCGTGATCGGCGTCGAGCCGGCAAGCGACTTCCACTGGTGCGGGTAGAGGCTGACCACTGTCTGCGTGGCGGTGCCCTCCCGGGCGGTGGTGGTGAACGCGTACGTCGTGCTCAGGCCGTTGGTCGTCGGGTCGTAGGCGTAGGAGACCCGGGTGCCGGTGACGTGGGCGTGCGCGTACCTGCCGTAGGTGGTGGCCAGGTCGGCGCGCTCGGTGGCGTTGGCCGTCGGGGGCAGCAGGGCGACGGAGAAGTAGCCGCGACCGGCGAGGGTGGAGGAGATGCGGCCACCGCTGACGGTCCAGGTCGCGCCGCTGGGGGCGTACGCCACGTAGTCGTGGCCGTTGACCCGGAAGCCGATGGTGGCGCCGCCTGTGGACCAGACGTCGGGGGTGCCGGACGTGCCGATCACCGCGTCGCCGCCGCTGGCCTGGAAGTACGCGAACGGTAGGCCGTGGCCGATGGTGGCGCGCAGGGTGCGGGTCCCGTCGCTCCAGTACGGACTGACCGTCCAGTCGGTCCAGCCGTCCACAGTGACCTGGGGCGCGGCGAGCCCGGCCACGCCGACGCGGATGTCCTGCACGTACGGGTAGTGGTACTCCCCGACGCCGGTGGCCGTGCCGCTGATGGCGGGCGTGGAGTTGGCCGAGAAACCGAGACCGTCGGTGAACGTGTCGTACGAGGTCGGGTGGGCGTGCAGGGGCTCGCTGAAGGCGCAGTCGGTGCGCTTCCACAGCAGCGAGGACCACCAGTCGTTGGTGGGCACGGCGCCGGCGGGCGCGTTGGCGGTGGCGTACTGCCGGGGGTTGCCCGACATCGCGCCGCAGCCGGTGGGGAGCGCGCCGACGGGAGTGGTGGTGTAGCTGCCGGCGCCCACGGGCGCGGCCTCGGCGGCGCGGGTGACGGGGATCGTGAGGCCACCGACGACCAGGGCCAGGGCGGTGGCGGCTGCCAGGGCCCAGCGGCGGTGGGGGACGGGAGGTTTCATGGTGCCTCCATCGCGCGTCCCGGTACGGACCGTGCCGACCCGGGCGCGTAGCGTCTGAATTGTGGAAAACGTCGATCGAGAGAGCGCTCTCTCAGCCGGCACGGTAATCGACCGTCGAGATCCCCGTCAATGTGTCGGTCCGGTTGCGTGCTGATGTCGCAAACTGATCGCCCGCCGCGCGGCGGCTAGCCCTCCACCGCGCCGATCCCGTCCAGCTCGGCGTGCAGCGCGTCCGGCGCACGCATCCGCCACGCGTCGGTCACGAGTTCGCTCAGGCGGTCGACGTCGACTGCCGCCAGGCGCAGCAACACCAGCGGGAGCCCCTCGTACCCGGAGGTCGTGAAGAAGACCTCGGGTTCGCCGAGCAGGAGGGCCTGCTTCTCCGCCTCGTCACCGACGAACAGCACCGCGATGTCGCGCCGGATCACCCGCGACCTGCCCGGACTGCGCTCGGGATAGGACCAGACGAAACCCTTGTCGGCCACCCGGAAGTCGAAGCCGTCGCTCTCGATCTCGACAGTGTGGGGCAGGGCCAGGGCCAGGCGGCGTACGTCGTCGGCGTCAGCCACCGAAACCCCGCACCGCGCGTGCCGTAAGCATGTGCCGAGGTTACGCACCGGGACCGACAGCCGTCGGGCGGGCCGCCCGACGTGGCGTCAGCCCGCCGCGACGGACAGGTCGACGGCCGTCGCGCCGAGGACCGCCCGGTCGCCCTCGCGCTGGACGTAGCCGATCACCGTCGCTCGGCGGGGGTCGAGATCCGGCGGAGTGGTCAGCTCCACCCGGCCCTGCTCGGCGTCCAGGGGCACCGACGCGAAGGCGCGCACCACGTTGTCCTGCCGCAGCGTCCGGCCGGCGTTCTCGCCGCGGGCGATCGCGCTGTCCAGGCCGCGCTGCACGACAGCCACGTTCACCACGGCGCGCTGCGGCGGCCGCCGCACGCGAAAGTCCAGCGCCACCCCCTGTCCGCCGTCCGCGACCTCCGACACGGAAAGCGTGAGGGGCGCGGTGACGGCCGAGGTCAGGGCCGACGCGATGGCGCTCGCCGCCCGACGCCTGTCCGAGCCGACGAACTCCAGGGTGCCGTTGACGATCATCTGCGGCGTGTAGAGCCCTCCGGTGCCGAACCTCCGCGCGTACGCCTCCTGCCGCGCCGTGTGCGACGCGTCCGCGAACTGGTCGGGCCAGCCCAGGTCGTCCCAGTAGTCGACGTGGAAGCCGAGGGCGAAGACCGGCTCGCCCCGCGTCCGGGCGTCGTGGTCGATCTCGGTCAGCAGCTCCTCGGCCGGAGGGCAGCTGTTGCAGCCCTGCGAGGTGAACAGCTCCACGACGGCGACGCCGCCGCCCGTCGCCGAGGGCGGCGGATCCGGCGAACGGGCAGGGTCCGACCCGTGGGGCGACGGGTTCGTCATGGCGTCTCCTCCCAGAGCTGCTGACGCCCCTGCGATTCCCGTTACCGCACCGACAACGCCTGGTCACCGGGGTCGCGAGGGCCGATGGGTGCGTCCACGGCCGGCAGGTGCCGCACTACCACGAATCCGCCGTTGCGCCCGCCAGTGTCACTTACGGGTAAACGCCATCTAAACGGCGTCATCCTTCGATAGCTTGCCAATGAGAGGAAACCTCGTATTTCTTCCACAATGCGGCTAAGGAGTCAGTAATGAAGCGCAGCGTAGCGCTAGCGGCGGCCCTCCTGGTGGGTCTGACAAGTGCCGGAACGCTCCCCGGAGCTGCCTTCGCCGACGGCGGCGGCCCAGCGGGCAACCACGAAGAGCGCGGGGGAGGTGGAAACCACCACGACAGCGAGGGCGCGGTCTTCGTCCAGACCAACAAGGCCGAGGGCAACACCATCAAGGTGTACGACCGTGACGAGGACGGCCGCCTCACCAAGGCGGGTGAGTACGAGACCGGCGGGCTGGGCGGCTTCACCATCGGCGCGCCGCTGGACGCGCTGGCCTCGCAGGGCTCCCTGGTCTACCACAAGGGGCTGCTCTTCGCCGTCAACGCCGGCAGCAACACGGTGACCGTCTTCCGCGTCGACGGCACCCGGCTGCACAAGCTCCAGGTCATCTGGTCCGGCGGTCTGCTGCCGGTCAGCATCGCGGCCCGCGGTGACCTCGTCTACGTCCTCAACGCCGCCGGCGAGGGCTCGGTGCAGGGCTTCGAGCTGCACAAGGGACGCCTGTCGCGGATCGAGGACGCCAACCGGTCGCTCGGCCTGCACAACGGCAACCCGCCCGCGTTCGGGACGGCCCCGGCCCAGGTCAAGATCGACCCGGACAGCGAGTTCGTCCTGGTGTCGACGAAGATGGCCAACGTCATGTTCAGCTACGAGATCGGTCGCCACGGCGAGCTGGCCCGTAACCCCGTCGTCAGCGACGCGGGGAACACGCCGTTCGGCTTCACGTTCGACACCAGGGACTCGCTGCTGGTCACCGAGTCGGGTGCGAACGCGGTGAGCCGGTTCGAGCTGGAGGACGACGGCGCGCTCGACCAGGTCGGGCCGTCGGTGCCCAACGGTCAGCAGGCGCCCTGCTGGATCCAGCGCGTGGGCGACTACTTCTTCGTCGCGAACGCCGGTAGCTCCACCATCAGCTCCTACCGGGTCGACGACGACGGCAAACTCCAAATCGTCAAGGAGGTGGCCGCCGACACCGGTGGCGGGTCGATCGACATGACCACAAGCGACGGCTTCCTGTACGTCCAGAACGCCACCGCCGGCAACGTGCAGGGCTACGAGGTGCACGACGACGGCTCCCTGAGCCTCGTCACCACAGTCGAGGGCCTGCCGAAGTTCACCGACGGCATCGGCATGGAGGGCATCGCCGCCTCCTGACTGTCGGCACACCGCTGGTCCCGGTCGATCCCGACCGGGACCAGCGCGCGTTCCCTCCCCGGACCGGCTGGTTTCGGCGGTGCCCCGTCCGGGGCAGAAGAGCGTCGCTGACGACAACACCTTCGAAGGGACGGCCCCCGTGGAAATCCAGGGCTTCTTCACCGCGATCATCATCGGCCTGGTCATCGGCGCCCTCGGCAGGCTCGTGGTGCCCGGCAAGCAGAACATCTCGATCGTGCTCACCCTGGCGATCGGCGTGCTCGCCGCGATCCTCGGCACCCTCGTGGCCGGTGGGCTCGGCGTCGACGAGACCGGCGGCATCGACTGGATCGAACTGCTCCTGCAGGTCGTGTTCGCCGCGATCGGCGTGGCCGTCACCGCCGCCGCGTACGGCCGCCGACGCCTCTGACGTCCCCGTGCCGGCCCGCTCCGCCCGGCGCGGAGCGGGCCCGCCCCCGTACGGTGCCGACCGCGGGTGGCTGCCACGGGCGCTGTGCTTGGATGGTCCGGTGCAGTTCACAGTGACAGAAGCGCCGACGCGGGAGCGGTTCGAGGCGCGCGACGAGACGGGCGCGGTCGCCGGGGTCGTCACCTACCAGCTGACCGGCGCCATCATCGCCTACACCCACACCGAGGTCGATCCCGCGTACGAGGGTCGCGGTGTCGGGTCGACCCTGGCCCGCGCCGTCATGGACGACGCGCGGGCCAGGGGACGCACAGTGGTGCCGATCTGCCCGTTCCTCGCCGAGTGGCTGGTCAAACACCCGGAGTACGAGGACATCGTCGTGCGGTCCACCCGAAAGGTGAAGTAGCGCCGGGCTCAGTGCCAGTCGCTGATCGCGACGTCGTCCGGCGCCGGCCTGCCGCGCCCGGTCTCCACCAGCTCCTTGAGGCTCATCAGGAACGTCGCCCACTTGGTGCTGCAGTGGTGCATGAACTCGCCCGGCTCGCGCCAGCCCTCGTGGGTGAACAGGACGACTGTGTAATCGCCCCGCTGGTCGAGGCGCCAGTCGACCTCGGTGCCGACCCATTCCTCGGGGCCCTCGACGACCCGCCAGCGGATGTGGCCGGAGGGGTCCAGCGTCAGGACCTCCATGTCGAAGCCACCGGCGGCGCCGAACCGGAAGGCCACCTGCTCGCCGACCGCGCTCTTGCCGACGGTGTCGGTAGTCCACCAACCGGCGAGGCCCTCCGGGGTGGCCACCGCGCGGTAGACGTCGTCGAGCGGGGCGACCACGCCGACCCGGTGCAGGATGTCGACCATCTCATTCTCCCTGATTGTCGGTGCGGTGGCGTTCGATCGTCTCGGCGATCCGCTTGATCCGGCGGAGTCGGGCGTCCCAGGCGTCGCCGACGGCGGTCAGTTGGGCTACCGCGCGGGCGAGCTGCGCCTCGTCGACCCGGTAGTGACGCTCACGACCGGCCGGCGCGGAGTGGATCAGGCCGACCCGGTCCAGGACGGCAAGGTGCTTCGAGACGGCCTGGCGGGTGACGGGCAGCCGCTCGCTCAGCGACGTGGCGGTGCCGGGCCCACCGGCGAGCAGCAGGTCGATCATGCTGCGCCGGATCGGGTCGCCGATCGCCGACCACAGGGCGTCGTCGACTGCCGTGGTCATGACGCGGCGACCAGCTTCGCGACGTACGCGCCCAGGGTGGGGATGTAGTGGTTCCACCCGCTGACGTGGTCCTGGTACTGCTTCTCCAGGACGGCGACCTCCCAGCCCATCTCGCGGAAACCGGTCTCCGTCATGCGGATGCGGGTCCCCGCTGCGATCGGGACCAGGTCGAACGTGACGAACAGCGACTGCCCGCCACGGTCGGGCTCGGTGAAGCACCACCGGAACGAGAACCGCTTCGGCGGGTCGACGTCCACGACGGCGAGGTCGACTGTCGTCGTCTCGCCGGTCTGCGCGTCGCGCCACACCAGCTCGCCGGGGGCGCCCTCGACCGGTTCGAACCGGGCGTCGTCGGGCCACCACTCCCGCACGTGCTCGGGCTGGCTGATCACCTCGAAGACCACCTCGGGTGAGGCGTCCACGTCGATGTCACGTTCGATGACTCCGTACTCCATGCGTACCACCCTTTCGCAACCTTTGGTTGCGTCAGGCTATGGCACCCCGGCGCCTCGCGCAACCCTTTGTTGCGCTTTCGGGGGCGGTTCCGGTCCGACGCACAGGGAGTGCGACGACGGTACGGTCCATGATGAGTAGCCTGTCCGGCCCACAACGTCCCACGGGGAGATCCGAACGATGACAGCGTCCTCCTTCCGCGCCCTGCACCACGACCGCGCTGCCGGTGATCCGCTCGTCCTGCCCGGGCCCTGGGACGCGGGCAGCGCCCGGGTCTTCGCCGACGCGGGCTTCCCGGCGCTCGCCACCCCGAGCGCCGGTGTCGCCGCCTCCCTCGGCTACCAGGACGGCGCCACCCCGCCCGCCGAGATGTTCGCCGCGGTGGCGCGCATCGTGCGGGCCGTCTCCGTGCCGGTGTCCGCCGACGTGGAGGGCGGCTACGGGCTCGCGCCCAGCGAGCTGGTCGAGCGGCTGCTGGAGGCGGGCGTCGTCGGCTGCAACCTGGAGGACTCCGAGGGACAGGCCACGCTCAAGGACCCGCAGCGGCACGCGGACTGGCTGGCCGAGGTGCGAGCGGCGGCGGGTGACGCGCTTGTCATCAACGCGCGCGTCGACACCTTCCTGTTCGGCTCGGGCGACCCGGCCGACGCCATCGCCCGGGCGAAGCGGTACGTCGCGGCGGGCGCCGACTGCGTGTACCCGATCCGGGTGCCCACCGAGGTCCTCCCGACCCTGCGCGAAGGCATCACCGGCCCCCTCAACATGGCCGCCGGCCCGAGTCCGGAGTCCGTGGCCGAGCTGGCCCGGCACGGCGCCACCCGCATCACGTTCGGCCCGGGCATGCAGCGGTACGCGATGGGCGCGGTCGGGGACCTCGCGGCCACCCTGCGCGCCTGAGGTCGCGCCCAACGTGCGCGCCGCCTGGCCGCGCGGTCGCCGCGCCCAAAGCGCTGTCGGCCGCGCGTCTCGCGTGTGCGCCGCGCCCCGCGCCTGCGGCCGCGCGTGCACCCCACGCCTGCGCACCGCGCGTGCACCCCACGCGTGCGCCCCACGCCTGCGGCCCGCGCGTGCGGCCCACGCCTAAGCACCGCGCGTGCGGCCCGCGCGTGCGCGTCCCGGGTCGGCGGTCAGGCGTCGGCGCGGGCGGCCAGGGCGTCGACGAGGCGACGGGCGGAGCCGGCCAGGTTCCACCGGCCGGCCAGTTCGAGCAGCCGCTCCGGGTCGGCGGGGGCGGTCGGCAGCGCGGTGGGTAGCTCCGGCAGGGCCACATCCAGGGCGACCCGGACGACTGTCGGCGCGACGGCCAGGTAGTCGCGGGCACCTGCCAGCTTGGTGCGCAGCCCCGGTGCGAAGGACGAGTCGGAGTCGTCAAGCGCGGCAAGGATGCCGTCGATGCTGCCGTACCGCTCGATGAGCCGCGCGGCGGTCTTCTCGCCGACCCCCGGCACCCCGGGCAGGCCGTCGCTGGGGTCGCCGCGCAGGGCGGCGAAGTCGGCGTACCGGTCGGCCGGCACGCCGTAGCGGGCGCGCACCGCAGCGTCGTCGCAGTCGTCGAGCTTGGCCACGCCGCGCCCGACGTAGAGCAGCCGCACGTCGCGGGTGTCGTCGATGAGCTGGAACAGGTCTCGGTCGCCGGAGACCACCTCGACCGGGCCGGGCTGGGTCACCGAGAGCGTGCCGAGCACGTCGTCGGCCTCGTAGCCGGTCGCGCCGACGGCGGAGATGCCGACGGCGTCGAGGACCTCCAGGATCATCGGCACCTGCGGGGAGAGCGTGTCGGGCACGACCTCGCCCCCCTGCGGGGCCACCCGGTGCGCCTTGTACGACGGCAGCAGGTCGACGCGCCACGCCGGCCGCCAGTCGTAGTCCAGTGCGCACACCATCCGGTCGGCGCCGCGACCGCGGATGAGCGTGGCGAGCATGTCGAGGAAGCCGCGCACCGCGTTGACGGGCGTGCCGTCCTCGGCCCGCGCGGCGGACTCGGGGATGCCGAAGTAGGCCCGGAAGTAGAGGCTGGGTGCGTCGATCAGCAGGATCGGGGATCGGTGTGCCACGCCCGACAGCCTGGCACAGCCCCCCGACGATCAGCGGTACGCCCGGCCGCCCGGCGGCGGCGGTTCGCCGCCGCAGATCTTGGACAGTTTCCGTCATCGGCTGACGGAAACTGTCCAAGATCTGCATGGCTCTGGCGGTCGAGGTCAGGTTCAGGCGGGGAGGGTCCAGCGCTGGTTGGCGCCGGCGAAGCAGTCCCAGATCTGGAGCCGGGCGCCGTCGGCGGAGCTGTTGTCGGTGACGTCCAGGCACTTGTTGGACTGCGGGTTGCGCAGCGTGCCGTTGGACTGTGCCTGCCAGACCTGGGCGCCGCTGCCGTTGCAGTCGTACAGCTGCACCTTGGCGCCGTTGGCGGTGGAGCCGCTGGCGATGTCGGCGCACTTGCCGAGGGCGCGCAGCGTGCCGTCGCTGGCGACGGTCCAGGTCTGCGCGTTGGTGCCGTTGCAGCCCCAGAGCTGGATGGCGGCGCCGTTGGCGGTGCTCGCCGACGCCACATCGATGCACTTGCCGCCGAGGCCGGTGATCTGGCCGGTACGACCGGACGGCGGCGGGGTGGTGCCGCCCATGATGGTGTCGTACATGGCGCTGACGAGCGAGGTGGAGCCGGTGGTGTCCTGCGACAGCTCCCAGTTCATGACGCCGCCGGCGTTGTCAAGCGCCCACTGCGTCTTGCGCTTGACGGTCGGGACGCCGTTGTAGCACTGCTGCGCGCCGCCGGCGGTGGTGCAGTCCCGGTTGGCGTTGGCCGGGTCCAGGGCGACGAGCGCCGAGTACGTGTAGTAGCCGGGGCGGCTGTAGAACGGGATGCCGAGGACTGCCTTGCTGGCCGGCAGGCCGCGGGACTTCCACAGGTTGATGCTGTTGATCGACCAGTCGTAGTTGGAGTGCGGGCTGCCGCCGTCGTACGCCATGATGTTGAGCCAGTCGACCTGGCCGAACACGGCCGTCGGCACGCCGTCGAGGTAGTAGCCCTCGGAGACGACGGCCGCGGTGAGCAGCTTGCCGCGGCTGTGCATGGCGCTGCCGAGCTGCGTCATGAGCTGGCTGTAGTTGTTCGCCGAGGCGCCCGGGTCCGGGTACTCCCAGTCGATGTCGACGCCGTCGAGGTTGTACTGGTTGACGAAGTTGACCAGGTTGTTGACGAAGGCGCTCCGGCTGCCGGAGTTGGCCGCGAGGGCCTCGAAGGCCGAGTCGTTGCCGTCGTTCCAGCCGCCGACGGCGATCGAGACCCTGACGTTGTTGGCGTGTGCCTGGGAGACCAGCGAGGAGAGCTTGCTCGGGTTCTCCACCGCGCGCAGGCTGCCGTCGTTGTTGGGCAGTACGAAGGCGTAGTTGATGTGGGTGAGCTTGTTGTACTGGATGGTGTTGACGTTGCCAGCCCACGAGGGCATGTAGCCGACGCTCTTGAAGTTGTTCGGCAGCACCACCGCCTGCGCGGCGGTGGGGACGAGGGTGACGGTGGCGGCTGCGGAAGCCAGGGCGAGCAGGCCGGCGGCGAGGGCGCGGCGCAGGGGTGAGGACATCGGGGGCCTTCCCGTGGGCGGGGGACGACGCCCGCCCGCGCAGGGTTGTCGCGGGCGGGGAATTGCGGGTGCAGGAACGGGTGGGCCTCGAGGCAGCCAAATCTTAAAGAGTGTTAACTGTCGGCGTCAATCAACGCCTGTAGATTTCCTTCCCCGGTCGGATGCGGGCTTCTGGGGATGCCCAAACGACCGTTAAGCTGACGGTGTGGGAATCGATGAGCTGTACCCGCCGGACCGGCTGATCGCCGCGCAGCGCGCCACCGCCGCCGCCGGCCTGGACGCGCTGCTGCTCACGCCCGGCTCCGACCTGCGCTACCTGACCGGGTACGACGCCCACGTGGGGGAGCGGCTGACCTGCCTGGTGCTGCCCGCCGAGGGTGCGCCCACGCTCATCGTGCCCAGGCTGGAACGTCCGGCCGCGGAGGCGGCGCCGAACACAGGCGTGCGCATCGTCGACCATCCCGACGGCGTCGATCCGTACCCCCTGGTCGTCGCCGCCCTCGACGGCCCGCCGGCGGCGGTGGGGCTCGCCGACCGGATGTGGGCCGAACAGGTCCTCGCCCTGCGCGCGGCGCTGCCCGGCGCCGCGCAGCGGCTCGCCGGCGAGGTGCTGCGCGAGCTGCGGATCCGCAAGTCCCCGGCGGAGGTGGCGGCACTGGCGGAGGCCGGCGCGGCCATCGACGAGGTGCACAGGCGGATGGACCGGTGGCTGCGGCCCGGCCGCACCGAGGCCGAGGTGGCCGCCGACATCGCGGCGGCGATCCGCGACGCCGGACACGTCAGCGTCGACTTCGTCATCGTGGCCGCCGGCCCCAACGGGGCCAGCCCGCACCACGGCACCTCGGACCGGCCGATCGGCGTCGGCGAGCCGGTGGTGGTCGACATCGGCGGCACGATGCCGTCGGGCTACCGCTCGGACTGCACCCGCACCTACGTGGCGGGCGGGCCGGCGCCTGCCGACTTCGTCGACTACTACGCGGTGCTGCACGCCGCCCAACAGGCGGCGGTGGCGGCGGTACGCCCCGGGATCACCGGCGCGGCGGCCGACGCGGCGGCCCGGGAGCCGATCGCCGCCGCCGGTTACGGCGACGCGTTCCTGCACCGCACCGGGCACGGCATCGGCCTGGACGGTCACGAGGAGCCCTACCTGGTGGCCGGCAACGACCGGCCCCTGGAGGCCGGCATGGCGTTCTCCATCGAACCGGGCATCTACCTGGCGGGCCGGCACGGCGCCCGCATCGAGGACATCGTCGTCTGCACGACGGACGGCGTGCAGCGGCTCAACACCACCCCCACGGAGCTCATCGCGCTATGACTGTCGACCGGATCCTCCCCACCGACGAGGCCCACGACCTGCTGGACCTGGCCACCGAGCTGGCCGACCGCGAGCTGGCGCCGAAGGCCGCCGGCTTCGAGGAGCGCGCCGAGTTCCCCCGCGAGGTGCTGCGCACCATCGGCCGCGCCGGCCTGCTCGGCCTGCCCTACCCGGAGGAGCACGGCGGCGCGGCGCAGCCGTACGAGGTGTACCTGCAGGTGCTGGAGATCCTGGCCAGCCGGTGGCTCGCGGTCGCCGAGGCGGTAAGCGTGCACACCCTGAGCTGCTACCCGGTCGCCGCGTTCGGCACCGCCGAGCAGCGCAAACTCCTTCCGGACATGCTCGGCGGGGAGCTGCTCGGCGCGTACTGCCTCTCCGAGCCGCAGGGCGGCTCCGACGCGGCGGCGCTGAGCACCCGCGCGGTCCGCGACGGCGACGCGTACGTCGTCTCCGGCACCAAGGCGTGGATCACCCACGCCCAGGTGGCCGACTTCTACAACGTCTTCTGCCGGACCGGCGGGCCCGGCCCGAAGGGCATCTCCTGCCTGGTCGCCGACGCGGGCACCGCAGGCATCGCGCCGCAGGCCGCCGAGCGGACCATGGGACTGCGCTCCTCGCCGGTGGCGCAGATCGCCTTCGAGGAGGCGCGGGTGCCTGCCGACCGGCTGGTCGGCGGCGAGGGCGCGGGCTTCACCATCGCGATGTCCGCGCTGGACTCGGGCCGACTGGGCATCGCGGCGTGTGCGGTCGGGCTGGCCCAGGCCGCGCTCGACTACGCGGTCGGCTACGCCCGGGAGCGTCAGCAGTTCGGGCGGTCCATCATCGACTTCCAGGGACTCGGCTTCCTCCTCGCCGACGCGGCCACCCAGATCTCCGCCGCCCGCGCGTTGACGCTCGCGGCGGCCCGGCTGCGCGACGCCGGGCGGCCGTACTCGATCGAGGCGGCGAAGGCGAAGCTCTTCGCCACCGACATGGCGATGCGGGTGACCACCGACGCCGTCCAGGTGCTCGGCGGCGCGGGCTACGTCAGTGACCACCCGGTCGAGCGGTACATGCGGGAGGCGAAGGTGCTCCAGATCGTGGAGGGCACCAACCAGATCCAGCGATTGGTGATCTCCCGCGCGCTCGCCAACAGCTGAGACGGCGGGCCAGCGCGGCTTCGTCGTCGCCGTCGCGCCGATTTCCCGGTAGGTTGCACGCCGTGGAGGAGATCGACCGCGCCATCGTCGCCGCGCTGACCGCTGACGGCCGTCTGTCGTACACCGACCTGGCCGAGAAGGTGGGGCTGTCGGTGTCCGCCGTGCACCAGCGGGTGCGCCGGCTGGAGCAACGCGGGGTGCTCAAGGGGTACGCCGCCCGGGTGTCGTTCGAGGCGCTGGACCTGCCGTTGACGGCGTTCGTGGCGATCCGGCCGTTCGACCCGTCGCAGCCGGACGACGCGCCGGAGCGGCTGGCCCACCTGCCGGAGATCGACTCGTGCTACTCGGTCGCGGGGGAGGACTTCTACCTGCTGCTGGTGCGGGTGGCCAGCCCGGCGGACCTGGAGCGGGTGCTCCAGGAGATCCGCACCTCGGCGAACGTGACCACCCGGACGACTGTGGTGCTGTCCACGCCGTACGAGAACCGTCCGCCGAAGATCAGTGCCGGGGCGCCGAGTCGGTCGCGGTCCCGGGCGCCGGAGGAGCCGGCTGGTTCCACCGCAGGATGACCTGTCGGCCGTGCTCGTGACCGAGCACGCTGACGGTGGCGGTGTCCAGGCGCAGCCGTCCCCCGGCGGACGGGGGCAGCCCGATCCAGCGGGCGCCGAGCACCCGCAGGCTGTGGGCGTGGCCGACAAGCGCCACGGTGCCTCGGTCGAGCAGTGGGGTGACGCGGGCCAGCACGCGGTCGAGCCGGTCGCCCACCTGCGCGGGTGACTCCCCGCCGGGGCAGCCGTCGGTCCAGATGTTCCAGTGCGGATCGTCGTCGTGGATGTCGACAGTGGTGCGGCCCTCGTACTCGCCGTAGTTCCACTCGCTGAGATCCTCGTCGACCGCGTCGACGGCGAGCCCGGCGAGCTGCGCGGTGTGCAGCGCCCGGGAGCGGGGGCTGGTCAGCACGGTGACGAACCGCCGGCCGGCCAGGAACGCGGCGAGGGTGCGGGCCTGTCGCTCGCCGTCGGGGGTCAGCTCCAGGTCGGTGTACGAGGTGTGCCGCAGGCTGGCGCTCCAGGTGGTCTCGCCGTGCCTGATCAGCAGGAGCTCTCCCATGCGGCCAGTTAACCATCGCGGCGGGGCCGGCAGTGCCGCCCTCCCTCAACCTATCTTCCTAGGATGCCTTAGCGGGTGTGCGCCGCCCGGCACCACCGGTTTCGGCACCGGGAGAGCGGGCAAGCGAGCGGCGACAACCGCCAGACCGAGGAGGCGCGATGAGCTTCACCGAGAAGGCAAAGAACAAGGTCGAGCAGATGGCCGGCGCCGCGAAGGAGCGGGTCGGTGACATGACCGACAACGAGCGGATGCGTGGCGATGGCGCCAGTGAGCAGGGTGACGCGCGCGCCAAGCAGGCCGGTCAGAACATGAAGGACGCGGGCCGCAACGCGAAGGACTCGTTCACGAAGTGACCTGAGCGGTCTGCGGGTCCCCGGGCGCACCGTCGCCCGGGGATTCGCCGTCTGTGGCGGTTAGGGTCGCGGCGTGACAGTGCTCCGTTCCCTGGTGTTGTTCGTGCTGGCTGCCCTGGCCGAGATCGGTGGCGCCTGGCTGGTCTGGCAGGGGTGGCGGGAGCAGCGCGGACTGTGGTGGATCGCCGCCGGAGTGGTCGCGCTGGGCTGTTACGGCTTCGTGGCCACGTTCCAGCCGGACGCGAACTTCGGCCGGATCCTGGCCGCGTACGGCGGGGTGTTCGTGGCGGGCTCGTTGGGCTGGGCGATGGTGGTGGACGGCTTCCGGCCGGACCGCTGGGACCTCGCCGGCGCCGCGCTCTGCCTGCTGGGCGTCGCGGTCATCATGTACGCCCCGCGCGGAGGACTCGAGGGGCAGTGAGCGTTCCTCGCGTCTGCGATGATTCGCGGCGTGATCCGACCCCGGCTCCGCCCGTTGTGGTGTGGCGTACTGGTTGTGGCGGCCGTCGTCGTCGGTGCCGGGTGCACGGCCTCCCGGGTGCCACCGCCGGAGCAACCGGTGTTCGTCGGCTCGTCCGCCTCGCCGGCAGTGCCGTCGGCCAACGCCACCGCATCGCCGGCGACGCCGACGGTCTCCGGCAGGCCGCAGGGCGCCCCGACGTCGACGGGCCCGCGCACGCCGCCGGTGGTGCCGACGCCGACCGTCCCCGGGGCGTCGCGGGTGGGGACCAGGGCTCCGGTGGTCGACCACGGGCCGCGTACGGGTGACAGGGTCGCGTTGACGTTCGACGCGGACATGACCGACGGGATGCTGGCCAACCTGCGCGCCGGTCGGGTGCGGTCGTACGCGAACCTGCGCATCCTGGACCTGCTGGAGCGGGAGCAGGTGCCCGCGACGTTCTTCCTGACCGGCAAGTGGGTGCAGCGGTATCCGGAGGTGACCCGGCGGATCGCCGGCAACCCGCGCTTCGAGCTGGCCAACCACACGTACGGACACGCGGCGTTCACCGCCGACTGTTACGACCTGCCGCGGTTGCCGGTCGACGAGTTGGCCGCCGACGTGGCGAAGACGTTCGAGGTGATCGCGCCGTACGGTGGCCGGCAGACCCGGTACTTCCGCTTTCCGGGGCTCTGCCACGACGCGGCGGCGCTGGACGCGCTGGCGCCGCTGGGCGTGACTGTCGTCGACGGGGACGTGGTGAGCGGTGATCCGTTCGCGAAGGCGTGGAAGCCGTTGGTGCGCGCGGTGCTGGACCACGTACGCCCGGGGTCGGTGGTGATCATGCATGTGACCGAGGCGAACGCGGCGATGACGGATGAGGCGTTGCCGCACATCCTGGCCGGGCTACGCGAGCGCGGGCTGACGCCTGCCCCGCTGTCCGAGGTGCTGGCCGAGAGCTGAGGTTCAGCTTTCCCGCACGTCGTCGACGGTCAGGACGATCTTGCCGCGGCGGGATCCGCGCTCGGTCGTCCGGTGCGCGTCGGCCGCCTTCGCAAGGGGGAAGGCGGCTTCGATCGGCACCCTGAACCGGCCCTCGGTGAACAGTTCGGCTGCGGCGGGCAGTCCGTGGCGGCCGTCGGGTTCGCCGGCCAGTTGCCCCATGGAGAGGCGGACGCCGTGGGTGGGGGCGGTGAAGTCGGCCAGGGTGAGCACCGCTGTCGGGTCGCCGGTGAGGTGGAGCAGTTCGGTCAGGGATCCGGCGCCGGCGACGTCGAGGGCGCGGTCGATCCGGGTCGCTCCCACGGCGTCGAGGCGGTTCGCGAGGTCGGGGCCGTAGGTGACGGGTGTCGCCCCGATCTGGCGGAGGAGGTCGTGGTTGTCGGCGCGGGCGGTGCCGATGACGTGGACGCCGCGGGCGGCGGCGAGTTGGACGGCGATGCTGCCGACACCGCCGGCGGCACCGTCGACGAGGAGTGTCATGCCGGGCCGTAGGTCCAGCAGGTCGAGGGCCCGGGTGGCGGTTTCGATGCTGGTGCCGGCCGCGCCTGCCTGGGTCCACGGCATGGTGGTGGGCTTGTGCGTCCAGAGCTGCAGGACCGCGAACTGTGCGCTCGCGCCGCCGAGTCTGGACAGCTCGACGATGCCGAAGACGTGGTCGCCGAGGCGCACGCCGTCGACGTTGTCGCCGATCTCGTCGACGGTGCCGGCGGCGTCGACGCCGGGGATGTGTGGCAGCGGCAGGTGGGCGCTCATCGGGGTGCGGCCGGAGCGGAGGCCGATGTCGACGGGGGAGACGCCGGCGGCGTGGACGCGGATGCGGATCTGGCCGGCCCGGGGGCGTGGCGCGTCGGTGGTGCCGAGGTGGAGTACCTCGGGACCGCCGAACCGGTCGTACTGCACGGCGAACATCAGGGGCTCCTCTGCCTGGGTGACGGGGTGGTGGTCGTACCGTAGGCAGGAAATGGAGCAGCTGTTCCGCTGTGGGGTCAAGTGAGAGGGAGGCCGGCCAAAGATGTCTCAGATGCGGCGTGCCGATGCCCGGTCCAACCGTGATCGGGTGGTGGCGGCGGCACGGGAGGCGTTCGCGTCGGCGGGGCTCGAGGTGCCCATGCGGGAGGTGGCGCGACGGGCGGGGGTGGGTGTGGCGACCCTGTACCGGCATTTCCCGACGCGTACGGAGTTGGTGGCGACGGTCCTGGCCGAGCGTGTGGAGGATTGCAGTGTGCAGGTGCGCCGCGCGCTCGACGACCCGGACCCGTGGCGGGCGCTGTCCGGCGTGGTGCGCGAGTTCGCCGAGCGGCAGAGCCATGACCGGGCGCTCAACGAGGCGTTGTTGGGGCCGGGTGAGGTGAGTGCGGCGTTTCAGCGGGAGCGGCGGGAGCACGCGCAGGCGTTGAACGTGCTGGTGGTGCGGGCCCGGGCGGCGGGGGTGCTGCGCGACGGCGTCGACGCGGACGACGTCCGGGCCGGCCTGTTGGCCATCGCGTCGCTTCGGCGGTTGCCGGCGGCGACGAGCGCCCGGGTGATCGGTAGGGTCGCCGATCTGGTGCTCGCCGGTATCCGCGCCTGACCGGTGCGGGCTGTCACGGTTGTGGTCGCACCGGACATGGACTGGACGTGAGCTCAGGGATAGAGCATGGCGAGGACCGCTTCCGGCGGGTCTACGCCGAGACCTTCGAGTCGTTGTTGGCGTACGCGCTGCGGCGGGTCGCGCACCCGGAGGACGCGGCGGACGTCGTCGCGGAGACCTTCTTGGTGGCGTGGCGGCGCCGTCGGGACCTTCCGGCCGACGGGGAGGCGCGGTTGTGGCTGTACGGGGTGGCCCGGCGGGTGTTGGCCAACCAGCACCGTGGGGGTGTTCGCCGGCAGCGTCTTGGTGAGCGGTTGCGTCAGCAGATCGTCGCGTCGGTCGTCGATCCGGGGAGTGAGGTGCCGGAGCGGCTTGCCGTTCGGGCGGCGTTGGCAGGCCTGGCCGAGGTGGACCGGGAGGTGCTGATGCTCAATGTGTGGGAGGGTCTGCGGCCGCACGAGGTGGCTGCGGTGCTGGGGGTGACTCCTGCCGCGGTCCGGACCCGGCTGTCGCGGGCGAGGGCGAGGTTGCGGGGGCTGGTCGGTGACGATCCGGGGCCGCCCGGACATGTGCTCGACGTGCTGACCGCATTCATCGGGAAGGGGGACTGATGAGCGTCGAGGAGCAGTTTGACCGGCTGGTTCGGGATGCCGACCCGGGTCGGCTCGGTGTGCTGGGAGAACTCGGCGGGGTGAAGCAGGACCTGCTGGAGGAGATCATGTCCGAGTCGAAGCTCGATCGTGTCGTCGAGGTGCCGCGGCAGCGGTTGCGGGTGCGTGGTTTCGCCGGCGTCGTCGCGGCGGCAGCCGTCCTCGTCAGCGTCGTGCCGGTGTCCATCGTGGTGCGTGGGCAGTCCGAGGACCGAGGGGTCTCGCCGATAGCCACTGTCGACCCGGGTGTGGTCTTTTCGCCTGTGGCGATGGCGGCGGCGCAGCGGAACCCGCGGCTGCTGATCGACCGGTCTGGTTGGAGGGTGACGGAGCTGTCGGGGTTCACCGAGGAGCTGGGCATGATCCGTTTTCGCCGGGGTGGGCGGGAGTTGGAGATGAACTGGTATCCGGCGTCCGGTTATGCGGGTCGTTATGCCGATCGGCTCCAGGTGAATCGGCCGAAGTCGGTGCGGGTCGATGGCTGGCCGGGTGACCTGTTCGAGTATTCCGGCAGTGATTTTGCGGTGCTGACGCGTCCCCGCGAGGACGTGTTCGTGGAGATGAGGACCGACGGGGACTGGTCGCGTAAGGAATTCGCTCGGGTTCTCGCGGACATCGTCCGGGTGGACGCGCGGACGTGGTTGGCCGCGCTTCCGGCGGAGATGGTCATGCCGGTGGGGGAGAGGGCGGCGAAGGTGCTCGTCGATGTGCCGCTGCCGCCCGGGTTCGACGTCGTGGCGCTGGAGGACATCGGCGTGAGTGACTCATACCATTTCGGTGTGGATGTCACGTCCCGGGTCGGCTGCGGGTGGATCGCGGAGTGGCAGCGGGCGCGGGCGAGCGGCGACGAGGCCGCGGTGCGGCGGGCCGCGGACGCGTTGCGGGGCAGCCACGGGTGGCGGGTGCTGCGGGATCTGGACCGGGCCGGTGACTGGGCGGAGGTTTTCTGGGAGTACGCCGACGAGGTCGCGGCGGGGACGGTGCGGACCGGGTACGTGGGGGCCCTGGGCTGCCGGTGATGGGGGACGGCGGCACCCCGGGGGGATCCGGGGCGCCGCCGTCGGTGGGTCAGTCGTCGCGGTGGTCGTGCCACCACTGCTGGCCGTCGGCGGGGAGGGTGTCGATCGGGTCGTAGTAGGCGTAGCGCTTGTTGAGCGCCTCCAGGTCGGCGGACTCGATGGAGGTGCGGTAGTTCTTGGTCCAGTAGGAGATGCCGCGCTCACGGTCGTAGTCGGTGAGCATGTGCACCCAGCGTTTGCCGACGAAGGGCACGTCGCAGACGATGCGGGGGGTGGCGTAGCCGGGGAGGTAGCCCATGATGTCGTGCTGGAGCTGCTGGGCGTGCCAGACGGGGACGCGCCAGTGTTCGGCGTTGGGGATCATGTCGCACATGTAGAAGTAGTACGGCAGGATCCCGGCTTCGCCCTGCAGCGCGAAGCAGAGGTCGAGCAGTTCCGGGGTGGTGGCGTTGACGCCGCGCATGAGGACGCCCTGGTTGCGGACGTCGCGGACGCCGACGTCGAGGGCGGTCTGGGCGGCCTTGGCGACAAGTGGGGTGAGTGACTGGGCGTGGTTGACGTGGGTGTGGATGGCGAGGTTGACGCCTCGTCGTCCGGCGCTGCGGGCGACGCGTTCCAGGCCTTCGACGACGTCGGGTTGCAGCCAGTGCTGGGGGAGGCCCATGAGGGCCTTGGTGGCGAGGCGGATGTCGCGGACCGTCTCCAGTTCCAGCAGGCGCATGAGGTACGACTCGAGGTTGCGCCAGGGGACGTTGGCGACGTCACCGCCGGAGACGACGACGTCGCGGACGCCGGGGTGGGCCTTGAGGTAGGCGATGTGCGCGTCGTAGCGGTCGACGGGTTTGAGGGTGAGTTTGAGTTTGTCGACGGCGGGGGTGGAGTTGCCGACGAGGTCCATGCGGGTGCAGTGGCCGCAGTACTGGGGGCAGGTGGAGAGCAGTTCGGCGAGGACCTTGGTGGGGTAGCGGTGGGTGAGGCCTTCGGCGACCCACATGTCGTGTTCGTGGAGGCTGTCGCGGCTGGCGTAGGGGTGTGAGGGCCAGTCGGTGCGGCGGTCGGAGGCGACCGGGATCATGTAGCGGCGGATGGGGTCGGCGAGCAGCGCCTCGGTGGTCAGCGGCGCGAACGGCACCATCGTGTTGATCATTTGTGGCGGCACCAGCATGGACATGGTGGCCAGGGCCGACTGGTCGGCCTCGAGGTCGGCGTAGAAGGTGTCGTCGATGAGGTCGCCGAAGACGGCGCGGAGCTGCTTGACGTTCTTGACGCAGTTGACGCGTTGCCACTGGGCGGATTCCCACTGGTCGCGGGTGACGTGGCGCCAGCCGGGGAAGCGGGTCCAGTCCGGTTCGACCAGGGGGCGGCGGTGGTATTCGTAGGGCTGCCCGGCGGTCGGTGCGGCGACCGGGGCGTGACTGGGGTGCGGGATGGTGTGGGTCACGGCCCCTCCTCGGTGGTGCGGTGGATCGAAGCCCGAAGGCTACTGGAAAATATTCGGTACAGAAACTAGTCTGCCGTAAGTTTTCCCGTTACGCGAGCCCTGGCCGGGGCTTCGGGCGGCTGGACAGGGGAGGTCGGCGTGACGTCACCGGTGGGACTGCACCGCGTCGTGCAACCGGCGGGGGTGCTGCCGCAGGCGGCGTGGCGGCTGGACGCGTCCGCCGCGATCGCGCCGAACGAGGTGCGGATCCGGTTGCAGCGGCTGAACCTGGACGCGGCGAGTTTCCGGCAGTTGTCGGAGAAGCACGGCGGCGACGGGGATGCCGTGCGCGCCGAGGTGCTGGAGATCATCTCCACGCGGGGGAAGATGCAGAACCCGGTGACCGGCTCCGGTGGGATGTTGATCGGCACTGTGGAGGAGGCCGGTCGGCGGTCTCCGCTGGGGCTCAAGGCCGGGGAGCGGGTCGCCACGCTCGTGTCGTTGACGTTGACGCCGCTGGTGATCACCGATGGGCTGGCCCGCTGGGACGGGCGCAGCGAGCAGGTGCCGTGCGACGGGTGGGCGATCCTGTTCGCGCGGTCCATCGCCGCGGTGCTGCCCGACGACGAGGACCCGCAGTTGTCCCTCGCCGTGCTGGACGTGTGCGGGGCACCCGCGCTGACCGCCCGGGTGGTGTCGCGCTACGTCGCGGAGCGCGGGCGTGTGGGTGATCCGACGCCGGTGCGGGTCGCGGTGATCGGTGGGGCCGGCAAGAGCGGGTCGCTGTCCCTGGCGGCGGCGCGACGCGCTGGCGCCGCCCGTACCGTCGGGGTGGTTCCGGTGGCGGCGGAGCGCGACGCGCTGACGGCCGCCGGGCTGGCGTCGGTGGTGGCGTTGGCCGACGCGCGCGACCCGGTGGGGTTGTCGACGGCGGTGACCACGGCGCTCGGCGCGCCGGCGGACGTGACAGTGGTGTGCGTGGACGTGCCGGGGTGCGAGCACGGGGCGGTGCTGGCCACCGCGGACGGCGGCACGGTGATCTTCTTTTCGATGGCGACGAGCTTCTCCGCGGCGGCGTTGGGCGCGGAGGGGTTGGCGGCGGACGTGACGATGCTCGTGGGCAACGGGTACGTGCCGGGGCACGCGGAGTTGGCGTTGGGGCTGCTGCGGGCCGAGCCGGGGGTGCGTCGGCTGTTCGCGGCGCGGATCGCGGCAGACTGAGGTCATGACGAACCCCTCGACGTTGTACCGCGGCGGCGTGCTGCACTGCCCCGCCGACCCGAGCGCCACCGCGCTGCTGGTGTCCGGTGGGCGGATTGCCTGGTTGGGGACCGACGGTGACGCGCCGCCGGCTGACCGGGTGGTGGACCTGGGCGGGGCGCTGGTGACGCCGGCGTTCGTCGACGCGCACGTACACGCCACCGACACCGGGTTGGCGTTGTCCGGGCTGGAGTTGTCCGGGGTGCGCTCGGCGGGTCAGTTGCTCGATGCGGTGGCCGGGTTCGCGGCGGGGTTGCCGGCGGACGCGGTGGTGCTGGGGCACGGCTGGGACGAGTCGGGTTGGGCGGATGCGACGTTGCCGGACGCGGCGGCGTTGGACCGGGCGGCAGGTGGTCGGCGGGTGTACCTGTCGCAGGCGTCGATCCACTCGGCGTTGGTGTCGTCGGCGTTGCTGGCGGCGTGTCCGCAGGCGGAGCAGGCGGCCGGGTACGACGCGTCGGGTTGGTTGCGGCGCGACGCGCACCACGTGGTGCGGGCGGCGGCGCAGGGGTCGGTGACGCGGGCGCAGCGGGTCGCCGCGCAGCGGGTGGCCCTGGCGCACGCGGCGTCGTTGGGTATCGCGGCGGTGCACGAGTGCGGCGGTCCGGAGATCTCCGACGAGGAGGACTTCACCGGCCTGCTGGGCATCTCCGGGGCGGGCCTGCCGGAGGTGTACGGGTACTGGGGTGAGCTGGGTGGCGCCGCCCGTGCCCGGGAGTTGGGCGCGGTGGGCGCCGGTGGTGACCTGTTCGCCGACGGGGCGTTGGGGTCGCGTACGGCGCACGTGTCGCAGCCGTACGGCGACGGTGACGACTGCGGGCACGGGTACCTCAGCGCGGAGCAGGTGCGTGATCACCTGGTGGACTGTGCGGCGCACGGCCTGCAGGGCGGGTTCCACGCGATCGGGGACGCGGCGATCGGCACGGTCCTGGACGGGTTCGCGGCGGCGGCGTCGACGCTGGGTGTGGAGCGGCTGCGCGCGGCGCGGCACCGCATCGAACACGCGGAGATCATCAACAAGCGGATGATCGCGCGGTTCGTGGAGTACGGGATCGTGGCGAGCATGCAGCCGGCGTTCGACAGGTTGTGGGGCGGCGCGGGCCGGATGTACGAGGCGCGGCTGGGGTTGGACCGCTCGTTGGAGTCGAATCCGATGGGCGCGATGCACTCGGTGGGTGTGGCGTTGGCGTTCGGGTCGGATTCGCCGGTGACGCCCCTGGACCCGTGGGGGTCGGTGCGGGCGGCGGCGTCGCACCACAACCCGGCGCAGCGCATGGGGGTGCGTTCGGCGTTCGCGGCGCACACCCGGGGTGGGTGGCGGGCGGTGCACCTGGACGTCGAGGGTGTCCTGGCCCTGGGCGCCCCGGCGACGTTCGCGGTGTGGTCGACGCCCGCAGGGGTGGAGCGGGGCCTGCCGGTGCTGCTGGCCGAGGACCCGGAGGCGCGGGGTCCGGACGACCCGACGCCGCTGCCGGTGTGCCGGCGGCTGGTGCTGCGCGGTGAGGTCATCTACGAGGAAGGGTCGCCGTGAGCGAGCGTTTCAATGATGTGGCGGGGGCGACGGCGTGACCGGGAAACTTGACCTTGATCCGGTGTTGGTGGCGCGGGCGCGGGAGTTGGCGCGTCGCGCCGGGCAGCCGGTGGTCGACCTGGCCCGCAGCCACACGACGGTGTCGGTGGAGCGGGCGGTGCTGCGGTTGGCCGGGGTGAGCGGCGCCGACCCGGATGGCATTCCGTGGGTGAACCGGCTCGTGGACGCGGTCGTCGCGGACGTGGGGTTGGGGCACGGGGTGGCGGTGCCGGTGTTCGACGCCCTCGCCCGCGAGGGGATCACGGATGTGACGTTGCTGGCGCAGAAGGCCGCCGCCGGGTCGGTGCGGTTCGCGCTGCCCGGCGGTCGGTCGGCGACGGCGGCCCGGTCGGCGGCGCGCAGGGCGGTCGGCGCGGGTATCCGGCGCATCGACAGGCGGCGCGCGGAGCGGGACCGGCTCGTCAAGCGGCACGGTGACCCGGTGCAGCGGCCGTGGATCTACCTGATCGTGGCGACGGGGGACATCTACGAGGACATTCCGCAGGCGCAGGCCGCGGCGCGGGCCGGCGCGGACGTCATCGCGGTGATCCGCTCGACCGGGCAGTCGCTGCTGGACTACGTGCCCGAGGGCGCGACACGTGAGGGCTTCGCCGGGACGTACGCCACGCAGGAGAACTTCCGGCTGATGCGGGCGGCCCTCGACGAGTCGTCGAAGGAGTTGGGCCGCTACGTGCGGTTGACCAACTACGCGTCCGGGCTGTGCATGCCGGAGATGGCGACCCTGGCCGGGTTGGAACGTCTCGACATGATGCTCAACGACTCGATGTACGGGATCCTGTTCCGCGACATCAACCCGGTGCGCACGTTCGTCGACCAGCGGTTCTCCCGGCAGGTCCACGCCCGCGCGGGGATCATCATCAACACCGGTGAGGACAACTACCTGACCACCGCCGACGCGGTCGACGAGGCGCACACGGTGACGGTGTCGCAGCTGCTCAACGAGTTCTTCGCGCACGAGGCGGGTCTGGCGGACTGGCAGCTGGGCCTGGGGCACGCGTTCGAGATCAACCCGGAGGTGCCGGAGTCGTTCCGCCTGGAGTTGGCGCACGCCCTGCTGGCGCGGGAGTTGTTCCCCGACGCGCCGTTGAAGTGGATGCCGCCGACGAAACACATGACCGGTGACGTGTTCCGGGGCAACCTGCTCGACGGGTTCTTCAACCTGGCCGGAGCGCTGACCGGGCAGGGCATCCTGCTGGTGGGGATGATGACCGAGGCCGTGGTGACGCCGTGGCTGTCGGACCGCGACATCGCGCTGCAGAACGTGCGCTACGTCCTCGGCGCGGCCGGTGGGCTGCACGAGGACTTCGTGCCCGCGCCGGGCGGGTTCATCCGCCGCCGCGCCAACCAGGTCCTCGGCGAGGCCCTGGACCTGTTGGAGCGCATCGGGGAGCAGACGCTGCTCACGGCCATCGCGCAGGGCACCTTCGGGATCATGAAGCGGCCCGCGGACCGCGGCAAGGGCCTGTCCGGGGTCGCCGCGCACGAGGCCGACTACTGCAACCCGGCCACCGACATCCTGGAGGCAGGGGCGTGAGTACGCAGATCGTGCGGCCGTACGGGGACACCACCGGCGACGGGATGGTGCAGGTGTCGTTCACCCTGCCCGTGGCGCACGACAAGCGGGCCGAGGGCGCGGCGGTGCAGTTGGCCAACAAGATGGGCATCGACCCGGCGATGGTGGTGCACGCCAAGCCAATGGGTGACGGGTTCACGTTCTTCGTCGTGTACGGGCGGGTCAACCACCTCATCGACGTGGGCGCGGTGCAGGTGGTGGAGCGGGACTTCGCGCTGCTGTCGGCCAAGGAGGTCAACACGGTGGTCAAGCAGCGGCTGCGGCGCAAGCTGTCGGTGGTCGGGGCGTGCATCGGCACCGACGCGCACACCGTGGGCATCGACGCGATCCTCAACGTCAAGGGCATCGCGGGGGAGAAGGGCCTGGAGTACTACCGGGAGTTGAAGGTCACCAACCTGGGCGCGCAGGTGAGCGTGCCGGAGCTGGTGGAGGCAGCCCGGGTGGAGAAGGCCGACGCGGTGCTCGTGTCGCAGGTCGTCACCCAACGTGACGCGCACCTGCACAACACGCGGGAGATGTCCGCGGCGTTCCGGGAGGCGATGCCGGCGGGCCGCCGGCCCCTGTTGATCGTCGGCGGTCCCCGGTTCGACGAGTCGATGACCGACGAGTTGGGCGTGGACCGCATCTTCGGTCGCGGGACCACGCCCGGCGAGGTGGCCAGCTACCTCGTGCACGCCCTGATCACGCAGCGGAAGGCGAACGCATGACCGACACCAGGCTCGGGTTGACGGTGACGCACCGGCGGTACGTGCCGTACTCGCACGCCCACTACGCCGGCAACCTCGTCGACGGGGCGTACGCCCTGGCGTTGTTCGGCGACGTCGCCACTGAGGTGTGCATCCGCACCGACGGCGACGAGGGCCTGTTCGCCGGCTACTCCGACGTGCGGTTCACCGCGCCGATCCGCGCCGGTGACGTGGTGGAGGTGACCGCCCAGGTGTCGCGGGTGGGCAGCCGCAGCCGGACCCTGGAGTTGAGCTGCGCGGTGGTGTGCCGGGGCCGCCCGGACCGGTCCGCGTCCGCCGCCGAGGTCCTCGACCCGCCGATCGTGGCGGTCACGGCGACCGGCACCGTGGTCGTACCCGCCGCCAGAGTGAGTCGCGAGGAGTAGGCCGGTGACCCTGGCGGTCTGCGCGGACGTCGGCTCCACGTACACCAAGGCGGCGGTGGTGGACCTGGCCGCGGGTGTCCTCGTCGGCGCGGCGGCCGCGCCCACCACTGTGGGCAGCGACGTGCTGCACGGCCTGGACGCCGCCGTCGCGGCGGCCACCGCCGGGCTCGGGGTGCGCGACGTGCCGTGGTACGTCTGCTCGTCCGCCGGTGGTGGGCTGCGGCTGGCAGTGCTCGGCTACGAGGCCCTCGTCACCGCGCAGGCGGGCCGGCGGGTCGGGTTGTCCGCCGGCGCGCACGTGGTGCACGTGGCGGCCGGGCGGCTCGGCGCGGCGGACCTGACGGCGTTGCGGGCGGCCCGGCCGGACGTGGTGCTGCTCGTCGGCGGCACCGACGGCGGTGACGCCGACACGATCACCCACAACGCGACCCGCCTGGCCCGTGCCCGCTGGCGGATACCTGTCGTCCTGGCCGGCAACACCGACGTACGCGTGGAGCTGACCGGGCTGCTGGAGGCCGCCGGGGTGCCGGTGACCGGCGCGGACAACGTGTTGCCGCGCATCGGGGTGCTCGCCCCGGCGTCGGCGCGCGCGGCGATCCGCGCGGTGTTCCTGCGCCACGTCATCGGCGGCAAACGACTGTCGAGGGGCGCCCGGTTCGCGCGGCTGGTGCGGGCCGCCACGCCCGACGCGGTCCTCACCGGCGTGGAGGTGCTCGCCGACACCCTCGGTGGGGACCTCGCCGTCGTCGACGTGGGTGGGGCCACCACCGACGTGTACTCGGTGCTCACGCCCGACGAGCGGGCCACCGGGCCGGGTCGGGAGGTCGCGGGCAGCCTGTGGCGGGCCCGCACCGTCGAAGGTGACCTGGGTATGCGGTGGAGCGCCCCCGGTGTCGTGCGCGCCGCCGCCGAGGAGCGGCTGCTCAGCCCCGACGAGGCCGGCGACCTGGGCGCCGCCGCCGACAGGCGGGCCGCCGACCCCGCGTTCCTGGCCGCCGACGACGGCGAGCGGGCCGTGGACCGGCGCATCGCCACGCTCGCGGCGACTGTCGCGCTGCGCCGGCACGCCCGGGGGGCCGCCACCGGCGAGCGGGCCGGGCGGGACCTGCGCGACGTGCGGCTGCTGGTGGGCTCCGGTGGGGTGCTGCGGCACGCCCCCGGGGCCGCGTCCGGGCAGGTCCTGGCGGCGGTCCTGGCCGATCACGCGGGCGGGTGGGCGCTGCCGCGCGCCGCCCGCGCGGTCGTCGACGTCGACTACGTGCTGGCCGCCGGTGGGCTGCTCGCCGAGGAGCACCGGACGGCGGCGGCGGCGCTGCTGCGCCACCATCTGGGCACGCAGTGAGACACGCCGACCCGACACGCCGTGGCGCAACACACGACAGGCCGGGGGTGGGTTGACAGGAGACGGGGTGCAGCACGTACCGTCTTTGAGTCCTACCACGGGAAGCGGCTGTTGTTCGCTTCGTCCCTTCGTCCGCTGGCCGAGCGACATTTTTGAGCGTCATCGTCGCGGCGGCCAGGTCCAGCGGGCGGGGGTCGGCGGGGCGGCGCGAACCGGTCGCGGTTACCGGTGTACGGGCAGGGTGAGGTGCACGGCCAGTAGACAACGGCCCGGCGGGGGCAGCCAGTCCACCGCCTGGTCGGTCCGAAGGTCGGCGTGCTTCATCCTCGCCGCACCGGCCGGGGAGGGCCTGGGAGCATCGGGGCGCGGCGCGAGCCGCGCCCCGATTTCATGCCCGCCGGGCGCTTCATCCCCGGCCAGCCCGATGGGGTCGCCGGGCTCGCCGGCCAGGTAGCCTTCGCCAGGTGATCGAGGGGACGCTGCGGTGACGACGCTGGACCGGGACGAGACCCACACCCCGGCGGCGCCGCCGAACCCGGCCGCCGCCGGGCGGCCGCTGCCGCTGCGGGTCGCCGCGCCGATGGCCGTCGCCGCCGGGCTGGCCCTGCTGCTGGCGTTCCCGCCGTACGGGGTGTGGCCACTCGCGCCCGTCGGTGTGGCGCTGCTGGCCGCCGCCGCGCACCGGCGACGGTTGCGCGCCGGCGCCGGCGTGGGCTTCCTCACCGGGGTGGCCCTGTTCGCGCCGCTGCTGGCCTGGACGAACCTGCACACCGGCTACCTGCCGTGGGTGCTGCTGTCGCTGTTGCAGGCCGGCTACCTGGCGCTGCTCGGCGCCGCCACCGCCTGGGTGTCACCGCTGGCCGACCGTGGCCGCTGGCAGTGGCCGGCGCTGACCGGCCTGCTGTGGGTCGGGCAGGAGGCGCTGCGCGACCGCGCCCCCTTCGGCGGGTTCCCGTGGGGCCGGCTCGCGTTCACCCAGGACGACTCGCCGCTGCTGCGCCTGGCCGCGCTCGGCGGCGCACCGCTTGTCACCTTCGCCGTGGCCCTCGTCGGTGGTCTGCTCGTCACCGCCGTCTGGCGGGGCTGGGCGGCCCGCCGCGCCGGCCGCCCCGAGTGGTGGACGGCCGCGGCCGTGCCGGCCGCCGTGGCCGTGGCGGTGGGCGCGGTGAGCCTGCTGACGCCCGTCGCCTCCGCAGGCGGCGGCTCGGCCGTCACCGTGGCGATCGTGCAGGGCAACGTGCCGCGCCTCGGGCTGGACTTCAACGCCCAACGCCAGGCGGTGCTCAACAACCACGTCGACGCCACCCTGGAGCTGGCCGCGCGGGTCGCCTCCGGCGCGCAACGCCAACCCGACATGGTGGTGTGGCCGGAGAACTCCAGTGACATCGACCCGCTGCGCAACCCCACCGCCGGCGCCCGCATCTCGCAGGCCGCCGACGCGATCCGCGCCCCGATCCTGGTCGGCGCGGTGCTGCTCGGCCCCGGCCCCGGGCAGGTCCGCAACGCGGGCATCCTGTGGCGACCCGGCACCGGCGCGGACATGGCGCAGCTGTACACCAAACGCCACCCGGTGCCGTTCGCCGAGTACGTGCCGCTGCGCGACATCGCCCGCATGGTCAGCGACCAGGTCGACCTGATCCGCAACGACTTCGTGCCCGGCAGCACCCCGGGCGTGGTACGCGCCGGCCCGGCCGTGCTCGGCGACGTCATCTGCTTCGAGGTCGCCTACGACGGGCTGGTCCGCGACACCGTCACCGGCGGCGCGCAGCTGCTCGTGGTGCAGACCAACAACGCGACCTTCAACGCGGCGGAGGCCCGCCAGCAACTGGCCATGGTGCGGCTGCGGGCGGTCGAGCACGGCCGGCCGGCGTTGATGGCCTCCACGGTCGGGGTGTCCGGGTTCGTCGCCCCCGACGGGCGGGTAAGCGACGCCACCGGGTTCAACACCCGGGAGGTCGTGGTGCGGCAGCTCCGGCTCGACAGCGGGCGCACCCTCGCCACCCGCCTCGGCTGGTGGCCGGAGGTCGCCCTCGCCGGGTTGGCCGTGGCCGCCCTGGTCGGCGCGGGCGTTCTGCGCCGCCGCCAGCGGGTGGTCCCCGGATAGCAGCAGCCGGTACGCCGGCGGGAGCGGAGGAACCGTGATCCAGGCGACCGATACGATCCGGCGTCCGGACGAGGTGCCCGGCGTGGGCCGGGTGCTGGTGGTGATCCCCACCTACAACGAGGCCGACAACATCGCGGCGATCGTGGGCCGGGTCCGGCGGGCCGCCCCCGCCGTGCAGATCCTCGTCGCCGACGACAACAGCCCCGACGGCACCGGCGCGATCGCCGACGCCCTCGCCGACGGCGACGCGCACGTGCAGGTGCTGCACCGCGAGGGCAAGCAGGGCCTCGGCGCGGCGTACCTGGCCGGGTTCGGGTGGGCGCGTGAGCGCGGCTACCACGCGGTGGTGGAGATGGACGCCGACGGCTCACACGCCCCGGAGGACCTGCCGGCGCTGCTCACCGCCGCCCGCGACGCCGACGTGGTCATCGGGTCCCGGTGGACCAGCGGCGCGCGTGTCGTGAACTGGCCGCTGCGGCGGCTGCTGCTGTCGCGCTGCGGCAACCTGTACGCGCGCCTGGCGCTGGGCATGCCCGTGTCCGACGCCACCGGCGGGTACCGGGTGTACCGGATCAGCGCCCTGGACGCCATCGACCTGGGCTCGGTGTGCTCGCAGGGCTACTCGTTCCAGGTGGAGCTGTCGCGGCTCGCCCACCGGGCCGGGGTGCGGATCGTGGAGGTGCCGATCACGTTCGCCGAGCGGGAACACGGGGACAGCAAGATGAGCCCGCGCATCGTCGCCGAGGCGCTGTGGCGGATCACCCGCTGGGGTGTGCAGGACCGGCGGCAGGCCGTACGCCGTGGCCTGCACGGCACCCCCACGGGTCAGGTGCGGTGGCCGTGAGCGCGGCCGTGTCATGCTGGATGTGCGGTACGTGTCGGTGTGCCGCGGGATGGCGATGAGGTGAGATGCGCCGAGGACTGAGGTTCGTGCCGGTCGCCCTGCTGCTGGCGGTGCTGCTGGAGTTGGCGGTGTTCGTCGGTGTCGGGCGGGCCGTGGGGTTCGGCGCGGCGGTGCTGCTGGTGTTCGCCGCGTCGCTGCTGGGGCTGGTGCTGCTGCGCCGCGAGGGGATGCGCGCGTGGCGGGGGTTCCGTACCGCCGCGCAGGCCGGGCAGCCACCGGGGCAGCAGGTGACCGACGGGCTCGTCGGGTTGGCCGGTGCGCTGCTGCTGGCGGCGCCCGGTCTGGTCAGCGGGCTGGTCGGGTTGTTGCTGATGGTGCCGCCGGTGCGTCGTCTGGCCCGCTCCGGGGTGCAACGCACCGCCGAGCGGCGGGTGTCGTCGATGGTCGCCGGTGACCTGTTCGGGCCGCGTACGGTGCGGGTGCGCCAGGGCGCGCCGCAGCCGCCGCCGCGTCCGGAGCCGGAGCAGCCGGTGGTCGTCGACGGTGGCCGGGCCATCGAGGGTGAGATCGTCGAGCCGGGCCGCAACTGAACCGCACGCACACACGACGGCGCCCCCGGGAAGACCCGGGGGCGCCGTGTCGTGCGATGCGGCTCAGGCGCGGCCGCGGCGGGTCCGAACCTCCTGGAGGCGTTCGGCGAGGATGTCCTCGAGCTCGGCGATCGAGCGCCGCTCCAGCAGCATGTCCCAGTGGGTACGCGGCGGCTTGGCCTTCTTCTGCTCCGGCTCGCTGCCGTCGACGAGTCGGGCGACGCTGCCGTCGAACTTGCATTCCCAGGTCGTCGGGACCTCGGCGTCGACGGCGAACGGCACCTCGAACTGGTGGCCCTTGGCGCAGAGGTACTCGCGGGTCTGACGCGGCGCGAGCTCCGTGTTGCGGTCGGATTCGTAGCTGACCGCGCCGAGTCGGCTTCCGCGCAGCATACGCTCGCCCATGATCGACTTCCCCTCGTTCGTGGTGCTGGTCTTCTGGGTGTAACGGTGCGTTCCCGTCGCCCCATTCCCGCCCGAGGGCGCGAGGCGTCCACGGGTGAGCCGGACCCAAGGGTAGCCGGCCGGAACGATGACGCCACGTCGGTGGCGTGTTGCGACCGCCACCGGGGATGTTAACCGCCCGAACGCGGTCAAGGTTGCGCCGGCGTCGCACCCGGTTCGGAAGCGCCCGCCGCGGCGGGGGCCGCGGCGCCCAGCCGCGCCAGCGCCAACGCCAGGTCGCTGACCTGGTCGCCGAGCTGCGCCACCCGCCGCTGCGCCACGTCACGGTCGGCCTCGGCGGCGTCGAGACGTACCGTCAGGGCGGTGAGCCGGCCCTCGGCGGTGGCCGCGGCCTGCCGGGCGGCGGTCAGGTCGGCGGCGAGGGAGTCGCGCTGCGTGGCCGTGGCGGTCAGCTCCGCCCGCAGCCGGACGGCAAGCTCGGCGGCCTGCTGCCGGGCATCGTCGGCTTCGGCGGCGGCGACCTGGGCGCGGTCGCGGGCCCGGTCGGCCTGTTCCCGGGCCCGGGCCGCGTCGGCGGCCTCGGCGCGGGTCCGGGAGGCGTCGGCGCGTGCCTGGTCGATCTGGCGGCGCACGTCCTGCACCTCGGTCTGCCACCGCCCGGCCCGCTCGGTCGCCTCCGCGGCGGCCCGGGTGGCCCGCTCGGCGTCGGCGCGCGCCGCGTCCCGCTCGACGGTCAGGTCGGCCCCGCGCTGCCGCTCGACGTCCCGCTGCGAACGCAGGTCCCGCACCTCGGCGCGGGCCTGGTCCCGGTCCCGCTCGGCCTGGGCGCGCAGCGCCTCGGCGGCGCTGACGTCGTGGCGGGCCTGGTCGGCGGCGGTCTCGGCGCGCTGCGCCCGCTCGTCGGCCGCGGCGGCCTGACCCACCGCCTGCTCGGCGCGCTGGCGGGCATCGTCGGCCTCCGCGCGGGCGGCGCGGGCCTGCTCCCGGGCGCGCGCCGCGTCGGCCGCCGCGGACTCGGCATCGTCGCGGGCCTCGTCGCGTTCGGTCTGCGCGGCCGCGACCTCGGTGGCGGCCTCCGCGCGGGCCTGCGCGAGCTGCCGCTGCACACCCACCGGGGACAGTTCGGCGTGCAACGCCTCGGTCAACGTCTCGACGATCTGGTCGAGGCGGTCCACCGCCTCCCAGGTGCGGGCCACCTGGCCGGGCAGGCCGGGCGCGTTGCGGTGGCGCATCCGGCTGTTGCGCGAGGCGCGCTGGCAGGCGCCGTCGTTGTCGCGGCAGTAGCGAAACGGGCGGCCCGCGCCGACACGCTGCGGCACCGGCGCTCCACAGTGGGCGCACGGGCGGGTTTCGGTGGGGGTGAGCGGGGCGTCCATCGAGGGCGAAGTCTAGTGCCGGCCGCTCAGCTCGCGGCCCGGGCGGTCGTGTCCAGGGTGTAGCGGCGTTGCAGCAGCAGCGCGGCGAGCATCGCCACCGCCGGCAGCAGTCCGAAGCCGTAGCGGACCGCCGCGAGCGCCGCGTCGGGCTGCGTCGGCGACTCGCCGGCCGTCGAGGCCACGAAACCGCCGACGGTCAGGCACAGGGCGTACGCGTACGGGCCCAGGGCCGCGCCGAGGGCCTCGGTGGCCGTCCACACCCCGGTGTAGGTGCCCGCGCCCGTCGCGCGGGCCGCGCGGATGACGTCGGGCAGCATCGAGAACGGCAGCAGCTGCATGCCGGCGAACGCCACCCCGAGCACCGCCACCGCGGCCACCAGCAGCGGCAGGCCGGCCGGGCGGCCCACCGCCAGCACCAGCGAGCCGAGCGCGAACGCGCCCTGCGCGCCGAGCAGCGCCCGCTGCTTGCCGACGCGGCGGGCCAGCAGCAGCCACCCCGGGGTGACCAGCAGCGCGGGCGCGACGAACGCGGCCACCAGCACCGTGGTCAGGCCGGGGGCGCGCAGCTCGTACTCGGCGTAGTAGGGCACCCCGGCGAGGACCAGGTGGGTGCTCGTGGACATGGCCAGGTACGCGGCGACCAGCCAGCGGAACTGCCTGTCGCGCAGGGCGGTGCGCAGCGCCCGCCACCCGCCGTGCCCCGCCGTCGGGGCGCCCGCCGCGACGCCGCGCAGGCGGGCGGTCCCGGCGACGCCGACGAGCATGGCGGCCAGCATTCCGACGGCCAGGACCACGCCCATCCGCTGGTAGCCGCCGCGGCTCGCCGCGTCGCCGCCGGTCAGCAGCGGGGCCACCAGCCCGGAGGCCAGGATGCCGAGGGTCAGCACCACCATCCGGAACGCCATCAGCCGGGTGCGTTCGTCGTAGCCGATGCGCAGATCGGCCGGGGTGGCCAGGTAGGGGACCTGGTAGGCGGCGAAGAGCAGGTTGCCGGCGACGAAGAACACCGCCACCCACGCGGCGGCCGGCGCGCCGGTCAGACCGCCGGGCACCGCGAACAGCGCGGCGAACGCCACCGGCAGGGCGCAGCCGAGCAGCAGCAGCCGGCGCCTGTCGCCCCGGCGGGCCTGCTCGACGTCGGCGCGGTGCCCCACCCACGGGTGCAGCAGCACGTCGGCGACCTTCGGCAGCAGCAGCGCGAGGCCGGCCAGCCACGGCCCGACGGCCAGCACGTCGGTGAGGAAGTAGAGCAGCAGCAGGCCGGGCACCGTCACCCAGACACCCATGCCGAGCGAGCCGGCCGCGAAGCCGGCGAGGGGGCCGCGGGGCAGTGTCGCGTCGCTGGCGGCCGCGGGCCGCCGGTCGAGCCCGGTCATCGCCGCATCCTCTCCGCAATCCAACAGTTGCTGGATTCTAGGGGCACAATGGCGGCCATGACCATGCCCCGACGCCGTCCGGGTCGGCCCCGGCGCGACGAGACCCGACCGACGCGGGAGGTGGTGCTCACCGCCGCCACCGCGCTGTTCGCCGAGCGCGGCTTCGACGCCGTCGGGCTGCGGGAGGTCGCCGCCGCCGCCGGGGTGGACGTCGCCACGGTCGCCCACCACACGGGTACGAAGGCGGCGCTCTACGAGGCCTGTTTCGCGCGGGTGTTCGCCGTCGAGCGGGAGGTCCTCACCGCCGCCGCCGAGCGGGCCCGGGTCGCCCTCGACGCCGGCCCGGACGCGGCGCGGCGGGCGCTGCACGACCTGGTCGACGTGTTCGTCGACTTCCTTGAGGACCACCCGGAGACCACCGCGCTGTGGCTGCGGCGCTGGTTGGAGCCGCAGCGGCACGCCGAGCTGGACCAGCGCTACGCCGAGCCGCTCTACCGGCTGGTGGCGGAGTTGCTGACCGCCGCCGCGGCGACCGGCGCCCTGGCCGAGCCGACACCGCACATCACCGTGCGCAGCCTGGTCTGGGCGACACACGGGCACGTCGTGGCGTTGGCCGCGGGGGGCGCGCCGGGCGCCCGGGAGCGGCGCGAGTTCCGGGCGTTCGTCCACCGCCTCCTGGACGGGCTGTACGGACCGGCGGCCCCTTGACGGGCCGCCGTCACCCGAC
Organism: Micromonospora lupini; assembly: GCF_026342015.1. Lineage (NCBI taxonomy): Bacteria > Bacillati > Actinomycetota > Actinomycetes > Micromonosporales > Micromonosporaceae > Micromonospora > Micromonospora lupini. Next base: position 716,971 of record NZ_JAPENL010000001.1, read on the forward strand.
GATTATCCATCGGACGTTGGATTAATGGGGGCAGTGATGCAGGCACGACCCAGGGTGGCGGTGATCGGCGCCGGCGCGGCCGGACTCGCCGCCGTCAAGGCACTGCGCGACGAGGCCGTCGCCGTGGTCTGCTTCGAGGCGGCCGACCAGGTCGGCGGCCTGTGGGTGTACGGGGCGCCCGACTCGCCCGCGTACCGCACGCTGCACCTGAACACCAGCCGTGGCCGCACCGAGTTCGCCGACCATCCGATGCCCGCCGACTGGCCCGACTACCCGGACCACACACGCGTCGCCGGCTACCTGGGCGAGTACGCCGACCGGTTCGGGCTGCGCGACGACATCCGCCTGCGGCACACGGTCGAGCGGGTCACCAGGGAACCCGACGGCACCTGGACGGTCGCCGCCAGCGGGCCGGACGGCCCGGTCGAGGTCGCCGTCGACGCCGTGGTGGTCGCCAACGGCCACAACCGGGTGCCCCGGCTGCCCAGCCCGCCGTATCCGGGCGCCAGCACCGCCGAGCAGCTGCACAGCCACGACTACCGGGGCCCGGAGCAGTTGGCCGGCAAACGCGTCCTGGTCGTCGGGGGCGGCAACTCCGCGATGGACATCGCTGTGGACGCGTCGTACGCCGCCGAGCACACCCTGCTGTCGCTGCGTCGGGGCGTGTGGGTGGTGCCCAAGTACCTGCTGGGCCGCCCGTCGGACACCCTCAACGGCGCGTTGGCCCGCCGGCTGCCGTGGCGGCTGCGTCAGCGCATCAGCCAGACGATGCTCACCGCCACCGTCGGCAGCCCCGCCCGCTACGGGCTTCCCGCGCCGACGCACGGCTTCCTGCAGGACCATCCGACGCTCTCCGACGGGCTGCTGTCCCGGCTGACCCACGGCGACATCGAGGCGCGCCCCGGCGTCGCCGCCCTCGACGGCGACCGGGTCGCGTTCACTGACGGCCGCGCCGACCACGTCGACCTGATCGTCTGGTGCACCGGCTACCGGGTGGAGATCGGCTTTCTCGACCCCGAGCTGCTCGGCGGCGGCGCGGACACCCTGCCGCTGTACCGGCACGTCTTCCACCCCGAGGCCCCCGGCCTGACGTTCGTCGGGCTGATGCAGTCCACCGGCTCCGCGTTCCCCCTGGTCGAGGCGCAGGCCAAGCTGATCGCCGCGCAGCTTGCCGGCCGGTACACGCTGCCCGACCCGCAACGGCAGCGGGCCGCCTGCCGGGCCGAACTGCGGGCGGCGACGGCCCGCTGGGGTCAGCGCCGCCCGGCGATGCGTGTGGACTTCGACGCCTACCTGGCCGAGCTGACCCGGGAGCTGACCTCGGTCGCCCGCCGCGCCACGCCGGCCGGAGCGGGCCGGTGACGCTTACCGGCCGGCGGGTCCTCGTCACCGGCGCCAACGGGACCTTCGGCCGGCACCTCGGCGCCGCGCTGCACGCCGCCGGCGCCCGGGTGGTCGGGCTCGACCTGCACGCGCGAGGAGACGTCGACCTGCCGGTGCTCGGCTGCGACCTGACCGACCCGGCGGCCGTCCCGACGGCGGTACGGGCCGCCGTCGACCACCTCGGCGGTCTCGACCTGCTGATCAACAACGCCGGGGTCGGTGGCCCCGCCCCGGCCGAGCTGCCGCCCGACGAGGTGGTCCGCCAGCAACTGGAGGTCAACCTGCTCGCCGCGTGGCGGACCACCGCCGCCGCGCTGCCCCCGCTGCTCACCGCGCGTGGCCGGGTGATCTTCGTGGCCAGCCGGATGGCGGTGCTGCCACTGCCGCTCGCCGCCGCGTACGGGGTCAGCAAGCGGGCCCTCGTCGCGTACGCCGACGCGCTGCGCCACGAGGTGGGCAGCCACGTCGGGGTGAGCGTCGTCTACCCGAGCATGGTGGCCTCACCGATCCACGACAGCACCGCCGAGGCCGGGCTGTCCCTGCGGGGAGTGTCCCGCCCGGAGCCCGTCGAGGGTGTCGTCGCCGCGATCCTGCGCGCCGCCACCGCCCGGCGGGCGCCCCGGGACGTGGCGACCACCCGACGCGGCCGGCTGGAGATGGCCGTCGGCAGGCACGCGCCCGCGCTTGCCGACCGGCTGGTACGCCGTACCCTCGCCGCCCGGCTCGCCGCCGGCGACCTGGACGCCGCGCCGCTGGCCGCGGCGATGCTCCGCCGCCACCGGGAGCGCTGACCGGCCGGGTCAGGGCCCGGCGACCGCCGCGCGGGACCTGTCGGTGGCGATGCGGACGGCAAGCGCGGCCAGAGCCGTCCCCGCCACCCACCGCTGCACCCGCAGCCACACCGGCCGGCGGGCGAAGAACCCGGCCAGCGCCCCGGCGCTGAGCACGATCAGCGCGTTGACGCTCAGCGCGACGGCGATCTGGGTCAGGCCGAGCAGCAGGCTCTGCGCGGCCACGTGCCCGCGCGCCGGGTCGACGAACTGCGGCAGCAGCGACACGTACAGGATGGCGATCTTCGGGTTGAGCAGGTTGGTGACCAGACCCATGGTGAACAGCCGCCGCGGCGGGTCCGGTGGCAGCGGCGCGGGCGTGAACGGTGAGCCGCCGCCCGGCCGCAGCGTGCGCCACGCCAACCACAGCAGGTAGCCGGCGCCGGCCAGTTTCACCACCGCGTACAGCGTCGGGACCAGGACGAACACGGCGGCCAGGCCGGCGGCCGCCGTGGCCAGGTAGACGCCGAAGCCGGCGGCCACCCCGAGCAGTGAGATCAGCCCGGCGCGGCGGCCCTGCGCCACCGAGCGGGAGACCAGGTAGACCATGTTCGGGCCGGGCGTGAGCACCAGCCCCAACGCCACAAGCGCGACACCCACAAGCGCACCCGTGCCGATCATGACGTTCGCCCCCGTTCGCCGTCCCGTGCACCGAACCTAGACCGACAGACGACCCCGGCCCAGGACCACCCGAGCGATGGTGGCCTGGAATGCGGTCACCCGGGCGGAAACCACCTCGGCGGGAATGGTCAGCGGTGTGGAGGCGCTGACCCGGTGCGAGCGCGTGTCGTCGGCCGGAGGCGGCGCGTTACGGTGGCCAGGGGAGGTGCCGCAGGGTGACCGAGGCGTGGGACGCGGCCGTGGAGGCGCAGATCCGGGGAGCCGTGCAACGCGGCGAGTTCGACAACCTGCCCGGCATGGGCAAGCCGATCCCCGGGCGCGGAATGCCGTACGACGAGTCGTGGTGGATCAAGAGTTTCCTGGAGCGCGAGAAGCTGCCCAGCGACCTGCTGCTGCCCACCCCGCTGCAACTGCGCCGGCGCATCGAGCAGGTCCCCGACGAGGTCCGCGACCTGCCCACCGAGCAGGCCGTGCGGGACTTCGTGGGGCAGCTCAACACGCAGATCGTCGCCTGGCTGCGCAACCCCGAGGGACCCCGGGTGGCCGTCCGGCCGGTGAACGCCGACGAGGTCGTCCGTCGCTGGCGTACCGAGCGCGCCCGACCCGAGGTCCGGGCCGCCGCCACCGAGCCCGCCACCGCCGGCGAGGCGGGCCGGCGCGTCCGCCGGGGCTGGTGGCTGCGCTGGCGTCGCCGGGGCTGACCCCCGCAGGTAGCCGGCCGTTCGAACGGATCCGAACCGTTCCGAACGCCCGGTCGCGTCCCCGCAGACGGCCGCGTCGCTACGGTCGGGACCCAGCGCCCTGAGGATCAGGCGCGGGGACGGGACGGGGGCGACGTGAGCGAGCGCGCCGCGACGTACGCCGAGGTGTTCGCGGTGCGCGAGTACCGCCACCTGTTCGCCGCGTACCTGCTGTCCCTGGCCGGCGACCAGCTCACGGCGGTCACCGTGGCGTACCTCGTCTACACCGCGACCGGCTCGGCGGCGCTGGCGGCCACGGCGTACGCCAGCTCCTATCTGGCCTGGCTCACCGGCGGACCGTTGCTGTCCGGCCTCGCCGACCGGTTCCCCCGGCGGCGGGTCCTGATCGTGTGCGACCTGGCCCGCGCGGCGCTCGTGCCGGTGGCGGCGCTGCCGGGCCTGCCCGCGCCCGCCCTGGTGGCGCTGCTCTTCGCGGTCAACCTGATGCGGCCGCCGTTCGTGGCCGCGCGGGCGGCGTTGCTGCCGGACGTGCTCGACGGCGACCGCTACGCGGTGTCCAACGGGGTGGACAACATCTGCGCCCAGGTCGTGCAGGTGGTCGGCTTCGCCGTCGGCGGCAGTCTGGTGGCGGTGTTGTCGCTGCGCGGGGCGCTGTTGGTGGACGCCGGTACGTTCGGTGTCTCCGCGCTGCTGATCGCCGTCGGCGTGCGGGCCCGCCCCGCGCCCCGGGCGCCGCTGAGCCCGGCCGGCCGCGGCCGGGCGACAGGTCTGCGGGTGATCGTCGCCGACCCCCGGCTGCGCGCCTACGTCCTCGTCCTGTGGACGGCGAGCGCCTTCACCTATGCCGCCGAGGGGTTGATGGCGCCGCTGGCCCGGCAGTACGGCGGCGGCGCCGCCACCGTGGGACTGTTGCTGGCTGCCGCGCCGACGGGAATGGCCCTCGGCGGGGTGGCCCTCACCCGGTTCTGCCCGCCGACGGCCCGCCCGCGACTGATCCTGCCCCTTGCCGCGTTGGCGGCCGGGGTGCTGACGGCGGCGTGGCTCGTCCCCGCGCTGTGGGTGGTGCTCCTGCTGCTGGGACTGGCCGGCGCCGCGAGCGCCTTCGCCATTCCGCTGAACGCGTTGTTCGGGCGGGCGGTGCCGGCGGAATACCGGGGACGCGCGTTCGGGGTGGCCATCACCGGCCTGAGTGGGTCGCAGGGCGCCGCGATGGTCGTGGCGGGTCTGGCCGCCGACCGTTGGCCGGCCACCACTGTCATCGGGTTCAGCGGACTGGCGGGCGCGGTGGCAGTGCTCGCCCTCGGACCGCTGTGGCGGCGTGCCACCGCGCCGGTGACGTTCGCCGGACCCGTCGAACAAGGCCGAACGACTCCGAACGCCCACAGCCCTACCGCAGACGTGGGCGGCGACCGACGCTGAGGTCACCGGGCGGGCACGGGGCCGCCTCCAGGGGGAGAGGAGAAGCGTATGCGCAACGTCGGCACGCGTGGCATCAGCTGGACCTGACGGTGACGCTCCACCCGTCGGCGTCGCTCCGTCGCGGAGGGACGCCGGCGGCGCACGGGGGGAGGCGCGGGCGGTGGGTGGTCGCCGGGGCGACGACCACCCACCGCCGCGATCGGCTGAGTGACGGATCAGTCCACCGCGGCATGCCACCTCCAGGAGGTACGCCGTGCCCGACCGGGCAGCTCGCCGCGACCGGTCATCCACCGCAGCACGTCGGGCGCGGGGCCGGCCGGGGCGTCCGGAAAGAGCCGCCGCAGCACCAGCGCGCTCAGCCGGTCCGGTGGCTGCCACGGCACGCCGAGGCCGACTGTGATGTCGTGGGTGTGCAGCAGCGTCTCGGCCACCCCCATCGCGGCGAAGCCGGTCGGGTCGCAGGGCCCGAAGTGCCAGGCCCGCGCGTCCGGTGCGGCGCTGTCGACCGCGACGGCGAGCAGTCCGGCGCAGGCCCGCACCACGGTGAGGGTCTGCGCCGGGCTCGCGGTGGGGGAGACCCGCAGGTCGTACGGCAGGTAGCCGTCCCGCGGCAGGCCACTGACCTGGCCGGCGTACGCCAGCAGGTCGTGTGCGATGTGCGCGACGGTGGTCCAGCAGCTCCAGGTGAGCGTGCCGGCGGGCACCGACCAGTCGCGGTCGCGGTGCGGATGCAGCACCCGTGTCGTCTCGTCGGCCGCCTGGAGCAGGTCGGCGCCGGTCACCGTCGACATTGCTCGACCCTCGCAGGGGTGATCGGCGGACGCAACCGGCCACGGTGGGCTATGGCGACCAGCGCACGGAAAATTACAATGCCCTGTTAATTTCTTGCAGTTGCCTGTTAAAATTCCGTAGGCTGCCGTGGTGATCGAAGATCCCCTGGTTCAGGCGCGAAAGCTGACGAAGATTTATCCGCCGCGAGGGTCCAGTGCGGAGTTCCACGCGGTCGACGGCATCGACTTCGACGTCCAGCGGGGGGAATCGTTCGGGCTTCTCGGCCCCAACGGCGCCGGCAAGTCCACCACCATGCGGATGATCGCCGCGACGTCACCGATCAGCGGCGGCAGTCTGCGCGTGCTCGGCCTGGACCCGATGAGGCAGGGGCCGGAGATCCGTGCCCGGCTGGGTGTCGTGACGCAGGACGACCACCTGGACAACGAACTCACCGTCCGGGAGAACCTGCACATCTACGGGCGGTACTTCAGCCTGCCCCGGGCCCTCATCCGGGAGCGCACGACCCGGCTGCTGGACTTCGCCCAGCTTCAGGACAAGGCCGGCGACCAGGTCGAGACGCTCTCCGGCGGTATGCGTCGACGGCTGACCATCGCCCGCTCCCTGATCAACGAGCCCGACATCCTGCTCCTCGACGAGCCGACCACGGGCCTCGACCCGCAGGCCCGGCACGTCCTGTGGGACCGCCTCTTCCAGCTCAAGCAGGAGGGCGTCACGCTCATCCTCACCACCCACTACATGGACGAGGCCGAACAGCTCTGCGACCGGCTCATCGTCGTCGACCACGGCCGGATCGTCGCGCAGGGATCGCCTCGGGAACTGATCACCAGGTACGCCACGCGCGAGGTCCTGGAACTGCGTTTTCGCCTCGACGAGCGGGACACCGTCGCGGAGAAGCTGCGCACCTCGGCACTGGCCACCGGCGGCAACGACACTGACGGCCGCGTCGAGCTGCTTCCCGACCGGGTGCTCGTCTACACCGCCGACGGCGAGGCCGCCCTCGCCGCGGTGCACGCCATGGCGCTCACGCCGCTCACCGCACTGGTCCGCCGCGCCACGTTGGAGGACGTGTTCCTCACGCTCACCGGCCGATCGCTCATCGAGTAGCAGGAGAGGAGACCACTGATGCTGCGCGCATTCGGATACTGGGTCACGCGCTACCGGCGCACCTGGCGTGGCTCGATCGTGATCAACGTACTGAACCCGTTGCTGTTCCTCATCGGTATCGGCGCCGGCCTCGGGACTCTCGTCGACGGCAACGCGCCGGCCCAGATCGCCGGCGTCTCCTACGCGGCGTTCTTCGCCCCGGGCATGCTCGCCGCGGCCGCGATGCAGAACGCGTTTCTGGAGGGTGCCGCGGGAGTTGCCCGGGCAGCGGGTTTCGGGGCCTACCGGGGCGCCACCCCGACGCCACTCGACCCGGAGCAGCTCGCCGCCGGGCACCTGCTGTTCATCGCTTTCCGGGTGCTCATCGCCAGCGGCGCCTTCATCGTGGTGATGGCCGCGTTCGGGTTGATCCGAGGTTGGGGGGCGCTCGGCGCCCTGCTCGGCGCCACGTTGACCGGGGTCGCGTTCGCGGCGCCGGCCGCGGCGTGGGCGGTCGGTGTGCGCAAGATGCGCCAGATCGACACGGTGTTCCGCTTCGTCATCATGCCGCTCTACCTGTTCTCCGGCACCTTCTTCGCGGTCTCGCAGCTACCCGAGTGGATCCGACCGGTGTCCTATCTGCTGCCGCTGTGGCACGGGGTGGAGCTGTGCCGCACCCTCAGCCTCGGCACGGCGACGATCACCGGCAGCTCCGTCCATATCGCTTACCTGTTGGTGCTCGCAGTTGGCGGCTTCCTGGTCGCCCGGGTCACCTATCGCCGGCGGTTGCACCCGTGACGGCCCACGTTCGGAGTCCAGGCATGACCACCGTCGTCGTACCCGCCTGGACGAGACGCCGAGCCTTCGCGCTCATCGAACGCAATTTCATGATCTACCGTCGGTCGGTCACGCCGCTGCTCAACGCGCTCGTCGAACCGATCCTGTACCTGGTGTCGATCGGTGTCGGCGTCGGGATGCTCGTCGGCACGGTCCCCGGGGTCGATGTCCCGTACGCCGCCTACGTGGCCCCGGCGATCCTGGCCACGACCGCGATGAACACCGCGTTCAACCAGACCAGCTTCGGCGTCTTCATCCGCATGAGGGTCGACAAGACCTACCAGGCGATCCTGCCGACACCGCTCTCCGTCACCGACATCGCCGTCGGCGAGGTCACCAGCGCAATGATCAACGCGTTGCTGACGTCGATCGGGTTCCTCGCCCTCATGGCGGTCGGCGGGCTGGTCACCTCGCCCTGGGCGCTGCTGGCCCTGCCGGCCTCGGTGCTGATCTCGTTCGCGTTCGCCGCGGGCGGGCTGGCCGTCACGACGTACCTGCGTGACTTCCCCGACTTCCAGTACATCCAGCTGTTCATGCTGCCGATGTACCTGTTCGCGACGACGTTCTATCCCCTGTCGATCTACCCGGAGGCCGTGCAGCCCCTGATCCGGGCGCTGCCGCTCTACCACAGCATCGAGCTGGTTCGGGAGCCGGCGTTGGGCCGCCTCCACTGGGACCTGCTGATCCCGGTGGTCTACCTCGTCGCGTTCGGCTCGATCGCGATGTACGTCGCCACCCGTCGAATGACCCGGGCGATGCTGAACTGAAAGCGTCTCCGCGCTGCCCGTGCGTGGGGGAGCGGACGCCGCCGCCGTCGGCCCCCCACGCACGCGACGCTGCCGCCGCAGGTCGGCTCGATCGTCGACGGCGAAGTCGCGGACGGAGGTGCGGACGGCTCGGCCGACCTGCACCGCCTCGCCGATGCGGGTCATGGTCGGGGCGGGCGACGTCTGGTCGTTCATGGCGCAGATGCTCGGGCCTTGACCCGGTCGACGGTCAACTCGCCGTGGCGGGTCCGGCGGCGGCGAGCCCGACGAGGTGTCCTTCCGGGTCGGTGAAGAAGCCGACGACCAACGTACCCGCGGGGTTGGGGTGCGGCCCCGACACCCGGGCGCCGCCGAGGCGTTCGGCCTGCCGCAACGCCTCCTCCACGTCCGGTACGCCGACGTAGAACAACGTCCGAGGGGCATACTCCGTGCCACCACCGACGCCGCCGGGGACACCGCCGCCGTCGGGCTGGACGAATCCGTACTGTCCCGGCGCCGAAACCACCTCGGCGGCGTCGCTCGTGACGTCGAACCGCCAGTCGAAGAGGTCGCCGTAGTAGCTGCGCAACCGCTGCGGGTCGGTGCCGATGATCTCGAAGTGCACCACTGGGCTTTCCATGACTGTGCTCCCTCCCGCAGCCCACCGACGCCAGTGGGCCTGGTCAATCTGTCTGCCGAGACGGTAGTCCTCGTGGTTGTTTAAAACAACCAACGAGGAGCGATTAGCATCTAGCATGTCCGAGGAAGGGGTACCGACATGCCGACCAGTCGCACCTACGGCGACGCCTGCGGGATCGCCCGAGCCCTCGACGTCGTCGGGGAACGCTGGGCGCTGCTCGTCGTCCGCGAACTCCTCCTCGGGCCGCAGCGCTTCTCCGACCTGCGCCGGGCACTGCCGGCGGTCAGCTCCAACATGCTCACCGACCGGTTGCGCGAGCTGGAGAGCCACGGCGTGGTCCGCCAGCGCCGGCTTCCGCCGCCGGCGGCCTCGATGGTGTACGACCTCACCGACTCCGGCCGCGAGCTGGAGCCGATCGTGCTGGCCCTCGGCGGGTGGGGCCTGCGTGTACCGCTGCCCCCGGCGCCCGTCCACCTGAACGCGACCTCGGTGCTGCTGTTCCTGCGTGGCGCACTGCACCCGAGCCCGCAGGCGCCGCCGGCCAGGTACCGGATCGAACTCGCCGGCCAGATCTGGACGATCCATACCCGCGACGGCCGGGTGCACATCGAACCCGGCGAGCCGGACCAGGTGGACGCCGGCCTCCGCACCGATCCCGCGACCCTCAACGCCCTGCTCGACGGCTCCGCCTCGCTGACCGCCGCTCGGGCCTCCGGCCTGGCCGACGTCAGCGGAGACGAGGCCGCGCTGCGCCGGCTCCTGGAAACCGCCACGTCGGGCGCGCCGTAAGAAGATCGGCCGTTCGAGAGCGTCAGCCCCGGGCGACGATGGCCTCGAGCACCGAGCGGGCGGACGTCGGGGGGTGACCGATGACGCCCCCCAGGGTCGGGTCGGTGACGGCGAACTCTCCCCGTCGCGCCGCCCGGTAGAGGCCGAGGGTGAAGTCGGCGGCCGGGGCCAGCATGCCTCCTTCGATGGCGGACGCCCGCCACTCCTCGTCGGTGACGACGACGCGTCTGATGCTGCGGCCCGTGATGTCGGTCAGCACGGCGGCCACCGCCTCGAGGTCGAGAGCCTCGGACGCGGTCAGGGCGGGCGTGATGCCGTCGAGGACGCCGTCGTCGGTAACGGCGATCGCCGCCGCCTCGGCCAGGTCGGTGTGTGCGGTCCACGACACGGGGCCGTCCACGGGCGCGACGAGCTGGCCGGTCTCCAGCGCCGCGCCGACGGAGTAGCTGAGCGTGCTCGCGTAGAAGCCGTTGCGCAGGGCGGTGAAGGGGACGCCCAGCCCGGCCAGGTACTCCTCGGTCTCGGCGTGCGTGAGTTGGGCGGGGAACAGCGAGTGCCGGGAGGCGGCCTGGTGGCTGGTGTAGAGGATGCGCGTGGCCCCCGCGGCGTGGGCGGCGTCGATGGCGACGCGGTTGGCGACGACGGCACCGGGGCCGCGGATGGCGGCGGAGACGATGAGGATCGTGTCGCCGCCCTCGAAGGCGTGCGCCAACGTGGTGGCGTCGGTGAAGTCGCCGGCGCGGACGCGTACGCCACGCTGGGCGAGGCCGGTGGCCTTGTCGACATCGCGCACACTCACGGCCACGGTGCTGGCGGGGACCCGCTCGAGCAGCCGGTCGACGATCAGGGATCCGAGCTGACCTGTGGCGCCGGTTACGACGATCATGAAGAACTCCCTCGTTATCAACGATATAGCCGATACGTTAGCAGCGATAATTCGGAGTTAACAAGATGCTGTTAGCATTGGTTCATGGTGGGGGCGCAGGAGGCGGCATCGCGAGACGACGTCCGGGCCGGCATCGTCGCGGCAGCCGCAAAGGTGCTGCGCGAGCAGGGGGCGGGCGCGGTGACGACGCGCGCCGTCGCCCAGGCGGCCAGCGTGCAGGCGCCGACCATCTACCGCCTGTTCGGTGACAAGGACGGCCTCATCGACGCCGTCGCCGAACACGTCATGGCCGTCTACGTCGGCGGCAAGTCGGCAAGCGCGGACGAGGCGACGGGTGACCCCATCGCGGACCTGCGCTCCGGATGGCGTACGCACATCGGGTTCGGCCTGGCGAACCCGGAGCTGTACGCGCTCATGGCCACGCGTGGACGCGGCAGGCCCTCACCGGCGACGCTCGCGGGGATCGAGGTGCTGCGCGCCCGGGTACGGCGGCTCGCCGCGGCCGGCCTCCTGCGTGTCGACGAGCAGCGGGCCCTCATGATGATCCACGCCGCGGGCAACGGAACCATCCTCGCCCTGCTGGGAACACCCGACGACGAGCGCGACAACGGTCTGGCCGACGCCATGTTCGACACCGTGCTCAGCGGCATCGTCGCGGACGCTCCGGCGGCGCCCGACACGGCCACGAACGCGGTGACGGTGACGTTCGCGACGGTCCTGCCCGAACTCCCGGGACTCACCGACGCCGAACGCGCGCTGATGTCCGAGTGGCTGCACAGGTCGTTGACTCACCCCCCGCACCCCGGCGGATAAAGGACTGGACGGGTTGCTCGGCGGGCTTGTAGCGTCCTGCTGACCGTGACACCGCCCGAGGAGGTGAGACCCATGACCGTCGTATCGAAGTGGGTGCTCCCCCCTGCCGTCACGGCCGGGCGACTGACGTAGGTGTCGCCGGGAGCGCCTCGCCACCGTGGCACTCCCGAAGGGCAACACCTGTGCACTCTCCACGACACACCACCGCGCAGCCGTCGTACGACGCCGCCGAACCCCCGGCCACCGGCGTGGCCCGCACGCCCCCCGTGTTCGATGTCATCATCGCCGGCGGCGGGCCGACCGGCGCGATGCTCGCCGCCGAGCTGCGGCTGCACGACGTGCGGGTACTCGTACTCGAGAAGGAGACCGAGCCCGTCTCGTTCGTCCGGATCGTCGGTCTGCACATCCGCAGTCTCGAGCTGATGGCGATGCGCGGACTGTTGGATCGCATCCTCGCGGTGGGAAGGCGGCGTCCGGCGGCCGGATTCTTCGCCGCCATCGCCAAACCCGCGCCCAAGAACCTGGACTCCGCGTACGCCTATCTGCTGGGCATCCCGCAGCCGGTCATCGTCCGCCTGCTCGAAGAGCATGCGATCGAGCGGGGCGCGCAGGTCCGGCGCGGTCGCACAGTCGTCGGCGTCGAGCAGGACGAGGAGGGTGTGACAGTCGAGCTGGCCGACGGGGAACGGCTGCGGGCGCGCTACCTCGTCGGCTGTGACGGCGGGCGCAGCACGGTACGCAAGCTCCTCGGCGTCGACTTCCCCGGCGAGCCCACGCGGACCCAGACGCTCATGGGCGAGATGGAAGCGGGTGTGCCGCCCGAGGAGATCGCCGCCACCGTCGCCGGGATCCGCGATGCCCCGCACCCCTTCTGGCTGCGTCCGTTCGGGGGCGGCGTCTACAGCGTCGTGGTCCCGGCGGCGGGAGTCCGGGACCGCGCGGCACCGCCGACGATCGAGGATTTCCGCGAACAACTGCGGGCCGTCGCCGGGACCGACTTCGGCGTGCACTCTCCGCGCTGGATGTCCCGCTTCGGAGACGCCACCCGGCTGGCCGAACGGTATCGGGTCGGGCGGGTGTTGCTGGCCGGCGACGCGGCGCACATTCATCCACCCATCGGCGGGCAGGGCCTCAACCTGGGTGTTCAGGACGCGTTCAACCTCGGCTGGAAACTGGCCGCGCAGGTCCGCGGCTGGGCGCCGGAGACACTGCTGGACACCTACCAGGCCGAACGTCACCCGGTCGCCGCGGACGTGCTGGACAACACCCGCGCCCAGGCCGTACTGCTGTCCACCGAGGCGGGCCCGCGGGCGCTGCGCCGGCTGTTCGCCGAACTGATGGACGTCGACGAGGTGAACCGCCACCTGATCGAGAAGATCGCCGGGCTCGGCATCCGCTACGACGTCGGCGCCGGCCCGGACCTGCTCGGCCGCCGCCTGCGCGACGTCAACGTGCGCCAGGGCCACCTCTACGACCTGCTGCATCGCGGGCGCGGCCTGCTGCTGGACCGCACCGAACGCCTGAGCGTCGGCGGCTGGTCGGATCGGGTCGACCACCTCGCGGACCCCACGGCGGAACTGGACGTCCCGTGCGTCCTGGTACGCCCCGACGGCCACGTCGCCTGGATCGGCGACGACCAGCGGGACCTGGACGACCACCTCTCCCGCTGGTTCGGCGAGCCCGCCCACTGAACCGCGTACACCTCGGGCCTGTCACGTAAGGACGGGCGGAGTCCGGGCGGCGATCGGGCGCGGCAACGCCGCTGATCGTCGTCCGGGCCCGCCGCAGGCCGGCCAGTTCCTGTTGCCCTAGCCGTGGACCTGTTCGAAGAGGGCGAGGGCTTCGGCCGGGTCCGGGCTCACGAGACGTTCCAGACCGGCCGTCGTGATCGCCGCCCACCTGCCGGCCCGCACCCACATCCGTTCCTCGAAGGCGCGGACGGCCTCGTCCAGATCTTCCGGGTCGGCAGCGATTGACTCCGCGAGCTCGGCGCCGTCGAGCATCGCGAGGTTCGCGCCCGCCCCCAACGGCGGCATCAGGTGGGCGGCGTCGCCCAGCAGCGTCACACCGCGCACGTGGGCCCAGGTGTGGGACACGGGCAGGACATGAATGGGACGGCGGACGAAAGCGGTGCCGTGGCCGAGCAGGTCCAGGACAGGAGTGGCCCATCCGTCGAACAGAGCCCGCAGGTGCGATCGTGTGGCCTCGACGTCGGTCAGGTCCAGGTCCGCGTGCCAGTCCAGCGGCGCGCGGAACGTGGTGTAGACCTTGACATGACCGCCGCTGTTGCGCTGGGCGACGAGGGATCGGTTCACGCCGTAGACGGCCACCGAGCCGTCGCCGACCAACTGGGCGAGGTTGGGGTGGCGGCTGTCGATGTCGTCGATGGCGGTCTCGACCGAGGTGACGCCTGCGTACTGCGGCGTCACCGGCGAGACCGCCGGGCGGACCCGCGACCAGGCGCCGTCTGCGCCCACCACGAGATCGAACGTCTCCTGCCGCCCGTCCGCGAAATGGACCAGTACGCCCTCCCCGGTCCCCGGCACCACCTGGGCCACCTCGCGCCCCCACTGCACGTCGAGAGAGCCGAGCAGCAGGTCACGGAGCTGTCCGCGGTCGATCTCCGGATTGGCCTGCTCATCCGGACGGGGTCGCCAGTCCCGGAGAACGGTCCCTGCGGTGTCCAGGATGCGCATGGCCTGCCCCTCGGGACGAGACAGCGCCTGGAACTCGGCCAGCAGCCCCGCCTTGTCCAGTGCGAGCTGGCCCAGCCCCTGGTGCAGGTCCAGCGTGCCGCCCGGGGGACGGGCGTCGGGCGCGGAATCGCGTTCGAGGACGGTGACGGGACAGCCGTGGTGGTGCAGGACACGGGCGAAGGCGAGGCCGCCGGGGCCGCCCCCGACGACGGCGATACGGTGTCTCATGGCGAGACACTGTATCGCCGCCGTACAATGCACCGCAACAGCAGGGAGTGACCATGACCGTGTGGGACCGGCCGGAGCCGCGGAATCCCCCCGTGCCGCTCGACCGGGAGCAGATCATCGCCGCCGCCATCGCGCTTGCCGACGAGGGCGGGCTGGAGGCGGTGTCGTTGCGCAAGGTCGCCGCCCGGCTGAACGCCGGCCCGATGCGGCTGTACGGGTACATCTCCACAAAGGACGAGTTGTTCGACCTCATGGTGGACGAGGTCCACGCCGAGATCCTCCCCGGGGAGCAGCCCGGTGACTGGCGGGAGGCGCTGCGCGTCCTCGCCCAGCGCACCAGGCAGGCCGCTCTGCGCCACGTTTGGCTGGCTGACCTGCTCGGCGGCCGTCCGACCCTCGGCCCGAACGGCATGGCCGTGACCGAGGCCAAGCTGGCCGCCCTCGACGGCCTCGCCGACATCGACACCGTCCTGCGGGCAGCGGAAACCGTCAGCTCCTACCTCATCGGCGCGATCAGGCGCGAGATCGCGAACCTGCGCGCCGAGCGCGCCACGGGCCTGTCCAAACGCGAGTGGCAGCGCGCCTCCGGCCCGCACGTGACGAAGATGTTGGCCACCGGCCGCTTCCCGACGCTTGCCAAGGCCGTGTACGACGGCAGCGAAACGAACGCCGAGGCGTCCTTCGCGACCGGCCTGGACTGGGTCCTCGACGCCGTGGCCGCCAAACTCACCCGACCGCCGGCGTAACGCCGCACGGTCGTCGGGTCCTTCGCCCGCGTCGCGCCGCCTCGGCGATGCGCGTCATGGTCGGGTCAGGTGTGGGCCGGTCCGGATCAGCGGCGGGGGCCGGCTGCCCCCGTTGACGGAGCGCCGAACTCCGGCTCGTCCACAGCGTTTGTGACACGAGACCTCTGCAGACGCGGTGGCGCAGCAGTGGGACGCCTCTTCACGAATTAATGCGTTACCGGTAACGATAATCCGCTAATTAGCCACCACAAACCGAGCATATCGGTCAAGCACCATAATGACAGTTATTGTGCGTAAGGCTTCAGGATGGTGTGTCGCTTCATCAACAGCGCTGTCCTGGACCCGAGAACCTGATGCGGCCCGCAGAACTTGATGCAGCGTTCCGATGAACCTGATTCCGGCCTAGCGAATCTGATGCAGCAAGCCCCGAACCATCGCCATCAGGGGGTGCCTGCAGCTTCCAGCGAAATCAGCATCTTTCGTGGGAGGTCGAGGCTCGCACCGTTGCCAGCTCGCCCTCCGGTCTCAGTGTTCATCCCGAAGTTCTGTCGTCGACGTCCGAGTCACCCAGCTCGGCGTCCAGGTTCCGGGGCTGTCGTGGCTGGCCGTCGTGCCGGCGAGGTGGTCGCGGAGGGCAGCCAGCGCTGGGTGGAGATTGTCGCGGTGCCAGAGGAGCGAGTGCGGGTAGACCGGGGTAGGGCCGACCACCGGGATGCGGCGCAGGCCGTGACTGGCAGGCCAGACAAGGCGGGTCTGCTCACCTATGAAGGTGGCAAGTGCCGGGATGTCGGCGACAGTGTCGAGGAGCGCGTCGGCGCCGAGGTTAGGGCCGGTTGCCTCGATGGTGAGACCGAACTCGGCGATGAGGTCGTCGTAGTAGGCGGCCCACTCGGTGCCGGGGGTGATGCCGGGCATCCAAATCCGGTGCCCGACGAGCTGTGCCACGGTTACCGACCGGGCCGACGCCAGCGTGTGGGCGGGGCCGGTGAGCAGTTGGAGCGGCTCGTCGAGCACCCGGACGGTCTCGATGTCCTCGGGCAAGGGCCGGCCGGGCATGGCGACCGCGCGGAAGGACGCGTCGATCGCGCCGGACCGGAGGGCGGCGACGGCCGTCTCGACGTCGAACAGTTTCATCACGTCGAGATCGATCTCGGGGTGTGCCTGGTGGAAGCCGCGGATCAGGCCGGACGTGGCGAGGCGTGAGGCGATCACGTCGACGCGCAACGGACGGCTGCCGGGGCGCACCGCCGCGGCCGCGCGCTCGGCGGCGCGTAGCAGTTCCCGGGCATGGGGCAGGAATGCCTGCCCGTCGATGGTGAGTTCAGCGCCGCGCGGCGTGCGGGTGAACAGCCGTACGTCGAGGTTGCGCTCCAGCGCGGCGATGCGTTTGGAGACGGCCTGCTGGGTGATCGACAGCTCGGCGGCGGTCTCCTGGAACTGGCCCGCCTCGGCGACGGCGACGAAGGTGCGCACGGCATCAAAGTCCATGCCGACAGACCCTACAGACACAACTCTAGGTTGTGCAGGCTCGGCGTGGCGGTTGTTTGATACGCAGTTGGACTGCCTGATTGGATCTCAGCCATCAACTACAGGTTGTTCTTCTGAGATTGCGAGGCCACTGGGGTGGTGACTGAAAGATCGCTGGGGCGGCAGTTCAGGTGGCTCTGGACGGCGTACACGGCGAGCACGTTCGGCACGTGGCTCGGGTTCGGCGCGTTCCCCCTGATCGCGATCCTGGTGCTACACGTCGGCCCGATCGAGGTGTCGCTGCTGTCGGCGGCGGGACTGGCCATCGGTGCGGTCGTCGCGGTGCCGCTCGGCCCGTGGGTGGAGTTTCGCCGGAAGCGGCCGGTGATGGTGACGATGGACCTGATCCGGTTCGCCGCACTGATGAGCGTTCCCGCCGCGTTCGCGCTCGGCTGGTTGACCTTCACTCAACTCGTGGTCGTATCGATTGTTGCCGCCGCGTCCGACATCACCTTCAAAGCGGCCAGCGGCGCCTACCTGAAGACCCTGATCCCGCGGGCGGACCTGCTCGTCGCGAACGGCCGGTTCGAGGCCACCACCTGGACCGCCACTGTGGTGGGGCCGCCGCTCGGCAATGCCGCGATCGGGCTGTTCGGTCCGGTGACAACCGTGGCGGTTGATGCGGTCAGCTACCTGCTCTCGGCACTGAGTATCCGGGCGATCGGAGGACGGGAGCCGCGTCCCGACCGATCCGGCGGCCCACGGCTGCGAGCCGGCGATCTGCTCGACGGATGGCGCTACATCCTGACCCACCCGGCGCTGCGCCCGCTGTTCTTCAACACGGTCCTGGTCAACGGCCTGATCATGGCGACCTCACCGCTGCTTGCCATCCTCATGCTCGACCGGCTCGGGTTCGCGCCCTGGCAGTACGGCCTCGCCTTCGGCGCACCGTGCATCGGCGGGCTGATCGGCTCACGCCTGGCCCAGCCGCTCGTCAGCCGGTTCGGCCAACACAAGATCCTGCTCACCGCCGGCGCACTACGCGCCTGCTGGCCGCTCGGGCTCACCTTCGTCGGCCCCGGCACCGCCGGGCTTGTTCTCGTCATCGCCGTCCAGTTCGGTCTGGTCGCCTGCATGGGCGTGTTCAACCCGGTGTTCGCCACCTACCGACTTGAGCAGACCCGAACGGACAGAGTCGCCCGCGCCCTGTCCGCGTGGTCGGTCACCAGCAACGCCACCATCGCCGCCCTGACTGCCATGTGGGGCTTGCTGGCCACCGTCACCAGCCCGCGCACCGCGATCGCGATCGCCGGTCTTCTGATGCTGACCACTCCACTCCTGCTTCCCCGACGCGACCGCACCAAAAAGCACCAGCCGGAACCGGCCCCGAGCCACGCATGAGACTCCACAGTTGAGTCGCCCGACCCAGAAAGGTGCCGTTCATGCCCGTCACTGCCTTCGACTCGTCCTGCGCACTTGTCATCATCGACTTGCAAAACGCCCTCGTCAGTGCTCCTACGACCCCATACTCCGGCACCGAAGTGGTGGGCCGTGCTGTCGAACTGGCCCGCGCTTTCCACGAACACGGCGCCCCGGTCGCCCTGGTACGCGTCACAGCCCGTGCGGACGGATCGGATGCCGCTCCAGGCCGGACCGAGGCACCCAATCACCGCGGCTCGTTGCCCGAAGGCTGGGATGACATCGTCGATGACCTGGCCGGCCACCCAGACGACATCACAGTCACCAAGCGCACGTGGAGCGCCTTCCACGGAACCGACCTCGACCTGCAACTCCGCCGCCGCGGCGTCACACAAATCGTGCTGGCCGGGCTCACCACCAGCATCGGCGTGGAATCAACAGCCCGTGCCGCCTACGAACACGGTTACCACGTCACGCTGGCGACCGACGCCATGGCCGATCTTGCTATAGAGGCGCACCGCAACAGCGTCGAACGCATCTTCCCGCTCCTCGGCCAGACCGGCTCCACCACCGCAATCGTCGAGATGCTCGCCAAAGGTCGAACCTGATGGTTCGACAGGATCAACAACTACGGTCGGACGCCAAGGTCGGCCTTCGGGGGCCTTGACTAACGATCTTGGGAAAACTAGCGGCAAGGCTGGTCAGAGGGCCAGTCGCGGCGTCGGCGGGCGGCGCGGATCTCGGCGTCGGCTACCTTGTCGTCGAGCAGGGTGTACAGCTGGGTGGTCTCGGTGGAGGCGTGCCGAGGCGGCGGCGGACGGCCTCGATGGACACTCCGGCGCTGGTCACTTCGGTGGTGTGGGCGTGGCGCAGCTGGTGGATGTCGAGGTCGACACCGGCGGCGGTGCAGTAGCCGGTCCAGCGGTGCTGGGCGGCGTCGTAGGACAGCGGCCCGCTTGCGCTTACGGGGGGCCGGAGCCAGCCCGGCGGTCTCGGCCAGGTACGCGCGCACCGGTGCGGTGGTCAGCTCGCCGGGGCCGGCGTCGTGGTGGGCGGCGAACGCGAGCAGGTCGCCCCGGTAGGCGCTGCTGTTGCGCAGGGAGCGGAACAAAGCCGGAGCAGCCAGGTCCTGTCGACCGTTCAGGGGTGCCGGTAACGGCACCTTGAGCCCCGATGGATCGGTGATCCGGGCGTTGACGGGCCCGGCGGCGATAAGTGTCTCGATGACGGTGGTCCCGGCTCCCCGCCACACCGCAGAGTGCAGGGGCGTCACCCCCGCCGTTGTGCGCGGGTCGGGGTCGTCGGCGCTACCGTCCGCTACGCCGGAGGTGGGGGCTGTGGTGTGGCCCGCCGGGAATATCGGCCCGGCTCGTAGAGCAGAATGACTGCCATGCCAAGCCTTCGCATCGCGCTCGCCAACGTCGAGATTCCGGAGAGCCCAGAGGACTCGGTGGTGCAGGCCGAACGCACGGTGCGGGCCGCCGCCGAGGCGGGCGCGCGCATCGTGTGCTTTCCGGAGGCGTACGTGCCGGGTTACCCCTGGCCGCCGCAGATGCGTAAGCCGGTGACCGCCGAGTTCCTGGCGGCCGCGCACGGGCGCATCGCCCGGGTTGCGGGCGAGAGCCGGATCCACGTGGTGCTCGGCACCGAGCGGTACGTGTCGGACAAGCGGCGGCTGACCGTGCTCGTGCTGGGGCCGGATGGCAATGTGGTGGGGCACCAGGACAAGGAGCAGCTTGATCCGGACGAGGATGCCACCTACGAACCGGGCAACGGGCGGCGGGTGTTCGACGTCGACGGCGTCCGCTTCGGCATCACGATCTGCCACGAAGGCTTCCGCTACCCGGAGACCGTGCGCTGGGCGGTACGCAACGGAGCGCAGTTGGTGTTCCACCCGCACTACAGCGAAGCCGAGCCCGGATCGTTCCAGCCCACCGAGTTCGCCGACCCGAGGAACTCCTTCCACGAGAAGGCATTCCTCTGTCGCGCCGCGGAGAACGGCTGTTACTTCGCCGCTGTCAACTGCGCGAGCCCCGGCTCACCCACGACATCCGCCGTCGTACGGCCGGACGGCACGCTGCTCGACTTCCAGCCGTACGGCAAGCCCGGTCTGTTGGTCTGCGACATCGATCCCGCCGCAGCCAGCCCACTGCTCGCACAGCGGCTGCGAACCGGTCTTTGAAGCCCGAACCCCAACCGGTTGACCGCGCCGCGTCCCGCCCGCACCAGCTTGCGGTCTACGTCGTCGAGAAAGAAGAATCGCTCCAGGCTCTCGACGGCAGGCGGGCCGATGAAACGGCCGTACGCCCCGACCCTCGCTACACTCTCCACCCCGGCAATCGCTTCCACAGGCCCTCTGACCAGCCTTACCGCTAGTTTTCGCAAGATCGTCAGTCAAGAGCCGTCTTCTGAAGGTCTGGTAGCTGTTCGGGGCAGGACCAGGAGGTCCAGGGCGTCAACCACCGGCCCGGTTTCGGTGTGCGCTACCCCGTGCAATCGGGCGAGGGCGGCCGCTGTGGCGAAGCCAAATCAGCCTGGGACGCACGCCGAGCGGGCCTGCGCCACCTCGACGGCCTGGCGCTCGCGCCACCGGCGCTGGCTGTCCCGGTTGCAGGCGCGACACGTCCGGCGGTAGCGACCCGTCGACTCGTCGATCTCGCGGTCGTGCCCGTTGCGGCAGGTCGACCCCTGCGCCCGGTCGCAGCAGTTCTCGGCGTGGCTGACCTGGCGCAGGTGGGTGGGCTCCACGCAGTCCTTCGCCGGGCAGAGGTGGTCGACCTCCAGACCGGGGTCGTACCCGCCGACGAAGACTGCGTACGCCGCGATGTGCGCCCAGGCCCTGCCCGCGACCTTCTGGTGGACGCCGCGCCGCGTGCCGTAGCCGCGGATGATGAGGCAGCCGTCGTCCTGCCGGACGGAACGTCGCAGGAGATAGTCGCGCAGGCTGTCCTCAGTGAAGTGTCGGGACAGCCCGGTGACCCTGCTGAGCACGAGGTCACCCTAGCCGGGCAGGCGGGCCGCCTGTTCGGGCAGGTCGACGTCGCTGTCGTCGGCGACGTCGGCGCAGGGGACCAGCCGTACGGTTTCGCCGTGGGCTCGCAGGTAGTCGCGTGCGCCCCGGTCCCCGACCGCCGCTGCGGTCACGCCGGTCCAGTGGTCCCGGCCGAGCAGCACCGGATGCCCGCGTCGACCGTCCTCGTAGGTGGCCATGGCGAGGGCGTCGGCGGTGGCGTCGCGGGCGACCCGGCGTACCGCAGCGGGGGTGAGGCCGGGCATGTCGACAAGGGTGACCACGACTGCCACGGCCGCGCTGGACGTCAGGGCGGCCAGCCCGGCCCGCAGGGAGGAGCCCATCCCCGTCGCCCAGTCCTCGTTGAGCACCACGTCGGGTAGCCGCGACCGGGCGCGGACCTGGTCGGCCTGCGCGCCGAGCACCACCACGACCGGCTGGCAGCCGGCGGCCGTGAGGATCGCCGCCGCGTGCTCCACCAGGAGCCGCCCCCGGTAGGGCAGGAGTGCCTTCGGCCTGCCGAGCCGGCGGCCGGCCCCGGCCGCGAGCAGCAGTCCCGCCGTCACCATGGGCCCGAGCGTAACCCGATCTCGTTTTCGGTTCCGGGCTTCTCCGGGCTGGTCGGGCGCGTTCGAACGCCGATAGGGCGTGCTTCGGGGGGTGATCCGGCCGGCCCCGACCGCTAACATGCATCTCGTATCTGCTGTCACGTATTTACGGTGAGGTGCCGGATGACACCGGACGAGACGTCGGCGTGGCAACGACTCTGCCCACGGCCGATGGCCCAGATCCACCCGCTGCCGGCCATCGCCCGGCACCTGGAGCGCCCCGACACCGCGCGCCGGCTCGCGGCGGCCGACGCCAGCCGCACCCCACCGGACGATGTCCTGGCCGACCTGCGGGAGATCGGCGTGGCCTGCGTGTACGACCCGGACAGTGCCACCGCCGTGCACGTCAACGCCCTCAACGCGGTGGCCGCGGGGCACAGCGGCAGCCTCGCCATCACCCTTGGCGTCAACGCGCTGGCCCTGCTGCCGCTCTGCATCGCCGGCACCCGCGAGCAGCGCGAGCGGGCCGGCACGGTGCTGCGCGGCGGAGGCGCTGCCGCCATGCTGCTCACCGAGCTGGAACACGGCAGCAACCTGGCTCGCACGAACACCCGCGCCGACCCCGACGGCGAGGGGTACCGGCTGACCGGGGAGAAACACCTGATCAACGGTGGCAGCCGGCACGACCTGCTGGTCACCCTGGCCCGGCTCGGCGACAGCGACCGCTTCGGCCTGTTCCTCGCCGAGCGGGACGACACGGTGACGGCCCTGCCCCGGTGGCGGACGCTGCCCGCAGCCGCCGCGGACATCTCCGGCGTACGGTTCGCCGGAACGCCGGCCCAGCCGGTCGGCGCGCCCGGCGACGGTCTGACCATCCTGCAGCTGACCCTGGCGCTGTCGCGGGGCGGCATCGGTTCGCTCGCCTCCGGCGCCGCCAGCGGCGCGCTCGCCCAGGCCCTGCGGTACGCCCGCGAGCGCGACGTCTACGGCCAGCCGATCGTCCACCTCGGGGCGATAGCCGAACACCTCGCGCGGGCGGCGGCCCTCGACGTGCTGGTCGCGGCGACCGCAGTGAAGGCCACCTTCCTCATCAACGCGCTCGGGCCGGCCGCCGCGTACGCCGCAGCCGTGGCCAAGTACGCCTGCTGCGAGCTGGCCGAGCAGGCCGTCAGCGAGGGGCGCGCGGTGCTGGGATCCCGGGCGTTGGTCGAGGAGTTCGGCTACGCCGCGCGGGTACGTGACGTGCTGCTCTACGGCGTGTTCGACGGCACCCGGCACATCCTGCTCGACCAGTTGCAGTGGCGGCTTGAACGCTTCGCCGCCGGCGGCGACCGCTCCGGCGACGGCTATCCGGTGCTGGCCGAGGCGTACTCCCGTCCACCGCAACCGTTGGTGCGCATCGCCCGGCTGCGGCTGCGTCCGTACGCCCCGGCCCCGGCGGCCCGCGCCGCGACGCTTGCCGCCCGCACCGACCGTCCGGCGGTGGCCGCGCTCGGCACGCTCCTCACCCGCCTCGTCGACCTGGTCGGCGCGGCTCGCCGGCACGGTCGGTGGGCCGCCGACCAGGCCTGGCGGTTCGCCGCCGCCGCCATTCTCGCCGAGGTCGAGGCGCTGCTCGCCACCGTCGAGCTGATCGACAGACGTTGCCGTGTCGTCGCCGGTCTGCCCGGGCGGGCGAGCGCCGCGGACGAGGCGGCGCTCGGCTACGCGCTGGGCTGGCGTGGCGCCGAGCTGGCCACCCGGGTGGAGGTGCTCGCCGCCGACCTGCGCGCCGACGGCGGGGCCGCCCCTGCGTCCGGCCGGCCGGAGCACTGTGACCTGGTCGCCGCCTTCGCAGGCGAGCTGCCACCGGCCCGTGCCGCACTACGCCACTGGCTGACAACACCGCCGAACGACGGCGCGGACCGCGACAGCTCGGGCCACGACAGCGTGGGCCGCGACGGCGTGGACCGCGACGGCGTGGACCGCGACGGCGTGGGCCGCGACGGTTCGGGCCGTGACGGTTCGGGCCGCGACGGTTCGGTCGTGGACGCTGCTGCCGGGGCGTCCGTGGCGGGGGACCGGCTCGGCGTCGGGACGCGGTGATGACGCGCCAGGGTGAGTCACCGGACCGGCGGCTGCGGGTGGCCGTCGACGTGGCCGGCGCGGACCTCGGGCCGGAGCCCGTCGTCGCCGGCGCGCTGGCCGCGGCCACCACGGTGGACATCGCGCTGGTCGGCCCGCAGGCGCTCATCAGGTCGCTGCTGCCCGGCGGCGTCGCGCCGGCGGGCGTACGACTGGTGCACGCCCCGGACGTGGTCGGGATGGGCGAGGATCCGGTGGCCGCGACGTACGCCAAGCGGCGCTCCTCGCTCCTGGTCGCCGCCGGGGAGGTCGCGGCGGGCCGGGCCGATGCCATGGTGACACCGGGCAACACCGGGGCGGCGGTGCTCGCGGCCGCCGTCCGGCTGGGTCGGGTGCCGGGGGTGAGCAACCCGGCCCTGGCCACGGTGCTGCCGGTGCCGGGCGCCGGCCCGACAGTGCTGCTGGACATCGGCGCGACGGCGGCTGCCGTACCGGAGTGGCTTGTCGAGTTCGCGGTGCTGGGCGCGGAGTACGCGCGTGGGCGGCTGGGGCTGCTCCGACCGCGGATCGGCCTGCTGTCCAACGGGCACGAGGCGGTCAAGGGCGGGCCGGTACGCCGCGACGCGCACCTCCTGCTGGCCACGATGCCCGGTTACAGCGGCCAGATCGAGGCGTACGACGTGCTCGGAGGCCGGGTCGACGTGGCGGTGACCGACGGGTTCACCGGCGACGTGGCGTTGAAGATGTACGAGCGGACGTTGGACGCCACGGTCGGCCTGGCGCTGGACGCGGTACGCGAGTTCTCGCCCATCGGCGCGCTGGCCCGTGAGCGGCGGCGGCGGGTGACCCGGGCGGTGCGCGACGGGCTCGCGGCCGAGCCGGGGGGAGCGCTGCTCGGGGTACGCGGTGTGTGCGTGATCTGCCACGGGACGGCCACGGCGGCCGACGTCGAGGCGAGCGTGCGCATCGCCGGGGAGTGTGTCGGATCGGGTGTGGTCGGGCGGATCTCCGCCGCCTTCGCGGCATCGTCGCGCCAGCGGCTGCGCAGCAGGCGCAGCGCCGTCGAGGGGTGAGATATCCGTTCTCGTATCTGGCTTTACCAAGACAAGCGTTGATATGGTTCCGGGATTCCTGGCATGAGGGTGGTGCGATGTCACAACAGTTGATCCAGGTCAGCGATCTGCGCCGGTCGTTCGGCGCGACGGCGGCGGTCGACGGGGTGAGCTTCGAGGTGGCCGCGGGTGAGGTGGTCGGCCTGCTCGGACCCAACGGCGCGGGCAAGACCACCACGATCCACTGTCTCACCACGCTGCTGAAGCCGGATTCCGGCACCGCCCGCGTCGCCGGCTTCGACGTCGTGACCCAGGGCGCCGAGGTACGCCGCAGCATCGCTGTCACCGGGCAGTTCGCGGCACTCGACGAGTTGCTGACCGGCCGGGAGAACCTGGTGCTGTTCGGCAGGCTGCTCGGGCTGGGCCGGCAACCGGCCGCCGCCCGGGCGGACGAACTGATCGACCGCTTCGACCTGGGCGAGGTGGCGGGCAAGGCGGTGCGGACGTACTCCGGTGGTCTGCGCCGGCGCCTCGACCTGGCCGCGAGCCTGGTGGTCGACAGGCCCGTGCTGATCCTCGACGAGCCGACCACAGGCCTGGACCCGCGCAGCCGGCGGGCCCTGTGGGAGGTCGTCCGGGAGTTGCGCGACGGCGGCACTGCCGTGCTGCTCACCACGCAGTATCTGGAGGAGGCCGACCAGTTGGCCGGGCGGGTCCTGCTCATCGACCGCGGCCGGGTCGCCGCCGAGGGCACCCCCGACCAGCTCAAGCGTCAGCTCGGTGGCGCGGTCTGCGAGGTGCGTGTCGAGGACCCGCGGGCGCGGGCGGTCGCGGCGGAGCAGCTACGGGCGGCGTTCGAGGGGCTGACCGAGGACGAGGACGTGCTGCGGCTGGCCGCCGGCTCCGGCACGCTGACCGAGGTGGTGCGGCGGTTGGAGTCGGCGGGTGTGGAGGCCGACGACGTCACCGTGCGGCGGCCCACCCTGGACGAGGTGTTCCTCTCCCTGACCGGGTCCGTCGACGCGGAAAAGGCCGTCGACGCGGACGCGGACGCGGCGGGGGCCGGCCGGTGAGCACCACCACGGCGGTGGCGGCCAGCGGGCTGCGGCAGTTCGCCGTCCTGGCCGCCCGCAACCTGCGGCAGGCGCGCGCGGGCAGGTCGGTCGGCCTCACCGTCGTGTTCCCGCTGACGTTCTTCGCCGGCTTCATGGTGGTCTTTCATCGGCTGATGTCCGACTACGGGATCGCCTACGAGCAGTTCCTCCCGCCCGCGATCGTCGTACAGACCACCGCCCTGGTCGCCATGTCGGCCTGCTACATGATCGCCGGCGACGCCCGCAGCGGCCTGATCTCCCGGTACCGGACACTGCCGA
Source organism: Micromonospora lupini (assembly GCF_026342015.1). Classification (NCBI taxonomy): domain Bacteria; kingdom Bacillati; phylum Actinomycetota; class Actinomycetes; order Micromonosporales; family Micromonosporaceae; genus Micromonospora; species Micromonospora lupini. Next base: position 743,114 of record NZ_JAPENL010000001.1, read on the forward strand.
TGAGCGCGGTCGTGGTGCCGCTGGCCCGGCTCGTCGTGGACGCGGCCCGCGCCGCCGTCGCGGTGGTGGTGATCCTCGTCGCCGCGGTGCTCGTCGGTTTCCGGTTCACCGCCGGTGCGGCGGGCGCCGCGGGCTTCGTCGCGCTGGCCGTCGGGTTCGCGGTGGTGCTCGCGGCCGGCTGCGCGGCCCTGGGGCTGGGCGCCCGCGACCCCGAGCAGGTGTACTCGGCGCTGACCCTGCCGTACCTGGTGCTCACCACGGTCTCCACCGCCTTCGTGCCTGTCGACGCGTTTCCGGGCTGGCTGCAACCGGTGGTCGAGCTGTCGCCGTTCTCCGCCCAGGTCGACGCGTTGCGCGCGCTGTCCACCGAGGGCGCCGACGAGAGGGTGTGGCCGGCCCTCGTCTGGCTGCTGGTCCTGGGGCTGCTGTTCGGGTTGGCGGCGGCACGTTCGTTTCGGAGGAGCCGATGAGTACCGTCACGCAGGCCTCGCTGTTCGCTGGGCGTAACCTTCGCCGGTTCTTCCGGACGCCGCCCGCGCTCGTCTACGCGTTCGCGTTCCCGGTGCTGCTCCTGCTCACCCAGTACGTGGTCTTCGGCCGGATCGTCGGTGACGGCGACCGGCAGCACTACCTGGAGCGGTTGGCCCCGCTTGTGGTGCTGTCCACCGCCGCGTTCGGCTCGCCGTCGAGCGCCGTCGGTTTCCTGCGCGACCTGCGCGGCGGGCTTGTCGACAGGCTGCGCACCATGCCTGTGGCGCCGGGGGCGCTGCTGGCCGGTCGGGTCGCCGGTGACGTGCTGCGCATCGTGGCGATCGGAGCGCTCACCACGGGTGTGGCGATGCTGTTGGGCTTCCGGTTCCGGGAGGGGCCGCTCGCTGTCGTCGGCTTCTTCGCGGTGATCGCGCTGTTCGGCCTGCTGTGGGCGGCGATCGCGCTGTGGCGTGGCTCCGGTCCCGGTGACGAGGAGTCGCTGCCGCCGTCGCTTACCGGCCCGGCGACCCTGCTGTTCATCTTCTCCTCGGGGTTCGTGCCGGTGTCGGCGTTCCCCTCGGTGGTGCAGCCGGTGGTGCGGGCCAACCCGTTCTCGGTCGCCACCGAGGCGCTTGTCGGCCTGTCCAGCGGCGGGCCGGTGCTGTGGCCGGTGGTGCAGACCCTCGCGTGGGTGCTCGGGTTGGGCACGATCTGCCTGCTGGTGGCGGTGCGCCGCTTCGGCCGCCGCGCTGACCGCTGACGGGCGGCGCGGGTTGCTGACGGGCCGCGCCGATCGCTGAGGGGCGGCGCGGGTTGCTGACGGGCCGCGCGATTCGCTGACGGGTCGGTCAGACCGGGCTGGCCATCCGGTAGAGCATCTGCTGCCCGCCGGTGGCCAGCAACAGCCCGCTGTCGGACCAGACGCGGGCGCGCGCGCCGAGCACCCCACCGGTGGCGGCTGCGGCCTCGCCCTCCACCAGCAGCCAGCCGACGCCGTCGTCGCCGCCCTGGAAGCCCACGTACAGGTCCATGCTCGGCGCCATGAACGTGGTTCGCTCGAACGCCTGCACCACGGCCGGGAACTGCACCACGTCGACGGCGAAGACCAGTCGGGCCGCCGCCAGCCAGGGGCCCGCGTCGGCGGGCAGCTCCTCGTGCAGCCGCAGCCAGCCCCGGATGGTCGGCACGCCGTCGCGTTGCGGCTGCCAGCCGTCGGCGGGCCAACCGGCCAGCCGTACCTCGTAGCACCGCTCCCAGATGGGCAGCACCGGCAGGCCGTCGCGGCGCATCAACTCGACAAGGGTGGGCAGCTCGTCGGGCTTGGGCAGGTCCGGTGGCGGCATCCAGCGCCGTTCGGGGCCGAGCAGGCCGGCGGCGATGGTCCAGACCTGCGCGGTGAGCAGGATCCGGCCGCGCTGGCGCAGTGTGACGTGCAGCGCGGCCGCGCGGCGGGTGCCGTGTACCCGGGCGACCTCGACGTCGACGTCGCCGTAGCGCGGCGGTGCGAGGAACTGGCAGCTCAGGCTCACCGGCAGCATGGTCCCGGCCTCCTCGCCCGCCGCGCGCAGCGCGATCGCCGCCAGGTAACCGCCGTTGGGCCCCCAGACCGACCAGTCCTCGGACAGGTGGGCCCGGTACTGGCCGGGCGCGGTCTGCCGTACGGCGGCGTCGTCCGCGAGACTGGCCATCGAGGACCCCTTCCGGCGTTGGGACGCGTGAAAACAAGATACTGCAGATCAAAACCAGATACGAGTACGATGCGGCGCATGGATCTGCGTGACAGCGCCGAGGAGGCCGAGTTCCGGGCGGGCCTGCGCGCCTGGTTGGCGGGCGCGGTGCCGGTGAGCACCGGCCCGGACGGAGCGCCGCCGCAGGGGCGGTGGGGCGACATCGAGGCGGTGCGGTCGTACACCCACGCACTGCACGCCGCCGGGTACGCGGGCCTGACCTGGCCGGCCGAGCACGGCGGGCGCGGCCTGTCCCCGGCCTACCAGGCGATCTACCTGGAGGAGACGGCCCGGGCCGAGGCCACCGAGCACATCGGAGTCATCGGCCTGGGCATGGTCGGGCCGACCATCATCGCCTGCGGGTCGCCCGACCAGCGTGCCTGGTACCTGCCCCGCATCCTCACCGGGGAGATCATCTTCTGTCAGGGCTTCTCCGAGCCGGAGGCCGGCAGCGACCTGTCCGCCGTGCGGACCGTCGCACGACGCGACGGCGACGAGCTGGTGGTGACCGGGCGCAAGGTGTGGTCGTCGTACGCGCACCTCGCCGACCACTGCCTGCTGCTGGCGCGCACCGACCCCGAGCAACGCCGCCACCGAGGGCTGTCCTGCTTGCTGGTGGACCTGCGCTCGGCAGGCGTCACGGTACGCCCGATCCGCCAGCTGACCGGCGAGGCGGAGTTCGCCGAGATCGAGTTCGACGAGGTGCGGGTGCCGCTCGACGCGGTGGTCGGCGCGGTCGACGACGGATGGCGGGTCGCGATGACCACCCTCGCCCACGAGCGGGGCACCTTCGGGTTCACCCTCACCGCCCGGCTGGACGTGGCGTTCCGCCGGCTCGTCGCGACCGCGAAGGCCCGAGGCCGGGACACCGACCCTCTGGTACGCGACCAGATCGCCGCCCGCTACGTCGAGCTTGAGGGTCTGCGCTGGACCAACCGGCGGGGGCTGGCCGCGCTGGCGCGTACCGGGGTGCCCGGCCCGGAGACGTCGGTGATCAAACTGCGGTGGTCGCAGGCGCACCAGCGGCTCACCACCCTCGCGGTGCAGTTGCTGGGCGGCGACGCCGAACCCGACGGCTGGGACCCCTACTGGCGGCACCAGATGCTGCGCAGCCGGGCCAACAGCATCGAGGGCGGCACCTCCGAGGTGCTGCGCAACCTGGTAGCCGAGCGCGTACTGGGCCTGCCCCGGTCGTACTGACCGCCGACTCGCCCACGACGAGGGGAGACCTGATGGACTTCGCACTGACAGGTGAGCAGGAGGCGCTGCGGGACACCGCGGCGAAGTACCTCGCCGACGACCGGGGCGTCGACGACAGGCGACCCTGGACCGAGGTCACCAACCTGGGCTGGCTCGACGAGGAACTCGGCACTGTCGAGTTGGCGTTGCTCGCCGAGCAGCTCGGCTGGGCGCGCAGCCCGTCACCCTGGTGGGCCACAGTGGCGCTGGCCGGCCCGGCGCTGCGGGCGGCGGGCCGGCCGGTCGCCGCTCCCGCGACGCTGGTCTGGGCCTGGGAGAACGGCCCCGACACCCTCGCCGAGGCGGTGGCCGCCGCCCGTCGCCCGTCGGGCATCGACCCCGCCGCGACGGCAGCTCGCCCGTCGGGTGACGGCGCTCGCGGCGGGACGACGTCGACGGGCGCCCCCGGTGTCGGCTGCGCCGTCGCCGCCGACGGGACGCTTACCGGACGCGCCATCCGCGTGCCGCACGCGGTCGACGCGGTGGACCTTGTGGTGGCCGTGCCCGGGCCGTACGGCGTGGAGTTGCGCCTGGTCGACGCGTCCGCCGTGCGGGCGACACCGGCCGGTGCCGGCGGGCAGGCGCTCGACCCGAGCCGCCCCGTCTCGACAGTTGACCTGACTGGCGTACCCTCGACGATCCTCGTGGCCGCGGACGCCGCCGCCGACGTGCTGGCGCTGACCCGGCGGCGGGCCCTGGCGCTGCTCGCCGCCGAGGCCGTCGGGGTGGCGGCGAGGGCCCTGGCCTGGGCCAGCGGGTACGCAGCCACTCGCACCCAGTTCGGAGCGCCGATCGGCGCCAACCAGGCGGTCGCGCACCCCCTCGCGGAGTGCTACGGCCAGGTCGAGACGGCCCGGTCACTTGCCTACCGGGCGGCGTGGACGGTCGACGAGGAGACGGGCCGGGTCGCCGACCAGGCGGTGCTCACGGCCAACGTCGCCGCCCGGGAGGCCGCGCTGGCCGCCTGCGAGGTGGCCATCCAGACCTACGGAGGCAGCGGCTTCACCTGGGAGCAGCCGCTGCACCACTGGTACCGCAGGGCATGGTGGCTGGCGACCTTCGACGGCACGGTCGGCGACGCCCGGGCCGAACTGGCCGGTCTGTTGCTGGACGACTGACCCCGCCGAACGCGCGGGCTGAGCCGGCTGCACGCGGCGGGCGGGCGTGGGTTCGGCCCAGCGCGCGCGGACGCCGACCGTGTGGCGGGTCAGCCGTCGGCGGTCAGGACGAGCCGGGTCGGTAGGAGCCGAAGCTCCACAGGTTGCCCTCGGCGTCGCGGACCGAGTAGCCCTGGCCGCCGTAGTCCTCGTCGCGGAGCTTCTGCACGACCTCGGCGCCCGCGGCGACGACCCGTTCGTAGTGTGCCGCCACGTCGTCGAGCACCACATAGGTCGCGGCGGGCCCGGTGTCCAGAACGAGCCGACCGTCGCTGCCGTCCGTCTGGGAGGCGAGCATGACCATGCCGTTGCCCCAGGTCAGTTGCGCGTGACTGATGGAGTCGTCCGGGCCGGGGACGACCAGCTCCGCGCGGAAACCGACGACGTCGACAAGCCACTTGACGGCGGCCGGCGCGTCGCGGTAGCGCAGGGTGGGGATGACTTCCGGGCCTCTGCTCATACACGAGAGTCTAATGAAGAATCGCGGATAGCACATGTGATGCGTCCTGGCATGTCGCGTATTCGGCTACGCTGAGCCCATGCTTCGCTACGATTTCGTGGTCGTCGGCGCGGGCGCGGCCGGCGCGGTGCTCGCGGCCCGCCTGAGCGAGGATCCGGGCCGTTCCGTGTTGCTTGTGGAGGCCGGTCCCGACCTCGTCGGGGCGGCGGCGCCCGAGGCGCTGCGGACCGGCTCGGTGGAGGCCGAGGACGGTTTCGACTGGGACCTGCGGGCGACAGTCGTCGCCGGTCGGGAGGCGCCGCTGCGCCGCGGTCGGGTGGTCGGCGGTTCGACGCAGATCAACGACCGGGGCGCGATGCGGGCGCCGGCCGCCGACTTCGTCTCCTGGGGCGCGCGCGGCCTGCCGGAGTGGGACTGGCCGGCGGTGCTTCCCGCGTTTCGCCTCCTCGAGGCCGACCAGCAGTTCGGCGACCGGGACCACCACGGTGCCGACGGGCCCGTCCCGATCACCAGGTGGCCGCGCGGTGAGCTGACACCCGCGATGGACGGCTTCCTGCAGGCCACGCTCGGCCTGGGCCACGACTACCAGGAGGACATGAACGCCCCCGACGCCGTAGGCATCGGGATGTATCCGCAGAACCGGCGCGATCGGCTGCGGATGTCCACAGCACTCACCCACCTCGACCCCGCCCGCTCGCGGTCCAATCTGGTCGTTCGCGGCGACGCCGAGGTCGAGCGCGTGCTGCTCGACGGCGGGCGGGCGGTGGGTGTGCAGGTCGCGGGGGAGCGGATCGACGCGGGCGAGGTGATCCTCTGCGCCGGCTCGCCGTACAGCCCGGCCCTGCTGCTGCGCTCGGGGATCGGCCCGGCCGACGAGCTGCGCGCCGCAGGCGTCACGCCGCTCGTCGACCTGCCCGGCGTGGGCGCGGACGTGATCGACCAGCCCGGCGCGATCATCCTGGTCGTTCCCGAGCCGGAGACGATCGGCGGCGACTGGCCGCGTACGCAACTCATCGCGCGGCTCGCCGGCATTCCGGGTCACGAGGTCGACCAGGCGTTCTACCTGAGCCTGTTCACAGGCATGAGCACGTCGCGGGGCCCCGGCGCGGGTCTGGACCGGATCATCGGCGTCGACCAGGTCAACACCGTGATGATCGGCGACATGGCGATGGCCTCGCGCGGACGGATCTCGGTGCGGGACGCCGACGGGGCGAGTCCACCCGTGGTCGACCTCGGGTTCTACACCGCCGAGGGTGACCTCGCCCGGATGCGTGACGCGTACCGGCACGCGTGGGAGATCGCCAACCAGGCCGCGTTCACCAAGACTGTTGCCCGGTTCGCGCTCGTCGACGACACGGTCGTGGGCGACGACGAGCAGCTCGACCACCTGCTGCGCGCCACCACGTACAGCCGGTTGAACCTGGTCGGCGGCGCGCGGATGGGCGCGGCGGACGACAGGGGCGCGGTCGTCGACGGGCGGTGCCGGGTGCGTGGGGTGGCCAACCTGCGGGTCGTCGACGCCAGCATCGTTCCGGTGCCCCTGCGCGCGCCGGCCGCGTTGACCAGCATCATGATCGGCGAACGCGGGGCCGAGCTGATCGCGGGCTAGCGCGGCGAAGGGCGCTGGTCATCCGCCCCACCGAGGTGACCGACGGTCACCGCCGGCCCAGCCAGGGTCAGGGATTACTCGTCTGGCGGCGCAGCAGCGCCGACAGCGACGCGGAGGGGTTGCCCACGATCGTCCGCGCCACGGCGACGTAGCCGTCGAGCAGGCGTACGGCGTCGGCCGGTGCCAGCCGTGGCGTGTGGAACAGCACCACCCGCAGGCCGTCGCCGCGCGGGGCTATCGCCAGCTCGGTGCCGAAGCGACTGCCGATCGCCTCGGGGACGAGCAACTCGAACTCGGTGTCGCCGACGCGTACGCGGTGGGACAGTTCGGCCATCATCTGGAACACCACGTCGTCGACCCGGCCGCCGAGGTTGGCGCTGCCGGTGGCGACGGCCTGGTAGGGCTGCTCCTGGTTGGCGAAGGCGGCGGCTGTCGTCGTGTGGGTCGCCTGGAGCAGGGCCGCGAAGGTGGCGAACGGCGGCAGCCGGGTGCGCAGCACCACCATGTTGGCGCAGAACCCGACGGTGCGTTGACTCTCCGGCCGGGCGCGGTTGGCGAACAGCGAGGCGACGGCGAGGTCGCCCTGCCCGGTGACGCGGTGCAGGACGGCGTAGTAGACGGCCAGGGCCACTGTGAACAGCGTCGTGCGGTGTCGCCGCGCCAGGGCGCGCAGCCCGTCGGCGACAGTGGCGTCGAGGTCGCGGGCCAGCACGCCCGGGGCGGCGTCCGGGGGTGGCTCGCGGTACGGCAGGCGCGGCAGCCGCAGCCCGGTCAGCTGATCGCGCCAGAACTCGCGTTGCCGGTCCAGCTCGGTGCCGGCCAGCCGGTCCTCCTGCCAGGCCACGAACTGCGGGTACTGCCAACCCACCGGGGGCAGCTCGGCCGACGCGTCGGCGTAGAGGGCGCGTAGCTCCTCGAACAGCAGCCCGCACGACCACGCGTCGGTGACCAGGTGGTGCATGGTGAAGCACACGATCACCTCGTGGTCGCCGAGCCGCCAGGCGGTGGCTCGGGTCGGCCATTGTGTGACGTCCACCCGGGTGGCCAGCTCGGTGGTGACGGCGGCGTCGGCGGCGGCGTGTGGATCCGGTTCGCCGCGCAGGTCGACCACCCGCAGCTCGACGGGTCGCGGATCGTGCACGAGCTGGGACACCCGTGGTCCGCGTCCCACGACTGTGGTCCGCAGCGCCTCGTGTCGCGCGGTCAGGGCGGTGAGCGCCCGCTCCAGCGCGCGCAGGTCGACAGTGCCGGTGAGGCGGCACAGCAGCGGGCAGTTCAACGCGCCGTGGTCCGCCCGGTAGTGCTCGATGATGCCGAGCAGCCGCTGTCCCACGGAGGCCGGTACGGGTCGGGGGGCCACGCCACGACGGTACCGCTCGTCGTTGTATCTGTCATCAAGGGTCTGGCATCTTGTGTTCTCTCTCGGTACCTTGGGCGCATGTCTGGTCTGTCGGTGACCACCCCCGTGCACGCGCAGCTGACGTGGCACTACGAGTCCGAGATGCCCCGGGTGCTGTCCCTCTACGAGCGGGCCAAGAGCGCGCAGTGGAACGCCAGCACCGACGTCGACTGGTCGATCGAGGTGCCGTTCGGTGAGCCGTTGCCCGACGACTCCGCGTTCGCCATGGCGTCGTTCGAGGCATCCCCGCTGGCGCGGCGCGGCCGTCCGATGTGGGACACGTTCCGCTGGGAGCTGCAGTCGTGGATGGTGAGCCAGTTCCTGCACGGTGAGCAGGGCGCGCTCGTCGTCGCCGCGCGCCTGGTCGAGGTCGTGCCCGACATCGACAGCAAGTACTACGCCGCGAGTCAGGCCGCCGACGAGGCCCGACACGTCGAGGCGTTCTCCCGCTACCTGCGCGAGAAGGTGCCCCACCCGTACCCGATCAACCCGGCGCTGTCCGAACTGATCGAGGATCTGCTCTCCGACTCCCGGTGGGACATCACCGCGCTGGGCATGCAGATCGTGGTCGAGGCCCTGGCGATGGCGGCGTTCCGGCTGGCCAACAGCACCTTCCACGACCGCCTCATCTGCGACATCACCCGCCTCGTCGCCCGCGACGAGGCCCGGCACGTGTCGTTCGGGATCCTGTCGCTGGAGGGCATCTACCGGGAGATGACAAGCGCCGAGCTGGCCGACCGCGAGGACATGGTGCTCGACTCGGCGAGCCTCATGCGACGCCGGTTCCTGCTGGAGGACGTCTGGGACCGCATCGAGGTGGACCGGAGCGAGGGCGTCGACTTCGCTGCGCACAACGAGCTGATGATCAAGTATCGGCAGGCCATCTTCGCCCGCGTGGTCACCGCGCTGTCCAACATCGGCCTGCTGACTCCCCGGGTCCGCGAGGGCCTGGAGCGGCTGGACCTCATCGGGTTCGCCGACCGCTCGATCCGCGTTCCGCGCGCCTGAGGAGTCGGGAGGAGACATGCCAGTGCTCACCACGCTGACCCTCGACGGCATGTGCGACGACGTCGCGTCGCTGCTCGACGAGCAGGTGTCACCCGACGAGGATCTGCTGGAGCGCGGCCTCGACTCGATCGGGCTCATGCGGCTCGCCGCCCGCTGGGCCGGCGCGGGTCTCACCTTCGCCCAGCTCATCGAGCTGCGCACCGTCCGGCAGTGGCACGCGCTGGCCCACCCGCAGGGCGCGGCGACGACCCCCGCCGCCGGGCCCGCCGTAGACGAGGACGAGGCGACTGTCGACCCGGACGAGCCGTTCGCCCTGGCGACCATGCAGCACGCGTACTGGGTCGGGCGGGCCGGGGAGCAGGCCCTCGGTGGCGTGGGGGCGCACTTCTACAACGAGTTCGACGGCCGGCAGGTGGACCCCGACCGGCTGGAGGGGGCCATCCGGGCCCTGGTGCGCCGCCACGACATGCTGCGGGCCCGCTTCCTCGACGACGGCCGGCAGCAGATCACCCCGGACGGCGCCTGGGCCGGCCTGACCGTGCACGACCTGCGGGACCTGCCGGCGCACGAGCGGGACCGGCGGCTGGCCGACCTGCGCGCCACCCTGTCGCACCGCACCCTGCGGGTGGACCGGGGTGAGGTGTTCGACGTCCAGCTCTGCCTGCTGCCCGACGGGGCGAGCCGGGTGCACGTGGAGATCGAGATGCTGGTCGCCGACGCGCACAGCTTTCGGGTGCTCCTCGCCGACCTCGCCCACCTCTACCGCCGGCCCGACGAGCCGCTGCCGCCCATCGACTACAGCTATCCCCGCTACCTGGCCACCCACGAGCGGCGGCGGGCCGACGCCCGCGAGGCCGCCGCCGGCTACTGGCGTCAGCGGGTGCCCGACCTGCCCGGCGGGCCCGACCTGCCGGTGGCCGTGGCCCCCGAGCGGGTCAGCGGGCACCGGGTCATCCGTCACCACCACTGGCTCTCCGGCGCCGACCGGGACCGGCTCGCCGTCCGCGCGCGCGAGCACGGCGTCACCCTGTCGATGGTGTTCCTGACGGCCTTCGCCGAGGTCCTGGCCGCCTGGAGCAGCCGGCAACGCTTCCTGCTCAACCTGCCGCTGTACGACCGGACGCCGTACCACCCGGACGTGCCGTCGCTCAGCGGGGACTTCACCAACCTGCTGCTGCTGGAGGTCGACGCCACCGACGAGGTGCCGTTCGTCGACCGCGCCCGCCGCCTGGGCGAGCAGTTCGCCCGGGACGTGGCGCACAGCGCGTACTCCGGAGTGGACGTGCTGCGCGACCTGGCCCGCGCCCGCTCCGACCGGGCCGTGCTCGCGCCTGTGGTGTTCACCAGCGCGCTCAGCCTCGGCGACCTCTTCGGCGCCGACGTGCGGGAGTGCTTCGGCGACCCGGTGTGGACGTCGTCGCAGACCCCGCAGGTGTGGCTGGACAACCAGGTCACCGAGCGCGAGGGCGGTCTGTACCTCAACTGGGACGTGGTGGCGGAGCTGTTTCCGCCGGGTGTGTCGGAGGCGATGTTCGCCGCGTACGTCCGGCTGCTCGCCGGGCTGGTCGACGGCGACTGGACCGCGTCGCCGGGTGACCTGCTGCCGCGGAAGCAGCGGGCGGTCCGGCGGCGGGCCAACGACACCGTGGCGACGCTGCCGGTGGGTCGACTGCACGACGGGTTCTTCGACCGGGCGGCCCGGGATCCCGCTCGGGTGGCGCTGCTCGGCGACGAGGTGTCGGTGTCCTACGGCGAGCTGGCGGGAAAGGCGTTGACGCTTGCCGGCGCGCTGGCGCGGGCCGGGGTCGCGCCGGGGGACGCGGTGGGGGTGTGCCTGCCCAAGGGCGTCGACCAGGTCGTCGCGGTGCTGGGTGTGCTCGCCGTCGGTGGCGTGTACGTGCCGGTGGGCGTGGACCAGCCGGCCGCCCGACGCGACCGGATCTGGCAACGGGCCGGCGTGCGGACGGTGATCGGCGCGGACGGGCTCGACCCGGCCGGCGACGGGGGCCCGGCCCTGGACGGCTGCGTGCCAGGCGACCCGGCGTCGGTGGCGTACGTCATCTTCACCTCGGGCTCCACGGGTGAGCCCAAGGGCGTCGAGGTGCCGCACTCGGCCGCCGGCACCACGATCGAGGCCATTCGCCGGCGGTTCGACATCGACGCGGACGACCGGGTCCTCGCCGTGTCGGCGCTGGACTTCGATCTGTCGGTGTTCGACATCTTCGCGCTGCTCGGCGTCGGCGGGGCGGTGGTGCTGATCGGCGAGGAGCAGCGACGCGACGCGAGCGCCTGGCGTCGGCTCGTCGACGCGCACCGGGTCACGGTCTGGCAGTCGGTCCCCGCGCTGCTGGACATGCTGCTGACCGCCGCCGAGGCCGAGGGCGGCCTGGACCATCTGCGACTGGCGCTGCTCGGCGGCGACTGGGTCGGCCTGGACCTGCGCGACCGCCTGGTGGCGCTGCGCCCCGACGCCCGGCTCGTCGCCCTGGGCGGCACCACAGAGACCGCCATCCACTCGACGGTCTTCGAGGTGGGTGAGGTGCCGGCGCACTGGCGGTCCATCCCGTACGGGCTTCCACTGCCGAACCAGCGCTGTCGCGTGGTGGACGGGCGGGGACGGGACTGCCCCGACTGGGTGGTCGGCGAGCTGTGGATCGGCGGGGCGGGGGTGGCGGCCGGCTACCGGGGGGATCCGGAGCGCACCGCGCAGCGGTTCGTGACACACGACGGGATGCGCTGGTACCGCACCGGTGACCTGGGCCGCTACTGGCCGGACGGCACGCTGGAATTCTTGGGGCGGGCGGATTTCCAGGTGAAAATCCGCGGGCACCGCATCGAGCTGGGCGAGGTCGAGGCCGCTCTGACCGACTGCCCAGGCGTGCGGGAGGGCGTGGTGGTGGCAGTGGGTACCAGCGCGCGCCGGCTCGCCGCCGCCGTCGTACCGTCGGTGTCCGGGGTGGACCCGGAGACCGTACGGGCGTTCGTCGGCGAGCGGCTGCCCGCGTACATGGTGCCCGAGCACGTCGCCGTGCTCGACGCGTTGCCGCTGAGCGGCAACGGCAAGATCGACCGGCCGGCGCTGGCACGACGGCTCGCCGAGGGCGCCGGCCGCTCCACCGAGGTCGAGCCACCCGCCGGACCGGTCGAGACGGCGCTGGCCACCCTGTGGGCCGACCTGCTCGGCGTGCCTACCGTCGGCCGCGCCGACAGCTTCTTCACCCTCGGCGGGGACAGCCTGCTCGCCACCCGCCTGCTCGGGCGGATGCGCTCGGCCGGGCTGGCCGGCGGGCAACTGCGCCACCTCTTCGCCGAGCCGACCCTCGCCGGGTTCGCCGCCGGCGTACGCATCGACACCGGCGCCGCGCTGACCGGGACCTTCGTCGCCGACCCGGCGAACCGCCACGAGCCGTTCCCCGCGACCGACGTGCAGCGGGCGTACTGGATGGGCCGCAGCGGCGACTTCGCCCTCGGTGAGGTCGGCTCCCACTGGTACTGGGAGTTCGACGGCCAGGACGTGGACCTCGACCGGCTCACCACGGCCTGGAACCGGCTGGTCCGCCGGCACGAGATGCTGCGGGCCGTCTTCGACACCGACGGCCGTCAACGCGTCCAACCCGAGGTGCCCGAGGTGGCCATTGCGGTCGGCGAGGGTGAGGCCGCGCTCGTCGACCTGCGCGACCGGCTGTCACACCGGGTCGCCGACCCGACCCGCTGGCCGTTGGTGGCCATCGAGGCCGTCCGGTACGGCGAGCGTCGCGTCCGGCTGGCGTTCAGCTTCGACTACATCGTGCTCGACGCGCTCAGCATCGTGACCGTCTTCGCCGAACTGTCCGCCCTCTACGTCGATCTCGACGCGCCGCTGCGCCCGATCGGAGTGTCGTTTCGCGACTACGTGCTCACCGCCCGGCCGGACGAGGCGACAGTCGAGGGCGACGAGCGCTACTGGTCGGCGCAGGCCGCGGAGATGCCCCCCGCGCCGCAGTTGCCGCTCGCCGTCGACCCCGACCGCGTACGCGCCCCCCGCTTCGTCCGCCACGCGGCGCGGCTCGACCCCGCCGAGTGGACCGCCCTCGTCGACGCCGCCCGCGCCCACGGGGTGAGCCCGGCCGCCGTGCTCGCCACCGCGTACGCCGAGGTGCTCTCGGCCTTCAGCGCGCGGCCGGACCTCACCCTCAACCTGACCCTCTTCGACCGCCGCGAGGTGCACCCCGACATCGACCACGTGCTCGGCGACTTCACCTCGCTGCTGCTCGTCGGCCACCGCCCCGGCGCGGGCGACGACTTCCTGACCCTGGTGCGTCGCCTTCAGGAGCGCATGTGGGACGGCATGGAGCACAACGCCGTCTCCGCCATCTGGGTGCTGCGGGAGATCGCGCGGCGCACCGGCGCCCCCGCCGCCGCGATGCCTGTGGTCTTCACCAGCGCGCTGGGCATCAGCGACGAACTGGTGAGCATGTCCCTGCCGTTCGGCGAGCAGATCTGGGGCGCCTCGCAGACCCCGCAGGTGTGGCTGGACAACCAGGTCATGGAACGCGACGGTGGCCTGAGCATCAACTGGGACGTGGTGGCGGAGCTGTTCCCGCCCGACGTGGTGCAGACGATGTTCGCCGCGTACGTCGAGCTGCTGACCACCCTCGCGGCCGGCAACTGGGCGCGGACCGTGCCGGTCGGGCTCCCCGCCGGGCAGCGGGCCGTGCGCGAGCGGGTCAACGCGACAGCCGCGCCGATCCCGCCCGGCCTGTTGCACGAGGGGTTCTTCGGGTGGGCGGCGCGGGAGCCCGCTCGGGTGGCGCTGCTCGGCGACGGGGTGTCGGTGTCCTACGGGGACCTGGCCGAGAGGGCGTTGACGCTTGCCGGGGCGCTGGCGCGGGCCGGGGTCGCGCCGGGGGACGCGGTGGGGGTGTGCCTGCCCAAGGGCGTCGACCAGGTCGTCGCGGTGCTGGGTGTGCTCGCCGCCGGTGGCGTGTACGTGCCGGTAGGCGTGGACCAGCCGGTGGTGCGCCGGGAGCGGATCCTCACCCGGGCCGACGTGAAGACTGTCGTCGGCGCGGACGGGCTCGATCCCGCCGGCGACGGCGGCCCGGCCCTGGACGAGTGCGTGCCGGTGGACCCGGGTTCGTTGGCGTACGTCATCTTCACCTCCGGCTCCACGGGCGAGCCCAAGGGCGTCGAGGTGTCCCACGCGGCGGCCGGAAACACCATCGCGGCGGTCAACGACCGGCTGCGTCTCGGCCCGGACGACCGGGTCCTCGCCGTGTCGGCGCTGGACTTCGACCTGTCGGTGTACGACATCTTCGCCCTGCTCGGCGTCGGCGGCGCGGTGGTGCTCGTCGAGGAGGGGCAGCGCCGCGACGCCCGCACCTGGCTGCGGCTCGTGCGCGAGCACGACGTCACCATCTGGAACACCGTGCCCGCCCTGCTCGACATGCTGCTCACCGCGGCCGGCGACGAACCGCTCGGCGCGTTGCGGCACGCAGTGGTCTCCGGCGACTGGGTCGGCCTGGACCTGCGCGACAGGCTTGTCGCCCGCCGACCCGACGCCCGGCTCACCGCACTCGGCGGCGCCACCGAGGCGGGCATCTGGTCCAACGCGTTCGAGGTGGGCGAGGTGCCGGCGCACTGGCGGTCCATCCCGTACGGCTTCCCGCTGCCCAACCAGCGCTACCGCGTGGTGGACGGGCGGGGACGGGACTGCCCCGACTGGGTGATCGGCGAGCTGTGGATCGGCGGGGCGGGGGTGGCGGCCGGCTACCGGGGGGATCCGGAGCGCACCGCGCAGCGGTTCGTGACACACGACGGGATGCGCTGGTACCGCACCGGTGACCTGGGCCGCTACTGGCCGGACGGCACGCTGGAATTCTTGGGGCGGGCGGACTTCCAGGTCAAGATCCGCGGGCACCGCATCGAGCTGGGCGAGGTCGAGGCCGCCCTGACCGACTGCCCAGGCGTGCGGGAGGCCGTGGTGGTGGCAGTGGGCGCCAGCACGCGCCGGCTCGCCGCCGCCGTCGTACCGGAGGCGGGCGTCACCCTCGACCCGGACGCCACAGGCGCGTTCGTCGTCGACAGGCTGCCCGCGTACATGGTGCCCGAGCACGTCGCAGTGCTCGACGCGCTGCCGCTGAGCGGCAACGGCAAGATCGACCGGGGCGCGGTGGCCGCCCTGCTCGCCAGCGGAGACAGCGCACCGGCCGACGAGCCACCCCACGCCGGCCTGGAGAGCGACCTCGGCGCCCTCTGGGCGGAGTTGCTGAACGGCCCCGTCCCCGGCCGCACCCGCAACTTCTTCAGCCTCGGCGGGGACAGCCTGCTCGCCACCCGGCTGCTGGCCGTGCTGCGGGAACGCTACGGCGTCGACCTGCCGATGCGGGGGCTGCTCGACCGACCGACCATCGCGGACCTGGCCACCGCCGTGCAGCACGCCGTTGGCACGTACGAGGAGGGAAGCGTATGAACGGGCAGGACCTCATCGCCGAGCTGGCGCAGGTAGGCGTCCACCTCTGGGAGGAGGACGGCCAGCTCCGCTTCCGGGCGCCCACAGGCGTTCTCACCGACAAGCGCCGCGCCGCCCTACGCCAGCACAAGGAGCAGGTGCTTGCCGTGCTGCGCGACGCCGCCGCGCCCACCGCGGTGGCGCACCCCGAGCAGCGGTACGAGCCGTTCCCGCTCACCGACGTGCAGAGCGCGTACCTGCTCGGGCGTGGCGACAGCTTCGCCTACGGCGGGGTCGGCTGCCACGGCTACGGCGAGCTGACCTTTCCCGAGCTGGACGTGGACCGGCTGGAACGCGCCTGGCACCAGATCGTCGCCCGGCACGACATGCTGCGGGCCGTCGTCAACCGCGACGGCTCCCAGCAGGTACGACCCGACGTGCCGGCGTACCGCGTCGAGGTGCGCGACGCCGACGCGGCCGGCTTCGCCGACGCGGTGGCCGCCACCCGGGAGGAGCTGGACCACCGTCGCTACGACCCGCAGCAGTGGCCGCTGTTCGCGCTGCGGGTCACCCGTGGCCCGCACCAGTGCGTCCTGCACTTCTCGATCGACTTCCTGATCTGCGACTTCGTCAGCATCAACATCCTGCTCGACGAGCTGGGCCGCCGCTACGCAGGCGACCCGCCCCGCGACGAGCTGACGCTGACGTTCCGTGACCACCTGCTGGCCACCGAACCGCTGCGCGGCGGACCCCGCCACGACGCCGACCGGGACTGGTGGCTGGCCCGGCTCGACGACCTGCCCCCGGCGCCTGAGCTGCCCCTGCGCGGTGACGCCACGGCCGCGCCGCCCCGCTTCCGCCGCCTCGACCTGCGGCTCGACCCGACCGAGTGGGCCGGGTTGCGCCAACGCGCCGGGCAGCACGGCATCAGCCCGTCGGGGGCGGTGCTCGCCGCGTACGTCGAGGTGATCGCCGCGTGGAGCGTGCACCCGCGCTTCACAGTCGACGTCACGCTGCTCAACCGGACGCCTACGCACCCGCAGGTGGACCGGATCGTCGGCGACTTCACCTCGGTCAGCCTGCTCGCCGTGGAGCAGAGCCCGGACGCGCCGGTGCAGGAGCGGGCCAAGCGCATCCAGGCGCAGCTCTGGTCCGACCTGGACCACCGCCGGTTCTCCGGCGTCGACGTCGTCCGCGAGCTGGCCCGTCGTCGGGGCGCCGACGCCGCGCTGATGCCCATCGTCTTCACAAGCGCCATCGGGCTGGGCGGCGACACAGGCGTGGAGGGCTTCGGTGAGCTGGGCTACGGCATCAGCCAGACCCCGCAGGTGTGGATCGACTGTCAGAACATCGAGCGCTCCGGTGGGCTGGCCACCAACTGGGACGTCCGCGAGGGCGTCCTCCCCGACGGTGTCATCGACGAGATGTTCGCCGCGTACGCCACGCTGCTGCGCCGGCTGGCGGGCACCGACGAGGCGTGGGAGGAACTGGCCCCGGTGACGTTGCCGGAGGCGAGCGCCCGCCGCCGCGCCGAGGTCAACGACACCGCCGCGCCGCTGCCCGACGGGCTGCTGCACGAGGGGGTGCTCGCCCAGGCGCTGCGGACCCCGGACCGGGTGGCAGTGGTCGCCGACGACGGCACCCTCACCTACCGGCAGCTCACCGGCCGTGCCACGGCGGTGGCCGCGCGACTCGCCGAGGCCGGCTGCCGGCCCGGGGACCTGGTCGCGGTGGTCGCCGAGAAGGGCTGGCGGCAGGTGGTCGCGGTGTTCGGTGTCCTGCTGGCCGGTGGGGCGTACGTGCCTGTCGACACCAACCAGCCGCCCGTTCGCCGTGACCTGATCCTCGACGGCGCGGGGATCCGGCACGTCCTCACCGAGGCCGACCGGGTGGCCGGCGACTGGCCGGAGCGGGTGACGCCGATCGCGGTGGACGACTGCGACGGACCGGCGCCGACGGCCCTGCCGACCCGGGCGGTCAGCCCGGACGACCGCGCGTACGTCATCCACACCTCCGGGTCGACGGGCACCCCGAAGGGGGTGGTGATCACCCACCGGGCGGCCCTGAACACCGTGGCGGACATCAACGCACGGTTCGACGTGACGCCCGACGACCGCGTCCTCGGCCTGGCCAGTCTGGGCTTCGACCTGTCCGTCTACGACCTGTTCGGCCCGCCGGCGGTCGGCGCGGCGCTGGTGCTGCCCGCGCCGCAGCGGCGTGGCGACCCCACCCACTGGGCGGAGCTGGTCGCCGACAACGAGGTGACCCTCTGGAACTCGGTGCCGGCGCAGGTGCAGATGCTCGCCGACTACCTCGCGGCCGCGCCGATGGTCCGGATCCCCTCGCTGCGGCTGGCCCTGCTCAGCGGCGACTGGATCCCGGTCACCCTGCCGGACCAGATCCGCGATCTCGTCCCCGGTCTGGCCGTGGTCAGCCTCGGCGGCGCGACCGAGGCCGCCATCTGGTCGATCATCCACCCGATCGGGCCTGTCGATCCGTCCTGGCGCAGCATCCCGTACGGGGTGCCGCTGACCAACCAGAGCTGGCACGTCCGCGACGCGGCGCTGCGGCCCCGCCCGGACTGGGTCGCCGGGGAGCTGTACATCGGCGGCGCCGGACTGGCGCTCGGCTACCTCGGCGACGAGGCCCGCACCGCCGAGCGGTTCGTCACCGACCCGTCCACCGGTGAGCGGTTGTACCGCACCGGTGACCTGGGCCGCTACCGGCCCGACGGCACCATCGAGTTCCTCGGCCGGGAGGACTTCCAGGTCAAGATCCGCGGCCATCGGATCGAGCTGGCCGAGGTCGAGTCGGCGCTGCTGGCGCACCCGGCGGTGGGCGGGGCGACAGCGGTGGTCGACGGGGACCGTCCACTGGAGAGGCGGCTGGCCGCCGTCGTGCAGCCCGCCGCGGTCGAGCCCGGCCCCGGGCAGCCGGTCGACCCGGCCGGACCCACAGCGGCCGGGGCCGCGCTGGTGGCCGGCACCGATCTGGGCGCGTACGAGGCGTACCTGCACGAGCTGGACTCTCTCGGTCTCGCCGCCATGCTGGACACCCTGCGCGCCGCGGGCCTCGCGCTCGACGACCGCCCGCACAGCCTCGCCGAGGTGTACGCCGCCACCCGCGTCGCGCCCCGGCACCGCCGGCTGCTGCGCCGCTGGCTGCGGGCGCTCACCGACAGCGGGGTGCTGCGCCACGACGACGACGGCTACCGGCTGGCCGGTGCGCCACCACCTGCCGCGCGGGCCTGGGACGCGGTGGCCGAGCGGGCGGCCGCGGTCGGCGAGTCCCCCGAGCTGGTCCGCTACTTCCAGGCCAGCGCCACCGCGCTGCCGGCGCTGCTGCGCGGCGACGAGGACCCCCTCGCGCTGCTGTTCCCCGGCGGTGAGCTGGCCGTGTCGGACAACCTTTACGCCGACGCCCTGTTCAACAGGTGGGCCAACGCGGTCGCGGCGGCGACCGTCAGGTCGCTGGCCGAGCGGCTCGACGGGCCGGTGCGCATCGTCGAGGTCGGCGCCGGGTCCGGCGGTACGACAGCGGCGGTGCTCGACGCGCTTGACGGCCTCGACGTCGACTACCTCTACACCGACCTGTCCGCGTTCTTCCTCGGCGCCGGCCGGCAGCGCTTCGCCGACCGGCCGGGGCTGCGTTTCGCGCAGCTCGACCTCGACGCCGACCTGGCCGGGCAGGGCATGGCCCCGAACAGCGCCGACATCGTGATCGCCGGCGACGTCCTGCACGCCACCCGGGACGTGCCGGCCACGCTGGCCCGGCTGCGCGGCCTGCTCGCCCCCGGTGGGCACCTGGTGCTGCTGGAGATGACCCGGGAGCACTACCAGATCATGACGTCGCTTGAGCTGTTGGTGCGGCTAGACGACGACCTCGGTGACTTCGCCGACCTGCGCCAGGGCACCGACCGTACGTTCCTCACCGCTGACGAGTGGCGGGGCCTGCTCGGTGCCGCCGGTGCGTCGCCCGTGCTCGACCTGCCGCCTGCCGCCGACCCGATGGCCGGGCTCGGCATGCGGATCATCGCCGCGCGGGTGAAGGCCGACCGGCGGCGGGTGGTGCCCGACGAGGTGCGGGCGCACCTGGCCGACCGGCTGCCCGACTACATGATCCCGGGCGTGTTGCAGGTCGTCGACGACCTGCCCCGCACGGCCAACGGCAAACTGGACCGGGCGGCCGTACGCCGGCTGGTGGCGGCCACGACCGCCGGTCCCGAGGCGAGCGCCACGGCCCCGCTCACCGAGCTTGAGGAGCAGATCGCTGCCGTCTGGGCCGACGTGCTGCGGGTGGAGCGGGTCGGTCGGGACGCGGACTTCTTCGCCCTCGGCGGTGACTCGCTGCTCGCCGCGAAACTCGCCGGCCAACTCGCCGAGCGGGTGCCGGCCGCCGCCGACGTCTTCTTCGACGAGCTGCTGCGCCGGATCCTGGAGCACCCGACGGTCGCGGACCTGGCCGATCACCTGGCCGCCGTGGGCAGCGTCCGACCCGACGAGGAGCCGGCCGTCAGCGACACCGGCGAGGTGGTGGCGCTGGCCGGTGAGGGCCCGCCCCGCTACGTGCTTGTGCACGACGGCAGCGGCAGCCTCGACGGGTACGCCGGGCTGGCCGAGCGGCTGGCCGCCACCGGGGCGGTGTGCGGGATCGTGGACGGTGGGCTGCACCGCTACGCGGGTCTCGACCCGGCGCCGCTTGTGCAACGCCTCGCCGCCGACTACACGGCCGCGCTTGCCGCGCACGTGTCGGCGGGGGAGTTGGTGCTTGTGGGCCGGGGCGCGGCCGGCGTGCTGGCGTTGGAGCTGGCCCGGCAGCTCACCGAGTCCGGGGTGGACGTCGCCAACCTGGTGATCGCCGACCCGGTCGACGGCGACGGCTACGGCAGTTCCCCGTACGCGGGCGACGTCACGCTGCTGTGCCCGGACGAGCCGGACCCGACGAGCGTCGACTGGTGGCGTGACGTGTGCCTGGGCGAGCTGACCGTGCGACGGGTGCCCGACGATCCGGGCGAGTGGGCCGGCCCGGTCGCCGAGGACCGTTGACATGGCAGCGACTGTCGCCCTGGTCGGCGCCAGCGGCGGGGTGGGCCGGCACGCCCTGGCGCACCTGCTGGCCTGGGGCGTGGACGACGTACGCGCCGGCGCCCGTGACCCGGCCCGACTCGGGCCGGACCACCCGCGGGTCCAGGCGCGCGCCGTGGACGTCACCGACCCGGCGAGCCTGGACGCGTTCTGCGCCGGCTGCCACACAGTCGTCAACTGCGCCGGGCCGGCGGCCTCGATCGGCGACACGGTGGCCCGCGCGGCCGCCCGCAGCGGCGCCGGCTACGTCGACGCGGCCGGCGACGACCCGCTGCACGCGGTGGTGTCCGCCCTGCCCGGGGCCGCCGACCGGGTCGCGGTGCTCTCCGCCGGGCTGATGCCCGGCCTGTCCGGGCTGCTCCCCGCCCACCTCGCGGCGCAGACGCCGGGGGCTCGGCGGATGACCGGGTACGTCGGCGGTCGCGACGGGTTCACGCCCGGCGCCGCCCTGGACTTCCTCGCCGTCGGCACCGCCGAGTACGGCGAGCCGTCGGCCGCGTGGCGTGACGGCGCGCGACGCAGCCGCGCCCTCGCGGCCAGGGCGGAGGCGCCGGTGCCGTTCTTCGACGAGCCGGTGCTGTTGCAGCCGTACCTCAGCACCGAGACCGAGCGACTCGCCCGCCGGCTGGGCCTGACCGACGTCGACTGGTGGTCGGCGTTCGCCGGCAGCCGGTTGCCGGCGGCGCTCGCCGCGGGGGCCCGCCGAGCGGGCGACGGCGCGACGGCGGCGCAACTCGCCGACGCGGCCGCGCAGGTGTGCCGGGCGGCCGAGCTGGACACCTTCGGGCGGCCCCGCTACCAGCTGCTGGTCGTCGAGCTGACCGGCCCGGCGGGCGCCCGTGTGCTGGTCTGTCGGGGGACCGGCGCGAACGCGCTCACCGGCGCGGCGGTAGCCCTCGGCGCCCTCGCGGTCGCCGCCGGCGACGTGCCACCCGGTGTGCACCACCTGGCCGACGCGGTGGATCCCGGGTGGGCGGTGGACCTGCTGCGCACCAGCCCGGCGGTCACGTCACTGCGCGTCGAGGACGGCCCGTTGGGGTCGTACGACCTGATCGAGGAGGGGGTGGCGTGAAACCGAGAGTGCTTGTCGCCGGCACCAAGTTCGGCCAGGTGTACCTGCAGGCGTTCCGGCAGCCGGACTTCCCGTTCGAGCTGGCCGGGATCCTCGCCGGGGGCAGCGCCCGGTCCGCGGCCTGCGCCCGGCACTACGGGGTGCCGCTGTGGACCGACGTCGCCGAGGTGCCCGAGGACGTGAC
The DNA here is from genome assembly GCF_026342015.1 of Micromonospora lupini. NCBI lineage: Bacteria > Bacillati > Actinomycetota > Actinomycetes > Micromonosporales > Micromonosporaceae > Micromonospora > Micromonospora lupini. The sequence goes on from NZ_JAPENL010000001.1 coordinate 764,954, forward strand.
GCTCGCCTGCGTGGTCATCCGTGGTGGCCTGCTGGGCGGGCAGGGCGGCGAGGTGGCCCGGGCGCTGATGCAGCGCGGCCTGCACGTGTTGCAGGAGCATCCGCTGCACCACGACGAACTGGTCGAGTGCCTGCGCACCGCCGGCCGGGCCGGGGTCGTCTACCACCTGAACTCGTTCTACGTGCACACCGCCCCGGTACGCCGGTTCCTCGCCGCCGCCCGGGCGCTGCTGGCTCGACAGCCGGCCCGCTACGTCGACGCGGCCTGCGGGTTCCAGGTCGCGTACGCGCTGCTGGACATCCTCGGCCAGGCCCTCGGCGGCGTCCGACCGTGGGGTCTGGCCCCGGCGGTCGAGCTTCCCGAACAGGTACGCCGGCTGTCCCGGGTGGACGTGCCGTTCCGCAGCCTCGACGGGGTGCTCGCCGGTGTGCCGTTGACGCTGCGGGTGCAGAACCAGATGGACCCGGCGGACCCGGACAACTACGCGCACCTGCTGCACCGGGTGACAATCGGCACCGAGGCCGGCAACCTGACCCTGGTCAGCACGCACGGGCCCACGGTGTGGAGCCCTCGGCCGGACTTCCCGCAGCAGGTGCAGGACCGGGGGGTGGGCCGACCGCACTTCGCCGGCGGCGAGAGCGACGACGCGGACCACCTGGACGTGCCGAGCGCGCAGCCGCTGGCCGACACGGTCGCGCCCAGCTACCGCAAGGTGTTCGACGAGGTCTGGCCGGCCGGTGTCGGGTATGCGCTGGGCAATCTGCACGCCGCGGCGCTGGGTGGGCGGAAGCTGGCCCGCCACGGCCAGTACCACCTGAGCCTGTGCCAACTGTGGCAGGACGTCACCGCCCGGCTCGGGCCACCCGAGCTGGTGCACTCCGTACCGCCGCGGATGTTCGGGGCGTCCGACGTGGCCGACCTGGCCGACGCGGCGGCGAGGGCTGTCGATCCGCCGGCCGGCCCGTCGCCGGCGGGGTCGTCGCAGGTCGGCTCGTCGCAGGTCGGCTCGTCGCCGGCCGCCGAACAGCAGGCCGCCGAACAGCCGGCCGCCGAACAGCCGGCCGGCGATCCGCCGGGCGGCGTGCGGCCGCAGCGGATCGGAGCGCGCTCGTGAACCCCCTCGCGCGGACATGGCTGCGCTGCTTCCGGCCGCTGCGCTGGCCCGCGCTGCGGCTCGTCTGCTTCCCGCACGCCGGAGGCAACGCCGCGTTCTACCGGACCTGGTCGGCGCAGGTGCCCGACGACGTCGAGGTGCACGGCGTGCAGTATCCGGGCCGGATGGACCGGTCGGCGGAGCCGTTCGCGGCCGACCTGCCGAGCCTCGCCGAGGGCGTCGCGCAGGCGGTGCGGGCGCTGCCTGCCGACGCGCCCGTCGTCCTGTTCGGGCACAGCCTCGGCGCGTCGGTGGCGTACGAAACGGCACGCCTGTTGGACGGGCCGGGCAGCGTGCTGCGGGCGCTCGTCGTCTCCGGTCGCCCCGGGCCGGGCCGGCTGCGCGCCACAAGCGTGCACCTGGCCGACGACGACACGCTGTGGGCGGAGACCGGACGCCTCGGCGGCACCGGCCGCGAGGCCCTCGACCACGAGGGGGTACGCGCCATCGCCCTGCCGGTGCTGCGCGCCGACTACCGGATCGCCGAGACGTACCGCCCGGGGCCACCCGTGCCGCTGCGCGCGCCGGTGCTGGCCTGCGTCGGCGCGGACGACCCCGAGGTCACCGCCGACGAGGCCGGCGACTGGGCGCTGCGCACACGCGGCGGATTCACGGTGCACACCTTCCCCGGCGGGCACTTCTACCTGCTGGCACGCCGCAACCAGCTCATCGACACCATCCTGCGGACCACGCACCGCAGCCCGGTGCCCACCTGGTCGGCGGCCGGCCCGTGATCCCGGCGAGCCTGCACTACCACCGGGCCCGGGACCTCACCGAGGCGCTGGAGCTGCGCCAGGCGTACGGGGACCAGCTGCGGCCACTTGCCGGCGGGCAGTCGCTGCTGCCGGCGCTCAAGCTGCGCCGGGACCGGGTCGACACAGTGCTCGACCTCGGCCGGGTCACCGAACTGTCGTACGTGGCGCACCGCGACGACCACCTGGCCGTCGGCGCGCTGACCCGCTACCACCGGCTGCTCGGCGACCCCCTGATCGACAGGTACGCCCCGCTGCTGGCGGTCGCGGCCGCGGCTGTCGGTGATCCGCAGGTGCGGCGCCTCGGCACCGTCGGCGGGGCGCTCGCCCAGGCCGATCCGGCCGCCGACCTGCCCCTGGCCCTGGTCGCGTTGGACGCCGTGGTGGTGTTCCGCAGCGCTACCGGAGCACGACAGGTGCCCGCCGCCGAGCTGGCAGTCGCGCCTGGCGTGACGGTGTGCCGGCCCGACGAGCTGGTCACCGAGGTACGGGTGCCGCTGCCCGGCCCGGCGCGGTGGCGCTACCGGACGTTCGCCCGCCCGGCGTTGGAGTGGTCGGTGGTGGCCGTGGCCGTCGCCGACTCCCGGGTGGCGCTGGCCGGGATGGGTCCGACCATCCGGCGGGCGTACGGGGTCGAGGCGGCACTCGCCGAGGGCGCCGGTGTCACGGTCGCGGCGGCGCGCGCCGACGAGGGGTGCGACCCGCCCGACGACGTACGGGCCTCGGCGGCGTACCGGCGGCACCTCAGCCGGGTGCTTGTGGCCCGCGCCCTGACCGATTCCGGCGCCACCGCGGAGGAACCACGATGAGCATCGACGCCCGGCCCGGTACGACGACAGTCGCCGTCACCGCCACTGTCAACGGCCGCCCGGAGAGCCGTCGGGTGTCGGCGCGCACCCTGCTGGTCCACCTGCTGCGCGAGGAGTTGGGGCTCACCGCCGCGACGGTGGGCTGTGACACCAGCTCCTGTGGCGCCTGCACGGTGCTGCTCGACGGGCGGTCGGTCAAGTCGTGCACCCTGCTTGCCGCGCAGGCCGACGGCGCCGACATCCGCACCGCCGAGGGGCTCGCCGACGGCGACCGGCTGCACCCGGTGCAGGAGGCGTTCCGGGAGCACCACGCGCTGCAGTGCGGCTTCTGCACCCCGGGGATGGTCCTCGCGGTGGTGAGCCTGTTGGAGGAGAACCCGGGGCCGCTCACCGAGCACGACGTGCGGCACGCCCTCAAGGGCAACCTGTGCCGCTGCACCGGCTACCACAACATCGTCCGTGCCGTGCTCGCCCTCGACGGGGCCCGACAGGCCGGATGACCGCCAGACACCGGAAGGGAGGCCGACCATGTCGGCGCGTTACGTACTCGGGGTGAACATCGGCTTCCACGACTCCAGCGCAGCTCTGGTCCGCGACGGCGCGCTGTGCGCTCTGGTCGAGCAGGAGCGGGTCAGCCGCCGCAAGCACGCGGTGGGCCAGCCGCCCGCCGAGGCGATCGCCGCGTGCCTGGCGATGGCGGGCATCGGCGCGCGGGAGGTGGACACCGTCGCCATCGGCTGGGACTTCCGGGACATCCCGCTGGGCCGCAACCGACGGTTCACCACCGAGGGGCTGCGGGCCATGCTCTTCCCCGACGACGAGGACCTGACCATGCCCGCGGTCCGCTGGGTGCCGCACCACGTCGCGCACGCGGCCAGCGCCGTGTACAGCTACGACTGCGACGAGGCCGCCGTCCTGGTCCTCGACGGTGCCGGCGAGACGCAGTCGACCTCGTTCGGCAGGTACGCCGACGGCGAGATCGAGATCCTGCGGGAGTGGCCCGTGGAGCAGTCCCTGGGCTTCTACTACAACGCCGCCGCCGAGTGGGCCGGGCTGGGCTACTGGGGCACCGGCAAGCTGATGGGCCTCGCCGCCTACGGCAGACCGGGTCCGGGAGCGCCTGTGCGACCGGTTCAGGGCGGGTACGAGCTGGTCCGCGGCACGCCCACCGCCGAGGTCCCCAGCCGACGGGCCGCGACGCTCGGCCCGCTGATGGCGTACTACCCGGCCGTCGCCGAGTCGCTCAAACCCGAGTTCGGCAAGCTGTTCCCGTACGCGCCGCGCACCGGCGAGGAGCCCATCGCGTACGCGGACTTCGCCGCGACGATCCAGCAGGGGCTGGAGGAGACGGTGCTGTCCCTGGCGGCCGAGCTGCGTCGGCGGGTCGACACCCCGGTGCTGGCGCTCGCCGGCGGGGTGGCGATGAACTGCACCATGATCGGTGTGCTGGTCCGCAGTGGACTCTTCGATCAGGTATACGTTCCGCCGGTGCCCACCGACGCGGGGGTGTCCCTGGGGGCGGCGCTCGTCGCGGCGCGCGAGTGCGGGGAGTTCACGCCCACCCGCATCGACCACGCGTACTGGGGTCAGCCGATCACCACTGAGGCCGGTGAGGCGGCCGCCGCGCGCGCCGGCATGGTGCACCGCCGCCTCGGCGACGACGAGTTGGCCCGCTCCGTGGCAGGTGAACTCGCCCGCGGCCGGATCGTGGGCTGGGCGCGCGGCCGGGCGGAGATCGGGCAACGGGCGCTCGGCGCACGCAGTCTGCTTGCCGATCCGCGGTCCCGACGCAACCTGGAGCGCCTCAACGTGCTCAAGGGCCGGGAGATGTGGCGTCCGGTCGCGCCGAGCATTCTCGCCGAGCACGTGTCGGAGCTGATCGAGGGGCCGGTCGGCGAACCGTCGCGGTTCATGCTGGCCGCCGCGTCGCTGCGCCCGGACGCCCGGCTGCGGGTCCCGGCGGTGGCCCACGTGGACGGCTCGGCCCGCCCGCAGACCGTGCACCGCGACACCAACCCCGGCTACTGGGCGCTCATCGAGCAGTTCCGGCAGCTCACCGGCGTCCCGGCGGTGGTCAACACGTCGTTCAACCTGGCCGGTGACCCGATCGTGAACTCGGCCGCCGACGCGGTCGACACCTTCGTACGCGCCAAGGAGATCGACCTGCTGGTGCTCGGCGACGCGGTGGTGGCCCGCAGCGAGGCGGACCTGCCGGCCTGACGTGCGACGGGGCCGCCCGACCGGGCGGCCCCAACGGGTCGAGCGGGCTCAGACGCGGGTCGACTGGCGTTTGTTGCGCCACACCTGGCGGAGCCGGTCGACGAAGAAGTCCCGGTTCACCCAGTAGAACTCCAGCCAGATGTTGTCCGGGTCGCGCAGCCAGATCTGCGACCCCGCCTCGTGCTTCGACGTCGTGATGCCGGAGTGCGCGACGCCGACGGTGTCCAGGTGGGCCACCCACTCGTCCAGGTCGCCGCGTTCGGGCACGTGGTAGGCCAGGTGGTGCAGCCCGGGGCGCCGCTCGTCGAAACGGTCGCCATTGGCGCCGGTGGGGCCGTCGGCGCCGGTCTCGGGTGGGTCCTCGACGCAGCCCAGCACCACCGAGGCGAACGACGCCGTGTGCAGCAGGGTGCGGAAGCGGAAGCCGGACTCCTGTGGGGTGACGTCGTTGACCACCACCATCTCGAACACCGAGCAGTAGAACGCGGTGCTGCGCTCCAGGTCGACGACTGTGAGGTTGATGTGGTTACGACCGTCCAGGCGTGGCATCGCCGGCCTCCTCAGGCCGTCCGGCCGGCCGCCGCGACGGCCGGTCTGCCGGTGGTCCCGTCGCCGGCTGGCGCGGGCACCGCCGGCACGGCCTCCAGGACCGACATCGACGACGTCGGCGTGATCCGCGCCAGCCGGAACCCGGCGTCGTCGAGCAGCGCGCGGAACTCCGGCTCGGTGCGGGTCCGCCCGCCGAAGAGGGCGAGCGCCTTGACGTCCATCACCTTGCCGGTGTCGTCGTGGTTGCCGTAGCGGCTCACCGACTCGACGATCACCACTCGGCTGTCGGGCCGGGCGGCGGCGCGTACGTTGCGCAGGATCGTGGCGGCCCGCTCGTCCGGCCAGTCGTGGATGATCGTCTTGAGCAGGTACACGTCGGCGCCCTCGGGAAGCCTGTCGAAGAAGCTGCCGCCGCGCACCTCGCACCGCTCGGCGACACCCGCGCCTGCCAGCACGTCCGGCGCCTCGGCGACCACGTGCGGAAGGTCGAGCAGGATCGCGCGCAACTCGCGGTGGCGGGCGAGCAGGCCGGCGACGAAGGTGCCGTGGCCGCTGCCCACGTCCACAAGGGTCCGGGCCGTGCCCAGGTCCAGCGCCGGCGCCACGGTTCGCAGCACGAACGGGTTGACGCTCTCGGCCGACCGCTCGAACCGGACGCACTCGTACGGGTGGTCGGCGAAGTGGTCGTAGTAGCGGGTCCCGCCGTGCACGTGCCCGAACGCGGTCTCGCCGGTGCGCAGGCTGTGCGTCAGGCGGGCCCACGAGTAGATGTCAGGTGGCATGAGGGGGAAGCACTCGCGTACCGAGAACGGGTGGTCGCTGCGCAGCGGCTCGGCCAGCGGGGTGAGGCCGAAGACCTCGGGCGTGACCTCGGTGAAGATGCCCCGGCCGGCGAGCGCCCGCAGGCCACGGGTCAACGCGGCGGGGTCGGCGCCGACGCGCCCGGCCAGCACGTCCACAGGCATCGGACCCTCGACGAGCTGGTCGGCGACCGCGAGGTCACACATGACCCGGATGGTGAACGGAACGATGTAGTCGGCCAGTTCGGTGAGGCGGGTGACCGACGCGAGGTCGATGCGAGGCGTCACGGGCATGTCCGTACCGTATCCGGTCGAGCGTTGCGATACCAGATAGCATACGAGACACTTGATACGTGCATCTGAACCTGTTCACCCAGTGCTCGCCGTCGCCGCAGTTCAAGGGGTTCTGGCGGCACCCCGCCGACCGCAGCGCCACCGGCTACCGCGATCTCGGCTACTGGGTCGAGCTGGGTCGCCGGCTGGAGGCCGCCTGCCTGGACGCGCTCTTCTTCGCCGACGTGCACGGCACGTACGACGTCTACCAGGGCTCCTGGCGGGCAGCCGTCCGGCATGCCGTGCAGATCCCGTCGATCGACCCGCTGCTCGTGTTGCCGGCGATCGCGGCCACCACCTCCCGGCTGGGCCTCGCCGTCACCTACTCCACGACGTACCACGCCCCGTACGAGTGCGCCCGGGTGTTCAGCTCGCTGGACCACCTCACCGGCGGGCGGGTCGCCTGGAACATCGTCACCTCGTATCTGCGGTCCGCGTCGGCGAACGGGCTGGGGTCGTACCTGGACCACGACGAGCGCTACGACCGGGCCGACGAGTACGTCGAGGTGGCCCGCCGGCTCTGGGAGGAGAGCTGGGACGACGACGCGGTCCTGCGCGACGCCGCCGCGAACGTCTTCACCGACCCGGACCGGGTGCGCGAGATCGGCCACGACGGCCGCTGGTTCTCCGTACGAGGCCCGCACCAGTGCGAGCCGTCGCCGCAGCGCACCCCGGTGCTCTACCAGGCCGGCGCGTCCGGACGGGGAATGACGTTCGCGGCCCGGCACGCCGAGGTCGTCTTCCTGACCATGGCCGACCCGGCCAGCGGCGCGTCGCAGGTGGCCCGGCTGCGCGCCGAGGTTGCCGCTCACGGGCGCGACCCTCGCGCGGTCAAGGCGTTGCAGGGCAGCATGGTCATGGTCGCCCCGACCAAGGCGGAGGCACGCCGGCGGGCCGAGGAGTACGTGGCGCTGTGGAGCGGCGAGGGCCAGCTCGCCAAGTGGTGCGGCTGGATGGACGTGGACCTCGCGGCGTACCCGGACGAGACGCCGGTGGCGGAGATCGCCGGGCAGGGCAGCCAGAGCTTCGTGGGCTTCCTGCGCCGACTCGGACCCGAGCGCACCTGGACTGTCGGCGACGTGCGCTACCTGGTGGCGACAGCCCGCCGGCCCCGCACCGGAGCGCCGGTGACCCTCTTCGGCACTGTCGAGCAGGTCGCCGACCGGATGGAGGAGTGGTGCGCGGTGGCCGACGTGGACGGTTTCAACCTCATCCCCTGCCCGACGACCCAGGGCATCGACGACATCTGCGACCTGCTGGTGCCGGAGTTGCAGCGGCGCGGCCTGTTCCGCACCGCGTACGACCCGGCCGAGCGGACCCTGCGGGAGCGCTACTTCGGCGCCGGCGCGACAGTGCCGGCCCGGGTGCCGGCACGGGACACGCAGGCGCCGGCCGAACCCGCCACGACCCGCGGCTGACCGTCGAGCGAGCCGCCTGGGCCGCTCGCTGCTCGCGCGCCGCGGCCTGAACAGCGCCGCGCTCAGAACATCTGCGCTCAGAGCGGCGCCGCGGCCTGCACAGCGCCGCGCTCAGAACATCTGCGCTCAGAGCGGGGCCGCGGCCTGCACAGCGCCGCGCTCGGAACAATGCCGTACTCAGAGCGGCGCCGGGTCAGAACATCGTCGTGTCGACGTCCGCGCCGGAGAGCAGGGCGCCGACGGTGGCGTAGCTGTCGCGGCTGTTGACGAAGTGCTGCGTCGCGGTGTTGATGTCGCGCAGCCGACGTTGCAGCGGCGAGGAGTCGAACACTGTCGACGCGCCGGCCAGCGCGTACGCCGTCTGCACGGCCTGGAGCGCGGTGGCCGTGACCTGCGTGGCGGTGGCGCGCAGGCAGGCGCGGTCCAGCGCGCTGAGCACCTCGCCGCGCCGCGCGGTCTCCCAGGCCCCGGCCGCCTCGCGGTGCAGCAACGCCCGGGCCGCGCGCAGGGCCACGTGGGCCTCGCCGAGGCGGTCGTGGAAAACCGGGGAGTCGGCAAGCGACCGGGTGCTGAACGTCCGGCGGCGGCCGGCGGCGGCGTGCGCCGCCGCGTCGTGCACGGCCCCCTGCGCGATGCCGAGGTCGACAGCCGCGATGAGCAGCCCGGCCTGGGCGATCCGGAAGACGGTACGGCGCACGTCGTCGCCGTCGCCGACGAGGCTGAAGCCGCGGTGCTCGGGGCAGGTGCGGCCGGCCGCCCGCACGTCCTGGCTGGCCGTGCCGCGCAGGCCCAGCACCTGCCAGGTGTCGACAGGCTCCAGCTCCCCTGCGGGGAAGAGCACCATCCGGGTCAGCGGTGCCCCGTTGGGCAGGGTCCGGGGGGTCCGCCCGTCGAGCACGATGCAGTTCAGGTAGATCCAGCTCGCCTGCGGGCTGCCGGTCACGAACGGCCACTGGCCGCTGACCCGCCAGCCGCCCGCCCCGTCCGGGGCCGCCCGGCCCTTGGGCGCCACCGCGCCGGCGCCCAACACGTCCGGGCCGTGCGCGTAGATCTCGTCGCGGGCGGCGTCGGGAAAGCAGGCGAACAGCAGGTGCGCCAGGCCGACCTGGCCGATCAGCCAGCCGGTGGAGGCGTCCGCCGTGGACAGCTGCTCGATGACGCGCAGCGCCTCGACCAGCGGCAGGTCGGCGCCACCGTACGCGGCAGGCACCAGCATCCGCAGGCAGCCCGCCGCGCTCAGCTCGGCGAGAACGTCCTCGGGGACCCGACCCGCCCGGTCAATCTCCGCCGCGCGCTCGGCGAGCGCGGGGAGCAGTCCGTCGACGCGGGGAAGCGTACTGGTCACGGTTGGACTCTATCGCCTTCCTCGTATCTTGTTTAGCCTTGTATCTGCTATCAATCTCGGATAGACGTACTGGGGGAGGAGGTGACGGGCCGATGACCGTACGCGCCGTGTCGGAATCGCCGCTGCTGAGCTGGCTGGAGCGTCCCCGGCAGGACCGGGGTGTGCACTTCGCCGCCGGCGGCGACGACTGGACCTTCCTGTCGTACGCCGAGCTGGCCGACCGGACCCGGGTGATCCTGGCCGGCCTGCGGGCGGTCGGGGTGACGCCTGGCGACGTGGTGTCCATCGTCGAGCCCGCCGGCCCCGACTTCGTCGCCACGCTGTTCGCCGCGATGGCCGCCGGTGCGGCGCCCTCGCCGATCGCCCCACCGCTGAACTTCCAGGACCGCGCGGTCTACGGGGAGCACGTGTCGGGTCTCCTGCGCGCCGCCGCGCCGCGGGTGGTGGTCTGCGCGGCCACCCTCACCGCAGCCATCGCGCCGCTTGCCGAAAGCGCCGGGGTCCCGCGCGTGCTGAGCGCCGACGAGCTGGCCGACGCCGCCGGCGGATCCCGGGGGGCGGTCGCGGATCCCGGCCCGCTGGCCCTGCTGCAGTTCACGTCCGGCTCCAGCGGCCGCGCCCGCGGCGTGCAGGTGCCGCACGCCGCGCTTGCCGCGAACGTCGCGGCGATCCGGCGGTGGCTCGCGATGACCCCCGACGACCCGACCGCGTCCTGGCTGCCGGTGCACCACGACATGGGTCTCATCGGCTGCCTGGTCACTCCGGTGGTCAACACCAGCGACCTGTGGCTGATGCCGCCGGAGGAGTTCGTCCGCAACCCCGGGCGCTACCTGCGCTGCTTCGGGGCGCACGGCGCGCGGCTGACCTCGATGCCGAACTTCGGGCTGGAGTACATCGCCCGCCGCGTTCGTCCCGAGGCGCTCACCGGGCTGGACTTCTCCGCCTGGCGCGCGGTCATCATCGGCGCCGAACGCGTCGACGCCGAGGCGCTGCGCCGCTTCTGCGCGCTGCTCGGCCCGCACGGCTTCGACACGCGCGCGCTGCTGCCCGCGTACGGGCTGGCCGAGGCGACCCTTGCCGTCACCGGGCTGCCGCTCGACGAGCTGTACCACGCCGTCGAGCTGCGCCCCGACCGGCTGCGGCTGGGCGCGCGGGCCGTCGATGACCCGGCCGAACCGGTCGACGGCGGCGTCGAGGCGTACCCGGTGGTGGGTTGCGGACGACCGCTGACCGGGGTGCGGGTGCGGATCGTGGACGAGGCGGGCACGCCGCTGCCGGACGGGGTGGTCGGCGAGATCGAGGTGCACGGTCCGTCGGTCGCCCAGGGGTACGTCAACGAGGCCGACTCGGCGTCGCAGACCGCGCTGGGCGGCGGGGTGCTGCGCACCGCCGACGCCGGGTTCCTGCACGACGGGCAGTTGCACGTGCTGGGCCGGCTCGGCGACAGCATGAAGGTACGCGGCCGGGCGGTCTTCGCCGAGGATCTCGAGTGGGCCATCTGCCGCCCCGGGGTGCCGGCGCAGCGGATGGCCGCGCTGCTTGGCCACCGCGCCGGCACCGCGACAGTGGTGGCCGTCTTCGAACAGGCCCAGCCGGAGTGGCTGGCGCAGGCGGAGCGCGAGCTGCGCCGCCGGGCGGAGGGCGCGCAGGTGGTCATCGTGGACGCGCCACGCGGCACCATCACCCGCACCTCAAGCGGCAAACCCAAACGACGCCAGCTGTGGCAGGCGTTCGTCGATGACCGGCTGCCCGGCACCGTGGTCACCACGGGACCGGGAGGTCAGCGGGACCAGACCGAGCAGAAGACGACGGCGTCCTGAGGGACGTTCGGACAGGAGGCGGGAATGACCGACGCGACCAGGTCGACGACAGCCGAGGTGCGGACCGAGGCGGAGGTGCGGGACTCGGTGACGGCGATCGTCACCGAACTGGCGCCCAACCCGGAGCAGACCGAGGGGGCGGGTGACTCGCGGCTGGTCGAGGACCTCGGCTTCCACTCCCTCGCGCTGCTTGAGTTGGCCTTCACCCTTGAGGACGAGTTCGAGCTGCCGCCCATCGACGAGACGACGGCCCGCAAGATCGTCACGATCGACGCGGTGGTGGAGCACGTGAAGGACATCCTGCGCTCGCGCGGCGAGCTGGCCAGTTGACCGGCCGCCCGGGGCACGCGCCGGGCACGGCGACACTGCGCCCGCCGGTGCCCGGCGAGCCGGACCAGCGGGCCCGGGCGTTGTCGCTGCGGCTGTTCCTGGCCATGCTGCACACCCAGGAGCTGCTGGCCGGCTACCTGGGCGCCCGGCTGGGGCTGTACGAGGCGCTGGACCGTGGCCCGGCCGACGTGGCCGAGCTGTGCGCGCGTACCGGGATCGACAGCCGGTACGCGCGCGAGTGGCTGGAACAGCAGGCGGTCGCCGGGTTCGTCGACGTGGACGACGTGACGGCCGCCCCCGAGCGGCGGGTCTACCGGCTGCCGCCGGGGCACGCCGAGGTGCTGCTCGCCTCGGACAGCCCGCTGTCACTTGTGTCGCTGACCATGCTGCCGCTGGGCGGGGTGGCCGCCGCGTTGCCGGCGCTGCTGGAGGCGTACCGCACCGGCGGCGGTGTGCCCGACGAGGTGTACGGCGACGACTGGCGGCACGGGCACTCGGGCGCCAACCGCGCGCTGTTCACGTACTCCCTGCCGGGGTGGCTCTCCTCGGCGCTGCCGCAGCTCCACGAGCGGCTCGCCGCCGCGCCGAGCCGGATCGCCGACATCGGCTGCGGCGCGGGCTGGGCGGCGGTCGCGCTGGCCCGGGCGTACCCCCTCGCCGAGGTCGACGGCTACGACCTGGACGCGCCGACGGTGGCCGCGGCGCAGGCGAACGCCGCGTCCGCAGGCGTCGCCGACCGCGTGCGGTTCCATCGGCGCGACGCCGCGGATCCGGAGCTGGCCGGCCGGTACGACCTGGTCTGCGTCTTCGACGCGCTGCACGAGATGAGCCAGCCGGTGTCGGTGCTGGCGGCCTGTCGGCGGCTGCGCGCCGACGGTGGCGCGGTGGTGGTGCTCGACGCCAAGGTGGCGCACCGGTTCGTCGCGCCCGGCGACGAGGTCGAGCGTTTCCAGTACGCCACGAGCGTGCTGCACTGTCTGCCGGCCGGTCTGGCCGCGCCCGGCTCGACGGCCAGCGGCACGGTCCTGCGGCCCGCGCAGGTCCGCCGGTTCGCCACCGAGGCCGGCTTCGCCGACATGCAGATCGTGCCCGTGGACGACCGGTTCCACAGGCTGTACCACCTGACCGGCTGAAGCGGGCGGGGGAGGGCGGCGACGCCTTCCCCCGCGTCGGCTTCAGCCCGCCAGCTCGACGCCGAGCGCCCGCTTGTCCACCTTGCCCACAGCGGTGTGCGGCAGCGCCGTGCGCAGCTCCAACCGGTCGGGCAGCTTGTACGCGGCGAGCCCCCGGTCGGTGAGGAAGTCACGCAGTTGCCCAAGCGTGGGGGCGTCGGCGCGGGGGACGACCACCGCGCAGGTCTTCTCGCCCAGGACCCGGTCGGGGACGGCGAGCACGGCGACCTCGCGGACCGCCGGGTGGGCGAGCAGATGCTCCTCGACCTCGCCGGCCGGGACCTTCTCGCCGCCCCGGTTGACGACCTCCTTGATCCGGCCGACCACGACCAGCTCACCCGTCGGCGTCCACCGGACCAGGTCCCCGGTGCGCAGGAAGCCGTCCGGGGTGAAGGTGTGCGCGTTGTACTCCGGCACCCGGTAGTAGCCGCGCAGGGTGGTCGGCCCGCGCACGGTCAGCTCACCCACCTCGCCGGCCGCGACCTGCCGGCCGTCCTCGTCGACGATCCGGAACTCGTCGGCGGCCGACAGCGGACGGCCCTGGGTGTGCGCGGCCAGCTCCGGCGGGTCGTCCGGGCGGGTGCAGCAGATCGGGCCCTCGGCCATGCCGAAGAAGTGCGCCAGGCGGATCCCCAGCTCCCGGGTCACCCGGTCGGCCACCGCGGGACTGAGGTTGGCGCCGCCGACCTCCACCACCAGGCCGCTCAGGTCGGCGCCGAGCACCGGCGCGAGGTCGGCCCACAGCGGCAGGAAGGGCGGCATCAGCGTGGTCAGGGTGACCCGCTCGCGGGCGATCAGCCGGAACGCCTCGTCGGGGCTGGGACTGCCGGCCAGCACGGCCGTGGCGCCGACCCGCAGCGCGCCGAGGACGCCGGGGCAGCCGAGCGCCGCGTTGTGGGCGACCGGCAGCGCCGCGAGATAGACCCCGTCCGGCCCGAAACCCATCGCCGCCGCCGTCGCCCGAAGCTGGTACGCGTAGTCGTCGTGGGTGCGGGGGATCAGCTTCGGCAGACCTGTCGAGCCGCCGGAGAGCAGGAAGAACGCGACGTCCGACGGGTCCGGGGCGGGCAGCGGCACCGGCTCGGCGTCCACCTCGGACAGGGCGGTGAACTCGCCGGGGTCGCCGACGACGAACACCTCCCGCAGCGACGGCGTCTCGGCGCGTACGTCGGCGGCGAGCTTGCGCAGGTCGTACCCCTGGACCTGGTCGACGGTCACGTACGCGACCGCCTCGGTGTGCGCGCACAGGTGACCGATCTCGGCACGCCGGTGCGCCGGCAGGGCCAGCACGGGCAGCGCACCCAGGCGGAACAGCGCCAGGCACAGCACCACGAACTCGACGCTGTTGGGCAGTTGGACCACCACCCGGTCGTGCCGGCCGATGCCGTGGGCCCGCAGCCCGGCGGCCATCCGTTCGGCCCGGCGGTCGAGGTCGCCGTAGGACACCCGCCGGTCGCCGGTGACAAGCGCGACGCGCTCCGGGTCTGTCCGCGCCCAATCCCGGCCCAGGTCGGCGAGGGACTCGCCGCGCCAGTAGCCCTGCGCGCGGTAACGCTCGGCCAGCTCCCGCGGCCAGCTCACACATCCGTCCAGCATCCCGTGCCTCCCGTGACGACGGTGACAGCGACCCGCTCACAAGCTAGTGTGCAGATACACGAGATACAAGACACGTGATAGTGGAGGCGGTTGATGCTGGCGGCGCGGCCCCGTACCGACCTCGGTGCGCTGACCCGGCTCACCGAACTCGCCGACTACATCGTGCCGTTCACCATCCGGGTGATCGCCCACCTGGGCGTCGCCGACCAGCTCGTCGACGGGCCACGGCCGGTCACCGAGCTGGCCGAGGCCACCGGCGCGCACGCCCCGTCGCTGCTGCGCGCCCTGCGCGCACTCGCCGGCAAGGGCATCTTCACCGAGGTCGAACCCGAGGTGTTCGGCCTGACGAAACTCGCCGAGCCGCTGCGCACCGACCACCCACTGTCGCTGCGCGACGCGTACCCCCTGATGGCCGCGGACGTGCGCGCCTGGGCCGGGCTCGGCGAGTGCCTGCGCACCGGCGAGGCCGCCTTTCCCCGGATCCACCGCGCCGACTACTGGTCCTACCTGGCCGGGCATCCCGCCGACAGCCTCGCCGTCGACCGCTGGATGTCAAGCCTGACCCGGCTGCACCTGCGGACCGTACTGCCCGCGTGGCCGTGGGCGCGGGCCCGGCAGCTCGTCGACGTGGGCGGCGGCGACGGCGCGTTCCTTGCCGGCCTGCTGCGCCGCTGCCCGCACCTGCACGGCACCCTGCTCGACCTGCCCCACGTGGTGGCCGCCGCGCCGGCGCTGCTCGCCGAGGCCGGGGTGGCCGACAGGTGCCGGATCGTGGCGGGCAGCTTCTTCGACCCGCTGCCGGCCGACGCCGACCTGTACGTGCTCAAGACGATCCTGCCCGGCTGGGACGACGCCGACGCCACGGCCATCCTGCGCCGGATCGCCGCGGCCATGGGTCCGCAGAGCCGGCTGTTGCTGCTGGAAGCGATCATCCCCACCGGCGACGTCTTCGACGTCGCCAAACTCGTCGACCTGCACACCCTGGTGCTCACCGGCGGTCGGCACCGCACCCGTGACGACCTCGTCGACCTGTTGGCCGGCGCCGGCCTGCGGCTGGACCGGGTCGTCGCCACGCCCACCCTCACCGTGATCGCCGCCGGTCCCGCCGGGCCGCAGCTGACATCCCCCTAGGAGGAATCGATGGCCCCGAGCCGACCCCGGATCGACATCGAGTCGGTGTTCCGACTGACCGAGCTGGCCGACTACATCGTGCCGTTCACCGTGCGCGCGGTCGCCGAGTTGGGTGTCGCCGACCAGCTCGTCGACGGGCCACGGCCGGTCACCGAGCTGGCCGAGGCCACCGGCGCGCACGCCCCGTCGCTGCTGCGCGCCCTGCGCGCGCTCGCCGGCAAGGGCATCTTCACCGAGGTCGAACCCGAGGTGTTCGGCCTGACGAAACTCGCCGAGCCGCTGCGCACCGACCACCCGCTGTCCCTGCGCGACGCGTACCCGCTGCTGGAGCCGGACATCGAGGCGTGGGCCCACTTCGACCACAGCATCCGCACCGGGCAGGCGTCGTTCGACCAGGTCCACCCCGAGGGCTACTGGCCGTACATGGCCGCCCACCCGCACGACAGTGCCCGCTTCGACGCCTCCCAACAGGCGGCCACCCGGCTGGAGCTGCGGGCAGCGCTGCCCGCGTACCCCTGGGGTGAGCTGACAACAGTTGTCGACGTCGGCGGCGGCAACGGCGCCTTCCTCGGCGGCATCATGGCCCGCTTCCCGCAGCTGCAAGGCACCCTGTTCGACCTGCCGCACGTCGTCGCCGAGGCCGAACCGGTGCTGCAGAAGCTCGGCGTGGCGCAGCGGTGCACGGTGACCGGCGGCAGCTTCTTCGAGACCATCCCGGCCGGCGCGGACGCGTACCTGCTCAAGCGGATCCTCTACGGCTGGGACGACGACAACGCCGTACGGCTGTTGACGGCCGTGCGGGCGGCGATGCGGCCGGACAGCCGGCTGCTCGTGCTGGAGCCCGTGGTCGAGGCCGGCGACCGCTTCGACGTGGGACGCCTCTACGACCTGCTCCTGCTGGCCATGGTCGGCGGCGGCGCCCGCTCGCGCGAGCACATCGAACGGCTGCTGGACGCCGCCGACCTGCGGTTGGGGCGCAGCGTGCCCACCATGATGTTCCCCATCCTCGAGATCGTCCCGAAGGAGGCGTGAGCGATGCGACTGGTCGTGGACTTCTCCCGCTGTGAGAGCAACGCGGTCTGCGTGGGGCAGGCGCCGGAGGTGTTCGACGTCGCCGACGACGACCGGCTGCACATCACCGAACAGCCGCTGGAAGGGTCGCTTGCCAACCGGGTACGCGAGGCCGCGCGCCGCTGCCCCAAGCAGGCGCTGTCCGTGGTGGACGACTGACGGGGGACCCGCTCCCCGGATGGACGGGGAGCGGGTGCGAGCCGGGCTACTCGTAGTACTCGACGTACGTGATCAGTGAACACCGGTCCTCGGACCCGTACCCCGGACGTGCGTTACCGAGGCACACCCACACCTCCGCCTGGTCCACGTCCTCGACGGGCCATCCGTAGTTCGGAATCTCGGCGCCGGTCGAGGTGGAGGTGTCATCGGCCACGAACGGCCCGCTCGTGGCCCAGTAGCCGCCGGCGCCTCCGGTGGCGCTGCCGGTGCTGCACCTGCTGGCGGCCTGGGCCGGGGCAGGGGCGACGAGCGTCACCGTGGCCAACGTGAGGACGCCGACGAGGATTCCGAGCAGTCTCGGATACCGCACGGGTTGCCTTCCGACACGGTGGCCCGGCTGGCCACCCACATCGGGCTTACTCGCTGACCCAGGGCCGTGGGTGCGGACAGATCCACTCCAGGTCGCCGATATCGCTGCATCACAGCGCCCGGATAACGCGACATCGGCGATCTGGAGTGGATCAACCCACCGTCGCCGCCTGGATGGCCGTCCAGACCCGTTCCGCGGTCACCGGCATGTCGATGTGCCGCACGCCCAGGTGGCGGACGGCGTCGACCACCGCGTTCTGCACCGCCGGCGGGAACCCGACCGCCCCCGACTCGCCCAGGCCCTTGGCGCCCAGCGCGTTCACCGGAGTCGGGGTCTGCATCGCGACAGTCTCGAAGGAGGGCAGCTCCGCCGCGCCCACCATGGCGTAGCGGTGCAGGTCACCGTGCAGGGGCGTGCCGTCGGCGGCGAAGCGGACCTCCTCCACCAGCGCCTGACCGGCGCCCTGCGCGAGGCCGCCGTGCACCTGCCCCTCGGCCAGCAGCGGGTTGAGCAGCACGCCCGCGTCGTCCACGGCCACCACCCGCCGCAGCGTCACCTGCCCGGTCTCGGTGTCCACGAGCACCACCGCCAGGTGCGCGCCGAACGGGCAGGTCGCCGCCGTCGGCTGGAAGTTCGCCTCCGCGGACAACCCGTCGGCGGCGGCCAGCTCGGTCCAGTAGACGACGTGCCCGGCGGTCGAGCGGAACCGCCCCGACGCGTACTCCACGTCGTCGCGGGGCACACCCAGGTGGACGGCCGCCGCGTCCCGCCCCCGCTCCACCAGGGCCAGGGCCGCCTCACGGACCGCCATGCCGCCGGTCTGCAACGACCGGGACCCGCCGGTGCCGCCGCCCGCGGCGACCGTCGCGGTGTCGGAGTGGCGTACGTCGACGCGGTCCAGCGCCACGGCGAGCACGTCGGCGGCGAGCATCGCCCACGCGGTGACGTGCCCTTGCCCGTGCGGGCAGGTGCCCGAGTGAACGGTGAACCGGCCGGTGTCGTCGACGCGGATCGAGGCGTACTCGCTGCGGGTGTCCGCGCCGGTGATCTCCACGAAGGTGGACAGTCCGATGCCGAGCTGTTCGACGTCGCCGCGCTCGCGGCGGGCCGCCTGCTCGGCGCGCAACGCCTGGTAGTCGGCCTCGGCGAGCACCCGCTCGAGCGCCGCCGGGTAGTCGCCGGTGTCGTAGCGGGCACGCGTCACGGTCGTCACCGGGAAGCTCTCCGGGGGCAGCAGGTTGCGCCGGCGTACCTCGGCCGGGTCCAGGCCGATCTCCGCCGCGTACAGGTCGACCATCCGCTCCAGCGCGGCGACGGCCTCCGGCTGCCCGGCGCCCCGGTACGACACCACGGGCGTGGTCGTGGTGGTGACGCTTGACGAGCTGAACTTCGCCCGGCTGATCGCGTAGGGGCCGGTGAGCATCGTGCGGGTCCAGAACGGCAGGATCGCGCCGATGCGCGGGTACGCCCCGGCGTCCTGCACGATCTCCAGCGCGTACGACACGATCCGCCCGTCGCGGGTGCCGCCCAGCTCGGCGCTCTGGTGCTGGGCCCGGCCGTGCCCGGCGGCGGTCATGCTCTCGCTGCGGGTCTCCGCCCAGCGCACCGGGCGACCGAGTCGACGGCTGGCCCAGGCGACGAGGACGTCCTCCCGGCTGGCGAACGCCTTGGAGCCGAACGCCCCACCGACGTCGCCGTTGACCACCTGGACCCGGTCCTCCGGCTCACCGAGGGCTGCCGCGAGCTGGTTGCGCCACAGGTGCACGGCCTGGCTGCCGGCGCGGTAGCGCAGCCCGCCCGGTCCCCACTCGGCCTGCCCGGCGCGGGCTTCCAGGGGGCACGGCGCGACCCGGGGGTTGCGCATCCGCTGCCGAACGATCACCTCGGCGCCCTCGTGCAGCTCGGCACGCCCGGCCGGCCGCCGGAAGCCCAGCTTGAGCACCATGTTCGTGCCGGCCTCGGGGTGCAGCACCAGGTCGTCGGCGAGCGCCTCCTCGACGTCGACAAGCACCGGCAGTGCCTCGATGTCGGTTTCGACGAGCGCGGCGGCGTCGACGGCCTCGGCGCGGCTGGTCGCCAGCACCGCGGCGACGGGTTCGCCGACGAAGCGCACCACGCCGTCGGCGAGCACCGGGGTGGTCATCTTCTGGTTGAGCACCCCGGCCTCGGGCGGCAGCGGCGGCAGGTCCACGTCCGCCGCCGTGAACACCGCGACCACTCCTGGCGCCCGGCGGGCGGCGTCGGTGTCCACGCCCCGCAGCCGGCCGTGGGCCACCGTCGAGCGGACCACGACCAGCTCCAGCGAGCCGGGCACCCGTACGTCGTCGACGTAGGTGCCGCCGGTGGTGAGCAGGGCGCGGTCCTCGGTGCGCCGGACCGGTCGGCCGATCAATGACATCTGCGACTCCTGGTTGCTGCGGCCCGGCGCCCGCTCAGGCGGGGGCGACGGCGAGCGGGATCGACGCGTACGACCGGAAGAGGGCGCTGGGCTCGCGCACCGGATCCGCGGCCAGGTCGAGGCCGGTGAGCCGCCGCGCGAGCCGCTCGAAGACCACCGCTCCCTCGATGCGGGCCAGCGCGGCGCCGAGGCAGCCGCGCACGCCGCCGCCGAAGCCGACGTGCGGGTTGGGATGGCGGCCGATGTCGACGCGACCCGGGTCTGGAAAGACGTCCTCGTCGTGGTTGGCGCAGCCGAGCAGGAGGAAGACCGACCGACCGGGACGGATCACCCGGTCGCCGACCGGGATCGGCTCCAGTGCCAGCCGCGCCGTGTACTGGATCGGGGAGTCGAACCTGACGAACTCCTCGGCCGCGGTGGCGGAGAGCGACGGGTCGGCGCGCAGCCGACGCCACTCGTCGGGCCGGTCGGCCAGGGCGATGCTGCCGGTGCAGACCATGTTCATCGTCGTCTCGTAGCCGGTGAAGCAGAGGAAGACGATGTTGTCGACGACCTCCTCGATCCCCTCGGCCGGGTCGGCCACGGCGAGCATCCGGTCGAGCAGGTCGCCGCCGAGGTCGGCGTGCCGGTCGGCGAGCAGGTCGCGGACGTACCCGCGCAGCCACGCGAGGGCCTCGTCGGCCGCCGCGCGGTCGGCCTCGGGAAGGAACGGGGTGAAGGCCCGGCCCAGCGCCGCCGAGCGGGGCCAGACCTCGGCCCGGGTCCGCGCCGCCGGCAGGCCGATGAGTTCGCACACGACTGTCGCGGCGACCGGGAACGCCAGGTCGGCCACGGCGTCCATTCGGCGGGTGTCCAGCGCCGGGGTGAGCAGCTCGTCGACGAGGTCGCCGACGCGGCTCGCGGTGCGTCGGGCCACGCCGGGGCTGAACGCGCGAACGACCTGCTGGTGCAGGCGGCTGTGGTCGTCCGGGTCGCGGGTGGGGATGATGCGGCGGAAGACCTCGCGGGAGAGGTCCTGTGCCATCCGGAACTGCGGGTCGTCCTGCGGGAAGGTGTTGCTCAGCCGGCGGTCGCGCAGCAGCGCGGCCACGTCCCGGTGCCGGGTCACACCCCAGCTCGCCGGCCCGAAGCGACACAGCGGGCCGGCCGCCCGCATCCGCGCGTACGTCGGGTAGGGGTCGGCGACGACCTCGGGCGCGAGCGGGTCCATCCGCGCCGGCAGGACGCGGCCGGGGGGGCTCACGGCCGCACCGCCACGGGCACACTGGCGTACGAGCGCAGCGTCCCGTCGGTCTGCCGACGGGCCGGGCCGGCCGGGGTCAGCGTGCCGAACGTGCGCAGCAGGGTCTCGAACGCGACCTGCGCCTCCACCCGGGCCAGGTAGCCGCCGAGGCAGTGGTGGATGCCGCCGCCGAAGGACAGGTGCGGGTTCTCCGCCCGGGTGATGTCGAGGCGGTCCGGCGCGGCGAACTGGTCGGGGTCGCGGTTGGCGCTGCCGAGCAGCAGGATCAGCACCCGCCCGGCGCGGATGGTGCGGTCGCCGACGTCCAGGTCCTCCCGGGCGAGGCGGGCGACGCCCTGGATCGGGGCGTCGTAGCGCAGGAACTCCTCCACCGCCTGTGGGGTCAGGGTCGGGTCCGACCGGAGCAGGGCGAGCTGGTCGGGGTGGTCGAGCAGGGCGGCCACCCCGGTGGCGATGAGGTTGGTGGTGGTCTCGAAGCCGGCGAAGAAGGCGAAGACCGCGTTGTCCACGATCTCGTCGTGGTCGAGCACGGCGCCGTCGTCGTCGGTCGCGGCGAGCATCCGCGACAGCAGGTCCTCGCCGGGTTCGGCGCGACGCCTGTCGAGGATGTCGCCGAGGTAGCCGCGCAGCCACTCGACGGCCCGGTCGGCGGCCGGGCGGTCGTCGTCGGGCACGATCGCGGCGAACGCCTTGCTCAAATCCAGCGCGTACGGGCGGATGCGCTCGTGGTCGGCCGGTGGGATGCCCATCAGGGCGCAGACCACCATCACCGGCAGGGGAAAAGCGAGATCCGAGACCGCGTCGAAGCCTCCGGTGCGGGTCGCCGGGGCGAGCAGCTCGGTGACCATCTGCTCGATCCGGGGGCGTAGCCGGCGGACCAGGGCGGGGCTGAACGCCTTGGCCATCAGTCGGCGCAGTCGGCCGTGCTCGGGCGGGTCGCGGTAGAGGATGATGCTGCCGAAGAAGTCGCCGGCCGCGCCGTCGCCTGCCGACATCCGGTGGTAGGTAGCGGGGAACTCGCTGCCCAGGCGCGGGTCGCGGACCAGCCGGGCGACGTCGGCGTAGCGGGTGACGCCCCAGCTTCCCGGGCCCATCCGGCACAACGGGCCGGCCGCCCGCAGCGCCGCGTAGGTGGGGTAGGGGTCGGCCAGCACGGCCGGGTCACGGGCGTCGAATCTCGGCGGCAAGCCGGTACGGGCCGAGGTCATGCCCGCCAGTATGCTCAACCAAAGATACAAGAAACAAGTACTTCCGAGATACGCGAAACACTATTAGGCTTCCGAGCCATGACCGAGACCGTGGTGAGCGCTGACCCCCGGATCATCGCGATGGAGTTGCTGATGAAGGCTCCGGCCACCGTCAGCAGCCCGTACCCGCACTACCACGCGCTGCGAACCGCGGCGGCGAAGTACCGGATGGAACAGCCCGGTCAGGGTGTGGGTTGGGTGCTCACCGCGTACGACGACTGCAGGGCCGCGCTGCGCAACCCGTCGCTGGACAAGTCGGCCCAGCGCCCCCGGATGGGCGACTCCCGCGGCCGCGAGGGCGCCCGCACCCTGCTGTTCCTCGACGGGCCGGAGCACACCCGGCTGCGTGGGCTGGTCAGCCGGGTGTTCACCCCGCGCCGCACCGAGACCCTGCGTCCCCGACTGGCCGCCTTCGTCGACGGCCTGCTCGACGACATCACCGCCCGCATCGGCCCCGGTGGCGGCGAGGTCGACATCGTCGGCTCGTTCGGCTTCCCGCTGCCGGTCATGGTGATCGGTGAGCTGGTCGGCGTGCCGCCGGAGGACTGGCCGCTGCTGCGCCGGCTCACCCGCGCCGCGTCCGGCGGGCTGGAGATCTTCGCCCCGGAGGAGGTGCTCAAGGCATCCGACCAGGCGCTCGGCGAGATGGAGGAGTACTTCGCCGACCTGGTCCGCAAGCGCCGCGAGGACCCCCGCGACGACCTCGCGTCCGCGCTCGGCCAGGTCGAGATCGACGGCGACCGGCTGTCGGTCGACGAGCTGATCCAGGTGATCGTGCTGCTGTTCGGCGCGGGATTCCAGACCATGACCGACCTGATCGGCCTCGGCACGCACGCGCTGTGCCGCAACCCGGACCAGTTGCAGCGGCTGCGCGCCGAACCGGAGCTGACCCGCTCCGCGGTCGAGGAGCTGCTGCGCTTCGACTCCCCGGTGCACGTGCTGGGGCGTGCCGCGTTCGAGGACACCACATTCGTCGACGGCACCCCGCTCAGAAGCGGCGAACACGTGATCACCCTGATCGGCGCGGCCAACCGTGACCCGGCCCGCTACGCCGACCCGGACCGGCTCGACATCGCCCGTTTCGCCGGCGCCGAACCGCCGGAGACGCCGCTGTCGTTCGCCTGGGGCCCCCACCACTGCCTCGGCGCGCAGCTCGCCCGCGCCGAGGGGCAGATCGCCTTCCGCCGCCTGCTCGACCGGTTCGCGGTGATCGAGCTGGCCGACCCGGACGCCGACGAGATCGACCTCGAGTGGCGGCACAGCAGCACGTTCCGGGGCCTGGAGGAGCTGCGCGTCCGGCTCGTCCCGGCCTGAGCACCCGCGAACCACCACGCGTCGACCAGGAGGGGGAGTCCATGCCGGAGGCGGTGATCGTCGAGGCGGTGCGGACGCCGATCGGCCGGCGCGACGGTGTGCTGTCCGGCCTGAAGGCCGTGCAGTTACTGCGACACGTCCAGGTCGAGGTGCTCCACCGGGCCGGCGTCGAACCCGGCGAGGTGGAGCAGATCATCGGCGGTTGCGTCACGCAGGTCGGCGAACAGAGTCTCAACGTCACCCGCAACGCCTGGCTCGACAGTGGGCTCGACTACGAGGTCGGGGCGAGCACCGTCGACACCTCGTGCGGCTCCGCGCAGCAGGCCAACCACCTGATCGCGGCGCTCATCACCGCAGGCGCCATCGACGTGGGCATCGCCTGCGGCGTGGAGTCGATGAGCCGGGTGCCCGTCGGCACCAACCTCTACCAGGGGCCGGGGCACTACAAGACACCCGACTACCCGTACGACGATCCGCCGAAGGCGCAGTTCGGCGGCGCCGAGCGGATCGCGGCCCGGCAGGGGCTGACCCGCGCGGACGCCGACGCCTACGGGCTGCGCTCGCAGCAGCGCGCGGCGCGGGCCCGTGACGAGGGCCGCTTCGGGCGGGAGATCACAGCGGTGCCGCTGCCCGACGGCACGTGCGTCGACACCGACCAGGGCATCCGCGAGACCACAGCGGAAGGGCTGGCGGCGCTGCGTCCGGTGCTCCCGGACGGCATCCACACCGCCGGCACCACCTCGCAGATCTCCGACGGCGCCGCGGCGATCCTGTGGATGTCGCGGGAGCGGGCCACCGCGCACGGCCTACGGCCCCGGGCCCGGCTCGCGCAGCAGGTCGTCACCGGCGCCGACCCCTACTACCTGCTCGACGGTCCGACGGTGGCCACCCGCAAGCTGCTCAAGCGCGCGGGCATGACCCTCGCCGACATCGACGTCGTCGAGGTCAACGAGGCGTTCGCCGCGGTCGTGCTGTCCTGGGCGGCGCACCACGACGCCGACCTGGACCGGGTGAACGTCAACGGCGGCGCCATCTCGCTCGGGCATCCGCTGGGCAGCAGCGGCACCCGGTTGCTGGTGACCGCCCTGCACGAGCTGGAACGCGCCGACGGCGAGGCGGCAATGGTCACCATGTGCTGCGGCGGCTCGCTCGGCACGGCGTCGCTGCTGGTGCGGGAGTAGGCGGCATGGACACCGAGACGCGTACCGCGCCCACCCGCGACGCCGCGGACTTCTACGCCGACGCCCGGCACGACCTGACCGGGCCGTTGCACGGCGTACGGGTCCTGGACGTCACGAAGGTCTGGTCCGGCCCGATCGCCAGTTGCGTCCTGGCCGACCTCGGCGCGGACGTCCTGCGGGTGGAGATGCCCGGCAACCGGGAGGGGTTGATGCCCCCGGACATCCCCGGCACCGGCCTGTCCTGGTTCCGGCAGAGCGTGCACCGCAACAAACGCAGCATCGGGCTGGACCTGCGCCGCCCCGGCGCGGCCGAGGTGTTCCTGCGACTCGTCGCCACTGCCGACGTGGTGGTGGAGAACTACAAGCCCGGGACGCTCGACGCCTGGGGCGTCGGCTACGCGCAGTGCCGGGAGGTCCGGCCGGACGTGGTGCTGGTCTCCGTCTCCGGCTACGGCCAGTACGGCCCCGACGCGCAGCGACCCGGGTACGACCCGACCACCCAGGCCGCAGCCGGCTGGATGGCCCTCAACGGCGAACCCGACGGCGCGCCGCTGAAGTCGCCCACCTTCCTCGCCGACGACCTCGCCGGCCTGCACGCGGTGATCGGTGCGCTCGCCGCGCTGCGCCACCGCGACCGCACCGGCGAGGGTCAGCACGTCGACGTGAGCATGCTCGACTCGCTGCTGTTCTCCAGCAACGGCTACCTGACCCTCGGCGCGACCGGGGTGCCGTTGCGCCGCTGGGGCGACCAGGCCGACTTCGTGGTGCCGGCCGGCTGCTTCCGCTGCGCCGACGGCCACGTCTACGTGGCAGTCGCCCTGGACCGCTCCTGGCGTCGACTGGCCGAGGTCGTCGGCCGCCCGGAACTGGCCCGCGCACCCGGGTACGCGACGAACGAGGAACGCCGCGGCAACCGCCCCACCGTCAACGCGGTACTCGCCGACTGGTGCGCCGGGCGGACCTGCGCCGAGGTGGTCGACACCCTCGACGCCAACGGGATCACCGCCGAGCGGGTGCGGACCTTCGCCGAGGCAGCGACCGACCCGCAGGTCCACGCGCGCGCCATGGTGCAGGAGACGGTGCTGTCCAACGGCAGCACCGCGCCGCTGACCGGGCCGGCGGTCAAGTTCTCCCGGACACCGACAGCCGTCCGCTCCGGCGCCCCCGAGCCCGGCGCGGACACCGACCGGGTTCTCGACGAGGTGGGCGTCGACGCGGCCACGCGGGAACGGCTGCGCGCGCAACGGGCCATCGGATGAGCAGGGGGTGACATGACAACGGCAGGTGACGCGCCGCGTTGCGCGCTGGTGACCGGGGTGTCCCGCGGAATCGGCCGGGCCGTCGCGCTGCGGCTCGCCGCGCAGGGGTACGCGGTGGCGGGCTGCTACAGCGCGCCCAGCGAGGCCGCCGAGAAGACCCGGGCGGAGGTCGAGGCGTACGGGGTCGGGTCGTGGTTCGGGCCGTGCGACGTGACCGACCCGACCGCCGTCGACGCGTTCGTCACCGCCGCCGAGCGGCACCTCGGGCCGCTCACCGCGCTTGTCAACAACGCCGGCATCACCCGGGACCGACCGCTGGTGCTGATGGCCCCGGACGAGTGGCACGACGTGATCGGCACCAACCTCACCGGCACCTGGAACACCTGCCGGACCGTCGCGTTCCGCTTCCTCAAGCGACGCCGCGGCGCGATCGTCAACCTGTCCTCGGTCGCCGGGGTCACCGGCAACACCGGGCAGACCAACTACGCCGCCAGCAAGGCCGGCATCATCGGACTCAGCCTGTCGCTGGCAAAGGAGGTCGCCGGCTACGGCGTACGGGTGAACGTGGTTGCCCCCGGCTTCATCGAGACCGACATGACCGCCGCGCTGCCGGCCAAGCTGCGCGAACAGGCGCTGGGACAGATCCCGCTGGGCCGCTTCGGCGCACCCGCCGACGTCGCCGACCTGGTCGAGTTCCTGCTCTCCGAACGCGCCACCTACATCACCGGCCAGGTGATCCGCGTGGACGGGGGGATCGTGCTGTGACCGCCGCACCCGCGTTCAGCGCCGCGACCCGCCCCGTCGACACGTACGAGGCCGCGGCGGCGCCCCTGCCGGCGATCGAGTGGGTCGAGGTGTCGGCCGGGCCGCGCGGCGGGATCGGCCTGCGCGCCGGCACCACAGTCGACGCCACAGACGTCTACCTGGCCGGGCACTTCCCCGAGCTGACCGTCTATCCGGGGGTGTTCACCCTGGAGACGATCGGGCAGGCCGTGACGGCGGCCGTCGGCTACTGCGCCGGGCGGCTGCCCGACCTGCACCTGCTGCGCTCCGCCCGGTTCCTGGCGCCGCTGCTGGCCGGCGACACGCTCACCGTCGAGGCGTCGGTCGGCCCGGTCGGCGAGGACCAGTCCTTCGACGTCACCGCCAGGTGCGTACGCGGCGACGGGGTCCACGCGGCCACGGTGCGTGCCGTCTACCGCTGGCCGGGCGCGGACGGCGGAAACGCCTGATGAGACTCGGCCACGGCGAGCTACGGGCCCTGCTGCCGCACCGGTACCCGATGCTGCTGCTCGACCGGGTCGACAGCGTCGAGCCGGGAGTGAGCCTGGAGGCGGTCAAGGCGGTCACCGGCTGCGAGCCCTGCTACCGGGGGATCGCCGAGGGACAGGGCCCCGACAGGTACGCGTACCCGGCGTCGCTGCTGATCGAGTCGTTCGGTCAGGGCGCTGCGGTGCTCTGGCTGCTGTCGCGGGGACCGGGCACGACCGGGCTGCCGATGTTCACCGCGGCCCGTGACTGCGCGCTGCTGCGCCCGGTGTACCCGGGCGACGTGATCCGGCACCGGGTGCGACTGGAACAGGTCGTGCACGGCGCCGCGTTCGCCACCGGATCCAGCTGGGTCGGGACCGACCAGGTGGCGGAGTTCGGCTCGATGATGGCGGTCGTCCGACCGGCCGACGCCGTCGCGGAGCGGAAACGATGAGAGGAAGAGGGAACCGGAATGAGTGAACGCGACACGCACGTGGCGGAGCTGCGGGAGATCGTGGCGGAGGTGCTCGAGTTGGAGCCCGAGGAGGTCGCCGACACCGCCGACTTCGTCGAGGAGTACGAGGCGGACTCGTTGCGGGCGATCGAGATCCTGGCCCGGATCGAGAAGAAGTACAAGGTGGAGATCCCGCAGGCCGAGTTGAACGAGATGCGCAGCCTCAAGGCCGTCCACGAGGTCGTGGCGCGACACGCCGGCTGGCAGGACTGACCGTGCACCGCGTGGTCGTCACCGGGCTCGGGCCGGTGTCCGGCATCGGCATCGGCGTGAACGAGTTCACGGCCGGGCTGCGGTCCGGCCGGTCGGCCGCCGCGCCCATCACGAGCTTCGACGCGAGCGGGTTCCCGCACCACTGGGCAGGCGAGGTGCCCGCGTTCCGACCGGAGGCGCTGCTGCGCCGGCTGCGGGTCGCCGACTGGGGCCGCTCGGCGCTGTTCGCGGCGGCCGCTGCCCGGCTGGCGGCGATGGACGCGGGTCTGTCGCTGCCGGCCACCGACCCGGCGCGTGTCGGCGCGGTCGTCGGCACCACGAGTGGCGAGTCCACGGTGGTGGAACAGCTCACCGCCGAACTGGTGGCCGGCGGCTACCCGGCCATGTCCGCCGAGGCGCTGCGGCAGGCGCCGGCCGAGCGGCTGTCCTACGCGGTGAGCGCGGAGCTGGGGCTGGCCGGGGAGTCGGTCACCCTCACCACCGCCTGCTCGGCGAGCAACTACGCCATCGGGTACGCGTACGACCTGTTGTGCTGGGGTGAGGCGGACGTGATGGTGGCCGGCGGCGCCGACTCGGTGTGCCGGTGGGCGCACGCGGGCTTCTACCGCCTCGGCGCGCTCACCGAGCGTGCCTGCCGGCCGTTCGACCGGGACCGGTCCGGCATCCTCACCGGCGAGGGCGGCGCGGCCCTGGTGCTGGAGACCCTAAAGCACGCGCAGGACCGGGGCGCCCGGATCTACGCCGAGGTGCTCGGGTACGGCGTCAACTGCGACGCCCACCACATGGTCGCGCCCAACGAGGAGAGCGTCGCGGCGTGCATGCGACTGGCCCAGGAGAACGCCGGGGTCAAACCGGAGGACATCGACTACATCAGCACCCACGGCACCGGCACGCCCGCCAACGACCTGTGCGAGGCGCGGGCCATCCGGGCGGTGTTCGGCGACCGGGTGCCGCCGGTCAGCTCGATCAAGTCGATGCTCGGCCACACGATGGGCGCGGCGAGCGGGTTCGGCGCGATCGCCACCACGCTTGGCATCCGGCACGGGTTCCTGCCCCCCACCATCAACTGGGCCAACCCCGACCCGGAGCTGTCGTGGATCGACCCGGTGCCGAACACGGCCCGACCGGCCACGGTGCGGGTGGCGCAGAACAACGGCTTCGCGTTCGGCGGCAACAACGCCATCACGATCTTCGGAGCGATCCGGTGACCGGCCTGGTGACCGGTTGGGGAGTGCTCAGCGCGGCCGGGGACTCGGTCACCGAGCTGCTGGCCGCCGTACGCGCCGGCGCCGTCGTCGGTGTCGACGTGCGTGACCGTTTCGACGAGCCGCTGCCCACGGCGCAGGCGCCGGCGATAGCCGACTTCGACGTACGCCGGCTGCTGGGCCGCAAGGGCACCAGTTTCCTGGACCGGGCGACAGCGCTGGCGATGGTGGCCTGCGGGCGGGCGCTGGCCGACGGCGGGCTCACCCCCGACGACGACAACCGGCACCGCGTCGGCGTGGTGCTGGGCACCACCACCGGCAGCCTGAAGTCCACGATGGACTTCTCGCGGGAGACGCTCGTGCAGGACAAGCCGTACCTGGTCAACCCGGTGTTGTTCCCGAACACGGTGATGAACTGCGCCAGCGGCCAGGCCGCGATCCGCTACGGGCTGCGCGGCGTCAACGCCACAGTGGCCGGCGGCCCGCTCGCGTTCCTGTACGCGCTGCGTTACGCGCTCAACGCCCTGCGCCGGGGCTACGTCGACGCCCTGCTGGTCGGCGGGGTGGAGGAGTACACGCCGAACACGGCCTGGGCGGCGGAGCTGACCGGCGCCGGCCCGGCCGGTGAGGCCGCCGCGGTCTACCTGCTGCGCCGACCGACGCCCGGCCTCACCGAGGCGCCACGCGCCCAGGTGCTCGCGGTGGCCACCGGATTCCAGCCGGAGCCCAGCGCCGACGGGCTCGCCGGCTGCGTCCGTCGGGCGCTGGCCACGGCGAAGGTCCGCCCGGCCGACGTGTGGGCCGTCGCGAGCGGCGATCTCGACGCCGACAGCCTGTCCGAGGTGGTGCCGGCGGCCGCGCAGCGGTGGTCGGTGCGGCCGGCGCTCGGCGACTGCCAGTCCGTCACCGGCGCGCTGGCGTTGGGCGTGCTGCTGGGCCGCTACGCCGAGGACCCGGACGCACGCGGCCGGCCCGCGCTCATCGTCGGGCGGTCGCGCGACGGCGCCGTCGCCGCGGCAGTGGTGCGGGGGTAGGACATGTCCGCGACCATCACCGCCACCGCGGTCCGTACCTGCTTCGGCGACGGCGCGGCCACAGTCGCGGCCCTGCTGCGGGGCGCGTGCGGCGTCGCCGGGCTGCGCAGGTCGGACCCGGCCCGGGTGGGGGTCGGTCATGGCTACCCGATCGACGACGACAGGCCGTTCGGCCCGAGCCGCTGGCTGAGCGACTGCGTGGCCGAGGCCCTCGCCGCCGCCGACCTCGACCCACGTCGACAGCGGGTGGTCAGTCTCGTCGGCACCGGGCTGCGCGAGTCGGCCGAGGTGGAACGGGCGGCCCTCGCCGGCTCGGTGGACTTCCCCGCCGAGCGGCTGCACTTCGCCGACGCCGTCGCCGGCGCGGCGCCAGGTGTGCAGCGGGTGGTCACCCTTGCCAACGCGTGCAGCGCCGGCGGTTCCGCCCTCGCCCTGGCGCAGGACCTGGTGGAGACCGGCGAGGCGGACGCCGTGCTTGTCGGCGGCACCGACGGCAGCAGCGCCTCCATGCTGGCGATGATCGGCCGGGTGGCCAGCCGCCCGACCAGCCGGGTGCAGCCCTTCGACGCCGACCGGGCCGGCGTGCTGCTCGGCGACGGCGCGGCAGTCCTGGTGGTCCAGCCGGAACGACCCGACGGGCTGGCCCGGCTGCTCGCCACAGGGCTGTCCTGCGACGCCGGGCACGAGACGGCACCCGACCCGGCGGGCATCCTGCGGGCGGTCCACGACGCCCACCACCGCGCCGACCGCCGGCCCGACCAGGTCGACCTGGTGCTGGCGCACGGCACCGGCACGACGCTCAACGACGAGACCGAGGCGCGCGTCATCGCCCAGGTGTTCGCCGGTTGCGAGCCCGGCCCCCTGGTCACCGCCCTGAAGGGCGCCGTGGGCCACACGTCGGGAGGGTCGGCGCTGCTCAGCGTCGCAGTCGCCGTCGAGATCCTGCGCGCCGGCCGGGTGCCGCCGGTGGTCGGGCTGACCCGGCCGGCGCCCGAGGCGGCCACGCTGCGGCTGGTCCGCGACGAGGCCGTACGGGCCGACGTGCGGGTGGCGCAGGTGGACGCGTTCGGCTTCGGCGGTCTCAACGCCGTCACCCTCCTGGAGGCGCTGTAATGGCCGGCCGCGTCCACGCCGGACACCTCGCGGCGACACCGGACCGCACCGTGCCGCCGGCCGCGTCCCGCCGTCCGGGCGAGGTGACCCGCCCGGGTCGGTCCGCGGCGGACGACCCGACCGCGACCGATCCGTGTCGCACCGCCGGGGCCGACCCGGATCGCCCGGTGGCAGCCGTCCTCGCGGCGGCACTGCACCTGCCGGGACTCGACAGGCGCGGAGTCGACGGGCGCGGACTCGACGGGCGTGGAGTCGACGGGCGCGGACTCGACGGGCGTGGAGTCGACGGGCGCGGAGTCGACGGGCCGGCCGGTGTCGCCGGGGCGTGGACCGCCGACGAGGAACCCGACTGCCCGCCGGAGCGTGCCGCCGACCTGCTCGGCCGCAAGGGTCTGCTGGCCAAGGAGCCGGCCACCCGGCTCGCCCTCTGCGCCGTGCACCGGGCGCTGGGCCTCGCGCCGAAGGCGCCCCGCCCGAGCGGGCCCGCGGATCCGCGTACCGCAGTGGTGGTCAGCTCCAACCTGGGCAACGTCGCCACCGTCGGCGACATCGCCCGCCGGCTGCGTGAAGGCGGCCCGCGCGAGGTCGGCCCGCTGGAGGCGCCGAACGCGTCAAGCAACGTCATCGCCGGCGCGGTCGCCATCTGGTTCCGCTTCGGCGGACCCAACCTCACCGTCTGCTCCGGGGCCACCGCCGGCCTGGACGCGATCTGGCTCGCCTGCCTGCTGCTACGCGCCGGCCGCGCCGACCGGGTCGTCGTGGTCGGCGCCGAACCGGACGACCCGCAGGCCCAGGCCCTGCACTCCGCCCGGGACGGCGCCACCGCCGGTGTGCCGCTGCGCGCCGGGGCGGCCTGCCTGCTGCTCGGCCGGGCCGACGCCGCGCCGCACCCGTTGGCCCTGCTGGGACCGGTCCGGGCGGGCGTGCCCGTCGACGGCGCACCGCGCGGCCCGCTTGTCGACGAGGCCGCCGTGGCGGCTGACCACTACGGCGCCGCAGGCGTCGTGCACACGGCGCTTGCCGTACGCCTGGTCGGCGCCACCCCGACCGTCACGGTCCGCTGCGGCGATGCCGTCGACGGCGTGCGCGAACTCGACGTCCGGGCGGCGCGGCGATGAACGGCACGCCACCCCCGGTCGCCGTGCACCGGCTCGCCGGCCCGGACACCGGGACGCCCACCGTGCTGCTCGCGCACGGCATGTCCGACACCTGGCGCAGTTGGCGGCCCCTGGCCCAGCGGCTGCCCACCGGCTGGCGGCTGCTCGCGGCCGAGCTGCCCTGGAAGGCCGGCACCGACCACCGCTGGCGGCGTCGGGGCACCCCCGGCGCCTGGCTCGCCGCCGCCGTCCGCGCCCTGGCCACGCCACCGGACGTCGTGGTCGGCCACTCGCTCGGCGCGAACGCGGTGCTGGAGATGCTCGCCACCGAACCGGACGTCGCGCCGCGCGCGGCGATGCTCATCGCGCCGTTCTACTGCCCGCCCGACCTGTCGATCACCTGGGCCGTGCACGAGCGGGCGCAGGCCAACTTCGTGCAGATCATCGACGAGGGGCTGCGCCACCGTCTCGGCTCCCGCCTGGCCGACCTGGACCCGGAGACCCTGGCCGCGATGCGCGACATCATGGTGGACCGGATCGGACCGGTCGGCTTCACCACGCTGTTCGACCACTTCACCGCGACCGCCGGCCTGCCGCTGCACGCGGTGACCGTGCCGACCATGGTCCTCACCGGTGGCCGCGACCCCGGCCTCGACGGCCCGCGCGTCGGCGCGCTGCGGGCCGAACTGCCCGACGCGCACGTCGTCGTGGAGCCGGACTTCCACCACTTCTGTCATCTCGACCGGGCGGCCGAGGTGGCCCGACACGTCGCGGGCTTCGTCGAGAAGGTCTGCCCCGATCCCGCGATCCGAGGAGGTACGCCGTGACCACGGCTGTGGAGAACGCATCAGTGACGCTGTCCGCCCGACCCGGGTTCGAGGGCGCGAACATCCGCACCTGGATCGGGTTCAAACACTTCGCGTACCTGGTGGACGAGGGCGTGCTGCAGTGGTTCCGGGAGCGGGGCCACGGCCCCGGCCGGCTCTACCACGAGCACGGGGTGGGGCTGTCGATCCGGGACTGCTCGCTGCTGCTGCCCGCCGTCCTCGACGTCGACGACACCGCGACTGTGGTGGCGACCCCCGCCGCCAACGGACGGTTCGCGGTGCGGATGGGCGTACGCCGCGACGCCGACGTCACCGTGTGCCGGGCCCGGGTGCGGGTGGCCCTGGTGCGGGAGGCGGACGTACCGCAGGCGACGCCGCTGCCGGTGGAGCTGGCGGGCCTCGCGGAGGAGCCGGCCCTCGGCGAGCCTGGGCCGGCGGTGGGCGATGACCCGGTCGACTCGTTGCGCGCCGCCGGCGCGGGCTTCGTGTGGCCGTGGCGGGTGCCCTACTTCTACTGCCAGTACTCGCAGCGGATGCAGCACTCCGGGTACGTCCGGCTGCTGGAGGAGGTGGTGGACCGCTACCTCGCCGACCGGGGCGTGTCGGTGGGCCGGATGCTGCGTGAGCGGGGCTGGATCCCGGTGGTCTCCCGCGCCCGCATCGAGGTGCTCGGCGACGCCCACCTCGACGAGCAGATGTGGGTCAGCTTCACCGTCACCGACGTGCTCAAGGACGTCACGTACGACGCGCGCATGGACTGCCACGTCGTCCGCGACGGCCGCCTGGTCCGAGTGGCGACGGCAGGCATCCTGCACGGGTACGCCGTCAGCCGCGGCCCCGAGGCGGGCCGGCTCGCCACCCTCGACGAGGACACCGTGGCGGCGCTGACCGGCGGGCAGCGGTGATGGCCGCCAAGCAGCCCCGGCTGTACTTCTCCTTCCGCAGCCCGTACAGCTGGCTGGCCGTGGAGCGGCTGACCCGGGCGCTGGGCCGGCCGCAGGAGACGCTTGAGTTCATCCCCTACTGGGATCCGGACGCGCGGACCGAGGCGGCGTTGACAGCCCGCGGCGGCACCTTCCACTACGTGCAGATGAGCAAGCCAAAGCACCTGTACCTGCTCCAGGACGCCAAGCGCCAGGCCCAGCGGCTGGGCCTGGCGATGCGCTGGCCGATCGACATCGACCCCTGGTGGGAGGTCCCGCACCTGGGCTGGCTGGCCGCCCGGGAACAGGGCGCGGGGGAGGCGTTCTACCGGGAGGTGATCGCCGCCCGCTGGCAGCGCGGCGAGGACGTGTGCACCCCGCGGGTGATCTCCGAGGTGGCCGAGCGGGCCGGGGTGGACCCGGCGGTGGTGCTCGGCGCGGTGGACGACGAGACGGTCCGGGCCGCCGGGGCGCACTGCCTGCTGCGGGCGTACGAGGAGGACATCTTCGGCATCCCCTACCTGCGGCTGGGCCCGCACCGGTTCTGGGGCGTGGACCGGGTCGACGACTTCCTCGCCGCGTACGCCCAACGGACCGGCACGCCCGTCGCGCCCCCGGCGGTGCCGGCGGGCGTGGGCGGGTACGACACCGACACCGGAGGCGGCTGTGGCTGAGCGACGAAACCCCGAGCAGGAGCGTGCCCACCGCCGTCGGCAGTTGGTCCTCACGCTGCGCGCCTTCGCCCTCGCGGGATTCGATGAGGGCGCGGGTGGCCACGTCACGGCCCGGGATCCGATCGACCCGGACACCTTCTGGATCAACCCGTTCGGCAGGCACTTCGCCCACGTGCGCGACGACGACCTGCTGCGCGTCGACCACACCGGCGACGTGGTCGACGGCGCCGGCCGGATCAACCCCGCCGGGTACGCCATCCACTCGGCCATCCACAAGGCCCGACCGGATGTGGTGGCCGCCGCGCACACCCACTCGATCAACGGTCGGGCGTTCTCGGCGCTCGACCGGCCGCTCGCGCCGATCACCCAGGACGCGTGCGCCTTCTTCGAGGACCACGAGGTCCACGACGAGTACGGCGGCGTCGTCCTCGACGGCGCGGAGGGCGACCGCATCGCGGCGACGCTGGGCACCGGCAAGGCAGTCGTCCTGCGCAACCACGGGCTGCTCACGGTCGGCGGCTCGGTGGCCGAGGCGGCGTGGTGGTTCCTGGCGATGGACCGCTGCTGCCAGGTGCAGTTGCTCGCCCAGGCGGCGGGCGACCTGGTGGTGATCCCCGCCGACGCGGCCCGGGCCGCGCGGGCGGACATCGGCACCGCGCAGATCGCCCGACTGAACTTCCGGCCGGTCGCGGAGCACGTCCTGGCCGTCAGCCCCGACCTCACGCACGGCACGACGCCCAGACAGGAGTGACGAGTGGCCGAGCTGCTGAAGACGATGGTCCGGGACCGGGCCGGCGACGTCGCGCTGACCGACGAGCGGACCACCCGGACGTGGGCGGAGCTGGACCGGTCGGTGGACCGGTGGATCGGTGTGCTGCGCGGGGCCGGCCTGGACGTCGGTGACCGGGTGGCGTTCGTGCTCGGCAACCGGCACGAGACCTTCGAGGCGCTGCTCGCCTGCGTGCACGCGGGACTTGTGGCGGTGCCCGTCAACTGGCACCTCACCGCGCCGGAGATCGCCCACATCCTGGCCGACTGCGGCGCCCGGGCGGTGCTCACCGAGGCGGCGTACGCGCCGGCGGTGCGCGACGCGGTGGCGCGTACACCGGACGGCCCCGACCTGCTGGTGACAGTCGACGGCGGGGACGGGTGCACGGCGGTGGACGACCTGCCGGCGGGCCCGCCCGTCGCGGCGCTCTCCGGTGGTGTGCTGCTCTACACCTCGGGCACCAGCGGACGCCCCAAGGGCGTGGTCAACCCGCTGCTCAAGGTCGGCGCGCCGATCGATCGGGTGGCCGCCACCACCGAGGCGCTCGGCGGGGGGCTGGGCATCCCGACGCAGGGGCAGGCGTTGCTTGTCGGTCCCTGGTACCACTCGGCGCAGTTGTTCTTCGCCCAGTTCCCGCTGCTGCGCGGCTGTGGGCTGGTGCTGCGCCGCGGGTTCGACCCGGTCGAGGTGCTGCGGGTGATCGACGACGAGAAGATCACGATCAGTCATCTGGTGCCGACCCAGTTCATCCGCCTGCTCCGGGTCGACGCGGCGACCCGGGCGGCGTTCTCCGGCGCCAGCCTGGCCCGGATCTGGCACGGCGGGGGCCCCTGTCCGCCGGAGACCAAGCGGGCGATGATCGAATGGTGGGGGCCGGTGTTCGTGGAGTACTACGCCGCGACCGAGGCCGGCATCGTCACCCTCGCCGACTCGCACACCTGGCTGGCCCGGCCGGGCACTGTGGGCCGGCCGGCGCCGCCGACCGAGGTGGTGGTGGTCGACGACGAGGGCCGGCCGGTGCCCGCCGGGCAGGAGGGCCGGGTGGCCGTGCGGCGGCCCCCGGGCCGGGGTTTCCACTACCACAACGCCCCGGAGCAGACCGAGCAGGCGCACGTCGCCCCGGACACCTTCACCGTCGGCGACCTGGGCCACCTGGACGCCGACGGCTACCTGTTCCTCACCGGCCGCTCGGCGGAGCTGATCGTCACCGGCGGCGTCAACGTCTATCCCGCCGAGGTGGAGGCGGTGCTGTCGACGCACCCCGCGGTGCAGGACAGCGTGGTCATCGGTGTGCCGGACGAGGAGTTCGGCGAGCAGGTCCGGGCGGTGGTGCAACTCGACCCGGCGTGGCAGGCCCGGGGCGTCGAGCAGGTCCTCGACGCGCACTGCCGGACCAGCCTGGCAGGCTTCAAGGTGCCGCGCTCGTACGAGGTGGTCGACCGGATCCCCCGCGAGCCCACCGGCAAGCTGCCCCGCGGGGCGTTGCGGGACCGCTACCGGCCGGCCTCGGTGTCGCCGGGTCTGCTCGCCGACCCGGCGAGCTACCTGAGCGGCGTGCCGCACGACGAGTTCGCCCGTCGCCGGCGGGACGCGCCGGTGGCGTGGGTCGAGGAGGTCGAGCTGACCCGTACCGACCAGGACCGTTCGGTGCGGTCCCGGGGCCGGGGTTTTTGGGCCGTCACCCGCCACGCCGCGGTGTCCGAGGTGTCCCGTGACGCGGCGACGTTCTCGTCGGCGGCCGGCGGGGCGTTCCTCGCCGACCCCCGGACACCTGAGGATCTGCACCGCAACCGGCAGCTTCTGATCAACATGGACGCCCCGGAGCACGCCTGGGTGCGGCGGCTGGTGGCGGGGGCGTTCACGCCCCGCGCGGTGGGCCGGCTGGGCGAGCTGGTGACCCGGCACGCCGAGGAGGTGGTCGCCCGGGCGGTGGCCGCGCGCGACATCGACGTGGTGGCGGACCTCGCGGCCGAGCTGCCGCTGCTCGTCCTCACCGACCTGCTCGGCGTGCCACGGGAGGACCGCCGGTTGCTGTTCGACTGGAGCAACAACCTGGTCGGGTTCGACGATCCCCGCTACGGCGGCGGCAGCGTGCAGCGCTACCGGGACACCTTCGCGGCGGCGTTCTCCTACGTCCGGGAGCTGGCGGCCCAGCGACGGGCCGCGCCCACCGACGACCTGCTCAGCCTCCTCGTGCACGCCGAGGCCGACGGTCGGGGCCTGACCGACGCGCAGCTGTGCCAGTTGTGGCTGCTGCTTGTCATCGCCGGCAACGAGACCACCCGGCACCTGATCTCCAACGGGGTGCAGGCGTTGCTGGAGCACCCCGAGCAGCGGGACCGGCTGATCGCCGAGCCCGACCTGACCGCGAGCGCGGTCGAGGAGCTGCTGCGCTGGGTCACGCCGATCATGCAGTTCCGGCGTACCGCCACCCGCGACACAGTCCTCGACGGCACCCGCATCGCCGCCGGGGACAAGGTCGTCATCTACTACGCCTCGGCCAACCGGGACCCGGCCGCGTTCACCGACCCCGATCGGCTGGACCTCGCCCGCGATCCGAACCCGCACCTGGCGTTCGGTGTCGGCCCGCACTTCTGCCTGGGCGCGCACCTGGCCCGGCTGGAGATGGCGGCCTTCCTCACCGCGATCCGTCCGCAGCTGGCCCGGCTCCGACTGACCGGGCCGGTACTCCGGATGCGGACCAACTTCATGAACGCCGTCACCGCGATGCCCGCGCGCTTCGACGTCGCGCCGGAAGGGGAGTGACCCCATGCCACTGGACCTGCACTGGTTCCTGCCGACGCACGGAGACGGCCGTGACCTGGCCGAGCCTGCCCGCGGTCGCGGGGCCCGGCCGGCCCGGATCACCCGTCGCCCGCCGGACATCGGCTATCTGGCGCAGGTGGCGCGCGCCGCCGACCGGTTGGGTTTCGCAAGTGTGCTCACGCCCGCCGGGCTGTTCTGCGAGGACCCGTGGGTGGTGGCGTCCGCGCTCGCCGCGCAGACCGAACGACTGAAGTTCATGATCGCGTTACGGCCGGGGCTGGCCTCGCCCACGCTCGTCGCCCAGATGGCCGCGTCGCTGCAACGCGTCTCGGGGGGCCGGGTGCTGCTCAACATCGTGGCCGGCAGCGATCCGGACGAGCAGCGCCGCTACGGCGACTGGCTGGACCACGACGCCCGATACGCCCGCGCCGAGGAGTTCCTCACCATCCTGGGTGGACTGTGGGCCGGCGAACCGGTCGACCACAGCGGCGAGCACTACCGGGTGAAGGCCGCTCTGCTGGCCCGGCCGCCGGCCACCGCGCCGGCCGTGTTCCTGGGCGGATCCTCGCCGGCGGCGCAGCGGGCGGCCGCCCGGCACGCGGACGTGTATCTGGCCTGGGGTGAGACGCCTGCCCAGCTCGGCGAGCTGCTGGGTCGAGCACGCGACCAGGCGGCGGAGGTCGGCCGCACACTGCGCACCGGGAGTCGGCTGCACGTGATCACCAGGGACACCGCGCGGGAGGCGTGGGCGGAGGCGGACCGGCTCCTGGCCGGCGTCGACGAGGCGCGGATCGCCGCCGCTCGGCAGCGCTTCGGCCGTACCGACTCGGAGGGCCAGCGGCGGGCGGCGGCGCTGCACGCCGACGGCAACGCCCGGATGGAGGTGTACCCGAACGTCTGGGCGGGCTACTCGCTGATCCGGCCCGGCGCCGGCGCGGCGCTGGTGGGCAGCCACGAGGAGGTCGCCGAGCGGATCGCCGAGTACCACGCCGCCGGGGTGGACCATCTGATCCTGTCCGGGCAGCCGCACCTCGAAGAGGCGTACTGGTTCGGCGAGGGAGTGGTGCCGCTGCTGCGCCACGACGGGCTCCTCGATCCCGCGACCGACGCGCACGCCGGCCCTCGCCGGACCCCGGAGCTGGCGGTGGGCCGATGACCCGGCCCGCCGCGGAGTTGCCGATGACCGCGCTGATCGGCAACCCCAAACCCCATTCCCGTACGCGGACAGTCGCGCTTGCCACCGCGGCGGCCCTGCACTCCCGACTGACCCACTGCCCGACCCCGGTCGCGGCGCCCACGGTGATCGACCTGGCCGAGCTGACGGCCGAGCTGGTCGGTCAGGGCAGCCGGCCGGAGACCCTCGACGAGGTGCTGGAGGCGGTACGCCGGCCCGGGTTGCTGCTGGTTGCCAGCCCCACGTTCAAGGCGGCGTACAGCGGCCTGTTGAAGCTCTTCGTCGACGTGCTGCCCCGGGGCGCGCTCACCGGGGTGGTGGCGCTGCCGTTGATGACCGCCGCCCGGTCCGGTCACCGGCACGTCGTGGACACCTACCTGGGCGCCCTGCTGGCCGAGGTGGGCGCGTGCGTGCCCACGGCCGGCCTGTGCCTGCTGGAGCGCGAGTTCGACACGGCGGAGGTCGGCATCGGGCGCTGGCTGGACCGGGCGGCGCCGGCGGTGGTGGATGCCCTCGCCGTGGTGCCCGGCGTGCCGGCCGAGCCCGGAGTCAGCCGGCGTTGACCTCGGTGTCGTGCTTGCGGCGCATACGGCTGATCCAGCCCTGTGCCGTGTGCACCGGGACGTCGAAGTGCTCGGCGACGCGGCTGATCGTGCCGACCTGCTCGTAGACTGCCTCCAGGTCCGCCGGGTCGGGCGCCCGGCGGTACGCGCGACCGGCCTTGAGCCGGCTGAGCCGGTCCGGCTCGCCGGCGCGGCGTGCCGGTCGAGGCGGCTGCGGCCGGGGCGCGGTGGCGGTGGTCGCGGGGACCGGCCCGACAGTCACGGCCGGACGGGGTGCGACCTCGGCGCGACTTCTGTCCCGGTCCTGTGGGGGGATGAAGGCGCGCAGCAGGGCATCGAAGTCGACGTACGGCAGCTCTCCGGTCAGACCGGCGCTCTGCGGCGCGCGGACGGTCAACTCCCGCACGACCGGGTGGCCGTTGCCGGTCTCCAGACGCACGACGGTCTGGGCCACCGGGCCAGTGATCTCCTCACCGTCGTCCTCAACGGGCACGATGGTGATGATGTATTGACTCACGACGATGCCTTTCCTGCGCATCTCCGGGCGAGCCAGTGCGGCTTCCGGCCCCCCGGTCAACCCTGTCGGGTTTGACCTGTGGTGGGAGACAAGATATCAGATTCCCGCAGGCAGAAGGCGAGATATCCGACACTCGCCACGGGACGCCTATCCTTCATCTCCGTTTGATTGTGGGCATCAACGATCAAATCGGGCTCTCCGGGTCGCAGACCCGCGATCCTCTGTCGAGGTTCGCGGGTCGACAGCCCGGGACACCAGCAACGCGGCCAGCCCGGCCCGTGACGACACCCCCGTCTTGCGGAAGATGCGGGTCAGGTGAGCCTCCACCGTCTTGACTGTCACGTACACCTGGTCCGCCGCCTCGGCGTTGCTCGCGCCGGCCGCCACCAGCCGGGCGATGTCCCACTCCCGCCGCGTCAGGGTCAGCTCCCCGCCCGCCGCCGCGGCCGGCAGACGGCCCGCGGCCCCGGCGGCGCGGCTCTGCTCGCCTGCCACCGAGCGTCGCAGCGGCGGGGAGTCGACAAGCTCCGCGATGCGGCGGGTCTCGGCGAGTTCGACCTCCGCCGCCGACCACTCCCGGGCCTCGCACAGAGCGCGCGCCCGCACCAACCGCGCCGACGCCTCCTCCAGTCTCCACCCCAGACTCGCGAACGAGTCCGCCGCCGCGGCGGCCAGCTCCGCGGCACAGCGCGGATCGACCTCCAGGGTCAGCCGCGCCCGGGTGGTCCGGGTCAACGCGCTCTGCCCCCGCAGCCCCAACCGCTCGGCGTACCCCTCCGCCACTGCCAACCAGCGCGCGGCCTCGTCGCACCGACCGGCCTTGTGGGCCATCTCGGCCAGGGCCGAGGCCCAGCAGGCCCGGTTGGTCACCTCGACCTGGTCGAGACCGTCACCGCCGCAGGCGCGCAGCAACGTCGACGTCGAGCCGGCCCGGTCCCCGGCGAGGAACCGCAGACGCACCGACACCCGCTGACTCGCCCCGTCGTACCAGTTCTCGCGGCGGGTGCCGGCGTCCAGCACGGCGGCGTCGGCCAGGTGGCGGGCCGCCGCCGGGCCGCTGCGCCACGCCACCGCGATGGCCCGGTACGCCCGTGCCAGCGCCACCATCGGGTCGATGCCCATGGCGACGGCCACCTCCTCGGCGTCCTCACCCTCGATCCGGGCCCGGTCCAGGCTGCCCAGTCGGGCGGTCACCGCGCTCCGGCCGAGCAGCAGCCAGGGGGTCAGCGCCACGAGACCCGCGCGGCAGCAGATGTCCAGCGCACGGTCGAAGTGGTGCAGGGCCGAGCGCTCCCGCTCGTGGAAGTACTCGGCCCAACCCAGCAGGGCCAACAGGTCCGGATACCGAGCGAGGTCGGTGTCGGCGAACGCGTCCACCTCGGACGACGCCCGGTCCAGCGTCTCCTGCACCCGGATCCCGCAGTCGGTGTACGCGGCCACGAACGACTGCACCACCGCCGCTGTGGTCGCGCAGACCGCCGAGCCGGTGCGCTCGGCCAACGCGCTCAGAGTCCGGGCGTGCTCCGCCGTGTCCGGCGCTCCGCAGAGGGCGCCGGCGATCGCCGCCTCGACTGTCAGCAGGAACCCACCGTGCGGCTCCTCCGGCCCGTCCCGGTACGGCAGCAGCAGCGCGTACGCGTCGAACGGGCGGCCCAGCAACCGCTCCACCCGCGCCCGTGCGGCAACCGCCCGCAGCCGCTGGTCGCGGGTGGCGAGCGGACGGCGGGTCAGCTCCTGGAGCAGGGTGCGGGCCTGGCGCAGTTGACCCGCGCCGACAAGCGCGTCAGCCATCGCGAACTCCAGCCGCGTACGGCGTGGCTCGGTGACCTCGGCGGCGGGCAGCAGCCGCTGGACGTTTGTCATCCACCGGATCGCGGCGAGCCGGGGCACGAGACCGCTCTCCGCGGCCTCGATGAGCGCGTCGGCGGTCGCCGGTTCGGCGCACTGCCCGCTCGCCGACAGGTGCTCGGCGTACCGGCTGACCGGATGCCCCAGCTCGCGCAGCACGCGGGCCGCCGTCGCGTGCAGGCGTCGCCGTCGGCCGGGGGACAGCGCGCGGTACACCACCGTGCGGTCCACCTCGTGGCGGAACCGCAGCGTCGACGCCTCGGTGGGGTCGGTCCGCAGCAGGTCCGCGGCCACCAGCGCGTCGAGCAGGTCGCTGGTGACCTCCGGGCCACGATCGGCGAGCGCCGCGGCGAGCGCGGGCTCGAATCCGTCCGGGCGCACCGAGACGGCCTCCAGCATCTCCCGCTGCTCGTCGGTGAGCGCGTCGAGGTCGAGCTGGACCGCGCCCGTGACATCGACGGGCAGCTCGGCGGGCAGGCCACGCAGGGCGGCGACCGGGCCGTCCAGGGCGCCCGGGCGATAGGCCAGGACGTAGCGGGGCACGCCGCCGGAGAGCACGTGGACCCGCTGCGCCGCGCGTCCCTCCGTCAGGCCGAGCAGCGTGGCGACGCTGGCCCGGTCCAACGGTGTCAGGGTGACCGCCCGCCGGCTCAGGTAGGTGCCCGCGGCGAGCGCGGTGGTCACGCGCGAGGGCATCTGCCGCGGCCGGTACGCGCTGACCCACAGCAGACCCGGGGGCGGGGCCTGCGCGAGCCGACGCAGCAGCGTGGCCGTCTCGGGTGACGCGCTGTGCAGGTCGTCCAGGAGCAGCAGCGGCGGCCCACCGGCGCGTACCGCAGCGCAGGACTCGTCCGTCAGCGCGGTGATCACCTGCCCGACCTGCTGGCCGTCGCGGCCGGCCGCGGCGAGCACCGGCACCCCGGCTCGTCGGGCTCGCGCGGCGACCTCACGCAGCAGCCGCGTCTTGCCGGTGCCGGG
The DNA here is from genome assembly GCF_026342015.1 of Micromonospora lupini. Lineage (NCBI taxonomy): Bacteria > Bacillati > Actinomycetota > Actinomycetes > Micromonosporales > Micromonosporaceae > Micromonospora > Micromonospora lupini. The sequence continues at coordinate 808,090 of NZ_JAPENL010000001.1, forward strand.
GTCACCCACGAACTCGATCATTGCGGGTTGGCCGTCGCGGACCCCGGCCAGGGCGCGGTCGAACAGGTCGAGCGCACAGTTACGCCCGACCAGGGGGTCGAGAGGGTCGCCCGACGGTGGCGGGGCGAACTCCTCCTCGCTGATGTTCATCGGCCCCCCACGACGGACATCCGCGCGGCGCGGCCCATCGGCGTACGCCATCGGGTCGGACGCCTGTTGTGCGGTGCGCCGACGGCCTGACGGCCTGGTCGGACGCGGTGGTGCGGCGCGCGTTGGCCCAGCTTCAACTGCCACCCCCAGGATCTGTCCCGTTCGGGCCTCTCGGCGTGCCCGATACCGGCGGTGCCAATTGCCGGCGCTCGGGCGAGCGGCAGATGCAACTCTAGGTCCGCGTGCCAAGAACTGCGATGGCGGGACAGGTTGGTCCTATCGCCGAAGAGAGCAAATGTTGATGCCCATAAACCGAAATAGCGGACTTGGTTCTTGACACAGCGCACACTGGCGGTTGCGGTGAGTTCACGACAATGTGGGGTTTCCCCTACTGTCGCATCGTTCCCCGTCGCTTAATGTCGACCCCGGCGGTGCGACGCCTTCTGGGGGGACTTCGGATGACCGTTCATTATCGATCCTATCTGGACAATTCGTCAGATGCGGAGGTGATGCCGAGCGAGTCGGAACGATGGCACGCATTTCAGTGTCTTTTGCCGCCACGCGCCGCAGTGGCCGACGCGTTCCTCACCCGGGGCATCAGCCCGCTGCTGCACGGCCTTCAGGCCACCGGCGAGCTGTCCGCCTGGTCGTTCACCCGGCAGTCGCCACGGGTGGTCTGTCTGCACCTGCTCGGCAGCGCGCCTCGACTGCTGGCGGCGCGACTGGCGGGGCTCTGCGCGGCGGTCGGGGCGGAGGGGCCCGTGCACGTGCCGCACCTCGCCGCTCCGCCGGCGCGCGATCCACGGCTCGTCGACGTGGCGGTCGACCTGATCGGGATGACCCCGGGGCGGCAGGCCCGTCTCGGCGCCGCCGTGGACCTGGCGATGGTGGCGGCCATGCGCAGCTGCCCCGCCCTGCGTGGCGACAGCGAGTTCGTCACGTCCGAGGCCGCGCTGCCGAGCGTGCGCTGGCGGCGGATCGCCACCGCACTCAAGACCGAACGTCACCCGCTGACCTGCTGGTCACACCTGCTGGAGGCGTTCCGCCGCGCACCCGGCTACGAGAGCACGATGACGTTCGACCTGGTGCACCTGCTGCACAATCAGCTCGGGCTCAGCACCCGTGACGAGCAGCGGGTGCACGCCGGCCTGATCCGTTCGCTGTCGCGGCGTCGGGCCGGCGCGCGCCGGTCGCCCCGCTCGCACCTGAGCGTTCCGCATCCCGGGCCGGTCCGTCCGAAGAGGTGACCGGCACGCGCGGCGCCCCGCCGACAGGTGAGGAATCGACGTGGTCGCGCAGCGGCTGCGGGTCGCCGCAGCGCGACCTGCCGCCCGGCGGCCACGTGCCGCCGATCGTGACGCAGCTTCTGCGGCGCCGAGGTGGGTGTGGTGTTCCGGCGCGGAGGCTATGCGCCGGAACACCACTGGTGAGGGTCAGCGCGCCAGCCACTCCCGGTAGGACGTCGGCGCGTTGACGGCGTCCTCCTTGGCGATCAGCACGTCGCCCGGGACGGCGGCGAACATGCCGGCGCTGTCGTCGGTGGTGACGGTGCGCTGGTCGCCGTGCGCGGCGAGTGTGATCCGGCCCAGTTCGTCGAGCGGGAACACGTCGGGGCCGGCGACGTTGCGTACGCCCCGCAGGGGTGCGCCCACGCTGACGTCGGCGACGGCCTGGGCCACGTCGGCCGCGGCCATCGGCTGCACGGGGGTGCGGGGCAGGCGGACGGTGTTCTCGTCGGCGGTCCAGGAAAGGACCGCGTCGACGAACTCGAAGAACTGGGTGGCGCGGACGATCGAGTACGGCACCGCGCTGGCCTTGAGGATGTCCTCCTGGAGCACCTTCGCGCGGTAGTAGGCCAGGTCGGGCACCTGGTCGACGCCGACGATGGACAGGATCACCGCGTGGCCGACGCCGGCCCGCTCGGCGGCCGTCAGGAGGTTGTCCATGGTCGTCTGGAAGAAGGCGGGGGAGGCGTCGTCGAAGGTCGGCGAGTTCGTCAGGTTGACGACGACCTCGGCGTCCTTGAGCGCCTCGGGCAGACCCTGTCCGCTGAGGAGGTCGACCCCGGTCGACTGCGAGTGCGCAACCGCGTCGTGCCCGGCCGCCTGCAGGATCCGGACGACCTGGGACCCGATCAGTCCGGTCCCGCCCATCACGGCGATCCTCATGTCCGTACCACCTTTCCTGTCCGTTTTGTCCGCCATGCCGCTACGACACTTAACTCGGACTTCCTATGTCCGAGAACTATACTCGGACAGGTAGGGTCCGAGTATCGGGGTGGCTAGGGTGAGACGATGAAGATGTCCGGCGGGGTCGAGTGGGCGCTGCACTGCTGTGTCGTGCTCACGGCCAGCAGCAGGCCCGTCCCGGCCGCCCGGCTCGCGGAGCTGCACGACGTCTCCGGCAGCTACCTCGCCAAACAGCTCCAGGCGCTTGCCCGCGCCGGGCTCATTCATTCCGTGCAGGGCAAGGCGGGCGGCTACGCGCTGACCCGCGCTCCGGAGAGCATCAGCCTGCTCGACGTGGTCCACGCCGTCGACGGGCCGGGGCCCGCCTTCGTCTGCACCGAGATCCGTCAGCGCGGCCCCCTGGCCACCCCACCCGACGCCTGCACCCGCGCGTGCCCGATAGCGCGTGCCATGGCGAGCGCCGAGAAGGCGTGGCGCGCGGCCCTGGCCGAGGTCACGATCGCCGACCTCGCCCGCGACGTCGACGTCGACTCCGGCCCCGAGGCCCTGGCCGGCGTCAGCGCCTGGCTCACCGGCGGCAGCGCCGGCTGACCGCGCTCAGCCGGCGCGGCGGACCTCGGTGTCCCAGATCTGCGCCCACGGACGCCGCAGCCCTCGACACACGAAGATCGGGCCGCCGTTCTCGTCGTTGTCCACCTCGACCCGCTGATCCACCCGCCCGGCGAGCACGCAGTCGTCGAACCAGGCGTTCAGCGCGTCGGGACGCTCCCAGCCGACCGCGACGACCACGTCCGCCTCGGCGGGTGGACGACCGAAATCGATCATGCTGTTGTGCCCGGAGTACGCCCGGGGGAGCCCACGGGCCGGCCCGTAGCGGGCGAGTGCCCCGGCCTCCCCGTAGTTGCCGGTGAGGATGACCGCCCGTGCGCGCTCCTGCGGCGGCAGGCCACGATGGACGGCGGCGACCGAGTCGGCGAACGCCGGCCAGCCGATGGTCTCGCCGGCGTCGTAGTTGACGTCGACCACGAAAGCGGGCAGCCGCTCGGCAGGCAGCACCGGCAGCAGCAGCACCACGGTGGGCAGGAGGAACGGCACCGCGCCCGCCGCGAGCACCCCCCGCCGCAGCCACACCGACCCCCGCGACGCCCAGGCGACTGTCACCACCGCGCCCGCGGCGGCGAGCACGAGCAGCAGAGGCGCGTCGTAGTAACCCTTGCCGCCGGCGACAAGGACGATGCCGACCACGACGACCCAGGCCCAACCCACCGCGCGGTACGCCCGCCACGCCGGCCGGCGCAGCAACGCGACGAGGCCGGCGATCCAGATCGGCACGGCGTACGGGCTGATGATGAGGAACTGCAGAGTGAAGGCGTCGATGCGCCCGCTGTAGGAGCCGTCACCGTCGGCGATGGAGGCGGCGACGCCGAGCTGCGGAAAACCGTGCGCGGCCTGCCAGATCAGGTTCGGGGCGGCCAGCAGTACGGCGATCCCGGCGGCGGCGAGCACCCCTCTGTCGCGGAGCAGTCGACGCGGCCCGGCGATCAGCACCCCGGCGAGCAGACCCACGGCCAGCAGCGCGGGCAGCAGCTTGTTGAGCATGCCCACGCCGAGCACCAGCCCGAGCGCGAGCGCCCACCGGCTGTCCCCGGTGCGCAGCAACCGCACCGCGCACCACGCCACGGCGAGCCAGACCAGCAGGTCGACGGTCGTGGTGCTGAGCAGGTGCCCGCCGGCGAGCACGATGCCGGACAGCGCGGCCAGCACCGCCGCGAAGCTCTGCCCGCTGCGGCCACCGCCCAGCTCGCGGGCGATGGCGGCGACGAGCAGGACGGCGACGCCGGCCAGCAGCGCCGACGGCGTCCGCAGCACCACCAGGTTGCCCGGCGCGATCGTGTCGAGCAGCCGGGCCAACGCCGGGACGAGCGGGCCCTGGTCGACGTAGCCCCAGGCCAGGTGCCGGCCGCAGAGCAAGAAGTAGAGCTCGTCGCGGTGGTAGCCGTAACGGCCGGAGAGCAGCAGCAGCGTCACGCTCGTCGCCGCGGCCAGCAGCCACGGGCCCCGTGCACGTGGACCGGGCTGCGGCAGGTGCTCCGGCTCGGACGACGGCCCCGGCCGGTGCGGTCGATCGGTGTCGATGACGGGCTCGGTCACCGACCCATCATCGCCGGTGCGGCCGCCGAGTGGGTGCCCGTACGCCTGCGGGTGCGGGTGCCCTGAGCAGGTGCGAAGATCAGCTTGGTAACTCGGACCGAGAGGACGACATGCGATACCGCACTCTGGGCGCCACCGGCACGGTGGTGTCGACCCTGTGTCTGGGCACGATGACCTTCGGCGCGGAGACCGACGAGGAGGGCAGCTTCGCGCAGCTGGACCGGTTCGTCGAGGCCGGCGGCACCTTCCTCGACACCGCCGACGTCTACTCCACAGGCATCTCCGAGGAGATCGTCGGCCGTTGGCTGCGGGCACGCCCCGACGTGCGTGACCGCCTCGTCATCGCCACCAAGGGCCGGTTCCCGATGGGCCCGGGGGCGAACGACGCCGGCCTGTCCCGGGTGCACCTCACCCGGGCCCTGGACGCCAGCCTCCGGCGGCTCGGCGTCGAGGCCGTCGACCTGTACCAGGCGCACGCCTGGGATCCGCTGACCCCGCTGCCGGAGACCCTGCGCTTCTTCGACGACGCCGTCCGCGCCGGCAAGATCCGCTACGCGGGGGTCAGCAACTTCACCGGGTGGCAGTTGCAGAAGGCAGCCCTGCTCACCCAGCACCTCAACCTGACCCCGATCGTGACCCTCCAGCCGCAGTACAACCTGCTGGCGCGGGAGATCGAGTTCGAGCTGGTGCCGGTCTGCGAGAACGAGGGCATCGGCATCCTGCCGTGGTCGCCGCTGGGTGGCGGCTGGCTGACCGGCAAGTACCAGCGCGACAGCGCGCCCACCGGCGCCACCCGGCTCGGCGAGAACCCGCAGCGCGGCGTCGAGGCGTACGCGGGTCGCAACGCCGAGGAGCGCACCTGGCGGGTGCTCGACGCCGTCGGCCAGGTCGCCCGGGAGCGTGGCGTGTCCATGTCGGCGGTGTCGTTGGCCTGGCTGGCGGCCCGACCGGCGGTCACCTCGGTGATCCTCGGCGCGCGGACCACCGAGCAGCTCGACGACAACCTGACCGCCGCCGACCTGGTCCTCGACGCCGAGCAGATGCGGCTACTGGACGAGGCGAGCGCCCCGCTGGTAGGCGACTACCCGTACGGCGGCGCCGGCGTGCGTCAGCGTGGCCGCGACCTGCCGACCGGGTCATGATTCCCTTTCCCGAGCCCACCAGCCCGGCCGGCAGCCGCTCCGAGGTGTTCCTGCGCTACCTCGACTACTTCCGGGAGTCCGCGGTGACCAAGGTGTCGGCGCTGGCGGAGCCGGAGCTGCGGCAGAGTCGCCTGCCGTCCGGGTGGACCCCGTTGGAGCTGCTCAAACACCTGCGCCACGTCGAGCTGCGCTGGATCGAGTGGGGTTTCCAGGGCCGGGCGGTCGCCGAGCCGTGGGGCGACCGTCGCGACGACCGCTGGTACGTCGCTCCCGACGAGACCCGCTCCGACCTGGTGGCGGCGCTGCGGGCGCAGGGCGCGCACACCACCGCCGTGGTCTCGGCGCACGACCTGGCGGACATCGGCGCGCCGGGCCCGCGCTGGAACGACGCCGATCCGGCGTCGCTGGAGCGGGTGCTGTTCCACCTCGTCCAGGAGTACGCCCGCCACGTCGGCCACCTCGACGTGGTCGCCGAGCTGGCGGGCGGCCCGACCGGAGAGTGACGCCGTCCAGTCGATAATGGCCCGATGCCGCTGCTCGTCGCGCCCGCGCTGCCCGTGGGCACCCTCGCCGCCCAGGAGCAACCCCACCTTCCGGTACGCCCCGGACTGACGCTGCGGCCGTGGCACGACGGGGACGCTCCGGTCGTCCGGGCGGCGTTCGACTGTCCGGCGATCCAGCGCTGGCATGTGCTCCGGTTGGACGACGAGGCCGAGGCCAGGGCGTGGACTGCGCAGTGGATCGGCCGTTGGCGTGCCGAGACGGCCGCCAGTTGGGCGATCGTCGACGCCGACGACCGACCGGTCGGTCAGGTGGGCCTGCGGCAGGTGTCGCTTGTGGAGGCGTCGGCGGACGCGTCGTACTGGGTGCTGCCCACCGCGCGGGGCAGGGGGATCGCCGCCGCGGCGCTGCGGGCGCTGACCCGGTGGAGCTTCGCGGCGGGGTTGCACCGGCTGGCCGTGGAGCACTCGACAGCCAACGCGGCGTCGTGCCGGGTGGCCACAGGTGCGGGCTTCACCCCGGAGGGTGTGGTACGGGGATCGGCGCGGCACGCCGACGGCTGGCACGACATGCACCTGCACGCACGGCTGCGCACCGACGGTCCTCGTACGTACAACCCGTGAGGTCGGCATCGACGTCACGGCCGCGATAATCCTCTGCGCCGGACGCCGGCTTCGTTGATCATGAGTAGGTGACACGCGCCGTGAGCTACGTGCTGGCCGGGTTCGTTGCCGGCTTTCGCTGGACTCCCGCCAGCGAGGACTGGACCGCCGACCTGCCGCGCGCCGTGCCCACTGTCAGCGACTGCCTCACCGATTTTCTCCCCGCCGACCAGGACATCGAGCCGTGGCAACAGCCGCTTTTCGCGCCCTGGCACCGGTCCTTGCACCAGGCCGCCACCGCCGTCAGGCACGCGCCTCCGGAACCTCGCACCGCTCACGTGCTCAGCATGAGCGTGCCGGCGACAGGGGCCACCGGGTTGGCGACACTGATCGAGGAGTGGATCGGCGACCTCCCGCATCCCATCCGGATGAACCTCGCGCGACCCACGGCCGCCCCACCAGGTACGGTCCACGGATTCGAGGTGCTCGGTTTCGATATCGGCCTCCGCCTGCACAGCTGGCTCTGCTACCGCCTGGACACCCAGGCCCTCGCCAAGCTCGGCATCCGGCCGGGAGATTCAGCGCTGCTGACCACCCTCGACGATGCACAGCGAGTCGCGGACATGGCAAACGACAATCACGGCACCCACGACGGCACCCCCGAAGACATCACCTGGATTCCCGCGCTCATCACCGAGCACGACATCGACGAGGTTCCATCAGCGGGCTTGCGCCCAGCCGACGAAACGCGGTGTCAGGTCGGGTAGCGCCACACCGGGGTGGAGCACGGTGAGGTCGGCTTCGGCCTGCTTCCGGACTGTCTCCAGGTGGGTCAACAGACCCGGGCGATCCTCGCGGTACTCGCCGAGCAGACGCAGCTTCGCGGTCGAGCACGGCCAGAGGAGGCCGCAGACCGGGCAGCGCCACGACGGGCGCAACGGGGAGTGCGTCGACTTCCTGGCCTTTCCTTCGGCGTGTGGCACGGGTTCTCCTCCTGGGTCGGCTGCTGGAAGCGGGGCCGTTTCTGGTCGCGGAAGCGGCCCCGCCACGAACGCGTCCGCCGGGCTCGGATCCCTGCCGGCCGCGCCGTCTATACCGCACTTTCCCGGGAGTCTCTGGACAAGCAAACAGCGTTACGAAAGATCGCGACGGCGCGACGCTCACGATCAGCCCGCAGGCGTGGCGGAGCTTCGTCGCCATGGCACTCGACGCCCGCTGACCGTCCACATCACGCGCACCGCACGGCCGGCCCGAGGTGATCAGCGCACGCCGGCGGGTTCGGCCGGTTGCGGTGGCACGCCCGTCGGCCAGGTGAGCCGACGTACGCCGGGCACCAGCGAGGTGCCGGCGCAGGAGGCCAGGACCAGCAGGCCGGCGACCGCCAGGGGTACGGGCGCACCGAACGCCTCGGCGGCCAGGGGCGCCAGCGCGTAGCCCAGCGGCATCGCGCCCAGCGACACCAGCCAGTCGTACGAGGTGACCCGGGCCAGGACCTCGGGGGGAAACTGGTGCTGCACCACTGTCTCCCAGACCGGGTTGAGATAGCCGAGGGCGGTCAGCGCCACGGCGTACGTGACGATCACGGCCGGGGCGGGCGCGGCGGCGGCGAGCAGGAACAGCGGCACGGCGTAGGTGGCGAGCCCGAGGTTGGCCAGCAGCACCGGTCGGCGCAGTCGGACCCGCCCGGCCAGCAGTGAGCCGGCGAGCATGCCGACCGCGCCGGCCTGTAACAACAGGACCCAGGTCGCCTCGCCGCCGAGACGGTCGATGGCGATGGCCGGCCCGAGGGTCATCAGCACGGCGGCGGCGCCGTTCCACACGCCGTGCCCGAGCAGGCTGGTCCAGAACCAGTCGCGAGCGCGGACCTCGCCGAAGCCGTGGCGCAGGTCGGTGAGGATCGAGCGGCGGGGCGCCGGCACGTGGCGGACCCGGACCAGCGCGAGCAGGACGGCGCTGAGCGCGAACGACGCGCTGTCGATGACGAACGCCCAGCCGGGCCCGGCGGCCCAGATCAGCACGCCCGCAAGCGCCGGGCCGAGCAGCCGGCTGGTGTTGGCGGTGACTCCCATCAGGGCGTTGGCCCGCTGCCGGTCGGCCGGCTCGACGGTCCCGGCGACCAGGGGCGCCGCTGTCGGGATGGCGAACGCCGACGCGGTGCCGCCGAGCGCGGAGGCCACCACGACTGTGGTCAGCGACGGGTCGCCGCCGAGCAGCTGGACGCCTACCGCCAGTTGGGTCGCGCAGCGGACCAGGTCGGCCAGCAGGGCGACGCGGCGGGCGGCGAACCGGTCGGCGACGACGCCGCCGAGCGGCAGGAGAAGCAGCCGGGGCACCATCGCCGCGGCGAGGACGACTGCCAACGCCCCGGTCGACCCGGTCGCGCGCAGCACGGCCAGGGCGAGCGCGGCGGGCACCACCGCGTCCCCGACGGCCGAGACGGTGCGGCCGAGGAACAGCAGCCGGAAGGGGCGGGTGCGCAGGGGGTGAGCCATGCCGGCAATGTACTTCGACGCTGAACCTTTCGGCAATGAATATTTCGTTGGTGAGCTAAGCTGGCCGCGTGACCGACACTCCGGACGCCGTCGACAGGCACGTCGAACGCTGGCTGCCCGTGGTGCCCGACCTCGATGTGGACGTCGAGGGCGCGGTGACCCGGATGATCCACCTGACCCGGCACCTGCGGGCGGTCAAGGAGCGGGTCCTGGCCGACTTCGACCTGCCGCCACACGAGTACGACACCCTGCACGCCCTAGCCGGCAGGCGTGGCCGGGCGGCTCCCTCGGATCTAGCCTCGGACATGTCCGTGGCGCCCGCCTCCATCACCGCCCGCGTCGACACCCTGCTTCGGCGGGGCTTCGTGCGCCGCATTCCGTCCACGGTCGACCGTCGTCGGGTGGACGTGGAACTCACCGACGAGGGCGAGGCCGCGTGGCGCGGGGCGATGGAGGTCCAGGGCGCCGAGGAGCACCGGTTGCTCGGCGCCCTGACGCCGGCCGAGCGGCGGGTGCTGTCCGACCTGCTGCGTCGCGTGCTCCTCGTCAGCGAGCAACCCGTCGACGCGCCGTAGACCTGCCACCGAGCGGGCGCGCCCGAGTACGGGGTCAACCAGCGGATCGCTGCGGAAAAGCCGTTGACCGGGCACTGATGATCGACAGGTGACCACCACCGTTCGGCCCGCCTGGGTAACCGCCACCGTCCGTCCCGACCATCCCGACGCGACAGAGCTGCTGCGTGAGTACATGACGGAGATGGTGGTGCGCTACCACTGCCGCCCGGCGCGAGCGGGCGAGGTCGACGAGGCGCTGGCCGAGCTGCCCAGCGACGACCTGGCGCACCCCGGGGGTCTGCTCCTGCTGGCCTACCGCGACGGGGCCCTGGCCGGCTGCGCCGGGCTGCGGTGGCATCCCGACTGGGCCGAGCTGACGCGCGTGTTCGTTCGCCCCACGTACCGGGGCGCGGGTGGGGGCGCCGCCCTGCTGGCCGCCGTCGAGCAGCGGGCGCGGGCAGCCGGGGCGGACCGCATCCGCCTCGACACCCGCTCCGACCTGGTCGAGGCCCGCGCCCTGTACACCCGGCACGGCTACGCCGAGATCCCGGCGTACTCGCAGGGCCCGTACGCCGAGCACTGGTTCGAGAAACGACTGAGCTGACCGCTTGACGGCCGCCGCGGCAGCCGACGGGGTGCTGACGCCGCGCATCCCCGTCGCCGAGCGGGCCAAGCCCCGCCGCGCCACCATCACCGCCAACGGCGACGCGCGCCGGCAGATCAACGCCTGATCGTGACGACGGCCTCGACGGCCGGCACCTGCACCGAGGTGCCGGCCGTCGGCGTTTCGGGCGCCGCGACGCCAGCTTGCGGCTCCGAGAGCGGCGCCGCGACGCCGGCTTGCGTGCCGCCCGACGGCGCGGCGTCCCCGGGCGGTGGGTAGAGCGCGGCGAGGGCGTGGGCGGTGCCGGCGAGCAGCTCCCGCAACTCGGGCGGGGCGAGCACCTCCGCCTGCGCGCCGAGCTTGAGCAATTCGACGCAGCCGTGTCGGATCGACTCGATCGGCACGGTCGTCGTGACCCAGCCGTCCGCGTCCGGGGCGTCGGCGCGGTCCTGCGCGGCCCGGCTCATCGCGGGCGGAAACAGGTAGGTCGTCTGCGCCAGCGCCGCCACGGTCATCCGCACCCGAGCCTCGGCGCGATACACCCCCCGCTCGTAGCGGGCGGCGTGCTCCTGCCAGCAGCCCGCCAGGTCGAAACCGGCCGGCCGCCCGGCGGGTTCGTCGAGCACGGTCAGGTCCAGGATCGCCCCCACCCGGTAGGTGCGCACCTGCCCGGACGCGGCGGCGACCAGGTACCAACGGCCGGCCTTGAGCACCACCCCGAGCGGGTCGAGGGTTCGGGTCACCTCGCGGGGCGCCTGCCACCGCCGGTAGCGCACGTTGACCCGACGGTCCTCCCACACCGCCGTCGCCAGCGCGGCCAGGTGTGGTGTCGGCTCGGGTTCGCGAAACCAGCTCGGCGCGTCCAGGTGGAACCGCTGGCGGATCCGGGCGCCCCGGTCGGCGAGGTCCGTCGGCAGCGCGGCGCTCAGCTTCAGCTCCGCTGTGGCCAGCACCGAGCCCAGGCCCAGCTCGGCGGCCGGGCCGGGCATGCCGGCCAGGAACAACGCCTCGGCCTCACCGGCGGTCAGGCCGGTGAGCCGGGTGCGGTAGCCGTCGAGCAGGCGGTAACCACCGGCCGGGCCACGCTCGGCGTACACGGGCACACCGGCGGCCCCCAGCGACTCCACGTCGCGGTACACCGTGCGAACCGACACCTCCAGGGCGTCGGCCAGTTCGGTGGCGGTCATCCGCCCCCGGGCCTGCAGGAGCAGCAGCAGGGAGACCAGCCGGCTGGCACGCACCGTGCGACCGTAGCCGACACCGTCCGCGCCGCCGCGCGCGCCGGCGTCGGCGCGCCTGCGTGGCAATCCCATCCGCTGCTGAGAACCTTTTTCACATGGTGTCCTCCGACGCTCCCGTGCTCGCCCGCCCCACCGCCCGACCGGCCCTGCCGAGCGGGCCGGTCGACGTCACCGAGGCGTGGCTGCGTAACCGTCGGTTGTCCGACCACACCCGCGACGCCTACCGCCGCGACGTCACCGCGTGGCTCGGCTGGTGCGCCGGCCGTGACCTGGACCCGCTGCGGGCCACCTTCCTGCACGTCAACGAGTACGCCCGCACGCTGGAGTCCACTCTCGTCGCCCGCAGCGGACGACCGTTGACCCCGGCGACCGTGGCACGTCGGTTGTCGGCGCTGTCCAGCTGGTACGACTTCCTCGTCAAGCTCGGCGGCGTGCCCGCCAACCCGGTCTCCGGCGCGGACCGGCCCCGCGTCGACCGGGACCACTCCGCCACCGTCGGGCTCACCCCGGAGGAGGTGGACGCGCTGCTCACCGCCGCCGACGCGGAGACCGGCCCGACGGCGGCCCGCAACCGCGCGGCGATCGCGCTGCTTGCCGATCTGGGCCTGCGGGTCGGGGAGCTGGTCTCGCTGAACCTGGCCGATCTCGGCACCGAACGCGGCCACCGTAGCGTGCGCTTCGTCGGCAAGGGCGGCAAACAGCGTCGCCGCGCCCTCACCCCGGGCACCGCGTACGCGGTGGACGCGTACCTGGCCCAGCGGGCCGCCACCGCCGGCGTGCCGGTGACACACCTGACCGGACCCCTGCTGGTCACCGCCAGCGGCGCCCGGCTCGACAGGCACTCGGTGTTCCGGATGGTCCGCCGACTGGCCCGGGCCGCCGGCATCCCGGCCTGGGCGCGACTGTCCCCGCACTCGCTGCGACACGCGTTCGCCACCACCGCCCGCTCCGAGGGTGTTCCCCTCGAAGACGTGCAGGACGCCATGGGGCACGCCGACCCGCGGACCACCCGCCGCTACGACCGGGACCGGCACAACCTCGACCGCGACCCGGCGTACGCGGTGTGGGCCGCCCGGTCCCGCCGCCGCGGCTGACTGTCTGACCCCCGGCCTACGGTCGGCGGATGCGATACGGACTGGAGATTCCCTGCGGTGGCGGCACCGTTGCGGTGTCCACCCTGGTCGAGCTGGGTGAGCTTGCCGAGAGCGCCGGGTGGGACGGGGTGTTCCTGGAGGATTACGTGATCCACTACTCCGGCGACGACCCGTTCACCTACGACCCGTGGTTGGTGCTCACCGCGATCGCCGGGCGCACCGACCGGGTGCGCCTGGGCACCACTGTCACCGCGCTGCCCCGCCGCCGCCCCGCGAAGCTGGCCCGCGAGGTGCTGACCCTCGACCACCTGAGCGCGGGCCGGGCCACCGTGGCGGTCGGTGTCGGCGACCCCGGCGACCGGGGCCTGGCCGCGTTCGGTGAGCCGACCGAGGTGGCCGTGCGCGCCGCGATGCTCGACGAGGGCCTCGACCTGCTCACCGGCCTGCTCGCCGGTGAGCAGGTCGACCATCGCGGCACCCACTACCGCGCCGAGAAGGTGGCGCTGCGGCCACCGCCCGTGCAGTCACCTCGCGTGCCGGTCTGGGTCGGCGGCAGCACCCAGGCCGGGGCGGTGCGACGTCGTGCGGCCCGCGCCGACGGCATCGTGCCGTACAAGCTCACCGACACCGACGGCTGGGCCGACTTCACCCCCGACGAGGTCCGCGACCTCGTCGCCGCCCTGCCCCCGACCCGGGCCGACGGCCAGCCGTTCGACGTGGCGATCGGCGGGCGACGCCGCCGCCCGGACGAGCGCGCCGAGCGGACCTACCACCGTGAGCTGGCCGCCGCCGGGGCAACCTGGTGGTTGGAGTACGTCCCGGTCGGCGACCCGGCCGCGATGCGCGCCGCGGTGGCCCGAGGCCCGCTGCGCTGAGCGTCGCGCCCGCGGGTCAGCCCTGCGGCCGGGGGCAGATGCAGAACGGCTGCCCGATCGGGTCTAGCAGCACCACCCACCGGTCGCCGCCAGGTTGGAACTCCGGCTTCGACGCGCCGACGGCGACGAACTCCTTCGTGGCCACGGCCAGGTCGTCGACGTAGAGGTCGAGGTGGTAGCGCTTCTGCCCGGCCGGGTCCGGCCAGGACGGCGGCTGGTAGCCCTCGACCAGACCGAAGCCGATGGACGCGCCACCGCCGCTGATCATCGCGTACTCGGCTTCGCTGTGGGTGATCTCCCAGCCCAGCGCCCGGTGGTAGAAGGCGGCGTGTGCGGCGGGGTCGGAGCTGTCCAGGTTGACCATCGCGAGGTCGGCGGTTGTCGTCATGTGGGCAGTCTGCCCCGGCGTACCTGCCAACCGATGTCAGGTACGCCGGGTTTTCTCGACACTCGTCACGGTGTCGCCTCAGCGCCAGGCCCCGGCAGCAGCTCGATGTCCGTAGCTCGCATGGGTCTGTCGCAAACGGAGCACCGCAGCTCCACATGGCTGATCTTGCCGCAGGCCGGAGGGTTGGCCGCAGACCCAGCCCTACCAATGGTGGCGGCTGCGCGACGAGTACGACACGTCGGAGGATCCGTCACGGTGAGCCCGGGTGTCGCCCCTGCTCGTGCCGACTGGTCAGCAGAGCAGGTCCAGGTGGTGGTGGGCGTCCTCGGCGATGTCCTCGTGCCGCAGCCACCGTCGCGCCCACAGTCGAGCGGCCAGCTCCGCCTGCTCGTCACCCCATGCGGCGTGCTCCACGAGCAGGGCGGCGGTCAACGCGTACGCCAGGCGCAGCGCCAGGCCGCGGGCGCCCGCGACCACCGCCGCCGCGCCCGGTTCGGCCGTCACCGACGTGATGGTGTCGCCCAACTGCGCGGCAGCGGCGGCCAGGGTGTCGGCCAGCGCGGGCGACAGCGGCCGGGCCAGGTCGACGGCGGCGGCGAGCCGGCTCAGTAGTGGCGCCCCGGCGTCCTCCCGGGTCAGCGCGCGCAGCACGTCGAGGGCCAGCACGTTTGTGGTGCCCTCCCAGATCGGCAGCACCTGCGCGTCGCGCAGCAGACGGGGCACGCCGGTGTCCTCCACGTAGCCGGCGCCGCCGAAGCTCTCCACGTACTCGCTGGCGGAGCTGACGGCGAGCCGCCCGGTGGCCAGCTTCGCCAGCGGCGCCACGATGCGCAGCTCCGCCGCGGCCTCCGGGTCGGCGCCGACCTCGACCCGCCCGAGCAGCGCGAACGCGTGCCCGGCGAGGGCGAACGCGCCCGCCGCGTCGACCGCGAGGGTGCCCAGCGTGGCACGGTGCAACGGCGAGGACGCCAACGCGCCACCCGCCACGTGCCGTGCGTCGGCGTACGCGCGGGCGTAGGCGAGCCCCCGTCGCATTCCGCCGGCCGCGGCGGAGGCGTTGTGCACCCGGGTCACCACGACCAGGGTCATCGCCCGGACCAGACCGGGCACCGCCGGGTCACCCAGCGGCATCGCGTACGCGTCGCGCAGGCCGATCTCGGCGGTCGGCAACGCCCGGGTGCCGAGCTTGTCCTTGAGCCGGTGCACGATGACACCGGGGGCGGGCGCGTCCGGTGCCGAGCCGGTGGTCAGCGGCGAGTCGACCGCGTAACGGGGAACGAGGAACGGGGCGAGCACCCGGCTGCCCCGTCCGGCACCCTCGGGGCGGGCCAGCGCCACCGCCATCGCGGCGTCGGCGGCGGAGCAGAACCACTTCTCCCCGGTCAGTCGCCACGAACCGTCGGCGGCGGGACGGCCGACGGTGCCGGAGCGGCCCAGGTCGGAGCCGCCCTGCGACTCGGTCATCCACTGCCCGCTGGTGATCGCCGTGGCCGGGTCGGTGGAGGTCAGCCGGGGCAGCCACGCGTCGCGGACACCGGCGTCGACGTCGGGGAGGCTGAGTAGCGCCGCCGCCCCGTCGGCCATCGCCACCGGGCAGGAGAACGTCGCCGACTCCGGCCCGTACACATGCAGCAGCGCGTGTTGCACGACCCGCGCGGCGGCCCCCCAGGTGCCGCGCGCGTCGGGCAGGTAGGGCAGCGCGACCACTGCGTGGCGGGCGGCGGCGGCACGCTGCGCCTGCCAGCCGGCGGACGTCTCGATGCGGTCGATCCGGGCGCCCCACGGGTCGTAGCGGACAAGCGTCGGCGGGTGCGCCTCGGCATCGGCGTGCGCCGCGCGCAGCGGCCCGGTGACGTCGGCGGCCAGCTCGGCGAGGCGACCCTTGGCGGCCGCGTGTCCGGCCGGGCCGAGGTGACGCTCCAGCCAGGACCGCAGCAGGGCATCACCGGTGTACGGGTCGGCGGGCGGTGGTACCGGCTGCACGAAGCGGCTCATCGATCGACTCCCTGGCGCTGCGGGGGGATGTGCGCCGACGGTAGACGATGCGTGGCCGCACCGAAAAGGGGCCCAGTTTCCGGCTTGTCACGCCTGGGTGCGACGGTCTTCTCTACGGTCGGTAGTCGTGGGTGCCGGCCAGTCGTGGAGCCGACCGGCCCGGCGGCACCGCCCGATGCGCACCGGGCTGGCCTTCGCCGGGTTCGGCATGGCGCTGTGCTGCGTCGGGGTGGCCGGCCTGGGGGCGTGGAACCTGCAGACGGTGCGGCAGGCCGCCGGCCCGATCCGGGAGACCGCCGACGGTTTCCTCAGCGAGGTGACCCTCGGCGACAGCGACCAGGCGTACGAGCGGCTCTGCGCGGACGCGCGTACCCGGTGGAGCACGATCGGCTTCACCAGTTGGGTGCGGACCCCACCGATGGTGACCGACTACGAGATCACCGACGTGTCGGTGTCCACCAAGGGCGGGCGTCCGCGCGGCACGGTGACGGTGAAGGTGACACGCGACGGCGGCATCAGCGAGGAACGCCGCCTGCCGGTGGTCCGCGAGGACGGCGACTGGCGGGTGTGCGGTGACCCGTTCTGAGCCGCCGGCCGTCGCCGCGACGCGTCCCGGGTTGCTGCGCAAGCGTCAGGGGGTCGAGCCGACGACCTCGACCGAGCTGTTCTTCGACCTGGTCTTCATCTTCACGATCACCCAGTTGTCGCACTACCTGATCGAGCACCCGGACTGGCGCGGCGCCGGACGCACCGCGCTGCTGCTGGCGCTGGTCTGGTTCGTCTGGGTCTACACCACGTGGCTCACCAACTGGCTGCACCCGGACCGGGGTCCGGTGCGCGCGATGCTGATCGCGGTGGCGCTGGGCAGTCTGCTGTTGTCGGCGGCGATCCCGCAGGCGTTCGCCGACACCGGCCTGCTCTTCGCGGTGGTCTACGTGACCGTCCAGGTGGGCCGCACCGTGTTCTCGTTGTGGGCGGTGCAGGGCACCCCGTGGCTGGTCGACGGCTTTCAGAAGTCGCTGCCGTGGATAGCCGGGACGTCGGGGCTCCTGGTGGTCGGCGGCCTGGTCGGCGGGGCCGCCCGGGAGGTGGTGTGGTCGGCGGCGGTCGTGCTCGACGTGGTCGGCCTGCTGATCGGCTACCCGCTGCCCGGGCGGGGGCGTAGTCGCCCCGAGCGGTGGATGGTGGAGGGCGGACACCTGGCCGAGCGGTGCGGGGCGTTCGTGCTGATCGCGTTGGGCGAGTCGATCCTGGTCACCGGCACGACCCTCACGTCGCACGTCGACCGGGTGACGTCCGGGGCGTTCCTGCTGGCGTTCGCCGGATCGGTGGCCCTGTGGTGGGTGTACTTCGCCCGTTCGGCCCCGGCCGCGACGGAGGTCATCGCCCGCGCCGGCGAACGCACCGGCGCGTTGAGCCGGCTGGCGTTCAACTACCTGCACCCGGTGATCGTCGCCGGCGTCATCGTGACCTCGGCGGGCGACGAGCAACTCCTGCGCGAGCCCGGCGCACCCGCCACCATGACCGCCGCGCTGTTCACCCTGGTCGGCCCGGCGCTGTTCCTCGCCGGGCACGGGGCCTACATGGCGGTGCTGTGGCGGACCGTGCCGACCAGCCGGATCGTCGCGGTGGTGGTGCTGCTGGCGCTCGTGCCGATCGGTGTGTGGCTCGGGGCGACAGTCGCGGCGTGCTCCGTCATGGCGCTTGCGGTGATCGTCGGGGTCATCGTCACCGACCGGTTCCGGGTGCGGCGGGGCGCGCGGTGACCGGGCCCGGACCGGACGGTGGGCCGGTCCACCCGCAGTTGCTGCGCCCGCGGCGCGGTGTGGAGCGGACCACCTCCACCGAGCTGTTCTTCGACCTGGTCTACGTCTTCACGATCACCCAGCTGTCGCACTACCTGAGCGAGGATCTGAGCTGGCGGGGCGCCGGGCGGACCGCGGTGCTGCTGGGCCTGGTCTGGCTGGTCTGGATCTACACCGTCTGGATGGGCAACTGGCTGCACCCGGACCGGGCGCCGGTGCGCGCCACGTTGCTGGTGGTGACGCTGGGCAGCCTGCTGCTGGCCGCCGCGTTGCCGACCGCGTTCGGCGACGACGGCCTGCTCTTCGCCGGGGCGTACGCGGCGGTGCAGGTGGGGCGCACGCTCTTCGTCCTGTGGGCGATCCGTGGGCAGCCCTGGCTCGGTGACAGTTTCCGCCAGTGCGTCGTCTGGATCTCGGGCACCGGGGCGCTGGCGGTGGTTGGTGGGCTTGTGGACAGCCCGGTCCGGGAGCTGATCTGGATCGGGGTGATCGTCGTCGACGCCGTCGGGCTGGCGACCGGGTTTCCGGTGCCCGGCATGGGGCGCAGCAAGCCGGAGCACTGGAGGGTGGAGGGTGGACACCTGGCCGAACGGTGTCAGGCGTTCATCCTCATCGCGCTGGGGGAGTCGATCCTGATCACCGGGGGGACGCTGACGCAGCGGCTGGACCGGGTGACGATCGGGGCGTTTCTGCTCGCCTTCGCGGGCTCGGTGGCCCTGTGGTGGGTGTACTTCGACCGGGCGCAGGCCGGCACGGCGGTGTTGGCCGGCGCGGGTGAGCGGGCCGGCGGGCTCTCGCGGCTGCTGTTCAACTATCTGCACCCGGTGATGGTGGCCGGCATCGTCGTCACCGCGGTCGGCGACGAGCGGCTGCTGCACGCGCCGGGTGAATCGGTCGATCGGGCGAGCGCGCTTGTCGTGCTTGGCGGTCCCGCGCTGTTCCTCGCCGGGCACGCCGCGTACCAGATGGTGCTCGGTTACGCCGGGGTGACCGCTCGGGTCGCGGCGGCGCTGCTGCTGCTCGCGCTGTCCCCGGCGGCGGTCGCGGTGCGGGTTCCGGTCGCGGTGGCCGCCGGCGGGGCGCTGCTGATCACGGTCGCGGTGATCGCGGCCGACTGGGTGTCGGGCCGGCGGGCGCCGTCGCGGGGGCCTCAGTCGCGGGGGCCGAGGTCGCCGCTGCGGTAGTGCCGGCGGCACAGCACCTGGTAGCGCACGTCGGCGGTGTCGACGGTGTCGCCGATGACGACCTGCGCGCCCTCGCGGACCACCCGACCGTCGACGACCCGCGCGTTGAGCAGGCCCTCACGGCCGCACCAGCAGAGCACCTCGACCTGGATGCGTGCCACCTCGTCGGCCAACTCGAACAGGCGCTGCGCGGCGGGGAACAGGCAGGACCGGAAGTCGGTGGCGAGGCCGAACGCGAACACGTCCACGTCGTAGCTGTCGACCAGCTCGGCCATCTGCTCGACGTGCTCGACGGTGTAGAAGCACGCCTCGTCGCAGATCAGGTAGTCGACGCGGACCCCGTCGGCCCACCGGCCCCGGACCAGGGCTCGCAGGTCCAGGTCGTCGGTGACCTCGATGGCCTCGTGGGCCAGGCCGATGCGGGTGGTGACCTGCGGGCCGAGCGACCTGTCGATGCGTGTGGTGACCAGCCCGCGCCGGCCCTGCCGGGCGTGGTTGTAGTTCATCTGCAACGCCATCGTGGACTTGCCGCAGTCCATCGGCCCCCAGAAGAACTTCAACGCCGCGGCGTGCACCGGCCGCCCGTCGAGCCCGCGTGCGGCCACGCAGCCGGCCGGTGCGTGCGGCTGGCCGGGGAAGGGGTGGGCCAGGCAGGTCGGGGCGGCAGTGGCGTCGTCGGTCACGGTCGGGCAGCCTAGCCGATCGGCCGGCCCCGATCTGTCGGGTGCGGGATGCGTGCTCAGAGCACCCGGGGTGGGGTGTTGCCGGCGGCGACGATGGCCCGGCGGATCGGCACGGCGGCGAGGAGCAGGAACCCGACCACGAAGAAGATCAGCAGTGAGACCAGGCCCACCCGGTAGGAGGCGGTGAGTTGGAACACGAGGCCGAACGCGAGCGGGCCGAGCCAGCTGGTGCCCTTGTCGCTGATCTCGTAGAAGCCGTAGTACTCGCCCTCCTTGCCGGCGGGGATGAGCTGGCTGAACAGGGACCGGCTCAGCGCCTGGCTGCCGCCGAGGACCAGTCCGATGGCGGCGCCGAGCACCATGAACGGCAC
Organism: Micromonospora lupini; assembly: GCF_026342015.1. NCBI lineage: Bacteria > Bacillati > Actinomycetota > Actinomycetes > Micromonosporales > Micromonosporaceae > Micromonospora > Micromonospora lupini. The sequence continues at coordinate 828,111 of NZ_JAPENL010000001.1, forward strand.
CGGCGCCTCGGCGGGCAGCCGGAACGCGCCGAGGATCACACCAGTCCACAGCACCAGGCTGAGCAGCACCGTCTTCCACGCGCCGATACGCCGAGCGAGAGCGCCGAGACTCAGCGCGCCTCCGAAGGCGAGGAACTGCACCAGCAGGATGGTGACGATCAGGGTGCTCTGCTCCAGCCGCAGCTCCTCCGTGCCGTACTGGCTGGCGAGGGTGATGACGGTCTGGATGCCGTCGTTGTAGACCAGGAACGCGAGCAGGAAGAACAACGTCAGCGGGTACGCCTTGACCTCGCGCAGGGTGTGGCCGAGCTGCCGGAACCCGTCGGTGAGCACGTTGCCGCGCGCCGCCAGGGCCGCCGCGGCGGGCCGTTCGCGCAGCCAGCGCAGTGGCACCAGCGTGAACGCGGCCCACCACACCCCGGCGGAGACGATCGACCAGCGGGCCAGGTCAAGGGTGCGTTGCGGGTTGTCGTCCTCGCTGAGCAGAGTGACCGCGACCAGGTTCAGCGCCAGCAGCACGCCACCGCCGAGGTAGCCCAGCGCCCAGCCACGGCTGGAGATGCCGTCGCGTTCGTCGGGGCCGCCGAGCTGCGGCAGGAACGAGTTGTAGACCACGATCGCGGCGCCGAACGAGATGTTGGCGATCAGGAACAGCGCCCCGCCGAGCAGGTAACGGTCGCCGGTCACGAAGGCCATCGCGATGGTCGCGGCCGCGCCGGTGAACGCGGCCCCGCCGAGCAACCGCTTCTTGTGCGCCGACCGGTCGGCGATCGCCCCGATGACCGGCAGCACGAACACGGTGAGGAACACCGACAGCGAGATGAGGTACGGGTAGTACGAGCCGGCCGCGACGCGGATGCCCAGCGGGTGCACGTACCCGTCGCAGGTGTCGGCGCCCAGCTCGCAGCCGGCGGCCAGTTCGGCGACGGTGGTCAGGAACGGGCCGAGGAACACGGTGATCACCGTGGTCTGGAACGCGGAGTTCGCCCAGTCGTAGATGTACCAGCCGCTGCGCTCGCGGCGGGTGCTCGCCGGGGGCGGGGTGTCGTCCACCGTGGGGGTCACGGTCTCGGCCATCGGGGGTCCTTCGATGATGGTCAGGCGGCCCAGTGGCCGCGGCTGCGGTAGACGTCGCGCAGCACGCCGACGTGATCGGTCATGATGCCATCCACACCACGATCAAGTAAGTCGTGCATCTGGGCCGGTTCGTCGATCGTCCAGACGTGCACCTGCAACCCCAGGCGGTGGCAGTAGTCGAGGAACCGCCGGTCGACCACGGGCACCCGCCCGTAGCGGGGCGGCACCTGCGCGGCGACCACCGACGGCGGCAGCCGCAGCGGGCGTCCGTGCAGGGAGGCGAGCCGCAGCCGGGCGACCCCCCGCATGCCCAGGCTGGTGGCGACGCGCCCCTGCGTGAGCGCCCGCAGTCGGGTCAGCCGGGCGTCGCTGAACGAGGCGAGCAGCACCCGGTCGGCGGCGCCGGCCCGGGTCACCGTCGCGACCGTCGGCGCGACGCCGCCGTCGGCCTTCACGTCGATGTTGAAGCGGACCTGCGGCCAGGCGTCCAACACCTCGTCGAGCCGGGGTACGACGGCGGCGCCGCCGACGCGTACCGAGGCGAGGTCGGCCCAGCGCAGGTCGGCGATGCGCCCCGCCTCGCCGGTGACCCGCGCGAGCGTCGGGTCGTGGAAGATCACCGCCACCCCGTCGGCGGTGGCGTGCACGTCGGTCTCCACGTACCGGTAGCCGAGGCCGACGGCCCGGGCGAACGCCTCGGTGGTGTTCTCGTCGCCCTCGGCGGCGCCGCCCCGGTGGGCAAACGCCAGGGGCGCGGGCGCGTCCAGGTAGCCGAATCGGTTCAGCACGCAGGGCAGTATGCCCGCCGTCGGTGGCGTGTGGGTGGCCTGCCGGCGAAGATCATGCTCGTGACGCCGACGCGCTGCCGAGCTCGTCGCGCACCCGCTGTTCGTCGACCGGCGGGTGCGGTTCCGGTCCGGGTCGGTGACCCAGCCCGCAGTGACGGCAGGCGCCGCGCCGACGCAGGTGGTAGGCGATCGTGGCGGCGCCGAGCGCCACTCCCCAGACCGGCCAGAAGAGGCTCGGGACATACAGGGCCCAGGTGCCGCGCGCTTCGCTGGTCCAGAGGAACATCAGACCAGCCGGGATGATCGTCACCGCGACGATCGACGCCGGGACGACGGCCAGGGCGGGCGGGACGCGTTTGCCGGCGGAGAACCAGATCCAGCGGGGGTAGACCTCTCCCCACCGGGCTACCAGGCCGTGGGTGAGCACACCTCCCAGCGTCGACGCGATCGCGCAGCCCAGCCCGACCTCGAGCATTCCCGGCGTGTCCTGCATCATCCGCAGGAAGTCGCGGCTGATGCCGAGTGGCCAGCCGAGGTACCAGGCGATCCTGGTGACCTCGTAGGGCAGAGGCGCGAGGCAGGCGATCGCGACTGCCCACCTGCCGCGGCGCAGCAGCGTCTGCCGGGCCGGACCGGGATCAGCGCCGTGGCGGCGGCCGCAGTACGCGCAGGCGCCCCGGACCCGCCGGCGGTAGGCGACTGTGGCGGCGGCCCAGAGCAGACCGACGAGGAACAAAATGATCAAATTTGTCCGGTGCCAGTACAGGATGTCGCCGACACCGCCCTGGTCGCCCGGTACGCCGGTGACGGCGAAGACCAGCAGCAGCGGCGCGAACGCCACCAGCATGATCAGGGTGTAGTCGGGGATGATCAGGGTCAACCCGACCGCCACCGCCCCTCCGACGACCACAAGCGCCGTCGACAGGCGACCGGGCCGAGTACGCCGCGTCATCACCCACGCGACGACCGCGCCGAGTAGCCCGAGCACGGCGATGATCGGGGCGACGACCTCGGCGCGGCTGCCCTCCAGGATCGACCCCGACGCGCGTGCCGGGTCGACAGGCGCGAACGGGAACCCGTCCCCACCGGCCGTCCAGTACACACCCAGCCCGCCGTAGATCAGCGCGAGGCCCGCGGCCGCGTACCCGGTCCAGGTTGGCCAGTGCCCCCACCAACGCCGCAGCGTGCTCACGACCCGGCCTGGTGTCCGGCGACGGCTCGGCTCGGTCCGGCGCTGCGCACGAGGTATCCGCCGGCAAGAATCGGGTACCGGGGCCGCGGGGGGACGTCCGCGGGAACCTCCGTCTCGGGGTCGATGCAGCGGGTGGGCGGCCGGGTGGCGCCGTTCTGCGCCTGGGCGTCGACGATCACGTCAGGCTCCGGTCCACCGTCGATGATCTTCACGTAGAAGCCGTGGTTCTGCGCCGTCCCCTCGCCCACCGGCACGATCGCGGTGAAGACCGCGACGTTTCCGGTGACCTTCAGACATGTCACGTCGGCCCGTCCCTGCGCGACCAGGGTGCCGTCCGGCCACTCGTGCCGGTAGAGGAACTGGCCGCGCGCCGTCCCGTCGGGGGTCGACACCGCCGAGACACCGAACCAGATCCGGTGCCCCACCACGTTGGGCTCGTCGTAGACGAAATGGCCCATCCCGGCGAGGGCCGAGAGGCCGGCGGCGGGCCTCGTCTCGGGCTGTTGCGCCCAGGCCGCCGAGGGCCCGGCCGCGACCACCACGGCCGCCACTACGCCCCACGTCGTCGCCCGCGAACCAGAGATGAACATGTCACTCCTTCGACCGATGGCCTGCTGACGTGTCCCAGCATCACCAGCGGTGCAGGTGACCTCATCCCCCTTCCGAGCCAGTCGCGCCCCCCGGCCAGGGGAAACCACGCCTCGCCCGCCGGTCGGGGTCGGCGCGCGGGCGGGTGGTCGTCGCGGCTCGTGCCCGCTGTCAGGCCAGCCAGCCGCCCGTCATCCGGGCGACGGCGTTCCCGTCGAGGTCGGCGAGCTTGACTCCGACGAACTGCCGGGCCCCGTCGGAGGTCTGTACCCGCACCGGCGGCGTCGGGTCGGCCAGCACGGCGAGCACCGCCGCCGCGGCGTCGGCGGGGGACTGCGCGGCGGCGAACGCCTGCCCGGTGCGGGCCAGGTACGCGCGCAGCGCCGGCCCGTACACCCCGGCGGCGTCGATGGCGGCGTCGGCGTCGATGGCGATGTTGGTGACGAACTCGCTGGCCACCGCGCCCGGCTCGACGACTGTGACCCGTACGCCTGTGGTCGCGGCGAGCGGGGCGAGGGATTCCAGGTACCCCTCGACGGCGAACTTCGCCGCGCAGTACGCCTCGTTGAACGGCTGTCCGACGATCCCGCCGACGCTGGAGACGGTGACCAGCCGGCCCCGGCTGGCCCGCAGGTGGGGAAGGGCGGCGCGGCTGACGTGCAGGACGCCGAAGAAGTTGACCTCCATGACGGCCCGGACGTCGTCGATGCTGTCCTGTTCGAGGGTGCCCACGTGCCCGGCGCCGGCGTTGTTGACCACCGCGTCCAGCCGCCCGTACGCGCCGATCACGTCCTCGACGCAGCCGTCGACCGCGTCCGGGTCGGTGACGTCGAGGGGGCGTACGTCGATCAGGTCACTGACGCCCGCGCTGTCGGCGGCGGCGCGCAGCCGGTCGGCGCGGGCGACGTCGCGCATGGTGGCGACGGTCCGCCAGCCGGCCCCCGCGCAGCCCAGCGCGATCTCCAGGCCGATGCCTGTGGACGTTCCGGTGATCAGCACGGTCTGCTCGCTCATGATCTCCTCTTTCGTGGTGGTCGCTGGGTGATCGACTCGGTTTCCGGCCGGGGCGCGGGTATACCCCGCTTTCCAGGAAACCGACTTGATCTCGGTGTCGGCGTCAGGCTGAGCGCCGGCGGTGGGCGCGGCTGGTGTCGGCGGGGCGGCCGGGGTCGACGTGCCGGGGCCCGTCCGGTTCGTCGGGGCGCAGCGGGGCGAGGGTGTCGGTGAGCGCGTCGACGATCCGGTCGGTGGCCCGGCGGGCGGCGCCGGGGGTGGCGGCCGCGGTCTCACCCAGGTCGACGGGCGTGCCGAAGCGCACCCGGATCACCGGGCGGCGCCACAGGGCGCGGGCGATGCCGCGCAGCATCCCCCTGGGCGCCCGGTAGGGGAGCACCTCGTGCGCGCCCCACTGGGCGACCGGGATGACGGGGGCGCCGCAGGCCAGGGCGAGTCGGGCGGCGCCGGTCTTGCCGCGTTCGGGCCACATGCCGGGGTCCAGGCCGATGCGTCCCTCGGGGTAGATGAGGATCACCGAGCCCGCGGCGACGGCGGTGGCGGCGTCGTCGAGGGCCCGGTGTACGGCGCTGGTGCCCCGGTCGACACGGATGTGCCCGGCGTGACGCATGGCGGCGCCGAGCACCGGGACGCGGAACAGCCCGGCGGTCGCCATGATCCGCGGGGCGATGCCGCGGGTCTGGCAGGCGGCGATCATCACCACGGGGTCGAAGGGGCTGATGTGGTTGGCGGCAAGCACCAGCGGGCCGCGGCGCAGGTGCGCGGGGACGTCGCCGGTGACCTCGATGCGGGCGAGCAGCCCGACCAGGGCCCGGGCCAGCAGGAGGGCGGCGCGCCAGATCAGGGGCGGTTGCCAGGTCGTCGTGTCCATCAGCGCGCCATCGTCGCACGACGTGGCGGGGCCGGCCCCCGGATGCCCAGGGTGATCAGGGTCATTGGTCCCGGGCCGGTTCGGGTCGCCCGACCCTGCCGCATTCTCTACGACGAGCAGTAGTATTTACTACGTCTCGTAGTACGGATGGCAGGGGGTTCTCAGGTGGACGCGTTGGACGTTGCCCGCTGGCAGTTCGGTGTCACCACCGTCTACCACTTTCTCTTCGTGCCGCTGACGATCGGCCTGTCGGTGCTGGTGGCCATCCTGCAGACGATGTGGCACCGCACCGGCAACGAGCGCTACCTCAAGCTCACCAAGTTCTACGGCAAGCTCTTCCTGATCAACTTCGCCATGGGAGTGGTCACCGGCATCGTGCAGGAGTTCCAGTTCGGCATGAACTGGAGCGACTACTCCCGCTTCGTCGGCGACATCTTCGGCGCGCCCCTGGCCATCGAGGCGCTCGTCGCGTTCTTCCTCGAATCCACATTCATCGGCCTGTGGATCTTCGGCTGGGACCGGCTGCCCAAGCGGGCCCACCTGGCCAGCATCTGGGCCGCCGCGATCGGCACCAACCTGTCCGCGTACTTCATCCTCGCGGCCAACTCGTTCATGCAGAACCCGGTCGGCTTCCGGATCAACCCGGACAGCGGGCGCGCCGAGTTGACCGACTTCCCGGCCGTGCTGACCAACAAGGTCGCCCTGATCACCTTCCCGCACACCCTGGCCGGCTCGTTCCTGGTCGCCGGGTCGCTGATCGTCGCGGTCGGCCTGTGGCACGTCATCCGCAACCGCGACTCCGCCGACGCCGGCGCGTACCGCTTCGCCACGAAGTTCGGCTCCTGGGTGGTCCTTGTCGCCTCCGCGGCCGTGCTGTTCACCGGCGACATCCAAGGCAAGATCATGACGGATGTGCAGCCGATGAAGATGGCCGCCGCCGAGGGCCTCTACACCACCGAGAGCCCCGCGTCGTTCTCCGTGCTGACCATCGGCAGCCTCGACGGCAGTCGCGAGGTGTTCGCCCTCAAGATCCCGTACCTGTTGTCGTACCTGGGCACCGGCGACCCACACGGCACCGTGCGCGGCATCAACGACCTGCAGGCCCAGTACGCCACCCAGTACGGCGCGGGCAGCTACACCCCGATCATCCCGGTCACCTACTGGAGCTTCCGGTTCATGGTCGCCTTCGGGATGGCCGCGGGCGCGATCGCCCTGCTGGTCCTCTGGAGCCAGCGCAAGGGCCGCACCCCGAGCAGCAGGTGGCTGCTGCGCGCCGGGCTGGCCATGCCGGTGCTGCCGTTGCTTGCCAACTCCTTCGGCTGGATCTTCACCGAGATGGGCCGCCAGCCGTGGATCGTCTTCGGCGAGATGCTCACCCGCAACGGCGTGTCCCGCAGCGTCTCGCTGGCCGAGGTGCTCACCTCGTTCACCGCCTTCACGCTGATCTACGCCACCCTCGCCGTGATCGAGGTCAAGCTCCTGCTGCGCTACGCCAGAGCCGGCGTGCCCGACGTCAGCGAGGAGCACCCCATCGACGACACCCTCGACGACGCCGAGCGCCCGCTCGCCTTCGCCTACTGATCCCGGAGCCCATCGTGGACCTGACCACCATCTGGTTTCTCCTCGTCGCCGTGCTGTTCACCGGGTACTTCATCCTGGAGGGCTTCGACTTCGGCGTCGGCATGCTGCTGCCCGTCCTGGGCCGCGACGACCGGGAACGCCGCGTTCTGATCAACACCATCGGCCCGGTCTGGGACGGCAACGAGGTGTGGCTGATCACCGCCGGCGGCGCCATGTTCGCCGCGTTCCCCGAGTGGTACGCCACCCTGTTCTCCGGCTTCTACCTGCCGCTGCTGCTGATCCTGCTGGCCCTGATCGCCCGGGGCGTCGCCTTCGAGTACCGGCACAAGCGTCCCGAGGCGTCCTGGAAGCGCCGCTGGGACACCGCGATCGTGGTCGGCTCGGTGGTGCCGGCGATCCTGTGGGGCGTCGCCTTCGCCAACATCCTGCGCGGTGTGCCGCTGGACGCCGACCACGAGTACGTCGGCGGCCTGCTGGACCTGCTCAACCCGTACGCCCTGCTGGGTGGCGCGACCACCCTCGCGCTGTTCGCCACCCACGGCGCGGTGTTCCTGGCCCTGAAGACCACAGGCGACATCCGCGAACGCGCGGGCGCCCTCGCGGTGCGTCTGGGCGTCGGCGCCGCAGTGCTCGCGGTCGGGTTCCTCACCTGGACGTTGAGCATCCGCTCCAGCGCGGGCGCCGTCGTGCTCGCCGTCGGCGCGGCCCTCGCCCTGCTCGGCGCGCTGGCCGCCGCCCGGGTACGCCGGGAGGGCTGGGCGTTCACCGGCACCGCCGTGGCGATCGGCCTGGCCGTGGCGACCCTGTTCGCGGCGCTGTTCCCGAATGTGCTGCCGTCCACCCTGGACGCGGCGGGCACGCTCACGGCGACCAACGCCGCCTCCACCCCGTACACCCTGAAGATCATGACCTGGGTGGCGGTGATCTTCACTCCGGTCGTGTTGGGCTACCAGGCCTGGACGTACTGGGTGTTCCGCAAGCGCATCGGCGTGGCCAACATCCCGCAGCACTGACCGGGGGCGTCACATCGCCGACGTCGCGGTATCCGCCCCCGGGGATACCGCAACGTCGGCGATATTGCGTCGATCACCCCGCCGCGTTCTCGCTAGGGTGTGCCGATGCCCGCCCCCGTACACGTTCGTGAACTCCACCTCGCCGACCTCGATGCCGCCTGGGAGTTGGGCCGGTTCGCGTTCGGCTCGACCTCCGAACGCCCGGCGTCGACGACAGTCGAGGTGCCCGGCATGACCCGCTACGGCGCGTTCGACGACGCCGGTCGGCTCGTCGGCAAGGCCGTCGACCTGAGCCACGACCAGTGGTGGTCGGGCCGGGCGGTGCCGGCCGCCGACGTCGCCGGGGTGGCGGTCGCCCCCGAGGCCCGTGGTCGGGGCGTGGCCCGTGCCCTGCTCACCGCCCTGCTGCGAGGCGCCCAAGAGCGCGGCGCGGCGGTCAGCGCCCTCTACCCGACCGTCGCCGCCCCGTACCGCGCCTGCGGGTGGGAGACCGCCGGTGTGCTGCGTACCGTCGACCTGGCCACCGCCGCGCTGCCCCGGCACCGACCCTCGCCGGACCTGACCGTGCGGGCCGGCGCACCCGCCGACCTGCCCGTCGTCGCCGCCCTCTACGAGCGGGTCGCCCGGCACCGCAACGGCATGCTGACGCGCCGGGGTGAGCTGTTCGACCACTTCGCCGCCGACGGGGGCCTGCCCGGCGACGGGCTCACGCTCGTCGAGGCCGACGGTGACCTGGTCGGCTACGCCACCTGGCAGCGGGGCCGCGGCTACGGCGCCGACTCGGTGCTCACCGTCGACGAGGCCCTGGCCACCACCGCCGAGGCGGCCCGGGAACTCGTCGGGGTGCTCGCCAGCTGGGCAAGCGTCGCGCCGACGGTACGGCTGTGCCCCCTCGACGGCGACGCCGTCAGCACCGTCCTGCCGCTGGAGGCGGCGCGCGACCACGAGCGGGACCTGTGGATGCACCGGCCGGTGGACGTGGTCGCGGCGGTGGCCGCGCGCGGGTGGCCCGCCCACGCCCGGGGCGTCGTCGACTTCACCCTCAGCGACACGCTCGCCGAGTGGAACACCGGCACGTGGCGGTTGACAGTCGCCGACGGCGCCGCCGAGCTGACCCGGATCGACGGCGAGACGGACCTGCGCCTGGACGTACGCGGGTTCGCCCTGCTCTACGCCGGAGCGGCGCGCGCCCGGTCGGTCGCGCAGGCCGGGCTGCTGCACCACGGCGCCGGTGTGGATCCGGCCGCCCTCGACCTTCTGGGCGTCGGCGGCCCGGCGCAGCTGCTCGACTACTTCTGACCGGCCGCCACCCGGGCCCGCCGCCGGGTGCGGTGCGCCCGGCCCGGAGGTGGCGTGCGGTCAGGCCGGTGTCGCCGCCAGTTCGGCGTCGACGACGCTGGCGATCACCTCGCGCACGGCCGGCTCGTCGACCTTGCGGGTGCCGGTGATCCGGCGCACGAGGTGAGCTGGCTCGACGGGGCCGGAGGCGAGGACGTTGAGCGCGAGGACCTGGCCCAAGCTGACGCCGAGGGATTCGCCGCCCACGACCTGCGCGGCTACCACTACCGACCGCTCGCCGCGCTGGCCGAGGTCGGCCCCGCCAGCCAGGCCGACCTCGGCCGCCGCTGCGGCGTCGACCGCAGCGGCGTCGTGGCCGCCGTCAACGACCTGGCCGGTCGGGGACTCGTCGTCCGCGCCCCCGACCCGGCCGACCGCCGCCGCACCGTCATAAGCCTCGCCGCCGCCGGCGCCGACGAGGCCCATCGGATGGCCGAGACCCTCACCCGCGTACAGGACGACCTGCTCGCCCCCTGTCCACCGCCGAACGCGCCGAGCTGACCCGACTGCTCACCCGGCTGCTGGACCATCACACCCGGGGCTGAACACCGCTCAGCGGGCCTCGCGCAGCTCCGCCAGCCGGGCCTCGATCTCGGCCAACTCCGCGCGCAGCTTGTCGGCCTGCTGCTCCGCCTCGGCCCGCTCGGTGCCGAGGATCTGCTCCACCGCCTCCTGCACACCGGGCACGTCGACGAGCGCCACCATCTTCAACGCCTCCGCCGGCTTCACCACGTACGGCTTCGCCAGGGCCTTGCTGCCCTGCTGCGCGGCGACCGTCCACTCGCCGTCGGCGTACGCCAGCGTCACCGTCAGGCCGGCGGGGCTCTTCGGCTTGACGGCCTTGACCGCCCGCCGCGCCGGCGGCTTCTCGGTCTGCTCCACCTTCGGCTCCTCCTGTCGCTGCGCCGGCACCCGCGGCGTGTCCAACACGAACTCCGGCTCCGCCACCACCGGCAGCGCCGGCGGCTCGGGCTCCGCTTTCGGCTCCGCCACCCGACGACCCGCGCCCTTGGGCGCCACCGCCAGATCGGCGGGGGAGAACGGCAACTCGTCGCGGCCGAAACGCACCACCACGAACTCGTCGGACACCTCGGGGTCGGTCAGCTCGACGACCTGACCGACCTGACCGGCGATCTGACCCGCCGACGCGGTGAACACCACCCGCGGCTTACGACCGGCCGCCAACGCCTCCCGGATGCTCTGCACCTCGTCAGTGGACAAACCCTGGCCGGCATCCATCACAACCCTCTTCCGTACACCTGTTTGATTGCTGTCTTGATACCAGTCCACTGCGACACCCGCCGCAAGGGGGTCAGGCCCTAGCCGCCCAGCGCCCGCAGCGCCCGGTCCGCGTGGTCGTTCATGCTGACCTCACTGTGGATCACCTCGATGACCCGCCGGTCGGCGCCGATGACGAACGTCATCCGCTTCGTGCTCAGCGGCCCCAGCGGCACCCGCCGCTTGACCCCGAACGCCTGCGCCACGGACCCGTCGGGATCCGACAGCAACGGATAGTCGAAACCGTGCAGCGTCGAGAACTCCGCCTGCTTCGCCACCGGATCACGGCTGATGCCCACCCGCGACGCGCCCAACGCCGTGAACTCCGCGCCCAGGTCCCGGAAGTGACAGCTCTCCGCCGTGCACCCCCGGGTCATCGCCGCCGGATAGAAGAACAGCACCACCGGACCCGCCGCCAGGAACTCCGACAGCCGCCGCGGCGTACCCGTCTCATCCGGCAGCTCGAAATCCTCCACGACATCGCCGACACCCACACCCGCCACCGCGCACCTCCGTTGTCCGATCGAACGCGCGGTGAGCGTAAGCGATCACACCCAGAGCGCCAGCACCTCGTCGGCCACCGTCGCCGCCTGCGCCCACCCGGCCCGCGCCGCGCCGGCACGCCGCGCCGGGTCCAGCACGTTGCGGCCGATCACGGCACGCGCCGCCGCATCCGGCGTCACCACCACCACCCGCGACCCGCCCGCCCGCAGCTCGGCCACCTGCGCCGCCAGCCGCGGCATCGGCCCGAACGACGCCGACGTCGGCGCGAGGACCAGCACCCGCTGCGCGCCCGCCGCCAGATCCGCGTTCACGCTCGAGCGCATCCCACCGTCGACGAAACGACGCGCCCCGATCGTCACCGGCGGCCACACCCCGGGCACCGCGCAGCTCGCACCCACCGCGTCCACCAACGACACCCCGTCGGCGCCGTCGAACACCACGAACTCACCCGACGCCGCGTCGACAGCCGTCACCAGCAGCCGCCGCGCCGGCCAGTCCCGGACCGGCAACCGGGCCTCGATCACCGCCCGCTGCGACGCCTCCGACGGAGTACGCGCCGCCACCGCCATCGCCCCGATCCGCGCCCTCGACCGCACCTCGTCCCGCGTACGGCCACCGGCCCACAGCAGCCGCGCCACCGCCCACCACCCCAACCGCGCCGCCACCGCACCCGTCGGCGGCGCCAACTGCTCCTCGTACAACCCCCGCAGCGGCACCCCGGAGCGCACCTGCGCGCCGACCACCGAACCCGCCGACGTGCCCACCACCAGGTCAGCCTCGGTGACCGCCACACCCCGCTCGGCCAACGCGGCAAGCATCCCCAGCTCCCACGCCACCCCGGTCACCCCGCCACCACCGAGCACCAACGCTCGCCGCATGTGACCCTCCTCTCGACGACCGACCCGCGCCGGTCACGGTAACGTCGGCTCACCCCACCCGACAGCCCCGGAGGCATCGTGGCACCCGTCACCGTCATCACCGGCGGCGGTCGCGGCATCGGCGCGGCCACCGCCCGCCGACTCGCCACCACCGGGCACCACCTCGCCCTGTGCTACCGCCGCGACGACGCCGCCGCCGCAACGGTCCTGGCCGAGCTGCACGACACCGGCGCGCAGGCCATCGCCGTCCGCGCCGACACCACCGACCCCGACCAGGTCACCGCCCTGTTCGACGCCGCCGCGCAGCTCGGCCCACTCACCGGGCTGGTCAACAACGCCGGCGTCACCAGCCTCATCGGCCCGTTCACCGAACTGCGCGTCGACGACCTGCGCCGCGTCGTCGACGTCAACCTCATCGGGTACGTCCTCTGCGCCCAACAGGCCGCCCGCCGCCTCACCGACGGCGGCGCCATCGTCAACGTGTCCTCGGCCGCCGCGACCCTCGGCAGCCCGGGGGAGTACGTGCACTACGCCGCAGTGAAGGCCGCCACCGACACCCTCACCGTCGGCCTGGCCAAGGAACTCGCCCCGCGCGGCATCCGGGTCAACGCCGTCGCCCCCGGCCTCGTGCGCACCGACATCCACGCCGACTCCGGCGTACCCGACCGCGCCGACAGCGCCGCCGGCCGCATCCCGATGGGCCGCGCCGGCGAACCCGACGAGATCGCCGCCGCCATCGCCTGGCTGCTCGGCCCGGACGCCTCCTACGCCACCGGCACCGTCCTGCGCGTCTCCGGCGGCCTGTGAGCCGGGACGCGCACCACGCCCCGGCTCACACCCCCCTCAGTGCGTGAACAGCTTCGCCGCCGTGATCACCGTCTGCACGACCCCATAGCCGAGCAGCACCGCCACCACCAGCCAGGACATCCACAACCGGGCCTGCTGCCCGTGCCGACCGTCGTCACTCATCGCGTACCACTCCTCTGCGCCACCTCGTCCTCGTCCACGCCCTGCTGCTCCGCCGGCTCGTGGTAACGCTCGGGCACCGGCCGCACCAGCAGATTCGCCACGAACCCCACCGCGAGCACACCCACCATCGTGAACAGCGCCGGCCGGTACGCCGCCGCCGTCAACGTGCCCGGCTTACCCTGCGCGTCGAGGAACCCGTTCACGATCAGCGGCCCGGCGACCCCCGCCGCCGACCACGCGGTCAGCAACCGCCCGTGGATCGCACCCACCTGGTACGTGCCGAACAGGTCCCGCAGATACGCCGGCACCGTGGCGAACCCACCACCGTAGAACGACAGGATCACGCAGGCGAACAACACGAACAACGCCGTCGCCGTCTGCCCGAACACGGCCAGCAACGCGTACAACACCATGCCCACACCCAAGTACACCAGGTAGATCGGCTTGCGACCGATGACGTCCGACGTCGACGACCAGACGAACCGGCCCGCCATGTTGAACAGCGACAGCAGACCCACGAACCCGCCGGCCGCCGCGACCGACACCGCCGACGTGCCGTTGTCCCGGAAGAAATCCTGGATCATCGGACTTGCCTGCTCCAGGATGCCGATACCTGCCGTCACGTTGCAGAACAGCACCACCCACAGCAGCCAGAACGAGCGCGTCCTCACCGCGTTGGCCGCCGACACGTTCGCCGTCGTGACAAGCGGCTTCGCCGCCACCGCCGCCGGGTCGAAGCCCGCCGGACGCCACCCGTCGGCCGGCACCCGCACGTTCGCCACCCCGAACATCATGATCACGAAGTAGCCCAGGCCGAGCGTCACGAACAGCCACACCAGCGCGCTGCCCGACGCCGTCGAACCCGCGTTGGACGGGTCGTAACCGCTGTCGTAGAACGACAGAAGCTGGCGCGACAGGGGAGAGGCCACCATCGCGCCACCACCGAACCCCATGATCGCCAGACCGGTGGCCAGACCCGGCCGGTCCGGGAACCACTTGATCAGCGTCGAGACGGGGGAGATGTACCCGATGCCCAGACCGATGCCGCCGAGCAGGCCGTAGCCCACGTACAACAGCCACAACTGCTTCGTGGCGATGCCCAGCGAACCGACCAGGAAACCCACCGCCCAGAAACACGCCGAGACGAACATGGCCTTACGCGGCCCGTTCGCCTCCACCCAGGTCCCCGCCACCGCGGCGGACAACCCCAGCATCACTATCGCGATGCTGAAGATCACCCCGATCGCCGTCTGACCGGTGTCGAAATGCGCGATCAACGAGTTCTTGTAGACGCTTGTGGCGTACACCTGGCCGATGCAGAGATGGATGGCCAACGCCGCCGGGGGAATGAGCCACCGGCTGTAGCCGGGCGGCGCGACGGTGTGCCGACGATCGAGTGCGGAAAGCATGCGCTGCTTCCTCTCCGACGAGGACGTGAGACACACCCACATGCCCACACCTCCCGCACGCGACAAACCCCACCGTCGCCGGACGGTCCCTCCGGTGAGCTGAGCGGTCACTCAGCCCACCCCCGCCGCCTACCCCAGGTCGGGCACGTGCCAACCGCCGGCCAACGCGTCGGCCTCCGCCGGACCCCAACTACCCCTGTCGTACGCCCGCACCGGCGTCGACAGATCCAGGATCGGCTCCACGATCCGCCACTCCTGCCGAATCGTCTCCGCGCGGGCGAAACGCAGATGCTGCCCGTCCATCGCGTCGTCGAGCAACCGCTCGTACGCCTCCTGACGGCGACCCAACGCCGCCCCGAAGTCCACCGACAGGTCAACCGGACGACTCGCCACCTCCGCACCCGGACTCTTCGCCTGGATCGACATCGTGATGCCGTCCCCACGACCCAACCGGAACCGCAGCAGATTCGCCGACGCCGCCGCCCCACCCGCGGCAGGGATCAACGGACGCTGCGGCTGCTTGAACTCGACCACCACCTCCGTCGCCGTCCCCGGCAACGACTTGCCCGTCCGCAGATAGAACGGCACACCCGCCCACCGCGCAGAATCGACAGTCAACCGGGTCGCCACGAACGTCTCCGTGTTCGAATCCGACGCGACACCCGGCTCGTCGCGGTAGCCCGCGTACTGCCCCCGCACCGTGGACTCCGGCGACAACGGCTCGATCTGCCGCAACACCGCCGCCTCCGCCTCCCGAAACGCGTCCGTGTCGTCACCCTCCGGCGCGTCCATCGCGATCAACGCCACCACCTGAAGAATGTGGTTCTGCAACACGTCACGAGTAGCGCCCACCGTGTCGTAGAACCCGGCACGGCCCTGCGTACCGAACCCCTCGGCGAGAGTGACCTGCACATTGTCGATGTGCTCGCTGTTCCACAATGGCTCGAACAACCGATTCGCGAACCGGAACGCGTACAGGCCCTCCACGGCCTCCTTGCCCAGGTAGTGATCGATCCGGAACACCCGCGCCGGATCGAAGGCCCCCTGCAACGTCCGATCCAACTCCGCAGACGACGCCAGGTCCCGCCCGAACGGCTTCTCCACGATCACCCGACCACGATCGGCCAGCCCGACCGCCGCCAACCCCTGCACCACCGAACCGAACACCATCGGCGGAATCGCCAGATAGAACACCGGCCGCTCGGCGTCGCGCAGACGCTCCGCCAGCCGCTGATACGTCACCGGATCCGCGTAGTCGCCGGAGATCATCGACAGGTTGCCCGCCAGGGCGTCGAACGCCTCGTCATCCACCTCGTCAGTCGCCTCGGCCACCGACTTACGGGCCGTCGCGACCAACTGCTGATCATCCCAGGGGGAGCGGGCCACCCCGATCACCGGGACATCGAGACGCCCACGCCGGGTCAACTCGAACAGCGCCGGAAAGAGCTTCTTCGAGACGAGATCACCTGTCACGCCGAACAGCACTACCGCGTCTGAGCGCACGTGCATGGCACTTCCATCCGATCATGTGGAAACCTGATCTTCCGAACGGACAACCGCGCGCGCCACTTGAGGAATTCCCCGGCAACGACGCACGTGAGGTCGGCGACAGCGACGGCGCATACCTTGAAGAAGGCTCGCCGATCAGGCGTGACGCGGGCAACACCCCCACCTGATCGACTAATCTCGATCATCCTAAGGCCCGCAAACCCCGCTGCTCCACCCCGTCCCGCCGATACGCCACGACCGAAGACGCACAGCGACGCTCCACCCGACAGGGGAGAACCCCGCAATGAACCTGGCAGCCGACCGATCCACCGCAGCCGGCCCCGAGGTGGTGTGCCTGCCGATGTTCGCCACGACCCGCGCCGCCACGGCCACCGCCTTCGGCCCCGCCCTCGCCGGCGCCGACCTGCGCGAGACATACCTGGACCTACCCGGGCACGGCGACAGCCCGCCCACCTGCCCGCCCACCTCCCAGGCGCTGCTGGACACCGTCTGCGCCTGGCTCGACCATCACGTCGACGCACCAGTCCTGCTCGCCGGCGCCTCCTACGGCGCCTACCTCGCCGCCGGCATCGCGCGCCAACGACCCGACCTGGTCCGCGGCCTGCTCCTCGTCTGCCCGGGCATCACCATCGCACCGGCCAGCCGCACCCTGCCCGACCACCGCCCACCCCCCGGACCCGCCGGCTGGCTGGACGACGCCCCTACCGACCTGCGCACCCATCTCGACACCGCGCTCGGCCATCGCACCCCGAGCGTCGTCGCCACAGTGCTCGCCGCCCTGCGCTCCGGCGGCCCCGGCGACGACACCTTCCAACAGGCCCTGCGCACCGGCCCCGGATACGCGCTCCCCGACGAGATGACCGACACCCCCTACGACGGCCCCGTCAGCGTGCTCACCGGCCGACAGGACCACATCGTCGGCTACACCGACCAGTTCCACGCCATGCGCCGCTACCCCCGGGGCGCCTACACCGCGCTCGACCAGGCCGGGCACTACCTGCCCTACGAACAACCGGCGCTGCTGCGCGCGCTCACCCAGGACTGGCTGCGCCGGGCGCTGACCTCGCCGCCACGGCACGCGACGGCACGGCGCCCGCGCGACAATGGCGGGCATGACTGACCTGGGCGACACGAAAGCCGCGCTGCACCACTACCTCCGAAGGGCGCGCAACGGCCTGCTCTGGAAGCTCGACGGCCTCAGCGAACGCGAGGCCAGAACGCCGCGCACCGCGACCGGCAACAACCTGCTCGGAGTCGTCAAACACTGCCTCAACGTCGAAGCCGGCTACTTCGGGCCTACCTTCGGCCGGCAGTTCCCGACCCCTGCGGAACTGGTTCCCCTGGAGGCGTTCGACGACGACCCGCAGGCCGACTGGTACGCCCGCGAGGACGAGACGAAGGACGGCCTGATCGACCTGTACCGCCGCGTCGCGGTGTTCGCCGACGAGACGATCGACAAGCTCCCGCTCGACGCCCCCGGGCAGGTGCCCTGGTGGCGGCCGGGCCACCAGGACGCGACGCTGGCCCGGATCATCATCCACGTGACCTACGACCTCGCCCGACACGCCGGTCACGCCGACATCATGCGCGAGCAGTACGACGGCGCGATCGGTTGGCAGCAGGACAGCACCGCCGTCCCCGACGGGCAGGACTGGCCGGGGTACGTCAGCAAGCTGCGAAAGCTGGCCGACCACTTCGGATGACCACCCGCGTACCGCCCCCGAAACGGCGATCATGGCCTTCCGTACAGGTTCGATAATGTACATTATGTAAAGTAGCCTGGGTAGGAGGGTCCCCTCGCCGTCCCTGGCACGGCCACCGTCCGTGATGCCGCCGGCGAAGCGGGATGGACGCTCAGGAGGCCAACAGGTCGAAGTGCATACCCGCGAGGAAAAGCAAGAGCGCCATCCAGCGGAACACGTGTCCCGGCGACATCTCGACCAGCCTGCTGTTTCGAGCCGGCGCGCGGCTGCGGCGCCGTACTAGTCGCGCGTCAGGCCCGGCGGGCAGGCATCCTCGTCGGGTCGGACGAGGCGCACGTTGAGAAGCGGATTGAGGCGCAGGCCCGCGAGCACGAGCGCGCTGCCGCCGACGTCGGTCCAGGTGTCGTCCCAGAGGGCAGAGACGAGCCAGGAGTGATCCGCCGGAAAGAAGAGGTCGGGCAGCGCTCCGTCACCGCGCAGGTGACCGGTCCGCCAGGTGAGGGCCTGCTCGGGTCCGGCTTCGACGAGCACGTAGGACCAGCCTCCGTAGAGGCTGACCTTCGCCGCGCGCGGGAAGACGATGTCGTGGGCGCCGGTGTCGAGATAGCCAAGCCACCAGGGCTGGTCGGGAGTGGTCGCGGCGAGTTCACGGACGACGGCGTGTTCGTGGGCCTCCAGGCTGACGCCGTCGGGTGGATGGAACGTGGCGTACGCGCCGAAGACCGGCGGGATCGCCGCGGTGACCGCGAGGCCAGGTGTGGTGTGGCCGGCGATCCAGTCGACGTCGCGGGTCGTGCCGATCCGCCAGGTGCGCCCGTCGCCGGTACGTACGGAGTCCACGCCGGTCGCCGGGGCGCGTTCGTCGTGACCGTCGGGGACGACACCTGGTACCGCTTCTGGATCCCCGCCGGCCCGCCACTCGTGTCGCTCCGAGCAGCGTTCGGTGTAGGTGATCGGCAGGTGGGGCCGACCGCAGGTGGGGCAGTTCGCGGCTGGCGACGTCACGGTGGCCACGATACGTGCCTCTCGATCACCGCGACCCGTTTCCACGGCGGTCCGGCCGGCACGTCCACGAGATGGTGTCCGTACTCTTCGTACACCTGCTTGTGCACCTGCGCGAAGGTCAACGCATCGGCGCAGCTGAGCCGGCGTGCGGCGGTGTCGGATGAAGCCCGGCGGACCGATGACGTAGCGCCTGGGTTCGGGCATCGCTCCCCTCCTCCACTCTTCCCGGAAACGTGAAAATGCTGCATAATATCCCTTATGCATGACAAAAAGGACGAATCGCTCATGGTGTTGATCGAGGAGTTCCTGACCGCTCGGGCGACCCGCAAGCCCTCCCCGCACACCCTGGCGGCCTACCGGCGGGATCTGCACGCGGTGGCCGCGCTGGTGGCCGGGGACGACACCACTCCCCTCCCCCTCGACGCGCTGTCGATCAGCGACCTCTCCCCCCGTGTGCTGCGGGCGGCCTTCGCCCGGTTCGCCGCACCCCGGGCGCCCGCGTCGGTGCACCGCGCCTGGTCCACCTGGAACAGCTTCTTCACGTTCCTGGTCGCCGATCAGGTGGTGGCGGGCAATCCGATGCCGGCGGTCGGCCGGCCCCGGGCGCTGCTCCCCCAGCCGAAGCCGCTGCGCGGTGCGGACACTCCCGAGATGCTGCTCGCGTCGGTTGCCCGCGACGACGGTCGGCAGCGTGATCCGTGGCCGGAGCGGGACGTGGCGGTGGTGGCGGTGGCGTTGTGCGCGGGGTTGCGCCTGTCGGAGTTGTTGGCGCTGCGGGTCGGTTCGTTGGCGGGTCGACCGGGTGAGCGGCGGATCGAGGTCGCCGGCAAGGGCGGGCGTCCGCGGGTGGTGCCGATCGAGGCTGATCTGGACCGGGTGGTGGCGGACTACCTGGACAGTCGCCGTCGGCGTTTCGGGTCGCGGTCGGTACGCCCCGACTCGGCGTTGCTGGTGGACCGGCACGGTGAGCCGCTGCGCCGCGGTGGTCTGCAGTATCTGGTGGAGTCGTGTTATCGGCGGGCGGGGATCGGTGACCGGGTGCCGCGTGGGGCGCGGTTGCACGCGCTGCGGCACACGTTCGCGACGCGGTTGGCGGAGGACGGGGCGAGCGCCGCGGAGATCATGCGGTTGTTGGGGCACGCGTCGTTGGCGTCGTCGCAGACGTACATCGAGGTGACGGCCGGGCAGCAGCGGGATGCGATCCGTGCCAGCCGGACCAACCGGGCGTTGGCGGCTCTGCCCCCGGTGCGGGGCGCCACAGGGTGACCGGAAGTCAGCTGGCGCAGGCCCGCGGGTCAGCCGAGGTCGACGAGCAGGGGGCGGTGGTCGGAGATGGTGGACGGTGGGGCGGTGACGGCCCGTACGGGTGGGAGCTGGGTGAGGGCGTGCCGGTCGGCGAGGATGTGGTCGAGTTGGACGCGGGGTTGCCCGGAGGGGTAGGTGGGGCGTCGGCCCAGGGGTTGCCAGCGGGAGATGAGGCGGGCGGGGCCGGCGGGCAGGTTGAGGTCGCCGAGCAGGATGCGGGGGCCGGGTAGCGCGCGGAGGGCGCGCACGGTCTGGCGGAGTTGGCGGGCGTTCCAGCCGGGCACGAACGACAGGTGGGTCGCTGCGGCGGTGAGGGGGCCGTGTGGGGTGTCGAGGACGGCGGCGAGGACGACGCGGGGTTCGTCGTGCAGCAGGATGAGGCCGCCGCCGGGGCCGGGGACGTAGACAGGTGAGCGGACGGGCGCGGGTGTGAGTCGGGTGATGTGCCAGCTGCGGACGGGGTGTCGGCTGATGAGGCCGATGCCGTAGCAGGGTTCGCCGTGGCCGTCGTCGTCGTGGCGCAGGGGGCGGAACTGTTCGCCGGGGGTGCCGACGACGGCGGCCGCGAAGCGGTGGTGTGGCGCGTCGAGGGCGTGGGCGGCGATGGCGGTGAGGTCGTGGTTGCCGCTGCGGCGTTGGTCGCGGTCGACTTCCTGTAGGGCGAGTACGTCGGCGTCGAGGGCGGCTATGGCGGCGGCGAGTCGGTCGGGGTCGACGAGTCCGTCGGTGAGGGATCGTCCGTGCAGCAGGTTGAAGGTGGCCAGGCGCACTCCTGCACCCTACGTCCCCGTGGCAGGGTTGCCGTGTGGTGAAGGTGCTGCTGTGTTCGATGCTGGTGTTCGTGGCGGTCGGCGCGTTGGGGGTGTGGTTGCGGCGTTCGCGGGGCCGTTGAGGTGAGGCTTGCCACTTGGGGTCGGTCGGCCCTGACCCGGTAGGGAGAATTGCCGGCCGTGGACGCCGTATCGCTGAGTACGTTGCTTGTCGCCGCCGCGGCGGCCGGGTGGGTGGACGCTGTGGTCGGCGGCGGCGGGTTGCTGTTGTTGCCGGCGTTGCTGGTGGCCGCGCCGGGGTTGCCGGTGGCCACGGCGTTGGGCACGAACAAGTTGGCGGCGATCTTCGGTACGGCGACGGCGGCGGCGACGTATGCGCGGCGTACGACTGTCGACTGGCGGGTGGCGGGGCCGGCGGCGGGGTTGGCGGTGTGCGGCGCGGGGGTGGGTGCGGCGTTGGCCGGTGCGGTGCCGGCGTCGGCGTACCGGCCGGTGGTGTTGGTGGTGTTGGTGTCGGTGGCGGTGTTCGTGCTGCTGCGGCCGCGCCTGGGGGTGGTGGCGGCGCCGGAGCGGCGGACGCCGGTGCGGGTGGCGACGGTGGTGGCGGTGGCCGGGGTGGGCATCGCGTTGTACGACGGGTTGATCGGTCCGGGTACGGGGACGTTCCTGGTGGTGGCGTTCACGGCCCTGGTGGGTGCGGATTTCGTGCACGGGTCGGCGATGGCGAAGGTGGTCAACGCGGGGACGAACCTGGGTGCGTTGGTGGTGTTCGGGGTGACCGGGCACGTGTGGTGGTTGCTGGGCGCGGGGATGGCGGTGTGCAACATCGCGGGCGCGGTGGTGGGGGCGCGGATGGCGTTGCGTCGTGGTTCGGGGTTCGTGCGGGTGGTGCTGCTGGTGGTGGTGCTGGCGTTGGTCGCGAAGTTGGGTTACGACCAGTGGGTGGCCCGCTGACGCAGGCCCTAGGGCCTGTTTCATAAGAACTGGCCGGCCTGCGGCGGGCCCGGACGACGACCGGCGGCGTTGCGGTTTCGTCCGGATACAACACCGGTATCCGAACGAAACCGCGCCTTGCCGGATCGCCGCCCGGACTCCGCCTCGGCTCGACCGCCCTTATGAAACAGGCCCTAGGCGCGGCGGCTGGGTGAGTCGAAGCGGCCGGCGCGGATTTCGCGTAGGGCCCGGCGGCGGGTGTCTCCGCGCAGGGTGTCGACGTAGAGGGTGCCGCGCAGGTGGTCGGTTTCGTGTTGCAGGGCGCGGGCGAGGAAACCGGTGCCGGTGATGGTGAGGGGTTCGCCGTGCTGGTCGACGCCGTGGGCGGTGGCGTGCAGGGCGCGGGGGGTCGGGAAGTACAGCCCGGGGATGGACAGGCAGCCTTCCTCGTCGTCGGAGAGCTCGTCGGAGAGTTCGAGTGTGGGGTTGACGAGGTGGCCGCGGTGTCCGTCGGCGTCGTAGACGAAGACCTGGGCGTTGACGCCGATCTGTGGTGCGGCGACGCCGGCGCGGCCGGGTTCGCCGAGCAGGGTGTCCATCAGGTCGGTGACCAGGGCGCGCAGGTCGGCGTCGAAGGTGGTGACCGGGTCGCATTCGGTGCGCAGGACGGGGTCGCCGATGATCCGGATGGGCCGCATGGTCATGGGGGTCAGCGTATCGCCGTCGGTGGTGGGGTCAGTGTCCGGCCAGGGTGGCGCGGACGGGTGTGGTCTTCGCGGCGGCTTCGGCGACTTCGGCGTGGGCGTCGCTGTCCCAGGTGATGCCGCCGCCGGCCCAGGTGTGCAGGTGCTCGCCGTCGGCGGCGGCGGTGCGGATGGTCAGGCCGAGGTCGATGTGGCCGGGGGTGACCCAGCCGAGGGCGCCCATGCTGGCGCCGCGGCCGACGGGTTCTGCGGCGGCGATGTGGGTGAGGGCGGCGAGTTTGGGTGCGCCGGTGACGGAGCCGCCGGGGCAGGTGGCGCGTAGCAGGTCGGCGAGGCCGAGGCCGTCGGCGGGGGTGGCGCGGACTGTGGATTCGGCCTGCCAGAGGTCGCACCAGCGGCGCACGGCGAACAGGTCGTCGACGGTGACGGTGCCGGTGCGGGCGATGCGGGCGAGGTCGTTGCGTTCCAGGTCGACGATCATGATGTGTTCGGCGCGTTCCTTGGCGCTGGTGAGCAGTTCGGCGCGGCCGGTGGGGGTGGCGGGGCGGGTGCCTTTGATGGGTCGGGTGATGAGGTGTCCGTCGCGGAGCGCGATGAGGGTTTCCGGGGAGGCGCAGCCGATGGCCCAGTCGTCGCCGGTGAGGACGCCGCCGTAGCGGGCGCCGGGGAGCGCGCCGAGGCGGCGCAGGGCGGGCAGCGGGTCGCCGGTGTAGGGGGCGGCGGCGTGGCCGACGAGGTTGGCCTGGTAGAGGTCGCCGCGGGCGATGGCGTCGCGGACGGCGTCGACGGCGGTGGCGTGTTGCCGCGGTGTCCAGCTCTCGGTCCATTCGCCGAGCCACCAGGGTGTGGGTGGGGCGGGTGGTGTGGCGTGGGTGGGGCGGTGGTCGTAGACGACGACGGCGAGGTCGGGCAGGGTCGGTGCGGGTTCGGGCGCGGCGGTGGGGGCGCCGGCGAGGTGTGCTCCGGCGGCGGCGGAGAGGTAGAGGGCGGCGCCGCAGGGCCCGGTGGTGTCGTGGTGGTCGGTGGTGGGTCGGGTGAGGTCGCGCAGGTTCAGGCCGTGTGCGGCGAGGAACTCCTCGGCGAGCGCGGCGGGGTCGCCGCCGTCGGTGCGGCGCCAGTGCAGGCGTGCGCGTTCGGCGAGCGTGTCGCGACAGGCGGTGGGTGCTGCCGGCACATCGACCAGCACCTGTGGGAGCGTTTCCACGCCGTATGGTCCGACCTTCCTCATCCGTTCAGTGGATTTCCCGTACGCCAGGCCGACACCTGCTCGATGCTGGACACTTTCGCTTGGTACTGTGCGTCACTGGTCATGTGAACCATGACACAGTGCCCCCACAGTCCGGAGAACCCGATGTGCCAGCACCAACCGACCTGCCCCTCCGCTGAAGCCACCGACCGGGAAGCCGCACGAGTCCTCGCCTGCTTCCGTGAGCAGGGCTGGAGCCTGCTCTGCAACGGTGTCATAGTCTTCGAGGACACCGGCGAGCTACTCCCCGACGGCAGCAGCATCGCACCGCACCGCGGCCCCGCCCGCCACGCTCTCGTGGCCTGAACGACCACCCAGCGTCACCAATCGCCGCCGTCGACCCAGGCTGGTCCCCCGGTACGGGACATCGGAGCCCAGGTCGGCGCGGCTACCGGGGCGGCAGGACAACCGCCCCGGCGACACCGTCGTCAGTCCTCGAACGCCTCGGGCGACGGACACGAGCAGACCAGGTTCCGGTCGCCGTACGCGCCGTCGATGCGCCGCACCGGCGGCCAGTACTTCCCGGCCCGGTCCACCCCGGCCGGGTACGCGCCCACCGACCGCGGGTACGGGTGCGGCCACTCGTCGCCGCTGACCATCGCCGCGGTGTGCGGCGCGTTGGCCAGGGGGTTGTCCCCCGCCGGCCACTGCCCCGAACCCACCTGCTCGATCTCCGCCCGGATCGCGATCATCGCGTCGCAGAACCGGTCCAGCTCGGCCAGGTCCTCGCTCTCGGTCGGCTCCACCATCAGCGTCCCGGCGACGGGGAACGACATCGTCGGCGCGTGGAAGCCGTAGTCGATCAGCCGCTTCGCCACGTCGTCGACGCTCACGCCTGTCGCCTTCGTCAACGGCCGCAGGTCGAGGATGCACTCGTGCGCGACCAGGCCCTTGTTGCCGGCGTACAGCACCGGGAAGTGTCCCCGCAGCCGCGCGGCCACGTAGTTCGCCGCGAGGACTGCCACGCCTGTCGCCCGGGTCAGGCCCTCCGCGCCCATCATCCGCAGGTACGCCCACGGGATCGGCAGGATGCCCGCCGACCCGTACTTCGCCGCCGAGATCGCCGGCGTCGCGTCGGCGTGCGCGCCCAGCGGGTCGCCGGGCAGGAACGGCGCGAGGTGCGCGCGGACCGCCACCGGGCCGACGCCGGGGCCGCCGCCGCCGTGCGGGATGCAGAACGTCTTGTGCAGGTTCAGGTGCGACACGTCCGCGCCGAACTTCCCGGGCTTGGCGAACCCGACGAGGGCGTTGAGGTTCGCGCCGTCGACGTACACCTGCCCGCCGGCGTCGTGGACCTTCGCGCACAGCGACGCGATGCCCGTCTCGTAGACGCCGTGCGTCGACGGGTACGTCACCATGATCGCGGCGAGCGCGTCGCGGTGCTTGTCGATCTTCGCGTCCAGGTCGACGAGGTCGACGTTGCCGTCGTCGTCGCAGGCCACCACGACGACCCGCATGCCGGCCATCACGGCCGACGCGGCGTTCGTGCCGTGCGCCGACGACGGGATCAGGCACACGTCGCGGTGCGTGTCACCCCGCGACGCGTGGTACGAGCGGATGGCCAGCAGGCCGGCCAGTTCACCCTGCGACCCGGCGTTGGGTTGCACGCTCACCGCGTCGTAGCCGGTCACCTCGGCCAGCCACGACTCCAGCTGCCCGATCATCTCCCGGTACCCGGCGGTCTGCGCGTCCGGCGCGAACGGGTGGATGTTTGCGAACTCCGCCCAACTGACCGGCTCCATCTCGGTGGTCGCGTTCAGCTTCATCGTGCACGACCCCAGCGGGATCATGCCCCGGTCCAGGGCGTAGTCGAAGTCCGACAGCCGCCGCAGGTAGCGCAGCATCGCCGTCTCCGAGTGGTGGCTGCGGAACACCGGGTGGGTGAGGAAGTCACTCGTGCGGGTCAACGCCGCGGGCAGGGCCCGGTCGCCGTCGCCGTCGAGGGCGTCCACGCCGAACGCCGCCCACACCGCGCGCAGGTGCGCCACGGTGGTCGTCTCGTCGCAGGACATCCCCACCCGGTCGGCGTCGACCAGCCGCAGGTTCACGCCACGCTCGGCGGCGGCCGCGACGACCTGCGCCGCCGCGCCCGGCACGGTCGCGGTGACGGTGTCGAAGAACGCGACGTCCGCGACGTCGACGCCGCCGGCGCGCAGCCCGGCCGCGAGCCGCGCCGCCATGGCATGGGTACGCGTCGCGATGTCCCGCAGCCCGTCCGGGCCGTGGTAGACGGCGTACATGCCGGCCATCACGGCGAGGAGCACCTGCGCGGTGCAGATGTTGCTTGTCGCCTTCTCCCGCCGGATGTGCTGCTCGCGGGTCTGCAACGCCAACCGGTACGCCGGGTTGCCGTCGGCGTCGCGGGACACCCCGACGAGACGGCCGGGCAGCATCCGCTCCAGGCCGGCGCGTACCGCCAGGTAGCCGGCGTGCGGCCCACCGAAGCCCATGGGTACGCCGAAGCGTTGGGTGGTGCCCGCGGCGATGTCCGCGCCGATCTCCCCCGGCGCGCGCAGCAGCGTCAACGCCAGCAGGTCCGCCGCGACGGTGACCAGGGCCCCGACGGTGTGCGCCGCCTCGACGAGACCCGTGTGGTCGCGCACCGCCCCGGACGCCCCCGGGTACTGCAGGTGCAGGCCGAAGAACTCGGCGGGCAGCTCGTCGCCCTCGACGTCGACGACCCGCACGTCGATGCCGAGCGGCTCGGCCCGGCTGGTGATCACCGCGATGGTCTGCGGCAGGGCGTCGGCGTCGACGACGTACACCGGGCTCTTGCTCTTCGACGCGCGGCGGGCGAGGGTCATGGCCTCCGCGGCGGCGGTGCCCTCGTCGAGCATCGAGGCGTTCGCGGTGGTCAGGCCGGTCAGGTCGGTGACCATCGTCTGGAAGTTCAGCAGCGCCTCCAGGCGGCCCTGGCTGATCTCCGGCTGGTACGGCGTGTACGCCGTGTACCAGGCCGGGTCCTCCAGCACGTTGCGGCGGATCACCGCCGGGGTGTGCGTGCCGTGGTAGCCCATGCCGATCATCGACACGGCGACGCTGTTACGCGCGGCGAGGGCCCGCAGCTCGGCGAGCGCCTCGGCCTCGGTGGCCGCCTCCGGCAGGTCGAGGGTGCCGTGCCAGCGGATCACCTCGGGGATCGCGGCGTCCATCAACTCGTCGATCGAGTCGTGGCCGACGACCTCCAGCATGCGGCGCTCGTCGTCCGCTCCGGGACCGATGTGACGGGTGGCGAACTGCTCTACGGACATCAGGGGCGCTCCCGGGCGAGGTCGACGGATCGGCCTCCCCCTCTGTCGCGCCCGCACAGCGCTCCACAGTGCCTGCCCACGAGGTCCTTTTGCCTGAGAGGTTCCGGGGAGGATTTGCCCCTTCGGCGCCGCCCCTGGTGCTGTCGGGCGGTCTCTCCCACGTGGGTGGTACCGGCATGGTCAACGCTACCAGCGCCGGTGTTTCCGGCAGATGTCCTACCCCTGTGACGTCACACGCCGGCCGGCGCGGCCAGCGGCGCGGCCCCACCGGCCACCCGGTCGGCCAGCGCCGGCAGCACCGCCCCCAGCGGCGCGTCGACGCACACCGTGGCGTACCCGTCACCCCGGGTCGGCCCCTGGTTGACGATCGCCACCGCAATGCCCCGTTTCGCCGCCCGGATCACGAACCGCCGCCCCGACATGACAGTCAACGACGACCCGAGCACCACCACCGCCCGCGCCTGCTCCACAAGCGTGAAACACCGCGCCACCCGCTGCGGTGGCACCGTCTCGCCGAAGAACACCACGTCCGGTTTCAGCATCCCCGTCCCGCAGATCCCGCAGTCCACCGGCCGGAAACCGGCCACCTGCCCGTCGGGGAGATCCACATCACCGTCCGGGTTGACCGCGGCCACGCGAGCCACGAAATCCGGGTTGGCCTCGCGCAGCCGCCGGTCCACCTCCTCCCGGGAGGTCAGGTTGCCGCAGTCCAGGCACACCACCTCGTCGAGACGGCCGTGCAACTCGACCACCCGGTCGCTGCCGGCGGCGCCGTGCAGCCCGTCGACGTTCTGCGTGATCACCGCGTCGACCAGACCGGCGCGTTGCAGCCGCGCCACCGCCCGGTGCCCGTCGTTCGGCGCCGCCCGCGCGATCAACCGCCACCCCAGGTGGCTACGCGCCCAGTACCGCCGCCGCGCGAGGGGATCCCTGGTGAACGCCTGGAACGTCATCGGCGTGTGCCGGCGGGCCACCCCGCTGGGCCCCCGATAGTCCGGAATACCCGATTCGGTGGACAGGCCCGCACCGCTGAGCACCACCACCCCACCACCGGCCACCAGCGAGGTCAACGCCTCCAGGCTGTTCGTCACCCCTCCATGCTGCCTCAGCGCACCCGCCGACGCCGAACACCCGCCGCCGACTACACCGCGACGACGTCCGCGACGACGCAGGCGATGTTGTCCGGCGCCCCCGCGGCCCGCGCCGCGGCGATCAGGTCCCGCACCGCCCGCTCCGGATCGGCCGCCGCGCGCAGCGTCGCGAACAGGTCACCCCGGTCCACGACAGCCCACAGCCCGTCGGAGCACAACAGGTACCGGTCACCGGGCAACGCCGTGCGCAGCGCCAGGTCGGCCTCGACCTGCGTACCGCCGCCGAGCGCGCGCACCAGCAACGCCCGCTGCGGATGCGCGCCCGCCTCGTCGCGGTCGAGCCGACCCTGATCCACCTGGGCCTGCACCCACGTGTGGTCCTGCGTCAGCAGGGACAGCTCACCGTCGCGCAGCAGGTACGCCCGGGTGTCACCGACGTGCACCACCGCCAGGTGGGTGCCGCTGCGCAGCAGCGCGGTGAGCGTCGTCGCCGGCTGGTGCTCGTCGGTAGCCAGCCGCCGCACCACACGGTCGGCGTCGGTGACCGCCCCCGCCAGCATCGTCAACAGGTCGACGGCCGACCCGTCGACGAGATCCACAACTGTGAGGGCATCGACGGCGGCGGCGCTGGCGACCGCGCCCCCGGGCCCCCGCACCCCGTCGGCGACCGCCAGCAACCGGTCACTGGCGTACGCGACGTCCTCGTTGCTGTCCCGCACGATCCCGCTGTCACAGCCGGCGGCACAGCGGACGGCGACGGCACTGTTCGTTCTCGACGACATGGTGGCGCTCCCTTCGGACAGGTGATCCACGAGAAGGCCCGCGAGCCGCGCCCGCGCCGCCGTGTCGACCGACACCTGCCGCCAGTACGCGGTGACCGCCTCCGCCGCCGCCGCTGGCTCCAGGTCGCACACGGCGCGGATCCGCGCCAGCGGCATGCCGATGCGCCGCAACTGGGCCACCAGCCGCGCCAGCGGCACCTGCCGCGGGTCATAGAGCCGGTAGCCCGACTCGGGATCCACCGCTGCCGGCGCCAGCACCCCCACCCGCGCGTACAGGCGCAACGCCTTCGGCGTCAGGCCCGCCGCCCGGGCGAAAGCCCCGATGGTCAGCAACCCCACGACGGCAACCTCCTCGCACCGGCCACCGTGACCGGCAGACACCACCCTGGGGGTTGCCCGCAGGTCAAGGTCAAGCCCGCCGGCCACGCCGGTAGGTTGAGCACATGCGTGTCGTCATCGCCGGAGGCCACGGCAAGATCGCCCTGCTGCTGGAACGTCACCTCACCGACCGCGGCGACACCGCCGTCGGCCTCATCCGCAACCCCGACCAAGCCGACGCCCTACGCGCCGTCGGCGCCACCCCTGTCGTCTGCGACCTGGAACACGCCGACGTCGACGAGGTCGCCGCGCACCTGCGCCACGCCGACGCGGTCATCTTCGCCGCAGGCGCCGGCCCCGGCAGCGGCGCCGACCGCAAGGACACCGTCGACCGGGCCGCCGCCGCGCTGCTCGCCGACGCCGCCACCCGCGCCGGCGTCCACCGCTACCTGCTGGTCTCCTCCATGGGCGTCGACACGCCACCCGCCGCCGGCACCGACGACGTGTGGGCCGCCTACCTGCGCGCCAAACGAGCCGCCGAGGACGACCTACGCGCCCGCGACCTGACCTGGACGGTGCTGCGCCCCGGCCGGCTCACCGACGACGAACCCACCGGGCAGGTCACCCTCACCCGACACGCCGACCGGGGCGCCGTCAGCCGCGCCGACGTCGCCCTGGTCCTCGCCGCGCTCCTCGACGAACCCCGCACCGCCGGCGCGACCCTCGAACTCGTGAACGGACCGACACCGATCGCCGACGCCGTCCGCGCCACCACGACCTGACCCGGGGTTGGGGGACGCCCCAACCCCGGGTCGGTCACCGCTGGTGGTGACGCGGCAACGCCGCCTGCCCCGCCGCACCACCCACGAAGGGCGCCCCCGGCGTCTCCTTCGCGATCCGGTCCATCGTGCGGGCCAACTGCTCACTGCCGTCGTCGAGATGCCGCGCCGCCGCCTGCATGTGCGACACCATCATCTCCCCGAAGATCCGCAACGCCTCCCGGGTCGCGACCGTGTCGTCGAAGCTCGACCCGGCCGAACTGCGGTACTCCGCCACCGCCCGCTCAGCCTCCTGCTTCGCCTCCTCCGCCGCCGCCCGCATGTAACTCTCGTACTGCACCCGGGCGTACTCGGCGACCCGCCGCGCATAGTCGTGCGCTTGCGCGATGATCTGCTCGGCCTCCCGCTGCGCCGCCGACAGCAGATTCACCTCCTTCGCCGCCGGCACCTTCGCCGCCGCCGGAGTGCTCGGGATCACCCCATGCCTGTGCAACTCCACCCGATCGGTGAGCCGCTCGTTCTCCGCCCGCAAATTCGCGATCTGCGTCGCCAACAGATCCAACTCGTCGGCGACCTGCACCCGGAACCGGTCCACGTCCGCGTTGTCGTAGCCACGCCGCGCGAACGGCGCCGACCCGAACTCCCACCGCCGAACCCGGTCGGAGGTCATCCGCACCTGCACACCGCCGGTCACCTGCATCCCGTCGTACCGGCTGATCGGGGTCGCGCTCACCGCTCACGCCTCTCGTTCGCGACTACGGGGCCCGCGAGGCCCTCACTCGACTGCTGGACCGCCGTACGCCACGCCGGGCCGTACCACTGCTTGCCCAGACCCTCGTGATGCACCTGACCCTCGTGGTAACCCGCCCGCGCCAACGTCTGCACCGCGTGCGACACCATCTCGTCCGACCCGCACACGTACACGTGCCGCGAACGCCAGTCACCATCGGCCAACGCCCGGTCCACCGCGTACACGAACTCACCCGGCCGGTTCACGTCCGCGCCCACCACGTACGTCACCGTCAACCACGGAAACGACGACGCCACCTTGTCGATCGCGTCGCTGTCGTAGAACTCGCTTGGCGACCGCGCACCCACATACAGATCCACGCGACGACGGGAACCCTCCGCGGCGACCTGCTCCACCAACGCCTTCACCGGCGCCCAGCCGGTACCCGACGCCAACAGCAACAGATCACTTGAACCCGCCGACCACAACGCCAGGCGCTCCCCCACCGGCGCGGCCAGATGCACACGGTCCCCCACCGCCGACCCGTACACCAACCGCGACGACACCGCGCCACCCGGAGCGGCCCGCACATGCAACTCCAGCGTGCCGTCCGCCCGCGGCGCGTTCGCCGGCGAGTAGTACCGCCACGACCGCACCGACGGATGCGACACCCCGATCGACTGACCCGGAGTGAACGGCAAGAGGTACTGCGGGCGCACCGTCAACACCGCCACGTCGAACGCCCGCCGCTCATGGGCCACGATCTCCGCCACCCACCACGGCGGGTTCACCGCCTCCGCGGCCTGCGCCGCCTCCACCATCACCTGCGCGATCAGCCCGTACGCCGCCGCCCAGTCCTGAGCCAGCTCATCGGTCCACTGGTCGCCGAGGAAATGCTGCAACGTCGCCAACAGCGCCTCACCGACCGCCGGATAGTGCTCCGCGCGGACCGCGAACTTCCGGTGATCCGCGCCCAGGTCCTGCAGGAAACCCACAAGCCGATCGACCTGATCCACATGGGACACGATGTGCCCCAACGCGGTGACCAGACGGTCACGCTGCCCCGCCATGTTCGTGGGGAACATCTGCCGCGTCTCGGGATGCGACAGAAACAACGTCGAATAGAAGTAGAGCGGCACCTCGTCGCCGTGACCGGCGACGAGAGACCAACTCTGCTTGAGCCGGGCCTCGTCCACGCTCAGACGCCCGGACGCTCTCCGGCGGCCACCACCTGGTCCTGCACCTGCGCCAGCACCGCCCGCACGTCGTCCTGCACGTCGGCCGGAACACCCAACTCGCCAAGCGTCGCGATCAGGTACTCACCCACCTTGGCGTAGTGCGCCACCGGAATGCCCAACGGCTGATGCGCCTCGGCCAACCCGCGACCCGTGTACTCGTTCGGACCGCCCAACACCACAGTCAACATCAACGCCAGGTGCCGACGCTGACCCGCCATGTCCACAGTGGCGAAATAACCCGCCAACTCCGGATCGGCGAGCACCTTGTCGTAGAACAGCTCCACGGCCGCCTTCACCGAACTCGCGCCGCCGATGCGGTCGTAATTCGAGGGGGGAGCGGTCTCTTCCGTAACCGTCACGGTCGTTCCTTCCGGGGTGACAGGTCGCGCGCGCGGTGACGCGCAGGGGCAACGGCCACCGACGTCACACCGCCAAGCCACGGCGCCGCACCGGGGACCGTGACGGACCATAGCGTGCCCGCGACCTCCGGTCAGGGCCCCCCTATCGGTTTCCCGACAGTTGACGCACACACACCGTCACCACAGTCGACCCCGAAGATCCACCGTCGGCGACCAGGAGAACACCCACCGTATCCACTGTGGAATCGACCACCCGGGGAATCGTCACCCGGACCCCACGACCTGACCCACAGTCACCAGACGGCCGCAGCCAAAAAAGTCACAAGAGTTGACGGGACGCGCACCAGCAGACGCGCAGCGCGACTCAGCCGGCCCGCCGCCGTGCCCGCCGCGCCGCCAACTCGTCACCCACCGGATCCGACGCGGACCCCACCACCGGCTCCACTGGGCCGCTCACCGCCGGCTCCGCCGGCAGATGCGACAACGACCCCTGAATCTCCTTGAACGCCCCGCCGATCGCGATCCCGAAGACGCCCTGCCCACCCTGCAACAGGTCGACCACCTCCTCCGGCGACCGACACTCGTACACGGTCGTCCCGTCGGAGATCAGCGTGATACCCGCCAGATCCTCCACACCACGCGACCGCAACGCCTCGATCGCCTTACGGATGTTCTGCAGGGACACCCCCGCGTCCAACAACCGCTTCACGACCTTCAACACCACCAGATCCCGGAACGAGTACAACCGCTGCGTCCCCGAACCCGACGCGTCCCGCACGCTCGGCACCACAAGCGTCGTCCGCGCCCAGTAATCCAACTGCCGATAACTGATGCCCACCGCGTGGCAGGCCGTCACACCCCGGTAGCCAACCGCACCCTCACCCTCAGCCACCCCATGAGGCGACGAGGCACCAGGCTCGTCGAACTGTCCACCCGGATCGGAATCCCGCGGCTCGTGCATCCGGACAACCTCCCCGTCAGTGTGGCGACGCGCCGTTTCCTCCGACGCGCACCCCTCGACACGGCAACCCTAACGCCACCGTCAGGGGTTACCACGGAGGAACCGACGCGACACGCCGCGCAGCCACCGAGAAAGATCACCCACCACGCGACGACGTCACCCACCGTGACACCAGCGCGGGAACCACGCCACTCAGCCCGCGAAATCCTCCGGACGCACCTGCTCCAGGAACTCGCGGAACTTCTCCACCTCGTCCTCCTGCTCATCGGGGATAACGATCCCCGCCTCGCTGAGGACCTGCTCCGCACAACGAATCGGCGCACCGACCCGCAACGCCAACGCGATCGAATCGCTCGGCCGCGCCGACACCCGCACCCCATCGCCGATCAACAGATCCGCGTAGAACACGTTCTCCTTCAGCTCGGTGATCTCCACCGCCTGCAACGGCGCCTGCAACGCCGCCAACACATCCCGCAAAAGATCATGCGTCAACGGACGGGCCGGCTTGACCCCCTGCTGCTCATAAGCGATAGCCGTAGCCTCGACCGCGCCGATCCAGATCGGCAGATAGCGGTCGCCCTCGACCTCCCTGAGCAGGACGATCGGCTGGTTGCTGGGCAGCTCCACCCGAACTCCGACCACGCTCAGCTCGCGCACCGCCGCCTCCGTGTCGTTGTCACCTATGCCGCACCGCGCCCTTCCCTGCACGGTACACGGACCGCAACACGGCCGTCCGATGCGCTTCAGCACCACGCCCGCGCCAGAAAGGGGTTACCCCGGCAAGCCTACGGCACGCTTCGGAGAAGAGATCTTTCCGCTCCACCGCCACCTGCCGGGCACCCTCACCGACCCAACGTCGACCGCAGCCCCACCCGCACCAACGCCGCGTGCAACTGCTCCGACAACGCCACCAACTCCCGCGCCGTCTCCGCCGCCCGCGCCCGCGCCGCCGGATCACTCTGCCGCGCCAACGGCGCCACCAACTGCGCGAACAACCCGACCTCACGATCGGCCGCACTCCGGTAACCCCGCAGATGCCGCGGCTCCAACCCGTACGCCGCCAAACCCGCCACCGCCGACGCGATGATCAACGCATCCGCGTCATACCACCCCGGCGGATCCGACACCAGCACACCGAGCCGCTCCAACTCCACCAGAGTCGACTCGTCGATCCCACTACGGGCCACCAGCTCAGCCC
Source organism: Micromonospora lupini (assembly GCF_026342015.1). Classification (NCBI taxonomy): domain Bacteria; kingdom Bacillati; phylum Actinomycetota; class Actinomycetes; order Micromonosporales; family Micromonosporaceae; genus Micromonospora; species Micromonospora lupini. The sequence goes on from NZ_JAPENL010000001.1 coordinate 862,493, forward strand.
GGCCGAGCCGCACCTGCGACGACTCGGCCGGCTCCGCCGACTCCCGACCCGGCACCGCACCATCGGGCCCCACCGCGACCAACGCCGGCCGTGACCGCTCCGGCTGCTCGCCTGACGAATCCCACTGGGCCAACTGCTCACGGATCACCCGCAACGGCAGGTACCGGTCCCGCTGCGCGGTCAACACGAACCGCAGCCGCGCCACATCGTCCCAGCTGTACTTCCGGTAACCCGCCGCCGTCCGCTGCGGCTCCACAAGCCCCTCGGCCTCGAGGAACCGCAGCTTCGAAATGGTCGTGTCCGGGAAATCCACCCGCAACTGCCCCAGCACCTCACCGATGCTCATCAGCGGCTGGGACCGGGCCGCCCCGGGTGGCGTGGAGGCCGCAGGCTCGTTCACCCCCGGCCGGCCTCCTCCTCCGGGCGCGGACCGGCGATGAACACCACCCGGAACTTACCGATCTGAACCTCGTCACCATTGCTCAACGTGGCCGCCTCGACCCGCTCACGATTCACGTACGTGCCGTTCAGGCTACCCACGTCCCGCACCGTGAACGTCCCACCATCCCGGTGGAACTCCGCGTGCCGGCGCGACACCGTCACATCGTCGAGGAAGATGTCACTGTCCGGATGCCGGCCACTCGTCGTCACATCGTGGTCCAACAGGAACCGGGCACCCGCATTCGGGCCGCGACGAACCACCAGCAGCGCCATGCCCGGCGGCAACGAACCGGACATCCGGCTCGGCACCACATCGGTGTCCGGCCCTTCCAGCACTTCGTCGAGCGAGCCGAGATTGAGCGTCGAGGTGACGTCGAGTGGGGGGAACTCGTCGTCTGGGCGCGTCATGGGACCACCTCACGGATCTGTTCGGTCGGCGTCGGGTAATGGCGGGTCTGGCCGCCGGGCGTTCGTTCACCCGGCGGCTGGCTCCCCGTGCCCGGGAAGGCAATTCCACAACGCTCAACTAATGGGTTCTTCTCGGTCGACTGGGCGAGCCTAGCCAGCGCCGAAATGCAGGGCAACCGGACGCGCGCAGACATCTCGCACACCGGATCGAGCACACTCAGCCTTCGGTGATCTTCTGGTACGCGCCCGCCGTCAGCAACCCGTCCGTCGCCGTCGGATCGTTCGGCGTGATCTCCACCAACCAACCCGCACCGTACGGATCCGTGTTGATCAGCTCAGGAGTGTCACCAAGCGCGTCATTGCGCGCCGCCACCGTGCCCGCGACCGGCGCGTAGATCTCCGACACACTCTTGGTCGACTCGATCTCACCAAGCGAATCACCGGCCGCGACGACCGCACCCGCCTCCGGCAACTGCACGTACACGATGTCACCCAACGCGTCCTGCGCGAAGTGCGTAATGCCGACCCGGACCGAGCCGGTACCGTCACCCGCCACCCACTCATGCTCGGCGGTGTATCGCAGATCCTCGGGAATCACCAGACGCGTCCTCATCCATCGGTGCCCCGGACCACCCGGGCCCGGCGCGGCCGCGCCGGTCAGGAGACCGGACGGGCGTGTTCCTACTTGGTCGGCACGTGCAGCGCCGAAACCTCGGCAACCTCACGCTCCCCAAACGTCACGTTACCGCCGTCACCCCGGACCGACGCGACCACCCCACCAGGAATGTTCAACGCCGTACGCATCGTCGCCGGATCACCGATCACCGTGATCGTGAACGGCCCCGTCAACCGACGCCCCTCCACCATCAACGACCCGTTGTCCCCATCCAGGAAGTACGTCGATGCGATCACCCGCACCGTCGCCCGGTCACCGCCGGAGATCTGCATCGCCTCCGCGCCCGCGCCCCGCAACTCCTGCACCGCGTCCAACACCCGGTCCGCCGTGATCGGCTTGACCCCGTTGCTGGTGAACTGCACAGTCAACCCCGGCCCCACCGCCGGCAACGTACCCGCCAGAATCCCCAGCTCGTCCGCCCGACGAGTCGCCTCGTCCAACGCCGCCTGCCGACCCTGCGCACCCGACGCCAACTGCCGCTGACTGTCCTCCAACCCCCGAATGTCCTGCTGCAGACGATTCTCACGCGCATCCAGATCCGACAGGATCCGCACCAGGTCCTCCTGACGCGTCGCCCCCAACGTCGGATCCGTCGACGTCGTCCGCAACTGCACCACCAGGGTGAACCCCAGCAACGCCAACAACACCGCGATCATCACCCCGGCCGCGCTGAACCGCGACCGACCCGCCGCCACCGGCGCCGCCGACTCCACCACCGGCTCGTCCACGGCCTCGCCCACCGGCTCACCCGCCCGCGACACCGCGCTCAGATCCACAGTCGCGCCATCATCGGCAGGCGTCACCCCGGGCTCCGCAGCCGGTGACTCCGGCTCCTCCGTCGGACCCTGCGGCGCCAACGGACTCAACTCGTCCGGATCCGGCGCGTCCGGCCGAGGATCCGGCTCACCCGCCGGACCACCCGGCCGCCCCGGCCCCGCCGGCTGCGGCCAACCCGTCCCCGTCTCCGCCTGCTCGTCGCTCATCGCCCTCAAACCTACGCCCGGAACAGGTGCCGACGGATCGCCGCCACATTCCCGAAGATCCGCACGCCCAGAACGACCACCACACCTGTGGACAACTGCCCGCCCACCCCCAACTGGTCACCCAGATACACGATCAGACCCGCCACCAGCACGTTCGAGATGAACGACACCACGAACTGCTTGTCGTCGAAAATGCGGTCCAACTTCGCCCGGACCCCACCGAACACCGCGTCCAACGCGGCAACCACCGCGATCGGCAGGTACGGCTGCAACGCCGCCGGCACCGTGGGATCAAGCAACACACCCAGCGCCACACCGGCGAGCAACGCCAGCACCGCGATCATCCGCCACCTCCGGAAGGGCTAGCGGTCCCCGGTGAACCCGACGACCCAGGACTGCCGGACCGGACACCCGACCCGGAAGGGCTCGGACTGACCGACGGCTTGGCGTAGCGTAGCTGCGGCTCCGGAGCCGCCGGCAGAGTGAGGTCCTCCGCCTTACGCACACCGAACGACAGACCCGTCTTCTGCGCGACCTCCCGCATCACCGCCGCGTTCCGACTGTCCTCGAACTTGCGCCGCATCGACCCCGGCCCGATCGCCGACACCTCGTACGGCCCCGTCACCGGCCGGAAATCCACCAGGATCGCCTCACCCGCCGTACGGATCGTCGACGTCGACGTCAACCGCTGACCGTTGATCGAGATCGCCTCCGCGCCGGCGCTCCACAACGCGTTCGCCACACCCTGCAGATCGCTGTACAGCACCTGCGACGGCCCCGCGCCCTTACCGGTCACCGCATCCGCGTTGCCCGGAGCGTCCGCCAGGCGCACCACCACACCGTCACCCCGCACCCGACCCAACCCGGTGACCGCCTCCAGGTCCCGCAGACGCGCCGCCGTCGACCCGCTCAACGCCGCGTCCCGCTGCCGGCTGACCTCCTCACGCAACTGGTCCGCGCGCGTCGACAACCTGTCGGTCTGGCTCTCCCGCTCCTTGATCTGCGCCACCAACCCGGAGCGGGCCTGGGCACGCCCCGGCTCGTCCGCCATCGTCTGGCGATACGCCACCGCGAACAGGAAACCCAGCACCACCACTACGACCAGGCCGACCGACCGCGCCAGCCAACCCCGCGACGCGTCAGGCGACGACGCCACCCGCCGACGCGCGGCCGCCGCATCGGCGTACCCCGGATCCAGGGGGTTGCGGAACAGTTCGGTCAGGAAGTCCGGGGCGTACACCCGATCCGGCCGGGGGCGCTCCGGCGGCGTCGCGCTCACGTGGCCGCTCCCGAGCCGCGCGTCGCGCGCACCAACCGCGACGCCTGCACCACGTACATCGCGCCGGCCACCCAGTAGAGCACCAGCCCCCACCAGGCCAACCCCCAGCCGATCGCGGCCGTCGCCGTCGCCGCGCCGCTCCACTCGGTGGCCAACAGCAGCACCGGGAACGCCGCGAGCAGCAGGAAGGTGGCGGTCTTGCCCACGTAGTGCACAGGCGGCGGCCCGTACCCGTAGCGGCGCAACACCGCCAGCGAGCCGAGCAGCAGCGCCTCCCGGGCCAGCAGCGCCGCCGTGAACTGCCACGGCACCACCTCCCGGGCGGTGAACGCGAGCAGCGTGGCGAGGATGTACAGCCGGTCGGCGAGGGGGTCGAGCAGCTCCCCGAGCCGGCTCACCTGACGCAGCCGGCGGGCGATCCAGCCGTCGACCCAGTCGGTGGTGCCGCCGATGGCCAGCACCACCACCGCCGCCACGTCCGCGCGGGCCACCAGGAACAGATAGAGGAACAGGGGTACGCCCAGCAGGCGCCCGAAGCTGATGAGGTTGGGCAGGGTGAGCACCTGGTCGCCGGGGGTCTGGTCACCGGTGTCCCGCGGATGCTCTGCCCGAGCCGGCCGACGCGACACCGAACCTCCTCCACCGCACGCCCCGACGCCAGACCGAGATCGGGCGCGGCGGAGGTCGTACGCGCTGTCGGGCCGGCAACCGCCGGCTCCCCTGCGGCCCCGGGATGGGACCTCTGCCCTGATGCGGCCCGTGATCATCGAGATCACGGGCCGGGTGAGTGCGCTGCCACTATATCGGGCCCCGCCGCCGGCCTCGGCCGCCGCCGCGCGTCGTTGGCGCGGTAGTGCCGCACTGTGGTGTGGATCACCACGCGTAGAGCGTCCTAGGATACTGGTGGAAAGGGAGACGGCGGCTCAGGCCGTCTGGACCGCCTGATCGGTCTGCTGCTCCGGCACCGTCTGCGTCGCCGCCCGACCGAAGGCGAGCAACGACACCAACAGATCGTGCTGCATCCGTGGCGGCATCCTGTCCAGCACGGCCTGCACCGCGCGCTGCCGCCGCTCCGCCAACTCCCCCAGCAGGGTCAGGGCGGCGGCGGTCGGCACCAGCCGCACCTCCCGCCGGTCGCGCGGGTCGGCCACCCGGCGCAACAGACCTGTCGCCTCCAGCCGGTCGCAGAGGCGGCTCGCCGAGGAGGGCACCACGTCCAGCAGCTCCGCGAGGCCGTTGACGTTTGTCTCCCGCCGAGCGCTGATCAGCATCAGCACCCGCAGCTGGGTCGGCGGCACCTGGTGCCGCGACGCCGCCGAGTCGAGCACGGCGATCAGCGTCTCGGCGGCCGCGTCGATCGCCGAGGCGAGATCCGCAGGTCGCTCCACCCGATGTCCCCTGCCGTCGTCGCGCTGGTGCCCGCCCGGCACGGCGGCGGCGACCCTCATCCGCCGTCCCGCTCACGCGGACCATGCCAGTCGAGGCAGACGACGACGGCGTCGTCGCGCAAATCGGAATCCGCGTGGTAGGCGTGCAGTTCGCGCATCACCGTACCAACCGCCTCGGTCGCCGGCTGCAACCGCGTGGCCCGCAGGGATCGGGCCATCATCCGCTGCCCGTACGGCTCCCGCCCCGCCGGCTCGGCCGCCCACACGCCGTCGCTGACGACGAAGACGCGGTCACCCGGGGCGAGCGGGAACTCCTGCAGCTCGTAGCGGGTCTCGGCGAACATGCCCAGCGGCAGCTGCTGCTCCAGCTTCATCGGCTCGACAGTCGCGCCCCGCATCCGCAGCAGGTGCGGCGAACCGGCGTCGACAGCCCGCACCCGCCCGGTGCGGATGTCCAGCTCAAGCAGCAGCGTGGCCACGTGCCGGCGACCCCGGTGCTGGTAGTAGACCGTGTCCGAGGCCAGCTCCGCCTGCTCCACGAGGCCACCGCCGGAACGGCGGGCGTTGCGCATCGCGTTCACGGTGACCGCCGTCAGCAGCGACGCGGCCAGACCACTGCCCTCGCCGTTGAGCACCGTCAGGGTGAGCCGGTCACCGTCCAACGACCAGTCGAAGTGGTCCCCACCGACCGTGTACGCCGGTTCCAACTGCCCGGCCAGGTGAAAGGCGTGGTGCGCCACGCTTCGACCGGGCAGCAGGTCCCACTGCATCTCGGCGGCCATGCTGAGCCGCTCCCGGCGACGTGCCCGCCGGTAACGGTCGGTCTCCCGGTCCGCGGCACGCATCGCCACCGCCAGGTCCCCGGCCATGTCCGTGGCACGGCCGGTGACGGCCGCGCCCGGCACCGTCGGCAGCTCGATGAGCAGCACACCCAGCCGCTCCCCCCACACCGTCAGCGGCAGGTAGAGCCGGCACGCGCCGTCCTCGAGCCCGTCGCGCACCGGCTGCTGGCTGGAGAAGCAGCGCTGCGCCACGGTGTGCTGGGCCAGGGCGCCGGCCGCCGGCAGGTCCGGATCCAGCACCGGCCAGAGCCCGCTGATGCGGTAGTCGGCGACGAACACGTCGGTGCGCAACGCGCCCAACGCCGACCGGATCGCCCGGTCCGCCGCCTCCGCCAACTGGTCGGGCGCGGCCTCACGCAGCGCGCGCGACACCCCGTCCGGCGCGTCCACCATGGTTGGTCGTCCCTCCAGAAACTTGCTACAGGGCAAGCATCATACGGACGCCGCCGGAGCACCGGTCGCCGCGGGTCAGTCGGCGCCCCGCGTCGCCAGTACGCCATGGAAGGCGTCCGGCACGTCGGCGGGCGGGCCTGCGGGCCGCCACCGGTGGACTCCGACGATCCCGTCCGACGTCGGCGTCCACCGGCCCAGCAGCGGAGCGAACGCGGCCGGGGGACGCATCCGAAACGCCGGGCCCATCATCGCCAACGCCTGCGGATGCGCGGCCAACTCCTCGGTGTCGAAGTCCACCGCCAACAGGCTGCCCGGGGCCGCGGCCGCGTACACCTCGTCGAGGGTGCGCGTGAGCGTGACGTCGTCGAGGAACGCGGCAAGCCCGAGGAAGACCACCCCCACCGGCCGCCGCCCCCACCCGGGGACGAATCGGTGCAGCTGAGCCGGGTCGATCGTGCCGATGTCGGTGGCGTCGCCGTAGCCGTAGCCCGCGCGGTCGCTGTCGGCGAGGATCCGCTGCCCCAGCCGGATGGTGACCGGGTCGACGTCGGTGTAGAGCACTGTGGCCTCGGCGGCGACCTCGTGCACGTTGCCCCTCGTGGGCACGCCCGCGCCGAACACCAGGAACCCGTCCACGCCCTGCTCGACCATCGCCCGCACCGCCCGGCCGAGAAAAGCCCGCAGCTCCCGGAAGACCGGCGCGCACGGCCCGTACGCCTGCTCGAAGGCGCCCGCGGCGGCCACGTCGACGTCGAAGTGGTGCTCCCCGCCGAGCCAAAAGTCGATCATGCGAGCGGTGCTCGGCTCGTCCGGTTCACCCATCGACGACGCTCCTCCCGTCCGGTCGCCGCCAGCGTACCGACCGGGGCCCGACCGGCGGTATCGCTCCGCCGCGCCGCCACGCCCGCGATACTGGCCCGGCGGGAGGTGGGCGGTGAACTCGGCGGACAGCGCGGCGGTGGTGGTCGGCGTGGACGGCTCGGAGCCGTCCCTGCGCGCGGTGCGCCTGGCCGCCACCGAAGCCGTCCGTCGCCATCGGCCGCTGCGGGTGGTGCACGGGTTCATCTGGCCGCTGCTGCACGTGCCCGTCTCCCCCGCGCCCGACGCGCTGCCCGGCGCCGGACTGCGCCCGCAGGCCCAGGAGCTCGTCGACGCCGCGGTGGCCGAGGCCGAGGCGACCGCGCCCGGGCTGACGGTCTCCGGCGAGATCATCGACGGTGCGGCGGCCGCGGTGCTGATCGGTGAGTCCCCCACCGCCGCTCTCGTCGTCCTCGGCGACCGCGGACTGGGCGGCTTCTCCGCACTTGTCGTCGGCTCGGTGGCGGTGCAGGTCTGCGCGTACGCCGACTGCCCGGTGCTGGTGGCCCGCGGCGACGAACGGCCCGACGAGCCGGTGGGGGTGGCGATGGACGGCTCGGCGGCGTCCCGGCTCGCCGCCGACTTCGCCGCCGAGACCGCGCTGGCGCGCGGCGTGCCGCTGCGCGCCGTGCACGCCTACCGGCACCCGGGCAGCAGCGGCCCCGGTGACATGCAACCCCTGGTGTACGACGAGGCGCAGCTGCACGGCGAGCAGGAACGGATGCTCACCGACTGGCTGGACGGGCTGACCGAGCGCCACCCGGGGCTGCGGCTGACCTGGCGGGCGACGCGCGGCCGCGTCGGCGCGGTCCTGGCGGAGGCGTCGGGCGACGCCCAACTGATTGTCGTCGGGGGGCAGGGGCGCGGCGAGGTGACCGGGTTGCTGCTGGGGTCGGTGAGCCAGTCGGTGCTGCACCACGCCCGCTGCCCGGTCGTCGTGGTCCGCGGGCCCCGCTGACCGGGCGGGGTTGGCCCGCCGCCAGACGGGTAGACGGCCGCGGTACGCCAACGGCGACGAAGGAGGCAGCAGATGCCAGGACCACGGCCGGGAAGCAACGCGTACGACAAGCAGCGAGCGCGGATCCGCAACGCGATCGACGACTCCGGACGCCGGGTGCCCGACGGCAAGGCCAACCAGGTCGCGAACCGGATCCTGCAGGAGGATCGCGGCCAACGGGGCGTCGTGCGCGGCGAGCGCACCTACGGCCCCAAGAGTGAACGCGAACCAGGCGACCCGAAGTGAGGGCTGTCGACCTGGCCGACGGCGCCATCGCGGGCGCCGTCGGCAGCACCGCGCTCAACGTTGTCGGCTACCTGGACATCGCCCTGCGGGCGCGGCCGGCGAGCAGCACACCCGAGCAGACCGTCGACCGGCTGGCCGGCATCGCGCACCTGGACCTGGGGTCGGGGCCCCGGGCGGCGAACCGCCGCTCGGGGCTCGGGCCCCTCATCGGCTACGGGCTGGGCATCGCCGCGGGCGTGGCGTTCGCGCTGTACGCCGGCGGTCGGCGCCAGCCCCTGCCGATGGCCACCGGCGTGCTCGGCGCCGGCGTGATGGCGATGACCGACGGGTCCATCACCGTGCTGGGGATCAGCGACCCGCGCACCTGGCGGCGCTCCGACTGGATCTCCGACATCATCCCGCACCTGGCGTACGGACTGACGGCCGCCGCCACCTGGAACAGGTTGCGGCGGCCGTCAGGTCGCGCCAGTTAGGCCCGGGTGTCGCTGTCGTCCTCGGCGACCGGCTCACCCGCCGGGCCGTACGGCGACACCTGCCCCTTGGGCACCGGCCGACCCTGGTCACCTCGCGAGGTGCCACGGTTGGCCGGGTGCGCGCCCGGGGCGGGGCCCTTGTTGTCCTGGCTGGTCCCACCGAGTGCGTTGCGCCGGAACTCCTGCTGCTGCGGGTTCGTCACGAGGTGTCTCCCCTCCGGGTACGGCAGACGGCATCGACCGCCTCCACCGTGCGCATACCCGCCCCACCCGAGGGCATTCCGGCCCCGCTCACGCGCGGGAGGGCTAGCCGGTCGCCAGACGGGTACCCATGGGGTGTGGGTGACGATCGAGCGGTGGTGCGGGTCCTGCTGGACCGGCGCGGCAACACGTACGCCGAGGAGGCCGGCATCCGGCTCGCCGACCGCCCCGGACCGCTGTACCAGTTGCTGGTGCTCGCCACCCTGCTGAGCACCCGGATCCGGGCGTGCGTGGCCGTCGACGCCGCGCGGGAGCTGTTCGCGGCCGGCTACCGCACACCGCAGGCGATGGAGGCGGCTACCTGGCAGCAGCGGGTCGACGCGCTGGGCCGCGGACACTACCGCCGCTACGACGAGCGCACCGCCACCATGCTCGGCACCGGCGCCCGGCTGTGTCTGGACCGCTGGCACGGCGACCTGCGGCGGCTGCACCGCGACGCCCAGGGCGACCCGGCCGGGCTGCGCCGCCGACTCACCGAGTTCCCCGGCATCGGACCCACCGGCGCGGACATCTACCTGCGTGAGGCCCAGACGGTGTGGTCCGACCTGCGCCCGTACGCCGATCGTCGGGCCCTCGCCGGCGCGAAGCGGCTGGGCCTGCCGGGCTCACCGGACCGGCTGGCCGGGCTGGTCGACGAACCGGACTTCGGGCGGCTCGCCTCGGCGCTGGTCCGGGTGGCGCTCGGCGAGGAGTCCGCCGGCGAGGTCACCCGTGCCGCCGCCGGGTGAGCCGCTCACTTGACGGTCTTGTCTCCCGGTCGGGTCAGGTGCCACACGCCGAGCGCGGCGAGCAGCGCCAGGACGACCACCCCGCCGGAGATGCCACGGCCCTCCTCGGGGCTGCGGCCGGCGCTACCGAAGTAGATCACCGCGAGGCCGGCGAGCACTGTGACGAACGTACGCAACCCTCGGTCCTTCACGTACCGCACGGTAGGCGGCACGCAACCACCCGGCGGCTCTTCGGGCGTCCTGTCCCCCGTCCGGGCGACGCGGTCAGCGGTCCGCGACGAACCCGCGCAGCCGCACCCGCCGCACCGCCCGGTCGGCGACCTCCACCACCTCGATGGTCAGGCCGGGCAACCGCACCGTCTCACCCGGCCCGTCCGGCAGGTGACCCAGGCGTGCCAGCACCAGCCCGGCCACCGTCGTGTACTCCCGCGACAGCGGGAAGCTCAGTCGCACACCCAGATCGGGCAGGTCGTGCAGGGGGAAGTCACCGGACACCAGCAGCGACCCGTCCGGCTCCCGGGTCGCGCCGCGCACGTCGCGGTCGGTCTCGTCGTACAGCTCGCCGACGACCTCGGCCAGCAGGTCCTCAAGCGTGACGATGCCGTCGATGCCGCCGTGCTCGTCGACGACGAGGGCCAGTTGCTGGTGTTCCTGGCGCAGCCGGCGCAGCGCGTCGGCGACCGGCAGGGTGACCGGCAGCAGCAACGGCGACCGGACGCGCTCCCCCACCGTCCCGGCGTCGGCCCGCACCAGATCGCGGATGTGCACCACGCCGACCACCTCGTCCAGACCTCCGGGGCCGGTCACCGGGGCGCGGGACCGGCCCGCGACGGCCAGCAGGCGTACTCCCTCGTCGGCGGCCAGGTCGGTCGGCAGCGTGGTCACCTCCCGGCGGGCCACCAGGATCTCGCGCAGCGTCCGACCGGCGATGTCGAACGCGCCGGTCAGGATCTCCCGCTGCTGCGCCGACAGGCCACGCTGACTGACAAGCATCTCCCGCAGCTCCTCCTCGGTCATCTCCTCCCGGCTGGCCCGGGGGTCCCCACCGGCCAGCCGGACCACCCGGTCGGTGGCCCAACTGAGCAGCCACACCGCCGGGCGCGACACCCGGGCGAGCAGATCCAGCGGGCCGGCGCTGAGCAGCGCCCACCGCTCGGCGCGCTGCATGGCCAGCCGCTTGGGCGCCAACTCGCCCAGCACCAACGTGACGAAGGTGAGCACCACAGTCACCAGCAGCACCGCGGCCGGGCGGGCCGCCGCGCCGAGGAAGCCCAGCGGGCCGACAAGCGGCTGGGCGAGCGACACCGCCGCGGCCGCCGAGGCGAGGAATCCGGCCAGGGTGATGCCGAGCTGGACGGTGGCCAGATAGCGGTTGGGATCCCGGGAGAGTCGGACCAGCCGGTCACCGGCGCGGGTCCGCCGCCCCAACCGCCGCAGCTGCCCCTCCCGCAGCGTCACCAACGCCATCTCGCTGCCGGAGAGCGCGGCGTTGACAAGCACCAGCACGGCCACCAGCGCCACCTGCCCCAGCTGACCGCCCACCGCGCACCCCCGTTGACCGCCTCAGGTCACCTAACCGCAGCGCGCCCGGCTCCGGGTCCGGTTCCGGCCGTCCGAGGGCTCAGTCGACTTCCAGGTCGTCGAGCGAGATGGCGTGGGTCATCAACCACCGGGCCAACGCCGACATGCCGAACAGCCACAGCGGCACCGACTCGGTGGGGCCGTTTGTCGCGTAGATGGCGAAGCGCAGATCCGGCGCCCGGTACGCCTCGATCCGCCACTGGTGCTGCCGGTCCCGCCAGACCGCCGAAGGGTCCATGGCGTCACCGTAGGTGACCGACGACGGTCGGGGGGCCGGTTGGCCGCCCACGAACGCGGGCGGGCCGCCGGAACGCCACAGGCACCGCGATGAGCGTGCGAACACGGCAGGTTCGCCTGCCGCCGCGTGCTCAGGTGACGACGACCCGGGCGTCGTCGGGCAGGCGGCGGGTGGCGCCGCGACGGTCCAGCAACTCCAGCAGCGGCACCGCCACCCGGCGGGTGGTGTCCAACGCCTGTCGGGCCGCCGACAGGGTGAACGGCTGGGGCAGCCCGGCCAGCACGGTCACCGCCGCGTCGAGCGCGTCGGGCAGCAGCACCACGGTGTCGGCCAGCCGCAGCAGCGCGCCGGCGCGTACCGCCGCGCCGATCTCCCGGGGGCCCAGGCCCAGGTCGACGAGGCGGTCCGCCTCGGGGGCGCGAAAGGGACTGTCGGCGAACTCGGCGCGGACCCGCTGCACGGCCCGCGCCACCGGCTCCGGCAGGGTGTCGACGGCGGCCGTGCCGATTCGCCCGCCGTGGACCCGCAGCGGCGGGCGGATCAGCGCCTCGACGAGCGCCCGGTCGGGCAGGGCGAGGCGTTGACGCAGCGCGTCCACAGGCATGCCCGGCTCCAACGGGTACTCGCGGGCGTACCGGCCGACCTCCTCGGTGAGCTGCTCGCCGAGCCGCTGCCAGTGGCCGGGGTCGGCCAGCCAGTCACCGGCCACCGGCGTGGCCTGCACCGGCACGCCCATCCGTCGCAGCGCGCCGACCCGGACCAGCCGACGGCGGCGCAGCTCACCGGCCAGGTCGGGTCGACCGTCGAGGTCGGCGAGGACCGTCGCGCGGGCGGCGGCGGCACCTCGCCGCGACAGCGGCGGCGGCGCCACGTCGAGGACCCGTACGCCGCCGGTCACGTGGTGTCGGCCGGGGTCGCGCAGCAGCGCCCGGTCGCCCACCAGCAGCGGCAGCGGGCGGGCCAGCCGCAACCGGACGGTGTCCGCGCCGAGCGGGCGCACGCGGACCGGCACCGCCGCCGACCCCACGTGCAGGGTGAGGGTGGCCGGCAGGTCGGCGGCCGGGTCGCCGGTGAGCCGTACGTCGATGACGTCGGTGCGGTGGAACCGGCCGGGGGTGAGCAGCGCGTCGCCGCGGCCGAGCCGGTCGCGGGGCGTACCGCGCAGGTTGACCGCGACCCGGGCCACGGCCGCCGCCTCGGTACGGGCCTCGCCCAGGCAGTGCAGGCCACGAACCCGGACCGTCTCCTCGGCCCCGGCCAGCTCCAGCACGTCGCCGACGCCCAACCGGCCGGCGCCCAGGGTGCCGGTGACGACTGTGCCGCTGCCCCGAACGGTGAAGCTGCGGTCCACCCAGAGACGCACCGGGGCGTCCACGGTGGGGTCGGGCAGCCGGGCGGCGAGCCGGTCCAGCGCGGCCCGCAGCTCCGGCAGGCCGGCGCCGGTCAGCCCACTGACCGCCACCGTCTCCACCGCGCCGAGGCTGCTCGCCGCGATCTCGGCGCGGGCGCGCTCCGCGGCCGGCGCGGGGTCGGCCAGGTCCGCGCGGGTCACCACCAGCAGGCCGTGCCCGACGCCGAGCGCGTGGAGCGCGGCCAGGTGCTCGGCGGACTGCGGCATCCACCCCTCGTCGGCGGCGACGACGAGCAGCGCGGCCGGCACCGGGCCGACGCCCGCGAGCATGTTCGGCACGAACCGCTCGTGCCCGGGCACGTCGACGAAGGCGATGGTGGCGCCGGAGGGCAACGTCGTCCAGGCGAAACCCAGGTCGATGGTCATGCCCCGGCGGCGCTCCTCGGCCCACCTGTCGGGTTCCATCCCGGTCAACGCCCGAACCAGTGTCGACTTGCCGTGGTCGACGTGCCCGGCGGTGGCGACGACGATCATGCTCAGTCGTCCCCGGGAACGCGCAGCACGGCCGCCAGGACCGCCTCGTCGGCGTCGACGGGCACACAGCGCAGGTCGAGCAGGAGGCGGCCCCGCACCACCCGGCCGAGCACCGGCTGGTCCCCGGTGCGCAGCGGCACGGCGTACCGCTCGGGCAGGCTCAGCGCCCACGAGTCCAGCTCGACGCCGGGGGCGCCGCCTCCGCCGACCACGGCGACCGCCGGGACGACCTCCGCCTTGCGGCCGTCCGCGCCGAGCCGGTCGCGCAGCAGCTCCACCCGGCGGCGCAGGGCGGCCGGGTCGGCGTGCAGCGCGGTCCGCGTCGGAGTGTCCGGGCGGTGCAGGGTGGCGGCCAGCGCGGCCAGGGTCAGCTTGTCCACGCGCAGCGCCCGGGCCAGCGGGTGGCGGCGCAGCCGTTCGACGAGGGCGGCGTCGCCGAGCAGCAGGCCGGCCTGGGGGCCGCCGAGCAGCTTGTCGCCGCTCGCGGTGACCAGGGTCGCGCCGGCGCGCAGGGTGCCGGTGGCGTCCGGCTCGTCGGGCAGCAGCGGGTCCGGGGCGAGCAGCCCGGAGCCGATGTCGGCGACCACCGGCACGTCGAGCGTGGCCAGTTGGCGTACCGGTGTGGCCGAGGTGAAGCCGGTGATCTGGAAGTTCGACGGGTGCACCTTGAGCACGAACCCGGTCTGCGGGCCGACGGCAGCCGCGTAGTCGTCGAGCGTGGTGCGGTTGGTGGTGCCCACCTCGCGCAGGCGGGCGCCGGTGCTCTCCAGCAGGTCCGGCAGGCGGAAACCGTCGCCGATCTCGACCAGCTCGCCGCGGCTGACCACGATCTCCCGGCCGGCGGCCAGCGCGGTGGCCGCCAGCACCAGCGCGGCGGCGCCGTTGTTGACCACGTGCACGGCGGCGGCGGCCGGCACGGCGGCGGCCAGCGCGTCGAGCGCGTCCCGGCCGCGACGCGCCCGCCGGCCCGTGCGCAGGTCCAGCTCGACGTCGGTGTGCCCGGCTGCCGCCGCGACGGCGGCGACGGCGGCGGGTGACAGCGGCGCCCGACCCAGATTGGTGTGCAGGACGACGCCTGTGGCGTTGAGGACCGTGCGCGGACCCGGGGCGGGCAGTCCGGCGAGCGCGGCGTCGCGGACCTCGTCGGGCTCGATCTCACCGCGACGAGCCCGCTCCTGGGCCTGGACGACGGCGGCCTTGACCCGGTCCCGGCCGAGGGTCGCGACGGCCGCGGCAAGCCGCGGGTCGCCGAGCAGCGTGTCGGTGCGGGGCACCCGACGTCGCGGGTCCGCGCTGCCGTCGCCCATCACGTCACTCCTGCCGCCGTTGGCGGAGACGGACGGGAATCGAACCCGCCTGGCCCGGGTCCCGGACCACACCGGTTTTGAAGACCGGGAGGGGCACCAGCCGCCTGAACGCCTCCGTCGGACATTCGATCACAACGGCGGAGCCGCCGCTCAGTCAGCCGCCGGATCCGCCCCGGTCCGCCGAGCGTTCACCCGCTCGCGCTGCGGCACGACTGTGTAGCGCGGGTCGCGCGCCGACGCGACGCCGCCGTAGAAGATGCCGAACCGGGTGGCGACCGAAGCGCCGAGCAACGCGGCCCCGGCGACCGCGCCCGCCGCGCGGCTGCGCCGCCCGAGCAGCGCCCCGGCCACGCCGGCGGCGGTGAGCAGCCGGCCGGCGCGCAGCAGTCGGCCGGGTCGCCCCGACCGGTAGGGCTGGCTGAGCAACCCCAGGCGGGTCTCCACCCGGTGCGCGCCGAACAGTTCCAGGGCCGCGCCGGCCACCGCCATCCGCCGGGCCGGCCCGGCCTGCGCCGGCGGCGCGGCGAGCAGCCCCACGGCGGCGCCGCTGGCCAGCGCGCTGCCCGCGAAGATGACAGGCAGCTCGGGGTACGCCTCGTGCCACGACGGCACCGCGGTGTCGGCGAGCAGCACCCCGGTGTACGTGGCAAGCGCCGGCGCGGTGGCGGCGGCGACCAGGCCGGCGGCGTGCCCGGCCGGCGGCAGCGCCCGGCCGACCAACCCGAGCAGACCGCGCCGGGGCAGCCAGCCGGCGGCCTCGGCGACCGCCGCGACTCCGGCGGCCGGCCCGAACACGGTGAGGATCCAGGTGCCCACCGACATGGGCGAGGTCGGCTTCGCGACCCGCAGCATGTGGTGGAACCGCTCCGGCCGGCCCAGGTCCCGGATCAGGAAGACGGCGCTGGCGCTGACGGCGCCCAGCGCGGTGACCCGTCCGGCGCGGCGCAGCACCTGCCGGCCGGTGAGCTGCCCTCCCGCGGCGAGCAGCGACGATCCGGCGGCCAGCCCACCGGTGAACAGGTACGCGGCGATGTCCCACTTCCACACCGGCGCCTTGAGGATGGGCCGGCCGTAGTACGAGGTGAACGTCGCCTCCGGCACCCGAAGCTCCTCGCCGCCACCACCACGGCGACCGCCCCGACGACGGGACCGTCGGCGGTCCGGTTCGACGGTTCCCGCCTGGCGGCCGCTGCCGTCGCGCGACGCCAGGCCGGGCGCGGCGTCGGCCGGGCCACCGCTCGTCGCGGCGTCGTGGCCGCCAGAGGTCGCGGCGTCGTGGCCGCTGTTCGTCGCGGCGTCGTGGCCGCTGTTCGTCGGCAGCAGTGGATCGTGTGCGGCCAGCCGGTCGCGGAACCGGCGGAACCGGTCGCCCACCTCGGGGCGCTGTGGACTCACGAGGATCCGCCGACGACGAACGCGGCGACTGTCGCGGCCGTCATGGCCAGCGCGGCGAGGCCCGCGCGTTTCCACATCGCCGGCAGGTCCCGCGTCGTCACCACCGGATCCGGCGGCAACCCGTACACCTCCGGCTCGTCCAGCAACAGGAAGAACGCCCCGTCACCACCCACACCATCATTCGGATCGTGCCCGTACAGACGCGCCTCCGGAACACCCCGCTCCCGCAACGCCTCCACCCGCGCCGCCGCCCGCTCCCGCAACTCGTCCAGGGGCCCGTACTGAATCGACTCCGTCGGACACGCCTGCGCACACGCAGGCGTCATCCCCACACCCAACCGGTCATAACACAGCGTGCACTTCCACGCCCGACCATCATCCCTACGCTGATCGATCACCCCGTACGGACACGCCGAAATGCAATACCCACACCCGTTACAGATGTCCTCCTGCACCACCACAGTCCCGAACTCCGTCCGGAACAACGACCCCGTCGGACACACATCCAGACAAGCCGCATGAGTGCAGTGCTTACACACATCCGACATCATCAACCACCGAAAATCCGACCGCTGCTCCACACCCGTCCCCCGCCCCGGCGGCTGCCCACCCGGCATCCCCAGGAACTGCGGACCCGCGCCGCCGTTGGTCCCGGCCGAACCGGGCCGGCCGTCGGGCGTGACGGTGGGATGCCTGCCGGTGGGGTGTGCCGCGACCGGGTCGCCGAGCACGTCGAGCCGGCCATCGTGGCCGGTGACGGGTCGGGTGGCGTCGGGCGGGGAGCCGTCGGCCATTCGCGCGGCGGCCGCCGGTGACCCGGCCGGCAGGCCCGGATCGGTGCCGGTCGGGCCGGTGGCGCCGGCGGCGACCGCCGCCGACGTCGCGCTGACCGTCGCGCCGGTCGGCGTGCCCGCGAACGCCGCGCTGCCGTGCCCCGTCGGTCGCGGCTGCTCGATGAACGCGACGTGCCGCCACGAGTTCGCGGTCAACGCCCCCGTGTTGTCGTACGACATCCCCAGCAGATCCAGGCCACTGCCCGGAACGCCGTTCCACTCCTTGCAGGCCACCTCGCACGCCTTGCACCCGATGCACACGCTCGTGTCGGTGAAGAACCCCATCCGCGGCGGCGCATCCTCGTAGCCGGCGTCCGGCGCCGGATCGAGCGGCCCGTAGAGGCTGTTCGGGTCAGGAACCATCGCGCCCCTCCACGTCCTGGTCGGTGGTGACTGCAGGCGCGTGTCCGCCCGGTGTGATCCCGGCACGCCGCTGGTAGTCGGCGACCAGGTCGAGCAGCGCCTTTCCGGTGGGCCGGCGGCCCGACCGGACGTCACAGGTACCGATCTTGCTCTCCTGGATGAGGACGTTGGGGTCGAGGGTGATGCCGAACAGGTCGTTCGCCGAGTCGCCGGTCACCAGACCCTCGTAACCGAAGTGGTACGGCAACCAGAGCTGGTGGATGATCCGGCCGTCCACCCGCAGCGGGGTGATCCGGTCGGTCACCAGGACCTTCGCCTCGATGACCGCGCGCCCGCTGATCAGGTGCGCCCAGCCCAGATGCGCCAGCCCGGCCTCGGCGGCCAACTCCGGCGACACCTCGACGAACATCTCCGGCTGCAGCTCGGCCAATGGGCGCACCGTGCGGCTCATGCCGCCGGCGGTGTGGTGCTCGGTGAGTCGGCTGACCGTGAACACGTACGGGAACACCTGGCTGTGCTCCTGCGGCGGGCTCGGGTTGACCGAGTTCACCGGGTGCGCGTACGACTTGCGGGTCGGGTTGGCCTGCTGCCGGTAGAGCGGGTTGCGCACCGGCGACTCCACCGGCTCGTAGTGCGTCGGCAGCGGCCCGTCCAGCACGCCGCTGGGCGCGTACAGCCAGCCCTTGCCATCGCCCTGCATGACGAACGGATCGTCACCGGCGATGCCCTCCGGCCCGGACGCGCCGGCCGGCGGCCGGTACGACGGCGGTTTGGTCTTCTCGAAGTCCGGCACGTCGTAGCCTGTCCACTCGGCCTTCTCCGCGTCCCACCACACGTAGCGTTTGCGCTCGCTCCACGGGTTGCCGTCCGGGTCGGCCGAGGCACGGTTGTAGAGGATGCGGCGGTTCGCCGGCCAGGCCCAGCCCCACTCGGCGGCCACCCAGTCCTGCTCGTGGCGGGATTTGCGCCGGGCGGCCTGGTTGACGCCGTCGGCGTACACGCCTGTGTAGATCCAGCAGCCGATCGCTGTCGAGCCGTCCGCGCGGGCCTCGGCGAAACTGGACAGCGGGCGGCCGGTCGTCACGTCGTACCCGTTGATCTCGCGAAGGACCGACTCGGCGCTCGGCTCCGCGTGCGGACCGTGCGTGGGGTAGTCCCAGGTGAGGTCGAGCAGCGCCCGGTCGCGCGGCAGCGGCGAGGCGGCCAGCTTCTCGCGCAGCCTGCGGCCGAGGTGGTAGAAGAACCACAGCTCGGAGCGGGCGTCGCCTGGCGGCTCGACGGCCTTTTCCCGCCACTGCAACAACCGCTGCGTCTGCGTGAACGTGCCCTCCTTCTCCACGTGCGAGGCCGCCGGCAGGAAGAACACCTCGGTCCGGCACTCCTCGGGCACGATCTCGCGGGTGGCCACCTCGGGACCGTTCTGCCAGAACGTGGCGCTCTCGATCATGAACAGGTCCCGGACGACAAGCCAGTCCAGGTTCGCCATCCCCAACCGCTGCGCGCGGCCGTGCGCCGAGCCGACCGCGGGGTTCTGCCCGAGCAGGAAGTACCCCTTGATCTTCCCGTCGATCATGTTGAGCACCTGCTGGTAGGTGCCGTGGTCACCGGTCAGTCGCGGCAGGTACCCGTAGCAGTAGTCGTTCTCCGGTGTCGCCGCGTCACCCCAGTACGCCTTGAGCAGGCTGGCCGCGAACGACCGGGCGTTGCCCCAGAAGCCCTTCTGGCCGGGGTGCCGGATGCTGTCCACCCACTCGTCGAAGGTGGGGTGGTCGGCGTGGTGCGGCATCGGCAGGTAGCCGGGCAGCAGATTGAACAGCGTCGGGATGTCCGTGGAGCCCTGGATGCTCGCGTGTCCGCGCAGGGCCATGACGCCACCGCCCGGGCGGCCCATGTTGCCCAGTAGCAACTGGATGATCGCCCCGGTACGGATGTACTGCACGCCCACGCTGTGCTGCGTCCAGCCCACCGAGTAGATGAGCATGCCGGTGCGGTCCCGCCCGGAGTTGGCCGTCCACGCCTGGGCCAGTTCGAGGAACTTGTCCTGCGGGATGCCGCAGACCCGCTCCACCATCTCCGGCGTGTAGCGGGAGAAGTGCCGCTTGAGGATCTGGTAGACGCAGCGCGGATGCTGCAACGTCTCGTCCCGCTGAGTCTGACCGCCCACCTGCGCGCCGTGCGACTCGTGCGTCAGCCCCGCGGCGTTGTCACGCTCTTGGGCGGTGTGCCCGCTGCCGGAGGAGCCCTCGTGACCCTCGTACTGCCAACTGTCCTGCACGTAGCTGCCGGTCTCCGCGTCGAAGCCGGAGAAGAAGCCGTCGCCGTCCTCGGTGTCGCTGAACTGCTCGCTGACGATCGTCGCCGCGTTGGTGTAGGCAAGCACGTACTCGCGGAAGTCCAGCTCGTTGTCCAGGATGTAGCGCACCACGCCGCCGAGCAGGGCGATGTCGGTGCCCGCCCGGATCGGCAGGTACGCGTCCGCCACCGCGCTCGTCCGCGTGAACCGCGGGTCGACGTGGAACACCTTCGCCCCACGGCGCTTGGCCTCCATCACCCACTGGAAACCCACCGGATGCGCTTCCGCCATGTTCGAACCCTGGATGACGATGACGTCAGCGTTGGCGATGTCCTGCTGGAAATCCGTCGCACCGCCACGACCGAAGCTGGCCCCCAGACCGGGGACTGTGGCGGAGTGTCAAATACGGGCCTGGTTCTCGATCTGCAACGCCCCCATCGCGGTGAACAACTTCTTGATGAGGTAGTTCTCCTCGTTGTCGAGCGTCGCCCCACCCAGACTGGCGAAACCAAGCGTCCGGTGGAGCGGCCGACCCTGCTCGTCGGTGTCCTCCCAGGTCTGCTCGCGGGCGGCGAGCATCCGGTCGGCGATCATGTCGAGCGCGGTGTCGAGGTCCAGGTCTTCCCACTGGGTCGAATACGGCCGCCGGTAGCGGACCGTCGTCTGCCGCAACGGACTGGTCACCAGACTCTTGCTCGCCGCGCCCTTCGGACACAACCGACCCCGCGAGATCGGACTGTCCGGATCACCCTCGATCTGCGTGACCTGCCCGTCGGCCACGTACACCCGCTGGCCACACCCCACCGCGCAGTACGGACAGACGGACCGGGCCACGCTCTCGGCGGACTCGGTGCGGGCGGTCAGACCGGCCGAGCGCGCCGACTTGGCCGCCGCGCCCCGGCCCAACGGATCGGTGCCGGTGAGCTGCCGATACACCGGCCAACCCTCGATGAACGTCCGCAGACCCATCCCCGACACCCCCTCCCACGCGAGCGACCCCACGAACATAGGTCAGGCGAGGAGTCTTCGCGAATCGAGGGGGCGTCGGGTGCGGGTGGTCAGTCGACGTGGGCGCGCAGGCTCCACGCCACGGCCGGGACCAGCACCGCCGCGGCGACGAGGTGCAGCCCGACGAGGGCGGCGACGGTGGCGGTGTTCGCCCCGCAGACCAGCGGCGGGACCAGCGAGATCGCGGTCAGCGACACCGCCGTCCACACCCACCGCGCGGCGGGACGCGCGCTCCACCGCAGCAGAGCGGCGGCGATGACGACGCCCACGACCGAGAAGAAGCCGGTCACCACGGCGAACCCGGGCAGCGGGATCGCCTCCCCACCAGCGGGGACCTCGAAGTCGACCCCAACGGCCTGGGCCAACGCGGCGGCGACGGTCGTGACCACCATCGCCGCGAGCGTGGCGAGGACGCCGGTGCCGGCGAGCCCCCGGAGTAGGCCGGCGCGGCGGGTCCGGCCCGCGACCGTCACTGTGCGCCGTCCGCAGGCAGGCGCTGCGGCAGCCCGAGCAGCGGAAACTGGTCGTCGTGGAAGATGACGATCTCGGCGACCGCCCCGCCGGTGATGCGCAGGACGTCGATGGTCAGCGGCAGGTACGCGTTCTCCTGCTCGCGCCACAGGTAGAAGGCGACGGCGGGCTGCCGGTTCACGGCGGTCGGGACGCCACGCAGGCGCCCCAGGTCCGCGAAGCCATCCGCGACCCAGTCGTGCACGACCGCGTCGCGGCCGACGTGGACGCCGGGGGTGGGCGGCATCGAGTAGCGGACGTCGTCGCGCAGCATCGCGGCCAGCCCGTCGATGTCCTTGGCCACGCTCGCGTCGGTGAAGCGGCGCACCAGCTCGCGCGTCTGCGCGTCCTCGTCACCGCCGGTCCAGTCCTGCCGCTCGGCGGGCAGGTGCTCGCGCATGCCGGCGCGGGCCCGTTGCAGCGCGCTGTTCACCGAGTTGACGGAGTCTCCGAGCAACTCCGCGACGTCCCTCGCCGGCCAGCCGAGCACGTCCCGCAGGATCAGCACGGCCCGTGGGCGCGGCGCGAGGTGCTGAACCGCCACCAGGTACGCCAGCTCGATCGTCTCCCGCGCGACCGCGAGGCTCTCCGGCTCGTCCGCGCCGCCCGCCGGCACCTCGTCGAGCAGCCGGTCCGGATACGGCTGCAACCACCGCACCTCGCCACCCGTCGCGGGCTCCGGACGGCACCTGGCGAGCAGGTCCAGGCAGGCGTTCGTGGCGATCCGGTACAGCCAGGCCCGCAACGACGAACGCCCCGCGAAGGTCTCCCGGCGCCGCCACGCACGAAGCAACGTCTCCTGCACGGCGTCCTCGGCGTCCTCGAACGACCCGAGCATCCGATAACAGTGCACGTGCAGCTCCCGCCGGTGCCGAGCCGTCAGCCCCGCGAACGCCGACTCGTCGACCCCAACCAGACCACCCACGTCCACATGCTCCCGCGTGTCCGCACTCGTCACGTCATGCTCCCGTCTCGTCGTGTCCCGTCGTAGGTATGACGGGTGCCGGCGCGAGAACTCATCACCGGGCCGAACGATCGCCCGCCCTACCCGACGCCGGGTGGCCTCGGCTGGTCGTTGCGGTGCCGCCCGTCCGACAGCGGCGACGTGCGCACCTCGACCGCACCCCGGCGCTGGTAGTCGTCGGCCAGGATCGCGACCAGCGGCGGGATGGCGGGACGCGAGACCTCGGGGGCCAACTTGGAGAGGTCCTTGATCTGCTGGATGGAGACCTCGCGCAGCCGGCCCCGCTGCTTGTTGACGAGTTGGCCGATCACGTCCTTGAACGCCTGCGCCTCGCTACCCTGCCAGACGACCAGGCCGACCCGCATCGCGGCGAACACCTCGGCCACCTCGCGGGCGTCGACGAGGTCACGCTCGTAGATCGTGAACAGCCGGGGAAACTCGACGAACAGGTTCGGGTGCTGCGCCAGCACCGGGGCGAGCCGCACCGCCGCCTCGGTGCCCTTCGACCACAGCACCAGTTGGGTGAGCTTCCGGACGTCCTCGTACTCGAGGCGACCGGCGTGGTGGACGAGATATTCGATGAGCAGGCTGACGATCTCCTGCGCCGGCGGCAGGGCCGCAGCGTCCATGATGATCTCGTGGTCGCCGGGGCGTTCGTCGCGGTGAACAAGGGACGACACCACCTTCATGCACACGTCGCCGCGCTCGTCGTGCCACTGCGCGACCCGGCGGCCGTGCAGGGCGGTCGCGCCGAGGAGGAGCTGCAACTCCCGCCGGGAATCTCCGGCGAGCCGGGCCTCGTGGGCGTGTCGCAGCAGCCTGTCGATCGGCACGCGCCGCTTGGACACCACCGGCTCGTCAGCACCGGAGAAATCGATCGCGGAGAGGAGCATCGCCCAGCCGTTGTCGTCGAGACCGGCGTGCAGGAACCGGATTGTCGACTGCCACCAGGGCAGCGGCTCGCGATCGTCGGGCACGAGGTCGCTCAGCGCGACAGGCGTGTCGGTGAGTTCGACGAGCAGCGTGAGCAGGTTGCCGAGGTAGGCGGCGACACGACCGAGCAGGTTACGCCCGGACGGGTTGTAGGCACGGAACCGGCCGAACGTCTCGCGCTCCTGGCTGGAACGGATCAGCGTCTTCAACTCGGCGACGATCACCGCCCGCTGCCCGCTCGACCGGGTCTCGAACAGTTCCCGCACGAAGGGCATGATCGCGCCGCCGACCGACAACTGCTGGTGCGACAGCAGCGCGAAGAACTGGTCATCGGTCAACTCCTGACCGAACGCGAGGTCTCGTCGCGCCCTGGCGAGGCCGTCGAGCTGGTGCAACGCGTGGTAGGCGATCAGGTATTCACCGAACGTGGCGTGCAGGAACTCGTAGCTGCTGCCGGTGACGAGACTGCTGTTGACCTGCGCGGCGTGGATGAAGAAGAACCGAGCGATCGTCCGCATCGCCGGGTCCAGCGGGCGGGACAGGCGTGTGCGGCTTCCGCTGTGGCCGGCCGACGACAGCAGCATCGGCGCCAGGTCCGCGTCCAGGTCCTGGCCACTCACCGACTGCTGTCCCCGGTTGAACATGGCGAAGGCCGCGATTCCGAGTTGCCACAGCTCGCGGTCCGCCTGGGCGGCGGCCTCGTCGCCCTCCACCGGTCGACCCGCCGGCCGGAGCGCCTTGGTGACCTCACGACTCACGTAGCCGTTGAGCAGCCACTGGTAGAGCTGCCCCTGCGTGACGTGACCCTCGCCGTCCACCGGCGGGTCGTCCGTCGCCCCGAAGATCGCCAGCATGAGCAGGAGCAGCGGCTGACGGGCCAGCTCACCCATCGACCACACGGTGTCCGCGGCGAGCGGCTTGACAGTCGCGTTGGCGATCGGCTCCCGATTGACCTCGTTCCACATGTCGACCCACGCGCCGACCTGCTCCCGGTCGAAATCGCGCAACTTGATCACCAGCGAGCCGACCGGGATGTTGGCTATGTTGGCGACGACGGTACGGGAGGTCACCACGACGGCGACCGGCGAACCGATCGATGACTCCTTCTCCTGGAACTCCTGGACCTCGTGCAGGAAGCCGGACTCGGTCGCGCCGGTGGCCTGCATCAGCTCGTCCAGGCCGTCCAGGAGCACCACTCTCGTGACGTCCTGACTGGCGTCCGACAGTTGACGCCACCGCACACCGAGATGGGTGTCGTCGTCCAGGAACTCCTGAATCTGCTGGTAGATCTTTCCCGCCGGATTCTTCACCTCACGAAGCGGCACCCGGACGGCGGTGAAATGCTCGACCGGCAGCCTCCCCGCCGTGATCTTGGTGAGCAGGGACTTTCCGGCCCCCGGATGACCGAGGATCACCAGCGGGCGCTCCGCGCTGCGGGCCGAGGCGAAGTACGCGGCGAGAAAATGATCCAGACGGCGCCCGTTGCGCTGCTGCTTCCACCACTCCTCCTCCCAGGTTCGGGACTGACCGTCGGTGACTGCCCACTGGAAGTGCGGGTTCACATAACCCGACTCGATGCTCGGCATCTGCAGGCCCGACATCTGATCCATCTCGGTGACCTGGGCGATCGGCTCCGACAGAAGATGGCGGTTACGCTGCCCCATGATCATCCGGTCGGGTTCGTGCTGCTTGTTCAGAAGGGACGGCAGCTCGCTGAGGAGCTGCTCCATGAGCGCGAGCGACCGTTGCTGAAACTCCATTGACGTCCGGTGCGCGGCCTCCTGCGTCGCCCCCACGAACCCGATCTGGTCAAGCAACGCCCACATGCCGAATTCCGGCACGTCGGCCGCCAGCCGCCGGTAGTCGCCGCGGTAGGTCGTGACCGCGGTCGTGATGATGCTCGCCCGCATCGACTGCCCCAACTGCCAGCCCGCGTCGGCCTCGATCTTCTTCCAGGCGTCGAGGCCCCGGAAGAAACCCAGACAGCGGTCCGTCATGACCTCGTAGAACGGGGCTACCGAGTTCTCCAGGTTGGTCTCGAACCCACAGCCCGCCCAGGGCAGCGGCAGTTCCACACCCAGCAGGTACGACACGATGGTGTCGTGCGTGACGGCACCACCCCCCGGGACCATCTTCTGTTTCTCGACCTCGGTGAGACGAAGACTCGCGTAGCCCTCGCCCACCACCGTGCTCAGGGCAGTGAAGAACGCGCCCGCGACAACAGCGGTGTGCGCGGCCGCGATGAGCTGGTGCCGCTCCCGACCCTTAGCGCCGAGGCTGCGTTCCCGGAAACGCTCGACGGCCATCGAGATCTGCTGGACCAGCTCGTTCTTCTGGTCGATCCATCCCCACGCCGCATTGATCGCCGGCAGCAGGGCGCCGGCACCACCGCTGCCCAGAGCCGCCAACCCCAGCAGGGCGCCGAGCCGGTCACTCCACCCCTGATCGTGCTTGCCGAGAATACGACGGGCGGCCTCGAACGACATTGACGAACCGCTCAACGCGAGTCCCTTCAGACAACCACCGGAAAGCGGCCACCTTAGCCTCGTGGAACCGGGCGAGCAGTCGGTTATCCGGCAGCTTCCGCGCGCAATTCCCGCAGCGGCGCGAAGGTGGAGGAAGCACGCTGAGCGACACCGGGACCGGCGGGCGTTACCCTGACAGCATGCAGGCCGTCTCGCCCACCGCGACCGGCGTGGCCTTCCTGGCCCGTCCGGGTCGTCCGGCCGTCGTGGCGCGCACCCTCACCGAGCTGACCGGTCCCACCCGCGGCATCGTGGAGCTGCCGGTGCGGTTGATGTGGAACGCCGAGCGCACCTTCGACCTCGCCGACCCCGACCAGCTGCTCTGGATGTACGAGAACGTGCTGCGCGAGACCGCCAGCGCCGACGACCTGCGCAACCTCATCAACGGGCGGACACTGCGCCGGGTCTGGCGGTTGCTCAACCTGCCCCGGGGCGTCCGCCTCGCCTGGGAGAGCCGGCACCGCGGCCTGCGCGCGGCGTGATCGCACCACACCTGCACGAGTTCTACCGGGAGGTGGCCCGGGTGGCGCTGACCGCCGCCGGGCCGTACCGGTTCGTGCTGGGTGGCGGGGTGGCCTGGGCCGCGCACGGCCTGGTCGCCAGGCCGACCGAGGACGTGGACCTCTTCGCCGACGTCGAGGGTGCTGCCGCGGCGGCCACCGCCGGGGTGCGCGTCGCACTCGAGCGGGCCGGGTTCACCGTCACCGACGCCGACCCGGACAGCGAGCTCGCCGACCTGTTCGACGGCTACGGCCAGGACATGAAGGACTTCGTGGTGGGCCGCGACGGGCGACAGATCCGGCTCAGCCTCGCCCGCCTCGATCGGCAGCAGAGCCCTGTGGTGATGGACCTCGGCCCGGTGATGGACGTGCGCGACCTCGTCGCCAACAAGATCGCCGCGCTTGTCAACCGGCGGGAGGTCCGAGACTTCATCGACGTGGCCGCGGCCCTGGAGCACTACGACGTGACGCAGCTGCTGGTGCTCGCCCGGCAGGTCGACCCCGCACTTGACCCGGACGACGTGCGAGCCGCCGGGCGCTACCTGGACCGGCTCTCCGACACGCGTTTCGGCCGCTACGGCCTGGGCGTCGACGACGTCGCGCGGGTGCGGCAACGCTTCGCCACCTGGCCCCGCTGACCCCACGGCCGGGGCACAGGCACCGCACCACGCGGCGCCCGCCCCCGGGGGAAACCGGTGCGAACATCGGGGCTGGCGTGGCGGGAGTGACTTCCGCTCGTTATGGTGCGCGAGGCGCTCACGAGGCGCGTCCACCCCCATGGAAAGGCACGGCATGACCTCTCCCTCCGGTCCGTCACGTCGCCAGGTGCTCGTTGCCGCCGCCGCGGCGGCGACCGCCCCGCTGATCGCCGCCGCCCCCGCGCAGGCGGCGGGTCCGGCCCGGTCGCGCACCTGGGACCTCACGCTGCTCGGCACGTCGGACACCCACGGCAACGTCTACAACTGGGACTACTACCGCGACGCCGAGTACGACGACAGCAAGCACAACGACATCGGCGTCGCGAAGCTGGCGACCCTGATCAACCAGATCCGTCGGGAGCGGCGCGGCAAGGCCACGCTGGTGCTCGACGCCGGCGACACCATCCAGGGCACCCCCCTCGCCACGTACTACGCCAAGCAGGAGCCGATCACCGCCACCGGCGCGAAGCACCCGATGGCCCGGGCCATGAACGTCATCGACTACGACGCCGTGACGCTGGGCAACCACGAGTTCAACTACGGCCTGCCGCTGCTGGACCTGTGGATCCGCCAGCTCGGTTTCCCGGCCCTCGCCGCTAACGCGATCAACGCGAAGACCGGCAAGCCCGCCTTCCTGCCGTACGTCATCAAGAAGGTCTCCCTCGGCTTCGCCGCGCCGACCCTGCGGGTCGGCATCCTCGGCCTGACCAACCCCGGCGTGGCCATCTGGGACCGGGGCAACGTCGAGGGCAGGCTGCGCTTCGACGACATGATCGCGACCGCCGCGAAGTGGGTGCCGATCATGCGGGCCCGCGGCGCGGACCTCGTGCTGATCTCCGCGCACGGCGGCGACAGCGGCACCTCCAGCTACGGCCCGGAGCTGCCGAACGAGAACCCGGTGGCGCTCATCGCCCAGCAGGTGCCGGGGATCGACGCGATCCTCTTCGGCCACGCCCACAACGAGGTGGTCGAGCGGTTCGTCACCAACGAGCGGACCGGCGCGCAGGTGCTGCTCTCCGAGCCGTCGAAGTGGGGCCAGCGGCTGACCCGGATGGACTTCACCCTCGCCCGCGAGCGTGGCCGGTGGACGATCACCAAGAAGGCCGCCAGCATGCTGAACACCAACACGGTGGTCGAGGACCCGTCGGTGCTCGCCGCCGTGCGGGCGCAACACCAGAAGACCATCGCGTACGTCAACCAGGTGGTGGCCCAGGCCACCGTGGAGATGTCCGCTGTGGAGTCCCGCTACAAGGACACCCCCATCCTGGACTTCATCAACCACGTCCAGGCCGAGACCGTCACGAAGGCGCTGGCCGGCACGCCGTACGCCGACCTGCCGGTGCTGTCGCAGGCCTCGCCGTTCAGCCGCACCGCGGTCTTCCCCTCCGGCGACGTCAAGATCCGCGACGTGGCCGGGCTCTACGTGTACGACAACACCCTCGAAGCCGTCGTGCTCAGCGGCGCCGAGGTGCGCGCGTACCTGGAGTACTCGGCGAAGTACTTCCGGACCCTCGCCCCGGGCGCCCCCGTGGACACCGAGCAGATCAACGACTCGACGGTGCCGGACTACAACTACGACGTGATCTCCGGCCTGGACTACGACATCGACATCTCGAAGCCTGTCGGTCAACGGATCACCCGACTGGTGCTGCCCGGCACCGACACCCCAGTCGCGGACGACGCGCAGTTCGTGGTGGCGGTGAACAACTACCGGCGCAGCGGCGGCGGCAACTTCCCCGGCATCGTGAAGACCCAGGTCTACAACGAGCAGCAGGAGATCCGCCAACTGCTCATCGACTGGGCCCAGGCCAAGGGGACGATCAACCCGGCCGACTTCTTCCAGCCCAACTGGCGACTGGTACGCGAGGGCGTCCCGGTCTTCTGATCGCGCGACGTCGGCGGGCCGTGGGTGGCGACACCCCGGCCCGCCTGCTCGTCTCTCAGCCCTGCACGTTCCAGCGGACCGGGTCCTCGGCCTTCTCCGGCCGGTCCCGCCCGGGATCGGTCTCGGTCAGCGCGACGCGCTCGTCCGGGCGAACGGCGGGCGGCAGCTCCCCGAACCGGATGTGGCGCAGGAACGCGTACTCGTCCTCGGTGAACTGTTGCTCAGCCATCGGCACCCCCTCCTACTCCGCCATTGTCCGCCAGCGGGCGCTCCCTGGCACCGGTCTGTCAGCTGACAGCGCCTCGACCTTCGTGTGCGGTGGCCGGCACACCGCGTAGACCATCCTAGGATCCTGGGTGTATGGCCAGAAGCGGCGTGGGCAATCGGCATCGGCGCGGCGTGGGCAGGCGGGCAGGCGGGCAGGCGGGCAGGCGGGCAGGCGGGCAGGCGAGTGCAGACCCGCAGGCGAGGCGGCCGGGCAGGCGGGGGGCAGCCTCGCCCGCTTCAGGGGTGGACGTTGGCAGCCGGTCGACGCGGCGCTGGCAGGCGGTCCAGCACCGCGAGCGCCGCCCGGATCGGCCGACGTCGCAGCATGTCGTCGAAGCTCGCCCGGCCCTGACAGAAACGGACGAACATCCGCCAACCAGGCGGAGTCGCCAACAGCGCGTGGAACACCTCCGGGCGACGGGTGAACAGGTCGAGCAGCCGGAACCCGGCCCGCATCTCCGGCGTCAGGCGCTCGCTGACCGCCCGCTCGTACCCGGCCAGATCACCGTCGGCGACCGCCGCGCCGGCCAGTTCCCCGGAGCGCAGCGCGAAGCTGATGCCCTCGCGGCTCCACGGCTCCAGCAGCCCCGCGGCGTCCCCCACCACCAGCACGCGGCCGTTGCGCAACGGGGAGTCCTCCTCGCGGCAGCGGGTCAGGTGACCCGAGTCGTGCTCCGCGGGCAGCCCGGTCAGGCCCAACCGGTCGACGAACTGCCGCAGGTAGGCGCGCGTCCCCTCCCCCGCGCCCCGACCAGCGATCACACCGACGGTCAGCCGGTCGCCCTTGGGGAACACCCAGGCGTACGAGCCCGGCATCGCCCCCCAGTCCAGCAGCAGTCGCCCACGCCAACGCTCCTGCTCGGCGGGCGGCACCGGCACCTCCAACTCCAGCCCCAGATCCACCTGCCGGTAGCGCACACCCACGTGCCGGGCTGTCACCCCCGACGAGCCGTCCGCGCCGATCACCGTGCGAGCCGCGATCGTCGTACCGTCGGCCAGTCGCAGACGTACCCCCTCGGGGTCCTGCTCGATCGCGCGGACCGCGACCTGCTCCCGCATCTGCGCGCCGGCGGCCACCGCCGCCGCGCGCAGCCGGTCGTCGAACTCCTCGCGGCGCACCATGGTCACCACCGGACTCCCGTTGCGGCGGGTGAACTCCCGCCGGCCGTCGCGGGTGAACGTCACCCGGTCCACGCGGTCGTGCGCGGGCACCTCGATGCGGCCGCGCACGGCCGCCAGCGACGTGCCGATCAGGCCACCACCGCACGTCTTGTAGCGCGGATGCGCGGCCCGCTCGACAACAAGCGTACGAACGCCGGCGCGGGCCGCGGCATGTGCAGCGGAGAGGCCGGCGGGGCCGGCGCCGACGACGACGAGAT
Organism: Micromonospora lupini; assembly: GCF_026342015.1. Lineage (NCBI taxonomy): Bacteria > Bacillati > Actinomycetota > Actinomycetes > Micromonosporales > Micromonosporaceae > Micromonospora > Micromonospora lupini. Next base: position 893,030 of record NZ_JAPENL010000001.1, read on the forward strand.
CCCAGACGATCACGGTTGCAGCCTAGGGCACCCCCCGCCGCGCGGCCCGAGCACGCCGCGCTGCCAACCGCCCGATCGAGTGGGCATCTTCGGTCAGGCAGGGGGTAACCGACCCGGCGCGACCGTCCGCGCGGAGCGGACGAGCAAAGGAGGAGATCATGCAGCAGGTGCAGCTGTCGGAGATCGAGCAGCGGGTGTACCAGGCGGTCACCGCCCTCGAAGCACGTGGCCAGGTGCCCTATCCCGACCTGATCGCCGAAGAATCCGGACTGACCGACGAGCAGGTGCACACGCCACTGCACCACCTCACCGAGAAGGGCCTGCTGCACCGCGAGGACTCGCCGATGGCCGGCCTCGACTTCGGCCCCCGGTTCTGCGCCCGCCAGATGGCGTGACCCGCGGCACCACCCGCGACGATTCGCCCCCCGTTGACCGGGGTAGCGGTCAAGAATGCATGATCGACGGTCAATGGGGGGCACGATGAGCGCGGCGCACGAGCCGCAGCCGGTCGACGCGGCCGAGAACCGCCGGCGCTGGCAGGCCGTCGGGGTCGGGCTGGTCGCCGCGTTCATGACGCTGCTCGACGTGAGCATCGTCAACGTCGCGGTGCCCTCCATCGACCGCGCGCTGCACGCCTCCCCCAGCGACCTGCAGTGGATCCTCTCCGGGTACGCGCTCACCTTCGGGCTGGTGCTCGTACCGGCCGGCCGCTTCGGTGACTTCCGCGGAAGACGCAACGCGTTCGTCTTCGGCATCGCGCTGTTCACCCTGACGAGCGCGCTCGCCGGCCTGGCCCCCTCCCCCACCTGGCTTGTCGCCACCCGGCTACTTCAGGGCGCCGCCGCCGGCATCATCAACCCGCAGGTGATCGGGTTGATCCAACAACTCTTCCGCGGGCCGGAACGAGCCCGCCCGTTCGGGTTGCTCGGCGCGACAATCGGCATCTCCACCGCCGTCGGGCCGCTGCTCGGCGGACTGCTCATCGCCCTGGGCGGTGAGGAGCACGGTTGGCGGTGGGTCTTCTTCGTCAACGTGCCCGTCGGCATCGTCGCGGTGATCCTCGGGTGGCGACTGCTGCCCGGCCGACCCGAAGGCCAACCCGGTCGGCGCCGCCTCGACCCGGTCGGTGTGCTGCTGCTCGGCGTCGGCGTGGTGCTGGTCCTGCTGCCACTCGTACAGGAACAACAGTGGCGCACGCCGTGGAAGTGGGCGCTCATCCCGGCTGGCCTGGCGGTGCTCGTGGCCTTCGGACTGTGGGAACGGTGGTACGCGCGGCACCACGAGCCACTGTTCAACCTGCGTCTGTTCACCTTTCAGTCGTACACACTCGGATCTCTCATCGCGCTGATCTACTTCGGTGGATTCACCGCGATCTTCTTCATCTTCACCCTGTTCCTGCAGAACGGGCTCGGCTACAGCGCGCTCGTCTCCGGTCTCGCCATCACCCCGTTCGCCCTCGGGTCCGCCGCCGCGTCCGCGCTGGGCGGACGCATCGTCAACCGCTTCGGCCGCCCCCTGGTCGCCATCGGACTGCTCGGCGTGGTGATCGGCCTGGCCGCGACAGTGCTCGCGCTACACCTCGCACCGGACGCCCCGGCACCCTGGGTCACCGCCGCCCCGCTGCTCATCGCCGGTATCGGCAGCGGGCTGGTCATCGCCCCCAATCAGACGCTCACCCTCGCCCAGGTACCGGTCCCCCAGGCGGGCAGCGGGGCCGGCATGCTCCAGACCGGCCAGCGCATCGGCGCGGCGGCCGGCATCGCCGCGGTCGGCTCGATGTTCTTCTCCTCGCTCGCCGACAGCCACGGCAACTGGACGTCGGCCTTCGAGAAATCGCTACTGCTCGCCACGGGAATCATCGCGCTCGCGCTGGTCGCCGCCCTGATCGACATCCTCCGCGGAAACCACGACTGAGATCCCCAGGGGTACGACCAAGAAAAAGCTGTTCGGACGAGCCGCGGCCGTAGATGTGCTGGCTGGCGTCTCCGGCTTGGGGTGGCCGCCGGGTCGGGCTGGGCTGGGTGTGCCGCTGGCCGGCATCCCGGGGTTCAGGGTGCCGGCCAGTCGGTCGGGTCGTGCGGTGGGTCAGCTGTTCCAGTGCTGGGCGACCAGGTCGGTGGCCTGCTGCTCCCACTGGGCGTAGGCGTCGGGGTACGCCGACACCTGCACGGTCTGCGCGGCGTCGGTCAGGGGCATGTCCTGCCAGCCGTCGACCTGACGCAGGCCCTTGAGGAACGCGGTCGTCGAGTACTCCGGGTTGGTGATCTGCTCCGGGGTGCCCCAACCACTGGACGGGCGCTGCTGGAACAGGCCCAGCGAGTCGTGGTCGTTGGCGTCGCCGAGGTGACCCAGGTTGTCCAGCTTCGACTCCTGCAGGCTCGTCGCGATCGAGATGACCGCGGCGCGTTCGGGCAGGCCGGCCTTCTTCGTGGCGGCGATGATGGCCTTGGCGTTGGCGGTCTGCTCGTCGTTGAGGGTGATGTGCGACTGGTCGCCCTGCGGCTTCGGCGCCGCGGTGTGCACGGCGACCGCGACCGGCTTGGCGTCGACGGGGTTGGCGTGGGCGGCGATCGGGCCGGCGAAGACACCACCGGCGAACGCGAGACCAGCAACCGACAGCATGCTCTTACGGAAGATCGTGTTCATCAGGGGTAGCTCCTTCGGGGGTAGGAACACCCACGCGACCGACGGGGGTCGGCACGGCGGGGTGTGAGCACCTCGTCCGGCGCTGCAGATTCAGAGGGGGGAAAGTCTCAGGGTCGGCGGCCTGCGAGCGGGGGCTCGTGGCGCCGGGTTTCGGCGGCCTGCGAGCGGGGGGGGCTCGTGGCGCCGGGACCGTGTGTAACGACCGTCGGGCCGGGGTGATTCCCGGGGCCGGGCTGCCGGGGTGCCGGATCGGGCCGGTGCGCTCGGCGGCCTGTGGTCGTTCGGGGGTCTGCAACGACCCGGCCGGGCCGGCCATTCCCACCCCCATGACGGGGGCGTGGCGCGGGCGGGTGGCCGTGGTCCTGCGATCGTCAGGGTGTGTAACGACCCCCGGCCCGCCACGATTCCGGCCCACGGATGCACCCGGTCACACCCCACGGCCCCCACTAACGGACATACCGCCCAGCCGAGCGCGCGACCCGACAACTCCCCAGGGCACCGGGGTGATCGACTCCAGATCGGCGACATCGGGGTATCCAGCCGGCGGGACACCCCCACCTCGCCGATACCGTGTCGATCACGCCCGGCGCCCGACTGTGCCGGATGTGCGCGTCGGGACGCGCCACGGGCCAGGGTGGTCGACGGGTTTCGTGGGAGGGGTGACATGGGCTGGCGCCCGTCGGAAAGATCCGACGGGCACCAGCCTGAGGTGCGATGCGATCCGGGCAGTGCCCGCTTGATGGTGCGCGGTCAGTGCGCGGCCCCGCCGAAGCGCTGGCGGCGACGCCAGGCCAGGGTCAGCAGCAGCATGATCGCGCCGGCGCCGACGAGGCCGCCGCCGAGCTTGATGGGCGTACCGATGCTGTCACCGGTGACCGGCAGCGGCTGCTTCTTGTGCAGCACCCGCAGCTCGGTGGTGGCGGTCCGGCCGGACTCCCGGCCCGTGGCGGTGAAGGTCAGGTGACCGGTCACCGACGGCTTGTAGCTCTTGGTGAAGCGGCCCTGGGCGTCGGTGTACGCCGTGAAGTTGAGCGGAGCGCTCGCCTGGAACGCTACCGGCGCCATGGCCACGGTGCTGCCGTCGCTGCGACGCGCCGGTTCTTGACCGGCTGCCGGAGCGGCGAGCGGGGCCACCGTCACCGCGATGTCGACGGTCTCGTTGGGGCCGAAGCCCGTGCCGGTCAGGATGACCGTCTCGCCGAGGAAGATCGTCGGCCGGTTGACGGTCAGGTTCGGTCCGGTGGGCGGGTACGGCGGCGGCTGGGGCGGGTCGGCGGTCGCGCTCGGCTGCGGCTGCGGCGCAGCCGCCCCCGCTGCCGTCGGCACGGCCACCACGGCCAGGCCGACCGTGAGCGCCATGATGATGCGGGATAGCCGCATGATTGGTTCCCTCCTACTGGTCACAGCTTGGTGCGGAATGAACTTGGGTGGTCCATGGGCTGGCGGTGGGGGTCAGCCACAGCTCGGCCTGCCCGACGCCGGTCTTGGCCGTCAGGACGGTGACGTCCAGCGCTCTCTCGGCGCCGGGGCCGATGTCGACGTTTGCCGTCGCCACCTGGCGGCGGCGTTCGGTGCCGCTGCCAAGTGCCGTTTCGGCCCCGTCTAGCCGGGCCTCAACGACAGCGCCGCCGGCCGGGCTGAAGATCGACACCAGAGTGCGAACGGTGTACGGATCACCGGCCAGGCCGAGGCCGAGGACCGACTTGCTGAGGCCGGACGTCGGCGCTGTCGAGCGCAGGGTCACCCGCAGCCGGAGCTCGCGGCGGCCGTCGGGTAGGCATTCGCCGACCGTGAGGCTCGCCGTCGGCCGCAGGTAGTAGCCGAGCTTCGCGCCGCTGCCGTCGTTGAGAAACACGCCGACCGTCGGCACGGTGTCCTGTTCCGGGAGCGTCCCGGCCATCCGGCTGTCACCGAACGTCCGCTGTTCTTCCGGTCGAGCACTCCAGAACAATATCCGGCGTTCCGTGATAGCACGGTCAAATGCGGACAACAACACTCTCGGGTTGACATTCTTCTTGAAGAAGGCGTCAAACACCGCGGCGGCGGAGGTTGCGAAATATTCGTCCTGCTGAGCGGTGTCCAGCCTCTGGTAGGTCTCGTTGAGCAGCGTCTGCACGACCTTTTCGCTGGCCAGCGGCACACCACCGGGCACCAGCACCGGCCCGGTCGCCTTGAGCAGGTAGGACAGCACCACCGGGTCGACGGCGAGCACGCCGTCGACAGTGGTCCCGGTCTTGCGCCGGAACATCTCGCGGTACAGCGAAGCGGCGGTCGGGAAGTGCGGAGTGAGGTTGACGTCGGCGGGATAGATGCCCGGCAGGTCGGTCCAGACCGCCCGGGTCTCGGCGGGCAGCTTCAGCGCCGGCGTGAACCGGCCGAGGGAGGCGCTGCTGCCCTGCTGGCCCATCCGGACCCGACCGTTCTCCGCCTCGATCATCGCGTACGCGCCGAACATGCCGCCGGTGGCGCGCAGCTCGGCGAGGTTCTGCGAGACGAGCAAATAGCGTCGCGGGCCATTCGCGCCGAGCAGCGGCGGCAGAAGCCGAGCGCCCTGGTCCGCCGCCGCGGTGAGGCTGGCCAGTCGGTCGATCTCACCGCGCAGGTCGGTCAACGCCTGGCGGACCTGGCTGACCAGCCGGTCGGCGGGTACGGCGCCCAGGTCCCGGCGGGTGCCCTGCACCGCGTCGTTCACCCGGGTCAGCTCGGCGGAGACCGATGTGAGTCGGGCCAGGTCCAGCCGGCCCTCGGCCGGCACCAGGCTGGTCAGGTCCGTCCGCAGCAGGGACGGAAACGCCCGCCGGGCCAGGTCGTCGATGGCCACGGCGATCTGCCGGACCGCGTCGAGGTCGTCGCCGGCGACCGGGGTACGCCGACCGAGCTTCCAACTCGGGTCGGAGGTGGCGGCCCGGGCGGCGCCGGACTGCTCCTGCAGGGCGGACAGGGTCCGCAGGGCCCGATCGGTGTCGCCGCCGACCACCTGCGCGCTCAGTTCACGGGCCAGGCCGGCGGCGTTGAGCAGGTGGGCGCGCGCCTGCCAACCGCGGAAACCGACCCATCCCCCGGCGGCCAGCAGCAGCGATCCGACGACCAGAGCGCCGAGCAGGGCCCGTCGCAGTCGGGCCCGCCGGCGACGCCGGGATCGGCTTCGCCGTCGATGCGGCCGTTCGCTCTCCGTCACACCCACACTCCCGTTAAGCGGAACCGGACAGTCCATCGGATTCCCTGACGTTCTTAGCACGTCTCAGGGAATATCGTACCGTTATGGCGTTTCTCGTCCTTTACGCGAGGTTTTCTCGCAGCTCCCCCACCGACTGCGGATTCCGGCCGGCGGCCTCGTGCAGCAGCCACTCGATCCGGTCCACCCCGGCCGGCAACGACATCTCCCGCAGGTACGTCTGTCGACCCCGGCGGCCCATCTCGGTACGCGCTGGCGGCGGGATGGTGGCGGCCAACCAGAACCGGTCGGCCAGCGCGGCCCAGTCCTCCGGCGGGCAGGACAGCCCGGCTCGGGCGCGCTCGACCAGCTCGGCGGTGTCCCCACCGGCCGACGCCACCACAGGTGCGGCGCAGGAGAGCGCGGCCTGCAACTTGCCGGGCACCATGCCGCGAAGTTCCGGCAGGTCGCGCAGCATGATCAGCTGGTAGTCGGCGGCGGCGTACAGCTCGGGCATGTCGACAGGTGACCGCCGCTCAAGGAAGCGGACGTTCTCCGCCTTCAGGTCGGCGGCGAGCCCTCGCACCCGTCGCTCGTCCGCGCCCGACCCGACCAGGACCAGGTCCATGGTGCGGTCCAGCGCGGCCGCGGCCCGTACCGCCGTCTCCAGCCCCTGGCGTGCGCCGATCGTCCCGGCGTGCATGACCACGCACCGACGATCCCGGCGGACCATCTGCCGGGCCGCAGCGCCGGGCGTCGCCGGATAGAAGATGCGCTCGTCGGTCCAGTTCAGCACCAGCTGGACCCGGGCCGGGTCGGCCCCGGCGGCGACCACCAGATCCCGCATCGACGGCGCGGCCACCGCGACCCGCGCGGCCGTCCGGTAGATGCGGGTCATCGCCGCGCCCATCCGTGCCGACCAGCGGCCGTCGCCTGCCGCGTCCGCGCCGTCGCGTGCCCAGACATCCTGTACGTGCAGCACGGCCGGCACCTTCGGAAGCAGCCGGAACACCGCGGCGGTGGCGAACGTGGTGGCCGGGAGCTGGAAGACGTAGAGCGCGTCCACGTCGCCGAGGAACCGACGTGCCGCAAGCGACACGCTGCCGGCGAACGACAGGTAGCTGGCCACTCGCGCGCCCGTGGAGCTGGCCCCGCCGGAGTAGCGCGGCACCCGCCGGACCGCCAGCCGTTGACTGTGCGTCTCGTGGTTCCAGCGCTGTCGCCACCCCGGATAGACGTGGCCGCCGGGGTAGTCCGGGAAACCGGTGAGCACGCGGACGTCGTGCCCGCGGGCGGCCAGCTCCTCGGCGAGGCTGCCGGGGATGAAGGCGGGCTCGGGTGGGAAGTGGTACGACAGGATGCCGATCTTCACCGGGGCACCGCCGACGACCACGGATCGGGCCCGGCCGGCGCGGCACCGCGTCCGGCGGGCGATCGGCCCGCGTACGATGCCGTCAACCCCTCCCCGCGCGGCCACCGGCGTTGACGCACCGCCCTCGCGGTGTGGCGACCCCTGTCCGCACCCACGAGAGGGCTCCCGATGGCCGACCGCGTGTTGTTCGTCTGCCACGCCAACCTGTGTCGCTCGCCGATGGCCGAGTTCCTGGCCCGCCGGCTGCTGGCCGACCGGCCTGTGCTGGTGTCCAGCGCCGGCACCGACGCGCTGGACGGGATGGCGATGCACCCGTACGCCGCGGAGGTCGCGGCCGAGGGCGGCGGCGACCCGGCGGCGTTCGCCAGCCGGACGCTGCGACCCGAATACCTTGCCGAAGCGACGCTCGTGCTGACCGCGACGCGGCGGCAGCGTTCGGTCTGCACCGCGCTGGCACCCGGCGCGCTGCACCGGACGTTCACCCTGCGCCAGTTCGGCCGACTGGCGGCGGCGGCCGAGCCGCCCGCCGAGTCGCTCGACGACCCGCTGACCGCCGCCATCGCCGCCGCCGCCGACGCCCGGGGGCGGTTGCAACCCGCCGCCCCGGACGCGGACGACCTGCGGGACCCGATCGGTGGAACGATCGCCGACTTCCGTCGCTGCGCTGAGGAGATCGAACGTTCGCTACGACCCCTCGCCGCGCTCATCGGGGCAACCGGCTGAGTTCCTGGGTGCGGTCGCTGACGCCGTTGACCCCGGCGCCCTCGCTGTGCCTGGCGGCGGTGGCCCGATCGGTGGGCACCGAGGGCGTGGCCTGCGAGGCGACCACCCGGTATGCCTCGTACTGGTACGCCTCGGCCTTGGCCACCTTGGCCATGTTCAGCACGCAACCGAGCAACCGCACCGAGACCGAGTGCAGCGCGCGGGCCGCTGCGGCCGCCTGGGCCCGCGACGTGCGGCCCTGCTGAGTCACCAGCAGCGCGCCGTCGGCCTGCACGGCCACCACGACGCCGTCGGTCACCGCGAGCAGCGGCGCGGTATCGATGATCACGATGTCCGCCGACTCGCGTAGCGCGAGCAGCAGGTCCGCCATCGCCTTGGAGCCGAGCAGTTCACTCGGGTTCGGCGGGGCGGAGCCGCTGGGCAGCACCAGCAGGGACTTGTCGCCCCAGCGCTGCACCACGTCACCGACCTGCACGTCGCCGACAAGCACGTCGGTGAGACCGACGCCCGCGTCCAGGCCCAGGTACTCGTCGACCTTCGGGCGACGCAGGTCCGCGTCGACAAGCAGCACCCGCCAGCCCGCCTCGGCAAGCGCGATGGCCAGGTTGCAGGAGAGCGTCGTCTTGCCCTCGCCCTGCAGGGCGCTGGTCACGGCGATGACGCGGGCCGGCTCGTGCACGTCCACGAAGCGCAGGTTGGTCCGCAGCTTGCGGATCGCCTCGGCACGGGCCGAACTCGCGGCCTCACCGATGATCAACGGCGCGGTGCGGGCGCTGCTCTCGAAGGGAATGTCGCCGAGCAGCGGGCTGCCGGTGGCGCGTTGCAGGCCGGCGGCGTCTCGCAGGCGGATGTCGGCGACACCGCGCAGGATCGCCAGGCCGACGCCGAGCACCAGACCGATAAGACCGCCGAGCATGAGGTTGCGCGTCGGTTGCGGCGAGACGGGGCTGGCGCTGACCCGGGGGCCGCTCACCACCTCGATCTTGATCGGCGCCTTGCCCTCGGGTGGCGTCTCTACCTTCTGGACGAGTTCGACGAATTTCGTGGCGAGGGTCTCGGTCACCCGCAGCGCCCGAGCCTGGTCGGTGTCGGTGACGGAGGCGCGCAGCAGGACCGTGCCCGTCTCCGTGGAGGTGGTCACCCGGTGCTGAACCTCGTCCGCGGTGAGCCCGACCGGGGTGTCGGCCACCACGCTCTGCGCGAGGCGGTCGCTGCTGAGCAGGTCGGCGTACGACTTGACCCGCTGCTGAAGGAACAGTCCACCCTGGTAGGCGTCGGTGACGCCCTGGTTGGGGGTGGTGACGAAGAAGGTCACCGAAGCGACGTACCGGGGCTGGGCCCGTACGGTCAGGAACGCCGAGACGCCCAGGGTCACCATGACCGTGACCAGCACGACCCACCAGTGCCGACGCACGTGCCGCAATTGGCGGAGCAGGTCCATCAGGAGTGCCTCCGTGCGGGTCCGGTTACGCCAAAGAACTTCACGAAAACCCCCAAGGTCGTCTGCCAACTCGTGAAACCATTAAAGCCGTTCATAGGGCTTATGTCCGGAGTTACGTAGTTTCGGGGGCGAACAAGTGCGCCCGCATGACCAACCCGGCAAGGGGCCATTCGGCAGCGGCGACATCCGGGAAAAGTCCAGGACCAATCGGTGGCACCTCGACCCGCGCCTCGGCTCCCGGGCCGCCGACGGCCCTTCTTCAGGGCGGAGCTGGCCTCGGGCGCGAGTTCGTGGTCGACGACCTGCGTCCTCACTCACAATGGGGCTGGGTTGCGGCGAAGGGCACTGCCATCCGCTGTGGCTGGCTGCCCGCCGTGCTGTTCGGTTGAGCGGTATACCTCAGAGGTATGAATATGACTCTGAGGTATACCGCTCACGACAGAATCCGCGCCCACGGAGGTCACCGACGGTAACCGCCGGCTGCGCCATTCCGAGCGCCACCGCCAGCGCCCGCGTGCCGGCTGTGCTCCGCGATGGTCAACCCACACCTGGCTGCGGCCGGCAGAAACTGGCGGTCACGGACAGCGAGCGCGCCGGCCGTAAACCGGCCGGCGCGGGCGGCCGCCCGCACGGGGCGACCGCCGGAGTGCGTGACGCGTCAGCGGCGGCGCTCGCTGGGCCGACGCTCCTCGGTCTCGTCGGCCAGCGCGTCGGTCGCGGGCGCGGTGAGATCGTCGCCGGGCACCGCCACCTCCTCCGCGAGGTCCTGCTCGTCGGGCTTGCCGCCGGGCTCTGGCTCGGGAGCGGTCGCGCCACCGGCATAGCCGTACTCGTTGGGTTCGTCGTGCCGGCCCATGTGGTTATCCTCCCGCTTTTTCCTGTTTCGCTGCTACCGCCCACGGTAGGTGGTGATCGTCCTCGGCGCAGCGTGGCGGAGATTGTCGGCGCGACCACGGCGGAGGGAGACTCAACGCCGCCGCGAGCAGTTGGCGCAGCGCGACGATCGCCGCCGTGGTGGCCAGGCCACCCCAGTGCGGATCTCCGGCGAGGCGGAGCAGGCCCGCCGCCGTGAGCAGGTCCAACAGCACCCGGACGGCGACCCGGACGGCGCCGGTGCACAGGGCGGTGACCACGCCGGCGACCAGAGCCAGGGCCGTCACCACGTCGACAAGCGCACCGATCACGGCCGCCGCTGCCCGTCGGTGACCTGCCGCTGCTCCTGCCGGATCTCCCGGCCCAGGAAGTAGTTGAGCGCCGTCCGGATCGTGGCGATCGCCGCCAGCTGGCCGATCTGGGTGAACGACGGTGACACCGCCGTGCGCAGGACGTCGGCCGCCAGCTGGAACTCCAGACCGAGCGTCAGAAACCGGCCCAGGGACAGTCGGATCGGCGTGAAGACGGCGGCGGTGCGGTGCCGCAGCCCCTCGACCGCGAACCGCACCGCCGCCCACAGGGCGCCCACGAAGATCACCAGGGCCCCGGCCACCTCCACCACGGCGACCAGCACCTCGTCGCCGTGGCGCAGCAGCTCCGCCGGCTCCACCCGGAGCCGTTACCCGCCAACGGGGCAGCTAGTCGGTGCTCAGGTCAGCTCGTTGACGGCCTCCAGGATCAGCCAGAGGCCACTGATGGCGAAGAGCACCGCGGCGCCGTACTTGATGGTCTTCTCCGGCAGGCGGCGGCCGAGCATCCGGCCGACCAGGATGGCCAACGCGTCCGCGGCCACCATGCCGACGGTGGAGCCGAGCCAGGTGCCGAACCAGCCGTACTTGGTGGCCAGGGTGATCGTCGCGAGCATCGTCTTGTCGCCCAGCTCGGCCAGGAAGAACGCCACCGACACCGCGACGATCGCTCTCTTGCTGGTCTTCTCGGCCTTGCGCTTCTCCTCCTCGGTGAGCGCGTCACCGCGCAGGGTCCACGCGCCGAAGCCGAGGAACGCCACACCGGCCACCAGGGAGATCCACTCGGTGGGCAGCACGGCGCCGAGACCCGAACCGATGGCTACCGACGCCAGGTGCACCACCGCCGTGGCGGCGGTGATGCCGATCAGCACCGGAAGCGGTTTGAACCGCGTGGCGAACGTCAGCGCCATCAACTGGGACTTGTCTCCCAGCTCGGCCACGAAAATGACACCGAAGCTGACGATCAGCGCGGCGAGGAATCCCTCCATGACATCCTTCCCGTTCACGCCGGGAGGAGGTACGGGGGCGCCCTCGACCCGGCTGCAACAGCCTGAGTCGAAGGTCTCGCCCGCCCCGGAGACCGGGGCCGCGTGGCCGGGTGCGGAACGCACCAGTATGTCGACCACGACATTGAGGGCTACTCCCCTTCGCGCGACAAGCCTAACCGATCACCGACCGGGCCGGACGTCGTGGGTGAACAGCCTCACCCGGCCCGGGCCAACGTCACTCCGAAGAGCCCGTGCGGGTCGGTCCAGAAGTGTGCCGCCGCGAAGCCGGCGTCGCGCAGCTCGGCGGCCACCCCCTCCGGGCGGAACTTCGCCGACACCTCCGTGCGCAGCTCCTCCCCCGCGGCGAACTGGACCGTCAGGTCCAGCACCCGGACCCGCATCGGCCGCGTCGCCCGCAGCCGCATCTCGATCCACTCGTGGTCCGGATCCCAGCGGGCGACGTGCGCGAACGCCTCCGGGTCGAAGTCGGCGCCCAACTCCCGGTTGATCACGTACAGCACGTTGCGGTTGAACTCGGCCGTGACCCCCGCCGCGTCGTCGTACGCGGGCACGATCACCGACGGGTCCTTCACCAGGTCGGTGCCGAGCAGCAGCCAGTCACCCACCTCCAGCGCAGCCCGCATCGCCGCCAGGAAGTCGGCCCGCTCGGCCGGCAGCAGGTTGCCGATCGTGCCGCCCAGGAACACCACCAACCGCCCACCGCCGGTCGGCAGCCGGTCGAGCTGGCGGGTGAAGTCCCCCACGATGCCCCGGACCCGCAGGCCCGGATAGTCGGCGGCGATCTGCGCGGTCGACCCCAGCAGGGCACTGACCGACACGTCCAGCGGCACGAACGTGCCCAGGCCGCCCCGACGGGTGAACGCGTCCAGCAGCAACCGGGTCTTCTCCGACGAGCCGGAGCCCAACTCGATCAGGGTCTTGGCCCCGGTCAGCGACGCCACGTCCGGAGCATGCTCGGCCAGCACCGCCCGCTCCGCCCGGGTCGGGTAGTACTCGGGCAGCCGGGTGATCTCCTCGAACAGCTCGCTGCCCCGCGAGTCGTAGAACCACTTCGGCGGCAGCCACTTCGCCTCGGCGGTCAACCCGGCGCGGACGTCCTGACGCAGACCATGCTCCAGGTCCTGCGGCTCAAGGTAGATCTCCAACGGTTCCGCGGTCATCGGTCCTGCCTCTCTGCTCCGTCACACACCTCGCGTTGCCCGACCGGTGCGGCTCACCGGGTCGGCAGTGGCCTCATCCGCACCTCGTCCACGGTGGCCGTGACCAGGTGCCCCTCCGGCACCGGCCGCCACCCGGGGTCGTCGTCGTGCGGCTCGGACGCCAGCAGCACCGAGCCCGCCGCCGCACGCACCGACAGCGCGTGGCCGAACGTGGTGGCCACCACCCGCCGCCCGTCGGTGAGCAGCACGTTCAGCCGCGACCCCGGGGCGGCCGCGGCGACCTCGGCCACCGTCGCGGCCACCGCCTCCGCCGGGTCGTCGCCGGCGCGCAGCCGGTGCCGCACCAGCGCCCACAGCAGCGCCGAGTCGGTGGCCGCGTCCAGGGTCAGCAGGTCACGCACCGGCAGGCCGGCGGCGAGCGGCACCACCGCGTCCGGCCAACCCCGGACCACACCGTTGTGGCTGAACAGCCACCGCCCCTCGCCGAACGGCGCGGCCGCGCCGTCGAGCACCACCATCCCGACGGTCGCCGAACGAACCGCGGCCAGCACCGCGCCGGCGCGGGTCACCGCCGCCAGCTCGGCGATCGTCGGGTCACTCCAGATCGGTTGGGCACGCCGGTAGCGCACCGGATCGCCGTCGTCCGGATACCAGCCGACGCCGAACCCGTCGGCGTTGATCGTGCCGCCGCCGCGCATGTCGCGTGGCGCCCAGGACTGGCGTACGAGCGCGTGCGCCGGCTCGAAGAGCAACTCGGCAAGCGTGACCGGCGGTCCCAGATAGGCCAGATGACGGCACATCAGCGCAGTCCGGCCGCCGCCGCACCGGCCCCGTCGGGCGTCACCGGCGCGACTCGTCCGGGCCGGCGTCGCGGGCGCAGCGGAAGCCGCTGAAGATCTGCCGCCGGATCGGATAGTCCCAGTTGCGGAACGTCCCCCGGCAGGCCGACCGGTCCGTGCCGAACGAGCCGCCGCGCAGCACCCGGTGGTCCTCGCCGAAGAAGACCTCCGAGTATTCGCGGTACGGGAACGCGGTGAAGCCGGGATGTCCGCGGAACGTGGTCGACGTCCACTCCCAGACGTCCCCGATCAACTGGTGCACGCCCAGCGGCGACGCACCGGCCGGGTACGCGCCCACCGGCGCCGGCCGCAGGTGACGCTGGTCGAGGTTGGCGTGCGCCTCGGTCGGGTCCCCGTCGCCCCACGGGTAACGGCGCGACCGCCCGGTCGCCGGGTCCCACCGGGCGGCCTTCTCCCACTCCGCCTCGGTCGGCAGACGCTTGCCGGCCCACGCGGCGTACGCCTGCGCCTCGTGGAAACACACGTGCACCACCGGCTCGTCGGCGCGCACCGGATCCCACCGGCCGAAACGCCGGTACGCCCAACCGTCGCCGTCCCGGCGCCAGTGCATCGGCGCGACGAGCTGCTCCCGGACCCGGTGCTCCCAGCCCGCCGCGCTCCACCAACGCCGGTCCGCGTAGCCGCCGTCGGCGATGAACGCCTCGTACGCGCCGTTGGTCACCGGCGCGGCGTCGATGACGTACGCGGGCAGGTCGACACGGTGCGCGGGACGTTCGTTGTCCAGGGCCCACGGATCGGTGTCGGTGCCCATCGTGAACTCCCCGGCCGGCACCAGCACCTCGCCGCCGACCCGCACGGCCGGCTCGGGAGGCGGCGGGGCGTGCAGGACCGCCGCACCCGCACGCAGCTGGTGGGTCGCGAGCATCGTCTCGTCGTGCTGCTGCTCGTGCTGCACGATCATGCCGAAGGCGAACCCGTCAGCGACCAACGGCCGGTCGGTGAAACTCACGGCGTCCAGCAGGTCGTGCACCTTGTCCCGGACCGTGCCCAGATAGGCACGCGCCTCCGCCGGTGGCAACAGCGGCAGCGCGGGCCGGTCGCGGCGGGGCTGCTTGAACGCGTCATACAGCTCGTCGATGTCGCAGCGGACCGGCTCACGACCACCCACGTCGCGGACCAGCCACAGCTCCTCCTGATTGCCGACGTGCGCCAGATCCCACACCAACGGCGACATCAACGGAGAGTGCTGGCGCATCAGGTCGTCCTCGTCGACCGTCTCGGTCAACAGGGCCGTGCGGGACCGGGCGCGCGCCAACTCCTCCGCGATCCGCCCCCGCAACCGCTCACCCTCCGGATGGTCCGTCATGCGCACACCCACCGCCTCGCCCCTCACCGGTCCGCCCTCCGCTCGCGACTGCGGGGCTCGCAACCCCGGCTCACTCCTCGCGCTCACCGGTCCGCCCTCCGCTCGCGACTGCGGGGCTCGCAACCCCGGCTCACTCCTCGCGCTCACCGGTCCGCCCTCCGCTCGCGACTGCGGGGCTCGCAACCCCGGCTCACTCCTCGCGCTCACCGGTCTCCCCTCTGTGCGGCAGCCAGCCGCCGTCGTACGCCTCGTTGGATGTCGTCGTGGGTGCCGGCCGGCAGCTCCAGGCGGGGCAGTGCGGCCAGGGCCAGGTCGAGCAGCGCGGCCGCGGCGGCGGCCAGCGTCGGGTCGGACAGGCCGTGCCGGGCGGCGGCCGACCAGCGGTGCGCCACCGGCGCGCCGATCGTGTACGCCGCGCGCACGGTGCCCGCGTCGGTGAACAGCGCGCTCAGCACCGCCAGCGGGAGACGCCAGTCCCGGTCGGGCTGGGCGTCCAGATAGCGCAGTTCCAGGTAGCCGCGCGGCCGCACCGGTGGAAAGAGGGTGCTGACGTGGTAGTCGAGATCGTCGGTGGTGGGCGGGCGGGGCAGCGCGCCGTCCAGCCAGTCGGCGAAGGTGACACCCGGCGGCGGAGCCCAGTCCGGGCCGCGTCGGCGCAGGCAGAGCAGCGGCGCGGCGAGCACGTACCGGATCCAGGTGGCCGTCGGGTCCTCGTTGGCGTTGCCGGGCACCCACACCGGGCGGGTGCGGGCCGGGTCGATGGCCAGCCAGGCGGCCATCCGCGCGGACGCCCAACCGGTGCGCCGCCCGGCGTGCCGGCCGGCCGAGGCGAACGCCGCGAGCAACGGCGGCCCCACCGCGTGGGCCGCTGCCCAGCGCGCCCCGACCTGGTCCGGCTCGCCGATGTCGAGGCAGACCTGCAGGCCGGCGGTGCTGTACATCATCGTGCGGCCGGCCGGGCCCCGCCTGTCGAAGGCCCGGCGCATGGCGCGGTAGCGAGGGGTGTCCACCACCGGGCGGGGCCGACGGTGTGGGTCGATTCCGCTGCGGCCGAGGGTCAGCCCGGCGGCGTTAAGCAGGCCGGTGACCTGGGCGATGTCGGCCTCAGTGGCCTGGATCAGCGCACCGGCCGAGGAGCGCGGCGGGGTGGAGATCTCCAGCTGGCCGCCCGGTTCGAGGGTCACCGTGCCGCCGTGTCGCAGCGGCTCGGCGGGGCTCGTCGGGTCCAGTGTGACGGGGCTGTGACGCCCCAGCGCCGCCCGCAGCCGCACCGGGTCGACCGGTCGGGCAGGATCGGCGGCGTCGTGCACGGTCCATTCCAGTTCGACGCCTGTGTATGTCGGGGGGCCGGTCTTGAAGCAGATGCGGGCGAGATGTCTGCCTGCGGCGGCGGACTCCCGCAGGATCGCGCTGCGATCCAGCTCGGGCGACGTCACCATCGGTGCAGCCTCCTTCGTCGTGCGCCAGGTCCGGAACACTGTGCCACCGTAAACCCACCCACCGACACTCCCGGCGGCGTCGCCGGTGCCACCAACCTCTGTCTAACAGACGAATTTCCCAGTGCAGGCCAGAACGAACCGCGCCGTACGGACGCTCAGTTCGCTGCCGGCCCGGCCGGGTGGGAGGGCTTGACCCGCGCCGATCCGGGCGGCGTCGGCGCCGCGGACGGTTCGCCGGGGGAAGGGGGCCGCGCCGGAGCGGACGGCGTCGTCGGGGACGGTGGCGGCGAAGCCGACGGCTTCGCGTCGGGCACCAGTCGCTGGCAGTACGCCTCGACGGCGGCGACGCCACCGGCGGCCGTCACCAGCCGCTGGAAGGCCGGCGTGCGCAGCGCCTTCTCCCGCTGCTCAGGCTTCTTGGCCAGCCAGGCGCGGCACAGTCCGTGCACCTGACCGTTCGGCGTCGGACCGACTGACGGAGTGCCCGCCGAGGAGGGCGGGCCAGACGGCGTCGACCGGCTCGGCGCAGCCGACGTGGTCGCCGCGGGATGACCGGCGGTCGGTGGCGCGCTGCTCGGCGCGCTGCTCGGCGCCGGCGGCACCGGGTCGGGTGCCAGGTCCAGGCCGGCCGCGGCGAACGCGGCGCCCGCGGTGGCCGTGGCGGCCAGCGCGCCGATCCAGGCCAACGCGCCGGTGGTGAGCCGGCGGCGGCGCGGTCGTCGGGCCACGGAGGGCTCCGGGGCGGCGACCCGGGCGGCCCGGAACGCGGCCAGGGCGGCCTCCTCGCCCGCCAGCTCCCCCGGCCGGGCCGGACCGGCTGCGGCGGCGAGCAGCCGCGCCAACGGGTCGGCCTCCGACGCCTGCGCGGCGGCCGACGCGCTGGGCCGCTCGGCCGCGTCGAGGTCGAGGGTCACCTCGGGGTCGGCGGGCACGTCGATGCGGGCGGCGTCGAGCAGCCGTTCGGTCTCGGCACGGCCGGCCTGCCGGTCCGGCCGGTACGGGTTCATCCGGAATCCCCTCACGTCAGCCATCCGCCTGCTCGGCGTGTGACGTCCGCCGGGATCGGCCGGTCCGCCCGCGAGGTGGCGGGACCACGTCGGCGCCGACCGACGGTGCGACGCCGTCGGCGCCGAGGGTCGGCGCCGGGGTCGCGTCCTGCGGAGTCGGCGCGGACACCGGGCCCTGCGCGCCGGGCGCAGGCGCGGGCAGCGTGGTCGGCATCGGCGCAGGCCGCATGGCCGGCGTGGTCGGCGCGGACACCGGGCCCGGAACGCCGGGCGCAGACACAGGCTCGGGCCGCGTGGTCGGCGCGGACACCGGGCCCGGAACGCCGGGCGCAGACACTGGCTCGGGCCGCGTGCTCGGCGCGGACACCGGGCCCGGGACGCCCGGCGCCCGGGTCGGGACGGTGCCGTCGGATGGCGGCGCGGTCGCCGTCTGCCGGTCCAGGAGGGTGGCCAGCCGCCGCAGCCCACGGTGGGCGGCGGTCCGGACGGCTCCGGCCCGACGCCCCAGCACCCGACCGGCCGACTCCGCGTCCAACCCGATCACGGCCCGCAGCAGGACGGCCTCAGCCTCACGCGGCGGCAGCGTGGCGATCAACGCCAGGGCCGCCTCGGTGCTTATCGTCTCGCCGGCCCGCTCGGCGGTGTCGCCGTCGCCTGCCAACTCGGTGAGCGCCTGCACGGGGACCGGCAGCGACGGTCGTCGACGCAGCCGGCGCAGATGGTCCATGGCCCGGTTACGGGCGATGGTGACCGTCCAGGCGCGGAACTCACCGCCGGTGAAGTGGGGCAGGTCGCGGGAGATCTGCAACCAGGTCTCCGACGCGACGTCCTCGGCGTCCGCGCCGACCAGGGCGGTCAGGTAGCGCAGCAGACCCGGCTGGAGACTGCGGTAGAGGAAGCGGAAGGCGTCCTCGTCACCGGCCTGCGCGGCGGTGACCGCCTCGGACAGTTCGCCGGTCATCCGCGGCCCACGGGTCGCCCACGGCGGCGGCCCGGTACGACGTGCCGCGCCGACGACGTCCGCGCGCGAACCGTCGCCCCCACCGGCTCCCGCACTCGCACCGCCTCCACCGAATCCGCTTCGCGCCCGCGTCCGGGCCGGCCGGGGCGTCCGCGCCGGCGCGAGGGCTCGCGACGCACGGTCCGCCGGGCGGCCCCGAGCCGGGCTAACGGTAGGAGGGGACCCTCGGAGCGACAAGTCGGGATCGCGTCACGGAAGAGTGACAATTATCAAGCCGTCCGTCCGGCGTGCCGCCGTAACAGGTGTGAACCACCCGACGCTCCCCGGGCCGGGAGACGGCCCGCGGCGACGATCCGGCAAGCGTACGCCGGGATGTGTCGGGTTTTGTCACGCGCCGTCGTCAATCCGTCACAGATCGGGCCGCGTCCACACAGGTCAGACCGGACGGACCGCCCGAGGCGACCACCTGGCGGATCAACCGCGACGCGCCGATGCCGGCCACTCTGGGTACGGTAATGCTGTGTTGTCATCGGAGGTCGTGCTCAGCGGGCGGTACCGCCTGGACGAACGTGTCGCCACCGGCGGCATGGGCGACGTCTGGCGTGCCTCGGACCTGGTCCTCGGCCGACAGGTCGCGGTCAAGGTCCTGCTGCCGGCGCTGGTCTCCGACCCGGACTTCATCGCCCGTTTCCGGGCCGAGGCACGGATCATGGCAGCTCTGCGGCACCCCGGCATCGTGCAGGTGTACGACTGCGGCGAGGACGACCTGCCCGACGGCGGTCGGGCGGACTACCTGGTCATGGAGTTCGTCGAGGGTGAGCCGCTGTCCAAGCGGATCGAGGCGGCCGGTCGGCTCGACGTGGCCGAGACGATGTCGATCGTGGCCCAGGCGGCGCACGCCCTGAGCGCGGCGCACCGCGGCGGCATCGTGCACCGCGACGTCAAGCCGAGCAACCTGCTGGTCCAGGAGGACGGCACTGTCGTCCTGGTCGATTTCGGTGTCGCCAGGTCCACGAACGTGACGAGCATCACCAGCACCAACGCGGTGCCCGGCACCGCTCTCTACATGGCGCCGGAGCAGGCCGCCGGTCGTCCGGTCAGCGGCGCCACCGACATCTACGCGCTCGGCGCGGTCGCGTACTGCTGCCTCACCGGCGGTCCGCCGTTCACCGGGGACAACCCGCTCCAGGTCGCCATCCGGCACCTGGACGACGAGCCGCCGGAGATGCCGCACGACATCCCGGAGGCGGTCCGCGCCCTGGTGTCGCGGGCCCTCGCGAAGGATCCGCTGGACCGCTTCACCAGCGGCTCGGCGATGGCCGAGGCCGCCCGCACCGCGGTCACCGGCGGCGAGCCGCCCACGGCGATGGCGACGGCGGCGTCGGTCCCGCTGCGGGAGGCCGGGCCGGGCACCCGCACCGACGTGCCGGCCGGCGCGGCGGTGGCGGGCACGGCGGACGGCGGACGGCAACGACGTCGCGGGCCACTTGTCGGCGCGGCGGCCGCGATGCTTGTCGCCCTGATCGGCCTGGGGGCGGCACTGGGCGCGGCGCGCAACACAGGCGACGAGGAGCCGGCCGTCAACCTGCCGACGACCTCCGCGACGCAGGGGCCGACCGGGCAGCCGGAGCTGCCGGCAGCGAACGAGCAGGTCACCGACGACCCACAGCGCCCCAACCGGCCGACAGTCCCGGACGCCACCGTGTCGGCGTCGGCAAGCGTCACGCCGAGCGTGCAGCCCTCCCAGTCGTCCAGCCCGCCGTCGGCGTCGCCGAGCGCCACCACCGCGCCGCCGCCAAGTGACCCGCCGAAGACCGACCCGCCGAAGACCGACCCGCCCCCGACCGATCCGCCCCCCACGACGTCGCCGCCGACGGTTCCGGAGGACCCGGTGGGCGGCTGACCCGTCGGCCCCACCAGCACCGATATCCCCAAAACGGACTTACGCCGCCGAAGACCCCTCTAGGCTCTCAGCAGGTCATTTCACCATCTGCCGTGGGAGCCCGGGTGAGCGCTGAGAAGCTGGTCGTGATCGGCCAGGGGTACGTCGGACTGCCGCTGGCCATGCGCGCCGTCGAGGCGGGCCTGGACGTCGTCGGCCTCGACGTCGACGCCGACCGGGTGAAGCGGCTCGCGTCCGGTGAGTCCTTCGTGGAGGACATCCCCACCGACCGGCTGGGCCGCGCGCTGGGCAGCGGTCGGTACCGCCCCAGCACGGAGTACACCGACGCCGAGGGTTTCGACATCTGCGTCATCACCGTGCCCACCCCGCTGCGCGACGGCACCCCGGACCTGAGCTTCGTCGAGCAGGCAGGCGTCGGCATCGGCCCGTACGTGCGGCCGGAAAGCACGGTGATCCTGGAGTCGACCACCTATCCGGGGACGACTGAGGAGCTGCTCCGACCGCTGCTGGAGTTGGCCAGCGGACTGACCAGCCCCGGTGACTTCCACCTCGGCTACAGCCCGGAGCGGATCGACCCGGGGAACCCGACCTGGCGACTGGAGAACACCCCGAAGGTGGTGTCCGGTGTCGACTCGGTGTCGCTGGCCCGGGTGCAGGGGTTCTACCAGCGCCTCGTGGAGCGCACAGTCGCGGTGGACTCCACGAGGGTCGCCGAGCTGACCAAGCTGATCGAGAACACGTTCCGCCAGGTCAACATCGCGCTGATCAACGAGCTGACGATGCTCTCGCACCACCTGGACATCGACGTCTGGCAGGCGATCGACGCCGCCGAGACCAAGCCGTTCGGGTTCCTGCCGTTCCGGCCCGGCCCCGGCGTCGGCGGGCACTGCCTGCCGATCGACCCGTGCTACCTGTCCTGGCAGGTCAAACGGCGTCTCGGCAGGCAGTTCCGGTTCATCGAGCTGGCCAACGACATCAACCACGAGATGCCCGAGCACGTGGCGCAGCGGATCATGGCGGGCCTGAACCGGGCCGGCCGGGCGGTGAGCGGCGCCCGACTGCTGCTGCTCGGGCTCGCGTACAAGAAGAACACGGGCGACATGCGGGACTCCCCCGCCGTCGACGTGGCCCGCCGGTTGCAGGCCCTCGGCGCCGAGGTCCACGCGGTCGAACCGTACGCGGAGGCCCACCAGATCCCCGCCGGGGTGACAGTCGTCGGGCTCACCGAGCGGGAGGTGCGGGCCGCGGACGCGGTGGTGGTGGTCACCGACCACGACAGCTTCGACTACGACCTGGTGGTCCGGCACGCCCGCTACGTCTTCGACACCCGCAACCGGTGCGTCGGCGAGATGGTGGAGCGCCTCTAGACCCGGCACCGCTGGCCGGTCCCGCCGCCGGGGTAGACGGCGGGACCGGCCGGCGGATGTCCGTCCGAGAGCCGCAGGCCCGGGATCACGTTTCGGCGAGCGCCTCGACGACGGGCCGCGACAATGCCCGGCGGGCCGGCAGCACCGAGGCGACCAGGGCTGCCAGCACGGCCACGCCGAGGATCAGCCCGAGCTGGCCGAGCGGCAGCACCACGTGGAAGTCCCCACCGAGGCGGGCCAGCAGGGCCATCGCCGCGGCGCTGACGCCGGTGCCCAGCCCGATGCCGAGCACCGCGCCGACGAGCGCCATCAGGATCGCCTCGACCGCGAGCATGGCCCGCATCCGGGCCCGGGTCAGACCGACCGCCCGCAGCACCGCGTTCTCCCGGGTGCGCTCGACGACCGACAGGCTCAGCGTGTTCGCCACGCCGACCAGGGCGATCACCACGGCCAGGCCGAGCAGCGCGGTGACGAAGGCCAGCAGCATGTCGACAGTGCCGGTGAGCATCTTCTTGTACGCGCCCTGGTCCATCAGGTTCACCGTCGGATAGCGGGCGAGCACGGCCTCGATCGCGGCGCGGGCCTGTTCGGCGCTGACGCCGTCGGCGGGGTCGATCTCGGCCAGGAAGCCCCGCTCGCGGGGGAAGAGCGCGGTGAAGTCGGCGTCGTCCAGGTCGATGACGTGCCCCTCGGGCGCCGAGGTGGCGACCATTGCCGGCGCGTCGTCGGCGACCACCGCCGCCACCCGGAACTGCCGCCCCGCGATGGTGACCGGGGAGCCGACCTGCCAGTCGCGCGCCCGCGCCAGCTCCCGGTGCACCAGGACCTGCCCCGGCCCGAGCCGTCCGACGTCGCCGGCGAGCACCGCGGTAAGCGTCCGACCGACAAGCGCCGGGTGGGCGGCTCGGACCTCGATGTCGCCGGTGACGGTGCTTCGCTGCTCGTGCACCACACCCAGCTCGGGCCGCGCGGCCAACTCCCCGGCGAGCGCGGCGGGCAGGTTCTGACCGATGCCGCTGACCACGAAGTCCGTTCCGATCTCGGCGTCGACGCTGCGTTCGATGCCGTCCTTGGTGCTGCGCGCGCCTACCACGAACGCCGACACCAGTCCGATCCCGATCACCAGGGCGGTCGCCGTGGCGGCGATCCGGCGCGGATTGCGGACCGCGTTGGCCACCGCCAGGCCGACTGTCATGCCGAACAGCAGGCGGGCCGGCCACCCGATCACCCGGACCAGCGCCGGAACGAGCACCGGCCCGAACAGCACGATCCCGAAGAACGCCAGCACGCCGCCGACGGCCACGAGCAGCACCTGACCGGCGCTGGCCGCGCCGGCGAGGGCCGCGACGCCGGCGCCGAGCACCACCGCGCCGACGATCAGGCGTAGCCGACCGGCGCCCCGACTGGGCTGCACCGCCGCGTCGGTGAGCGCGGCCACCGGGGCGATCCGGGTCCCCCGCCAGGCCGGCAGCAGGGCGGCGGCCACGGTGAGCGCGGTGCCGAGCAGCAGGCTGGTCAGCACCGTCGAGCCGGCGACGGTAAGCCCACCGGAGAACGGCACGTCCAGCCGGGACATCAGCAGCCGCATGCCGGCGGCGAGGGCCACCCCGAGCAGCACCCCCAGCACGGAGGCGACGAACCCGACGAGCGCGGACTCCAGCAGGGCGGCCCGGAAGACCTGCCCCCGGGTGGCGCCCACCAGGCGCAGCAGCGCGGTGCGCCTGGTGCGCTGCGCCAGCACGATCGCGAAGGTGTTGGCGATCACGAAGCCGGCCACCACCACCGCGACCCCGACGAAGATGAGCAGCAGCATCATGAACTGGTTCAGGTCTCGGACCGCGTCGTCGACGGCCTCGTCGAGGATCTGCTGACGGCCCTTCACGGTGGCGTCGGCGCCACCGACGGCCGCGTGCAGCCGGTCGGTAAGCACCGTCTCGGAGGTGCCCGGCCGGGCCGCCACCATGATCCGGTCGTACCCGCGCACGCCGCTGACCGTGATCGCGTCCGGCCCGACCAGGCCGATGAACGGTCCGCCGATGTCGCGGACGGTGCCTGCCACGTCGACGGTGCCGACCAGGGTGTACGGGCGGGCCGCGCCGCCGGTGCCGCCGATCTGGACCGGGGCGCCGAGGGTGAAACCCTCCTCGGCCACGGTGGGCGCGTCGAGCACCACCTCGCCCGCGCGGTCGGGCAGGTGGCCGGACACCACGTCGTACGAGCGCAGGGCCGTTTCGGTGGGGATGGCGGCGAGCACGGCGTAGCCGAGCACCGGCCGGCCGTCGGCGCCGAGAACTCCGCCGGTGGCGGTCAGCTCCCCGGCCGCGGCGGCCACGCCGTCGACGGCGCGGACCCGCTCGACAAGGCTCGCCGGCAGCGCCTTGCCGCCGCCGGGGTAGACGCCGAGGTCGGTGTGCCTGTCGAACGTGCCGGCCCGGTCGTACGCGCCTGCGCGCATCCCGTCGACGAAGATCAGGGTGCCGGCGATGAACGCGACGCCGAGCACGACGGCCAGCGCGGAGAGCAGCATGCGCAGCGCCTCGGCGCGCAGCGAGCGCAGGGTCAATCGGATCATGTGCGGGCTCCCGGTGCAGGCGCGGATCGGACCCCTCCGACGCTATGGCCGGTCCACCGGGATTGATCTCCACCTGCACGCTCGACACGTGTACGCCGCAGGTAGCGCCAGATCCGTCGGCCGTACGACCCGGGTCGTACGGCGGGTCACCGGCCGGGCGTGACCAGGCCGCTCTCGTACGCCAGCACGACCGCCTGGACCCGGTCGCGCAGGTGCAGCTTCGCCAGGATCCGCCCGACGTGGGTCTTCACCGTGGCCTCGGCCACGTGCGCCTTGGCGGCGATCTCGGCGTTGGACAGGCCCTGCGCGACAAGCAGCAGCACCTCCCGCTCCCGCTCGGTGAGCTGGGCCAGCCGGGGGTCGGCGGTCGGGCCGGCGCCGAGCTGGCCGGCGAAGCGGTCCAGCAGCCGTCGCGTGATCGACGGGGCGACCACCGAGTCGCCGGCCGCCACCACCCGGATCGCGTCCAGCAGCTCCTCCGGCGGGACGTTCTTGAGCAGGAAGCCGCTGGCGCCGGCCTGTAGCGCGGCGAACGCGTCCGCCTCGGTGTCGAAGGTGGTCAGCACCAGCACCCGGGGCGGACCTGACGGTCGGTCGGCGCAGAGCCGGCGGGTCGCCTCCACCCCGTCCATTGTCGGCATCCGGATGTCCATCACCACCACGTCGGCCTCGGTGCGGGCCAGCACCCGCAGGGCGTCCGCGCCGTCGATGGCCTCCCCGACCACCTCCAGGTCGGGCTGCGAACTCAGCACCATCCGGAAACCGGCGCGCACCAGCGCCTGGTCGTCCACGATCACCACCCGGACCGTCATGCCGCGATCACCTCCGTTGCGGGTTCCGACGGTAGCGGTAGCTGGACCTCGACCTGCCAACCCCCGGTCGGCTGAGCGCCGGCGGTGAGGCTGCCGTCGTACACCGCCACCCTCTCGCGCATGCCGAGCAGACCGTGACCGCCGGGCGGCGCCGGGCTGACCGCCGGGCGGCCCCGGCCGTCGTCGACGACCCGGACCACGACGGTGTCGGCGGTGTACGTCAGCGTGACGTCGACGGTGGCCCCGACGCCCGCGTGTTTGAGCGCGTTGGTGAGCGCCTCCTGCACCACGCGGTAGACGGTCAGTTCCAGGCCCGGTGGCAGGGCCGGCTGCGCGCCGGTGGCGGCGTCGTGGACGCGCAGCCCGGCGTCGCGGAAGCGGGCCAGCAGGTCGGGCAGCTCGGCCAGGGCCAGCCGCCGGTGCTCCGGGTCGGCGGCCACCACCGACCCGGCGGAGGGGCCGGCGTCGCGCAGGACGCCTACCAGCCGGCGCATCTCCTCCAGGGCCGCGCGGCCGGTGTCGGCGACCACCTTCACGGCGGTGCGGGCCTGCTCGGGGTCGCGGTCGAGCATGAACCGCGCCCCGTCCGCCTGGACGATCATCACGGCCATGCTGTGCGCCACCACGTCGTGCAGCTCCCGGGCGATGCGGGTGCGCTCCTCGGCGACGGCGGCCCGGGACTCGGCCTCCCGCTCGCGCTCCAGGGTGGTGGCGCGCTCCTCCAGGCTGAGCACGTAGAGGCGGCGGGTCCGGACGTTCAGCGCGACGAGCCAGACCGCGCCGGTGACGAGCGCGTACCACAGCGCGCTCACCCACCAGTTGATGACGCCGGGGGTCTGCGCGGCGGCGAGCAGCACGCCCACGGCGGCGACCGCGCCGGCGAGCACGCCGTCGCGCAGGCGTTTGCCGTACTTGACGACGCTGTAGAGCGCGATGAGCGCGGCGACGTCGAAAGCGAGCGGACCCCACCTGGCGATCACCTGGACCAGGGCGAGCGCCGCGACGACGACTGTCACGGCGCTCGGGTGGGTGCGGCGGAACAGCAGCGCCACCGCCATGCCCACGCCGACGCCTGTGGCGGCCCACCCGCCGGGCTGGGCCACCGCCGAGGCGAGGCCGACGAACGCCACCATGGCGGAGACGGCCACGTCGAAGGCGACGCCGCGCAGGGGGCGGCCGAACAGCGTGCGTCTCACGGTCACCAAGCGTACGTGTCGTGGCTGGTGGCGGCCGGCCGCCAGCGGGTCAGGGCGGGGTCAGCTCACGCAGGCGGGCGATCTCGATGGCCTGTTCGGTGGCGAGTGAGGTGGCCAGTTCGTTGAGGGTCGCATCGACGCCTACCGACAGCAGGTCGGTGGCCATGGTGACCGCGCCCTGGTGGTGGTCGGTCATCATCGCGATGAAGAGCCTGTCGAACTCGACGCCCCGGGCGGCGGTCAGCCGCTTCATCGCCTCGGGTGACTGCATCCCCCGCATCCCGGCGTGGTCGTGGCCGGGCGCCGTCTCGGGCAGGCCGCGGGTGGCGAGCCAGCCGCGCAGGACCTTGATCTCCGGGCCCTGGCCGGCGCGGATCCGGTCGGCGTAGGCGCGGATCCGGGGATCGGCGGCCCGCTCCTGGGCGAGGGCGCTCATCTCCAACGCCTGCTGGTGGTGCGGGATCATCATCTGGACGTAGACGGTGTCCAGGCCGTTGTAGCGGGGCGGGCTGTCGTCGCGCACCTCCTGGGCGGACCGGGCGACCGCCGGCTCGCCGGGGCGGCCCGGCACGAGCACCGGCGGGGGCGGCGGGCCGGTCGGGCTGGCCGCCGTCGGGCTGGGCGACGCCGAGCGGGTCGAGGCCGCCGGCCGGCCGGGGTCGCCGGTGGCGCGGACAGCCAGCACCGCCAGCACCACAATGAGGGCCGCCGTTATGACGACGGCCAGTAACCGACCACGTCGGACGGTCATGCCGCACCCCCCTCAGGTCGAGGTCGCAGCGATCCTATCCATTGACGAGTCGACGCGGATGTGACCCGGGTCACATCGATGATCTCCGACGGTCGGTAAGGTACCGACCATCGCCATCCCCCTTTCGAAGGGCGCCGCCGATGATCCGACTGGCCACCGCACGGCTCCGACAACTCCGCATCGTCAGCCTGGCCGCAACAGGTCTGCTGCTGACAAGCGTCGCCGTGGCGACGCCGAGCAGCGCCCAGGAGGCCGCACCAGCGGCGGCACCACAGGCCGCCGCCAGCGACATCCCGGGCGTCGACGAGATCCGCAGCAGCCCCAACCTGCGGCAGATCGCCAACCTCCCCAAGCAGGCGCCGTTCGACACGACAGCCGCGCTCAACAGCGACATGGCGTTCCAGGGCAAGTACGCCTTCGCCGGCAACTACAACGGGTTCGTCGTCTACGACATCTCCCGGCCCAGCGCGCCCAAGATCACCGCGCAGGTGTCCTGCCCGGGATCGCAGAACGACATCTCGGTCTACGGCAACCTGCTGTTCGTCTCCACCGACTCGTCGCGCAGTGACGACTCGTGCGCGAGCGTCGCCCAGCCCGCCTCCGTGAAGGAGTCGTGGGAGGGCATCAAGGTCTTCGACATCAGTGACAAGGCCAACCCGCGCTACATCAAGTCCGTGGAGACCGCCTGCGGGTCGCACACCCACACGCTGGTGCCGGGCAAGGACCGCAAGAACGTCTACCTGTACGTCTCGTCGTACAGCCCGCGGGCCGAGTTCCCCGACTGCCAGCCGCCGCACGACTCCATCTCCATCGTCAAGGTGCCGGTGAAGAAGCCGACCGAGGCGGCCGTCATCTCGACGCCGAACCTCTTCCCGGACGGCGGTTTCCCGGGCAGCGAGACCGGCTCGGCGACCACCGGCTGCCACGACATCACCGCGTACCCGGCGAAGGACATCGCGGCGGGCGCCTGCATGGGTGACGGCATCCTGCTCGACATCAAGAACCGGGAAGCTCCTCGCCTGATCACCCAGGTCCGGGACACGGTCAACTTCGCCTTCTGGCACTCGGCCACCTTCAACAACGCCGGCACCAAGGTCGTCTTCACCGACGAGCTGGGCGGCGGCGGGGCGGCCACCTGCAACGAGACCGTCGGCCCCAACCGGGGAGCGGACGCCATCTACGACATCACCGGTCGCGGTGACGCCCGGACGCTTGCGTTCCGCAGCTACTACAAGATCCCCCGCACGAACGCCGAGACCGAGAACTGCGTGGCGCACAACGGCTCGCTGGTCCCGGTGCTCGGGCGGGACATCATGGTGCAGGCGTGGTACCAGGGCGGCATCTCCGTCTGGGACTTCACCGACTCGCGCCACCCCAAGGAGATCGCGTACTGGGAGCGGGGGCCGCTCTCCGCCACCGAGCCCGTCACCGGTGGCGCGTGGTCGACGTACTACTACAACGGCAACATCTACTCCAACGACATCCAGAAGGGCCTGGACGTCCTGGAGCTGAACGACTGGCGGACCTGGACGGCGAACCTGACCCGGTTCAACGAGCTGAACGTGCAGACCCAGCCCGGTTACCTGAGCTGGTAGCACCGACCGCGCGACCCGGGCCCGGCCTCTCGTCGAGGGGCCGGGCCCGGCCACGTCAGCCCGCCCGGACCAGGCCCGCCGCCCCGATCGGGGGGCGCCACGGTGGGGCCGGTCACCTGAGCGGGGGTTGGCGATCGGCCGGCCGGCCCCTGTGCCAACGTGGTCAGATGTGAAGTCTGCCGCCGGCACGCCGCCGGCCCCGCCCGAACCGACCGCGCGCTGGCGTCCCCACCCGCTCGACGTGGTGGCGGTCGTCCTCGCGGTGGCCGGTGCGGCCTGCGCGCTGAGCGGGCTACTGTCCCGCGCCGAGACCACTGCCACCCTGCACCGCATCCTGCCGCTGCTGCTCTTCCTCGGCACCGTGATCGTGCTGGCCGAGCTGACCGCCGTGGCGGGCGTCTTCGACGTGCTGGCCAGCCGGCTCGCCATCGCCTCCCGGGGCCGCTGGGCGGCGCTGTTCCTGCTCTGCGGCGGCCTCGCCACGGTGACCACCCTCGTGCTCAACCTCGACACGACTGCCGTGCTGCTCACCCCGGTGCTGCTCGCGCTGGCCCGCGGCCTGCGCGTCCCGGCCGGACCGCTCGCGGTCACCACGGTCTGGCTGGCGAACACCGCAAGCCTGCTGCTGCCGGTGTCCAACCTGACGAACCTGCTGGCCGCCGACCGGGTCGGGCTCACGCCACTGGCGTACGCCGAACGGATGGCGCTGCCGCAGCTCGCCGCCGTGACGGTGACCATGGTGCTGCTCTGGTACTGCTGGTGGCGGCGGGAACGACCGGCCGGCGGACGCTTCGTCCCGCCGGCCCCACACGTGCCGGCCGACCCGGTGCTGCACCGCGTCGCGCTCGCCGGCTGCCTACTCTTCGTCGCCGGCATCCTCGCCGGGGTGGAGATCGGGCTCGCCTCAAGCGTCGCGCTCGCGCTGGTGCTGCTCGGCTTCGTGGTCCGCTCCCCCACCACGCTGCGGGCCGGGTTGGTGCCCGTACGGCTGCTGCTCTTCGTCGTCGGCCTGTTCCTGGTGGTGCAGACCCTCGGCCGGCACGGGCTGGACGACCTGGTCGCCGACCTGGTCGGCGCCGACGGCGGTGCGGCCGGCGCGCTGCGCGCCGGCGGC
Organism: Micromonospora lupini; assembly: GCF_026342015.1. NCBI lineage: Bacteria > Bacillati > Actinomycetota > Actinomycetes > Micromonosporales > Micromonosporaceae > Micromonospora > Micromonospora lupini. The sequence goes on from NZ_JAPENL010000001.1 coordinate 922,600, forward strand.
ACGGGGGCGCTGCTGGCCAACGCGGTGAACAACCTGCCGGCCTACCTGGCCGGTGAGGCGGTGCTGCCCGGCGCCGACCACACCCGCCTGCTGGCCCTGCTGATCGGCACGAACGTCGGCCCACTCGCCGCGCCGTGGGCGTCGCTCGCCACCCTGCTCTGGTTCGAACGGTGCCGGGCGGCCGGGGTGGCGGTGCCGGTACGACGGTTCGTGCTGACCAGCACCCTGCTCGCCGTCGCCGGCACGCTCGCCGCGGTCGGCGCGCTGCTGCTGGTCAGCTGAGGGCCGTCAGCCGGCGGCCCGCTCCACGATGAACATGAAGCAGCCGTAGACCACGTTGCGGCTGTGTAGCTGGCGCACCCGCGGGTCGGCGAACAGCTCCGCGATCACCGCCTCCGGGTCGGTGCCGTCGTGCAGCCGGCCGCCGCAGATCCGTCCCTGCCGGTCGTACGCCCGCAGCACCTGGGGACGCCCCCGCCAGGCCGGCGGGTGGCCACCGGCGTGGTCCGGGCCCGGGCAGGCGGCGGCGTGCGCGAAGACCGGCCCGATCTCCCGGTACGCGGCGGCGTCGATCGGTGGGGCGTAGCCGAACAGCAGCAGCGCCTCCCCCGCCTCGGCGTCGCGCAGGCAACAGCGCAGCGGTTCCCCGCCGCCGGCCAGGCACGCTTCGACGGGGTGGCCTGCGGCGTCGCGGCCGGTACGACGGACGAGGTCGAGGGCCGAGGCCGGTACGGCGTGGACGCGGAAGGTGGCGGTGGTCGTCATGCGTCCAGCCTGGTCCGGTGGCGGCGGCGATGCTGGCGGCGATCGGACCTGGCGCTGGTGCGCGTTTTCGGCCTTGTCGTCGTGTTGTCGCCATACTGTGCCGGATGACCGTTTATCCTGGTCAGGACCCATACGAGTAGGGAGTACCCATGACAGCGCACCGCGAGCTGGAGACCACCGAGACGGCAGTGCCGGACTACCGGCCGCCGACGATCCGGCGCCTCGGCACCCTCGCCGAGCTGACCAAGGGCGGCACGGTGGGCCCGGACGACGGGCTGGGCGGCGGAGGCGACGGCTCGCTCTGACCGGTCCTCGGCAGTGGGAACACCGCCGATGCTCACCGTCCGTCGGGCCCAGCGTCGGTTCGGCCGTCGGGTGATCTTCACGGACCTCGACCTCGACGTGGCCTCGGGCGCGCGCGTCTTTCTGGGCGGCAGCAACGGATCCGGCAAGACCACATTGCTGCGGTGCCTGTCCGGCACGCTGACCCTCAGCGCCGGGCAGGCCACCGTCGGCGGCCACCCCGTCGGATCGCTGCCCGCGAGACGTCTGACAGGTGTGTGTCTCGCACCCGAGCAGGGCCTGTACGAGAAACTGTCGGCGCGGGAGAATCTGGCCCTCGTCGCCCGGCTCCGCCTGCCCCGGCGGGCCGTCGCCCCGGCCGTCGCCGGCCTTGAGCAGGAACTCGACCTGACCGGCTACGCCACAGTTCCGGTGGAGCGCTGTTCGGCGGGAATGCGGGCCCGGGTGAGCATCGCGCGGGCCCTCGTGGGCGCGCCCGCCCTGCTGCTGCTCGACGAGCCCAGCCGGTCGCTCGACGACCCCTCCCGGCTGCTGCTCTGGCAGGCGCTGGACCGGCGACCCGAGCTGACCTGCGTGATCGCCTCGCACCACGCCGACGACCGACGCCGGTGCGGGACCGCCCTGACGCTCGCGGCGGCGGCATGACGCCGACCGCCGCCACCGCCACCCGCGCCAGCGGCCGCCGGGCGGGCGGAGCCGGCGGGAGGGGTGGGGCCACCGCGGTAGGCATGGTCCTCGCGCTGGTCCGTCGCGATCTCGGCGACCCGCGTCAGTTTCGGCTGCCGCTGCTGTTGGACGTCGCCTTCGGCGTCGTGAACCTTGTCGTCTTCCTGTTCATCTCCCGGGTGCTGACGCCTGCCACCGGCACCGACCTGACCCGCTCGCCCAGCTACTTCGACTTCGTGGCTGTCGGCATCACCTTCCTGCTCGTCCTGCAGGCGGCCAGCACCCAACTGACCGGCCGTGTGATCCGGGAACAGCGCAGTGGAACCCTTGAGCTGCTGGCGGCGCAGCCCGTCCCGGTTCCCGCGCTGGCCATCGGGACCGCGGGCTACCCGTTCCTGTTCGTGCTGCTGCGCTCCGGCGTCTACCTGGCGATCCTCGCCACGGTGCTCGGCCTGCGCACCGAACACGCCGACTGGTGGGGTGTGACTGTGGTGCTTGTCGCCGGCAGCGCGGCCATGATGGGCGTCGGTATCGTGCTGGCGGCGTTCACCATCGCGGTCGGGCACGGCGACGGCGCCGCCCGGCTCGTCGTCGTCGGGCTGTCCTTCGTGTCCGGCACGTACTTCCCGGTGTCCGAGCTTCCCGGCCCACTGCCGGCGCTGACCGCGGTGCTGCCCAGCCGGATCGCCCTGGACGGCCTGCGCGCCGCCCTCACCGGTGGTCACTGGACGTGGTCGGCCGGAGCGCTGCTCGGGGCCACCGCGCTGCTGCTGCCGGCATCGAGTTGGGCCTTCGGCCGGGCGCTGCGCGTCGCCGCGCGCCGGGGCGCCCTGAAACGCGATTGAGGTGACAGTGCTCCGTCCGACCTCGTTCGACATCGCCACCGGAACGGTGCTGGGTGTCGCCCCGGTATCGCCGCGTCGACCCACGCCGACCGGCCTGCCGGGCCCGCTCGGTGCGCTCGACGCGGCAGTGCTGCCCGGCCTGGCCCGGCCGCCATGCCTGGTCAGCTTCTCCGGCGGGTTGGACTCGTCGCTGGTCCTGGCGGTCGCCGTCCGCGCCGCCCGCCGGGAGGGCCTGCCCGACCCGGTGCCGGTCACCTGGCGGTTCGCCGGGGCGCCCCGGGCCAACGAGTCCGACTGGCAGGAACGGGTGATCCGGGCGCTGCGGCTCGACGGTTCCTGGCAGATCCTGCGGGCCGACGACGAGCTGGATCTGGTGGGGCCTGTCGCCCGCCGACTGCTGCGCCGCTACGGGGTGGTCCATCCGGTAAACCTGCACCTGCACCTACCCCTCGCCGAGCTGGCCGGCGGCGGCTCGCTGCTCACCGGGGGCGGCGGGGACCAGATCCTGGCCGGGTGGCGCCGTCCACAGGCGACCTCGCTGCGCGCCCGCCTGTGGTGGCTGCGCCACGACGTGCGGACGCGGCAGGGGCCGGTGGAGCAGTTCGGGTGGCTGCGCCCGGAGGTGGCCCGCGACGTGCAGCGGGCGTACCGGGCCGAGGAACGCGCCGAGCCGCGCCTGCTGCGACACCGGATCGCCTGGCACGCCCGCCGTCGAGACCTGCTGCTGACCTGCTCGGCGCTGTCCCGAATGGCGGGCGATCATCAGGCCGTGGCGATCCAGCCGCTGCTCGACGAGGGGTTCCTGGCCGCGGTGGCCCACTCCGGCGGCGACCGGCGGGGGGTGGGGCGAGATGCCCTGCTCGCGGAGATCGTCGGGGACGCCCTGCCGGCCGAGGTCATCGCACCGCGCCGCAAGGCACGGTTCCGTGAGGTGTTCCTCCGGGAGCCGACGCGGGAGTTCGTCCGTACGTGGGACGGCGCCGGCGCCGACACCGACCTGGTGGACCCGGACCGGCTGCGGGACCTCTGGTCGCGCTGGCCGATCCCCGGCGGCACTGCCAGCCTGGTGCAACAGCTCTGGCTGGCCGCGTACCCCGCCGAGCGGGCGGGCGGCACCGGGCCCACGAATCCGCCCACGGGGTCCGACGTCGGCGTGGAGGTGCGGCCCTGACGCAGGGAGGCCGGTCAGCCGCGGTTGCGGCGTCGCGCCTCGCGCACCTCGGCAAGCGTGCCAGGGAGCCGGCCGGCGTTGCGGGCCAGCCGGGTGAGGTGCGCTACCAGCAGCCCGGCCCGGCCGCGCCGGGCCAGCGGACTGGCGTGGCGCATCGACGCCGGCGTCGGGAACAGGCGCGGGCCGAGGTGCCGCAACCGGCCGCGCAGCGTGGGCAGCTCGGCGAGCTGGGCCAGCGCCACCGCGCCGGGCGACGCGCGGTGGGCCCGCAGCCACAGCGCCGCCGAGCGGTGCCCGGGCAGGGCCAGCGTGGCGGCCAGGGCAGCGCCGGCCGGGATCAGCCGCAGGCCGAGCGCGAACGACGCGACGGCCCCGGTCCTCTCGGCGAGGTCGGCCGCCGCCCGCCAGGTCTCGGTGGGGAAGACCTCCACGGCCCGCGTCAGGTCGGCACGCGGTCGGTCGGACAACCCCGGCGCGGCGGCGTGCAGCGCCACCAGCAGAGCCGCTCCCGCCTCGTCGGGTACGGCGAGCGTGCCGCCGGCAAGCGCGATGCGCTCCGCCGAGGCGGACAGCACCGTCCAGAGCGCGTCGGGGTCGCTCACCCCGTGGAAGCCGCGATGCAGGTCGACGGTGCGCGGCAGCGGGCCGGGCAGCAGCCACGGTCGCTCGTACCAGTGCGAACGGTGGTCGGGGCGACCCTCGGGGAGGGCGCTGCGGCAGCCGAGGTCGGCAAGTGCCGCCTGCGCCCGGTCGAACGACGCCGGGGCGACAAGCAGGTCGACGTCGGTGTAGACGCGGTGCCGCTCCTGGCCCAGCCGCCGGGCCAGCCCTGGGCCCTTGAGCAGGACGGTGTCGACGCCGCGCTCGGCCAGCGCCGCGCTGAGGGTCACGGCGGCCGTGTCGAGGCTCAGGCAGCGCACCGCCTCCGACATGCCGGTCACCGGGCCGACCCCACGGCCCGGCCGGCGGCGATCGTCTCGGCGACCAACCGGTGGGTGTCGTCGAGGACGGCCCAGTCGCGTGGTCGGGTGAGGTCCCATCCCGGCAGAGCCGCGATCGACAGCAGCGCCACCGGATCGGACGGCAACTCGCCGAACGACCGCAGGCCGGCGAGCCGGGCCAGCAGGACCGTCTGCGGCAGCCGGGTCAGGCCCACCGCGGCGCCCCAGCGCAGGAACAGCCAGCCACCGAGCGGGACGCGAGGCGCGATCGGGGGCAGCCCGACCCGCAGCCGGTCACCGGCGCGCACCCGCCGGGTGGGCAGCGTGACCCCCGGCACGGGCTGCCGCAGGTCGACGCAGCGCGGGCCGGCGAACGCGGCGACGCCGTCGGTCACGAGGATGTCGTCGGCCAGCACCGGCACACTCCGCGCGGCCAGGGCCGCGAGCAGGCTGCTCTTTCCTGCGGTACGCGGGCCGAGCACCGCCCAGGCGCGACCGGCCAGGACGAAGGCGCCACTGTGGAACGCCTCCCGCCCGGCCCACCTGTTGACTGTGGTCGCCACCGGCGCGAGGTAGGGGTGGGCCAGGACGTCCGGGGTGAGCGGCGGGCCGTAGAAGGTCGCGGTGCCGTGCTCCCGGTCGACGGCGAGGGTACGCCCGTCCGCGAGGACTCTCGTGCCCCGCCGGTCGTCCAACGGCACCGGCGGTGGTGGGGGTGTGTCGCACTGGCGGATCCGTACCGCGGGCCAGCCGGGTGCGGCGGCGTCGGCGGGCGGGAGGTCGGCGACCTCGTCCAACCCGTGCACCCGCAGCCCGTAGGCCGCTCGACCGGATGTGGGCATGGTTCCCCCGTTCATGCGCTGGTCAACGACCTTTGGCGGTGCGACGGTGCGGGTGGCGCTCGTGGTGACGCGCCACCCGCACCCTCATCTTTTGAACGTCAGCGCAGCGTGCCGCGCTCGACTGTCAGCTTCTGCGACTCCTTCAGCCGCTCGGCTTCCGCCGCGCGCTGCTTGGCCGCCTTCTCGCCCTTCGCCGACGCCGCGACAGTGGGGACGACGCCCCCGCCGAGCGCGTCCACGTCGTACGCAAGCCACCACGATCCGGGTGTGTCCACCGCGAGGGTCAGCGCGATGTGGATCGACGCGCCCGGCGCGAGCCCACCCAGGTCGATGGGGATCGTCAGGGTGGTGCCCAGCCCTCCGCCCGGCGGGCTGGTCGCCGGCGTGTCCATGGACAGGTTGCGCACCAGCAGCGTCCGGCCGTCGCTGATGGTTATCGAGGTGGTCGCGTTGGTCGGGTTGACCAACCGCAGGTTGGAGTGCACCTGCGGCGACGACCCACCGGGGTACGGTGCGCCGTTCTCCGCGCTCAGCGACGTGATCCGGATGCGGGCCTGGGTGATCGGCGCGGACGACCTGTTGGTGAGCGTCCGCCGGATCACCAGGCTGGTCGCGGTGCGGACCCGGTTCGGCGGGGCCGACACGGCCACGTTCGGGTCGAACAGCGTCGACTGCACCGCCGCGTTCTGCTGGTAGGTGCCGAGCGTGTTCTGCGGTGAGGGACTACCGAGGGTGGACGGTACCCCGTTGATCGGCCCGATCACGGTGGCGACCAGCCGGAAGTCGGCCACGTTGTTGGCGGTGTCCTTCAGGTTGCCCCCGATGCGCAGACGGTTCCAGGCGTAGGGGACGAACGGCGGCGAGTTGAAGGCGGGCAGGGGCGGACCCTCGGAGAAGCCCGCCGTCGACCCGGCCCGGTCGGTGACCGTGTGCGCCGCGTCCGGTGCGACGAGCCGGAAACCGCCCTGACCGAGGCTGGGGACGATGAGGTCGGGTTGGATGTTGAACAGGGAGTAGTTGGTGGCCGCGATCAGGTAGCCCCGCTTGGGCGGCAGCGGCCGCGCGCTGCCCGGGATGGTGATGGACAGTCCGCCGGGCGCCTCGACCTTGAACCCGGCGATCGGCAGGTTGATCGCCGTGCCGTTGACGATCGAGACGAACTGGTCGGCGATGCCGCTGATGCCGGACTGCGCGAACTGGTCGATGACCACTTGGCGCGGTGCGGCCGAGACCTCGATGGCGACCTCGTTGGACACCGCCTCGCCGAGCGGCCCGGTCCCGTCGTACTGCGCCCGGAACTGGTTGTGCCCGAACGCCGGCACGTAGACCTGGAAGGTGGCCACGTTCAGGTTCAGCGGGAAGGTGCCCAGTGGGGTCTCCACCCCGTTTGGCAGTTCGTCGATGAGGGTGACGCTGCCCTCGGCGACGCCGGGGCCGACGATGACCTGGAACTGCACCGAGCTGCCGAAGTTGATGGCATTTGTGGACACGCTCAGCGTGGCCACGCTCTTGGGCTGGATCAGGATCCGGATCGCCCGGTTGGCGGCGAAGCCGTTGGCGTCGGTCACCCGGACCGTCGACGGGTACGCGCCGACAGTTGTCGGCCGGCCGGACAGCAGGCCGGTCGTCGGTTCGAGGGTCAGGCCGGGCGGAAGCGTCCCGGAGGGCAGGGACCAGGTGAACGGCCCGGTGCCGCCGATCACGTTGAGCTGCTCGGAGTAGGGCGCGTCGACCTCACCGAGTGGCGGCGCCGGGAAGCTCAGGATCGGCGCCTTGTTGACCACCAGGGTGATCAGCCTGGTGCCGGTCTCGCCGTCCGCGTCGACGACCCGGATCACCACCGGGTAGACGCCCGCGGTGGTCGGCACGCCGGAGATGCCGTTGGTGACGGGATTGAGCGAGATGCCGGGCGGCAGGGTGCCCGAGTCGACGCTCCAGGTGTAGGGCGGCACGCCGTGCGTGATGTTCAGGGTGGCGGTGTACGCGATGCCGACCGTCGCGTCGTTCGGGTGGTCGAACAGCAGCGTCGGCGAGACGTTGGCGATCACCTCGTCCGAAAGGACGGACTCGGGGCCGACGCCCTCGGCGGTGCGGGCCGCCACCGTGAACCGGTAGGCGGTGGTGGGGAACAGGCCGGTGACCGTGTTGGTGGTGGACGCCCCGAAGGTCTGGGCCGGCTGCCGTACGCCGTTGACCCAGGGGGTGACGATGTAGTTGGTGATCGGTGACCCGCCGTTCGGGCCGGGCTTCCAGCTAATCAGTGCCGTGGCGGTGTCGGCGGTGACCGCGATGATGGTCGGCGCGCCCGGCAACGCCATGATCTTGGCACCCTTGGACGCCTTGCTGGCCGGGCCGGTGCCCTCGGCGTTCTTCGCGGCGACGGTGAAGGTGTAGGTGCCCTTCGCGGTCAGACCCTCGACCTTCTGGCTGGTCTTCGACGCGTCGAAGGTCGCCGTCTTCACCTTCTTGGCGTTGCGGTAGGCGGTGACCACGTAGCCGGTGAGGGCCGAGCCGCGGTCGGCCGGCGCCTTCCAGTGCACAGTCGCGGTGCCGGCCCGCCAGGACGCGGTGGGCGTCGCCGGAGCGGCAGGTGGTTGCGCCGGGGCGGCTGCCACGGCGACCCGCTCCAGTGCGGCGGCCGGCGCGGTGACCGGCGCGGACGCGGTTGTGGGTGTGCGACTCGGGGCACGGGCCGAGGCTGCCGTCGGGGCGACGAGCAGGCTGACGAGCAGCGCCAGGATTGCGGCGCACGCGGTGACGACCCGTGGACGGGCGCGGAGCAGTGGGGACATCGATGTTCTCCCTCTCCGGGGGACGAGGCCCACAACGGATGGAGGAAGAAGGCGGGCGACCGGATCTGTCCACGGTGGCCACGCGCCTGGTGCCCCCGGCCGCAGGGCGACTGGTGAAATCGACCGTCACTCGCGAAATGACTTTCGCGTATTGAGCGACGCATCTCTATTTCAGTTTTACCAGTTTTCCCAGCTCAGGGGCCATATGTGTGGTGGGAAAATCTACCCGTGGACGCGGGGCTGTCCAAAACCCGACTGCCGTACGCGCCGTCAGATAGACGGCGCGACGGCAGCCTGCGGTCAGGCGCGGTCGACGGTGAGCTGGAGTTCGGTGACGCCCTGCTCCGGGGAGTCCTGGCAGTACTCCAGGTACACCTCGCGGGCGAATCCGTCGGTGCGGTAGCCGTTCGCCTCGATCCAGCGGGCGAGCACCTCGATGCTCTGCTCGACGTCGTCCATCGCGCCATGGTGGACGATCGTCGCGGCGGTGCCCACCGCGGGCAGCTCGCGTACCACCAGGTCGGGGCCTGCCGAGACGCCGGCGCCGACGGTCACCCCGGCGTGCACGACTACCTCGTCGCCGTCGTCGTCGGCGGCGGGTTCGTACCAGGCGATGGCCGGGCCTGTCGGCGTGATCCCGGTCTCGGCCAGCCGGCGGAACAGCTCCGGGTAGAGCGGCTGGATCACCGGACCGATGTCCTGGCTCTGGTAGCTGGGCGCGACGGCGGTCAGCTCCGCGACGCGAACCGGCGCGATCTCCTTGAGTACGACGTCCTGGGTGGTCATCCGACCCTCCGATTCGATCATGCGGAGCCTCGCCTCGACGGCCGCGAGCCGGGCAGTGTCGGCGGCCAGTTGCGCGGTCAGCTGGCTGCGACGCAACCGCAGCATGCCCCGCAACTCGGCCACGTCGACGGCGTCGTCCAGGATCGCCCGCACCTGGTCCAGGGTGAGACCCAGGTCCTTGAGGGCGATCACCCGGTTGAGCCGACGCAGCTGGTCCGCCCGGTAGGAGCGGTAGCCGCTGTGCGCGTCGACGCTTGCCGGGCGGAGCAGGCCGATGCTGTCGTAGTGGCGCAGCATCCGCACCGACACGCGGCCCAGTCGGGCGAAGTCTCCGATGGTGAACATGGTCCCCTCACGCTCGTCCCTGACACGGTGTCAGAGTCAAGCGTGTTCGAGAGGGTTCAGCGGCGGGGCGGGCGCGGGCCGACCAGCCGGCGGACCATCGGCGCGGCGTTCCACTTCGCCGCCCCGACCAGGTCGCGGGCGTGTTCCAGGACCGTGTAGTCGGGCCGGTTCATCCCGTCGGCGATGGCCCGGTCCAGGTCGTTGCCGCAGCGGCTCAGGACGGTGTCGAAGTCCCGGCGGACCGGTTCCAGCAGGTCGTAGCCGAACGACCTGTGCATCCGGGCGAAGAGCGGCTTGTAGAGCCGGACCCGTTCGTGCAGCCCGGTGGAGTACGACATGGGGTTCTTCGGCCGGCGCAGGACGTAGTCGGGCAGCACGTCGGCGAACGCCCGCCGCACGATCCATTTCTCCTGGCCGTCGCGCACCTTCAGGTCCAGGGGCAGCCGCATCGCCAACTCCACCACGCTGAGGTCGAGGAACGGCACCCGCGCCTCCACGCCGTGCGCCATGGCGGTCCGGTCGACCCGCTGCAACTCCGTACGACAGAGGTTGCGGATGCGGTGCAGGAACAGCCGGCGCGACGCGATCGGGTCGACCTGGCGGTACATGGGGTACCCGCCGAACAGCTCGTCGGAGCCGTCGCCGGTGAGCACCACCTTGACGCCCAGGTCGCGCAGTCGCCGGAAGATCGGCACCGAGACGACGGCGTTGATGATGTCGCCGTACTCGGTCAGCTCGGAGATCCGGATGGCCTCGCGCACGTCGGCCAGCCGGATGTCGCGGGGGCGCAGCTCGACCACCACGTGCGGCACGTCGAGGTCGGCGGCGAGCCGCCGGGCGTACGCCACGTCGGGGCTGTCCGGCACGCCGACGGTCACGGCGACGCAGTCCGGGTGGATGTCGCGCACCTGCCGCAGCGTCAACGAGCTGTCCAGCCCGCCGGAGAGCACCACCCCGACGGTCAGGTCGGTCTCCACACGCATCCGGATGGCGTCGGTCAGGGCGGCCCGGACGAGCACTGTGGCCTCGTCCGGGTCGTCGATGACCGGCAGACCCGCGCCGATGGTGAGCAGGTCGACGTACGGGCGCAGCCGCACCGGCCCGTCCGGCTCGGCCCAGCCGTGGTGTCCGGGCGGCACCTCGGCGACCGGGGCGTGGTGCCCGACGAGCGCCTTCACCTCGGAGGCGAGGTACAGGCAGCCGGGTCGCCGGGACCAGTACAGCGGTTTCACCCCGAGCGGGTCGCGGGCCAGGTACGCCCGGCCGGTGGCGCGTTCGACGATCGCGAAGGCGTACTCGCCGCGCAGCCGCGTCACGGCTGACTCGCCCCACTGTTGGAACGCGGCCAGCAGCACCTCGGTGTCGCTGTCGGTGCGAAACACCAGCCCGAGCCGGGTGAGCTGCGCGCGCAACTCCCGGTGGTTGAAGATCTCGCCGTTGAAGCAGAGCAGCCAGCGCTCGTCGGTCGAGGTCCAGGGCTGCACCGCCCGGTCCCGGTCGACGACGCGCAGCCGACGGGTGCCGGCGAGCAGCCCCCGCTCGGAGCGGGTCTCGGTGACCTCGCCGCGCGGGGCGAGGACGGCGAGCATCCGCCGGAAGGTCGCCGGGTCGGCCTCGGGGCCGAGGCTCAACGCGATGCCGCACACGGGCTCAGACCCCCATCTCGGCCTCGTACGCCCGGCGCAGACGCCGCCGGGCGGTGGGTGCGAGACACAGGTGCCAGGCCTGCCCCTCGTCGATCACGTTCAGCTCGCCGGCGTTCTGGCGGGCCAGCAGCAGCTCCGCGAGGGTGTCGCGCGCGCCGAACCGGTCGAACCAGGTCAGCTCGACGTCTGCCGAGTAGCCGAGGCAGTGTCCGCTGGGCAGCATCGCGGCGTAGCCCAGGCGGCGCAGCCGGTACTGGTGCTCGGTGCTGCGCACGAGGCTTGTCACCCACAGCGGCGGCGTGGCCGGCGGCGCGGCTGCGGCGAACTCGCGGCCCAGCTCGTTGAGCAGGGCCACCACCTCCCGGCGGGCCCGACGGAACAGCAGGCCGGCGGTGTGCGGGCTCGCGTCGGGGCGCAGTCGCCGACGCAGTCCGCGCACGGCGCGGCCCAGGACGGTGGCGGGTTGCTCCTGGTACCGGAAGCGCAGCAGGTCCCGGCGGCGCAGCCACTCCAGGTCGACGAGGTCGGTGCTGCAGTTCACCTGGTCGTCGGTGACGAAGATCGGGGCGTCCTGCCACCACAGCACGTCGATGCGGGAGAGCAGGTAGATCCGTACCAGCGCGGTGAGGTCCCGCGCGGAGGTGCGCTCGTTCGGCTGGTAGCGGGCCATCTCCAGCAGCAGCGTCTCGCGCGCGCCGAGCAGGCCCTGCGGGGTGGCGTCGAGCACGGCCGCCAGGGCCGGCTCACGCAGCCGTTCGTCGATGAGCACCTGCCGGGCCCGGGTGCTTGTGGCGTCGGCCAGGGCCCCCACCTCGACCAGCAGGTCGGCCACGGCCGCCCGGTAGGCGGCGAGGTCGGGCGCGGCGGTGGCCGGCCGGCGGGCGGTGGCGCTGGGTGGCCGGCGGCGGGCGGGGGCGGTGGGCGACGCGGGCGGTCCGGGCTGCTGGCCCGGACTACGGCTGGGCACTCGCATGACGGGGTCCCTTCTCCGGTCACGGCGCTGGGTGGATCGCCCTGAACACACCGTAATCATCGGGACCGGGCACAGACCGAACAATCCTCCGATTCACCCCGGAAGGGCGCTCCCGCGTGGGGACGCCCTCGACGGGAGCCGGAGGCGAGGGGTGGCCCTGTGGAGCTGATGCCGTCGGTGCATCAGCTCCGCAGCGCACCGAGCGCCCAGCACTCTTTACAACGTTGTATCTAACGTTGTAAGAACGGAGGGCACACCGCCCACTCCCCCGAGGCAGGTCCACATGCGACATCTCCGCCGCGGCGGCGCGCTCGCCGCCGCGTTCGGTCTGCTCCTGGCCGTGCCCCCGTCCACGTCGGCCGCCGGATCCGACGGCCCGTCCCGCTACCGCAACCCGGTCTCCGTCGGTGTCGGCGACACCTTCGCCGACCCGGTCGTCGTCCGGGGCGACGACGGCCTCTGGTACGCCTACGGCACCACCGACCCGCTGCACGAGGGCGAGGGCGTGTTCCACCGGGTGCCCACCGCCCGCTCGGCCGACCTGGTCGACTGGACGTACGTCGGCGACGCGTTCGGCCCCGACCAGCGCCCGTCCTACGCGGCGCCCGGCGCGGCGTACTGGGCGCCCGACGTGCGCCGCCTGGGCGACCGCTGGGTCATGTACGTGACGGTCACCGACACCACAGTCTCCACCGAGGGCAACGACTACGCCATCGGCGCGGCCACCGCCCCCACTCCGACCGGGCCGTGGACCTTCGCCGACGAGCCGGTCGTCGCCCCGCGCCCCGGCGGCGGTGGCGGCTGGCTGTGGACCATCGACCCGAGCCAGTTCACCGACGTCGACGGCCGCAGCTACCTCTACTACGGCAGCTACTACGGCGGCATCTCGGTCACCGAACTCAGCCCGGACGGGCTGCGCGCGGTCGGCACGCCGACGCCGGTGGCGATCGACAACAAGTTCGAGGGCAGCTACGTGCTGCGCCACGACGGTTGGTACTACCTGTTCGCGTCCACGGCGAACTGCTGCGCCGGCCCGGCCACCGGCTACTCCGTCCAGGTCGGTCGTGCGCGCAGCCCCCGCGGCCCGTTCACCGACCGCGAGGGCGTCGCCCTGACCGCGTCCCGGGCGGGCGGCACGCCGGTGCTCACCCAGAACGGCAACCGCTGGATCGGCACCGGTCACAACGGGTTCCTCACCGACCTGTCCGGTCAGGACTGGATGGTCTACCACGCCCTCGACCGCGCCGACCCGTACCTCGACGAGCCCTTCGGCATCAACGAGCGGCCGATGCTGCTCGACCGGCTGGACTGGATCGACGGCTGGCCGGCGGTGAACGCCGGCGCCGGCCCGTCCGAGGGCACCCGGCCCGCACCTGTCACGACCGGTCGCGTCGACGAGCGCTTCGACACGGCGAGCCTCGCCGGCTGGCAGCGCGCCGGCCAGTGGCGGGTCGCCGACGGCAGGCTCGACGGCAGCGGCACGCTCACCAGCCGTACCACAGTGGGTCCGGACGTGCGCGCGGAGGCCGACCTGCGGTTCACCGGCGCGACAAGCGCCGGGGTCACCCTCGGTGACCGGGTCGAGGCCCGGGTGGACGCGACAGCCGGCCGGCTGGTCGCCCGCGACGGCCGCCGCCAGGCCAGCACGCCGCTACCCGCCGGGCTCGACCTGGGCAACCGACACAACCTGGCCATCGAGGTACGCGGACAGCAGCTCACCGCCGAGCTGAGCCCCGCCCGCCTCGGTGACCAACTCGCCGTGGTGTCGCTGCGGCTGGACCGCCCGGTCGCCGGCCGACCCGGGTTGACTGCCGGCGGCGGCACGGCCGAGTTCGACAACGTCAGCGTGGCGCGGCTGTACCAACAGGCGAAGCGGGCCGTGCCCGAGCCCCGGGTCGGCCCACGCCTCACCGCGTACTCCGACGAGTTCGGCGACGGGCTCGACGACCGCTGGCAGTGGGTGCGCGCGGACCCGGCGGCAACAGTCGTCGGCGGGGCGCTGCGCTGGCCCGTGCAGTCCGCCGACCTGACCGGCACCGGCAACACGGCGGGCGTGCTGCTGCGCGATGCCCCGAGCGGCGACTACGTCGCCGAGACGAAGCTGACGTTGGACCTGGGAGAGGAGACCGTCCGCAACTACCAGCAGGCCGGCCTGGTCGCCTACGTCGACGACGACCGGTTCGCCCGGCTGGCCCAGGTGGCGATCTGGAACACCCGGCAGGTCGAGTACGGCTACGAGCTGCCCTTCGCCGGCCAGCCCGTGTACGGCGGCAGCATCGTCGGCACGCCGGCCACCATCACCTGGCTCCGGTTGGCGCACCACATCGACCGGGCCACCGGGGAGCACGAGTTCCGGGCCGGGTCCAGCCGCGACGGACGTACCTGGACGTGGGGTGCGGTGTGGACGTTCCCGGCCGACACCACCCCCCGGATCGGGCTCGTCGCGCACGGCGGCGCCGACCCGGCGGTCACCGCGGAGTTCGACTACCTGCGCTTCTACCGCTGATCCCGGGGGGTTCCGGACGGCCCGGGGGCGCCGGGGCGGCGATGGCGGCGGGAGCAGCTAGCCGAGTAATTCCTCAGCCTGGCTGGGGCGGTGGGCGCAGCCGGCGGCCGGCGGTGACAGTCGGTGTCCTCCGTGGGGGCGGACGCGGTCGTCAGCGGTATACCTCAGAGTCATATTCATACCTCTGAGGTATACCGCTCACCAGCACATCGACACGACAGGCAGCCACCGGAAGCACGGCCTAGGCGAGCGCCACGACGAGGCCCACCACCGTGGCGGCGACGGTCAGCCCGCCGACCAGGTAGATCCAGCCGGCGTTGAGCCCGACCCCCTTGCCCTCGATCTTGTCGAGTCGACTGGCCAGATCGGCGATCTGCCTGGCGTGGCCGTCCCGCACCACCTCGAACTCGACCCTCGCGATGAAGGTCTTTGTCTGGTCGGAGAGGGTCTGCCGGAACTCGTTGACACTTTCGAAGCGTTTCTCGGTGGCGGCCTCCGCCTTGGTGACCGCCTTGTCGGCCGACACAAGGGCCATCCCGACCTGCGCCGCCTGCGCATCGATCTTGGTGGTGAGGTTCACCAGCTTGGCGTCGATCAACCGTTCGAGGGCATTGAGACGCTGCTCCATCCGCCACTCCACCACGTGCTGCAGGTCCTCGGCCGAGTCGAGGCTCCGCGGGGTCGGCTGTTCGCTGTTCACTGTCACAGCTCCTTCCTTCCGACCGCACGGTCCAACCCGTCGAACCAGTGCCGGCGGGCGGAAGAAGCAGTCCCGTCAACGCCTCGACGGCCCGGAAGAATGCATGTGCGCTCAGGTCAACGCGAAACGAGAACAGCATCCACGCCGCGACGCTGAGGCACGCCCACCATAAGCCGTACAGCGAACAAAAGACCAGGTCAGCGCCGGTATGCGACAGCACCGACTCCCGCAACACCTCCATCGCGCGGCTGAACGTCGTGGCTGCCCCTCACCACTTTTCGGCCATCCGCCCAGGCTGTTGGCGGGTCAGTGGGGTCACCGTCCGGCCCGTGCCGTCGTAGCTGCGAGCCGCGTCGAACGAGCCCGTCGGGCGCTGGCCACCGGTCACGGCGCGGGCCAGCCGCAGGTCCGCGTCGCGGAACCGCAGCGCCAGGCTGAGGTGCGGCACCCACGCTCCCGGGGCGTGCCAGGGGCGCTGCCCCGCGGCCTCGGCGAGGACGTCCCAGACCGCGGCGTGCAGCGCGGTCAGCGCCGGTGTGGGTCGCACGAGCCAGACCAGCGGGGCGCTGCCGTCGAGGACGACGACCCGGTCGAGCGTGACAGGCACCGGCAGCGCGGCGTCGAGCACCTCGACCAGGCGGTGTTCGACGCCTGCCGGAAACTCGTCGACGGCGGCAAGGGTGAGATGAGGCCGGTTTGTCGGATGGATGTTGCGGGCGAGGCTGGGCAACCTGGCGGCCGCCAACCGACTCCAGGCCGTCCGGATCGCGGTGTCCAACCCGGCTGAGCAGACCAGTTCCACCGTACGCACCCCGACACGCTAGCGGGAACGCGTCACCGACCCCGGCGGTACGGGGTGACTGGCCCCGCCACCGCACTGAGAATCAGGCAGCCCACCACCGCCGTGAGGCAGTATCTGGTCAACTGGCGACGTTGATCTTCACGGCGAGGCCTGGCGCCGACCGACGGAGATCAGCTTCCGGAGAGCAGGAGGACGTCGGATCAGCGCCGCTCGTCAAGGCGGTTGCGCAGAGACCTGCCAGCTCCCCGCGCTCGGCGGGGCAGCCAGATCGCGCCGATCACCAGCAGGACGATCACAAGGATGAGCAACCAGCGCATCACGACCTCCGTGTCCGGGGACGCCTCACCACGTCCCAGGTGCAGGGCTGCTTGCCCCGCCGCCGGTCTCCGTCAAACCAGTCCAGAGCAGATCGCCGACGGCTGCCCGGTGCACCGACCCGAGGCCGGCCTGAGCGCTGACGGGCTTGAGGCAGTCGTGGGCACGTGGCAGGCTCACGATCCGTGATCGACGACTTTGCGAAGACGTACCTGCACAGCGATCTGCGGGATATACGCGAGGCGGTCCTCTGGAAACTCGAAGGGCTCGACGAGTACGACATCCGCCGTCCCCTGACCTCGACCGGCACCAATCTTCTCGGCCTGGTCAAACACCTGTCGGCTTGGGAGGCCCGATACTTCGGTGAAGTCTTCGGGCGGCCGTTTCCTGAACCACTGGCCCGCTGGGACGACACCGACGCCAATGACCACGACATGTGGGCCACCGAGCACGAGATTCGCGAGGAGATCATCGGCCACTACCGCCGCGTGTGGGCCCACTCGGACGCGACGATCGACGCCCTTCCCCTCGATGCGACCGGCCACGTGCCCTGGTGGCCACGCCCGCAGGTCACGCTGTTCGCCATCATGGTGCACATTCTCACCGAGACGAGCCGGCATGCCGGACACGCCGACATCCTGCGCGAACAGCTCGACGGTTCGACAGGGATAGCGGTCTGGGATCCCAACGCTCAGCGCGACCCGGCCATCGGGGCAGCCCGACGTGCGCAGATCGAACGGGCCGCCCGGGCAGCCGCTGGCCCTACGCACCGTGAAGCGTGGTCGGAGAGCCGGTGACCGTCGCCCTCATCGGCTGACACTGCCCAGACCGAAGGCGGGCACATCCAGTGGAGGTGCGATACGTGGCCCGGGCGAGTAAGTCCGAACTGCTGGTGAGCGACTCCATCTCGGCGACGTGGCGGTATCCACGGCCCGGAACAGCCCCACATCGGCGACCTGGAGTGGATCAAGGCCCCGGAGACAAAAGAGGACAGTCGAAGGGTCATAGCCAGCCGCTGTCGCGGGCGGTACGCACCGCTTCGGCCCGGTCCGTCGCGCCGAGCTTCTGCACGGCCGCGGACAGGTGGTTGCGGACGGTGCCGGTGGACAGGTGCACCCGGCGGGCGATCACCGCGACCGGTGCGCCGAACTCGGCCAGCCGCAACGTCTCCAGTTCCCGAGGGGTCAGCGGGCACGGCGGCAGGGTCAGCGCGTCGGCGGCCAGCGATGGGTCCACGTACCGGCCGCCGGCGTGCACCCGCCGGATCACGTCGGCGAGCGCGCTACCCGGCGCTCCCTTGGGCAGGAATCCTCGCGCGCCGGCGGTCAGCGCCTGCCGCAGGTGGCCCGGCCGGCCGTGTCCGGTGAGGACCACCACCGCGCAGTCGGGTCGGACGCGGGTCAGCTCGGCGGCCACCGCGATGCCGTCCAGGCCGGGCATCTCCAGGTCCACGACTGCCACGTCCGGGCGGTGCGCGAGCGTCGCGGTGACCGCCGAGGGCCCGTCCGCGGCCTGGGCCACGACGTCGATGTCCGGTTCCAGGTCGAGCAGCGCGGCGACGGCGACCCGGATCAGGTCCTCGTCGTCGGCGAGCAGGACGCGGATCACGACGGCCACGGAACGGTGATGTCGAGTGTGAACACCGCGTCCTCACGGTGCACCCGCAGCTCGCCTCCGACCGCGGCGATCCGGTCGGCGACGCCGCGCAGGCCGTGGCTGTGTTCGTCCGGGCCCCGGTCGTCGGCGCCGTCGTTGGTGACAGTCATTCTGGCCACGCTGCCCTCCCGGTCGATGTGGATGCGACACCATTGGGCCTGGCTGTGCCTCAGCACGTTGGTGCCCGCCTCGCGCAGCACCGCCGCCAGCTCGGTGGCGGCCGACTGTGGCAGGTCGACAGGTGGTGGCTGCACGGTGCAGCGCACCCCGCAGGATCGCAGCACCCCCGCGACGGCGGCCAACTGCTCACCGAGGTCGACCGCGCGGTACCCGTGGACGGTCTCGCGGACCTCGGCCAGGGCGGAGGCAGCGAGTCGCTGCGTCTCGGCGGCTTCCCGGCCGGCCCGCTCCGGGTCGACAGGCGCCAGTCGGGCGGCGAGTTCGGCTTTCCACGCGATCACGGTGAGGTGGTGCCCCAGCACGTCGTGCACGTCACGGGCGAAGCGCAGCCGCTCCTCGGCGGCGGCCAGTCGAGCCTGGGCGGCCTGGCCCTGCCGGGCCTCCACGAGCAGACCCCAGAACCAGACCTGGAACCAGTTGACCGCCGCCACGCCCACCCCGATCCCGCCCGTCACGGCCAGGTTCCGGCCCACGGAGCCACCGGTCCACCAGGCCACGGCCGCCGACACGAGCAGGGTGCCCGCGGTGACCGCCAGTGCGCCCGGGAGGCGGACCAGTAACGGGGCCATCCCCACCAGGGCGGCCCCGATCCAGGCCCAGGTGGGCCAGACACCGGCCGCGACCGGGGCGACCAGCGGCACGGTCAGCGCCGCCACGACGATCAGACCGAGTTGGGCGCGGAGTCGCCACCGCTGCGCGAGCCACGGGGTGACCGCCGCGTACAGCACTGCGGTCTGCGCGACCACGAACGCGAGGATGCCGACCGCGCCGAGCGCGACGCGGCTGCGGTCCGGCTCCCGGGTCAGGCCGACCGCGGGCAGCAGCACAGTCGCCCACACACCTGTGGCCAGCGACAGCAGCGTCGCCTGCCGGGCCCTGTGCAGCCGGCGGTCCGCCCGGGATGTCACCGCCTCGCTCGCCACGCGTCGATCCTAGGGCCGGCCCGCGCACGGCCCACCCGTGCGAGTTGTCACGGTCGGACCGTGCGCCCCGCACAGCTTTCCCGTGACGGACGCGCCTGCCCCTCACGCCGGAACGCCGGCAGGGTCAACGGCATGGAGAAGACACCGATGTACGCCGACACCACCACCTCCGTACGGCAGCACGGGTCACTGGCCACCGCGCAGCCGGCGCCCTCCCACGGCACCCGGCGGCGGCTGCTGTGGCATCTCGCCGAGATGGCCCTGGCGATGGTCGCCGGGATGGTGCTGCTCGGGCCGCTCTGGGAGGTGGCCGGCACGGTCCTGGGTGTTGCCGGCGCACTGGCCCGGCCGGAGGTGGCCGCCCTGGTGATGGCCACGAACATGACAGTCGGAATGACGATGTGGATGCGCTACCGGGCGCACCACTGGCGCGGGGTGGCCGAGATGGCCGCCGCGATGTACGTCCCGTTCCTGCTGCTGGTCGTACCGTTCTGGGCCGGTCTGCTGGACGGTGACGCCCTGCTGCTCGGCGGTCATCTGCTGATGGTGCCGGCCATGGTGCTGGTGGCGCTGCGCCACCGGCACGAACCACAGGCGGTGATACGCCGACACCCGGCAGTGGTGGCGCTCGCCCGCCGCTGGCCGGCCGGACTCGCGCTGCTGCTGACCGCGGACCTGTGGGTCGACCCGACGGTGCTCAGCCCGTGGACGATGCTGGTGCTGCCCGGCGGGTACCTGCTGATCGGCGTGGCCCGGCGGACGCTGCGCGGGCCGGGCGTGCTCGCCATCCAGCTCGCCGGCCTGGCCGCCTGGGTGACCCTGACGCTTGTCGCGGTCGCGGCCGGCGGGCGGGCTGCCGCGTGGCTGGTGGTGTTCGGGTGGCTGGCGCACTCAGGGTGGGACCTGGTCAACCACCGCACCGGCCGGGTGGCGCCGCGCGGGTACGCCGAGTTCTGCGGAGTGCTCGACGCCGCCCTCGGCGGGATGATGATCCTGGCGATCATGACCACCACCTGACCCGGACCGTGCTCTTGTGCCGGTCGGCGCAGCGGCCCCGACGGGGTAATGAAAGGCTTGGCACATGAGTTCCGCACCTGCACAGCACGACGCACCGATCGACGCACCGATCGACTCCGCCCCCGCCGACACCGAAGAGGTGTACGCCTTCACCGAGCTCGGGCTGCGTCCCGAGCTGCTGGGCGCGCTGTCCGCCCTCGGCTACGAGGAGCCGACCCCGATCCAGCGGGAGGCCATCCCGCCGCTGCTCGACGGTCGGGATCTGCTGGGTCAGGCGGCCACCGGCACCGGCAAGACGGCGGCGTTCGCGCTGCCGCTGCTGAACCGGATGTCGGCGCACCGCGACGGTGGAGACCCGGTGGCGCTGGTGCTGGTGCCGACGCGCGAGCTGGCGGTGCAGGTGTCCGAGGCGTTCCACCGCTACGGCAAGGACCTGGGCGCGCGGGTGCTGCCGATCTACGGTGGGCAGCCGATCGGGCGGCAGTTGCGGGCGCTGGACAGCGGGGTCGACGTGGTGGTGGCCACCCCGGGGCGAGCCCTCGACCACATCGCCCGGGGCACCCTGCGCCTCGGCGGCCTGGCCACGGTGGTGCTCGACGAGGCCGACGAGATGCTCGACATGGGCTTCGCCGAGGACATCGAGGCGATCCTGGAGCACGCTCCGGCGCAGCGTCAGACGGTGCTCTTCTCGGCCACCATGCCCTCGCGGATCGACGGGATGGCCCGCCAGCACCTGCGCGAGCCGGTCCGGATCGAGATCGGCCGGGAGCAGACGGTGGCCGGCGAGGCGCCCCGGGTGCGGCAGAGCGCGTACATCGTGACGCGCGCGCACAAGCCGGCGGCGCTGGGCCGGGTCCTCGACGTGGAGTCGCCCACGGCGGCGATCGTGTTCTGCCGCAGCCGCGAGGAGGTGGACCGGCTGACCGAGACGATGAACGGCCGGGGCTACCGCTCCGAGGCGCTGCACGGCGGCATGAGCCAGGAGCAGCGGGACCGGGTGATGGGCCGGCTGCGGGCGGGCACCGCCGACCTGCTGGTGGCCACCGACGTGGCGGCCCGTGGGCTCGACGTCGAGCAGCTCACCCACGTGGTCAACTACGACGTGCCGTCGGCGCCGGAGTCGTACGTGCACCGGATCGGCCGGGTGGGTCGGGCCGGCCGGGAGGGCGTGGCGATCACCCTCGCCGAGCCCCGCGAGCACCGGATGCTCAAGACCATCGAGCGGGTGACCGGCCAGCGGATCACCATCGACAAGATCCCCACCGTGGCCGACATGCGTACGCGGCGACTGGAGTTGACCCAGGCGGCGCTGCGGGAGAGCCTGCTGGAGGACGACCTCGACCCGTTCCGGGTGATCGTGGAGACGCTTACCGACGAGTTCGACCTGATGGAGGTCGCGCTCGCCGCGGTGAAGCTGGCGCACGAGGTGACGTCCCCGGGCTCCGACGACGAGGAGGAGATCCCGCAGGCGCCGGTACGCGGCCCGCGCGAGGGTCGGCCGGAGGCCGGTGGCCGGGGCGGCGACCGGCGCGGTGGGGGCCGGCCCCGCTCAGGCGGCGGCAACACCGTCCAGGTCTTCGTCGGTCTGGGCCGGCGCGCGGGGGTCCGTCCGCAGGATCTGGTCGGCGCCATCACCGGCGAGACCGGGATCCGCGGCCGGGACATCGGCTCGATCGAGATCGCCGACCGCTTCTCCCTGGTGGAGGTGCCGCAGGGGGTTGCCGACGAGGTGATCTCCGGGCTGCGCTCAAGCACCATCAAGGGCCGCAAGGCCACGGTTCGTCGCGACCGCGGGGGCGAGGGACGCTGAGCGCGCCGCCGGCGACCGCCGGGGTACGACGGTCGCCGGCGTTCAGGCTCAGAAGGAGTACGGCCCGAAGCGACCCCAGGCGACCACCGCGGCGAGGACGAGCAGCACCGCGCAGGTGATCGCGCCCTGGATCTCCCTACGACGCTCGGCCGCCGTGTCGCGCTTCTTCCGGTCGCGCAGGTGCACCAGGATTCCGCCGATCATGACGATGACCAGCCCGACGGCGGCCAGCGGGGTGAGCACGGTGGCGATGCCTGTCAGCGCCGGCAGCACCAGCCCGACGGCGGCCAGGATCTCGACCGCGCCCAGCGCCTTGACCTGGGTCGGCGGGACCGGGTCCACCCACCGCATCATGTCGCGCAGCTTGTCCTTGGGCCGGGTCAGCTTGGTCAGGCCGGCGCCGGCGAAGACGACGGCCAGCAGGATCTGGATGATCCAGAGCACCAGGTTCACGGGGGTTACCTCCGGGGGCACCGCCTCGCGGCGGAGAGGTGGTTGAGGGTTCCCGCGGACTCTAGCCCCCCATGCGCCACCATCAATGACCCCCGCCGTCAGAGGACGGCGGGGGTCATCGGGCTCGGAACGTCAGACCGCGAAGAGCGCCGGACCGTCCAGCGCCTGGACGTCGGCCGGGCGCAGCGCCAGGGCGAGCACGTCGGCCACGTCGGCCAGGGTGTGCACGGTCAGCGCCTCGCGCACCTCGGTCGGCAGGTCGTCCAGGTCCGGCTCGTTACGCGCCGGGATGATCACCTCGGTAAGGCCGGCCCGGTGCGCGGCGAGCAGCTTCTGCTTGACCCCACCGATCGGCAGCACCCGACCGGAGAGCGTCACCTCACCGGTCATCCCGAACTCGGGGCGGACCGGCCGGCCGGTGACCAGCGACGCCAGGGCCGTGACCATGGTGATGCCGGCGCTGGGGCCGTCCTTGGGCACCGCGCCCGCCGGGACGTGCAGGTGGATCCGGCGTCCCGCCAGGGCGTTCGGGTCGATGCCGAGCCG
The DNA here is from genome assembly GCF_026342015.1 of Micromonospora lupini. Classification (NCBI taxonomy): domain Bacteria; kingdom Bacillati; phylum Actinomycetota; class Actinomycetes; order Micromonosporales; family Micromonosporaceae; genus Micromonospora; species Micromonospora lupini. The sequence goes on from NZ_JAPENL010000001.1 coordinate 945,583, forward strand.
ACGCCCGTTGGAGCGCAGGTACGACAGGGCGATGTGCGCCGACTCCTTCATGACGTCGCCGAGCTGGCCGGTCAGGGTCAGCCCCGGCTCGCCCTCCATGCTCGTCGCCTCGATGAAGAGCACGTCCCCGCCGGCGCCGGTGACGGCGAGGCCGGTCGCCACGCCGGGCACGGCGGTGCGCTCGGCCGACTCCGGGGTGAACTTCGGCCGCCCCAGGTAGCCGGTGAGGTTGTCGGTGTCGACGCGTACCGGCGACGGGTCGGTCGCCAGCGTCACCGCCACCTTGCGCAGGATCTTGGCGAGGCCACGTTCGAGCTGCCGGACACCGGCCTCCCGGGTGTACTCCCCCGCGATCAGCGCCAACGCCTCGTCGGCGACGCTCACCTCGTCGGCGGTCAGACCGGCCCGCTCCCGCTGCCGGGGCAGCAGGTGGTCGCGGGCGATGGCGACCTTCTCGTCCTCGGTGTAGCCGTCCAGGGTGACCAGCTCCATCCGGTCCAGCAGCGGGCCGGGGATGGACTCCACCACGTTGGCGGTGGCCAGGAACAGCACGTCGGACAGGTCCAGGTCGACCTCCAGGTAGTGATCCCGGAAGGTGTGGTTCTGCGCCGGGTCGAGCACCTCCAGCAGGGCGGCGGCCGGGTCGCCGGCGTAACCGGCGGAGACCTTGTCCACCTCGTCGAGGAGCACGACCGGGTTCATCGAGCCGGCCTCGCGAAGCGCCCGCACGATCCGGCCGGGCAGCGCGCCCACGTACGTGCGCCGGTGACCGCGGATCTCCGCCTCGTCGCGGACGCCGCCGAGCGACACCCGGACGAAGTTGCGCCCGAGCGCCCGCGCCACGGACTCGCCGAGGCTGGTCTTGCCGACCCCGGGAGGACCGGCGAGGGCCAGCACCGCGCCGGAGCCGCGACCGCCGACCACGCCGAGGTTGCGCTCGGCCCGGCGGTTGCGCACCGCGAGGTACTCCAGGATGCGGTCCTTCACGTCGGCCAGGCCGGCGTGGTCGGCGTCGAGCACCGCCCGGGCCGCGGCCAGGTCGGTGTTGTCCTGGGTACGCGTACCCCACGGCATTTCCAGCACGGTGTCGAGCCAGGTGCGGATCCAGCCCGCCTCCGGTGAGGCGTCGCTGGCCCGCTCCAGCTTGCCGACCTCGCGGATGGCCGCCTCGCGGACCTTGTCCGGCAGGTCGGCGCTCTCCACCCGGGAGCGGTAGTCGGCCGAGCCGTCCGGCTCGTCCTCGCCCAGCTCCTTGCGGATCGCGGCGAGCTGCTGGCGCAGCAGGAACTCCCGCTGCGACTTCTCCAGGCCCTCGCGGACGTCACTGTTGATCTGCTCGGTGACCTCCTGCTCGGCCAGGTGGTCCTTCACCCAGCCGACCAGCAGCTCCAGCCGGGCGGTGACGTCCGGCGCGGCGAGCAGTTCGGTCTTCTGCTCCAGGGTCAGCCAGGGCGCGTAGCCGGCCGAGTCGGCGAGCTCGGACAGGTCTGTCATCCGCTCCACCGCGTCGATGACCTGCCAGGCGCCTCGCTGCTGGAGCACTGAGGTCACCAGGGCGCGGTACTCGCGGGCGAGTTCCCGAGCCTTGCCGGCGGGAGCGGGTTCGTCGAGTTCGGTCGCCTCGACCCAGAGAGCCGCGCCGGGGCCGGGCACGCCGGAGCCGATCCGGGCCCGGGACAGGCCACGGACCACGGCGGCGGGCTCACCGTCGGGCAGCCGGCCGACCTTCTCGATGGTGGCGACCACGCCGACCGGGCCGTACTCGCCGTCGATGCGCGGCACGGCCAGCAGCTTGCGGTCGCCGGTCGCCCGGGCCGCGTCGATTGCGGCCTGGGTGGTCGGGTCGAGGGTCACCGGGATGACCATGCCGGGCAGCAGCACGGCGTCGGTCAGGGGAAGTACCGGAAGAGTTGCCATCGAACACCTGCTATCGCGTTGAGTTGAGCGTGTCTCACTCAAGTAACAAAGCGTTCCCCTTGTTCCGAGGTGTGACCCACACCACTACCCGACGCTCGTCGACGGACCGGCAACAGCAGGTCCCGGACCGCCCGGCGCCCGCCGGCCAGGGCCACGGCGACCGGAATGGCCAGGCCTGTCAACGCGAGGGCGAGCACCACCCGGGCGGGCAGCCCGACGCCGACGGCGAGCGCGGTCAGCACCGTGCAGACCGCCAGCTTCACCCGGGTACCCGACAGGCTCGAGACCGTGTTCACGACGCGGCCGCGTTCGTGCCGTACAGCCGCGGGTCGCCCGGCGGCAGCACCGGTTCGGGGGCGTTCGCACGCGGGTGGTCGTCGTAGCGGAACTCCCCCCTGCCGTCCGGCGCGGGCCCGGACGCCCAGCGCCCCTGCGCGGAGTCCGTGCCGGAGGAGAAGCCCAGGCAGGCGTAGCCGAACTCGTCGGTGAACTCCCCGGAGTCCGGGAAGGCGTCCGGCACCGGCATGTCCTCCAGGCCGTCCTCCCTGAGCTGCTCGATGGCGGCCAGCCACATGTTCTGGTGCATGGTGTCGCGGGCCAGCAGGAAGCGCAGCATCTGCTTGACGCCCGGGTCGTCGGTCATGTGGAACAGTCGGGAGACCTGCAGGCGGCCCTGCGCCTCGGCGGTCACGTTGAGCTGGAAGTCGGCAAGCAGGTTGCCGCTGGCGGTGACGAACGCGCCGCTCCAGGGCACCCCGTTGCTGTCGGCGGGCAGCGCCCCGGCCCCGCCGTGGATGAAGTGCGCCGGGTTCGACCCGGCGTAGACCGCCCCACCCCCGGGGTTGTCCGCGAGGGCCTCCGACAGCGACAGCGGGGCGTTGTCCAGCAGGCGGGTGATCATCGTGACGATCATCTCGACGTGCCCGACCTCCTCGGTGCCGACGTCGAGCAGCAGGTCCTTGTACTTGCCGGGCAGCCGGCAGTTCCACCCCTGGAACAGGTACTGGTTGGCGACTGTCAGCTCGCCCCACTTGCCGCCCAGGACCTCCTGCAGGCGGCGGGCGAACGCGGCGTCCGGAGCGTCCGGCTTGGCCTCGAACTGCAGGTCCTTGACGTGGCTGAACATTCGACCTCCTCGGTGCCGGAAGGCTGGCACCGAGGACGATTCCCATCCCGCTGACCCGGCCGGGCCAACCCGTGTCCCGGTCGGGTCAGCGCAGCGGGTGGACCACCGGCAGCAGCACCTCCAGAGCCACGCCCCGGGGCCGCAGCCGGTGCGCGCGCAGCACTCCCCCGTCGACGGCCACCAGGTGTCGCACGATCCACAGCCCCAGCCCGGACATCCCGACCGCCGGCGCCGGACGGCGCAGCGCCACCAGCAGCGCCTCGTCCACCCGCCCCTCGTCGGTGACCACGATGCTCAGGCCGGGCCCGCGCAGCGCCGCGTAGATGCCGACGTGCCCTCCGGCCGGCCCGTGGCGCAACGCGTTCTCGACGAGGTTCACCACCACCTGCCGGGTCCGGCCCGCCGGCACCGGCCAGGAACCCGCCCGCCGGGTGGCGCGGGCCCGCCGCCGGCCCGCCGGCACCAGCGCGGCGACCTCCCGCAGGATCCCGGCCAGCGGCACGGTGGCCTCCGGTGGAGCCGTCGGCGCCAGCACGCCCGCGCCGGCTGTCGCGTCGCGCAGCAGGCCCTGCAAGTGGACTGCCTGGTCGCGGGCCAGTTCGATGATCGCCCGCTGGTCCGCGCCGGTGAGCGTCCGGCGCTCATCGGCCAACGCCCGGGTCAACGAGGTCAGGGCGCTGACCGGGGTACGGAACTCGTGGCACAACACCCGCAGCAGCAGGTCCGCGTCGACACCCGCCGGCGGCTCGGCCCCCGCTCCCGGCCCGCTCCGACGCAACCCTCGCAACAAACCCTGCCAGCCCCGGCGTGCCCGCATGCATCCGACTCCCCCCGTTCGGTGCGTACCCGCATGATCGGTACCCGCTGGGGAACGGCGCAGACATGCCGGACGCCCCCACCCTCAGACTCGCTGTCGTGGACGACCACCCCCTCTTCGTCCGCGGCCTCGAGCTGCTGCTTCCGGTGACTACCGACGGACGCGCCGAGGTGGTCGGCTCGACCGGCGACGCCGCCGCGGCGGCCACCCTGGTCAGCCGCTGCCACCCCGACCTGGCGCTCGTCGACCTGCACATGCCACCGCCCGGGGGCATCCGGGCGGTGGCTGCCATCCGGCGCACCACGCCACGCGTACGGGTGGTCGCGATGTCCGGTTCCACCGACCCGGCACCCGCGCTGGAGGCGTTGCGGGCCGGCGCCGAGGGGTTCCTGCCGAAGACCAGCGAACCGGAGGAGCTGCTACCCCCGTTGCTGGCAATCCTCGACGGCTGGGCGGTCCTGCCGGCGGAGCTGCTGCGCGCCCTGCTGGGCCCCTCCCGCGCCGCGTCGGTAGACCTGGACGCCGAGGAACGCCGCCTGCTGCGGGCGATCGCCGCCGGCCGCAGCACCGTCGACGTCGCCGAGGAACTGCACGTCTCGGAACGGACGGTGAAACGGATGACCGCCGCGCTGCTGCGCAAGCTGCGGGTTTCCAACCGCGCGGAGGCGGCGGCCATCGCCGGACACGCCGGCCTGCTTACCGATTGACACGGCCCCGCCGCCTGCGATTCCGGGGCGGTTCCCGGTTTTGTACGCCACTCAATCGCGACGCGCCGAAATGAATGGGACGCATATTGTTGCGGATTCCCCGGTTGATAGGTCAGACTTTGGACACATCCCGCCACCTACAGGGAGTAATCGGCAATGGCGAGAAAAGTAATCACGGTGCTGACCGACGACCTCGACGGCGGGAAGGCCGACCGGACGGTCGAGTTCAGTCTCGACGGCGTGGCCTACACGATCGACGTCTCGGACGAGAATGCCGGCGTCCTGCGTAAGGCGCTGGACCCGTACATCAATGCGGGTCGGCGGATCGGTCGAGGCCCGGCAGAGAACACGCGGACAGTTCGGCGGCCGGGGCGACCCAGCGGCGCCGGAATGGATCGCGAGCAGAACCGGGCGATCCGGGAATGGGCCGTCAAGAACGGCTACAAGATTTCCGAGCGGGGCCGGATCCCGGTCGAGGTCGTCGAGGCGTACAAGGGCCGCTGACACACGGCACAGCGAAGGGGTCCCGCCGAAACGGCGGGACCCCTTCGCTGTGTGCGCGGCCGGTCACCCGGGGCTGCGCACCCCGGCTGACCGGCCGACAGTCGACTCAGTTGACGTTGATGCGGATCGAATCGAACGCGGGGGTCTGGTTCGCCCGCTCCATCATCGGCAGACGGTGCGAGCCGTCACCGGCCCAGACCGAGCACTGCGCCGTACCCGACTCCGGCAGGCCCGGAATCTGGATGGTCACGTCGTCCGGCTGGGCGCCACCGCGACCGTCCTCGGTGGCGACGAAGAACGCCGGCACCTCCTGCGGCTCCGGCGGCGCGGTCAGGCTGTCGAGCATCCGGCAGGCGGTGTGGAAGTGACCCCGGACCAGGCCCTGGGCGTTGAGCAGCGAGCTCTCCACGTAGTACCCGCCCTGACCGGCCGCGAGGAAGCGGTCACGGACCAGGTTCTTGGTGCTGACCCGCAGGGTGAAGGGCTGGTTGCGGCCGACCTGCTGCGGGAACTGGGTGATCAGCAGCGACGGGTTGTTGGCGGCGGCGCCGACCTCACCGAACTCGGTGCTCACGCAGCGGTTGCCCTTCTGGAAACCGTCGTGCGCCTCCAACTTGCTCTCGTCGCAGTCGTTGGCAAGCACGCCGAGTCCCGCGCCGGGAGCGGTGCCGCCATTGTTTCCGCCGTTGTTGCCACCACCGTTGTTTCCGCCACCGGTGTTCCCACCGTTGTTGTTGCCACCGCCGGTGTTCCCACCGTTGTTGTTCCCGCCACCGTTGTTGTTACCTGTGGGCTGCACCTGGCACTCGGCGAGCTGCGCCAAACCCTGCGGGCGCGGACCGACCCGGTCGATAGCCGTCGTGATCCGGTCCAGCACCGCCTTACGCTTGCCGGCCAGCGGCTGCAGGATCGCATTGCGGATGAACGCGGCGCCCTTGTTGCCCTCGGCGGCCAGCCGACGATCGGCCTCCGCGATCTGGGTCTGCAACTGCGCGAGATTACGGTCGACCTCGGCGCGCGCCCGATCCGGCACCTGCGGCAGCTTGGCAGCCACATCGGGACAGGCGACCGCCGAGCCGCTGCCCACCGTGCCGTCCTTGCCGTCCTCGCACTCCGCCACCGACTCCTGACCGTCACCCCAGTGGTTGCGCACCCATCGACCGTTCTGCCAGGTACGGCTGGTCGAGGCGCCACTCGGCGCGGTCGATCCCGGGCTCGGCTCCACGCACTGGCCGGCGACCGGCCGAGGCTTGTTCGTCCGCCGGTCCTGGGCCGACGAGATCTGGGTGACGGCGACTACTCCGCCGAAGACCACGAGCGTGCCGACAACTGCCAGCAGACGCTTGCTCCGCGCGATGCCGGGTGACCGGCGCGCCCGAGTGGACCTGCGCATCGAATTGCTCTCCTTCTCGATCCGGTAGTGGATTCCTGCCCTCGGCGGACCGACGGATGTGAGATGGCACGCCACGGCGGCGACCACCGCGACCTACCCGGTAACGTGTCGATGGCCGACGATGCCCTTTCCGCACCGTCTCCCGCGTCCGGTCGACGCGGTTGGGGAGATCCTCTTCGTTCGCGCAGGAGTACGGGACGGCGACGGGGAAGGTTCAACAGACGCACAGAAAATTGCTCCGCCCCCGAGCGAATCGGGTGCGGAGCAGGGCTCAGCAGGGAAAGTGGCCGGTCAGTCCGCGCAGAGGTGGTCGAACGCGAAGCCACCCACCAGCTCGTCGCGGCGTCGGCTCAACGCGACGATCTGCGTGGTGAGGTCCACGCGCGCCAGCAGGTCCGGGCCGTCCGACCGCACGGCGCGCAGCCGTTCGCCGACAGCGACTGTCGCCAGGTCCTCGGCCAGCCGGGCCACGTCGACGCCGCAGGAGAAGCGCTGCGCGGTCACCGAGACCCGTTCGACGAGGCACGCGTCCGGGCGCACCTGGACCCAGCTCCAGCCCTGCGCCGGGCCCTCGGCCCAGCGCACGTGCAGCCCGCGCACGATCGGGTCGGCCAGCCGCCCGGCCACGTACGCCTCGACAGCCGCCGCACGGGTCAACGCGCCGAGGTCGTTCACCGGGCCGGTCCGGCCGTCCGGAAGCCGCCCGAGGATGTCGCGGAAGCCCACCGGAGCGGACTCGTCCTCGCCGCCGGCGACGGCGGAGCCCGCCGCGTAGGCGCGCGCGTCGACCACGTACTCCACGAGCCGTCGGCCGTGCTCCGCGGCGCGCAGCGTCGGTGAGCCGATGCGCAGCACGGGCAGCCCGACGGCCGCGCTCACGGCGTCGGTGAGGCGCTCGGCGCGCTGCTCGGCAGACCCGGCCGGCGGGACCGGCCCGATCGCCACGGCGACGACCGGCCGTCCGGTTCCGGCGGCGCAGACCACGAGGTCGAACGCCGCCCGGCTGGCCGAACCCCACTGACTGCCCGTGACGCCAGGCGGCCGCCCCTGCACCAGCTCGCTGAGCCGGCGCGTCCCGTACACCCGGTGGCCGGCGCGGTCGAACAGCGCGTCGCGTCCACCATCGGCGGGCATCGCCCGCAGCCAGCCGCGATCGTCGCTGCTCGTCATCTGCCTGATCCATCCGCCGGTCGCTCGAACCGCGCCGAGTCTAGGCGGTCGATCACCCGTTCCGGTGGAGCGGCCCGGCCGGCCGCCGCAGCGCCGCGCCAGGTGCGCGAACGGCAGGCCGCCGCAACGACGGAGCGCGGCCAGCCAGCCGCATGCCGACCGCCGGGTGGCCGAGCGCGGCGCACGGGGTTGGCCGGCGAGGCCGGCACTCGACGGCTACTGTGACCTGGATCACATCCGATTCGTGTTCCAGGGCACCCGACGGGGTGTATCCAGCGAGGTCGCCCGCAACGGACCGGCTGGGAGGTCAGAGCATGTCGCGTCAGCAGTTCGGCACCCACGCCGCCAGCGGGCCGGCGGGCGAGAGCGGCGCGGCGGCGGAGGTCGGGCGGATCGCTACCGACGCGGCAGGTCGCGTGCCCGGCGTCTCCGACGTCCGCCCGGCAACCGTCCGCGTGGGCGACCGGTCCGTGGGCCTCGACCTGCACCTCGTCATCGAGTACGGCCACAGCGTGCCCGCCGTCGCCGACGCGATCCGCCAGACGGTCGCCGAGCAGGTGTGCGCCGGCACCGGCCACTCGGTGGCCACGGCGACGATCACGGTGCGGGACCTGGCGGTGCCCGGTTCCGACGACGACACCGCGCCGCGCCGACCTGTCGCACGCCCCGAGCTGACCACCGCGACCGCCAACCGGGTGGCCACCGGGCTGCTGGCCGTCGTCCTGCTCGTCGGCGGCGTCCTGTTGGCCGCGCAGGCGCTGCTGGTCACGCTGGGTCGCCCGACACCGCTGCTCATTCGCCCCGGCTGGTACGACGCGCTGACCACCACCCGGTGGCACGATCCGGCCGTGCGGCGAACGGCCGGCGCCGCCGTCCTGCTGGGTCTGCTCGTCCTGGCCGCCCAACTGCGCCGATGGACGCCGGTCCGGCTGCGCCTGGACGAGCACGACGGCTGGCACCTGCGCCGGCGGTGCGTGGAACGTCGGCTGACCGACGCGGCGGACACCGTGCCCGGCGTACGCGCAACCCGGGTGCGGGTGCGGCGCCACGGTGACAGGTGGCGGCCCCGATTGCGCGCCACAGGCGACCCGGCGGCCCGTGGCGAGGTCGAGTTCGCCGTGCGTCAGGAGCTGCGTCAGCTCGCCTCGCCACCCGCCGAGCGCGTCGAGATCCGACTGTCGCCCCGCAGGCGGCCGGCATGACCGATGCCGCGCACCGCCTGCTGTGGACAATCGTCGCGCTGCTGCTGGTGGCCGTCGGAGTGACGGCGCTGGCGGCCGGCGCCGGCACGCTGCCGGGCGGCCACCCCGACGCGGTCCTGCTCGGCGGCGGCATGGTGGAGACGTGGCGGCTCGCGACCCCCTGGAGCACCCTGGCCGCGGCGGTCGCCGGGCTGCTGACCGCCGTCGCCGGGCAGCGTCTGCTGCACCGGGCGCTGCGCCGACCCGACCGGGCGCTGCGGGGCACGCTGAGCCGGCCCGGCAGTCACCCCGGTCGCACCCGACTGGCCACCGAGGTCCTCGTCCGCGCGCTGGAACGGGACCTGCTCCGCGTACCCGGGGTGGACCGGGCCCGGGTGGTGCTCACCGGCACGCCACCGCGCCCCGACGTCTGGATCCGGGTGGACCTGACCAGCGACGCCCGCGCCGCCGGAGTCCGCGAGCACGTCCACGACGCGGTCCGCCGGTTCGCCACGACGACCGGCTGCCAACCGGCGCACCTCGACGTGACGGCCCGGATCGGGCCGGTCCGACCCTGACCCGACAGTCGGGAAGTCGGGGGTCGAAGGTCCCGGACCGGGGCGGTCCGCCGGCCCTGCCGCCGGCGCGGCCGAGAGCGTCCACTGGAGGTGCAACCGGGAAGCGCGGTGCGAGGCAGAGAAGGGACGTGGACACCATGACCGCGACGATCGAGCGGACCACCGCCGAGACCACCGCTCCGACGGCCGGCGCCACCCGAGAGAGGGCCACCCGCTATGTCCTGGCCGGCATCCGGATGGCACTCGGCTGGATCTTCGTCTGGGCCTTCCTCGACAAGCTGTTCGGCCTCGGCCACGAGACCGAGTCGAAGAACGCCTGGATCAACGGGGGCAGCCCCACCAAGGGCTTCCTCACCTTCGGGGTCGCCGGGCCGTTCAAGGACGTCTACACAGGCATCGCCGGCGCCGCCTGGGCCGACTGGCTGTTCATGGCCGGTCTCGCCGGAATCGGCATCGCGCTCCTGCTCGGCGTGGGCATGCGGGTCGCGGCCGTGGCCGGTGGGCTGCTGCTGGTCCTCATGTGGACCGCCGTCCTGCCTCCGGAGAACAACCTCTTCATGGATGACCACCTGATCTACGCCGCGGTGCTCGCGGTCCTGGCGCTTGTCAACGCCGGCGACACCTGGGGCCTCGGGAAGGTCTGGGCGCAACTGCCGATCGTCCGGCAGACGCCCTGGCTGCGGTGACGCCACCGCACCGTCGCACGGCGGGCGTCACCACCTGTGACGCCCGCCGCGACGCGTACCCGCCGGTCCCCCCGCATCGGCGCTCCGGTGGGCGTGTCGGGGCAGGTGGCGGGTCCGCCGCACATTGGTGAAGCGCTATCCGGCAGGATCGACGGTGACCGGACACATCACCCAACACGGCAGGAGATCCCCGCATGAACCAGGCAGCAGGCGCCCGATCGGGCAAGCCCGAGGTGGGTCCGATCGAGGGTGCGCCGCCGGCCGACCTCGTGACCGAGGACATCACCGTGGGCGACGGCCCGCAGGCCGAGGCGGGTCAGTTGGTTAGCGTGCACTACGTAGGCGTGTCGCACTCCACGGGCGGCGAGTTCGACTCGTCCTGGAACCGGGGCGAGGCGTTCGAGTTCCCGCTCGGCGGCGGTCAGGTCATCGCCGGCTGGGACCAGGGCGTGGTGGGGATGCGCGTCGGCGGCCGTCGCCGCCTCACCATCCCGCCGCACCTGGGGTACGGCGACCGCGGCGCCGGCGGCGTCATCAAGCCGGGCGAGACCCTGGTCTTCGTCGTCGACCTGCTCGGCGTGCGCTGATCGAACGTGACGGGGGCCGTTCGGCTCGACGCCGGGCGGCCCCCGAGCGTGCCCGCTGTCGGCGTCAGGCGACCGCTCGGCGCTCCCGCTGTCGGCGGCAGGCGACCGGCATCACGCCGATGCCGGCGTCGGGTCGGCCCCTGCTGACGCGCGGTCAGCCTCAGGCGGCCAGCACCAGGCCGCCGGGCGCGGCCGGCGGCCGACGAGCGGCCTCGACCAGGTCGGCTGGCGCGGGGCGTCGAGCGGCCTCGACCAGGTCGGCTGGCGCGGGGCGTCGAGCGGCCTCGACCAGGTCGGCTGGCGCCGGCCGACGAGCGGCCTCGACGACCCGGGCGGGCTCGATGATCGGCATCACCCGGTGCAGGCCGGTGGCGCGCAGCACCCGGGCCACCACCGGGGTGGGATCGACAAGGACCAGCTCGCCGCCCCGGGCCCGGACGCGCAGATGCGCGGCGAGCAGCGCGCGCACGCCTGCCGCGGAGAGCAGGCGCAGCCCGGACAGCTCCAACTGCACGACCGGCCGCGCCGGCGCGGACCACAGAGCGGACCGGAACGCGGCGACAGTGGCGATGTCGACCTCGCCGGCCACCCGCACCTGGACCACCTTGTCCCCCACGCTGACCTGCACGTCGATCCGGTCGCTGCGCTCTACCATGAGGTGAAATCTAGCCCCCACCACCGACAGTTTCGCCCCTCGGCGGAGTGATTCCGGGTACGCCCAGGGTCATCCCCCGAGATGCCGCTCATCCCCCTAAGGGACCAGGCCAGGGGCCTCGCGGTCGCCCGAACGGCCAGGTGGCACGCCGCGTACACGACGCTTCGGGCGCGCCAGGCATCGGCGGTGGAGAATGACCCGATGGTGATCCCCCGGCCCCGGCCGCCCCGGCTGATCCGGCCCGTCCGCGAAACGGCCACCGTTCCGCCTCCGCTCACCGGCGTGTGGGCGGCTACCGACCGCCGGCTCGACCGGGTCGACCTCCTGCCCCTCCCCGAGGGGGCCGTCGGGCCGGAGGACGTACTTGTCGACCCCAGCGGCCGCGTCGTCAGCGGCGACGAGGACGGCAACCTCTGGTGGTGGCCTGTCGACGCGCCGGCCGGCACCCGACCCCGGCTGCTGGCCGAGACCGGCGGCCGGCCGCTCGGCATCGAGGCGGACCCGTCCGCGGAGGCGCTCATCGTCTGCGACGCGTACCGCGGGTTGCTGCGGGTCACGCCGGACGGGACGGTCCGCCAGCTGACCGGGACGGCACCGCCGGTGCACCTTGCCAACAACGCGACGGTGGCCCGCGACGGCACCGTCTACTTCACCGACTCGTCGGACCGGTTCCCGGTCTCGCACTGGAAGCGGGACCTGCTGGAACACCGCCCCAACGGCCGGGTGCTCGCCCACCACCCGGGCAGCGGACGCACCGAGGTGGTGGCCGACGGGCTCTACTTCCCCAACGGGATCGCGCTGACCCCCGACGAGTCGGCGCTGATGCTCGTCGAGACCACCACCCACCGGCTGCTCCGCGTGGAGTTGCGCGGCGGGGTGCGGGTGCTCGCCGACCTGCCCGCATACCCGGACAATCTCTCCGCGGTGGGCGACGGGACGTACTGGATCGCCCTGCCCAGCCCTCGGGTGCCCATCGCCGAACGGCTGCTGCCGCATCCGCGGCTGCGCCAGCTCGCCGCGCTGCTGCCCGACGCGATGCAGCCGCAGCCGCGCCGCTACGGGTTGGTCGCGCTCGTCGACGGCGAGGGCACGGTCCGTCGTACGCTGCACGGCCCGGCCGGCAACTACTGGATGATCACCGGGGTACGACAGCACGGCGACCAACTCTGGCTGGGCAGCCTCATCGGGCCCGGCGTGGCCCGCGTACCCCTGGCGTGAACGCCTGACGCCCACCCGGCGCGTGTCGGGCGGTGGCCGACCCCGACGCGGCCCGGGTGCTTCCACCAACGGGCCGACCCACCGCGATGGTGGGTCGGCCGTCGTCTCCTGCGCCCGTCGAGTCGTGCGCCCGGTGCGCTTGTGTACCGGTGGCCCAGCGCCTTACGCCTGACGTCAGCGGCCGCTGACCGAGGGCGCCGGAGCGGGTGACCCGCCGGCCACCGCTCCCGGGTGCGCCGGGGCGACCGGCGCGGGCTTCAGCCCGGACGGCACCGGCAGGGCGCTGCCCTTGACGAACTCGTCCCAACTCACGTTCCACGCCGTCCAGCCGTTGCCGGGTTGCAGGTCGACCTCGGTGCCCTTGACGGTGACCAGATCGCCGACCTGGGTCACCCCCATCAGCCAGTCCGCGGCGGTGGCGGAGACGTTCGCGCAGCCGTGCGAGGTGTTGGTGTAGCCCTGCTCGCCCTCCGACCAGGGGGCCGAGTGGATGAACTCACCACCCCACGTGAGCCGCTGGGCGTCGTCGACGTCGACCACGTAGCCGCCGTTCGGCTCACCCCGGGTGTCGAAGGTGGTCCGCTCGTGCTTCTCCATGATCACCATCTTGCCGCTGGAACTGGGCGTGCTCGGCTTGCCCAGGCTCACCGGGATGCGGCGGACCTGCTTGCCGTCGCGCAGCACGGTCATCTGCTTCGTGGCGTTGTCGATCTCCAGCGAGACCTGTTTCCCGATCTTCGAGGTCGCGGTCCGCTCGGCGTCACCGACCAGGTTCTTGCCGATCGGCAGGCCCTCCAGCCCCGCGCGGACGCTGATCGACGTCCCCGGCCGCCAGAAATCGGGCGCCCGGTAATAGACCTGACTTCCGTCGTCCAGCCACGACCAGGCGCCCGGCTGCGGCGGATTCGTCTTCACGAACAACCGGCGCTGCACATCCGCCCTGGCCTCTTTCGGAATTGCCGGGTCGAACGCCACGGTTACCGGCATCGCCGTGCCGTACGTCCGGTTGCCGACGAAATAGAGGGTGCTGGTGATCTGCGGCTTCGTGGACTTGGCCATCGTGGTGAACGTGGTGGTCCGCGTCGTGGTCGCACCCGAGTCGCCGGTCGCGGTCACCTCCGCCGTGTACGTACGCCGAGGTTGCAGCGGCGCGCTGGGCACCCAACCCGAGCCGTCCTCACGCGGTTCCGCCTTGACCTGCGCGCCCTTGTCGTCGGTGAGCCGGACGGCGGTGACCCGTCCGCCCTTGACCACCGCGCCGACCTCGGCGCTGACCGGAATGTCCCGGGCCTTGTCCCCCGGCGTCACGGTCAGCTCCGGCGCCGCCACGTGTCCCTTGCCGGGCCCGGCCGCCGAGTCCCGGTCGGCGGTGCACCCGGCCAGCACGAGCGGTGCGGCTGCGATAGTTACCGCCAACAGCGTCAATCGCCGCCTAGACGTCATGTTCAGTCCCCCCGTTTTCGGCTTCCCTCTGCCACATTCTGTCGGCCCCGACTGGAGTATCCAGGGCATTCGGAAATAATCGGCGGCGCATTTATCGGCGCATTTTCCGACCCTGCGTCACATGACGAGAAAAGCGCACAACTGCCGTCTCTCGGCACGGTCCGCACTCCGGCACGTCACCCGAGCCGCAACGTCCGGTCCCACCCCGACGCCGCCACGTCCGCACCTATCGCCGCCGTTGCACGACTCGCGCGCCCCGCAGCCCACGCGCCCGCGTCCCCCACCCGCGCGGCCCCCGCGCCCGCGCGGCCCCCGCGCCCCGCGCCCCGCGCCCCGCGCCCCGCGCCCCGCGCCCCGCGCCCCGCGCCCCGCGCCCAAGATCTACGCAACATCGGGGATGTTGCTGCCTCCGGCGTGCGCGAGGCAGCAACATCCCCGATGTTGTGGGGATCTCCGCGAGGACCCCGTCCTCGGCCCACCGGCGGGTAGGGCGTCAACGCCTGCGACCCCTCAAGGTCACGCTCGATCCGAGATGTAGGGGCCTCGCCGACGCGCCAATACCACTACATCCTGGATCGAGCGCGATCACGGGCCCGCAGGGCGGGCGGGCACGGGGCGGACGGACGCGTGGGCGCGGGGCGCGGGCGCGGACGCGCGGGCGCGGGGCGCGGGCGCGCGGGCGCGGGGCGCGGGCGCGCGGGCGCGGGGCGCGGGCGCGGGCGCGGGGCGCGGGCGCGGCGGACGCGCGGGCGCGGGGCGCGGGCGCGGCGGACGCGCGGGCGCGGGGCGCGGGCGCGGCGGACGCGCGGGCGCGGGGCGGGCGCGGGGGCGCGCGGCGGACGCGCGGGCGCGGGGCGCGCGGGCGCGGGGCGCGGGGCGGACGCGTGGGCGTGGGCGCGGGGCGGGGGTGTGGGCGGCTGCCGCACCTGCTGGGAGGACTTTTGTCATTTGGAGCGAAACTTCTGCTCATCGAGACGGAGCTTTGCCTTTGTCCGGAGGCAAGGGTAGGGTCGGGTTTCAGATAGAAGGTTGCCCATTCGTCGATCAGCCTGCCCGCCTCCCTTGCCGGGTCGGCCGCGGTCCCCCTCAGGGGCGTCGACCGCGCCCACGCGTCGTCCTCACCGTCCAGCCGGAGCGTTGCCTTCGGCCGGTTCGGCGCGCCCCGGCGAAGGCAGCCGGTCGACAGTTGCCGACGGCACACCAGCCGTCAGGAAGGGACCACCACCATGGATCACCAGACCAACCCCTCGGAGCCGACAGCGACCTCCGAGCCGGTCAGCCGACGCGGGCTGCTCCGCGCCGCGACCGTCTCCGCCGCCGCCGTCGGCGCCGCCGGGCTCCTCACCGGCCCGGCCAACGCCGCGCCCGCCGGTGACACCGCCGCCCGGGGTCAGTCCCACGGCCGACGTCGGGTGCCTGTGGACCGCATCAGCATCCAGCTCTACACGCTGCGCGACCAGCTCGCCGCTGACCTGCCGGGCACCCTGACCGCCCTGCGGCGCATCGGCTACCGGCGGGTGGAGCACGCCGGCTTCGTGGGGCGTACGGCCGCGGAGTTCCGGGCCGCGCTTGACGCGGCCGGGCTGCGCGCCACGTCCGGGCACACAGGCATCCCGCAGCCGTTCGACGCCGCCACCTGGGAACGTGCCCTCGCGGACGCCAACACGGTGGGCTCCAAGAAGATCGTCCACCCGTACTTCGGTCGGGATGCCGAGGGGCGTCCGTACCGGGACCCTGCCGTCTACCGTGCCCTGGCCCGGGACCTCAACCAGGCGGGCCGGCTGGCCGAGCGCGCCGGGCTCGATTTCGGCTACCACAACCACCAGTTGGAGTTCGTGCCGCTGACCGACGGCTCGACAGGCTTCGAGATCCTCACCGGGCAGACCGACCCCCGGCTGGTCCACTTCGAACTCGACCTCTACTGGACCTGGCGGGGGGCACACGACCCGGTCGACGTGATCCAGGCCAACCGTGGCCGGATCCGCCAGGTGCACGTCAAGGACCTGGACGTCGAGGGTGGCTTCGCGGATCTCGGCGACGGCGTCATCGACTTCGGCCGGATCTTCGCCCACGAGCGCGAGGCGGACATCGAGGAGTACATCGTGGAGCGCGACGACGCGGGCACCTCGCCGCGCGTCCCCGCCGACGCCCTGGACACCGCCCGGGTCGGCTTCGACTACCTCGCCGCCCTGCGGTACTGACCACCTCGGGGGACTACCTGATGACGAACAGGACCGCTTTCGTGTCCGCCCTGCTCCTGGTGTCGGCCGGCCTGGTCGCGCCGACGACGGCAGCGGCCGCCGCACCGGCGGCCGCGCCGCCGGACAGCAGCTTCCAGAAGGTGACGCTCAACGACTTCCCCGGCGAGCCGATGAGCCTCGCCGTCCTGCCCGACCTGCGGGTGCTGCACACCTCACGTACCGGCGAGGTCCGCATCCACGACCCGCGCACCGGGCTGAACACCCTCGCCGCCGACATCGACGTGTACGAGCACGACGAGGAGGGGTTGCAGGGGGTCGCCATCGACCCGAACTTCGCCCAGAACAAGTGGGTGTACCTGTACTACTCGCCACCGCTGGACACGCCAGTGGACGACCCGGCGACCCCCGACGTCAACGAGGGGGACGCGCCGGCGGTCGGCACCGAAGCCGACTGGCAGCGGTTCAAGGGCGCGCTACGGCTGTCCCGGTTCAAGCTGGACGGGATGAAGCTCAACCTCGCCAGCGAGCAGCAGATCATCGACGTGCCGACCGACCGGGGCATCTGCTGCCACGTCGGCGGCCAGATCGACTTCGACAGTAAGGGCAACCTGTACCTGTCGACGGGCGACGACACCAATCCGTTCGCCTCCGACGGCTACGTGCCGATCGACGAGCGGGCCGACCGCAACCCGGCGTACGACGCCCAGCGCACCGCGGCCAACACCAACGACCTGCGCGGCAAGCTGCTGCGCATCAAGGTGAAGGCCGGTGGTGGCTACACGGTGCCGGCCGGCAACCTGTTCAAGCCGGGCACGGCGCAGACCCGTCCGGAGATCTACGCTATGGGGCTGCGCAACGCGTTCCGGTTCGCCGTCGACAGGCGTACCGACAACGTGTACCTGGGCGACTACTCCCCGGACGCCTCCACGGCGAACCCGGAACGCGGGCCGGCCGGCCACGGCCGGTGGATGGTCGTCGACAAGCCGGCGAACTACGGCTGGCCGTACTGCGTGACGCCGACGATCGCCTACCGCGACTACGACTTCGCCACCGGCGAGTCCGGTCCGAAGTTCAACTGCAAGCGCCCGGTCAACGACTCACCGCACAACACCGGCAAGCGGGTGCTGCCGCCGGTCGAGGCACCGCAGGTCTGGTATTCGGCCGCCGCATCGGCCGAGTTCCCGCAGTTGGGCACGGGCGGCATCGCCCCGATGGGCGGCCCGGCGTACGACTACGACGGCACCAGCACGTCGCGTACCCGGTGGCCTGCCTACTACGACGGCGTGCCGCTGTTCTACGAGTGGACCCGGGACTACATCAAGGAGTTCCGCCTCGACTCCGACGGGGACGTGCAGGACATCCGGCCGGTGGCGCCGTCGCTTGTGGTGGACAACCCGATGGACATGGAGTTCGGTCCGGACGGCGCGCTCTACGTGCTGGAGTACGGGGACGGCTACTTCGCCGAGAACCCGGACGCCCAGCTGTCCCGGATCGACTTCGTCCGAGGCAACCGGACGCCGATCCCGAAGATCAGCGGTACGCCGACGGTCGGGCAGGCCCCGCTGACCGTCGCGTTCTCCAGCGCCGGCACAACCGACCCGGACGGTGACAAGCTGAGCTACGCGTGGGACTTCGACGCGGACGGCTCGGTGGACAGCACCGACCCGAACCCGACGTGGACGTTCGAGGAGAACGGCTCGTACACGCCGACGCTGAAGGTGACCGACCGCACCGGGCGGTCCGCCTCGGCGACCCTGCCGCTGCTGGTCGGGCCGACCGCGCCGGTCATCGAGTTCGTCGCACCGGTGGCCGGGCAGCCGTTCCAGTTCGGCCAGACGGTCGCGTACGAGGTGAAGGTCACCGACGACCTGCCGGTGGACTGCTCCCGGGTGACTGTCACCTACGTGCTCGGGCACGACGAGCACGGGCACCCGCTCTCCACGGCGACCGGGTGCTCCGGGACGATCCCCACCTTCGTGGACGGCGGGCACAGCGGCGCGGACAACCTGACAGCGGTGTTCGTCGCCGAGTACACCGACGCGCCGACGGAGCCTGGTGTGCCGCCGCAGTCCGCCTCGGCGACTGTCGTGCTGGATCCCACCCCGGTGGCCGGCCTGGCCGGCTGACCCACGCACGACGAGCGGCGGCGACCGGGGAGCACCCCGGCCGCCGCCGCTTCGCCGTCCGCCCCGGCCGGTCAGGCCCGAGCCGTCGCCGTCGACCGCCGACTCTCGCCGGTCAGGCCCGAGCCGCCGCCGCCGACCGCCGGCCTCGGCGGGTCAGCTCCAGTCGCTGTCGACGTGGTTGTCGCGCCAGCGTCCGCCCACCGGCGGAGTGTCCAGGCGCATCCCGTCGTCGGCGTTGCCGGCGAGGTCGTTGTCCTCGACCCGGCAGTCCACGCAGCTACCCCGCTCGGTGATCCACAGCCCGTGGGTCTGGGTGCTGTTCTCGTGGTTGTCCCAGACCCGGTTGCCGCGGATGGTGGCCGAGTCGAACGCGGCGTCGATGGTGATGCCGGCCCGCCGCTCGGGTGCCGCGGACAACTCGTACCCGCAGCCCGGGGGTGGCACGTCCCCGCTCCACGCGCTGATGCCGTCGGGCCGGACCGGCGCCAGGACGAGTTCGTCGCCTGTGTTCGCGGCGACCATGGCCACGGCCCGTCCCACCCGCAGGACCTTGCCCCGGTGCCCGTCGTGCGGCCAGTTCGCGGAACGGTCCACCATGGACCGCTCGGCGTAGCGGACGGTCTCGCCGCCACCGCTTGCGGCCTGCGCGTACTGTCGCCCGTTGTTGCGGATCCGGTTGTTCAGCAGCACCGCGTCGGTCATCTGGTGGTCCATCCGGACGGCGTCCAGCCCGTTGCCCCAGAACTCGTTGCTCTCCACCACCACGTCCCGTACCGGGCCCTGGTAGCCCCGTCCGAGGTCGTGCCCGTGGTAGCCGTGCTGGCCGTTCCCGCTGATCCGGTTGCCCCGGATGGTGTACGGGCCCGGGCTGTTGCCGACGCTGACCCCGTCGCGGATGTTGCCGTCGATCACGCAGTCGGTGAGCAACCCACCCCGTCCGGCGACCGCCGCGGTCCCCTGCGCGGAGATGTCGAAGCCTGCCTCCAGGTTGCCGGTCATCGTGCAGGCGGAGACGATGAGACCGTCGGCGCCCCAGTCGGAGATGCCGAACCGGTTGCCCTGGCTGTGACAACCGATGATGCGGTAGCCGCGCGGCGGGATCCAGTAGTCCTTCTGCAGCTCCAGGAAGATGCCGTTGGTGCCGTTGGCGAGCGTGGTGCAGTTGGCGATTGTCAACCGCTCCACCGCGCCCCAGCCGCCGATGCCCACGCCGATGCCGGCGCCGCCGATCTGCTCGCCGTTGTCGAGGCGGCCACAGCCGACCACCACCACGCCGTCGATGAGCGAGTCCTGGAGGAAGTCGCAGCCCAGCCCGGTGGCCGCGGTGTGGTGGATGTAGAGGTTGCGAAACACCCCGCGCACGACGTACTGCAGGCCCAGGCCCTTGGCGAGGTAGTTGTACTCGGCCATCGCCACGCCGGAGCCGTCGATCTGGAAGTCGGCGAAGGTGCAGTCGGCGATGTGCCGGTCCCGGTCGGCGCCGTGCTGCACGGTGGTCCAGAAGGCAAGCGGGGTCGGGTCGGCGCGGTTGCCCTCGTTGCTGAGCATGAACCGGGTCGCCGCCGGGCCGGCGCCGACAAGCGAGACGCCGCTGCGCCACACCGTGCCGGCGTCACGGATCGAGTAGATGCCCGGCGGGCAGTAGATGACGCGGGCCCGGCCGTCCGAGGCGTACCCGGCGCCGAGGCGGTCCACGAGGGCGGCCAGCGCCGGCTGGTCGTTCGTCGCGCCGTCACCGGTCAGCCCGTACTCCAGCGCGTCGCAGTAGAGGGGGGCACCGGCAGCGGCGGGCCGCCGTACCCGTACCGAGTTCAACAGCAGCTCGTTCGCCACGGCCACGGGCGGGCTCCCTTCGACGCGTCCGGTGCGCTCCGGCGGGGCCGACTTCCCGATGACGCGACGGGGAAACCCCGGGACGCATGCCGGCCCCGGCGCCGCGTGGGCGGTGCCGGGGCCGGGGGTACGCGTCAGACGGCGGCGATCAGCAGCGCCGGGCGCTCCACGCAGTCGGCGACGTGGCGCAGGAAGCCACCTGCCACCCCACCGTCGCACACCCGGTGGTCGAACGTGAGGCTCAACTGGGTCACCTTGCGCACGGCCAACTGCCCGTCGACGACCCACGGCTTGTCCACGATCCGCCCCACCCCGAGCAGGGCCGCCTCCGGGTGGTTGATGATCGGGGTGGAGCCGTCCACGCCGAACACCCCGTAGTTGTTGAGGGTGAAGGTGCCGCCGGTGAGCCGGGCCGGCGCGAGCGTCCCGGCACGTGCGGCGGCGGTTGTCGCCGTCAGCTCGGCGGCCAGCTCGGCAGTGGTGAGCCGCTGGGCGTCGCGCAGCACCGGCACCAGCAGGCCCCGGTCGGTCTGCGCGGCGATGCCCAGGTGCACCCCGGCGGACTGGACGATCCGCTGACCCTCGGTGTCGACGCGGGAGTTGAGCTGCGGGAAGCGGCGCAGGCCGCTGAGGCAGATCCGGGCCAGCAGGGCCAGGATGCTCACGGGGGCGTCGGGCGTCGCCGCGTTGATCGCCGCGCGGGTCTCCAGCAGGCCGGTGGCGTCGACGTCGACCCAGATGGTCACCTCGGGGATCTCCCGCCGGCTGCGGGAGAGCTTGTCGGCGATCACCTTCCGCACGCCTGTGAGCGGGACGATCACGTCGCCGTCGACCTCCGGGGTCGGCGCGACCTGCGGGTCCGGCACGGCGGCGAGCCGGGCGACGGGGACGACCAGCGCCGCCTCGACGTCGGCGCGGCGGATCACCCCGCCGGGCCCGCTGCCCCGGACCGTGCCCAGGTCGACGCCGCGCTCGCGGGCGAGCCGGCGCACGATCGGCGAGATGACCAGGGCCGCCGGCCGAGCGGCTGCCGCACTCCCGGCCAGGCCGCCGCCCGCAACCGGGCCACCGGCCGTGGTCGGGCCACCGGCCGCACGCGGGCCGGGGCCCGGAGTCGGACCAGCCGCAGTCGGGGCATCGGCCGCACGCGGGCCGGGGGCAGCGATGGGACCGGCGCCGCCGGTGTCGCCGCCGTCGGCCGGACCGGCGTCGGCCGGTTCCGGGGCCACCGCGAGGCGCGGTCGACGCCGGCGGCGGGTCGCGCCGCCGTGCCCGGTGCCGTACCCGATCAGCACATTGCCGGAGCCGGCCCGCTCCTCCTCGCGGTAGGTGGCGTGCCCGGCGGGCTCGTCGCCGCCGTCCAGGGGCGCGATGGTGATCAACGGCTGGCCGACCGGGCGGACCTCACCCGCCGCGCCGTGCAGGGTCACGACCCGGCCGGCGTACGGGCAGGGCACGTCGACGACGGCCTTGGCGGTCTCCACCTCGACCACGCTCTGGTCGACGGTGACGATGTCACCCACGGCGACCCGCCACTGGACGATCTCGGCCTCGCTCAGCCCCTCGCCCAGGTCGGGCAGGAGGAAGACCTGTGTCCGCTCGACTGTGGTCATGCCGCCGCCCAACGCGCGTCCGGCTGGTCGTCCCACTGCAACCGGGCCACCGCGTCGAGCACCCGGTCCACACCGGGCAGGTGGGTGTGCTCAAGCATCGGCGCCGGGTAGGGGATGTCCAGCCCGGCGACCCGCAGCACCGGGGCGTGCAGCGCGTGGAAGCAGCGCTCCTGCACCCGGGCGGCGATCTCCGCGCCGACGCCCGCGAAGCCGGGCGCCTCCTGGATCACCACGCACCGGCCGGTGCGCCGGACCGACGCGGTGATGGTGGCGTCGTCGAACGGCACGATGGTCCGCACGTCGACGACCTCCAGATCCCAGCCCTCCTCACGGGCGGCCTCGGCGGCCTCCAGCGCGACAGGCACCGCCGGCCCGTACGCCACAAGGGTGGCGTCGCGGCCGGGACGACGCACGACGGCCCGCCCGAACGGCTCGGTACGCGCCGGCAGCTCCGCGTCGGCGCTGCCGAAGTAGAGCTTCTTGGGCTCCATGAAGACCACCGGGTCGGGGTCGTCGATCGCCTCACGCAGCAGCGAGTACGCGTCCTCGACCGTCGCCGGGGTGACGACCTTCAGGCCGGGGGTGTGCGCGTAGTACGCCTCGGACGAGTCGCAGTGGTGCTCCACCCCGCCGATGCCGCCGGCGTACGGCACCCGGATGACGATGGGCACGCTGAGCTTGCCCCGGGTGCGGTTGCGCAGCTTCGCCACGTGCGAGGCGATCTGCTCGAACGCCGGGTACGCGAACGCGTCGAACTGCATCTCGACCACCGGCCGCAGCCCGGACATGGCCAGACCGACGGCGAAGCCGACGATGCCGGCCTCCGCGAGCGGGGTGTCGAAGCAGCGCTTCTCGCCGAAGCGGGCCTGCAAGCCGTCGGTGATCCGGAAGACGCCGCCGAGCGCGCCGACGTCCTCGCCGAAGACGACCACCCGGTCGTCGGCCGCGAGGGCGTCGGCGAGCGCGGAGTTGAGCGCCTTCGCCATGGTGGTGGCCATCAGGCGTCACCCTCCTCGTCCTGCGCGGCGGCCAGCTCGGCGCGGACCTGCTCACGCTGCTCGACGAGCTGCGGTGTGGGCTCGGCGTAGACGTGGTCGAAGAGGCTCAGCGGGTCGACGCTCGGCTGCTCGTTCATCCGGGCGCGCAGGTCCGCCGCGTACGCCTCGGCCTGCTCGGCGACCTCGGCGACCGCCGCGTCGTCGAGCACGCCACGAGCGCGCAGGTACGTCTCCAGGCGGGCCAGCGGGTCGCGGTCGCGCCAGGCGTCGACCTCGGCGCCGTCGCGGTAGCGGCTGGCGTCGTCGGCGTTCGTGTGCGGTTCCATCCGGTAGGTGTGCGCCTCCACCAGGAAGGGTCCCTTGCCGGCGCGGGCGTGCGCGACCGCGCGGGTCAGCACGGCGAGCACCGCGACCGGGTCGTTGCCGTCGACCTGCTCGCTGGGCACCCCGTAGCCGACGCCCTTGTACGCAAGCGACGGCGCGGCGGTCTGCCGGGACAGCGGGACGCTGATGGCGTACCTGTTGTTCTGCACGAAGTAGACGACAGGCGCTTTGAACACGGCGGCGAAGTTGATGCCCTCGTGGAAGTCGCCCTCGCTTGTCGCCCCGTCGCCGATGAACGCCAGCGCCACCGTGTCGCGTCCCTGGTACGCCTCACCGTGCGCGAGACCGGCCGCGTGCACGCACTGCGTGGCGAGCGGGGTGCACTGCGGGGCGGTGTGCACGGCGGTGGGGTCGTATCCGCAGTGCCAGTCGCCGCGCAGCAGGGTGAGCACCTCGACCGGGTCGATGCCTCGGGCAACCAGCGCCATCGATTCGCGGTAGGTGGGGAACACCCAGTCGGTGTCGCGGACGGCGAGCACGGCGGCCACCTGGCACGCCTCCTGGCCCCGCGACGACGGGTAGACGGCCAACCGACCCTGCTTGGTCAGCGCGGTCGCCTGGGTGTCGAACCGGCGGCCGAGCACCATCCGGCGGTACAGCTCACGCAGCGCCTCGACGGGCGGCTCCGGGTAGTCGGTGCGGGCCGGCAGCGGCGTACCTGTCGGATCGAGCAGGCGGACCGGTTCGGCGTCCGGCAGCAGCGGGCGTGCCGGGTCGGGCGGGGTGACCGTCCGACGGGCGCGCGGGGATGCCCTGCGGACCGCCTGGGGTGTGGTCGTCACGGCGGGACCTCCTGGGACGTGTGGTGAGCCTATGCTTCCGCCTGACGGATGATTGACTCAAGATCCACGCAGAAGGCGGGACGTCTGGCATGTGGGAGGCACGTCGGTGAGCCAGGAGACCCGGGACGGAGCGAGCCGGGCAACCGGATCGGGACGATCGGCCCGAGCCATGGACGAGGTCGATCGGCGGATCGTCGACGAGCTGGTCCGCGACGGACGCACGTCGGTGCGCACCCTCGCCGAACGGATCCACATCTCGCGCACCAACGCGTACGCCCGGGTGGAGCGGCTGGTGCGCGACGGTGTGATCACGGGCTTCCGGGCGCAGGTGTCGCCCGAGGCCGCCGGGTTGGGCACGTCGGCGTACATGGCGTTGACGATCGAGCAGAACACCTGGCGGGAGGTGTCGGCCGAGCTGGCCCAGGTGCGCTACGTCGAGCACGTCGCGCTCCTCAGCGGCGAGCACGACGTGCTGGCCCTGGTCCGCGCTCCGGACAACGCCGCCCTACGCGACGTGGTGCTCGACCGGGTGCAGCGCATCGCCGGGGTGCTGTCGACGCGGTCGTGGCTGGTCTTCGAGGAGTTCGACGGGACGCAGAGCCCGTGGCAGTAGCGCCATAACACGAACCAGATGACAAATAGCGCGATTGGCCGGTTTAGGGAATAAATCCCCGTACGCTCCGCGGCGTGGCTATCGCAAACGAGTTGTGGACACAGGCGAGGGTCGTCGCCACCCCGCCGCCACCGCAGGCGCCGGCGTCGAGGCCGGCCGGCCCGCGCTCCTTCCGCGGGGACATCGAAGGCATGCGAGCCGTGGCCGTGCTGCTTGTGCTTCTCGGCCACGCCGGAGTCCCGCACCTGCCCGCCGGCTTCGTCGGCGTGGACGTGTTCTTCGTGATCTCCGGCTTCCTCATCACCGGTCTGCTGCTCGAAGAGCTCGACCAGCGGGGACGGCTCTCGCTCGCCACCTTCTACGCGCGACGGGCGAAACGCCTCCTCCCGGCCGCCGCGACGGTGCTCGTCGCCACCCTGGTGCTCACCTACTTCTTCCTGCCTCGCGGCCGCTGGTCCACGACTGCCTGGGACGTCGTCGCCAGCGCCTGCTACGCCATGAACTGGCGCATGGCCGGGCAGTCCGTCGACTACGTCGCCGCCAACAGCGCCCCGAGCATCGCCCAGCACTTCTGGTCCCTCGCCGTCGAGGAGCAGTTCTACCTCGTCTGGCCACTGCTGCTGCTCGCCCTCGGCTGGTTCGCCCGCCGTCGGGGACGCGGCCACCGTGGCCTCTACCTGCTCGGGCTCGCCCTGATCGCGGTCCCGTCGTTCGCCTGGGCGCTGTACGTCTCTCCTACCGACCCGTCGGCGTACTACGTCACCACCACGCGGATGTGGGAGTTGGCCCTCGGCGGCGCCATCGCCGTCACGGCAGCCCGGTCGAGCCGGTCACCACGCCTGGTGGCCGTACCCCTGGCCTGGGCCGGACTGCTCGCCGTCGGCGCGTCGGCCGTGCTGATCGGGTCGACGGCGGGCTTCCCCGGGTACGCCGCGCTCGGCCCCACCCTCGGCACCGCCGCCGTCATCGCGTTCGGACCGGCGGCCGGCCGCGCCGGGCCCGCCCTCCTGCTGGGCAGACAACCACTGCGCTACGTCGGCGGGATCTCCTACTCGCTCTACCTGTGGCACTGGCCGGTGCTGATCGCCGCGCAGGCGCAGTTCGGCGACCTCGGCGTCGGCGCCGCGCTCGCTGTCGTCGCCGTCTCGGCGATCCCCGCCGCGTTGACGTACCACCTCGTCGAGAATCCAGTACGCCGCTCGCCGACCCTCACCGACCAGCCGGCCGTCGCCCTGCGCGTCGGCGCGGTGTGCACCGGCGCCGCCGCGCTGGCCGGCCTGGCGTTCCAGCTGGCCATCCCCTCGGCGGACAGCCCGACGCCCGCCTCGTCGGTCATCATGGGTCAGGTGCCCGGCGCCAGCACGCAGGCGTCGCCACCGGCGGCGCCCGGCGCCGCGGCTCTCGGCGCCTCGCCGCGCACCAGCCGGGCCGGAGTGCCGGTCGACCGGGCCGACTCGATCACCCCCAACCCCGCGACGGCGGCTCGGGACGCGCCGCTGTTCCAGACGACGAAGAGTTGCCACGTGTCGCTGGAATCCGCGACCCCGCAGGTGTGCGTCTACGGCAAGGAGAACTCGAAGACCAGGATCGCGCTCGTCGGCGACTCGCACGCCGACCACTGGGTCCCCGCCATGCTGCGCGCCGCGGACACGAACGGCTGGCGCCTCGCCACCTACACCAAGTCCGGCTGCCCGTTCCTGACGGCCGAGATCCTTGAGAACGACAGGCCCTACACGACCTGCACCGAGTGGAACCGGAAGGTGCGGGAGGGACTGCTCGGCGGGAACCGCCCCGATCTCCTGATCGTCACCAACGCCGAGTACCCGGTCCGCGGCGAGCCGGGCCGGGCCGCGATGGCCCGCGAGATGCGCAGGACGTGGAGCGGCATGGTCGCGGAGAAGATTCCGGTGGTGGTGCTGCGGGACACGCCGCTGCACCTCACCGACATCGCCGAGTGCGTGTCCAAGAACCCGAAACGCCTGACGAAGTGCGCCAGTCCCCGGGAGGAGGTCCTCGGCCGCGGGGGCGGCCCCGCCCAGGAGGAGGCGGCCGACGGCCTTGCCGGCGTCCGCCTGATCGACCTGAACGACTGGATCTGCCCCGCGGACCGCTGCGCCCCCGTCATCGGAGGCGTCCTCGTCTGGCGCGACGCGCACCACCTGACCGCCACCTACTCGGCGACCCTCGCACCTCGGGTGGGCGCCGCGCTCAAGCCGATAATCGCCGGGCTGTGACAGCTACGACCGGCGGGAGGCTCACCGCTCCGGCGGGGCGTCCAGGCCCTCTCGGTCGGCCAGCTCCAGCAGCGGCTCCAGCGAGTGCCGATCACCGTCGAGGCCGGCGTGCGGGTCGCCGCGCTCGGCGAACCGCGCCGGCACGGTGAGCACGTCGAAGTCCTCCGGACGGGCGTCCTCCAACTCCGCCCAGTCCAGCGGCGCCGACACCAGCGCCCGGGGCGTCGGCCGGATCGAGTACGCCGAGGCCATGGTGTGGTCGCGCGACATCTGGTTGTAGTCGACGAAGACCGGCCGGTCCCGCTGCTCCCGCCACCAGGTGGTGGTGACCAGCTCCGGCAGCCGGCGCTGCATCTCCCGGCCCAGCGCGAGCACCGCCCGACGACAGTCGCCGAAACTCCACCTCGGTTCGATCGACAGGTAGACGTGCAGGCCCCGCCCGCCGGTGGTCTTCGGATAGCCGGTCATGCCCAGCTCGGCGAGGAACGCCCGCACCTCACGGGCCACCGGCACCACCTGCTCGAAGCCGACGCCTGGCATCGGGTCGAGGTCGATGCGCAGCTGGTCGGGCCGCTCCACGTCGGCGGCGGACACCGGCCACGGGTGGAAGCGCAGGGTGCCCAGGTTGGCCGCCCAGATCACCACGGCCAGCTCGCTCGGCGCGACCTCGTCGGCGGTACGGCCGCTGGGGAACGTGATGTGCGCGGTCCGCACCCACTCGGGCGCGCCCGCCGGCAGCCGCTTCTGGTAGAACGCGTCACCGCGGTTGGTCTGCCTGGTGGCGATAGTCGCGCCCTCGAAGACGCCGCGCGGCCAGCGTTCCAGCATGGTCGGCCTGTCGCGCAGCGCCCGCAGGATGCCGTCGCCGACCGCCAGGAAGTAGCGGACCACGTCCAGCTTGGTCAGCCCGCGCTCCGGGAAGTACGGCTTGTCGGGGCTGGAGACGCGGACCAGCCGCTCCCCCACCCGGATCTCCTCCGCCGCCGCCGCCACGCCCCCGAGGGTACGACGTGGAGGCGGGCCCGGTGGGCTACCGCCCGTGGACCAGCGTGGCGGGCTGCTGCGGCAACTCCTCCGTCGGGCCGCCGACCACGACCGGCTGCGTCCCGGTCGGCTCCTCGGCCACCGCGGTCTGCTGCTCGACAGGGACCGTCTGCGCCGTCCGGCGGGCCACGAAGCCAGGCGTCCAGTCCTTCAACCGCAGCGCCGGCCGCTCGACAAGCTTCCACGACACGAACGCGGCGGCGAAGGCGACAGCTACCGACATCGCCGCGAACGGCACGTACCCCCAGCGGCTCCAGCCCAGGCTCGCCATCACCTGCTGGAAGACGAACCCGTAGATGTAGATGCCGTACGAGTAGTCGTTCTTGCGCCCCACCCAGTGCAGCTGGCGCGGCATCCGCACCGACAGCCACACCAGCAGGTACGCGAACGCCGGCAGCCCGATGACGAAGAAGCCGCCGAACAGCAGCGACAGCCCCAGCGCCACGGCCGAGCCGATGCCGAGCGCGTCGTTGATCGGCACCCGCTCCCGGTAGAGATCAAGGGTCGCGCCGAACGCGAACAGGAAGCCCAGGTAGACGATGTAGTGGAAGCTCATCACGCCCACCAGGGGCGAGTCGAAGGACCAGCTCGCCGTGGACGCGGGCCCGCTGAACTGCCCGGAGCTGACCCAGTCCTGCAGGATGCTCAGGTAGAGCGCGACGGTCAGGAACAGCACGAACCGGCGGGCGTTGCGCAGCACCGCCGTCACCGCCAGCACACCCACCACGACGTAGCAGAACATCTCGTACTTGAGCGACCACAGGGCGCCGTTGAAGACGCTGGAGCCGCTCTTCGCACCCCACGGGGTGGTCGGCTTGAGCAGGTCGTGAATGCCGTACTGACGGACACCCGTCCACCAGTTGGCCTGCAGGTAGGCCAGGGGGCCGCCCCGGTCCCAGGCGTTGTCGAAGAACCCGGCGGTGGTGCCGTGCTCGCGCAACGTCACAAGCGGGGCCACCACAAGCGCGGTGATCAGCAGGCAGACCCAGAGCCCGGGGAAGATGCGCAGGGCCCGGTGCCAGGCGTAGCGGATGATGCCGGTACGCCTGGCGCTGCGGGTGATGAGCAGGCCGGAGAGCACGAAGAAGCCGTACACGGCCATCGTGCCGACGTTTGTCTGCCGACCGGTGAGGTGGTAGCCGAGGTCGTTGGCCCCGAAGCCAAGCGGCTTGGAGTGCGACAGGACGACGCCCACCGCGAGGCAGAGCCGGATCAGCCCGATGCCGTTGCTGCGGCCGGAGAGCAGATCGGCAAGCGTGCCACGGGAGCGGACGAGGGCGGGGGTAGTCATGCGGTCAGGAACCTCTCGACCATCAGGCGGGCACCTCGGCGCCGGCGTGCTCCCACAACTGCTTCATCTCGGTGTGCAGATCCTCGCTCGGCGACCAGCCGAGCACCTCGGCGGCCAGCCCGACGTCCAGGCGCTGCCAGCGCGTCTCGGCCGGGCCGGTGGGGTCGGCCTCGACCAGGTCGGTCGGCACCTCACTCACGTCGATGAGGAGGTGGACCATATCACGCGCGCTGGCGGCCACCCCCCGCCCGATGTTGATCACGTGGCCGGCCGCTGCGGGGCGCGTCGCGGCCAGCAGCACGGCGGCGACGACGTCGCTGAGGCCGACGAAGTCACGCCGCGAGCCCAGCGGCGCCAGCTCCAGCCGGGCCCGCTCACCGGCGCGCTGGGCGGCGTGCAGCCGACCCGCGACCACGCCGAGCAGGCTGTGCCCGGGCTGGCCGGCGCCGATGACGTTGCCTACCCGCAGCGTGACGCCCTCGATCAGGCCCTGCCGGTCGGCCTCGGCGACCGCCGTGGTGCAGCGCAGCTTGAACTCGCCGTACGGCATCACCGGGGCGGGCGGCAGTGCCTCGGGCATCGAGGTGTCGACCGGAACCAGCCCGTACTCGTGCACGCTGCCCAACTGGATCACCCGGACCCGCCCGGGCAACCGGCCGGCGGCCTCGATCAGCCGCTCGACGAGGGTGACGTTGACCGCGAGCATCTGCGCGTCGGTGAGCCCCCACATGCCGCCCGCGGCGTTGATCACCACGTCCGGGTCGAGGTCGCGCAGCACGGCGGTGATCTCGTCGACGTCGGCGGCGGCCAGGTCCAGCGCGCGGACGTCGACGCCCGGCCCGACGTCGCGGGCGGTGCGGGCCACGGCGATGACCGTGTGCCCCTGGTCGGCAAGCGCCCGGCAGATGGGGCGGCCGAGGAAACCGGTGCCACCGAGCACGGCCACCCTCCGCCGCTGTCCGGCGTCCTCCGCCGGGTGCCGTGGTTCGACGATCATGGCGTTGGCGTCTCCCTGGCTGCGGTCGGTCATCGGCCCGGCCCGAACGCGTGCCGCGACAGGCTCTTCACGCCTGTCATCCGGCCGGCGAGGACCGCCGTCGGCAGCAGCGTGATGGCGTGCAGCCGCGACGACAGGTAGCGGCGGGCGGCCCGTGCCGCCCGAGGCCAGCCCTGCTCGTCCATCCGGCGGGCGACCTCGACGAAGTACGCCCGCGCCTCGGTGAACCGAGAGCCGGTGATCGCGTCGGCGGCGGACTTGCTGACCGCGTGCCGCCGGTACT
Source organism: Micromonospora lupini (assembly GCF_026342015.1). NCBI lineage: Bacteria > Bacillati > Actinomycetota > Actinomycetes > Micromonosporales > Micromonosporaceae > Micromonospora > Micromonospora lupini. The sequence continues at coordinate 975,964 of NZ_JAPENL010000001.1, forward strand.
GGAAGCACAGGGTGCTGTCGACGGCCATCTGCTCGCCCCGCTGGATCAGGTCGATCACCAGGGCCAGGTCCTGGATGACCTGGAACTCGTCGCGGAAGTCGACGGCCTTGAGCGCGTCCGTGCGCCAGCAGATCGACGGGAAGTAGAACCAGCAGCCGCGCAGCAGGCTGGCCGCCAGGTCCTCCCCGCCCATCAGCTCCCGGGACTCGATCCGCGGGGCGTAGAGCCGCCGCTTGACCTCGTCGGCCAAGGTGTTGACCACCGTGCCGGTGGCGTCGATGATCTCGACCCCCGGCTGGACCATTCCGACGCCCGGGTACTGCTCGATCACCGACCGCACGGTGGCGACGTAGTTGGGGTGCATGATGTCGTCCGTGCCCATCATCACCAGGTACTCGTGCTCGGCCAGGCCGACGCACTTGCGGTAGTTGCCGGTGACCCCGAGGTTGCGCTCGTTGCGCTGGTAGCGGACCCGCTCGTCGGTGATCTGGGCGAACCATTCCGGCACGCCCGGCTCGGTGCCGTCGTCGACAACTGTCAGACGCCAACCCGGGTCACTCTGCGCCATCACGCTGCGTACTGCCGCCTGCATGAGGGGCACACTCCCGTAGTACGGCAGCATGATGTCGACAATCATGGGTTCCGCGGGCCTCACTGTGTGTGGTGATGGTGCTCGAAGGGCGCGGCCACATTATCAGGCATCACGTCCGTTTCCCGCATCGGCGAGCCGGCCCGACGGCCGTCGCGACGCCACCCCCGGTGACCGTTCGACGGGTCCGACGGCGAGGGCGGCGGGGGCTATCATCGTCGCGCCCGCACCGCACGCCCCCCCGATCGGACGCCGATGCCAGACCGCGCCGTCACCACGGACGCGCCCCCCGCGCCCACCGACGCGGGGCCGCCCCCGCCCGCCACCGAGCCGGCCCGACGGCGACTCCCCCTCGCCCGTCGACTCGTGCTCAGCGTCTGGTTCTGGCCCACGGCGTTCGCCGCGCTCGCGGTCGGCTGGCGCCTCGGCAGCCCGGAGATGTGGCACGACGAGCTGGTGACAGTCGACGTGGCGACCCGCTCCACAGGGCAGATCCTGGGCATGCTGGCGAACGTCGACGCCGTGCACGGGACGTACTACCTCTTCATGCACGGCTGGACGACCCTGTTCGGCACCGGCCCGGCCGTCGTACGGCTGCCGTCGGCGCTGGCCATGGTCCTGGCCACCGCGTGCGTGGCGCTGGTCGGGCGACGGGTCTTCGACCAGACGGCGGGGATCGCCGCCGGCTTCGTCTTCGCCCTCGTGCCCACCGTCACCCGTTTCGGGCAGGAGACCCGGTCGTACGCCTTCGTCGTCCTGGCGGCGGCGGCGGCCACCCTGTTCCTGCTGCGCGCGCTGCAGCGGCCGGGGTGGCTGCGCTGGGCGGCGTACGTGCTCGCCGTGGCCGGCATCGGCCTGGTGAACGTGGTGGCGCTCACGCTGCTGCTCGGGCACGGCGTGGCCGTGTTGATCCACTGCTGGCGGGAGCGCCGCTGGTGGTCGGTGGCGTGGTTCGCGCTCGCCGCCGCCGCCGGAGTGGGGATCGCCGCGCCGGTGATCCTGCGGGGCATGAAGCAGGCCGGACGGCAGATCAGCTGGATCCCGGACAGCGCGCCCTGGACGGTCTGGGAGCAGGTTTTCGGCTCGGTGCTGCTCGCCGCCGCGATCACCGCGCTGGCCGTGGTGGGTGTGCTGACCCACCTGCCCCGCGACGCGGTCGCGCGGACCGCCGCGGCGGCCGTGATCGCCGCCCTGCCGCTGCCGGTGATCCTGCTGGCCTCCACCGGCGACATCAACTACTTCTTCTCCAAGTACCTGCTGTTCCTCCTGCCGGCGTGGGCGGTGCTCGCCGGCGCGGGCGTCGCCGCGGCGCGCCGCGCCCCGCTGGTCGCGGTGGGGCTGGTGGCGCTCGCCGCCCTGAGCGTGCCCGGTCAGCTCGCGCTGCGCGGGGAGTACTCGCACGGCTGGTACACGTATCCGCAGGCGCGGGCGTTCAAGCCGCTGTCCTACTCCGAGGCGGCGCGGGTGATCGAGGCCGGCTACCAGCCCGGCGACGGCCTCGTCGCGGGCGGACCCTGGTGGTGGATGCACGAGCCCGGGGTGCGCTACTACCTTCCGGCGGACGTGTCGCCGCGCAACGTCTTCCAACAGCAATCGGCGGCCCAGCGCAACGAGCTGTTCGGCGCGGACTGCGCCAATCCGGCCCGCTGCCTGCGCGACGAACCCCGGCTGTGGGTGCTGCTGCCGACGGTCACCGACGCGCCGCTGACGGGCCTGCCGAAGAAGCAGTCCGCGGTGCTCGCCCAGCGCTACGACGTGGTACGCGTCACGCACGTGACCGGGCTGACCGTCGCCCTGCTGCAACGGCGCGGCTGAGTCGACGCGCCGGCCGCACGCCGTGGCGTCGGGCGCGGTTACCCGGCACGACGCCCGGGTAGGGGGTCGGCATGGCGGAACTGTCGACGCTCTGGATCATCCGGCACGGGGAGAGCACCGCGAACGTGGCGGCCACCCGGGCCGAGGCGACCGGCTCCGAGGTGATCGGGCTCAGCCACCGCGACGCCGACGTGCCGCTCTCCCCCACAGGTGAGGAGCAGGCGCGGGCGACCGGCCGCTGGCTCGCCGGGCTGCCCGAGGACCGACGCCCGGACGTGGCTGTCGTCTCGCCGTACCTGCGGGCGGTGTCCACGGCCGAGCTGGCGCTGCACGGCACCGGGGTGCCGGTGAGCCGGGACGAGCGGCTGCGCGACCGGGAGCTGGGCATCCTCGACGGCCTCACCGGCCACGGGGTGCGCAGCCGGTTTCCGGACGAGGCCGAGCGCCGCGACCGGCTGGGCAAGTTCTACTACCGGCCGCCCGGCGGTGAGGGCTGGACCGACGTGGCGCTGCGACTGCGGACGCTGCTCGGCGACCTGCGCCGCGACCACGAGGGCCAGCGGGTGCTGCTCTTCGGCCACGACGCGCTTGTCTTCCTGCTCCGCTACCTGGTGGAGGGGCTGACCGAGCCGGAGCTGATGGCGCTGACCCGCGAACACGTGATCGCCAACTGCTCCATCACCGACTGGTCCGCCGACGCGCAGGGCCGGCTGACGCTCGGTGGATTCAACGAGATCGGCCACCTGCACCGGCAGGGCGCCGAGTCGACCAGGGAGGACGAGATCCATGCCGAACCGGTCTGAGGTGAAGGTGATCACCCCGGGGCTGTTGCGGGACTGGGCGCTGCCGGTGCCTGTCGGCGGCAAGGAGAGCCGGGGCACCGTGCTCGTGATCGGCGGGTCCCGCTTCACCCCCGGGGCGGTCCTGCTCGCCGGGGTGGCCGCGCTGCGCGCCGGCGCCGGGGTGCTCCAGCTCGCCGCCGCCGAGTCCACCGCCGCCACGCTGAGCATCCAGGTGCCCGAGGCGCTTGTGGTCGGGCTCCCGGAGACCGCCGACGGCGCCGTCGCCGCCGACCAGGCAGGCCAACTCGGCGAGCTGGTGGGCGCCGCCGACGTGGTGGCCCTGGGCCCCGGCCTGAAGGGCATCGACGAGACCGGTCGGCTGCTGGAGCTCGTCCTGGAGGCGGCGGGCCCGCGCACCCCGCTGGTCCTCGACGCGTACGCCCTGGGCGCGCTCAGCCACGACCCGAAGCTGCTTGTCGGCTCGGGCCGCCCGGTGGTCCTCACCCCAAACGTCACCGAGGCCGGGCACCTGCTCGGGCGCGATCCGGGCGACGACCTGGGCGCCGAGGCCGCCGAGCTGGCCGAACGGTACGAGGCCGTGGTCTCCCTCTACGGGCATGTGGCCGCCCCGGACGGGCGTGGCTGGCGGGAGGAGAGCGGGGACGCGGGTCTCGGCACGTCCGGCAGCGGAGACGTGCTCGCCGGCCTGCTGGCCGGGCTGCTCTCCCGGGGCGCCGAGCCGGCGCAGGCCGCCTGCTGGGGGGCGTTCGCGCACGCCGTGAGCGGCCAGCGGCTGATCCCCCGCTACGGCCGGATCGGTTTCCTGGCCCGGGAACTGCTCGACGAGATCCCGCGCACCCTGGCGACCGTCTGATCGGGCGACTTCGGCCATATTCACCCGTTTCCCCAGCTCACCCTCGGGGTACCGAACCGACACCAGACGAGCTACCAAGGGGGTCATGCCGGTGTCGACAGATGCCATCGTCCTGCTCAAAGAGGACCACAAGGAGATGCGCCGCCTGTTCAAGGCCTTCCAGGACGCCGAAGAGGGGCCGGCGAGCAAGCGGCAGAAGCTCGTGGACCAGATCCTGGAGGCCCTCACGGTGCACACCTACCTGGAGAACGAGGTGATGTACCCGGAGGTCCGCCGGCTCCTGCCCGACCTGGAGGACGACATCCTCGAGTCGTACGAGGAACACCACGTCGCCGACGTGCTCTGCCTCGAACTGGCCGCCATGGACGCCGACGACGAGCGCTTCAACGCCAAGACGACCGTGTTGATCGAGAACGTCACCCACCACGTCGAGGAGGAAGAGGAGGAGTGGTTCCCCAAGGTCCGCGAGGCGTTGGGCCGTAAGCAACTCCAGGAGATCGGCGAGAAGATGATCGCGCTGCGCGCGGACGCGCCGCGTACCCCCACCCAGCCGAAGGCGATCAAGAAGGCACGCGACGCGGTGACGGCCTGAGCCCACCACCCTCCGACGAGGGGCCCGGCGCGATGCCGGGTCCCTCGTCGCGTACCGCGGATCAGTCGCCCGATCCCGGCTCGGCCATCGGACGTCGGTAGGTCGGCCGGGTCTGCCCCGGCCGGCCCCGGTAGGATCGGCGCGGGCCGTTACTGGCGCGTGGGGATGGAGAACCATCGGGGAGCGGCCCCGTCACACGGACGTTTGCCGAGCGCCTGGGCCTTCCCGCACGTCTGTTGGAGGTCGCATGTCGCACAACGCCGAGTCCACCGCATTCCGGAGCGCCCTCGAGGTGATCCGGGCTGTCGAGCCGCGGGTGGCCGACGCCATCGGCGCCGAGCTGACCGACCAGCGGGAGTCGCTCAAGCTCATCGCCAGCGAGAACTACGCCTCCCCGGCGACCCTGCTGGCCATGGGCAACTGGTTCAGCGACAAGTACGCCGAGGGCACCGTCGGCCGTCGCTTCTACGCCGGCTGCCAGAACGTCGACACCGTCGAGGCGCTCGCCGCCGAGCACGCCCGTGAGCTGTTCGGCGCGGCGCACGCGTACGTGCAGCCGCACTCGGGCATCGACGCCAACCTCGTCGCGTTCTGGGCGGTGCTCGCCGATCGGGTGGAGTCGCCCGCCCTGAAGAAGGCCCAGGTCCGCCAGGTCAACGACCTCACCGAGGCGGACTGGTTCGCGCTGCGCCGCGAGCTGGGCAACCAGCGGATGCTCGGCATGTCGCTGGACGCCGGCGGTCACCTCACCCACGGTTTCCGGCCGAACATCTCCGGCAAGATGTTCGACCAGCGCAGCTACGGCACCGACCTGGCGACCGGTCTGATCGACTACGACCGGGTCGCCGAGGCGGCCCGCGAGTTCAAGCCGCTGATCCTTGTCGGTGGCTACTCGGCGTACCCCCGCAAGGTGAACTTCCGGATCCTGCGGGAGATCGCCGACTCGGTCGGCGCCACCTTCATGGTCGACATGGCGCACTTCGCGGGCCTGGTGGCCGGCAAGGTCTTCACCGGCGACTTCGACCCGGTGCCGCACGCGCACATCGTCACCACCACCACCCACAAGTCGCTGCGCGGCCCGCGCGGCGGCATGGTGCTCTGCCAGCCGGAGCTGGCCGACCAGGTGGACCGGGGCTGCCCGATGGTGCTCGGCGGTCCGCTGCCGCACGTGATGGCCGCCAAGGCCGTCGCCCTCGCCGAGGCCCGCCGCCCCGACTTCGCCGACTACGCCCAGCGGATCGTGGACAACGCGCAGGCCCTCGCCGAGGGGCTGCTCCGCCGGGGCGCGACGCTTGTCACCGGCGGCACCGACAACCACCTGGTGCTCATCGACGTGTCCGGTTACGGGCTCACCGGCCGGCAGGCCGAGCAGGCCCTGCTGGACTCGGGCATCGTCACCAACCGCAACTCGGTCCCGCAGGACCCGAACGGCGCCTGGTACACGTCAGGCATCCGGATCGGCACCCCGGCGCTCACCACCCGGGGGCTGGGCACGGCCGAGATGGACCAGACCGCCGAGCTGATCCACACCGTGCTGACCCACACCACGGCCGGCGCCAACGCCGACGGCACCCCGTCCAAGGCGAAGTACACGCTCGACGCCGACCTGGCCGACAAGATCGCCCGCCAGGCCACCGACCTGCTGGCCCCCCACCCGCTCTACCCGGCCATCGACCTGGCCTGACGGTCGCGCCGGCCGGGCGGCCGGTGGCACTCGCCCCGACGAGCGGTATACCGCAGAGTCATAGTTATGACTCTGCGGTATACCGCTCACCTGTGTGACCGCCCCGGCGGGCGGTGGGGTCAGTTCAGGGGACGCTTGAGGTGATAGCGGTGGACCTCGGTGCTGCCCTGGACGTTGTTCACGTCCTCGGCGGCCGAGACCAGCTCCCAACCCTCCCGGCCAGCGCGGTTGAGGTGCGCGATGGCCGTGTCGCCGTAGGCGGTGATGTCCTTGCGCGACCCGTCCGGGCCGTACCAGACGAACGAGACGGTGAAATTGCGGCCCTGTCCCTGATAGCGGCGGACGAGCAAGGCGTACTCCCAGGCAACCATGCGGCCCATTATGACCGTCCACGCAGGAGCTCGTCGGTGATGAGGGCGGCGAGCCGGTCCAACCCCCTGTCGATCTGCTCGGGCGTCACCGCGCTCACCGACAACCGCAGCGCGCACACCGGCGCCGTGTCGTCGTAGAAGTGCGCCATCGGCGTCCAGAGCACCCCGTAGTCCCGCGCCGAGCGGTCCAGCAGCGCGTCGTCGACAGCGAACGGCACTGTCACCACCACGAAGAACCCGCCGGCCGGCACCGTCCACCGCACCGCCGCCGGCCGGCCCGGCCGGTCCGGGAAACGCCGGGCCAGCCCGGCGACCAGATGACGCAGATTGCGGGCGTACGCGGCCCGCTCCCGGGAGTTCGCGGGCACCAGGCTGCACCCGTGCTCCAACAGCCGCCCACCGATCACCGCCTGCGCGATCGGCGAGGTGTTCACAGTGACCATGCTCTTGATCATCGCAAGCTGGTCGGCCAGCGGGCCGACCCGGCCGTCCGGCCCGGCCACCCGCTGGTCGGCGACCACGTAACCGACCCGCGCCCCGGGCAGCACGGTCTTGGCGAACGAGCCGAGGTAGACCACCCGACGCTCGGTGTCCAGCGCCTTGAGGGTCGGTGGACGCGGCCCGTCGTCGACCGGGAACAGCCCGTACGGGTTGTCCTCCAGCAGCAGCAGGTCCTCCTCGGCGGCCAGCGCCAACAGCCGCCGCCGATCGGCGACGTCGATGCTGACCCCGGACGGGTTGGCGAAGTCCGGCAGCACGTAGCAGGCGCGCGGCCGGCGACCCGACGCCCGGGCCCTCCGCGCCTGCGCCCGCAGGTCGGCCAGGTCCACCCCGGACGGTCCACCGGCGACCGGCCACACCGGCAGGTCCACCAGCCGGGCCGCCCCGGTCAGCCCGACGTAGGTCGGGGCGACCGCCAGCAACACGTCCGCCGGGCCGGCCCGCAACGCCCGCAGCACCAGGAACATTGCCTCCTGGCAGCCGACGGTCACCACGACGGCCTCCGGGTCGACAGTGATCCCCTCGTCGACCGCGAGGTTGCGGGCGACGAGGTGGTGCACGATGCCCTTGGTCCGGCCGTACTGCAGCAGCAGCCGCCGCGCCTGCTCGGGCGTGTGCCCCCGCTCGTCGACGAGGTGCCTGTGGAACGTGTCCAGGTGCCGGTGCACCGCCGCGACGTCGAAGAACTCCTCGTACGGCCGCCCGGCCGCGAGCGACACCGCCGCCGGATAGCGTTCGGACACCTCGTTGAGGAAGTTCATCGAGGTCAGCGCCGGGTCGCCAAGCGCGGGGTGCAGGTCGGCGACGCTCAGGTCGACCGGCTCGGTAGCGGTCACGACTCAGCCCACCGCGAGCGTACGCAGCTCGGCCGCCGCCGCCGGGTCGGCGCAGCCGGCCAGTGTGAGGGCGTCGCGTACCTCGTCGGCGAGCAACGCCAACGCGTCCCGCGCGCCGCGCTGCCCGCCGACTGCCAGCGCCCAGAGCAACGGACGACCCACCAGGACGCCCGCCGCGCCCAACGCCAGCGCCCGTAGCACGTCGGTGCCCCCACGGATGCCGCTGTCCAGCAGCACCTGAGCAGCGTCGCCGACGGCGTCCACGACCTCCGGCAGCATGGTGACGCTTGCCGGCGCCCCGTCCAACTGACGCCCACCGTGGTTGGACACCACCACCGCGTCCGCCCCGATCCGCACCGCCTCGACCGCGTCGCGGGGATCCAGCACGCCCTTGACGACGAGCGGCAGGTCGACGTGTTCCCGCAGCCAGGCCAGATCCGTCCAGCGCAGGGCCGACTCGAACGACGCGTCGGTGTGCGCGGCGATCCCGGACACACCGGGGGCGCCGGCGTGCGCCAGCGCGTCCCGGCCGTGCGGCAGGTTGGCGGCGACCACGTCGGCCGGGAGGCGGAACGCGTTGCGCAGGTCGCGTGGGCGTCGACCGAGCACCGGAACGTCCACGGTGACCACCAGCGCGTGGCAGCCCGCCGCGACGACCCGGTCCAGCAGATCGCGGACCAGCGCCCGCTCCCGCAGCCAGTAGAGCTGGAACCAGACCTCCGCGCCGGCCGCGGTGATCTCCTCGATCGGCGTGCTGCTCAACGTGCTCGCCAGATACGGCACGCCTGCCGCGCCCGCCGCCGCCGCGAGGCCCAGTTCCCCGTCCGGGTGCACGAGCCGCTGGTACGCCATCGGCGCCACCCCGACCGGCATCGCGTACGGCCGGCCGAGCAGCCGGGCGTCGAGGTCCACGGTGTGGCTGCCGCGCAGCACCCGGGGCAGCACTGCCACCCGGTCCAACGCGGCACGGTTGGCGGCCAGGGTCACCTCGGCCGCGCTGCCGCCGGCGACGTAGTCCCACACGTCCGGGGCCAGCACCGCCCTCGCCCGCTGTGCGTAGTCGGCGAACGTCACGGCAGGCGCCCCGGTCGGCAGGTCGGCCAGCACCGGCTCAGCCACCGCGCACCCCCGCGTCGGCCGACGCGGCACCCGGACCAGCGCCGGCCGGGCCAGCGCCAGCCGGGCCGGCGGGCGGTTCGTTCCGCAGCGGCGGGAGCCCGAAGCGTTCCCGCAGGAACGCCGCCGCGCGGTGCTGTGCCCGCCGGCCGTCGGTGAAGACGCCGGGCATCGCGAAGAACCCGTGGATCATCTGCGGATAGTGGTCGAGGCGGGTGGGCACACCGGCGGCGCGCAGCCGCTGCGCGTAGCGCTGCCCCTCGGCGCACAGCGGGTCCAGCTCGGCGGTGACCACAAGCGCCGGAGGCAGGCCGGCCAGGTCGTCGGCGAGCAGCGGCGACGCCAGCGGATCCCGGGAGTGCTCCGCGTCGGCCAGGTAGTGCGTGCGGTACCACGCCACCGACCGGCGGTTGAACAGCGCGGGGTCGTCGTCGACCGGGCCGGACGGCTCGCCGCTGACGTCGGTGTTCGGATAGACCAGGAGCTGCGCCACGAGCGCGGGCCCGTCCGAGCGGCAGAGCAGGCTCACCGCCGCGGCGAGGTTCCCGCCCGCGCTGTCACCGCCCACCGCCAGCCGGGTCGGGTCCACCCCGAACAGGTGGGCGTTCCCGGCGATCCACACGGTGGCGGCGTGGCAGTCGTCCACCGCGGCGGGAAAGGGGTGCTCCGGGGCCAGTCGGTAGCCGACGGTCACCACCTGGCATCCCACCGCGTTGGCGAGTCGTCGGCAGATGCCGTCGGCGGTGTCGATGCTGCCGAGCGTCCACCCGCCGCCGAAGAAGTACAGCAGGGTGGGCAGCGGCCCCGGCCCGGCCGGCCGGTACACCCGGATCGGCAGGTCTCCGTCGGGGCCGGGGATGCGCTCGTCGCGTACCTCGGCGACCTGCTCGACCGCGCCGCCACCGGCGCGGATCGCGACCAGGTCCGCGGCGCGCGCCTCGGTCAGGGTCTGCGTGTACAGCGGCGGCGTGCCGGCCGCGGCGCGGGCCGCGCGGTAGGCCGCCACCTCCGGGTGCAGGGCCATGCGGGTCTCCCTATCCGCCGGTGCTGACCAGCAGCTTGTCGATGCCGCGCAGGAAGAGACTGCCGCTGTACGTCGGGGTCTCGGTGACCGCGAGCCGGGGGAACCTGGCGAACAGGCGGGGCAGGGCGAGGCGGCCCTCCAGCCGGGACACCGCCGCGCCGAGGCAGAAGTGCAGGCCCACCCCGAACGCCAGCGACGGTGGGCCGGGGCGGGTGGGGTCGAAGACGTCCGGGTCGGGGAACCGCGCCGGGTCCCGGTTGGCGGCCCCGATGATGATGAGCACGTTGTCGTCCCGGGCGACAGGCACGCCGGCCAGCACGGTGTCCTCCGGCGCGGCCCGGGCGAGGAAGTGCACGGGGCTCTGCAGCCGCAGCACCTCGTCGACGCAGCCCCGGGCGAGGTCGTCGTCGGTGGGCAGCGCGGTGACCGCCCCCGGATGGTCCAGCAGCAGGGGCAGGCCGTTGCTGAACATGTAGACGGTGGTGACGAAGCTGGCGTTGAACAGGACGATCAGGTTGCTGATCAGCTCCTCCTCGGTCAGCTCCACCTCACCCGAGCCGACGGCCTCCACCAGGCCGCTGATCAGGTCCTCCCCGGGCGTACGGCGGCGGTGGGCCAGCAACTCCCGGTAGAACGCCCGCAGCTCCTGCGCCGCCGTGTTCGCGGCGGCCAGCCGCTGCGGGGTCTTCCCGGCCACGTCCAGGAACTCGTCGATCCGCTCCACCCGGTCCCGGTACCAGGGCAGCTCCCCCGCCGGGATGCCGATGAACTCCGCCATCACCAGGGCGGGAATGGGGTACGCGAAGTCGGCCACGAAGTCGACGACACCGTCACCGGCGTCGGCCATCCGGTCCAGCAGCTCGTCGACGACCCGTAGGATCACCGGCTCCAACGCGCCGAGGCGGCGCGGGGTAAAGGTGCGGGAGAAGACGTGCCGCATCCGGGTGTGGTCGGGCGGGTTGATGAACATCATCGAGGTCTGGAAGGTCTGCAGGATCTCGTGGTCCTCCCAGCCCGGCGGGGGCTGCTTGGTCCACTGCGGATCGCGCAGCAGCCCGTCGATCAGGTCGTAGCCGACCGCAACCGCCGCCACCGTACGGTGCTCGGCACGCGGGGGCACGGCGCTGACCGGCCCGAGCCTGTGCAACTCGGCGTACCACGGGTACGGATTCTGGCGGCCCTCTTCGCTGTACAGGCCGGTGAGCAGGTCCTGCACCGTCACGACGTTCTCCTCCCCAGGATGTCGGCGCCCGGGGGCAGCGGGATCGTCCGCCGCCCCCGGGCCGGTGTCACAGGCCGAGCAACCGCAACGGCACGGCGTCGGCCATCGCCTGGTTGCCGGCGTCGTTCGGGTGGATGTGGTCCCCCGAGTCGTACGCGGGCAGCAACTGGCTGGGCCTGGCCGGGTCCCGCACCACCCGGTCGAAGTCGAGCAGCCCGTCGAACTCCCGGCTGCCGCGCAGGTACGCGTTCACGGCCTGCCGGGTGGCCTCCTTCTCCGGCGTCCACACACCGGGAGCGCCGTGCCCCTCGTACGGGGTCAGGGTGGCCACCAGGCTGGTCAGCCCACGCTGCTGGAGTTGCTGGTTGATCTGCCGCAGGGTGGCGATGATGGCCTCCGGCGGGTCGTTGGACATCCAGATGTCGTTGATGCCCAGGTGCGTGACGACAGTACGGACCCCGGTCTGCGGGAAGACGTCCTCGTTGAGGCGGGCCGCCGCGTTCGGGCCGAGTTGGAAGTAGCCGGGGTAGTCGCCGGCGCCCGGCTCGGTGCCCTCGTGGTTGAGGCGGTTGCCGGCGAGGCTCAGGTTGAGCACGCCGGGGGTGCGCTTGTCCGGCCGGTCGGTGAGCAGCCGGTCGGAGAGCAGGTCGGGCCAGCGGCGGTTGGCGTTGACGGTGCTGCCGTTGCCGTCACCGATGGAGTCGCTGAGCACGACAAGCGCGCCGGGGCTGGCCTTGCGCTGCACGTCCACCCCGGACAGGAAGAACCAGCAGCAGGCGGGTCGAATGGTGAATCCCGCGCCGTCGGCGGCGCCGGTCAGGTCCCCGGCGCCGATGAAGTTGGTCTGCTGGGACTGCCCGTGGAAGGTGGTCGGTCCGGTGGGCGTCGGGAAGTGCAGGGTGACCACCAGGTCGCTGTCGTCCGCGACGGTGAAGGTCAGCGGGTCGCTGAGCAGCTCGGCGCCCCGGTTCATGGTGGCCGAGGCGGCGCCGGTGAACGTCAGCGCGCGCAGCGAGGCCGGGTCGATGTCGGAGACGTCGTCGACTGTCGCGGTGTTCGGCCTGGCGACTGTGGCGCGGCCCACCCGGACCGCCTGCTCGCCGTAGAGGTTGCTCAGCCGTACGCGCAGCGCCGGGCCACCCACCGAGACGTGCACGACCATCCGGACGCTCTGGTCGTTCAGGCCGGTGTTTGTCAACCCGACCGAGTTGCCCCGGGTCACCGCGGCGGCCCAGCTGCCCGCCCACTCGCCCCGGTCCGGCCGGGCGGCGACGGTCGAGGATCCGCCGGCGCTGGCGACGACGGCGGGTGTTGCCGTGACCAGCAGCGCCGCGGCCGCGGCGACGACATGCCATCTCTTCGGGGTCGACATTGAACCTCCATCGTGTGGCAGCCCAGGGCCGTCCGCTGACGGCTCCCGCCTGGACGATGGTCCAGAAACCTAGCCGCCGCCGATGACGGGCGTCAATCAACCTGATCGACGCGATCAAATGTCCACCGGGCCTGCCGGATCGCCCTTCGGCCCGGTCCCGTCTCGCCCTCGCCGGCCTAGGCTCGCAGGCGGCGGCGGTGCGGTCGTCTCGTCACCGGGAAGCGGCCCGGGGCCGCCGCTTTCTCGGATGGGGGCTGCCGGATGACTGACGGACCCGCGCACACGACGACGTACGTGGACAGGGCACTGGATCTCTTCGCCGACTTCGGCGACCGGGAGGCGCTTGTCGGCGGTGACCGCCGCATCACGTACACCGAGGCCGCCGCGCTGGTGCGTGCGATGGCCGGGGCCCTGACCCGGCACGGCGTACGGCCCGGCGCGGCGGTGCTGGTGACCGTGGCGAACGCCGTGGAGGGGCCGTTGCTCCAGCTCGCCCTGCACCTGCTCGGCTGCCGGACGATGTGGGTGGCCCCGGTCACCGCCCGCCGGGAGGTCGACGAGTTCATCCGGCTGGCCCGCCCCGACGCCCTGGTCTACGACGCCCGCGACCCGGCCAGCCTGGGGCCGGAGCTGGCCGCCGCGCTGCCCGGCGTGCCGGTCTGCTGCCTGGGCGCAGGCGGCGCCGGCCCGGACGTCACCGCCGACACCGAGTCGACGGACCTGCCGGCGTCCGTGCCGTCGCCGGAGTCGTTCCTGCAGACCAGCGGCACCACGGGCGCTCCCAAGCTGGTGCACCACACCGAGAGCTTCTACGCCCAGATCCTCACCCTCGCGGCCGACTTCCGGGCCGCCGGGTTCCCGCTGTTGCGGCACCTGTCGCACTCGCCGATGTGGCTGGCGAGCGGCCAGATCACCACCCTGTTCAACCTGTTCACCGGCGGGGTGCTGTTCCTGCGCGACGACTGGGACCCGGTGGCGTTCGTGGCCACCGTGCAGCGGGAGCGGATCAACTCCACATTCGTCACCCCGCCGATGCTCTACGAGCTGCTCGACCATCCGGCGCTGGTGGGCGCCGACTTCTCGGCCATGTTCATGTTCAACGTGGGCGCCGGGCCCGCCGCGCCCGCCCGGCTGCGCCAGGCCATCGCGCGGTTCGGTCCGGTGCTGCGCATCGTGTACGGCCTCAGCGAGGCCGTGGTCATCACCGCGCTGCCGGGGCTGACCGACGATCCGGAGCACCCGGAGCGGCTGCGCTCCTGCGGGCGGCCCTACGGGGACGTCCGCATCGAGATCCGCGACGACGGCGGCACGGTGCTGCCGGCGGGCCGCGACGGCGAGGTGTGGGTGCACACCCGGCTGAGCTTCGCCGGCTACCACGGCCAGCCCGAGTTGACCGCGCAGACCCTCGTCGACGGCTGGGTGCGTACCCGCGACATCGGCCACCTCGACGACGATGGTTTCCTCTATCTTGTCGACCGGGCGCACGACATGATCGTCACGCACCGGCGGAACTGGGCGATCTTCTGCCGGCCCATCGAGGACGTGCTGGCCGGGCACCCGCAGGTACGGGCCGCCGCCGTGATCGGCGTGCCGGACGAGACGGTCGGCGAGGTGCCGTACGCGTACGTGGTGCCCGCGCCGGGCGCGACGGTCACCGGGGCGGAGCTGATCGACCTGGTGACCGCCGAACTCAACGAGATGTGGGCGCCGGCCGGCGTGGAGTTCGTCGACCGGTTGCCGGTGAACCGGTCGGTGAAGGTGGACAAGCGGGCGCTGCGCGAGCGGTACGCCGCGCGCCGGGCGGCGGCGGTCGGGGCGTGACACCCCGCCGGCAACTGGTCGTCCTGGTCGGCGCGGACCTGGTCTCCAACCTGGGCACCCGCATCTCGGTGGTGACCATCCCCTGGCTGGTGCTGGTCACCACCGGCAGTCCGACCAAGATGGGTCTGGTCGCGTTCGCCGAGACGCTGCCGTACCTGCTGTCCAGCGCCCTGGGCACGCCCTGGGCGGACCGGATCGGCCTACGCCGCACCTCCATCCTGTGTGACGCGGGCAGCGCGGTGGCCATGGTGGTCGTCGCGTTGACCCCGTGGCTGGGCTTCGCGCCCCTGGTGGCGCTTGTCGCGGTGGCCGGCGCGCTGCGCGGCATCGGCGACCGCGTCAAGCACGTCATGTTCCGGCCGGCCGCCGAGGCCGCCGGGGTGCCGCTGATCCGCCTGACCTCGGCGTACGACGGGTTGAGCCGGGTGGTGACGTTGTTCGGCGCGGCCGTGGGCGGCCTGTTGATCGCCGCGTTCGGGGTGAGCCAGGCGATCCTCATCGACGCGGCAAGCTTCGCGATCTGCGCGCTGCTCATCGGTCTGCTGGTCCGGCCCCCGACCGCCCCTGCGCAGCCCACCGCGCCGGTCGGCTACCTGCGCGCGCTGCGTGACGGGTTCGGCTACCTCGGGCGGGACCGGCCGCTGCTGGGCATGCTTGTGGTCGTCTCCGCGCTGAACATGGTCGCCAACGCCAGCGTGGCCGTCTACATCCCGTTCTGGGTCGCCCGGGAACTGCACGGCCCGCGCGGGCTCGGCCTCGTGCTCGCGGCGTTCTCGGCGGGCGCGCTGCTGGGCAACGTGCTGTTCACCGCGCTCGGCCCTCGGCTGCCCGGCCGGTTGACGTTCCTGCTCGGAGCGACGGTCGCCGGGACGCCTCGACTTGTCGCCCTGGCGATCAGCGACGAGTTGCCGGTCGTGCTCGTCGTGACGTTCCTGTCCGGCATCGGCATCGCGGCGGTCAACCCGCTGCTCGGGGTGGCGCTCTACGAGCGGGTGCCGCCGGATCTGCAGACCCGGGTGCTCGGCATCGCCGGCTCGCTGGCCTTCGTCGGCCTGCCGGTCGGCGCGCTGCTCGGCGGCTGGTCGGTGGACGCGCTCGGACTCACCCCGGCGCTGCTGGCCATGGCCGTGGCGTGCCTGCTCGTCACCGCGTTCCCGCTGGTGGCCAGGGCGTCCGACCCGCCGAAGGCGCCGACGCGGCCCACACCTGCCGCCACCGCCTGACGTCCCACTCCCCTGCGGGTCGCGACCGCCTCGTGCGCCTCCGCGCCTCCCCTGTCTTTCATGCCTCCCGCACGCCTGTCCCGCAGCGTTGGGCCGCCGGTCCCACCGTCGGCGCAAATCGGTTGCAGGTGCCCGGCGGAGCCCGCAGGCTCGGGCGGATGAGCGCACAGCCCGCACCCGACGTGCCGCACACCGACGAGGTGACGGCCACTGGCATCGACGCGGGCCTGGTCCGCCGACTTGTCGCCGAGCAGTTTCCCCGGTGGGCCGAGCTGCCGGTGCGCCCGGTCGAGGTCGGCGGCTGGGACAACCGCACCTTCCACCTGGGCGACGAGATGACCGTGCGGCTGCCCAGCGGCGAGGGGTACGCGTTGCAGGTCGCCAAGGAGCAGCGCTGGCTGCCGTGGCTCGGCGCGCGGCTGCCGCTGGAGATCCCCACCCCGCTGGCCCACGGGCGACCCGGCGCCGGCTACCCGTACCCGTGGTCGGTCTACGGTTGGATCGACGGCCGGACCGCACGTCCCGAACGGATCGACGACCTGCCCCGGTTCGCCACCGACCTCGCCGCCTTCCTACGTGCCCTGCGCGCCGTCGACACCACCGACGGCCCGGCGGCCGGCCCGCACAGCGCCTGGCGCGGTGGCCCACTGTCCACGTACGACAGGGAGACCCGGGCGGCGATCGAGGCGCACCGCGACCGGCTGCCCGTCGACGTGGTCACCGACATCTGGCAGGCCGCTCTCGACGCCACCTGCTCCGGGCCGCCGGTCTGGTTCCACGGCGACGTCGCGGACGGCAACCTGCTGGTCCGCGACGGCCGGCTCGCCGCAGTCATCGACTTCGGCTGCTGCGGCGTCGGCGACCCCGCCTGCGACACCGTGATCGCCTGGACCCTGCTGCGCGGCGCGGCCCGGGCGGCGTTCCGCGACGCGCTCGACGTCGACGCGGCCACCTGGGCGCGCGGGCGCGGGTGGGCGTTGTGGAAGGCGCTCATCACGCTCGACGCCCCGGCGCCGGCAACGGCGGCCTGGGCCCGGCAGGTGCTCGACGAACTTCTCGCCGAGCACGCCGTGTCCCGCTGATCCCCATCGCGCGCAGGGGTGCCGGCCGCCGACGCCGACACGTGAGCGACCGGTCCGGGCCGGGCCGCGTCGGTCGCCGGGAGCGGACCCGTCAGCGGCCGGTTCGGGCCGGGGTGGCGTGTTCGGTCTTGCAACTCGGGCAGCGCAGCGTCACCCCGGCGGCGGCCGGCACGCGCAGGCGCTGCCCGCAGCCGCAGGTGAACACCCGGGCCGAGCGCAGGTATTCGGCGCGGTCGCGGCGTGGCCAGCGGCCGTGGCAGCGGGCACACCACTTCGGCGGGTAGCTGTGATACCAGGCCAGCCCGAACGCTCCGGAGACCAGCAGCGCGCCGGGGACCAGCAGGCCCAGTGGCGCGAGCAGGGCGGGCCACAGGCCGCCGACGCCGTCCGACAGCAGCGCGCCCACCACTGCCAACACGACCACCGGCACGCCGAGCACCGTGAACCCGAAGCCCCAACCGAAGGCCAGCAGCGACAGCAGGAACACCACCCCCATGCCGCCGGGCGCCCACCGACGGACGCCGTACCCGCCGCAGCGTGGACAGGTCGGCGAGGCGCGATGGGGTACGGCCCGCAGCGCCTTCGGCGCGAGCCACTCGGTCAGTTTGCCGAGGATCGCCTCGACCAACTTGCTCGCCAGGGCCTGAAGAAAGGAGCTGAGCACCGACACCTCCCTCGGACCGACACGCCAACCCCGGGCAGGGCTGACCCACAGTCATCGTGGCTGGCCCGTGCCAGCGCACGGCACCACCGCGCCGACGCCGCCTCGACGACGCCAATCCGACACTGCCAACTGACAGCTTCGTTCGTCGTCCGTTCGCCTGATGGCCGCGCGGGCGTCGGCCGGGACGGCTAGCGTCGGCCCGTCCCCCAGGAGGCCGCCGCGCATGACGTCGTCGTCACCCACCCACCGCCGAACCGCGGAGGTCACCGCCGTACACCGGATCGGCGACAGCGCGCCGCACAGCGCGTTCACCGACCTCGTCCGGTACGCCGGGACGTGGTTCTGCGCCTTCCGGGAGGCGCGGACCCACCTCTCCGACGACGGGGTGCTGCGGGTGCTGACCTCGGCGGACGGTCGGGCGTGGACCTCCGCGGCCGTTCTCCGGCAGGACGGCGTCGACCTGCGCGACCCACGGTTCGTCGCGCGGCCCGACGGGCGCCTGCAACTGTTCGCGGCGGCGGCGACCGGGGAGACCAGCAAGACGTTCGACACGGTGACCTGGCTCTCCGGGGACGGGCACACCTGGGGCGACCCGATTCCGGTGGGTGAACCGGGTGTCTGGGTCTGGCGGGCCGCCTGGCACGACGACGCGATGTACGGCGTCGGCTATGCCACCCGTGGGCCGCGGTTCGCCCGGCTCTACCGCAGCGTCGACGGCGTCGACCTACGGCCGTGGGTGCCGACGTTGTTCGAGGGCGGCTACCCCAACGAGTCGGGGCTGGCCTTCGATCCGGACGGTACGGCCCACTGCCTGCTGCGCCGCGACGGCGACAGCGCCAGCGCGCAGCTCGGTCGGGCCCGACCGCCGTACCGGGAGTGGACCTGGACCGACCTCGGGGTGCGGGTGGGCGGGCCGGCACTGCTCCGGCTGCCCGACGGGCGGCTGCTGGCCGGCGTACGGCTGCTCGACGGCGACGTCCGCACCGCGATCTGCGCCGTCGACCCGCAGCGCGGCGCGCTTACCGAACTGGTCGCGCTGCCCTCCGGCGGCGACACCAGCTACCCGGGCCTGGTCTGGCACGACGACCTGCTCTGGGTCAGCTACTACTCCTCCCACGAGGGACGTACGTGCGTCTACCTGGCCGAGGTCGGCCTGGCCGACTGACCGGGTCTGGCCGCGCGACGCGGCTGTCGGTTAGCGTGCCGGCATGCCATCGACGCTCGACGAATCGACGGACCCGTACTGCCTTCGTCCCGGGGAGGCCGCCGAGCTGCTGCGCGGGCACCCGTGGCGGCGGTTCGTGGCGATCGGCGACAGCGTCGTGGAGGGCATGTGCGAGCCGACCCCGGGCTACCCGGACGTGCAGTGGGTCGATCGGGTCGCCGCCGAGCTGACCGCCGCCCGCCCCGGCCTGGCGTACCGGAATCTGGGTCGGCGGGGGCTGCGCGCGCACCAGGTGCGCGCCGAGCAGCTCGCTCCGGCGCTGGCCTTCGCGCCGGACCTCGCGCTCGTGGTCTGCGGCGGCAACGACGCCTTCCACCCGAAGTACGACGCCGACGCGGTGGACGCCGAGCTGACCGCGATGATCGGCGCGCTGCGGGATGCCGGCGCGGACGTGCTCACGGTGGGCATGTTCGACGTGTCGCACAGCCCGGCGGTGCCCGACGTGCTGCGGCCAGGACTGGCCGGACGAATGCGCCAACTGTCGGCACACACGGCCAGCCTGGCCCAACGCCACCACACCATCCACGTGCACCTGACGGACCACCCGCTGACAACCGACCCCACCCTGTACAGCACCGACGGCCGCCACGGCAGCGCCCGCAGCGACGCCATAGCGACAGCGGAGACCCTCCGCGCCCTCTCTCGCCGCCTCCAAGCCCCCTCCGCGCCCCCGGTTAACCCCCGCCAACCCGTCGATCATGAAGTTATTGCCACGACACGCCGCCGCGGAGGGCAATAACTTCATGATCGACGAGGCAGAAGGTGGGGGTTAGTCGGTGAGGAGGATTCCGGTGAGGAGTACTCCGTGGGCCAGGTTGAGGATTCCGTCGCCGCCCGGGTAGCCGACCCGCGCCAGGCCGCCGGAGGCCGTCCGGCCGAACAGGTACGGCGCCAGGGAGTACGGGACGTCGGCCGTCACCGTCTCGCCGGTCTCGATCTGCACGAAGTCCATCGGCACCCGGTCGGCGGGCAGGTACCGCTGCAGGATCGCGCCGCCCCGGTCGACTGCCGCGCGCAGACCCTCGGCCCAGTCCGTCGGGCTCAGGTCGGGGCCGATCAGCACGCCGTGCCCGGCTGAGCCGTCCGCCGGTTTCGCCACCAGCTCGGCCTGCTCGGCGAGCGCGCGGTCGAGCACCGCGACGGTCAACGGCACCGTGTACGGCACGTGCCGGCGGATCAGCGTCTGGTCGTCGGCGGGCAGGGCGTCCACGTCCTCCCACAGCCAGGCGAAGGTGGTCTTGTTGCCGAGCAGCCAGGCCGCCGCCGACACGTACATCGGCAGCGTGCCGGCGGCAAGCGCGCCGGCCACCGCGTCCAGGCCGGCGGTCGGGGTGACCCGGTTGGGCACGAAGAGCCGGAAGAGCGCGTCGACAGGCGCGCCGTCGACCACGAGCCGTTCGTCGGCGTCGAGTGTGGCAGTGGACAGGGGCGCGATGACCAGGTCGATGCCGAAGTCGCGGGCCCGTACGGCGAGGGGGTCGAGGATCCGGATGAACGTCTCGGGATCGTCCAGGCCCGGGTAGTCGGCGTCGAAGTCCATCAGCAGCGCCAGCCGGGCGCCCTCGGGCAACCCCAGCTCCTCGCGGATCGCCACGAAGCGCTGGTCCAGCAGCGACGGCGCGGCGCGTACCGGCAGCTCGTCGAGGATGCCGTGCTCGGCGTAGAGCTGCGCGAACCGCTGGATGACTGTGTCGGCGTCGAATCCGCCGCCGAGGCTGCTGTCGATGTTGTACTCGACGAACTTCGGCACGCCCTCGGTGAAGATCACGTCCGGCCGGTACGCGGCCAGCAGCGCCTCGGTCAGCGGCTCCGACTCGTCCAGCAGCCGGGTCTCCCCCGCCGGGACGCCGAGCAGCCGGCGCAGCTCACCGGCCGTGTCCACACGCCGCCGGCAGGCGTCCAGGACGAGTTGGGCCAGCCGGTCGCAGACCTCGTTGAGCTCCCGCCAGGCGTCGGCGGTCAGGACCGGGGGTCGGGCCAGCCGCCACTGCTTGTTGTAGGTGGCCCGGCCGTGGAAGACGCGTTCCCAGGCGGCCGCGCCGCTGGCCACCATGGCCCGGCGGGCCGGCTCCGGCAGGTCGGTCCAGGCCCCGTCGGCAGACGGCCACGAGTAGTTCGGGTCGATCATGATGAGTCCTTCATGGTCAGGTGGATGGCGGTGGCGAGCTGCTCCCGGGAGGGCTGCACAGCCCGGTCCAGGGCGGGGGCGAACGGCAGCACGGCCCCGTCCGGGCGGGTGACCCGGCGCGGCGGGGCGAGCAGCCGGATCCGCTCCACCACCGAGGCGATGATCTCGGCGGCGATGCCGCAGGACCGGTTGCCGTCGTCGAGCACCACGAGCCGCCCGGTGCGGGCCACCGACTCGGTCAACCCGTCGATGTCGAAGGGGTACAGGGTGCGCGGGTCGAACACCTCGACCGAGACCTGGCCGGCCAACTCCTCGGCCACGGCCAGCGCGTCGTGCACGAGATGCCCGATCGCGACGACTGTCACGTCGTCGCCGTAACGGTGGACGCGGCCCCGGCCCAGCGGCACCGGCTCCAGGTCGACCACGTCGTCGCGCACGTCCATCGCGCCGGCCGGTGCGAACACCACCACCGGGTCGTCGTGGCGGATCGCGGTGACCAGCAGCCCGTACGCGTCGGCCGGGGTGGCCGGCACGACGGTGACCACTCCGACGTGTGCGAAGAGGCTGTACGGGTGGTCGGAGTGCTGCCCGGCCCAACCGGTGCGCGACCCGGAGCCGGGCACCAGGTAGGTGACGGGGACACTGCACTGCCCGCCGGTCATCAGCGGGAACTTGTGCGCGTGGTTGACGATCTGCTCGAAGACCAGGAACAGCAGCGACGGGATCTGGAACTCGATCACCGGCCGCAGTCCGGCCAGCGCCGCCCCGGTGGCGAAGCTGGTGAACGCCTGCTCCGACAGCGGCGTGTCGCGGACCCGCTCGGTCCCGAACCGCTTCGCCAGCCCGGTGGTCACCAGTGACGCCCCGACCTGGACGTCCTCGCCGAGCAGGAAAACCGTCTCGTCGCGCGCCAGCTCGTCGGCGAGTGCCCGGGTCAGCGCCCGGCGGTACGACAGTCGCGGCACCTCAGCCACCTCCGGTGCGGACGGTCAGGCCGCTGGCGTACAGGTAGGTCAACGCGTCGGCCGGGTCAGGCTCCGGGCTTTCCAGGGCGAAGCGCACCGCCGCGTCGAGCGTCGCCTCGACCTCGGCGTCCACTGCGGCACGGTCGGCGTCGGGAAGCCGCTCGCCCTGGATGCGCACCGGGTCCCGGGCCCGGCCCCGGCTCACCTCGTCGGGCGGGCGGTAGTCGAGGCGTACCGCGTGTTCGAAGGTGTGGTGGGCGTCGAAGCGGTAGGTCCGGGCCTCGATCAGCTCC
Organism: Micromonospora lupini; assembly: GCF_026342015.1. Lineage (NCBI taxonomy): Bacteria > Bacillati > Actinomycetota > Actinomycetes > Micromonosporales > Micromonosporaceae > Micromonospora > Micromonospora lupini. Next base: position 998,143 of record NZ_JAPENL010000001.1, read on the forward strand.
GGGCCGCCGCCGGAGCGCATCCGGCCGACGGCGGCGGCCGACGCGTCGCGTACCGCCTCGGGGTCCTGGCCGTCGACCTCGACGGCCCGGATGCCGAAGGCGGCGGCGCGGCCGGCGATGCTGCCGGCCACCGCTCCGGCGACAGGCATGGTGGTGGCGTAGCCGTTGTTCTCGCAGACGAACAGCACCGGCACCCGCCACAGCGCGGCCAGGTTGAACGCCTCCAGAAGCATCCCCTCGTTGACCGCGCCGTCGCCGAAGAAGCTCACCCCTACGGTGTCGTGGCCCTGCCGTCGCCGGGCCCACACCGCGCCGGTGATGATCGCCCCGGAGGCGCCGACGATGGCGTTCGCGCCGAGCACGCCGATGCTGAAATCGGCCGCGTGCATCGAGCCGCCCCGCCCGGAGTTGAGACCGGTCAGCCGGCCGCACAGCTCGGCGAGCATCCGGGCCGGGTCGGCCCCGCGCGCCAGCACGTGCCCGTGGCCGCGGTGGGTGCCGGCGAGCACGTCGTCGACACCCAGGGCGGCGCAGACGCCTGCGGCGATCCCCTCCTGACCGAGGTACGGGTGGATGCCGCCGACGATCTGCCCACCGTGGACCAGCTCCACCGCACGTTGCTCGAACCGGCGGATCAGCCGGACCGTGCGGTAGAGCCGGACCGGGTCGGCGTCGGTCACGCCGGCCCCTTGACCGCGGCGAGGATGTCGTCCCAGAGCCGGGCGCGGGCGGCGAGGGCGGTGTTGACCGTGTCGGCGCACTCCTGCCACTTGGTGTCGTCGTCGCCGCACAGGTCGGCGAGCATCTGCATGGCCATCGGGGTGTGCTGCTCGCCGTCGACCTCGATGTGCCGCTCCAGGTAGTCGACGAACGTGTGCAGCCGGTTGCTGCGTTCGTTGACCGCGACGACCTGCGTGAACATGTCCGGGATGAGGTCCTCCCGGCCGAACGCGAAGGCCGCCGCCTGGCAGTGCACAGGGGTGGACTCGATGATGTGCCAGGTGGTCGCGGCGAACGTCGCGGACGCGGCCGGCGCCCCCGCCTCGGCGAGCGCGTCGGTCACCGGCCGGCCGGCGCGCAGCAGATCGACGAGGGAGTTGACGGCTGTGGTGTCCGCTCCCGCCTCGGCCATACCCCCCACGTACAGCTCGAAGTGGCTGATGTAGCCCTCGCCCAGCTCGTCGCTCTCCTCCACCATGACGATGTCGTTGATGAGGCGGCGGCTGCCCGTCGGACCGGTCGGGATCCACGGGACGGTCACGCAGGTGAGCTGCCGCTGCAACGACTTCAGCAGGGACATGAAGTCCCACACCGCGAAGACGTGGTGCTCCATGAACGTGACGAGCGCCTCGTGGGTGTCCAGATTGGCGTAGAGCGGGTGCTTCACCACGGCGTCGCGTCGCTCGGTCACCGCCCGTTCCAGCCGCTCGATGCCCGGGTGCGTCCTACCCCAGTCGTAACGTGACATGTCAGCCTCCCTGCGGGGCGCGGTGGCGCCAGATGACGGGGCAGTAGTCGGGGTCCGCGTAGTCCGGCCGCCCGTCGTGGGTGCGGCGGACCAGCACGTCGTGGTTGTACGCGGCGAGCGTGCCGTCGGAGAGCGGATACTCCCGCCAGGCGTTGTCGCCGTCCTGCAGGTGCAGCGAGATCGCCTGTCGGGGGCGACCGCTGACGTTGGGGCCGCTGCCGTGGTAGGTGCGGCAGTGGTGGAAACTCACGTGCCCCTTGGGGATCACCATCGGGATCTTGCGGATCTCCGCGTCGTTGTGCGCGGCGTTCTCGGCGAGCATCTCCTCGAGCTGGCTGCGGTCGCGGTCGGCGAAGTGCCGCACCACTGTGTCGTCGGCGCCGATCTCCTTCCACAGGTGCGAGCCGTCGACCATCGTGATGGTGCCCATCTCCTCCCCGCAGTCGTGGAAGGGGATGAACGCGGTGAGCATCTTCTCCGACGACGACGACGCCCAGTAGTGCTTGTCGAAGTGCCAGGGCACGATGTTGCTCGGCTCGCCGGAGATCGGCGGCTTGTAGATCAGCGTGGACTGGAAGACGCGGATCTCGTCGGCCTCGGCGAGCCGGGCGGCGACCGCGCCGATGAGCGGTTTGCGCAGGATCGCGCCGAGCCCGTCGTGCTCGTGGTGGACGTAGTCGTTGTGCCGCTGCACCGACCCCAACGACGGCTCCCAGTAGGCGAGCTTCGGTGGCCGCACCGGCAGCCGGCGGTCCCGTTCGCCGTCGTAGTAGCGCTGCGTGGCGGCGGCGAGGATGTCCACCTCGTCGTCGGTGAAGATTTTCTTCGACAGGTACCAGCCGTGCTCGGCGTAGTGCCGCACGTCGTCGTCGGAGGGCAGCAGCGCCTGCTCCTCGGCGGTCAGCGCGGGCTCGAACTCGGTAGCGGTCATGCCCCCACCCCCTGTGGCGCGGCCGCCGCGGCGGCCAGTTCCCGCTCCTTGGCCTCGTACAGCGCCTTGATGTTGCCGCTGCCGAAGCCGCTCGCCCCGCGCCGCTCGATCAGTTCCAGGAAGAGCGTGCGGCGCACGTGCATCGACTCGGCGAAGATCTGCAACAACTGGCCGCCGTGATCGGAGTCGACCAGAACCCCCAGCTCGCGCAGCCGCTCCAGCGGCGCGTCCACCCGGCCGACCCGCGCCTCCAGGGCGTCGTAGTAGCTGGCGGGGGTGCCGGCGAAGCGGACCCCGCGCCGGCCCAGCGACTCCACGGCGGCGACGATGTCGTCGGTACGCAGCCCCAGGTGCTGCACTCCCCCACCGGCGTGCTGGTCGAGGAACGCGTCGATCTGCCCCGGCCGGCGGGCCCGGTCGGGTTCCAGCAGCACCACGGTGACCTGGCCGGACGGGCTCTGCACCACCTTGGAGTTCATGCCCTGCCCGTCGACCTCGATGTGCTCCTCGAAGATCTGCGCGAAGTCGAACAGCCCCTCGAAGTGCCGGACCGTCGCGTCCAGCTCACCGGGCGGCACGCAGACCGCCAGGTGGTCGACCTCGGCGAGGACCGGCTTGCCCTCGTCCGCCGTGAACGGCGTCGGTGCGATCACGCCGGGCAGGAAGTCCGAGCGGCGCCCGGTGCGCTGCACCAGGCGGTGCCGCACGTCGGCGAAGCCCTCCACCTCGGCGGTCACCACCTCGGCGTCCGCGCCGGTGAGCGTGGCCGGTGGCGTCACGCCCGTCGCACCCCGGCCCACCAGCTCGGCGTACGCCTCGGCGACGTCGCCGACCTCGACGGCGACGACCGCGATGCCGTCGCCGTGGCGCTGCACGTACCGGGCGGCCGGATGCTCGGCGCTCAGCCCGGAGGTGAGCAGCAGGCGGATGTCGCCGTGGCAGAGCAGCAGTGAGCGCTGCCCGGTCAGCCCGGTCTCCGGGCCACCCTGGCCGCAGATCTGGAAACCGACTGCGGTGCTGAAGTAGAAGGCCGCCTGCCGGGCGTCGCCTACGTAGAGTTCGATGTGGTCGATCCCACGGATGTCCATCTTCTCAGTGCCCTTCCCCATGCTTCCCCCCGTGTTGCCGTCCGGACGCCCCCCGTCCGGGATGCCGCGTCGCTCACCTCCTCGGCTCGGCGACCCGCGCGAGCAGCAGGCTCACGTTCTGGCCGCCGAACCCGAACGAGTTGGTGAGCGCGTACTCCGGGTCGGCCTTGCGGGGCGTGCCACGGATGTGGTCCGCCGGGCAGGCCGGGTCCGGATCGTCGAGGTGGTACGTCGGTGGCAGCAGCCCTCGACCGAGCGCCAGCGCGGTCACCGCCACCTCCAGCGCCCCGGAGGCGCCGAGCAGGTGGCCGGTGAGCGCCTTGGTGGAGCTGACCGGCACGCCGCCGTCGCCGAAGACGTCCACGAGGGCGGTGGTCTCGGCGATGTCGCCGAGCTTCGTGCCGGTGCCGTGCGCGTTGACGTAGCCGACCGCCGCCGCGGGCACGCCCGAGCTGCGCAGCGCGCCGCGGATGCACGCGGCCGCGCCGGCGCCGTCCGGGCGGGGCGCGGTCGGGTGGTACGCGTCGGTGGTCGCGCCGTAGCCGGCCACCTCGGCGTACCCGGTCACGCCGCGGGCGGCGGCGTGCTCGGCGCTCTCCAGCACCAGCAGCGCCGCCCCCTCGGAGAGCACGAACCCGGAGCGGGACGTGTCGAACGGCCGGCTCGCCCGGGACGGGTCGTCCCCGGCGCGGGCCAGCGCCCGCGCGTTGCCGAAGGTGTCGGCGAAGGTGGGGAACAGCGGCGCCTCGCTGGCACCGCAGACCACCACGTCGGCCTCACCCGCCCGGATCAACCGGACCGCGTCGGCGACCGCCTGCGCGCCGGACGCGCAGGCCGTGCCGACCGACGAGCTGTAGCCCCGGATGCCGTGCGCGATGGCGATCCGCGCCGCCGGCATGTTCGGCAGGATGCCGGTGAGCAGGTACGGGCTGACCGCCGCGCGTCCCCGGGCGGCACGGGCGAGCACCTGGGTCTCCAGGGTGGCCATCCCGCCGACGCCGCCGACGATCACGCCGATCCGGGACCTGTCGACGTCGCGGCCCACCTCGATGCCGGCGTCGGCGAGCGCGTCGGCTGCGGCGAGCAGCGCGAGCACGACGATCCGGTCCAGCACGCGGCTCTCCGGCCCGGACACGACGCTGCGCGGGTCGATGTCCGGCAGCAGGCCGGCGACGTCAAGCGACGCGTGCGCCGGATGACCGTCGGGCGGCCGGGTCAGCCCGGACCGGCCGGTGGTCAGCGCGTCGAAGGTCTCCTCGACGCCGCGCCCGACCGGGGTGAACAGGCCCATCCCGGTGATCAGGGCCGTCACGACGGCCCCCCGGATCGGGGGCTCACGACGACGCCTCGCTCAGGTAGCGCTCGCGCAGGGCCACCTTGCGGACCTTGCCGGTCACGGTGACCGGTATGTCGTCGGAGCGCACCGGCACCACCCGGCGCAGCGTGGCGCCGACGTCGGGGCCGAGCGCGGCGCGGACCCGTTCGGTGCGGTCCTCGGTCTCGTCGGCCCCGGCGGCCAGCTCCAGCAGCACGTCGGTGACCACGCCGCCGGCCTCGGCGACGATCACCACAGTGCAGTCGGTGACGTCCGGGCAGGTGGCGAGGATCTGTTCCTCGGACAGGGCGGTGAAGAACCGCCTGCCGTCTCCGGCGTCGACCGAGTCGACAGCCCGGTCCAGGTGGTAGTAGCGGCCGTCGGCGTCGGCGCGGACCAGGTCGCCGGTGAGGTACCAGCCGCGTTGGCGGAACCGGTAGGTGGTCACCGCGTCGTTCCAGTAGCCCCGGAACAGCGACGGCGAGTCGACGCCCAGGAAACCCACCTCGCCGACCGGCACCGGCTCGCCCTCGGCGTCGAGCACCGCCACCCGGGCGAACTCGTACGGCCGGCCGATGCAGCGGCCGTACCTGTCGGTGTCGGCGCGGTGGGTGATGTGGAACATGGAGTGCCCCATCTCGCTGGATCCCAGCCCGTCGATGAAGACCGAGCCGGGCACCCGGGCCACCCCGTCGCGGGTGACGGTGTCCCGGCAGCCGACCGCGACGAGCCGGCGGATGTGCGGCTCGTGCGAACAGTCGCCGGTGTTGAACCACAACCGCACCGAGTCCAGGTCGTACCCGGACAGGTCGAAGCGGGCCAGCTCGGCCCAGGTGACCGAGAAACCGAACACCCCGTCGGGACGCCAGCGTTGGATGGCGTCGAGCACCCGCTCGCCGCCCTGCTCGGACAGGAGGAACATCTCCGCGCGGTTGCCCAGCGCCTGGTTGACCATCAGCACGGTGGCGGTGTGCGGCGCGGGCAGCGCGTTGAGGATCCGGCGGGTGCCCTGCGCCTGCGGCATGGTGAGCAGGTGCCGGGTGGCGGCGAAGAGACTGGCGTGCGAGTGCAGCACCGCCTTGGGCACCCCTGTCGTCCCGGAGGTGTGGGTGATCACGATCGGGTCGTCGCTGTGGTGCCGGTAGTGCGCCGGGGCCTGCGCCGGGTCGCCCGTGCCGGCCTGCGCGGGCGTGCCCAGCAGCGGTACGCCCAGGTCGTGCCCGGAAAGCAGCGCGGTGTGCGCGTCGTCGGCGAGCACACCGACGCCCCGCAGCCGGCGGATGTACTCGGCGGCGATCTCCGGACGGAGCTTGCCGTTCATCAGCGCCGGGATCGCCCCGAGCCGGGCCAGCGCCAGGAAGCTCAGCACCATGTCGGCGGCTGCGGTCGCCCAGACGGCGACCGGGTCGCGGGGGCGTACCCCACGCTCGTGCAGCCAGGCGACGCGGGCCGCGACCCGCTCGTCGAGCTGGCCCAGCGTGAGCGGCGCCTCGGCCGGGTGCCCGTCGACGGCGGTGTCGAAGGTCAGGCCGGGGCCGTCCGGATCGGCGCCGTGCGCCAGCACCCGGGCCAGCATGTTGCCCGCGCCCAACTCGGTGTCGGCGGCCAACACGCCGCGCAGTCCCCTCGTCCTCATGGTCGTGCTCCTCCCCCCAGCAGCACCGCGACCGCCTCGGTGGGCGTGTCGGGCGCCTGTTCGATCAGGACCAGCAACACCTCGTCGGCGTCGCCGTCGTCGTGCAGCAGGGTCGCCTCGGCGGTGCCGTCGGCGTACGGGTCGCCGGTCGGGCTGAGGCAGACCACCGGGCCGCGCAGCCCCCAGCGGGCGGCGATGTGCCCGGCGACGCTGTTGGGCACGGACTGGTAGAAGAACAGCGGGCCAACCCGCCCGCCGGCCTCGACAGTGGCCCGCACGTGCTCGGCGCTCGCCCGGTCGCCGCTGGCGCTGACAAGCACGATCGCCGTCCGCGTCCCGGCGGGCACCGGACCCGTCCCGTAACGCCGCCGCAGACACCGTTCGGCCACCGCCACCACCACCGGAGCGAACCCCGAGTACACGAAACCCGGGACCCCCGGCGCGTCCCCGTCCCCGTCCTCGGGCCAGCGGGCCCGCGCAAGCTCCCGCACGCTGACCCGCTGCGGTCGCGCGGTCTGTGTAGTCGTCTCGCGTTCCTGGTCGGATCCGTCCGGACCGACGGTGCGCGTTCGCGGGGTGGTCACGGGGCGCCGACCAGGAGGGCGGTGTTGGCGCCACCGAAGGCGGCGTTGAGGGTCAGGGCGTGGGTTGCGGTCGTCCGGCGCGGACGGTCGGTGATGACGTCCAGGGGGCACGCCTCGTCCGGCGCCCGCCAGCCGGCGTTGACGGGCAGTTCGCCCTGGCGCAGCGCCAGCGCGGTGACCACCAGTTCGAGCAGCCCGGACGCCTCCAACGCGTGCCCGTGCAGCGCCTTCGTGGAGCTGACCGGCACCTGAGTGGCGTACCCGTCGAGGGCCTGGCGCAGCGCCGCCGCCTCGGCGGCGTCGCTCTGCGCGGTGCCTGTGGCGTTGGCGTTGACGTAGCCGACTGCCTGCGGCGGCAGTCCGGCCCGGCGCAGCGCGGCACGCACCGCCTGCGCCAGCCCGGTGCCGGACGGGTCAGGCTGGCAGGGGTGGAACGCGTCACCGGCCCGCCCCCAACCGACAACTGTGGCCACCGGGTCACCGCCATGTCGACGAGCCACCAGGCTGGACTCGAGCACCACGGCGGCCACGCCGTCGCCGAGCAGCAACCCGCGCCGACCCGCGCTGAACGGGCGTACCGCCCCGTCGTCGGCGAGGGCCCTGCCGGCGTCGAAGAGCGCGAACTGGTCCGGCTCCACCAGATAACCGGCGGCCACCACCGCCCGGTCCAGGTCACCCCGGGCGATGAGGGAGGCGGCGTCGGCCACCGCCGTGCTCGCCGACACGCAGGCGCTCGTGTAGACACGGGTCGGACCGGACAGTCCGGCGCGCAGCGCGAGCTGGCCGGCGAGCGCCGCCGGGGCGGGCCCCGCGCCCGGCACCGGGCCTCCGTGCACGGCGAGCAGCAACGCGCACCCCGCCCGGCGTACGCCGTCCAGGCCGGCCGCCGCGCAGGCCGCGTCGATCGCGGCGGCCAGTTCCTCGGCGAGCGTGCCGACGTCGGGCAGGGTGGCGGCCACGGCGACCCGGCGGGCGGTGGTGTCGAAGCGGCGTACCGGGCCGAACGCCGGCGCACCGGCCAGGACGCCGGCGAGCTGCGCGTCCGCGCCGCGACCCAGGGCGCTTACCGCGTGCACACCGGTGAGCTGGGCGACGGGCGGCTCAGCCATCTGCGGAAGCGGCAAGCGACGCCCGGAAGACCACCAGGGCGTCGTCGACGGTACGGATGCCGGCCAGGTCGTCGTCGGTGAGGTCGAGCCGACGTTCGTAGCGCTGCTCGATGAGGTGCACGAGCCAGGCGAGTTCCATCGAGCCGATCCGGTCGGGGACCTCGGCGGCGGGTTTCGCGGTGAGTTCGGCGAGCATGGTCAGCAGGTCAGCTCGCCCCAGGTCGGGCTGACCGGGCATCAGGAGTTGTCGCTCGTCGCCTCGGCGACGCGGTCGGCGACCATTGTGGTGAACTCGCCGACCGTCATCAGGGCCAGCTTCTCCGACTCGTCGTCGGCGAACGTCAGGCCGTAGCGGTCCTCGACGCGGACGGACAGGTCGGCCAGGGCAAGCGATTCCAGGTCGACGCCGGACGGGCCGAGCGTGGTGTCGTCGTCGAGCCCCTCGACGTCGTAGTTCATGTCGGCGAGCTGCTCGACGACGAAGGCACGGACCTCGGCTCTCATGGATACCCTCTCTGCGTGGGCCAACTGACGGCGTCCGATCGGGACACCGCGTACGTGTGGGTCGGTCGGGACACCGGCGGTCGGCCGGGCCCCGCCCTGCGGTTGCTGCGGCGGGCGGGCGCGGCGCTGCTCGGTAGCGCCGAGGCGGAGGTGGTGCTGGCACACGGCCCCGCCGGCAACCCGGTCGTACGTGTCGCCGGGCCGGCGAACGCCGGGCCCGTCGAGCTGCCGGTCAGCGTCAGCCGTGCCGGTCGGATCGTGGTGGTCGCCGCCCGCGCGGCCGGGCCGGTCGGCGTCGACGTGGAGGAGGTCCGTCCGCTGCCCGCGCTCGCGCTGGCCCGCCGCTGGTTCGCGCCGGCCGAGGTGGCCTGGCTGGCCTGTCGACCCGAGGCCGGCCGGGCGGCGGACTTCCTGCGGTTGTGGACCGCCAAGGAGGCGGTCGGCAAGACGCTCGGCCTGGGGCTGCGCGGCGGCGGGCTGCTCCGGGAGATGCCTCCGCCGGTCGGGCCCGGGCTGCCGCTGCGCCCGGTGCCCGGCGGTGAGCCCCTGCGGGTCGGTCATCCGGAGCTGGGTGGCGGTCTCGTCCTGGCGGTCGCCGTGCGGGCGGAGGACGAGGACGAGGTCGACGTCGAGGTCGTGCAGCGGGCCGCTCACGGCGTCGCCGCCGAGCGCAGCGCGTCGGTCGAGCGGACCAGCTTGCCAGTGGTGGTGCGGGGCAACTGGTCGAGCAGGCGCAGCACCCGGGGTCGCTTGTAGCCGGCCAACCGCTCGGCGAGGAGCTTGTCCAGCATCTCCTCCGACAGCGGGCCGTCCGGCTGGACGTACGCGGTGATGCCGTCGTCCCACACCACGACGGCGGCGGCCACGCCGGGCAGCTCGGCGACGGTGGCCTCCACCTCGGTGAGGTCCACCTTCATCCCGCCCACCGAGACCTGCGAGTCGAGCCGGCCGCGCACGGTGACCAGGCCCGAGTCGGCGTCGACGGTGCCGGCGTCGCGGGTGTGCAGCCAGCCGTCGGCCCAGCGGGTCGGATCACTCAGTCCGACGTACGGCGACGCCGGGCAGGACACCCACAGCTCACCGCCGGACGCGCGGACCTCGATGCCGGGCGCCGGGGCGATCGACGGCCGGTGGGATCCGTGCAGGTCGGTGCCGATCACCCCGACCTCGGTCATCCCGTACATGTTGCCCAGGGGCACCCCGTACCGGTCGGTGAACGCCTGGGCCACCGCGGCCGGCACCAGCTCGCCGCCTGTGGTCATCCGCCGCAGTTGCGGCAGGGGGCCGGACGGTCGCGTGGAGGCGAGCAGACCGATGTGGAACGGCACGCCGAGCACGGTGGCCGGCGTCGGGTCGGCGGTGATCGCGGCGAGCACGGCGTCGCCGCTGAGCCGCTGCGGCGGCACCAGCTCGACCCCGGCGTGCAGCCCGTAGAGCAGGCCGCCGACGAGCCCGAGCACGTGCACCATGGAGGGCAGCAGGATGATGCGCTCGCCGGGCAGCGCCACGCCGTCGATGCGGGTGTAGCGGCCCACCTCGGCGACCAGGTCGGCGGCGGTACGGCCGATCACCTTGGACGGTCCGGTGGAGCCGGAGCTGAGTTGGATCACGGCGTGTCCGCTGACCGCCTGGCGGTCGGCGTAGCGGGTGACGCTCTCGGTGACGTCGACGAAGACCTTCAGCGCGCCGCCGGAGGTCCGCAGCGGCGCGATCACCACCTGCGGGGTGAGCCGGGTCAGCGCCCGGTCCACCTCGTGGTCGGTCAGCCGGTGGTCGAGCAGGATCGCCTGCCCGCCTGTCCGCCAGGTGGCCAGCAGGTTCACCACGTACGCCAGCGAGGGCGGCAGCCGCAGCGCGGCGGCGCCACCGGGTCGTAGGCCGGCAGCGGTGAGGCGGTCCTGCGCGGCGGTCACCAGCCGGTGCAGGGTGACCCGGTCGATCGGTTCCGGAAGGCGGAGACAAACATCTGTCGGACGGCCGGAGAACAGGACGTCGTCCACCCATCCGGGGTTTTCAGCCGTAAGGTTTCCTGTCGATTGATCCATCGCCCTCGCCGTTCAACCCGCAGCACAAATTAGGGCATAATCCCCGTTTGTGAACATCTTTCGGGGTGCTGACGGAACCCTACGACAGCCGCGCGGAGCATCGCTAGATGCAAATGGCTAGATCAAAACAGCGCCCGGACCGATTGCCACATACCGCCGCCGACCACGCCCAGGCGGCCCGCCGACCCGGTGACCCGGCGGCCCACACGCCCGGCGACCCGGCGGCTCGCTCAAGATCGACTCGGCTTCACGGAATCCGGGGTGTCCGACGCGATCGGATACCGCAGTCTGCGGGAATCCGAGTCGATCATGGACGGGCCGCCGCTCCCGCGCCGCGCTCGCAGCCGTACCGATCGGGATTCGTCTCGGCGGAGTGGACGATCCCCGAGATGCCTTCCAGGTCCACCGAGATCAGCACCTTCATCGGTCCAGGACCTACGCGCTCCGGGGCTCCACCGATGCCGGCGCAGGCGCGGTCAGGCTCTGGAAGCATGGGCGCAGCAGGTCGATGATCTGCTCGGGTGAGGCGTCCGCGAGGTGCGTGAGGCGCAGCAGGTACCGCTCGGCAAGAACGCCGTGGATGATGGCGCTGAGGAGGCTGGCGCGCAGGTTGGCGTCGGGTGCCGGAATCGCCTCGGTGATCTGGTTGAGCCGGGGTTCCCCGGCGGCCCGGTAGCGGTCGGCGGCGTCGGCGTTCGTGAGCATGGAGCGCAGCACCGCCAGGGAGGCCACCGGCTCACCGGTCAGGCGCCGGCCCAGCGACGTGAGCAGCGCCTCGGCCACCTCGCCTGCGGCGCCGGTGGGCACCTCGTCGGCGGGCACCTCGACGGCCCGGGCGAAGAGCAGGTCCTTGCTGCCGAAGTCCCCTGCACCAGACAATCATTGCCGTTTTTCGGATCAGAGACGGCCTGGTCGTCTCGTACCGCGACTACCTCAACCCCCTGGTGCTGGCTGAGGCCCTGGCCGGCGTCAACTCCGACACGATGGGTGTGTAGCCATGTTGATCTACGCGATGAGCGTCTCGGTGGACGGCTACGTCGCCGACCGGCACGGCGAGTTCGGGTGGGGGGCTCCCAGCGAGGAGCTGTTCGGCTTCCACCTCGAACGGGTACGCGGGCTCGGCGGCTATCTGTTGGGCCGTCGGCTCTACGAGGACATGCTGGTGTGGGAGACAGATCCGTCGATGCGCGACACCGACCTGAAGGCCGCGTTCGCCGACGTCTGGTCCGCTCTCCCGAAGGTCGTCTTCAGCCGTACGCTCGACACGGTGCAGGGCAACGCCCGGCTCGCCGAGGCGTCGGTGGCCGAGGAGGTCGCCGCGACACTGGGCGCGACCGACCGGGACGTCGAGATCGGCGGCCCCGGCCTGGCCTCGGCGGCGTTCGAGCTGGGCCTCGTCGACGAGCTGCGCATGTTCCGCCATCCGGTCGTCGTCGGTGGCGGCACGCCCTACCTGCCACCCGTCACCGAGGACGTACGGCTGGACCTGATCGAGACGAGGACGTTCGACTCCCGGGTGATCTACGAGCGTTACCGCCGCGTCCGGGACGACTCGGACCGACAACCATGATCAGCGCGGGCGGTCAGGCCAGCGCCGGCGTCTGCGCGTGGATGTGGAACCGCAGCGAACGGGCGTCGGTGAAGCACTCCCGCATCGGACGCACCAGGTCCCGGTGCTCGGGGGTGCGCTCCCAGTTCTCGAAGTCGGCCAGGCTCGCCCACTCGCTGGTGATCAGCCACTGTTCCGGGTCGGTCGACGAGCGGCAGACCTGGTCGACCAGGTGACCCGGCACGCCGTCGGCGACGAGATGCCGCACCTCCTCGTACGCGGCGAGGAACCGCTCGGTGCGCGGCGCCGGCACCCGCACCAGGAAGACCACTCGGGCCCGCTGCTCGCTCATGGCGTCTCTCCCCTCGTCGGCGCGGCCCCCCGCAGGACCAGCGCGCTGTTGAACCCGTCGAAGCCCCGCGCGCAGACCAGCGCGAGCCGGCTGCGCGGCCGACGGTGCTCCCGCAGAAAGTCCAGCTCGCACCCGTCGGCCACCCGGTCCGGGCCGGCGGACGCGGGCAGCGTGTCGTGCGCGAACGCGAGCAGGGCGGTGGCCACGTCCAACGCCGAGCCGCCCTGGTGCGCCCGGCCGGTCAGCGGCTTCTGGGTGGTCACCGGCGGCGGCCGGTCGGCGAACACGGCGCGCAGCGCCTCGGCCTCGCTGCGGTCGTAGCGGGGCACACCGAGAGCGTCCGGCAGCACCACGTCGATTCCGGCCGCCGCGACGCCCGCCCGGTCCAGGGCCAGTCGCATCGCGCGGGCGTACTGGGCCGGGTCGCCGGCGCTGTCGGCAGTGGTGTGCGCGGCGTCGTGGGTGGCGCCCCAGCCGCTCACCTCGCCGTAGATCCGGGCGCCCCGCGCCAGGGCGTGCCCCAGCTCCTCCACCACGAACACCGCTCCCCCCTCGGCCGGCAGGTAGCCGCTTGCCGACGCGTCGAACGGCCGGTACGCGCGCTCCGGGTCGGCGACGTCGCTGAGCAGACCGGAGCGCAGTTGACAGGCCAGGGCGTACGGGCTCAGCGGACACTCGGTCGCCCCGGCGATCACCACGGGCGTGCCCCGGCGTACCGCGCGGGCGGCGTGCGCGAGGCTGTCCAGCCCGCCGGCCGTCTCCGCGACAAGCACCCCGCTCGGTCCCTTGAACTGGTGGTGGATGGACAGCTGTCCGACGCTTGCCGCGTAGAACCAGGCGATCGACTGGTACGCCCCGACGGTCCGCGACGTCCCGCTCCACAGCCGTTGCAGCTCCCGCTGGCCGAACAGGTTGCCCCCGGACGAGCTGGCCAGGGTCATGGCGTAGCCGTACGGGTCGGGCGCCCGCTCGGGCAGGCCGGCGTCGGTGAGCGCCAGCCGGGTGGCGGCGAAGCCGAGGTGCGTCCACCTGTCGGTCTGCACCAGTTGCCGGCTGTCGGCGTACGAGCCGGCGGTGAAGTCGGGGACCTCGCCGCCGAAGCGGGTCGGGTAGCCGGACGGGTCGAAAAGGGTGATCGGCCCGGTGCGCCGGGTGCCGGCCAGCACGGTACGCCAGTGCGCGTCCACGCCCACGCCGCTGGGCGCGACCACACCGATGCCGGTGACGACCGCCCGGGGGCCGCTCACGCCGCCACCGTCGGGGGCAGCCGGCGGAACACCATCGCCGACTGGAAGCCGCCGAACCCGCTGCCCACCGACAGGGCCACGTTGACGGGCACCTCCCGCGCCTCGTTGGGCACGTAGTCCAGGTCGCACTCCGGGTCGCGGGTGCTCCAGTTGGCAGTGGGCGGCACCACGCCGAACTCGATCGCGAGGGCGCAGGCCGCCATCTCGATCGACCCGATCGCCCCGAGCGAGTGCCCCACCATCGACTTGATCGAGCTGATCGGCACCCGGTACGCGGCCTGGCCCAGCGCCCGTTTGAACGCGGCCGTCTCGTGCCTGTCGTTCTGCCGGGTGCCCGAGCCGTGGGCGCTGATGTAGGAGACCTGCTCGGGGGCGACGCGGCCCTGCCGCAGCGCGTCGGTGACGGCGAGGCCCATCTCCAGCCCGTCCGGGCGCAGCCCCGTCATGTGGTAGCCGTTGCTGCGGCTGGCGTACCCGGCGACCTCGCAGTAGACGTGGGCGCCGCGCCGCCGGGCGTGCTCGGCCTCCTCCAACACCAGCACCGCCGCGCCCTCGGCAAGCACGAACCCGTGCCGGTCGGCGTCGAAGGGACGGGAGGCGTGCGCGGGATCGTCGTTGTCGGGGCTGGTCGCCTTGATCGCGTCGAACGAGGCGACGGTGACCGGTGAGATCGGCGAGTCGGCCGCGCCGGCCAGCACGATGTCCGCCTCGCCGTCCACGATGAGCTGGTGGGCGTACCCGATGGCGTCGATGCCCGACGTGCAGCCGGTGGAGACCACAAGCGCCGGGCCGTGCAGCCCGTGCCGGCACGCCACGTCGGCGGCCAGGCTGCTGGGCACCAGCGCCTGGTACAGGTACGGGCCGCCGAGCGCCGCGTCGACCAGCCACCGCCGGCCGTTGTCGCTGACCCGCACGTACTCCTGTTCCAGTGCCATCGTGCCGCCCACGGCGGTGCCGAGCACCACCCCGGCGCGGTCCCGCTCGGCGTCGCCGAGCACCAGGCCGGCGTCGGCAATCGCCTCGGTGGAGCAGGCGAGCGCGAACTGCACGTACCGGTCGGCGCGGCGGCGCTCGGCGTCGGTGAGCCCGGCGGCGATCGGGTCGAAGTCGCACTCGGCGGCGATCTGCGAGCGGAACGGCGACGGGTCGAAGAAGCTGATCCGTCGGGTGGCAGTTCGTCCCTCGGTGATGGTCTTCCAGAAGCGGTCCCGGCTGGCCCCGCCAGGCGCGACCACCCCGATGCCTGTCACCACCGTGCGTCGCCCGGTCATCGCGCCACCTCCGTTCGCGACTGCGGGGCTCGCAGACCCGGCTCACTCCTCGCGCTCACGACCCACCCCGTTGCTCGACAAGCTCCGTGTCGACGTGTCCCAGCTCCGGGCGCGGGGCCAGCGGACCCAGGTGGAAGACCACCTCGGCCGGCTCGGTTCCGGTGTTGCGCAGCCGGTGCCGCACGTTGACCGGTACGAACAGCGCCTCGCCTGCGGACAGCGCCTGCGGCTGGTCGTCCAGGTCGACGGTTATCGCTCCGCGCGTCAGGTACAGAAACTCCTCGCTGTACGGGTGGTAGTGCTCGGCGATCCGCTCGCCCGGCGCGAGGGTGGCCACCCCGAGGAAGCCGGAGGTGCTGCCGACGGTGCGGGGCCCGAGCAGCACCCGCAACTCGCCGCCGCGCCTCCGGTCGGCAGGTACGTCCGCCGCGGCGATCGGCCGGGTGCCCAGGTCACTCATCGCCGGCCCCCGTCGACGCATCGCCGGCCACAGCGCGGTCCTGCGCATCGCCGGCCACAGCGCGGTCCTGCGCATCGCCGGCCACAGCGCGGTCCTGCGCGCCGGCATCCAGGCGGTCCTGCTCCTCGCGCTGCCGGGCGATCCGCTCCACCCGGTCCTTGATCACCGCGAGTTGGATGACGCTGTTGGTGTTGATCCGCTCGGTCATCGCGGCGTTGTCGACAGGCGCGGTCGGCTTCATCGCGAAGTCCTGCGTCCAGGCCATCCGGGTGCCGTCGGCCTCCTCGGCGTAGCGCCAGTGGATCCGCATGTACTCGAACGGCCCGGTCTCCACGCGGTGCGCCCGCACCTGCCGGCTGACCGGGTCGGCGGTGCGTTCACTGACCCAGCTCCACGCCACGCCGTTCTCGTCGGGGTACATGGTGAGCCGGAACCGCACGGTGTGCCCGTCGCGGTGCAGGATCTCCACCACGGCGTACTCGGTGAACAGCTCGGTCCAGTTCGTCACGTCGTTGGTGACGTCCCAGACCAGCGCGAGCGGTGCGTCGATGACCACGGAGTTCTCGGTGTGCCCGGGCGGGTCGGTGCGGCGGGCGACCAGGTCGGCCACCGCCGGGATGCTCAGCTGCCCGGCCTGCTCGGGGATGCTCACCTGCCACCGGTCGGCGACGACGGCGGAGAGTTCGAGCAGGGCGAGCGAGTCCATGCCCAGCTCCTCGAGCGACGCGGCGGGCGCTCGCGCCGCGGCGTCGGCGTCCAGCCCGCAGTGTGCCACCAGGATGTCAGTGATCTCGGCGGTCATCGGGCGACCATGGGTGACGGTCATCGGGTCCTCCGGTTGGATACGTCGGGCTCCGCGGCGGGCGCGGCGCGGGGTGTGGGGGTGGTCGTCGACCGCTGCGCGGGCGTCGGCGACGGCAGTGGCGACGGCGCCGTCGACGGCAGTGGCGACGGCGGGGCGAGCAGGCGGTCGACCAGACCGGTCGTGTAGCGGCCCTTGCGGAACGCCGCGTCGTCGAGTACCCGCCGGACGAACGGGATCGTGGTGTGCACACCCGGCCCGGCGATGTCGAACTCCTCCAGGGCACGCTCCAGCCGGTTGAGCGCCAACTCCCGGTCCGGCGCCCAGACGATCACCTTGGCCAGCAGGGAGTCGTACCAGGGGCCGACCAGGTAGCCGGCGCTGGCGTGGGTGTCCACGCGGGTGAACGGGCCGCCGGGCGGGGTGAACCGCTCCAGGCGGCCGGGCGTGGGCGCGAAGTCACGCTCCGGGTCCTCGGTGTTGACGCGGCACTCCACGGCGACGCCGTGCAGCCGGATCTCCTCCTGCCGCCACCGCAGCGGCACTCCGGCCGCGATGTGCAGTTGCTCGTGCACCAGGTCGATTCCGGTGACCATCTCGGTGACGGGGTGTTCCACCTGGATCCGACAGTTGATCTCCAGGAAGTGGAAGCGTTCCTCGGCGTCCACAAGGAACTCAAGCGTGCCCGCGCCGACGAAGCCGACCTCCAGAGCACCCCGTAGGGCGGTCTCGGCGATGCCGTCGAGCGTGGCGGCGGACAGCGCGGGAGCGGGCGCCTCCTCGACGAGTTTCTGGTGCCGGCGCTGCACCGAGCAGTCCCGGGTGCCCAGATGCACGCCGTTGCCGTGGGAGTCGCAGAGCACCTGCACCTCGACGTGCCGGGCCTCGGTGAGGTACCGCTCGACGTACACCCGGTCGTCGCCGAAGGCGGCCTGCGCGGCGGCCCGCGTCCGCGCGTACGCCCGGGCCAGCTCGGCCGGGTGGCGCACCACAGTCATCCCCCGGCCACCGCCCCCGGCGGCGGCCTTCACGATCACCGGGTAGCCGACGGCGTCGGCGACCTCGGCCGCCGCGGCGGCGGTCGCCACAGGCGCGACGCTGCCCGCCGGCAACGGCAGCCCGGCCCGGCTCATCAGGGCCCGCGCCGAGGACTTGTCCGCCAGCGCCGCCATCACCGCCGGTGGCGGGCCGATGAACGTCAGTCCGTTGTCGGCGCAGATCTCGGCGAAATCGGCGTCCTCGGAGAGGAACCCGTACCCGGGATGCACGGCCTGCGCGCCCACCTGCCGGGCCGCCTCCACGATCGCGGCGGCGTTGAGGTAGCTGCGCCGGCTCGACGCCGGCCCGATCCGGACGGCCTGGTCGGCGAGGCGCACGGCCGCGGAGTCCGCGTCCGCGGCGGAGTAGACCACCGCCGTCCGCACGCCAAGCTCCTTGCAGGCCCGCAGCACGCGCAGCGCGATCTCACCCCGGTTGGCGATCAGCACGGTCTCGAACATTGCTCACCCATCCCCGCCGTCAGGCCGGATCCAGCTCGACCAGTGGCTGGTCGTACTCCACCGGCTGGCCGTCCCCGACGAGGATCGCGACCACCCGCCCGGCCCGGTCGGCGGTCACCTCGTTCATCAGCTTCATCGCCTCGACGATCGCGACCGGCTGGCCGGGGCGGACCAGGTCGCCCACCGCGACGAACGGCCCGGCGCCGGGCTCCGGAGCGCGGTAGAACGTGCCGACGATGGGTGCCCGGACCGTGGCGCGTCCGGGGACCGGCGGCCGGATCAGCGCGATGGGCGGGCCGGGCACGGCCGCGCCGGCCGGCGGGGTGGCACCGGCCGGCGGCGGGGTCGGCGGTACGGGTGACCGCCCGGCCGCCTCGTCCGGATGCCACTGGACCTCCAGCACGGTCGTCCCGCTGCAGAGCCGGATCCGGCGCACCGGCCCGGGGAGTTCGGCGAGCAGGTGCCGCGCCTGCCGACGCAGTCCGACGAGCACCTCCTCGCCGTCGGCGTCGGTCTCCCCGTGCCCGTCCGCCGGGTGGCGCCCGTCCGGGCGGACGTCGTCTCGACCGTCGGCCGCCACGGCGGTCTGCGCCGCAGGTCGGCCGTCACCGTCGAGCCGGGCGTCACCGTCGGGTCGGCCGTTCTGGCCGTCCATGGTGGACACGGTGGGGGCGGCGGTCATCGGGCGCCCGCCCGGACGCCGGCGCGGGTGGCGCCGAACCGGCGGAACCGCTGCCGGCGCAGGCGCACAAGCATCGCGGGCGGCACGTCCAGCAGCGGCAGCAGGTTCGCCAGCAACGCGGCGCGCAGCCGTCGGGCGGTCTCCGCGGGGTCTTCGTGCGCGGCCGTCGCCGGTTCGGGGACGATCTCGTCGACGACGCCGAGGCGACACAGGTCGGGTGCGGTCAGCCTCAGCGCGCGGGCGGCCTGCGGCGCGGCGGAGCGGTCCGGCCAGAGGATGGCGGCGCAGCCCTCCGGGCTGATCACCGAATAGACGGCGTGTTGGAGCATCAGCACCCGGTCGGCGACGGCGAGGGCCAGCGCGCCACCACTGCCGCCCTCACCGGTGATCACCGCGAGGACGGGGGTGGGCAGCACGGTGAGGGTGAGGATGTTCTCGGCGATGGCGGCCGCCTGGCCCTGCTCCTCGGCGCTGACACCCGGGTCGGCGCCGGGGGTGTCGACGAGGGTGACCACCGGCAGGCCGAGGCGGGCGGCGAGACGCATCAGTCGCAGCGCCTTGCGGTGCCCGGCGGGACTGGCCATCCCGAAGTTGCGGGCGACCAGGTCGGCTGTGGTGTGCCCCTTCTGGTGACCGATGACCATGACGTGCCGGCCGGCCAGCCGCGCGACACCGCCGACGATGGCGGGACAGTCCCCACCGAGCCGGTCGCCGTGCAGCTCGAGAAACCCGTCGAACACCGAGTCGAGGTAGTCAAGTGTGGTCGGTCGGCCCGGGTGGCGGGCCGTGCGCACGGTGTCCCACGCGTCGCGTACCGCAGGGGTCTGGTCGTCGGCCGGCCGCTCCCCGACCGCGCGGTGGCCGTCGGCCACCGCCGGCGGGACGGTCGGGGTCGCCAGGCGCTCGTGGTGTGGCGCCGGCTCCTGACGGGGTACGGGCGGACGCGCCGGACGGCCGGTGCGGGCCGCCGCGAGCAGCGCGGCCAGTCGACCCCGCAGTGATCGGCGCTGCACCACCATGTCCACCTGACCGTGGCGCAGCAGGAAGTCGGCGGTCTGGAAGCCCTCCGGCAACGCCCGGCCGGTGACCTGGCGGATCACCCGTGGCCCGGCGAACCCCATCCGGGCGCCACTCTCGGCGAGCACCAGGTCGGTGTTGGTCGCGAACGACGCCGCCACCCCGCCGTAGGTCGGGTCGGTGAGCACGCTGACGGTGAGCAGACCCGCCTCGCGCAGCGCGGCGATGGCCTGGCTGACGGTTGCCATCTGCATCAGCGACAGGGCGCCCTCCTGCATCCGTGCCCCACCGGACGCGGTGACGAGGATGAGCGGCACACGGTCGTCAAGCGCCCGCTCGGCGGTGCGGGTGATCAGCTCACCCACCGCGCAGCCGAGGCTGCCGCCGAGGAAGCGGAAGTCCATCACGGCCAGGGCGGCCGGCTGTCCGCCGATGGTGGCGGTGGCGCAGAGGACCGCCTCGGCCAGGCCCGTGCTGATCCGCGCGGCGCTGAGCCGGTGCGGGTAGGGCAGGACGTCGACGAAGTCGAGCGGGTCGGCCTCGGGCAACTGGTCGGGCAGGAGGCGCAGGGAGCCCGGGTCCACGAGCTGCCGCAGTCGTTCCGGGGCACCGAGCCGGGTGTGTTCCCCACACTCCGGGCAGACGTCCAGGTTGCGGTGCAGCCGCTTGCGATAGAGCAGGCTCGCACAGCCGGCGCAGCGGGACCAGAGCTGCTCCGCGGGCCCGGCGGCGGCGGTCACGAGCGCCTCCCGGCGTCCGGGGCGTCGAACCGGTAGAAGCAGTGCGCCATCGCGTCGCGGGGCGAGCGCCAGGTCGGCAGGTACGGCGAGACGTACGGCCGCAGCCGGTCGCTGACCCGGACGAACTCGGGGTGACCACGGGCGGCCTCCACCGCCTCCTGGGCCGGCTGCTCGGTGTCGAGCAGGTGCACGTAGAGGTCGTGCAGTCGGTACAGCGAGCGGTGCCGGACGCCGACCAGACGCGGCAGCTCGGTCGCGTCCGACTCGGCGAAGATGTCGGCCACCTGTTCCTCGGCGGTCGGTACGACCTTCGCGACGATAAGCGATCGGTCCATGGCTGGGCCTCCCCCCACGGCGTCCGGGCCGGCCGGTGAACCTCCGGACGCGCTGGACGACTGCGGCCACGATGCGGCAGTAGTCGTCACGGCGGCGTCACCGCGGCAGGCCGACAGGCGACGCTGCACGGTGACGCTGCGTTGACGCAACCTGTGCATCAGCTATGCGTCTCATGTGCACGGCGCGATCGGCGAGAATGACGTTTCAGCACTTCAGAACCGATCTCATGGTTGGCCGCCCCGACAGCCTGCCAACGCCGCCGTTGACTCAACGTGACCATTATTGATAATCTTCACGGTGGACAGCCCGGCCGCTCAGACGGGCGGTGCCGCGCCTTCACAGCCGTGGTCGCATGCCATCGTCGGGGTCGACACGGCAGCCGATCCGGGACACAGCAGACAGTCGGGACGAGCGTTCCGCAGGGGGTGCCGCCGTGGCCGCTGAGCCGTCCGTGCCGACCGCCACAGGTCCCGGCGAGGCCGACCTCGCACTGCACCTGCTCGGCGGCTTCCGGCTCCTGGACGCCACCGCGCACATCGTGGTGCCGCGCGGGCTGCAACGGGTGATCGCGCTGATCGGGCTGCGTCCCGGCGCCACCCGCAGCCAACTGGCCGGGCTGCTCTGGCCCGACGTGTCGGAGGAGCGGGCGCTGTCGTCGCTGCGCACCGCGCTGTGGCGGCTGCGGCAGGACCCGTGCTGCCCGATGGTCGTGGCCGGCGACACGGTCCGACTGGACCCGGCGGTGCGGCTCGACGTGGACGACCTCGTGCAGACGGCCGCCCGCGTCCGCAACGGCGACGACCCGCGCACCACCGCCGGGGCGCTCGCCGCCGGCCGGCACGACCTGCTCCCCGGCTGGTACGACGACTGGGTGCTGCTGGACCGGGAACGGCTGCGACAGTTGCGCCTGCACATGCTGGAGCAGGTGGCCGCACAGCACCTCGCGGCGGGGCGGCACGGCGAGGCCCTCGAAGCCGCGTTGGAGGCGATGGCCGCCGAGCCGCTGCGCGAGACGCCGCACCGGCTGGTGGTACGCATCCACCTCGCCGAGGGCAACGCCTTCGAGGCCGTCCACGCCTTCTACGTCTACCGGGATCTGTTACGCCGGGAGCTACGCCTGGAGCCCAGCCCGGCGATGAGCGCCCTGCTCGACGACACGCTCGCCCCGATCCGGGCGGCCACCCGCGCCGCCACCCCCGGCCAGCAGGCCGCCGCCCGACCGTCACCGGCCGGACGGAACACGTGACGGTGACGTGACACACCCTGCGGCACGGTGTGCGCAACGAGCACGTGACCACCGGCCTCCGGGTCGGGATCGGCCACCGGCGGAAGGGTTCCCATGAGTCGACTACTGATCGTCAGCCGGATCATCCCGGGCGCGGAGGAGCGGGTCGCCCAGATCTTCGCCGAGTCCGACGCCACCGAACTGCCCGGTCTCACAGGCGTCACGCACCGGTCCCTGTACTGCCTGCACGACGTGTACGTGCATCTCATCGAGACCTCGGACGTCAACCCGGGCGCGCTCGCCGCCGCCCGCAACCACCCACTCTTCCAGCAGGTGAACGAGCGGCTCGCCGCCCACACCTCGCCGTACCTGCCGACCTGGCGATCCCCCCGCGACGCCATCGCCGACTGCTTCTACCGCTGGGACGCGGCCGACGCGGCAGCGCCCCACCCGGCCGGCTGACGTGTCCACCGCCCCGCCGCACGTCCTGATCATCGGCGCCGGCACCGGCGGACTGTGCCTCGCGCACGGGCTGCGTCGCGCCGGGATCAGCGTCACCGTCTACGAACGCCACCACCACAGCGCCGAAGGGCTGCTCGGTTACCGGGTGGGCATCGGCCCCACCGGTAGCCGGGCGCTACGCGACTGTCTGCCGCCGAAGCTGTTCGCCACGTTCCTGGCCACCTGCGCCCGACCGCCGAGCTACTTCAACGTCGTCACCCAACGGCTGCGCCAGACCGCCTCGTTCGAGCTGCGGCCGACCACCGACCCGGTGCACACCGAACACTCGGTGGCCCGGATGGTGCTGCGCCAGGTGCTGCTGACCGACCTGGGCGACGTGGTGCGCTTCGACAAGACCTTCGTCCGGTACGAGCAGCACGACGACGGCGCGGTCACCGCGCACTTCGCCGACGGGACCAGCGCCACCGGCGACCTGCTGGTGGCGGCGGACGGCACCCACTCGGCGGTACGCCGCCAGTACCTGCCACACGCGGTCACCCGCGACGCCGGCACCATCAACATCGCCACCCGCATTCCGCTGACCGCGCAGACCCGCGACCTCGTGCCCGAACGGGTCCGCAAGGGCATCTCGCTGATCTTCGGCGCCGGCGGCACCATGGGCGTGCTGCACGTCATGGAGTTCAAGTGGAACGCCGACCGGGCGATCAAGCCGGGGGTCAGCGACGACGACGCCGCCCTCCTGCGCGGCTGGCCCGGCCTGTCGGTGGACACCAGCGCCGACTACATCAACCTCATCATCTGGAGCACGGCCCGCCGTTTCCCGACCGACGTGCTGCAACGCCGAGGAGAGGACCTGATACGCGTCGCCCTGGACCTCACCCCCAACTGGCATCCGCACCTGCGGGAACTGTTACGGATGAGCGATCCGGGCAGCGCCCTGCCGATCAAGGTGAGCACGTCCGAGCCGACGCCGCCCTGGAAGAGCAGTACCGTCACCCTGCTCGGCGACGCCATCCACACCATGACCCCGGGGCGCGGGGTGGGCGCGAACACCGCGCTGCGCGACGCCCGCCTGCTCTGCGAGCACCTCACCCGGGCCGCCGCCGGAGACAAGACCCTGGTGCAGGCGGTGGCTGACTACGAAGCCGCCATGGTGCCGTACGGCTTCGCACGGGTCGCCGAGTCGCTCAACCGCAGCGGCACCAGCGGCGACGACCGGATGTACCGGCCGGTGGTGGGCCGGCTCGCCCTGCTCGGCGCGCGCGGCTACTTCGGAGTGACAAGCCGGGTGCCTCCGCTGCGGCGCCGCTTCGTCGACGACTTCCACACCTACGAGGGCGACCAGGACTGACCGCTCACCACGGACCCGGGCACGGCGACAAGGCGCCGGCCCGGGTCGTTCCGTGTCCGGCATCGAGGAAGGGCGGTACGGAGGTCCGTCGTCGCGTCCTATTCCGGCTCCCAGGCGATCAGCTGGTCGAAGACGCGTCGGTCACCGTCGAGCCGCAGCGAGTCCATCTGGATGCGGCCGTAGCAGAACATGACCAGTTCATTGGCCGTGCCCCGGGCGGAGACGTAGGCCACCTCCGGGCCCACGTCGGCGGCCGGCGTCGAGAGGCGGGCGGTCCGGGCGCCGTCGGCGGAGAACCAGAGCCGCCAGGAACGGCCCTCGGTGGCGTGGTAGTCGACGACCGCGGGCTCGTGCGGCCACGCCGACGTCGTCGCGACGCAGGTGGTCAGGAACTCGTCGACACCGTCGAGGGCCACCTCCTCCGGCAGCGGCTGCGGGGCGCCCACGGTGACCTGTGCGTCATAGGTGTGCACCGCGACCTGCTGGAGCTGGTGCCGGGCGACGGCACCTGTCGTCTGCGGCGACTGCGAGTCACCCCACCACGTCCAGCAACCACGATCCGGGCCGGCCTGCCGCAGCGCGTCCCGCAGTTCCCCGGTCGACGCGGCGAACCAGGACAGCAGGGCCTCGCGCTCCCGGGGCACCACCGGGGCGGACAACGCCGGCGGAGCATCGGCGGGCCCCGCCGCCACGATGGCGGCCCACCTGTGACGCCCCTCGCCCAGGTGCTGCACCAGGTCGAACAACGTCCACTCGGGGCAGGTCGGCACCTGCACGTCGAGGCTGGGCGCCGCGGCGACAGCCGCCCGGAAAGCGGTCGATCGTTCGTCCATCAGCCGCAACAGCTCAGCGAACTCCAGAGTCTCTTCCACCGCGGCTTTGTAGCACCGCCCCTCCGACAACCGACAGCGAATTTACCTGCCCCCGGGCGACGTGCTCGCCGCGGTTGCGACGCTGCGTCACCCGCCGCGCACCCCGCGAGGTGACCGTCCCGACCATGGCACCGATGACCGGTCCTCTCTGTCGTCGGCAAAGCGCGTGTGCGAAGCTGCGGCGAGTTTTTCTCGTGACTTTTTCGACGAGCAGAGAGGGAGGTTCGCCGTGGAGTGGTCTATCGGACACTCGCTGATAGTGGTGCTGGCGTTGTTGCTGGGCCTGGCCGCCGGATGGTTGCTGCGCGGCCGGCAGGACGCACGGGCCAGCGGGCCGGGCCGGTCCATCGTGGATGGTGACCCGGTCGCCGGCCTGGCCGTGATCGACGCTCCGGTGCCGCCTGCCGCCACCGACGAGTCCGCCCCGGTGGCGTCCGTGGACGCTCCCCCGGCCGCGGTCGCCGACGAGCCGACCCCGGTGGACACGGTGAGCGCACCGGCCGCCGTGACGACGCCGGACGACTCCGCTGCGGACGCCGTCGACACGAGCGACATGGCCCTCACCGACGCCCCGCCGCCCGCCCCCGCCCCCGAGCGGACCGACGCGGTCGACGACGCGCCCGCGTTCGCGGCCGACCCGGAGCCGGTCGCGGTCGACGAGCAGCCGGCGCCGGTGATCGCCCCGCGCCAGCCGATGGACGACAACACCGACACCGTGCCGTCCGAGGCGCCCCACGCCGAGGCAACCCCGGCCGAGACCACCCCGGCCGAGGCAACCCTGGCCGAGGACACCCCGGCCGAGACCACCCCGGCCACGGCAACGCCGGCCGGGACCGGCCCGACCGAGACCACCGACGCCGAGGCCACCCCGGCCGAGGTCACGCACGCCGAGACCACCGACGCCGAGGTCACCCCGGCCGAGACCCCGCGGGCCGAGGTCACCCCGGCCGAGTTCACCCCGGCCGAGACCCCGCACGCCGACGCTCCGTACACCGAGGTCACCCCGGTCGAGGCGACGCCGACGGTTGCGGCGGGCGCGACCTCGGCGGACGTCGCGGACGCCGAGCCGGTGCGGGCCGCCCCGCCGGTCCGCGTGGCCGACAGCACGCCGACGCAGGCGGACACCGATCCCACCGGCCCGGCGGACGACTTCCGCCGGATCCAGGGGGTCGGGCCGAAGATGGCGGCCGCGTTGCAGGCGGCAGGCGTACGCACCTACGCCCAGCTCGGCGAGCTGGACGAGCCGGCGCTGCGCGACCTGATCCGGGCCGCCGGTCTGCGTGCGGCGCCCGCGTTGGCCACCTGGCCCCAGCAGGCACGGGTGTTGGCCGGCGCCGGTGACCAGGCGACCGCGGTGCTGCCCGGCGGCAGCCAGGGCTGAGTGCCGACAGCGAACCCCCGGGCGCCCGTCTTCCCGACGGTCGGCCCGGGGGTTCCGTCGTTTCGGCGAAGCGATCCGGGCCGGGCGCCGGGGCCGTGACAGACCCGGCGTCCCGGAAACCGCACCGCGCGGGCCCACCCGGACACACTCGCGTCAGGAGAGCCGAGCCGATCGACAGCCTCCCCGGTCGGGGGACGACCGTCCGAAGCCGCGGTGGCGGCCGCGACCGCTGGCTAGCGTCGGTCGCGGTGGGCCGGACGGCCCGCCGAGTCCACCGGCACCGCAGGAGCAATCGTGCACCTCTCCGCGCCGGAGCCCGGGCACCGCACGTCCCGACCGCCGGTGCGCGACCCGGATTCGCCCCGCCGGGTGACGCTGCTCGAACTCTTCTTCGACCTGGTGTACGTGGTCGCGCTCGCCCTCATCTCGCGGGGCATGGTCGACCAGCTCGACTGGCATCGGGCCGCGCAGGCGCTGATCCTGCTGGCCGCCGTCTGGTGGACGTGGGCGATCACCACACTCGTCACCGACCTGTACGACCCGGAACGCACCGAGATCAAGCTGCTGATCAGCGCCGTGATGTTCGGCGCCCTGTTGATGACCACCGCGATCCCGGAGGCGTTCGGCTCACGGGGAATCGTCTTCGCCGCCGCGTACGTGGCCATCCACCTCGGGCGCGGACTGTTCCTGATGCCTGCCGTGCGCCGCGAACCGCAGACCCAGCGCAGGGCCGTCCGCATCTTCGTCTGGTTCGCCGTGTCGGCGATCCCCTGGATCATCGGCGCGTTCGTCAGCGGCGACGCCCGGTTGGCATGCTGGGCCATCGCCCTCACCATCGACTACGGCGGCTTCCGGCTCGCGTACCCGGTGCCCGGGTTGGGGGTGGTGCCCGAGCCGCAGCGCAACGTCACTGCCGAACACCTCTCCGAGCGGTACCAGCAGTTCTTCATCATCGCCCTCGGCGACGCCATCCTGACCATCGGCACCATGTTCAACCTGGCCCACTCCGAGGGGGAGAACATCGCCGCGTTCGCCGTGGCGTTCGCGACCACGCTGCTGCTCTGGCGGATCTACGTCCACAAGTCCGGCCAACTTCTGCCGACTGCCATCAAGATGTCCGGAGCGCCGGGCAAGTTCCTGTTCACCGCGCCGTACACCCACCTGTTGATGATCGCCGGGGTGGTGGTCACGGCCTCGGGGTTCGACCTGGTGCTGCACGAGCACGTAGGCCGTACGCCGCCGGCCTGGGTGGCGGTGATCCTCGGCGGCCCGGCGCTGTTCCTGGTCGGCCGGTCCTCGTTCGAGTACGAGGTGTTCAGCCGGGTGTCGCCGTCGCGGGCCGGCGGCCTCCTGGCGTTGCTGACGATCGCACCGGCGGCGATGTACCTGCCGCCGATCTTCGCCTCCCTCGGCGCCCTGCTGGTGTTGGTAGGCGTCGCGTACGCCGACTATCGCCGCAGTCGCGGCAAACCGCCGGAGGCCCCCGCTCCGCCGCACTGAACCCCCGTGCCGGCCAGCAGTCGACCCGCCTCCGGCACGAACGGCTCGACACCGAGCACCGTCAGCACCTGGTGCACGGTGGCGGTGGCGGCGGTGAGCACCGGACGGCCGAGGCGGGCCTCCACCAGCGGCACCGCGGCCAGCGACGGCAGCTGCACGCAGGCGGAGAGGACCACCGCGTCCACGTCTGTCACGTCCAGCCGGTCGGCAAGCTCCACAAGCCGCGCCGTCGGGATGCGGCCGACCGCGACGTTGTCCGGCTCGCCGAGGCTCACCGCCTCGGTGACCCGCACGCCGTACCCGGCGAGGTAGTCGACGACCGTCGCGGTCAACGGCGGCAGGTACGGCGCGATCAGCGCCACCCGGCGCGCGCCCAACGCCCGCAGTCCGGCCACCAGCGCGCCCGCGCTCGTCACCACCGGCATGGCGTGCCCGGCCCGCACGGCCGCCCGGCCCAACCGCCGCTCGGCGTGTTCGTGCGCGCCGGCGCCCTCGCACATCACCGCCACCAGGCAGGCGTACGCGAGCACGTCGCACCGGGCGTCGGCCAGCTCGGCCGCGCAGCGGACCGACGAGCGGTTCATCCGGGCCAGCTCGTCGGGAGTCACCTGGTGCAGCCGCACCCGGCTGGCGTGGGTGGTGAAACGGGTCGTCGGGTCGACTGCCTCCCGCCGACGCAACAGCGCCGGGATCTCGGTCTCCATCGTGGTGTTCGAGCTGGGCACCACCAGGCCGACCCGGTAGTGGCTCACACCAGCGCTCCCGCGTACCCCCGGACCTGCAACCGCCGCCCGGCGGTGTCGCCGAGGCGCACCTGGAGACCCAGCGGCGCGGCGGCCCGACGGACGTCGTCCAGGTGCAGCGAACCGTGCCGGTCCACGGTCAGCACCGGCGGCTCCTCCCACTCACCCTCCGGCGCGTGGAACGAGAGCAGGGTCACCGACGTGGTGAGGTAGCCGGGGTAGGCGGCGCGGGCGGCCGCCTCGTCCGGGTGGGCGAGCACCACCAGGTCGTCGAGGTGGGTGAAGTCGGCGACGAGCGCGCCGGCCTTCCAGTGCGCCGGCTCCTCGGCCGCCCCGGTGTGGTGTCGGGACCGGTTGGCCGACGTGATGTAGAGGTGATCGGTGCCGGTCTCCGCGAGCGCCCGCTCGAAGAACGCGTTGGACGGACAGGTCAGACCGGGGGCGATGACCTGGGTGGTACGCAGGCCCCTGTCGATCTGGGTGAGGTGCTCGGGCAGCCGGTCGGCGGCAGGCCCCCGGAATCCGAACGGCCCGGCGCCGTAGAGGGCGTCCATCAGCGCCCGCACCCGGCCGATCGGCAACCGGGGTGAGATCCGGGACCAGTCGAACATTCCCGGGATCCGCCCGACGGCGGTGGTGATGCTGCCGACCTGGTGGACCGGGCGGCCCTTGGCCAGGTTGACCCGGCGTACGGTCTCCGCGTCCGGCCGGGTGACGATGACGTAGAAGTTGGCGAACGCCGCCGCGACGACCGCGCCGCGGGCGAGCGCGCGGGCCGCGACCGCGACGTCCTCGGGGCGGTCGATGTACAGGGATGGGGTGGGGGCGTTCATGGGTCCTCCTCGGCGGGGCCGTGAGGCAGTTCTACGTCCGGTGGCCCGCGCGGCGGCCGGGTCGGTCGGCGATCCGATAGCCGACCGTCGGGACACGATGCGGGCGGCCGATGCCGGTGCGGTACCGACGGCGAACGGCATCGGCCGGACGGAGGATCCGGCGGGCGTCCCGCACGCTCACCGTTAGCCGCGCGACCCGATTGGGTACAACGCCTGCACCTCAGATCCACCACATACCTTCAGGAGGCAGCGATGCGCGGCACCTCGATACTCGGAGTCATCGTCGTGATCTGGCTGGTGATCGGCGCCATCGCCGGCGGCCAGCGGGGTTACTACAGCGGCGACGACACCAACTGCGCCGAGGCCGGCACGATCCTGGTCACGATCGTGGCCGGACCGCTGAACTACATCGGGGCCAACCCCAAGGTCGACTGCAAGCTGCCCGAGCCGTCCAAGTAGGACGAACACGGTCCACCGGCCCGCGCCCGACCCAGGGCGCGGGCCGTTCTGCTGCCCCGGTCACGGCCGTCACACCGCGCATGCCGTCCTAGGAGGCTGGTTCGGGCCCGTCGGGCCGCGTTGTCGATGCCCAGGCCGAGGCGGTTGATCCACTCGATATCGGTGACATGGGGTCGTCCGGGGTTCTGGATGCCCCCACTCCGGCGACCTGGAGTCGATCAGAACGAAGCACGCCCGCCCGGACGGATCGTCCGGGCGGGCGGCTGCGCTCAGGATGGATGCGCGTGGGAAGACGTGCGCGGATCGACGCCTCAGCGGAAGCAGTGCGCGATCGGCACCGTGCTGCCCTCGCAGTTGGTCGGCTCGTTCTCGACGACCACGCTCTCATCGTCGATCTTGACCTGGGCGTGCTCGGCGAAGATGCCGCCGGGCTTCACCGTGGCCGCGTTGTGGGCGACCTTGCTCGTGTAGAGCGCCACCGAGCCAGCGGTGGCGTAGATGCCGCCACCCTTGGACGTCGCGCCGACCGCCTCGTTGCCTGTCACGTCGCTGCCGCGTACGAGCAGGTTGGACTTCTCGGTGTAGATGCCCGCCCCGATGCCGTGCGTGGTGTTGCCGTCGACCACGCTGTCGTCGAGGGGCAGCAGGCCCTTGACTGTGGAGATGGCCCCGCCGTTGACGGTGGAGGTGTTGCCGCGGATGGTCATCCTGCGCATCACCAGCACCGCGTCGGAGTTGGCGGCGCCACCGCCGACCTGGGCGGTGTTGTTCAGCAACTCGGTGTCGTACACCTTGGTCCGGGCCGAGAAGCTGGCCAGTCCGCCGCCCTGCCCGGCGCTGTTCTCGGCGAGCGTGGAGGTGTCCACGTCCGCCGCGCCCCGGTAGTTGCCGAGCCCGCCGCCGTAGCCGTTGGCGCTGTTGTGGCGGAACTCCGAGCGCTTCAGCGTCAGCACGCCGCCGTTGAGCAGGCCCCCGCCCTTGCCCGCGGCGCCGGATGCGCTGTTGCCGACGAATGTGGAGTCGGTCACCACCATGTTGCCGTCGTTGAAGATCCCACCGCCGCCGCCCTCGGGCGAGAGCGAGGTGCTCTGGGTGACAGTGACCCGCTCCACCACTGCCGTCGCGCCGTGCACGACGTGCACGCTGCCGCCCTCGATCGCCGAACGGCCGTTGTGCAGCTCGAGGTCGCGCAGGGTCAGCTCGCCGCCGTCGCGGACGGTGAAGAAGCGGAACGGCGCGGCCTGGGCGTCGCGGGCGATTGTCGCGCCGGCGCCGTCGATGGTGATGGCCTGGTAGATCACCGGCAGGCCGGACGTGTCGTCGGCCGGGTCGTGCGGCGGGGCGTCGGCGTCGCCGGGGGTCTCCGCGGCGTCGGCCTGCTCCCGCGCGTCGCGGATCCCACCGTCGTACTGGTCGGTCTCGTGGAACGCCTCGGTGAGCGTGTACCGGCACCGGGGCGCGAGCCGCAGTTCCCCGCCGCCCTCCGCGTTGGCAGTCACCAGCGCCGCCACCAGCTTCGCGGCGTCGCACGGCACCTCGACCACGCCATGCTTGCCGGTGCCCGGCGCGTGCGGTCGGGCCCGCTCGGCGTCGTCGCCGTCCCGCTCCGGCGCGGACCTGTCGCCGCCCTGCCGGTCGTCGTCGCGGCCGGCCGCGGTGGTCAACCTGTCCAGGCCCGGGAGGGAGAGGTCACGGTCGGCCGCCGCGGCGGCGCCGGCCGCCCCCACCACCAGACTTCCGGCCAGGAGCCCGCCGGCTAAGAACCATCGGGACCGCCGTCGGGGTCGGGCCGGGCGTTCTCCTCCTCGGTACGTGGACATCAGGTGCCTGCCTTCCTGGGTACGTGACGTGACCGCGCCGATCGGGGCGTGGGGTGCTCGACGTGCCGCCGACCACCAAAGGTCACCATAAAACCGCAATACGGACAGGAAGGTGTGAACGTGAATAGTGCTGCCATTCATCTTTTACGACACCAGACGGTGCGGTCTCACCCGCCGACGTGGATGCCGGGCCGGCGCAGCGGGTCCGGCTCGGTACGACGAATGATCTCCCGCACCACAGGCGGGGTGTCCCCCCGGCCGAGGATCAGGTAGCGCAGCAGGTGCGCGATCGGGCTGCCCTCGGACCACTCGAAGTGCGCGTGCGGGCGTACCCCGGTGGCGTCGCGCAGCGCGAGCAGGATCGCGGCTATCGCGTTCGGCGCGGCGGGGCTGCTGGCCCGCAGCACCCGGAAGCCGGCCACCTCGACACCGTGCACCCGCAGCACCTGGCTGAACTCCGACGGATCCACCACGTCGATCTCCAGGAACAGCACGTCCGCGGCCCCGGGCACCGGGTTCATGCCCCGCTGCGCCCGCTCCTTGATCGTGTATTCCTTCACCGAGCCGCTCTGCCGCTTGTTCGCGATGAGGTGCAACTGCCCGTCGTGAGCCAGCGACTCGGCGACGAACCGGCGGGCCGGCTCGTCGAACTCGATCCGCTCGGCGCGCAGCTCAGTCGTCCGGGTGACCCGGGAGATCAGCGACACCACGATGATGCCGAGAATGAACAGCGCCGAGATGGTGATCCCGTCCGGCTGCTCGACGACGTTCTCCAACAGCGCGTACAGCAGCACCAGGGTCAGCACCGTGAAGCCGACGCCGGCGACGCGCTGGCGGCGCCGCACCGCGGCGATGGTCACCGCCACCGCCCCGGAGACCATCATCGCCAGGATGCCTGTCGCGTACGCCCCGGCCTGGGCGTTGACGTCGGCCCGGAAGGCGATCGTGATGGCGACGCTGACGACTGTGTAGACGATCACCACCGGGCGTACCGCGCGCGCCCACTCCGGGGCCATGCCGTACGAGGGCAGGTAACGGGGCACGATGTTGATCAGCCCGGCCATTGCCGACGCGCCGGCGAACCAGAGGATGAACACACTGCTCACGTCGTAGACGGTGCCGAACACCTCGCCGAGATAGGTGTGCGCCAGGAAGGCCAACGCCCGACCGTTCGCGGGACCACCCGGGCGGAACTCGGCGGCGGGAATGAGCGCGGTGGTCACGAAGGTCGTCGAGATCAGGTACACCGACATGATCAACGCGGCGGTGGTGAGCAGCCGGCGGGTGTTGCGGATCCGGGCGGCCAGCCGGGCCTCCCGGTCCGGCCCGTCGGCCGACACCAGCGGCATCATGCTGACGCCCGTCTCGAAGCCGGACAGCCCCAGCACCAGCAGCGGGAACGCCAGCACGGCGGTGAGCAGGACGTGACCCGCCCCGCCGCCCGCGGTCACCGCTGTGGTCCAGTCCGACACGATGGCGGGGTCCTCGACGATCCGGGCGACCGCGACCACCACGATCACCGCGTTGAGGACGAGGAAGACCGCCACCAGCGGAATGGCCACCACCACGGCCTCACGGAAGCCGAGCAGGAACACGCCGCCGAGGACGAGCAGCAGCGCCACGGTGACCACCACCGGCACCGCCGGGCCGTGCAGGGCGTCGGGCAGGTACGGGTTCTCCAGCAGGTGCACGGTGGCGTCGGCCGAGGACAGGGTGATCGTGATGATCCACGAGGTGGCCACGAACCCGAGCAGCACGAGCACGAAGATCTTGCCCCGCCAGAACGGCAACAGCCGTTCCAGCATCGCCACCGAGCCCTGCCCGTGCGGACTCTCCTGAGCCACCCGGCGATACATGGGCAGCATGCCGAACAGGGTCAGCGCGACGATCAGCAGAGTCGCCAGCGGGGACAGCGCGCCGGCGGCCACAGCCGCGATGCCCGGCAGGTACGAGAGGGTCGAGAAGTAGTCCACGCCGGTCAGGCACATCACCTGCCACCAGGCGTGCCTGCGGTTCTGCCCCTCGCCCGCCTCCGGGCCCGGCGGCTGCACCTGGTGCTGGAAGAGCCACCGGCGCAGCGGACTGGCCGGGGGCGCCGACCGGGCCGGGCTGGCGACCCGCTCGGGCACCACGACGCCCTGCCTGCCCCCTGAGTGCGGGCGGGCCGGGTCGCGGGCGGCGCGCAGGGCCGGGTCCGGCCCTGTCGGCGTGTGGCGTCGTCCGCTCCAGCGTCGCGGTTTCGCCCGGTGCTCGTCAGCCATCGCCCGTCCCACCCTCGCAGGTCCTGATCCGACGGTAGGTGGTCGCCGGCGCTGCGACAGGCGGAACCGGGCACGCGGATGGCCTGCTCAGGACAGGTCCGGTCCGGCGAGCAGCCGAGCCAGGGCCGGCGGGTCGGCGACGGTGACAGTGGCCGCGGGATGCCGGGGCCAGCCGCCGGGCGCCAGGGCCGGCACCGGCACGCCGAAGCGCAGACAGACACCGCCCGCCGTGCTGCTGCCGAAGCTCACGCCGCCGTCGACCAGCGACAGGTGGGGGCCGATCACCCGCCACCAGCGGTACGGGCCGGCCGCCTCGGCGCCGATCACGTTGTCCCGACCGGTGCGCAGCCGCCACGGCCCGTACCGGATCAGGAGGTCCTGGTCGGTGACGGCGACCCAGGCCGTCGCCGGGCGGACGCCCAGCAGCGCCAGCGCCGGACGGAACGCCGGGTCGAAGCGGAACGGGAACCGGGCCGGAGCGGTGGTCATCGCGCACCGGGACGGGCGGCGGGTCGCGGCACCGGGCCACCCGGCCGCAGCGGGCCGGGCCGCGCGGGGCGGGGTCGGGCGGCGGGCCGGCGCCGGGCCAGGACGGTCATGGCGCGGGCGTACCCCGTACGGGCCGACCGACACCCCCGGCCGGCGACCCGTCGACGGCCGGGCGCCACGCCGGCGGCCCGGACCCCCGCCACCGTGCGGTGACCCGCCCCAACGCGTGGCCACCGCGCCGGCCGGCGGTCCGTCCCGTCACCGCCGGCCGGCGCAGCGAGCCCGGCCCGCACCGGCTCCCCCGCCGCCGGCCGGCACCCCCCGGGCCGGCCGACGACGGCAGACGGTCGACACCCCCCGAGCCGACCGGCTGACTCCCCGTCGCCGCCCGGAGAACACCGGTCGACGAGCGGGTGGGTGGAGCTGGTGGGGCGAACGCGCCCCCGCGCTCCGCCGCCCCCACACGGGCGGAGCGCGGGGACCCCCCGTCCCGGCTACTGCAGGAACGCCCCGAGGGGCGAGAGCAGCAACCGGCCGAGCGCGGCGGCGTTGTCGTCCAACCGCGTGCGCTCACACTCGCGGGCGTCCGGATCGTGCCGGCACCGCCAGATCTTCTGCGCGTTGCGCCAGGCGACATCGCGTGTGTACTCGACCAGTTCCCCCTGGTACCAGTCGTCGATGTCGCCGTTGAGCATGTCGATGAGCAGCTGCCACCGCTCCAGATAGCCTCGGCGCAGGCCGGGGATCTTGTCCGCGAAGATGTTGTTGATCTCGAGGTAGTCGTGGTGCTGGTCGGTGCCGTCGACAGGCTCCGACTCCAGATGGTCGAACGTCGTCACCAACGCGAACGGCAGGTCGAAGTTGATGTGCGCGTTCACACCGGCCGCCGCCGACGGCAACGGTCGGGCGTCCGGCCCACGCATCCGCGAGAACAGACACGACCACGCCTTCGGCGTGCCCGGGCTGGAGTCGGTCCACAACCGCAGGGCGTCGAAGTAGCGGGCCGCGAACTCGACGTCCAGCCGGGAGAGGAACGCCGGGTCGACGAAACGGTCGTCGTACAGGCCGTCCAGCACGCTGCTGGTGATCGTCAGGTAGAGCCTGTTGAAGTCGGCGAGCGGGCAGCTCGCCTCCAGCGGCGGCAGCCGCACCAGCATGTCCTGGAGCTTGGTGAGGTGATCGACCACCGCCGGCACGTCCGCCGGGTGATCGGCGAGCAGGTCGACGATGTCCCGGTGCACGGGCCCCCAGACGGGTTCGGTCATCTCTCCTCCATAGTGGTCGTGACGCCCCCGGGACGCCGTCGACGGGGCTCAGCCTCTCAGCCGAGGCCCGCCGTCGGGATCAGTAGAACGACGTATCCCGGCGCACACACACGCCGGGATACGTACCCGCGCCGTCAGCCGCGGGAGTTGCGCAGCATGATCGCGCTGGCCTGGACGCGGGTGCGGACCTGGAGTTTGTCGAAGATGTGCGACACGTGCACACCGATGGTCCGCTCGCTGATGAACAGCCGCTGCCCGATCTCCCGGTTGGTCAGCCCCTCCGCGACGAGCGCCAGCACCTCGCGCTCCCGGACGGTGAGAGCCGCCAACTCGTCGTCGACCGGCTCGGCCGACGCGGCGGGGCGCGCGCCGTCGGCGGCGTGCTCCTCCAGCGACACCCGAGCCCGCCCCGCCAACTCCCGGATCTCCGAGGTCAACGGCACCGCGCCCAACCCCTGCGCCACCCGGTACGCCTCCCGCAGCAGCTTGCCCGCGGTGGCCACCCGACTGCGTCGGGCCAGCAAAGCCTCGGCCTGCCGCAGCCGGGAGTACGCCGCCGGATAGGGGTGGTTACGGCGGTCCCACTCGGCGACCGAGGTCGCCCACAGTTCCGGGTCGCTGCCATCGAGGCGGCTCACCTCGGCGGCACACAGCGCCAGGAAGCCCTCCACCACCGACCGCACCGGTCGGGCCGCTCCGGCGCTCTTGCGGGCCATCCGATCGGCGACGTCGCGCAGCCGGCGTACGGCCGTCGGGTCCACGTCCACGGTGCGGCTGGCGTGCGCCTCCGCCTCGGCGCGCAGCCCGTGCCAGACCAGGGCGGACAGGATCATCACGTCGTCGGAGCGGCTCTCGGTGAGGCCGCGCTGGACCGCCAGCCGCGCCACGTCGTGCCTGCCCTCCCACATCGCCAACCCGGAGCGCAGGGTGAGCAGCGGAATGACGTGGCGTGCCCCACCGCCGGCGAGCAGGGTCGCCACCGCGTCGAGGTCCCGACCGGCGGCCTCGATGTCGCCGTAGCCCACCGAGAGCCGGCAGCGGGCCAGCAGCAGCTCGACAGCGTCCGCCCCGGACGGTCGGTGTCGCAGCGCCGCCGCGACCACCTTCTCCGCCTCGGCCCACTGCCCCACCCGGAACAGCCCGTTGATGGCGATGGCCAGCAGCCGGGTGCCCCAGGTGCGGCCCAGCCCCAGCTCGGCCACCCGCTCGGCGCCCCGCCGGGCCACCACCACGCCCTCTTC
Organism: Micromonospora lupini; assembly: GCF_026342015.1. Taxonomy (NCBI): domain Bacteria; kingdom Bacillati; phylum Actinomycetota; class Actinomycetes; order Micromonosporales; family Micromonosporaceae; genus Micromonospora; species Micromonospora lupini. Next base: position 1,034,680 of record NZ_JAPENL010000001.1, read on the forward strand.
GAGGATGTTCAGCGGCCCGGTCAGCAGCTCCGCCAGGTGCAGGTAGGCGCAGGCGACGTCCTCGGGCTGGCCGGCGCGCTCGGCGGTGTCGAGGGCGTCGCGCATGACCGCCAGACCGGCGTCCGGGTCCTCCAGAAAGGCGTCGCTGAAGCCCAGCGCCGAGCTGGCCAGCACGACCTCGGTAGCGGAACCCTCCACGTCCGCGGCCAGCGCCAGCGCCTCCCGCGCCCGCTCGCCGGCGTCGGCGTAGCGGCCCAGGTGCAGCAGCAGCTCGGCCAGCCGCGCGGCGGCGGCGGCCCGATCCCGCGGCGAGCAGTCAGCGGTCTCCAGCGCCCGCTCGTACTCCTCCTCGGCAAGCGCCGACCGCCCCGCGGCGGCCAGATACCGTGCCCGGCGGATGTGCAGCGCGCAGGTCGGCGCACCGCCGCGCACCGCGGCCAGCTCCTCCAGCAGCGCCAACGCGCGGGCGTGCTCCCCGCAGTGGTGAGCCGCCTCCGCCGCGTTGCCGAGCAGCTCGATCCGGTCGCCCTCGAGCGAACCGGAGTCGCCGGCCAGGTGCAGGGCCGCCGTCCAGTGGCGGTGCGCCTCGGCGTAACCGTGCAGCCGCTCGGCCTCCTGCGCGGCGGCCACCGCCGCCGGCAACGCCCGCGCCGGCTCACCGGCCAACCGCCAGTGATGCGCCAGCCGGGCCTGGTGCAGTTCGCCCGGCGCCGCGGTCAGCGCCTCGGCGTAGCGGCGGTGCAGCCCGGAGCGCTCGGCCGGCAGCAGCTCGTGCGCCAGCACCTCGGCGACCAGGCGGTGCCGCAGCCGGTAGCCGTCGTCGTCGCCGACCAGCAGCCGGTGCGCGACCGCGGCACGCGCGGCGTCGATCAGCTCGTCCTCCGGCAGCCGCAACACCTCGGCCAACAGCCAGTGCTGCACGGGCTCGACGCCCGCCGCCACGGCGTGCACCACGGCGTGCGCGTGCTGCGGCAACGCGTCGACCCGGTCGAGGAAGATCTCCCGCAGCGTCTCGGACAGCCCGTCCCGCCCGTCGCGCAGGTCGCGGGCCAACTCCTCGATGACGAACGGGTTGCCGCCGCTGCGCTGCCACACCTGCTCGGCCGCGTCGGCCGGGAGCGCCCGGCCGACCACCGCGGCGGCGAGCTGCTCGGTGCCGGCGCGGTCCAGCGGGGACAGGTCGAGCACGCGGACCGTCCGCAGCCGGCGCAGCTCGGTGAGCACCCGACGCAGCGGATGCGCGCCCTGCAACGACTCGGCCCGCACCGCGGCCAGCACCGAGAGCTGGAGGTCACCGAGCCCGGCCAGCAGATAGAGCAGGAGCTGCCGGGTGCTGCGGTCGACCCACTGGAGGTCGTCCAGGATCAGCACCAGCGGTCGCCCCTCGGCGATCAGGTGCAGGCCCCTGGAGACGCGTTCCAGCAGGGCGCCCGCGCCGTCCGGGCTGCCCGTCTCGTCCGCGAACATCTGCAACAGCCCGCGCACCGCCGAGGAGGTGCGCGCCTGCGCGGCGGACAGGTCCGCGTCGAAACGCCGCAGCGCCTGCAGCAACGGGTGCAGCGGCGAGGCGTCGCCGATGTCCAGGCAACTGCCGGTCAGCACCAATGCGCCCTGGTCGCGCAATCGGGCACCGATCTCACCGAGGAGGCGCGTCTTGCCCACACCGCTCTCACCGGTCAGGAAGACGGCGGCCGTCTGCCCCTGTGCCACGTCACCGAGCAGCGCCGACCGAACCGTCTGCACCAGCTCGGCCCGGCCCACGAGCGGTGCGGTGTCCACATCGCTGGCCATGGGACGCAGCCTAATCACACGCCCCCGTACCGTTCTACGGCCATCTGCCGCTTGTGGTACTCCTCGCGTCGACATTGCGACTAATGGTTGCGAGTGGCCGACATACGTCGTTCTGCCGATCCCCCGTCAGCCCAGGAGTGCCAATCTCCGAGGGTCGTCAGCCATCAGCGGGGGAAGGACCGGTGCGTACCCATGATCACTAGCGTCGCCGACACGCAGCGGGCCGACCGCCCACACTGGCCGGTGCCCGAGGAGCGACGGACCGTCACCGTGCTGTTCGCCGACATCGTCGGCTCCACCGCACTTGTCGACCGGCTCGACCCGGAGGACGTCCGCGCGTTGCAACGGGCGTACTTCGACACGGTCGCCGACGTGCTGCGCCGCTGGCACGGCGTGGTCGAGAAGTACGTCGGCGACGCGGTGATGGCGCTGTTCGGCGCGCGGCACTCCGACGGCTTCGACGCGTACCGGGCGGTGCGGGCAGGGCTGGAGATCCAGGCCGCGCTGGATCGCCGGCCGATCCTCGGCGACATCACCCTGCGGGTCCGCGTCGGGGTCGCCACCGGTGAGGCGGTGGTGGACCTGGGCGGCGCGGTCAGCGGCGGCCACGGCGTGGCCAGCGGCGCGGTGATCACCACCGCGGCCCGGCTGCAGGAGTACGCCGCACCCGGCGCCGTCGCGCTCTGCGCCACCACCGCGCGGGCCACCGCCGGCCTCATCGTGCAGCGTCAACTGGCGCCGGTGCCGGTCGCCGGCCGGGTGCCGCCGATGGCCGTGTGGCACGCCGCCGGCCTTGCCCGACCGGGCGCCGACCGGCACGACGGCCCGCTGATCGGACGTCGCCGCGAACTGGCCGGCATCACCGACCAGGTGACCCGGGCGCTGCGCGAGCGTGACCCGCGCTGGTTGTCCCTGGTCGGCCCGAGCGGCAGCGGCCGCAGCCGCCTGCTGCACGAGCTGGCCCGCGCGCTGCGCACGGTGGACGGGATACCTGTGCGCTGGTGCCTGGTGGGCTGCCCGCCGTACCCCGACCAGGTGCTCGCGCCGGTCGCCGACCTGGTCCGTGGCGTCGCAGGCATCCGCCGCGGCGACGGCCCGGCGACGGTCCGCGACCGCCTGACCGACGCCCTGACACCGCTGTACCCGCCGGGCCGGAGCGCGGCGGCGGTGGCGGCGCTGCACGCGCTGTTGACCACCCCGGACGGTTCGGCCGAGGCGCTGGCCGCCGCGGCGATCTGCCGGGACGCGCTGCTGCGCCTGGCCGCCCACCGACCGCTCGTCGTGGCCGTCGACGACGTGGACCGTGCCGCGCCCGCCGTGAGCCAGTTCCTGCACGCGCTGTTCACCGCGGCGGCGGCGCGGAAGCTGCCGCTGGCGGTGCTCACCGTGCACCAGCCGCAGTGGGCCGACAGCCGCCCCGGGCCGGCCCGCCGGGTGCCTGTCCGTCCCCTGGCCACGGTGCAGTCCGGGCGGCTGCTGCGCCACCTCCTGACCCGCGCCGGGCAGACGGTGACCCTGATCGATCGGCTGCTGCCGCTGGTGGGCGGCCGACCCGGGCACGCCGCCGCCTACGTGGCGTCGATAGCGGCGGGCGCGGACCCGACGGCACTCCCCGACTCGGTCCGTCGCCACACCAACGCCGAGCTGGACCGGCTCGACGGCGAGCGGCGGGCGGTCCTGATGGCCGCCGGCACCCTCCCCGGCACCCTCGCCAGCGTGCTCTCCGACGCGGCCATCGACCGGGCGCTCGGGTGGACGCCGGGGCGGTCCGCTCCGCTGCTGCGCGCCCTCGTCGCCGCCGGGCTGCTGCGCCAGGACCACGCCCGCGGGTACGCGTTCGTCGCACCGGCGCTGCGCCAGGTCGCCGCCGAGAGGCTCCCGCGCGCGATGCGCGCCGTGTTCGTCCGGCGGGCGGCCGCGTCCCCGACCGGCGTCGCCCACCCCGCCGCCGACCGACGCACCCTGGTTCGGGGCAACGCCGGCCCGTCCACCGTCCGCGCTGCCGCCGACCGCGCGGCCGCCAACCGTGCCGCCACTGTTCACGATGGCGCCGTAGCGGTCGCCGCCGTAGCGATCGGTGCCACAGCCGTCGGCGCCGATGCGATCAGTGCCGTAGCCGTCGGCGCCGGTGCGATCAGTGCCGTCGCGGTCGGCACCGGCGCGGTCGGCGCCGGTGGTGGCTTGTCGGCGGGACACGCCGAGGTCGTCCGCCTCGACACGGTTCGCACCCGGGCCGGCGGCCTCGACACCCGCTTCGCGGCGCCGCCCTCCGGCTCCACCGGCCCGGCCTGGCGACAGCGACGCGTCCGCACTCCCACGATGGCCACCCCACCAGCCGCGCCGACGCGCCCGATCGACAGTCCACCCGTCCCGCGCCGACTCCAAGCGGTCGCGCCGACCGGCGACGTCCCGTCGACCGCGACGAGCGATCGGCCGCCTACGGTCGTCGACCGGTCGCTGCCGTCGATCCGCCCGAGCGGCGCGCGTGTCGTTCCCCGTCCACCGTCGGCACGCCAGCCGGACGGCCTGGCCGTCTCGGCCTGACGCTGAGGGCGCGGGCCGGGCAGGCACGGTGGTGCCGGCGGGCGCTACGGCAGGGCCGCCGAGGCGTCGGCCGCGACGGTGACGACCGGGCCGAGCAGGCCAGCAGCGCGCGGCGGGCTCGGCATCGACGACGGCCGCGCCGGGCGGGCTCGGTGGAGCCCGGCCCCCGGCCCGCTACGGCACGGCCGCCGAGGCCAGCAGCGCGGCGGTGGGTAGTGCGAGCAGGCCGTCCGCGCCACGGTAGGCGGCGGTCAGCTCGTCGTACGAAGCACGAATGCGGGCGATCACCGCCGGCGGCTGGGTCTCCATCAGCAGGCCGGGTCTGCTGATGCCGTTCGCCGGGCCGCTCCACCATGCCTCGGGGTCGGTCCGATGCACCCAGGTGATCGTCTCGCACCGCACGTCGTCGAGGCCGGCGGCGTCGAGCAGGCCGGCCAGCCCGTCGGCGGTACGGGGGAAGTCCCGGTCCGTGTCCACGGCCGGCACGGTGGTGGGAGGATCGACCCCGGCGGCGTCGAAGACCTCGCCCCAGAGACGCTGCGCCCGCGGCGGCGGGTGCGGCCACGTCGTCACGGCGATGCGACCGGTGGACCGCACCACCCGTCGGAGTTCGGTGATCGCGGCCGCCGGATCTCCCACATGGTTGATCACGAAGTTCGCCACGGCCGCGTCGAACCGCCCGGAGTCGAACGGGAGCTGGGGCAGGGTCGCGAGGCGAACCTCGTCGGCGGACGGGACCCGGCTGCGCGCCAGGTCGACCATGCTGGGCTCCGCGTCGACGGCCACCACACGGGCGCCGCGCGCGCACGCCAGTCCGGCGACAGTCCCGGAACCGGTGCCGACGTCGAGCAGGCGGGTTCCGGCGTCGACGGCGGCGGCGTCCAACAGCGCTGCGGCGGGATGGGCGCACAGCAGCGCGAAGCTGCGGTCGTACGCGGTCGCCCGCCCGGCCCAGCGCGACCGCTCGTGGTCATCGAAGGCCGTGGTGGTCATCGCCGCACCCCCGCGAGGATCATGATGGTGACGCCACGATATCGCCACGCCAGGGGTTCGGCGGGAGAGGGAAGCCGCCCGGCGCGGGTGACTAGGATTGGCGCAGTCATGTTGCTACGGGTGCTCGGGCCGCTCGAGGTCGAGGTCGACACGGGCGGACCTGTCGACCTCGGCGGCCCCCGCCAACGCGCCGTGCTCGCGCTGCTGCTGGCGGCGCGCGGCGAGGTCGTCTCCGTCGGCCGGATGATCGAGGAACTGTGGCGGGGTGACGCGCCGCCCCGGGCGATCGTCTCCCTTCAGGCGTACGTCTCGCACCTGCGCCGTGTGGTCGAGCCGGCCCGCGAGCGCCGCGCGCCGGCGCGGGTCCTGGTCACCGTGCCGCCCGGGTACGCGCTCAGGGTGCCCTCCGACGCCCTGGACGCCAGTCGGTTCGAGGCGCTGCTGGCCGAGGCCCGCTCGGTGAGCATCGCCGACCCGGAGCGCGCACGCCCGCTGCTACGCGCCGCGCTCGACCTGTGGCGCGGTCCCGCGTACGCCGAGTTCGCCGCCGAGCCGTGGGCGCAGTCGGAGGTGATGCGGCTGGAGGAGTTGCGTCTCGTCGCCCGGGTGCTGCTGCTCGACGTGACCGTGCGCTGCGGCGACGCGGCCGAGGCGGTGCCCGAGGCGGAGCTGCTGACCCGGCAGGCGCCGCTGCGGGAGGAGACCTGGCGGCTGCTGGCGTTGGCGTTGTGGCGTACCGGTCGGCAGGGCGACGCGCTCGCCGCGCTGCGCAGGGCACGGGCGACCCTGGCGGACCAGCTCGGCCTGGACCCGGGCCCGGCGTTGGTCGAGGTGGAGTCCGCGATCCTGGGCCAGCGCCTCGACCTGCTCCCACCGGTGGCCGCGACGGCGCGCGTCGATGCCGAGCGACAGGCGCCGGAGCGGGTGTTCGTGGGGCGGGAGGCCGAGCTGGCGACTCTTCGGCGGGCAGCCGCCGAGGCGGAGGTGAGCGGGCCGCGCGTCGCGCTGCTCAGCGGGGAGGCCGGCGCCGGCAAGACCAGTCTGCTCTCCCGGTTCCGGGAGGAGCTGGACGCGCGCGGCTGGCTGGTCACCCTCGGCCGCTGCCCGGAGGTGGAGGGCGCCCCGCCGGCCTGGGCGTGGGTCGAGGCCCTGCGGCAGCTCGCCGCGCAGGCGCCGCCTGGTGATCTCGCGCCGGCGCTCGCCCCGCTGCTCGCCGAGGCCGCCGGCGAGGCGGGCGGCGACGTCACCGCCGGCCGGTTCCGGCTGCACCGCGCCGTCGCCGCCTGGTTGGACGCCGCGGCGGTCGGCAGACCCGTCGCCGTCGTCCTCGACGACCTGCACGCCGCGGACGCGGAGACGCTGCTGCTGTTGCAGAGCGTGACCGAGGCGACCGCCGGCGCCGTGCTGTTCGTCGCGGCGCTGCGGCCCGCCGACAATCCCGAACGGCTCGCCGACACCATGGCCGTCCTGGCCCGCCGGTCCCCCCACCGGATCCAGCTGGGCGGCCTGACGACGTCCGAGGTCGAACGGCTGCTCGGCGCGCTGGCCCGGACCACAGTCGACCCGCAGACGGTCACCGCGCTCACCGAACGCACCGGCGGCAACCCGTTCTACGTCCGGGAGTCGGCGCGGCTGCTCGCCGCCGAGGGCACCCTCGTCGCCACCTCCGAGGTGCCCGAGGGCGTACGCGACGTGCTGCGTCGACGACTCTCCCGTCTGCCGTCGACGGCTGTCTCGGTGCTGCGTCTCACCGCGACCGCCGGACGGGAGGCGGACGTGCGGACACTCGTCGACGCCGCCGGCACCGACGAGGGCGCCGTCCTGCACGCGCTGGAAGCCGGGTTGAGCGCCGGCCTGCTCACCGAACCGGCGCCGGGGCGGGTGCGGTTCGTGCACGGCCTGGTCTGCGACACCATCTACACCGATCTGCCGCAGCTACGCCGCACCGGCCTGCACGCCCGCATCGCCGCCGCCACCCGCCGGCTGAGCCCCGACGACTACCCGGCCCTGGCCCACCACTACGCCCGCGCCGCGTCGGCCGACACCGCGCCGCTCGCCGTCGACTACGCCGTCCGCGCCGCGGAGCTGGCGGAGCGGCGGTACGCGTACGACGCCGCGATCGAGCTGCTCGGCAACGCCGTCGAAGCCGCCGAGACGGTCGGCGGGGACCGCGACGCGCTGCGGGTCGACCTGCTGGGCCGGCTGCTGCGCGCCCAGGCGCGGGCCGGCGCGGTGGCCGCCGCCCAGCAGACCCGGACCCGGGCCGTCGACATCGCCGTCGCGTCGAACCGGGACGAGCTGCTGGTGGCGGCGTTCACCGCGTGGACCGTCCCCAGCCCGTGGCTGCGACACGAGTACGGCGCGGTGGACCACCGGGTCGTCGAGCTGCTCACCCGGCTGCTGCGCGCGGACGACCTCGATCCGGTGACCCGCTGTCGGCTGCTCGACGCGCTCGCCACCGAGCTGGACGGCGAGGCGGACCCCCTCGGTGCGGCGGCCGGGCGGGAGGCGCTGACGATCTCCCGGGGGCTCGACGATCCCGAGTTGCGCGCGCTCGGGCTGGCGGCCCGGCTCCGCACCATGAGCTACGAGTCGGAGGCGCCGCAGCGCCGGGAGCTGGCGCTGGAGCTGCGTGACCTCGCCGACGAGCACGGGCTGGTGAGCTACCAGTGGGTCGCCGAGCAGGTGCTCGGTCACGCCGCCGCCGCGCTCAACGAGCCGGCGGAGCTGCGGGCCAGTGTCACCCGGCAGGGGCGGCTGGCCCAGACGTACCAGCTGAACGAGGCCCAGGTGCTCCACCTGTGCTCACTCGCCGCGCTCGCGCACATCGCCGGCGACTTCGACGCCGCGCGGCGGCACTACGACGAGGTGGCCGCGCAGATGCGGCGACAGGGCTCGCTGCACGCCGAGGCCTTTCACTACTTCGCCGTGGGGACGCTGCTGATCAGCCAGGGGCGCTTCGGCGAGCACGTGGAGGCGACCCGACGGGTACGCCGGCTGTTGGGCCCGATCGTGGACGACCTGCTGGCGTTGGCACTGATCAGAAACGGACGGGCGGACGAGGCGCGGACGCTGCCGTTCGGCCGGCACACCTACCGCCCGGACTACTTCGAGTCGGCGCTGCTGAGCGTGCGCGCGATGGTCATCGTGGCGCTGGGTCGCCGGGACCTGGCCCAGCCCGTGATCGACGCGTTGCTCCCGGTTCGTGACCAACTGGCCGGTTTCTCCACCACGGCTGCCGTGGTGCGGCCGGTCGCGCTGACGCTCGGGGAGCTGTTCCGCCTGGTCGGCCAGCCCGAGGAGGCGGCGCGGCACTTCCGACTGGCGGCAAGCGTGGCCTGCCGGTGGGAGTCGCCGCACTGGCTGGCCGAGGCCACGGCGGCGCTTGCCGACTGAGCGACACTCCGGTTCCAAGCCGCTTCCAAGTGCCGACACACATGATCGACGTGTTGACCCACTAGACCCTTGGAAAGGTCACCGTGAACCAGAACCACCAGGAAGCAATGGCCGACGTCCGCGACATGTACATGGTGCACATCCTGTTCCGTCGTGAGTTCGGTCTGCTTCCGCAGCTCGTCCGGGGCGTACGTCCGGGTGACGTGAAGCGCGCGGAGGTCGTCGGCGCCCACGCCGCGCTCATGTGCCAGCAACTGCACCTGCACCACGAGGGCGAGGACATCTTCCTGTGGCCGCTGCTCGCCGAGCGCGGTGGGGCCGAGGCGGCCGCCGTCGTGCCGACGATGCAGGCACAGCACCACGCCATCGAGCAGGCGTACGAGGCAGTGGTCGCCCTGCTGCCCGACTGGCGTCGGACCGCACGCGACGGCGCCGAGGTGGCCGACGCGCTGGAGCGTCTCCGCGCCGCGGCGACCGAGCACATGGCCATGGAGGAGGCCGAGATCCTGCCGCTGGCGCAGAGGTACGTCACCGCTGCGGAGTGGGCGAAGCTCGGTGAGCACGGGTTGCGCGACACCCCGAAGAAGCATCTGCCGCTGACCTTCGGCATGGCGATGTACGAGGGCGACCCCGAGGTGATCAAGGCGGTGCTCGCGCACGCCCCGCTGCCGGCGCGGCTGCTCATGCCGGTCCTGGCGCCCCGGCTGTACGCGACGCACGCCAAGCGCGTCCACGGCACCGCCACTCCCCCGCGCATCGGCGCCACCCGCTGAGGTGGAGAGATCGTGGACAGTTTCCGTTCACGCTTGACGGAAACTGTCCACGATCTCGGAGATCTACCGCGCCGTCGGGTCGGTGGCGAGGAAGGTGAGCACACGCGCCCAGGCCGCCTCGGCGGCGTCCGGAGCGTACTCGGCGAGGTCCGGGTCGGTGAACAGGTGCCCGACGCCTGGATAGCGGAACACCGTCAGGTCGACGCCCGCGTCGGTCATCGCCGCGTGCCAGTCGTCCACCTCCTCCGGCGCGTCGTACGGGTCGGGGTCGGCGACATGCAGGTGCACCGGCAGGCCGACCCGGGCCGTGTCCGGCGCTCCCCCGGTGCCGTGCAGCAGGAGCAGGCCGGCGGCGTCGGGGCGCTCGGCGAGCAGCGCCCCGGCGACGCCCGCGCCCATCGAGAAACCGGCGAGGACCGTCTGCGGCGGCAGGTCGCGCAGCGCCGCCCGGGCCCGGTCGAGCACCACGTCGTGGCCGATCTTGTCGAGCAGCGCGAAGCCCTCCTCGACGGTGTCGGCGGCCGGAACCCCGTACAGATCGGGGGCGGTGACCCGGTGCCCGGCGGCGCGCAACCGGTCGGCGGCGGCACGAACGGCGGGCCGCAGCCCGTACACGGAGTGGAACAGCACGACGTGTCGCATCAGGCCATCCTGCCGCAGCCGGGCGCGGACCCGGTTGTGGCACGCGGGCGGGCGTCAGACCAGCTCCGCCAGCCGGGCCACCAGGGCTGTCGGCGGCGGCATCGCGGCGATCTCCTGGCTGACCTGCGCGGCGGCCGCGCGCAGGCTGTCGTCGGTGAGCAGCCGGGTAAGCGTCCGCGCGGTGATGTCGGCCGGCCGCAGGGCGAGGCCGGCGCCCCGGCGGGCCACCAGCTCGGCGTTGTGCCGCCGGTCCCCCGGACCCACAGTGGCCAGTTGCGGCAGGCCGGCGGCGAGGGCGCCGAGAACGCTGCCCGCCCCGCCGTGGTGCACAAGCGCGGCGCTCGCCGGCAGCGCCTCGTCGAGCGGAATCCAGTCGACCACCCGGACGTTGCCGGGCAGCGAACGAGCCGAGCGCTCATCGGGCCGCACCAGCACGATCTCGGCGTCCACCTGGGCCGCGGCGGCCACCACGGCGGGCATCGGGCCTCGGTCGCCGGGGCCGGTCAGGGTGCTGCGGGTGACCAGGATCCGGGGGCGTTCGCCCGGCTCGCGCAGCCAGGCCGGCAGCTCACCGCCGCCCACGTAGGACGTGTAGCGCATCGGCCAGCCGTGCTGGGCGGCCACGCTTGGCGGGGCCACGGCGAGGGCGGCGGCGGGTGGTGGCAGCTCCGCGAGGCCGTGCCGGCGCAGCGCGGCACCGAGCCGCGCGGTGGTCGCGCCGACCAGGGCCCGGCCGTCGAAGAGGGCGTTCTCCTGGCGTACGGCCGGAACGTCGAGCCGCGCCGCCGCCACCGCGCCGGCGACCGCGAACGGCTCGTGCACCACCAGATCCGGTCGCCACTCGGTGGCCAGCGCGACGACGGGATCGGTGAGCTGGTCGTTGAGCGCGCCGAAGAGCAGCCCGGCGCCCCGGGTGCCGGCGGTGCCGGCCATCTCGGCGCGCGCGATCAGCGGGTGGCGGGCGAAGACCCGCCGCGCGATCCGGCCGAACTCGAAGCCCGGCGCGACGTCGTGCACGGCCAGCCCGGCGTCGGCGGCGGCCATCGCCCCACCGCCGGTGGCGACCAGCACGTCGTGGCCGGCGTCGCGCAACGCGACCGCGAGCGGCACCAGGGGGAAGACGTGCCCGACGAGCGGGGCGGAGACCACCAGCACGCGCATGACGCGGATCCTATGTCGACGCTGCGGGGCGCGTTGACCCGTCGACAGTGCGTCGAGGGCGCCTCAGCCGGCCAGCCGCTCGTCGACGATGCGGCGCATCTTGCCCATCGACCGTTCCACCGAGTCCGGGTCGAGCACGTCCACAGCGACGCTCACCCCGATGGTGTTCTTCACCAGCTCGACCAGAGTCGCGCCGGCCCGCTCGGCGGTGTCCGCGGCGACCCCGACGCGCCGCTCCACCCGTACGGTGAGGGTGTCCAGCCGGCCCTGCCGGCCGAGGACGCACTGGAAGTGCGGCGACAGCTGCGGCGTACGCAGGATCAGCTCCTCGATCTGCGTGGGAAAGACGTTCACCCCGCGCACGATCATCATGTCGTCCGTCCGGCCGGTGATCTTCTCGATCCGGCGCATCGGCCGCGCGGTGCCGGGGAGCAGGCGGGTGAGGTCCCGGGTGCGGTAGCGCACCACGGGCATCGCCTCCTTCGTGAGCGAGGTGAGCACCAGCTCGCCCCGCTCACCGTCGGGCAGCACCGCCCCGGTGACCGGGTCGATGATCTCCGGGTAGAAGTGGTCCTCCCAGAGGTGCAGCCCGTCCTTGGTCTCGACGCACTCGGTGGCCACGCCGGGGCCCATCACCTCGGAGAGCCCGTAGATGTCGACCGCGTGGATGTCCAGCCGCCGTTCCATCTCGCGGCGCATGTCCTCGGTCCACGGCTCCGCGCCGAAGATGCCGACCCGAAGTGAGGTGGTGCGGGGGTCGACGCCCTGGCGCTGCATCTCGTCGACGATGGCGAGCATGTAGCTGGGCGTGACCATGATGACCTCGGGTTCGAAGTCGCGGATCAGCAGCACCTGCCGTTCGGTCATGCCGCCCGAGACCGGGATGACGGTGCAGCCCAACTCCTCGGCCCCGTAGTGGGCGCCCAGGCCGCCGGTGAAGAGCCCGTAGCCGTACGCGACGTGCACCCGGTCGCCGGGACGGCCGCCGGAGGCGCGGATGGACCTGGCCATCAGCCGGGCCCAGGTCCGCAGGTCGTCGCGGGTGTAGCCGACCACCGTGGGTCGGCCTGTGGTGCCGGAGGAGGCGTGCAGGCGGGCGACCTGTTCCCGGGGTACGGCGAACATGCCGAACGGGTAGTTGTCGCGCAGCTCCGCCTTGCCGGTGAACGGGAAGCGGGCCAGGTCGTCGAGGTCCCGGCAGTCGTCGGGGTGCACCCCGGCGGCGTCGAACGCCAGGCGGTAGTGCGGCACGTGGTCGTACGCGTGCCGCAACGACCAGCGCAGCCGTTCGCGTTGCAGGGCGCGCAGCTCGTCGATGTCGGCGCGCTCGATCGGCTCCAGCTCTTCCGGACGAGGGGTGCGGTCCTGCATCGCCTGCCTCCTTGCGCGACGGTCCCGGTGCGGGCTGCGGGTACCGTACGCCGGCCGTCGGCCGAGGGCGCGAGGTGAGGGGCGCCGGGTCGGGCGGGATGCCCGACCCGGCGTCGCTCCGATCATCGCCTCGCCATCATCCTGCAATTGCAAAAGATGTGCAACAAGGTCTGGACCCGGCCCATTCGAGTAACTAGCCTGATCGGCATGAGTCCTTACACCTTGGATCCGTCGGCATGGCAGGAAAGCTGGGACCGCCAGCAGGAGGCCTACCTGCCGGACCGGGAACACCGCCTCGCCGCCATGCTCGACGCCGTCGACGCGGTCCTCGACGGCCGACCGCCGCGCCTGCTCGACCTGGCCGGCGGCACCGGCACCATCTCGCTGCGGACGCTGGCGCGCTTCCCCGACGCCGAGGTGACGTTGGTGGACCTCGACCCGGCGCTGCTCGCCATCGCCGGCGCCTCGCTGGCCGGCCGGGCCACCATCGTCACCGCCGACCTCACCACACCCGACTGGCGCTCGGCACTGCCCCACCAGGAGTACGACGCCGTCCTCACCGCCACCGCTCTGCACTGGCTGCCCGCCGACCGGCTCCGCGCGCTCTACGCCGACCTACGCGACGTGCTGCGGCCGGGCGGGATCTTCGTCAACGCCGACCACATGCCCGACGACACGCTGCCGGAGCTGACCAAACGACTGCTGGACCGGGCGCGGAACCGACGCGACGCCCGCTACGCCGCCGGCTCGGTGCTGTCCTGGTCGGACTGGTGGGAGCGAGCCGCCGCCGACCCGACGCTCGCCCCGCTGGTCGCCCAGCGGCACGCCATCTACCCGACCGGGCACAGCCCGGAGTGGAACCCGCCGGTCTCCTGGCATCTGGCGGCGCTCACCGAGGCCGGGTTCGGCGAGGTCGGCACGGTGTGGCGCGGCGGACCGGACGCCGCCGTCGCGGCGGTACGCTGACCAGCGCCCCTGCTGGTAGGAAGGACTCGTGCCAGAGCCCTTCGAGCCACGTACCGACCCCGACGTCGACCTGCGCGTCCCCGCCGACCGGCGGGAGTTGACAGCCCGTCCCGCGACGGTGCTGGCCACGATCGCGGCCGGCGGGGTCCTCGGCGCGCTGGGCCGGGCCGGTCTGCAACACGCCGCCCCGCACACGCCTACCGGTTTTCCCTGGGCGACGTTCGGCATCAACGTGTCCGGCTGCCTGCTGATCGGCGTGCTGATGGCGACGCTCGGGCACCTCGGCGGTGGTCACCCGCTGGTCCGCCCCTTCCTCGGGGTCGGCCTGCTCGGCGGGTTCACCACCTTCTCCACCTACGCCGTGGACGTCCAGCAGGCCCTCGCCGCGGGCGCACCGGCTGTCGCGCTGGCGTACCTGGCCGCGACGGTGCTCGGGGCGCTCGTCGCGGTCGGGCTGGGCGACACCGTCACCACCGCACTGCTGCGGCACCTGGCGGCGGTCCGATGAACGTGCTGCTGATCGCCCTGGGAGCGGCAGTCGGCGCACCACTGCGCTATCTCACCGACCGGGCCGTGCAGTCCCGGCACGACTCGGCGTTTCCCTGGGGCACGCTCACCGTCAACGTGCTCGGCTCACTGCTGCTCGGCGTGCTGGTCGGATGGCCGGCCAGCCCGGTGGTCACCGCGCTGCTCGGCACCGGGTTCTGCGGTGCGCTGACCACCTACTCCACGTTCAGCTACGAGACGCTGCGGCTGACGCGGGGCGACCACCACCTCCTCGCGCTGGCCAACGTCGTGGGCAGCGTCGCCGCCGGGCTCGCGGCGGCCACCGTCGGGTACGCCCTGGCCCGTGCCCTGCTGGGCTGATCTCCGAAGACCACGCACTGATCACGCACCTCACCACACTCTGAGGGTATATACGCGAGGTATACCCTCAGGGTAGTCTGCTGCCATGAGCGTCCCACTGACTCTTCTCGGCCTCCTCGAACGCGAGCCCAGCCACGGCTACGACCTGAAGCGCGACTACGACGCCTTCTTCGGCCGGGGCAAGCCACTGCCGTTCGGCCAGGTCTACTCCACCCTCAGCCGACTGGCCCGCGACGGCAAGGTCGTGATCGGCGACGTCGCGCCCGGCTCCGGCCCCGACCGCAAGCGCTACATCATCACCGACGTCGGCGCCACCGAGGTCGAGCAGTGGCTGACGCAGCCGGTCGACCCGGAGCCGCACCTGCAGACGGTGCTCTTCGCCAAGGTCGTGCTCGCGCTGATGCTGGACCGGCCGGCCGCCGACTACCTCGACACCCAGCGCAGCGCGCACCTGCAGCGGATGCGTGAGCTGACCGAGATCAAGCGCGCCGGCAGCCTCGTCGACGCGCTGCTCGCCGACCACGGGCTGTACCACCTGGAGGCTGACCTCCGATGGATCGAGATGACCGGCGCCCGACTGGACGCCCTGCGCAAGGAGGTGCGGCGATGAGCGTCGTGATCGAGGCACGCGACGTGGAGTTCGCCTTCGGCCGGACGCCCGCCCTGCGCGGCGCGAGCGTCGCCGTGGACGCCGGCGAGATCCTCGCCATCATGGGCCCCAGCGGGTCGGGCAAGTCCACCCTGCTGCACTGCCTGGCAGGCATTCTCGTGCCGGATTCCGGCGAGATCGTCTTCGACGGCGCCCGGGTCGACGCCATGCCCGAGACCCAGCGCAGCAGCCTGCGCCGGGACCGGTTCGGCTTCGTGTTCCAGTTCGGCCAGCTCGTCCCCGAGCTGACCGCCCTGGAGAACGTCGCCCTGCCCCTGCTGCTCAGCGGCGTACACCGCAAGCAGGCGCTGCCGAAGGCGAGTGCCTGGTTCGCGCGCCTCGGCCTGGACGGCCTGGAGCAGCGGCGCTCGGGTGAGCTGTCCGGCGGGCAGGCACAACGCGTCGCTCTCGCCCGGGGCCTGGTCGCCGAGCCGCAGGTGCTCTTCGCCGACGAGCCGACCGGCGCGCTCGACTCGCTCACCGGCGAGCAGGTGATGGACCTGCTGGTCGGCGCCGCCCGCGAGCAGGGCACCACTGTCATCCTGGTGACCCACGAACCCCGGATCGCGGCGTACGCCGACCGTGAGGTCATGGTCCGCGACGGTCGCGTGAACGCGCCGGACCGGATCGCCTCATGATCCGCTTCGGGCTCCGCCTCGCCGTGGCCGGCGGTCGTGAGGCGCTCACCCGCCTGCTCGTCATCGCCGCCGCCGTCGCGATCGGCAGCGGGCTGCTGCTGACCACCCTCGCCGGGGTCAACGCGGTAAACGCTCAGCTCACCCGGTACGCGTCGATCTATCCCCAGGCCTCGGCCGGCGGCGACGTCGACCCGCTGGCGTGGTCGACCCGGCAGGACTACTTCCACGGTGAGCAGATCATTCGAATCGACGTCGCCGCGACCGGGCCGACCGCGCCCACCCCGGTTGGCATCCCGGCAACTCCGGACCCGGGTGAGTACTACGCCTCGCCCGCGTTGCGGGCACTGCTGGCCGCCCACCCGGCCGACCAACTGGGGGACCGGTTCCCGGGGCGGGACCTCGGCACAGTTGGGCCGGCCGCCCTGACCTCGCCGGACACCCTGCTCGTCGTCGTGGGCGGCACCCCCGACGACATCGCCAAACTGCCCCAGGCCAGGCAGGTCACAAACGTCGGCGACGCACCCGCCCTGCCCGAGACCACGGTGAACCTCATCCTGGGCGTCATCGCCGGCGGACTGCTGTTTCCAGTGCTGATCTTCATCGGCACCGCCACCCGGCTCAGCGCCGCCCGCCGAGAGCAGCGCTTCGCCGCGATGCGCCTGGTCGGCGCGACACCCCGGCAGATCGCGATCGTCGCCGCGGTGGAGGCGGCCGCCGCCGCCGTCGCCGGCACCGCCGTTGGTTTCGGGCTGTTCTACGCCTTCCGCGACCCGCTGGCGGGCATCCCGTTCACCGGCATGCCGTTCTTCCCCAGCGACATGTCGCTGGGCGTGCTGGACACCCTGCTCGTGGCGCTCGGCGTCCCGGCCGGCGCGGCGGTGGCCGCACAGATTTCGCTGCGCCGCGTACGGATCTCGCCGCTGGGTGTCACCCGTCGGGTCACGCCACGGGCACCGCGCGCGTACCGGCTGATCCCGATGGTGCTCGGCGTCGCCGTGCTGGTGTTCGCGCTCGGCTACCGACCCGAGTCGTCCGACGGCCAGACCGCGATCTTCCTGCCCGGTCTGCTGCTCATCATGGCCGGCCTGGTCCTCGCCGGCCCGTGGCTGACGATGGTCGGCGCCCGGGTGATGGCCCGGTACGCCGGTCGCCCGGCCACGCTCATCGCCGCCCGACGCCTCGCCGACAACCCGAAGGCCGGGTTCCGGGCGATCAGCGGCATCATGCTCGCCCTCTTCGTCACAAGCGTGGCCATCGGCGTGATCACCACGATCATCGCCAACCGTGGCCCGGCGCCGGTCGGCTCGACCGACGCGGGAACGGTGACCACGGTCTTCGACGAGAAGGCCCCGTCGGTGCCCGACACGCTCTTCGCCGAGCTGCACGCGATCAGCGGCGTGCGGTCCGCGACCGCGATCCGGGAAGCCCCGGACGTGAACAGCGGCGGCGAGGGCGGGGTGATCGCCTGCGCCGACCTCCCGAGCGCGTACGGCCGGTGCGCCCAGGGCGCCGCGGTCATCGAGGTGCCGATTGGTCTCAGCCGCTGGCAGGAGTCGGTGTCGTCCACAACGGAGTGGCGCGCGGCGTCGATCACGCTCGACGACCTTCAGCGGCTGCCGGTGATCTCGGTCGTCGTGGGCACGGACGGGTCCGCCGCCGCCGTCGAGCGCACCCGCACGTTGCTGGAGGTCGCCTTCCCGACCTTCTGGGTGGGGCCGAACGTGCCCGGCGACTTCGAGTCGGACTTCGCCGACACGCTGCGCGGCTGGGAGCAACTGGCAAACGTCATCATCATCGCCAGCCTCGCGCTCGGCGGGTGCAGCCTCGCGGTAAGCGTCATCGGCGGCCTCACCGAACGCCGCCGCCCGTTCAGCCTGCTGCGCCTCGGCGGCGCTCCGGTGCGGGTCCTGCGTCGGGTGGTGGCGCTGGAGAGCGCCGTGCCGATGCTCGCCGTCGCCGCCGTCGCCATCGGGATGGGCCTGCTCGCCGCGCACCTGTTCCTGCGAGCGCAGATGCACTACACGCTCGTCGCGCCGGAGCCGCGCTTCTACGTGATCGTCGTCGTCGGGCTTGTCGCCTGCCTCGGCGTCATCGCCTCCACGCTGCCGCTGTTGGAACGCATCACCGGGCCGGAGACCGCCCGCAGCGAGTAGTCGTCAGGTGCTCGGCCCGGTGGTGGCGAGGGCAACCACCGGGCCGAGCACGAAGACGGCGGGCGGGCCGATGCCCTCCCGGGCGGCGACCGCGCCGATCTCGTCCAGTCGGGCCGGCACGGACCGCTGGCCGGGCAGCCCGGCGTCCTGCACGGCCAGCACCGGGGTCTCCGGGGCCCGGCCGTGCTCAACCAGCACGGCCGCGATCTTGGCGATGGTGTCCACGGCCATCAGCAGCACGACTGTCCCCCGGGCGCGGGCCAGCGCCGACCAGTCGACGAGCGAGTCGGGATGCCCGGGCGGCAGGTGCCCCGAGACCACTGTGACGTCGTGCGCCACGCCCCGGTGCGTGACCGGCACGCCGGCGAGCGCCGGCGCGGCGAGGGCGCTGCTCACCCCGGGGACCACTGTCACCGGCACCCCTGCCGCCACACAGGCCTGGACCTCCTCGTGGCCGCGTCCGAAGACGTACGGGTCGCCGCCCTTGAGCCGCACCACCCGACGACCGGCGCGGGCGTGCGACACCAGGGCCGCGTTGATCGCCTCCTGGGCCATCGACGGGCCACGGGGCACCTTCGCGGCGTCGACCACGAGCACGTCGGGGCGCAGTCCGGCGAGCAGCCCCTGCGGGGCGAGCCTGTCGACCACCACCACGTCCGCGGCGTCGAGCAGGGCCTTGCCACGTACCGTGATCAGGTCGTCGGGTCCGGGCCCGCCGCCGACCACGGCGACCGAGCCGTGGTCGTGGTGGTGCTGGTCGTGGTGGTCGTGCCCGTGGTGATGGTGGTGGCCGACCGGGTCGTCGGGGTGGTCGTGCGGGCGCTGCGGGCGGCCCACCTTGTCGGCGAAGCCGGGCATCAGCACCCGGTACGCGCAGGTGTCGCAGTTCATCCGGATGTCCCCACCCAGCGCCTCGGCGTAGCGCTCCCGCACGAGGTCGGCGAGGGCGTCGCAGTCGCCGATCACCTCGGCGACCCGGACGTCCAGGTCGGGGTGGGCGGCGGCGAACTCCGCCGACTGGGCGACGATCCGGTCCGGCAGCACACCGGCGAACAGGAAGTACGGCGCCACGACGATCCGCCGCGCGCCGAGGCGACGCAACCGGTCCAGCACCTCCGGCACCGACGGAGACGCCAGCGAGATGAACCCCGGCTCGACGCCGGCGTAGCCGCGTCCCTCCCACAACAGCCGGGCGACCTTGGCCACCTCGGCGTTGGCGTCCGGGTCCGTGGAGCCCCGCCCGATCAACGCCACCCACGTACCGGCCCGATCGGCGTCGGCCGGCGAAGGGGCGGCCAGCGCCGCGTCGATGCGCTGTTCGAGGGCGTCGTGCAGCAGCGGGTGCGGGCCGAGCGGACGACCGTAGCGGTAGGTCAGCCCGGGATGGCGCTGCTGCTCGCGTCCCATGGCGGCGGGGATGTCGCCCTTGCCGTGCCCGGCGGCGGTGAGCACCAGCGGCAACGCCACAAGCGCCCGGTGCCCGCGCGCGACGAGCGCGCCGACGGCGTCGGTGAGCGGCGGGCGGGACAGCTCGATGAAGCCGCCCTCGACGTCGCCGATGTCACCGCGGCGGCGGACCCGCTCGACGAGCGCGGCGAACTGGTCGACCCCGGCCGCGCTGCGCGTGCCGTGCCCGACGATGACCAGACCGGTCATGACTTCTCCTCGGTGTAGAGCAGGGCGTTGAGGGCGGCGGCGGCGACCGCCGAGCCGCCCTTCTCGCCCACGTTGGACACGCCGGGCAGGCCGCTGGCCCGCAACGCCGCCTTCGACTCGGCGGCGCCCACGAAGCCGACCGGCAGGCCGACGACGAGCGCGGGCGCGGCGTCCAGGGTGAGCAGTTCGACGAGCGCTGTGGGCGCGCAACCGACCACCCACACCGCGCCGGGGCCGACCCGGTCCAGCGCGATCCGCACGGCGGCCGCCGAGCGGGTGATGCCGGCCGCGCGGCCCAGCTCGGCGGCGGCCGGCTCGGCGACCGGGCAGACCAGCTCCAGACCGGCCCGGGTGATGCCGGCGGCGACCATCGCCACGTCGGTGACCACGGGAGACCCGGCGCGCAACGCCGCCAGCCCCGATTCCAGGGCAGGCTCGTCGCAGACCAGGTCGTCGACGTACGCGAGGTCGGCGCTGGCGTGCACGACCCGTTCGGTCACCGCCCGGGTCAGCGGCGGCAGGTGCGACAGGTCGACGCGCTCGCGCAGGATGCGGTACGACTCGACCTCGATGGGATGCGCCACGCGGCTCATCGGGCTCCTTCGCGGGGGTCGGGCTCGACGACGCGGATCGCGTCGACCGGGCAGATCTCCAGGCACTCCAGGCAGCCGGTGCAGCGGTCCGCGCGTACCGTCAGGCCGCCGGCGACCGGCCGGATCGCGTGCGTGGGGCAGGTGCGCAGGCAGGCGCCGCAGCCCTGGCAGGCGTCGATGGTCACGAGCGCCACCGGTACCCCCGGGGTGTGACCATCCGGCCGGCGACCAGCCGGGTGTCGCTGCTGCCGACGACCACCACGCTGTACATGTCGACGACCGTCGGGTCAAGGGTGGCCAGGGTCGCCAGGTGCACCCGCTCGTCGGGGCGGCTGGCGTTGCGCACCACACCGACCGGGGTGTCCGGGGGCCGGTGCGCGGCGAGGATGCCGAGCGCCTTGCCGAGCTGCCAGTCGCGCGCCCGGCTGCGCGGGTTGTAGAACAGCGCCACGAAGTCACCCTCGGCGACGGCTGTCACCCGCCGCTCGATGACCTCCCACGGAGTGTGCAGGTCGGACAGGCTCACATAGGCGTGGTCGTGGCCGAGCGGAGCACCGAGCAGCGCCCCGGCGGCGAGCGCGGCGGTCACCCCGGGCACGCCGACCACGTCGATCCGCTCGTCGGCGTACTCCAGGGCGGGGCTGGCCATCGCGTACACCCCGGCGTCGCCGGAGCCGACAAGCGCGACCGCCCGGCCGGCGGCGGCCTCCGCGACGGCCGCGCGAGCCCGGGCCTCCTCCGCGCCCAGCCCGCTGGACAGCACCCGGGTGCCCGGCCGCAGGACGTCGCGGACCTGGTCGAGGTACTGGTCGAGGCCGACCACCACCGCCGCGCGACGCAGCTCCGCCACCGCGCGGGGGGTCCGCAGGTCGGCGGCGCCCGGCCCGAGGCCGACGACTGCCAGCCGGCCGCGCGGCGCGTGCCGGGCCACCGCCACTGTCGCCATCGCCGTCGCCGTCTTCCCGACCAGCAGCGTGGCGTCGCCCGGCCTACCGTCCGGGCCGAGCAGCGCCGCGGCCTCCGCGACGCTCGGCGTGCCGACCGCGGCGCGGACCACCTCGCTGGGATGCGGCACGTCGACAGTTGCCAGCCGCGTCGCCGGCCAGGTCACCAGGGGTACGCCGAGCGCGTCGACGGTGCTCAGGATGCCCACCTCGTCAGCTTTGACGTCGGCGCTGGCCAGGCAGCGCAGGCTCGCCGGGTCGAGGCCGGCCTCGGCCAGCACCCGGTGCAGCAGCTCGGTCACCTCGGCGGCCGGTACGCCCCGACTCGCGCCGACGCCGGCGACGAGCGACGGGGGCCGCAGCACCGCGGTCCGCTCGTCGAGGGGCACCACCCGATCGGTGACCAGCAGGCGGTATCCGGCGGCCCCGCTGCCGCCGGCGTCGCTGTCAGCGGGGGCGTTGTCGGCGGCGGAGTTGTCGGCGGCGGCGACGGCCTTGCCGGCGGCGTTGTCGACTCCGGACTCGTCGTGGGCGCCGGCGTGGACGTTCGGGGGCAGGGCGGGCAGCGGCCAGGCGGCGTCGGCGATCAGCTCGACCGGTTCGCCGTCCAGGATGGCCCGGGACACGGCGGCGACCGCGCCCTGGACGGGCCAGCCGAGGGTGTCCAGGCCGGGCAGTCCGACCGCGTCGGTGGCGGTGGTGATCACCGGTCGGGCGTCCAGCAGGACGCCGACGGCCTCGGCGAGGTCGTTGCCGCCGCCGGCGTGACCGCCGAGCAGCGCCACGGCGTGTCGGGCCGCCTCGTCGACGACCACCACTGCCGGGTCGGTGCGCTTGTCACCGAGCAGCGGCGCGAGGATGCGCACCACCGCGCCGGTGGCCAGGAACGCCACCACGGCGTCGTACCGCGCCCAGGCGGTCCGCAGCGCGTCGGCGACGCTGTCTCCCTCGACAAGCCGGGCGTGCGGCCACGCGGCGGTCAGGGTATCGGCGTGCCGGCGGCCGGCGGCGGTCGCCGCCACCAGGCCGATCCGGGCGGACGGATTCCTGTCGGTCACGGGCGCTCCCCGGTGAGGACGACCACCGGGTTGGTGGCCGCGAGGCGGATCGACCCGCCGGGCAGGGCGGCGAGGCGGGCGGCGGAGAGCTGGCTGCCCTCGACTGTGTAGCCGGCGGCGCGCAGCAGGCCCACGGCCGGCGCGACGCGGTCCAGCGCGGCGAGGGTGAGCACCACCCGCTCGGGTCGGCGGGCCACCACCGCGGGCAGGACGTCGGTGCCGCCACCGCCGACGAATACCGCGTCCGGCTCGGGCAGCCCGGCCAGTGCCGCCGGGGCCCGCCCGACGACGAGCCGGACGGTGACGGCGTGCGCCGCGGCGTTGGCCCGGATGGTCGCGGCACTGGCGACGTCCTGCTCGACGGCGAGCACTGCCGCGCCGAGCAGCGCGCACTCGATGCCGACCGAGCCGCTGCCCGCGCCGACGTCCCAGACCAGCCGGCCCAGGCGGGGCCGCAGTCGGGCGAGGACGAGGGCACGCACCTCCGACTTGGTGATCATCGAGTCGCGGTGGGCGTACCGGCCCTCCGGCAGCGCCCAGCCACCGGCCGGCGCGGCGGCCGGCTGGTTGTCGCAGCGCATCCCACCGAGCACGACCGGACCGGGCGCGGCGTCACCGGGCGCAGCGTCGGCAGGGTCGGCGTCGGCGTCGGCGAGGCTGAGCAGGACGTGTGGGTCGGACCAGGTCTCGGTGGCTGCCTGCTCGGGGGTCACCATGCGGACCCGTTCGACGTCGGTGCCCAGGTGCTCGGCGACCAGCAGGCGGCGGGACCAGCCGACCAGGCCGGCGCCCAGCTCGGCGGCGCCGGCGCCGGGCGCGGTGAGCACCGCGACCAGCGGCAGCGCCCGACAGGCGTTCAGGGCGGGGCGCGGGTCGCGGCCGTGCGCGGTGACCACTGCCGCGCCGTCCCAGGGCAGCCCGACGCGGGCGAACGCGGCGGCCACACTGGACACCGCCGGCACCACCCGCAGCGGCAGTCCGGCCGCCCGCAGCCGCCGGACGATGCCGAACAGGCCGGGATCCCCGCTGGCCAGCACCACGGCCGGCACCCCGGCCGCGACGGCGGCGCTCAGCCGTCCGACGGCCGGGGCGAGCGGCCCGAGGACGACGGTGTCCGCGCCGGGCGGCACGGGAACGGCGGCCAGGTGCCGGGCCGCCCCGACGACGAGCCCGGCGCCGGCCAGCGCGGGCGCGAGCGCGGGATGCGCCGGGGCACCCACCGCGTCCAGCCCGACCACCGTCACCAGCGGATCCGAGGGCGTACGGCTCATCGGGGCCACCGCCCCGACGAGGCGACCACGTGCGCTCCGGCGAAGTCGACCATCGCCACGTCCACCGTGACAGTCGGCCCGGCGAAGCGTCGCAGCACCTGGCCGACCCGCTGGCAGAGCAGGTCCCCGGCCGGGCCGAGCAGCCCGGCGGCCTCCCACAGCTCGTACGCGTGCCGACCGGTGTTCGCCTCGGTCACGGCGGCGACGAGCGCCGGATCGCCACCGGCGTCGGCCGTCACCGCGCCGAGCAGGGACAGGTCCACCGTGGAGCGGGTGTAGTGGGTCATCAGGATCCCGGCGGCGAGTTTGGCGAGCTTGCCGGCCATGCCGACGAAGACCACCCCGGTCATCTCGTCGCCCACGGCGGCGGTGACGGCGGCCCCGGTGAAGTCACCCACCTCGACGAAGCACACCTCGGGCAGGTCGGGCAGGAGCGCGCGAGCGGCCCGCTCGGTACGTCCGCCTGTGCACAGCACCACGGTCCGCTCGCCCTGGGCGGCCATCACGTGTACGGCCTGCACGACGCTGGCCCGCCAGGAGGCGGTGGAGAAGGGCCGGACGATGCCGGTGGTGCCGAGGATCGAGATGCCGCCGAGGATGCCGAGCCGGCGGTTGGTGGTCTTGCGGGCCATGATCTCGCCCCGGGGCACGCTGATCACCACGCGGACGCCGACCTCGCTGAGGTCGACCACCTCGGCCACCGCCTCGCCGATCATCCGGCGGGGGGTGTCGTTGATGGCCGGGCCACCGACCGCGAGCCCGAGGCCGGGCTTGGTGACGGTGCCGACGCCGGGACCGCCGGCCAGGCGCAGCCCGGGGGCGTCGGTCCAGTCCACGGTGGCGGTCAGCTCGGCGCCGTGGGTGACGTCCGGGTCGTCACCGGCGTCCTTGACGACCACCGCCTCGGCCCGCACGGGTGGGCTGCCGGTCACCTCGCAGCGTTCCACTCCGAAGCGCACGCGCCGACCCGCGGGCAGGCCGATCTCCACGTCCGGCTGAATCTCTCCGGTGACCAGGGCGGTGACCGCCGCCTTCGCCGCCGCCGTGGCGCAGGCGCCGGTGGTCCACCCCGTCCGCAGGGCTGTGGGCCGGACCTTCGCCGTACGGGGCAGGTCCGGCTCGCGCAGCGGCGGCTCGGCGTACGTCACGGTGTGCCTGTTCCTCCGGCGCGGCCGCCGGTCTGGCGGCGCAGCTCGGCGCGGGCGGCCGGCTCGGCGCGACGGAAGGTGTGGAAGTGCCCGGGGTGGTACAGGTGTGAGCGGGTGCCCTCGGCGGCGAGGGCCGGTCCGACCAGGAACAGGGTGTGCTTCCACAGCTTGTGCTGCTTGACGGTGGCCTCCAGGGTGCCGACCGTGCAGCGCACCACCAGTTCGTCGGGCCAGGTCGCCTGGTACGCCACCACGGCCGGGGTGTCCTCGGGGTAGCCGCCGGCCAGCAGCTCGGCCTGCACCTGGCCGGAGCGGGCGGCGGAGAGGAACAGCGCCATGGTCGTGCCGTGCCGGGCGAAGTCGCGGACCCGCTCGCCGGGCGGCATCGGGGTCTTGCCGCCTTCGAGGCGGGTGAGGATCACCGACTGGGCGACCTCGGGGACTGTCAGCTCCCGCCCGACGAGCGCCGCGACGGCGGTGAACGAGGACACCCCGGGCACGATCTCGACGGCCAGGTCGAGCGTCCGGCACAGGTCCAGTTGCTCCTGCACCGCGCCCCAGAGCGCCGGGTCGCCGGAGTGGATGCGGGCCACGGTGAGCCCGTGCGCGGCGGCGCGCTCGTACAGCGGCAGCACGCCCTCGATGGGTAGCTGCGACGAGTCGACGATCTCCGCGTCGGGGCGGGCGTGGTCGAGGACGTCGGCGTGCACCAGGCTGGCCGCCCAGATGACGATGTCCGCGGCGGCGATCACCCGGGCGGCCCGCAGGGTCAGCAGGTCCGCCGCACCCGGGCCGGCCCCGACGAACCACACCTTGCCGTTGCTCGTCACAGCTTTCCTCCTCGGTGCTCGCGGCGGGCCGGAACCAGCAGCGTCGACAGGTACGGCAGGTCGTGGTCGGTGTCGTCGACAGGTCCGATCCGTTCACCGGGCAGCCCGAGGCTGCGTCCGAGCACCGCGTCGGCGAGGCGGCCCTGCCGGCGCAGCTCGGCGAGCAGCTCCGGGTGCCGCCGCCAGCCCTTGTAGGCGACCACGGTGCCCGGCCCGGCGAGGGCGTCGGCGAACAGCGCCAGACCGGCGGTGGCCGGCAGCAGGGTCAGCGGTTCGCGTCCCTCGCAGAGCGGGGTGCCGCTGCGGGCGGCCAGCTCCTGCATGGCTGTCACGCCCGGCACGGTCGCCACCCGCACGGCGGACCGCAGCGCGCGGACGCTCTGCGCCAGGTAGCCGAATGTGGAGTAGACGTTGGGGTCGCCGATGGTGGCGAACGCGAGGGACCGCGCGCCCGCGTCGACCGCGTCGACCACCGTCCGGGCGGCGTCGTCCCAGGCCGCCGCCCGGCGGGCGGTCACCCCACCCCTGTCGTCGAGGGCGAACGGCAGCCGGCGCAGCCGGTCCGCCGGCACGTACTCCCGGACGGTCGCCTCGGCCCGCCCGGCGTCCGCGCCCGGCAGCGTGGCACCGGCCGTCGCGGCCGGCTCGTCCCGGTCCGCCATCACGGGTACGAAGACCACGTCGGCCTCGCGCAGGATCCGCACGGCCTTGACGGTGAGCAGTTCGGGGTCACCCGGTCCGACACCGACGCCGGTCAGCGTGGCGTCGGCGCCCTGCCGCGCGTCGGCGTTCATCGGCACGCCTCGACCAGCCGGCGGGCCGCCGCGGGGTGGCCGGCCCAGTGGGTGTGCAGGTAGGAGGCGTGCACACGGCCGGCGACGAAGCCGTGGTCCGTGCCGTTCCAGCGCCACGCCGGCCGCTCGCCGTGCCCGGGGTCGGTGGTGGTGCGGTGGAACTCGTGGCCGCGTACCGGATCGCCGGCGCGGGCCACCGGGCTGTCGGTGACCGCGGTCGCCTCGCGGTAGCCGAGGGTGAGCCGGCCGGTCATCCGGGCGGTCAGGTCCAGCCGACCGCACATCGGTACGCCGTCCAGGGTCCGCCCGAGGTAGAGCAGCCCGGCGCACTCGGCGACGACCGGCCCGTCGAAGTCGGCCAGCTCGGCGCGGAGCGTGCCGTTGCCCGCGAGGGCCTCCGCGTACGCCTCGGGGAAGCCGCCACCGATCACGACCGCGCGCGTGCCGGCGGGCAGGGCCGGGTCGCGCAGCGGGTCCACTGTGACGACGTCCGCGCCTGCGGCGGTGAGCAGTTCGGCGGTCTCCGCGTACGAGAAGGTGAACGCCGGACCACCGGCGAGCGCGACGCGTGGCCGCTCGACGCCGGCCGGCCCGCCGACGGCGGTGATCGGGTCCCACGCCGGGGTGGTCAGCGGCGGGGCGCTGCGTGCCAGGTCGAGGACGGCGTCGAGGTCCACCGTGGCCTCGACCAGTTCGGCGAGGGCGGTGACGATCGCGACCGACTCGGGTGCCCGCTCGGCGACCGGGACCAGCCCGAGGTGCCGGGCCGGCGCGGCGACCTCGGCGGCGCGGGTGACCGCCCCCAGCACCGGTACGCCCACCTCGGCGAGGGCGTCGCGCAGCAGCGTCTCGTGCCGGGGCGAGCCGACCCGGTTGAGGATCACCCCGCCGATGCGTACCGCCGGATCGAAGGCCGCCATGCCCAGCGTCAGCGCGGCGGCCGAGCGGCCCTGCGCGGTGGTGTCCAGCACCAGCACCACGGGCGCGTCGATCAGCCGGGCGACGTGCGCCGTGGAGGCGAAGTCGCGGCGGCCCACCGCGCCGTCGTGCAGGCCCATCACCCCTTCCACGACGGCGATGTCGGCGGGCGTCGGGACGCTCGCGCCGTGGCGCAGCAGGGCGACGATCCGCTCGGGCCCGACCAGGAACGGGTCGAGGTTGCGGCCGGGCCGCCCGGCGGCGAGGGCGTGGTAGCCGGGGTCGATGTAGTCCGGGCCTACCTTGTGCGGGCTGACCGTCAGGCCGCGACGGCGCAGCGCGGCGAGCAGCCCGGTGGCGACAGTCGTCTTGCCGTGGCCGCTGGCCGGCGCGGCGACGACCAGCCGGGGCAGCGCCCAGGTCGCGCTCACCACTCGATGCCCTTCTGGCCCTTCTGGCCGGCGTCCATCGGGTGCTTGACCTTGGTCAGCTCGGCCACCAGGTCGGCGGCGGCGACGAGGCGCGGGTCGGCGTCCCGGCCGGTGATGACGACGTGCTGGAAGCCGGGGCGGTCGGCAAGGGTGGCGACGACCTCGTCGACGTCCACCCAGCCCCACTTCATCGGGTAGGTGAACTCGTCCAGGACGTACAGCCCGTACCGCTCGGCGGCCAGGTCGCGCTGGATCTGCCGCCAGCCCTCCAGGGCGTCGGCGGCGTGGTCGGCCTCGCCGCCGCGCTGGATCCAGGACCAGCCCTCGCCCATCTTGTGCCAGGCCACCGGCGCGCCCTGGCCGGTACGCTCGTGCACCTCGCCGAGCGCCCGGAAGGCGTTCTCCTCCCCCACCCGCCACTTGGCGCTCTTGACGAACTGGAAAACCCCGACCGGCAGGCCGGCCGTCCAGGCCCGCAACGCCAGCCCGAAGGCGGCCGTGGACTTGCCCTTCATCTGTCCGGTGTGGACGATCAGCAGTGGCCGGTGCCGCCGCTGCCGGGTCGTCAACCCGTCGGCAGGCACGTGATTCGGCTGTCCCTGCGGCATCAGGCGGCGCTCCTGTCCGGCGAGGTGGCAGGGCCGGTCGAGACCTGGGCCACGTCGTTCAGTTGGTGGTGGGGGGCTTGCAGTTGAGTTGCCAGGCGGGCGGCCAGGTGCAGGCGGACGGGGCCTGTTTCGCAGTCGACGACCACGCAGGGCGCAGCCGTCGCGGCCAGCACCTTCGCCGCTGCCGCCGCCCGGTCCAGCGGGCGGGTGCCGGCGGTGGCCCGGCCGTCGGTGACGACGAGGACCAGAGGGCGGCGCTTCGGGTCGCGCAGGCGCTCCACCCGCAGCAGATCCACGGCGGCGAGCAGGCCCTCGGCCAGCGGCGTACGCCCACCCGTCGGCAGCTCGGCCAGCCGGGTCGAGGCGGCCAGCACCGACGAGGTGGCCGGCAGCAGCGTCCGCGCACCGGCACCCCGGAAGGCGATCACCGCGACCTTGTCCCGCCGCTGGTACGCGTCGGTGAGCAGGGCGAGGACCGCGTCCTTGACGGCTGTCATCCGCTGCCGGGCGCCCATCGAGCCGCTGGCGTCCACCACGAACAGCACCAGGTTTCCCTCGCGTCCCTCGCGAACCGCCTCCCGCACGTCGTCCGGGCGCAACCGCAGCGGACCGGCCAACCGTCCCCGCAACGCCTGGTGCGGCGCGGCGGCGCGGATCGTGGCCGGCAGGTGCAACGCGCCGACCCGGCCCGCCGGCACCCGGGCGCCTGTGGTGCGCCCCCGCCCGGTGCGGGCACGCGAACGCCGGCCGGGCACGCCGTCACCGACGCCGGGCGCGGTGAGCAGCCGGGCCTTCAACCCACCCCGGGGTACGGCCGCCGGCTGGGACTCCCCGCCGCGGGTCGGGTCGTCGTCACCGGTCGCCGATTCCCGGCCCCCGCGCGGACGCGAGTTCTGCCCGTCGTCGCCCCGGTCGCCCGGCTGGCGCCGCGACCAGCCATCGTCGTCGCCCGGCTGTCGCTGCGGCCACCCGTCGGCACCGTCGGGGCCGTCGGTGCGCCCGTCTGGGCCACTGCCGTCGCGCGCCGCCGAGGGCCCGGCCGACCCGGGTGCACCCCGCTCGGCCCCGTCGCCGCTGCCGTCGCCACTCGGGCCGCCGTCACTCGGGCCGCCGTCACTCGGGCCGCCACCACTCGGGCCGCCGCCACTCGGGCCGTCACCGCCGGCCGGGCCACCGCCCTGCGGGCCCCCGTCGTCCGGGCCACCGTCGTGCGGGCCGCCGTTGTCGTCCGAGTCGTCGGGGTGCGCGTCCTGGGCGCGCTGCAACGCCTCGTCGAGGCGCTTGGAGTCCAGGCCCGGGGTGTCGAACGGGTCGCGGCGGCGGCGGTGCGGCAGGGCGAGGCGGGCGGCGACCCGGACGTCGTCGATGGTGACCCGGTCCCGGCCGTGCCACGCGGCGTGCGCGAGGGCGGTCCGTGCCGTGACGATGTCGGCGCGCATGCCGTCCACGTCGAACTCGGCGCACACCTCGGCGATCTGCCGCAGCGCGGCGTCCGGCAGGCGTACCCCGGGAAGCCTGCGGCGGGCGGCGGCCACCTGCGCGGCGATCTCCGCGTCGGCGTCGGCCCAGCGGGCGGCGAAGCCGGCCGGGTCGGCGTCGGCGGCGAGCCGGCGACGCACCACCTCGACCCGGACCGCAGGATCCCGGCTGGCGCCTACCTCGACGGTCAACCCGAAACGGTCGAGCAGCTGCGGGCGCAACTCCCCCTCCTCCGGGTTCATGGTGCCGACCAGCAGGAACCGGGCCGCGTGGCTGACCGAGACACCCTCACGCTCGACGTGGCTGCGGCCCATCGCCGCCGCGTCGAGCAGCAGGTCGACGAGGTGGTCGTGCAGCAGGTTGACCTCGTCGACGTAGAGCACCCCCCGGTGGGCGGCGGCGAGCAGACCCGGCTCGAAGGCGCGTACGCCCTCGCCGAGGGCCTTCTCCAGGTCGAGCGATCCGACGACCCGGTCCTCGGCGGCGCCGACCGGCAGCTCCACGAGCCGGGCCGGGCGGGTCTCGGTGGCGGCGTCGGCCGGATGCGGACCGTCCGGGCAGGCCGGGTCCGGCTCGGCCGGGTCACAGCCGAAGCGGCAGCCGGCGACCCGGCGCACCGGGGGTAGCAGCGCGGCGAGGGCCCGCACGGCTGTGGACTTGGCGGTCCCCTTCTCACCCCGCACGAGGACCCCGCCGATCGCCGGGGACACCGCGTTGAGCAGCAGCGCCAACCGCATGTCGGCCATGCCGAGCACCGCGCTGAACGGGTAGGTGACGCTCATGCCCGGTCCTCCAGGTCGCCCTCGCTGGCCAGGTACGTGTCCCGGAGCCGGTCCAGCGTGGCCGGCTCCGGTTTGGCCCACAGCCCCCGGTCGGCGGCCTCCAACAGACGCTCGGTGATGCCACGCAGCGCCCACGGGTTGGACTGCTCCAGGAACTCCCGGGTCGTGTCGTCGAACAGGTACGCGGCGGCCAGGTGCTCGTACATCCAGTCGTCGACCACGCCGGCGGTGGCGTCGTAGCCGAACAGGTAGTCCACGGTGGCCGCCAGCTCGAACGCGCCCTTGTAGCCGTGCCGGCGCATCGCGGCGATCCACTTCGGGTTGACCACCCGCGCCCGGAACACCCGCCGGGTCTCCTCACCCAGCGTGCGGGTCCGCACGTCGTGCGGCATGGCCGAGTCACCCACGTACGCCTGCGGTGACGAGCCGGTGAGGTGCCGGACCATCGCCACCATCCCGCCGTGGTACTGGAAGTAGTCGTCGGAGTCGACGATGTCGTGCTCCCTGGTGTCCTGGTTCTTCACCGCCACGGCGATACGGGCGAAGGAGCGCTCCATGTCGGCGCGCGCCTCACGCCCGTCCAGGCCCCGGCCGTACGCGTAGCCGCCCCACACCGCGTACACCTCGGCCAGGTCGGCGTCACTGCGCCAGGTCCGGGCGTCGATCAGCGGCAGCAGGCCCGCGCCGTACGCCCCGGGCTTGGAGCCGAAGATCCGGGCGGTGGCCCGCCGCTCGTCGCCGTGCTCGGCGAGGTCGGCGGCGACGTGCGCCCGCAGGTAGTTCTGATCGTCCGGCTCATCGAGCGCGGCGACCCGCCGCACGGCGTCGTCCAGCAGCGCCACGACGTGCGGGAACGCGTCGCGGAAGAAGCCGGAGATGCGCACGGTCACGTCGACGCGCGGGCGGCCCAGCTCGGCGGTCGGCACCACCTCGACGCCGGTGACCCGCCGGGACCGCTCGTCCCAGACCGGGCGGCAGCCCAGCAGCGCGAGCACCTCGGCGATGTCGTCGCCCTGGGTGCGCATCGCGCTGGTGCCCCACACGGTCAACCCCACCGAGCGGGGGTACGTGCCGGTGTCGGCGAGGTGCCGGGCCAGCAGCGAGTCCGCGAGGGCCACTCCGACGTCCCAGGCGTTGCGGCTCGGGATGGCCTTGGGGTCGACGGAGTAGAAGTTGCGGCCGGTGGGCAGCACGTTGACCAGGCCCCGGGTGGGTGAGCCGGACGGGCCGGGCGGCACGAACCGGCCGTCGAGCGCGCCGAGGGTGTTGGTCAGCTCGTCGGTGGTGCGCGCCAGTCGGGGCACCAGTTCGGTGGCCGCGAAGCGCAGCACGGCGGCGGCGTCCGGGATCGGCTGCCCGGTCACCTCCACGACCACCGCGTCGACGACGCCGGCATCCCAGTCCAGGGTCTCCATGCCGGTGACCAGCCGTCGCGCGAGGGCCTCGATCAGGTCGACGGCGTCGGCGGCGGTGCCGGCCGGCCCGTCGACCGCGTCGGTCAGCGCGACCGGCAGGGCGATCCGCTGCCCGGGCGACGCGAGCAACTCCTGCTCGTCGAGGCCGTACGCGGCGGCGAGGGCCTGCCGCAGGCCGGGCAGGGCGTGTTTGCCGCCCCAGATCTGAGGGGCGCGCAGCACGGCGAGCACCAGGTTGATCCGGGGCTCGCCGGTCGGCGCGTCGGCCAGGATGTGCAGCCCGTCGCGGATCTGCACGTCCTTGACCTCGCACAGGTACCCGTCGAGGTGCAGCACGAAGTCGTCGAAGTCGTCGGCGTCGGGCATCGCCTCGGCGTGCAGGTCGTGGTGCAACTCGGCGGCGCGGACGAGATCCCAGATCTGGGCCCGCACGGTGGGCACCTTGGCCGGGTCGAGCGCCTGCACGGTCGCGTACTCGTCGAGCAGTTGCTCCAGCTTGGCCAGGTCGCCGTACGTCTCGGCGCGGGCCATCGGCGGCACCAGGTGGTCGATGACCACGGCGTGCGCGCGGCGCTTGGCCTGGGTGCCCTCGCCGGGGTCGTTGACGATGAACGGGTAGACAAGCGGCAGGTCCGCGAGGACCGCGTCGGGCGCGCAGTCGGCGGCCAGGCCGAGGCCCTTGCCGGGCAGCCACTCCAGGGTGCCGTGCTTGCCCAGGTGCACCACGGCGTCCGCGCCGAAGCCGCCGTCGGTGACCGGCGCGGCCAGCCAGCGGTACGCGGCCAGATAGTGGTGACTGGGCGGCAGGTCCGGGTCGTGGTAGATGGCGATCGGGTTCTCCCCGAAGCCGCGGGGCGGTTGGATCAGCAGCACCACGTTGCCGAAGCGCAGCCCGGCGAGCACGATGTCGCCGCCCTCGGTGTACAGCTCGCCGGGCGGCTCACCCCAGTGCTCCCGCATGCGCTCGCGCAGCTCGGTCGGGACCTGGTCGAACCAGCGCCGGTACGTCTGCCCCGGTATCCGTGCCTCGGCGGCGGCCAACTGCTCCGGGGTGAGCCACTCCACGTCGTGACCACCGGCGGCGATCAGCGCGTGGATCAGCGCGTCGCCGTCCTCGGGCGGCGGCGCGTCACCCAGGTCGTAACCCGCCTCGGCGAGCGCGGCGAACAGCCGGACCGCCGAGACCGGGGTGTCCAGCCCGACGGCGTTGCCGACCCGGGAGTGCTTGGTGGGGTACGAGCTGAGGACGACGGCGACCCGCTTGTCGGCGTTGGGCACGTACCGCAGCCGGGCGTGGCGCACCGCGATGCCGGCCACCCGGGCGGCCCGCTCGGCGTCGGCGGCGTACACCGAGAGGCCGTCCGCGTCGATCCGCTTGAACGAGAACGGCACCGTGACGATCCGGCCGTCGAACTCGGGGATGGCCACCTGCATCGCCGCGTCCAACGGGGACAGCCCGGCGTCGCTGCCGGCCCACTGCTCGCGGGTGCTGGTCAGGCAGAGCGCCTGAATGACTGGCACGTCCAGGGCGGCGAGCGCGCCGACGTCCCACGCGTCCTCGTCGCCGCCCCCGGACGCGTCGGCGGCGACCGCGCCGCCGGCGGCGAGCACGGTGACCAGCAGCGCGTCACAGCGGGCGAACAGCCCGAGCGGGCCGGCGCCGGCGGTCAGGCCCCGCAGCGAGCCGCAGAAGATCGGCAGCGGGTTGCCCCCGGCCTCCCGCACGGCGTCGGCCAGGACGTCGACGAACGCGGTGTTGCCGGCGAGGGCGTGCGCCCGGTAGAAGACGATGCCCACGGTGGGCCGGTCCGGGTCGGTCGGGTGCTCGCCGTGCACCCCGTAGGCCGGGGTGGGCGCGGGCGGGGCGAACCCCTCGCCGGTGAGCAGCACGGTGTCACCGAGGAACCGGGCGAGGTGCCCGAGGTTGTCCGGCCCGCCCTCCACCAGGTACGCCAGCGCCTGGGTGACAACTCCGGACGGCACGGTGGAGACGGCCATCAGCTCCGCGTCGGGCACCGTCTCGCCGCCGAGCACGACAGTCGGCACGCCGGTGGCGAGCACCGCGGCGAGGCCGTCCGGCCACGCCTGCCGACCCCCGAGCAGGCGTACGACGGCGAGGTCGACCCCGTCGAGCAGGGCGGGCACCTCGTCGGCCGCCACCCGTGCCGGGTTGGCGAGCCGGTAGTCGGCGTCACTGGCGCGGGCGGCCAGCAGGTCGGTGTCGGCGGTGGAGAGCAGCAGAACGCGCACGGCAGGCTCCGGACGGTAACGTCGGCGCGCTCGCGGGAGCGGCCTGGCGACGTGGGATGGGCGCAGGGTTCAGCGGAGGCCGCGATCCGGCCCGCTCACCGGCGAGCGGCCGGGGACGACGGGCGGCGCGGTCCGGAACTCAGCGGTGAACGGAGTCGATGCCGATCGCGGCGACGACACGGCCGCCGTGCGGGAAACGGCAACCGCCGTCGATGATGGAGACGCCAAGCGTCATCGGGTCCTCCTCGGGTGTCCACGCCCTGGGGTACGTCCCGACGGCCGAAGTATCCTGGCTTCCGGATCGACGCTCTCCCCCGGCCTTCCAACCGCAGACACACGGCCGTGACTCGCGAGGGGGGATCGCTCCCCGGTGACAGTGGCGGGACCGCGTCGGATTCGCACCGACTTCCTTCACTGCCGTCAGGCCGCGAATGCTGCCACACCCGTCCACCGCCGGTCAACGCAGGTCCCGGCGTCGCCGGCCGCGCTCACCTGCTCCGGAGCGGCAGCGCGACGAGCCGCACGCCACGAGCCCCACGCCACGCGCCGCACGCCTTGAGTCGCACGCCACGCGCCGCACACCATGAGTCGCACGCCATGCGGCGCGTGCACACGTTGCCACGCGGAGGCTCGGCGATGCCGACGGTGCGGGGGAAGTCGACCGGCGGCAGGACGCTCCCGCAGCGGGGAGGGTGAGGGTCACTCGGCCCCTGTGGAGCTGATGTCGTAGACGACATCGCCCTAACTCTCCCTCGCTGACCCCGCTCCCTGACTCCCGCTCCCTCACCCCCGCTCCCTGACCCCGCTCCCTCACCTCCGCTCCCTGACCCCGCTCCCTCACTCCGCTCCCTGACCCCGCTCCCTCACCTCCGCTCCCTGACCCCGCTCCCTCACTCCGCTCCCTGACCCCGCTCCCTCACTCCGCTCCCTGACCCCGCTCCCTCACTCCGCTCCCTGACCCCGCTCCCTCACTCCGCTCTCTCACTCCCGCTCCCTCACCCCCCCTGACCCCCGCTCCCTCACTCCCGCTCCCTCACTCCCGCCCCTGATCCCCGCTCCCTGATCCCCGCTCCCTCACTCCCGCTCCCTCACCTCCGCTCCCTGACCCCGCTCCCTCACCTCCGCCCCCTGACTCCACTCCCTGACCTCCGCTCCTCACTCCCGCTCCCTGCCGTGAGCCCCGATCACCTTGACTCCCGCTTCCCGACTCACGCCCGCTGCCGCGAGCCCACCCGCTTCCTGACCCGCCCATCGCACCCGACACGTCCACCGCACCCGAGCCTTTCTGAGGCGCACGCCAGTCGGTCGGTTCGCTTCCACGGCGATGTCGTCAACCGCATCAACTCCAAAGGCATCGACCACCACCCGCCACCCGCAAAGGGCCGAGCGGTGCTCGCCTGCGCGCAGGGCAGCCGGCTCCGGGCGCCACCCCGATCAGCGGGCATGGCCGCTCCAGCCGATCAGCGAGCGCGGCCGCTCCAGCCGATCAGCGGGCGTGGCGCTCCAGCCGATCAGCGGGCGTGGCGCTCCGGGTGGGCGCGGTTCCACACCCGCATCCGCTCCGGGTAGCCGGTGCGGGCCGCCTCGTACAGCGGCACCGCGTGCTTGCGGGCGATGGCGCCAGCCGCGCGGGGGGTGCCGGTGCGGCGGCGGATCCACTCGCCGTCGTGGGCGATCGCCACCACGGTGGTGTCGGTCGCGGTGGTCTCCGGTTCCAGGTAGAACTCCACTCCCCGCCGGCTGGCGACGAACGCCTCCAGCGCGGCGAGGTCGTCCCGGGTGGCCTCGCGGTCCAGCTTGGTCGGGGTCGCCCCGGCGCCCCTTGACCGCCTGTTGAACCAGCTCATGCCCAGCCCCTCTCCTCGGACGCCCCTCCAGTTCAGCACCGATTCCTGGCAATACGCTGCACGCCGGGTGGGAGAAATCTGACTCGCCGGACCCGGTGGGCGGAACCCGCGGCACGTGGGCGGTGTCAGCACTGTGAGGAACCGGAGGTCTCCCTGGACGACGACGTGCTCGTCACCCGCGCTCGGGCCGGTGACCTGGAGGCGTACGACCTCCTGGTCGCCCGGCACACCGCGTCCGCGCACCGGACGGCGGTGCTGCTCGGCGCGGGCTCCGACTCCGAGGACGTCATCCAGGAGGCGTTTGTGAAGGGCTACCGCAAGCTGTCCCGTTATCGGGGAGAGTCGTCCTTCCGATCCTGGCTGCTGGCGATCGTCGCCAACGAGACCCGCAACCTGCATCGTTCCCGCACGCGCCGCGACGGCCTGGCCCTGCGGGCGGCGGCGTACCCGGCGTCGGAGGTCGTCGAGGACGACGCGGTAGGCACCGTCCTCGCCGGTGAGCGCCGCGCCGCGCTGGTGGCGGCCCTGCGTCAACTTCCGGTACGCGACCGAGAAGTGATCGTCTGCCGGTTCTTCCTCGACCTCAGCGAGGACGAGACGGTGGCGACTCTGGGTTGGCCCCGGGGCACGGTGAAGTCGCGGACCTCGCGGGCCCTGGCGAAGCTGCGCGCCCTGCTCGCCGACGAGGGGGTGCGCCATGGGTGACCCCGACCGGGGCGCGGACGGCCTCGAAGCGGAGCTGCGCGACCTGTCCGCCTGGCTGGAGACGCCCGACGCGCCGGACGTGACCGCAGGCGTACGCGCCCGCCTCGTCAGGGGCGTACCCCGGCGTCGCCGTTGGCGCTCCTTCGCCGCGGCGGCGCTCGTGGCCCTGCTGGTCGCGGCGCTCCCGCCGACGCGCGCCGCCATCGCGAACGCCGTCGGGGAGGTGCTGCGCTTCGCCGGCGTCAGCATCGCCACGTCGCCCACGCCGTCGCTGCCCGCGGGCGAGCCGTCGCCGTTGCCGTCGCAGCGGACGGTCGGGTTGGACGAGGCGCGACGGGCGGTGCGCTTCCCGATCCGGATGCCGTCCGCGCTGGGTCCACCCGAGCGGGCGTTGGTCGCCGACCCGGACGGCGCCGGCGCGCATCGGGTGGCGACGCTGCTCTACGACGGCGGCGCGCTGCGCCTCGACGCGTTCGACGGTCGCCTCGACCTGACCTTCCACAAGCAGATCGACCGACCGGAGGCGGAGTGGACGGAGGTCAACGGCAACTTCGCCATCTGGGTCGATGGTCCCCACGTGGTGTCCTACGTGGACCGTTCGGGGCAGGTCCGGCGGGAGACCGCCCGGCTCGCGGCCTCGACCCTCATCTGGGAACAGGCCGACGTGACCTACCGCCTGGAGGGTGCGCTCACCAGGGCCGAGGCGCTCGAGATCGCCCGGTCGCTCCCCTGACGACCTTGCGGACGGTTGCCGGAAGGCGGCCAGATGCTCAGAGCGGCAGCAGGTCGAGCCGCTGGACGACCTGCAACGCTTCGGCCGCGCGGCCCTGTACGCGCAACAGGACGACCAACCGCTGCCAGGAGTCGTGGGCCTCCCGGTACTGCCCGAGGCTCTCGTGCAGCCCACCCAGGCTGTTTAGGCAGTCCGCCTCACCCCGGGTGTTGCCGACCTCGTGGTAGACCGCAAGCGCCTGCCGGTAGTAGGCCAACGCCGAGTGCTGCTGACCGGTGCCGTGCGCGATCAGGCCAAGGCTGTGCAGCGTGTCGGCTTCACCGTCGGGATGCCCGTGCTGCCGAAACAGGGTCAGGGCGCGCGTGCAACTGTCCTGCGCCTCTTCGTAGCGTTCCAACTGGGCGCACTCCCAGCCGACCGCGTTGAGCGCCCGGGCTATCTCCACCGTGTCGGCGAGATCCTGGAACTCGGCCAACGCCTCACGGGAGTGCAGCAGCGCCTGTCGAAGGTCTCCAGCGTGATCTGCGGCGACACCCAGCGCGTAGTGACACCGTGCCAGCTCGGCGGCGTCGCCGGCCTCGTGGGCACGGTCGACGGCCAGCCGCAGATGACGCAAACCCTCCTCCTGCTCGCCATTCTGGCTGTGGGCCTGACCCAGATAGCGGTGCGCCATGGCTCGTGCCGAGATGCTCGCCCCCTGCTCGGCGGCGGCCAGGCCCATTCGCCACACGGCCAACTGTTCGACGGCCTGGCGACGTCGGGCGTGGAACGTGACCAACGTCCGGGCCAGTTGCCACACCTGGGGAAACCACAGCCGTTGCATGGCCAGGCGCTGACTCTCCAGCACCCGTTCCTGCTCGGCGTCGAACCACGACATCGCCACACTCGCATCCGTCAACACCGCTGGGGTGCAGCCGGGTGCCGGCTCGCCGAGTATGAGTGGATGGCGGCGCGGGTCGAGCAACCGGTCCGCCGCGCAGGCGGTGTGCAGATAGAAGTCGACAAGCCGCCGGACCGCCTCCCGGTCCTCGCCACCCTGCTGGTTCCGGCCGCGCTGGGCACTGTAGAGATGAACCAGGTCGTGCATCCGGAAGCGGCCCGGCGCGTGCTGGCGGACCAGTGCCGTGTCTTCCAGCTCCCGCAACAGCTCCTGTGCCCGCGGCGTCGACGTGCCCGCCAGGCTGGCCACGGCGGGCAGGCTGATGTCGACGACCGGAACCAGACCGAGAAGATCGACGACCTTGCCGGCCTGCGGGGTCAGGGCCCGCCAGGACCAGGAGAAGACCGCACGTAGGTCGGCCCGCAATTCTCCGGTGGTGAGGGCGTCGAGTCGGACGGTGGTGTCGCGTAGTTCGCGGACCAGGCCGTCGAGCGGGTGGTCGGGATGCGTGGCGGCCCGGGCTGCCACGATGGCCAGCGCCAGCGGTAGACCGCCGCAGTGTCGCACCAACGCGTCGAGAGCTGAGCGGTGCTGGAGCGCCCGCGCCGGGCCGAGGCGGGTGGCAAGCAACTCCCGCGCCTCCGTCTCGGAGAGCCTGTCCAGTGTGAGCGTCCTGGCGCCATGGGTGACGGTCAGGCCGCGTAGCCGGTGACGGCTGGTGATCAGGACCGTGCAGGTGGGAGTGCCGGGCAGAAGGGGAATGACATGGTCGGTGTCGCGGACGTTGTCGAGGAGCACGAGCATGCGCCGCCTGGCGACCAGACTGCGAAACAGCGCCGACTGGGCATCCACCGGGTGCGGTACCGACGCGGGTGGAACGCCAAGAGCCTGCAGAAAGCCGCGCAGCGTCACCGCGACCGGCAGCGGGGTGGGTTCGGGTCCGAAGCCGCGAAGATCGGCGTAGAGCTGCCCGTCCGGGAACTGGTCGGCGTGCATGTGGGCCCACTGCAACACCAATGAGGTCTTCCCGATCCCGCCCGCACCGCCGACGGCCGAGATCAGGACCGTCCTGCTCAGGGGATCTGGTTGGCCGACGGCGGCATCGAGGAGGCGCAGCTCGTCGGCTCGTCCGATGAACAGGGCCGGCGGGGCGGGCAGCTGTCGCGGCACCGGTGCCGCCGCGTTGGCGCTGCCGGTGTCGAAAGTCGGGGTGGTGGCCGCGGCCAGACGATTGCGGGCCGCCAGCCAGGTACGGGCGTCCTGGGCCGGCGCACAGGCACGGACAAAGGCGATCAGTGTATCCGCCCGGGGAAGTGAGTCGCGGCGCAGCATATCGGCGATGGTGCTGCGGGCCAGCACATCACCGCGCCGAGCCGCTCGCTGCTCCAGCTGCCGGTAGGTGTAGCCCGAATCTTCCTTCAACCGGCCCAGAAGAGTCACGAACTCCGCTACGTCGCGTGCTCCGTCGGGTCCCCCGCCTGCCGCAACCATTCTCCTCATGTTCCGGGTCGTGCAATTCACGTGCAACCCCGCTCGGTCCCTGTCCGGTCCGGTGATCGGAACAGACCGGGACACGGCTGACAGTTTCCTGACGCCGGCGGTGCGCCGGACCGGGTGTCGGCCGGCCGACGGCCCGGCGGCTGGACTCGCGCCGTCGTCGGACTGTCAGGCCTCGCCGCGACGCAGAGCGAGACGTCGCTGAGGAACCTGTTCGACACGACAGGTGTCTCTCTGGTGCGGGGCACACGTTCGACGGAGGAGGCGCGATGGTCACCTGGGGCAGAGTCCTGCTGGGGGCGGTTCTCCTGCTGGCGGGCTGCGCGGCCGCTGACCCGGCCACGACGCCGGCCAGCGGCCCGGCAGCGACGCCCGCCGCACCGCCGTCGGTGCGGGCGACGACCGGCTGCGCGTCGAGGGTCGAGACGGGATCGCTGCCCGACTGGGCGGACGAGGGGTTCCACGGGGACACCCGGATGCCGCACGTCTTCGGCGCGCGGGGCGACATCGTGGCGGTGCTGTTCACCCACCCGCTGGCGCAGGTCCGGACGGACGGGTCGACCAACAAGATCCTGTGGGTGTCCCGTCCGGTCAGCACGTCGCCCGCCACGTACTCGCCCGCCACGCTGGTGATCACCGCGACGCTGGACGGCACCGACACCCGGGTCACCCATGAGGTCGCCGGCGGGCCGGGCCCGTCGATCATCGACATGCCGAGCGCGGGCTGCTGGCACCTCGACCTGCGCTGGGGCGGGCGCACCGACACGATGGATCTCGTCTACGCGGAACGGAAGCCCTGACCGGGAGCGGCGGCCGGGAGGGGCGACACACCTCCCGCCATATCCAACATATACCGCATGGGGGGACTTGCGGCAAGGCCCCAGGTGTACCGCAGAATTGCCCGTCCAAGGCCAGGACCTGCGGAAACGGGAGCCAGCACATGCACAAGTCGTCGGCGGCGCACGCCGTGTTCGACCTTCCCGGCAACCTCGCCGCCAAGGCCGATCCGGCGCTCATCGCCCGTGACGAGCAGCACTTCGCCGTCATCGCGGCGAGCCTGGAGCGGTCGATCGCGGACCTGTCCGACCGTCTCGACGCGGAGCGCCGGGCACCCGCCGGCAAGGGCCGCCAGGCGGTCGCCCGGGACGAGGAGGTCCGTCGGCTGACCGGTCGCCTGCGCGCCCTGCGTCGCTTCGGCCTGGACCTGTGCCTCGGACGCATCGTCGGCACGGACGACCCGGCGCCCGTCTACATCGGGCGCTTCGGCCTCACCGACGGCAGCGGTCGTCGCCTGCTGCTCGACTGGCGTTCCCCGGCCGCCGAGCCGTTCTTCGGGGCCACCCACGCCAACCCGATGGGTCTGGCCAGCCGCCGCCGGTACCGCTGGGCCCTCGGCCGGATCCGCGACTACTGGGACGAGGTGTTCACCCCGGACGGGTTCGAGGGGCACGCGGCGCTCGACGACCAGTCCGCGTTCATCGCCAGCCTCGGCGGCAACCGGTCGGCCCGGATGCGCGACGTGCTCGGCACCATCCAGGCCGACCAGGACGCCATCATCCGAGCCGGATCGCGGGGCGCTCTCGTCGTCGACGGCGGTCCGGGCACCGGCAAGACCGTCGTGGCCCTGCACCGCACCGCGTACCTGCTCTACTCCGACCCGCGCCTCGGCCAGCGCCGCGGCGGGGTGCTGTTCGTCGGACCACACCAGCCCTACCTGGCGTACGTCGCCGACGTCCTGCCCAGCCTCGGCGAGGAGGACGTGCAGACCTGCACCCTGCGCGACCTCGTGCCGGAGGGCGCGGCGGCGGCCGTCGAGGCCGACCCGGATGTGGCCCGTCTGAAGTCCTCCGCCGACCTGGTGCGGGCGATCGAGGCGGCCGTACGGTTCTACGAGGAGCCGCCGACCACGGCGATGACTGTCACGGCCGGCGACACCGACGTGCGGCTGAGCGCGGACGACTGGGCCCAGGCGTTCGAGGCGCCCGGACCCGGCACCCCGCACAACGAGGCGCGGGACGAGGTCTGGGAGGAGCTGCTGGCGATCCTGCTCGGGAGGTACGACGGCGACGAGTCGGACGACCTGGTACGCCTGTCGCTGCTGCGCAACCGGGACCTGCGCGCGGCGTTCAACCGCGCCTGGCCGCTGCTCGACGCGAACGACATCGTCGCGGACCTGTGGTCGGTGCCCGCCTACCTGCGCCGGTGCGCCCCCTGGCTCGGCCCCGACGACATCCGCCGGCTACGCCGCGTCGACGCCGACGCCTGGACGGTGTCCGACCTGCCGCTGCTCGACGCCGCACGGCAGCGCCTCGGCGACCCGGAGACGTCCCGGCGTACCCGCCGCCACGAGGCCACCATCGCCGCCGAACGGGCGCGCATGGCGACAGTCGTCGACGAGCTGATCGAGGCCCACGCCTACGACGACGGCGAGGGCGTGCTGTCGAGCCTGCGTCAACTGGATCTGCAGGATGCGCTCGTCGACGAGGCAGTCCTGCCCAGCGCCGACCCGGATCTGCTGGCCGGCCCGTTCGCGCACATCGTCGTGGACGAGGCGCAGGAGCTGACCGACGCGCAGTGGCAGATGCTGCTGTCGCGCTGCCCGTCGCGCAGCTTCACCATCGTCGGGGACCGCGCCCAGGCCCGGCACGGCTTCACGGAGTCGTGGCAGGAACGGCTGAGGCGCATCGGGCTCGACCGGGTCACCGTGGCCTCGCTGAGCATCAACTACCGGACGCCGCAGGAGGTCATGGCGCAGGCCGAACCGGTCATCCGGGCCGTGCTCCCGGACGCGAACGTGCCGACCTCGATCCGTGGCAACGGGATCCCGGTGGCCCACGGATCGGTCCGCGACCTGGACAGGATCGTCGACGACTGGCTCGCGGAGCACGCCGACGGGATCGCCTGCGTCATCGGCGAGCCCACGTACCGACCGACGACGGATCGCGTCCGGTCGCTGACCCCGGAACTGACCAAGGGGCTGGAGTTCGACCTGGTCGTCCTCGTCAACCCGGAGACGTTCGGCGAGGGCGTCCGGGGGGCGGTGGACAGATACGTCGCGATGACCCGCGCGACCCAGCGACTCGTCGTCCTCACCGGGTCCTGACCTCGTACGCTGGCGGACGTGTCGACGGACGTGCGGGAGGCGGCGGCGCACGACAACGCGCGATGGTGCGCCGCCGTGTGCGCCAGCCACGGACTGACCGGCCGGATCGACGCCGACGCGTGGTCGGTACCCCGCCGCTCCCCACAGTGGTATCCGGACGCGGTCACGCTGCGCTCCGGCGTCGACCCCGCGGCGCTGCTGGCGCGGATCGACGCCGGTGCCGGCGCGTCGGTGAAGGACAGCTTCGCCGACCTCGACCTCTCGGCGTACGGATTCCGGGTGCTCTTCGAAGCGCAGTGGATCCACCGCCCGCCGGCCGACCCGCCGACCGACCCGCCGCTCACCCCGGTCACCACTCCGGAAGGGTTGGCGGCCTGGGCGAGCGCGCACGGCGGCGGAGAGCTGTTCCACCCGCAGCTGCTGGCCGACCCGCGCATTCGCGTGCTGGCCCGCCACGACGAGCGGGGCGCGGTCGTCGGCGGGGCGGTGGTCAGCGGCGACGACCCGGCCGGCGTCTCCAACCTGTTCACCCACGGCGGCGACCCGGGCGAGATCTGGCGTGGGGTCGTCGCCACCCGACCCGGCGTATCCCTGGTCGGCTACGAAACCACCCCCGACCTACCACCCGCCCGCCGAGCCGGCTTCCTCCCTGCGGGCCCCCTCCAGGTCTGGCTCCGGTGATCATGAGTTATGGGCGCGACACGCCGGCATCGGCGGCAACAACTTCATGATCACCGGGGACGGGGCTCAGGCCAGGCGGGTCAGGTCTTCGGGGGTCAGGCGCAGGTCGGCGGCCGCTACGTTCTCCTCCAGGTGGGCCGGGTCGCCGGTGCCGGGGATCGCGAGGACGTGCGGGCCCTGGTGCAGCGTCCAGGCCAGGCGTACCTGCTGGGGCGTGACGCCGTGGGCCCGGGCGACCGCCTCGACGGCCGCGCCCTGCGCGGCGCTCGCGCCCGCCTCCCGATTCGTACCAGCCAGCGCGAAGAAGGGCACGTAGGCGATGCCCCGCTCGCCGCAGGCGCGGACGAAGGCGTCCTGCTCCCGGTACGCGTCCACGCCGTAGTTGTTCTGCACGCAGACCACGGGCGCGATGTCCGCCACCTCGTCCAGGTGCTCGGGCCGGGCGCCGGACAGCCCGA
Source organism: Micromonospora lupini (assembly GCF_026342015.1). Taxonomy (NCBI): domain Bacteria; kingdom Bacillati; phylum Actinomycetota; class Actinomycetes; order Micromonosporales; family Micromonosporaceae; genus Micromonospora; species Micromonospora lupini. The sequence continues at coordinate 1,078,705 of NZ_JAPENL010000001.1, forward strand.
GGTGCCGGATCAGCCCGGCGGCGCGCAGCTCGGCCAGGGCGCCGAACCGCTCGACAAGCGGCGCCGGGCCCGACCCCCGACCGAGCCGCAGGTTCACCACGTCCAGCCGGTCGCGGCCGAGGCGGCGCAGGTTCTCCTCGACCTGGGCGCGTAGCTGCGCCGCGGTGGCCGCCTCGCTGAATCCGGTCGCCGGGTCGTAGCCGAAGCCGACCTTGGTGGCGATGACCAGCTCCTCGGGGTACGGGGCGAGCGCCGCCCGGATCAGCTCGGTGGCGTACCGGGCGGGGCCGGTGCCGACCCGCAGGGTGCCGCCGGGCGACACGTAGAAGGCGGCCGTGTCGATGTGGTTGACGCCCAGCTCCACGGCGCGGCGCAGCACCGCGATCGCCCGTTCACGGTCCGGGTTGGCGGTGATCCGCATCGAGCCGAAGCCCATCCGGTGCACGGTACGGTCGCCCAGGGTCCAGCTGCCCGCCGCGGCGGCGGTGATCTCGTCGGTTGGCATCGGGCGACCGTAGCCAGCGCGGGCACGCGGCGCACTCGGCCGCGCACCCGATACCGCCGAACCCCGATCCGGGTTAGCTTTGGTGTGCTGCCGGAGCCGACTCGTCGGCCGCTTCCCGCGCTGCCGGCGCCGACTCCTCGGCCCCTTCCCGCGCTGCCGGCGCCGACTCGTCGGTCCGGGGCGGGCGCAGCGCCGGCACCAGCGCCAGCGTCGGCAGGAGCAGCAGCGGCACCACAAGCAGCGCCCGCAGGGTGCCGACGTGGTCACCGAGCAGGCCCAGCAGCGGCGGCCCGCCCAGGAAGGCCGTGTAACCGATCACCGCGACCACGCTTACCCGCACCGCCGCGTGCGTCTCCTCGTCGGCCGCCGCGCTCATGCCGACCGGGAACCCCAGCGACGCGCCGAGGCCCCACAGCGCGACGCCGACGATTGCCACCGGCCCCGAGCCGGCCAGCACGGCCAGAGCGGCGCCGGCAGCGGCGAGCAGGAGGGTGCCGCTGAGCACCGGCACCCGACCCCAGCGGTCCAGCGCGATGGTGCCCGCGGTGCGTCCCAGGGTCATGCCGACGACGAAGACGCCGAAGACCGCCGCTCCGGCCGCCTCGCTCAGGTCGCGACCGTCGACGAAGGCGACCGCCAGCCAGTCGTTGGCGCTGCCCTCGGCGAACGCCGCCACCAGCACGAACAGGCCGATGAGCAGGGTGCGCGGCTCACGCCAGGCGGCGAGTTGGGCACGGCGGCGGCCGGCCGGGCTGGTGTCCGCCGTCTGGTTGGCCGGGTCGACGGCCGGTTGGGGCAGGAACATCCGGGAGGCGAGCACGGTGCCGACGAGCACCACCACCGCCACCGCGGCGAGGTGCGCGCCGACCGGCACGCCCAGGCGGGCGGCCCCGGCGCCGAGGCCCGCGCCGGCCACCGACCCGAGACTCCAGGCCGCGTGGAAACGGGGCATGACGGTACGCCCCAGCCGCCGCTCCACAGTCGCGCCCTCGACGTTCATGGCCACGTCGCACGCGCCGGAGCCGTAGCCGAAGGCCACCAACCCCAGCCCGACGACGACTGCCGACCCGGCGACCGTCGCGCCCAGACCGGCCACGACGAGGCCGACAGCGACAAGCACGGTGGCGATCGTCACGCTGCGGGCCGAGCCGAGGCGCTGGGCGAGCAGCCCGGAGGTCGGCATGGCGAGCAGCGCGCCCACGCTCATCGCCAGCAGCAGGAGCCCGAGACGCCCGGCGGAGAGGTCCAGCGCCTCCCGCACGGCCGGCACCCGGGAGAACCAGCTGCCGACGGCCAGGCCGTTCAGGGTGAAGGTGACGGCGACGCCGTTGCGGGCGAGCCGGACGATCCGTGCCGGAACTGTGCTGTCCGGGGCGACGGCCGGGCTGGTGGGGGCGCTCACAGCTGTGGGTCCTCTTCCTCGGGGTGATCTCCTGGCACGATCGCACACCTGAGAGCGCTACCACCACAAGCGGGCCACCACCCCTTACCGCCGACACGCAGGTCGGGGGATGATTCCTGAAGGCGTACGCCCGCTCCGGGCGGGCGCCGGGGGGAGGGCACGATGACGGCAGCGGCACACCGGCCGGCCACTCTGGAGGACGTCGCCCGGGCCGCCGGGGTCTCCCGGTCCACCGCCTCGCGGGTGATCGCCGGAACGGGGTTCGCCTCGCCGGACGCCCGGGAGCGGGTGGTGACGGCCGCCGACCAGCTCGGTTACGTGCCCAACCCGGCCGCCCGGGCGCTGGTTCGGGGCGGCGGCGTACGGCTGGTGGTGGCCGCGGCGGGGACCAGCGCCGCGGTGTTGGACGACCCGTACGTCCACCGGGTGGTCGGCTCGGCCGCCCGGGTGTGCGCGCCGGCCGGCGTCGGGGTGGCGCTGCACTGGCTGCCGCTGGGCGACCCCCGCGGCCTGGAGCAGCTCGCCGCCGACCGCAGCGTGTGTGGCGTCGTGCTCGTCAACACCACCGAGGCCCTGCTGGACGCCGTGCCCCGGTCGCTGCACGGTCGGGTCGCCTCGATCGGAATCGGCTCGGCCGAGGTGCCGTCGTTCGACGTCGACAACACCGCCGGGGCCGGCGCGGTGCTGCGCCACCTGTACGCGACGGGCCGCCGCCGGATCGCCATGGTGACAGGCCCGGCGTGGCTGCCGTGCTCGCAGCGCCCCGTGCAGGCGTACCGGCACCTGATGCGCCAGGCCGGCCTGCCGGAGCGGGTGGTGGACGGCGACTTCACGGCGGCGCGTGGCCGGGCGGCGGCCGGCGAGGCGCTGCGCCGCTGGCCGGACGTGGACGCGATCTACGCGATAAGCGACGAGACCGCGTTCGGAGTCATCGCGGCGCTGCGCGACGGCGGTGTGCGGGTGCCAGGTGACGTCGCGGTGGCCGGTTTCGACGACATCCCGCTGGCCGGCATGAGCGCGCCGGCGCTGACCACCGCGAGCCACCCGGTGGGCCGGATCGCCACCGCGGCGGCCAGCGCCGTGCTGGCCGGCCGCCCGGCCGCGCCTGTCACACTCTTCCCGTCCGCCCTGGTGACCCGCGACAGCGCCTGAACGGCGACCGCCCGGCCCCGGTCCGGTGACCCACGACAGCGCCCGAGCGCCGACCGCCCGCGCCACAGCGCCCGAGCCGACCGCTGGTTAACCGGCGGTCGGCCGGGTAACCGCCTCGCACCTTTCGTCGACCGCGAGGAGTGGTGGCCCGTGTCCGACTCCGCGCCGGATCCTCGGCACGGCCGGTTGACCACACGCCCGCACCCGCCGGTGGTGTCGGGTCCCTCCGGACTCGTGCCGCTGCCCGGCGGGGACGGCGGTCGGCCGGCGATGGCGTACGTGCCGGAGCCGGCCGCCGACGGCGCCACGTACCGGCTGGTGGTGCTGCTGCACGGGGCGGGCGGCTCCGCGCGGCAGGGACTGGACCTGCTGCTGCCGCTGGCGGACGCGCACCACCTGCTGCTTGTCGCACCGCAGTCGTCGGCGGCGAGTTGGGACCTGATCGCCGGCGGCTTCGGGGTGGACGTGCAGCACATCGACGCGCTGCTGGCCAGCGCCTTCGACGGCTATCCCGTTCGCGACGTGACTGTGGGCGGCTTCTCCGACGGCGCCTCGTACGCCCTCTCGCTGGGCCTGGCCAACGGCGACCTGGTGGACGCGGTGCTGGCCTTCTCCCCCGGCTTCGCCGCGCCGCCGCTCATCCGCGGCCGGCCGCGGGTCTTCGTCTCGCACGGGGTGGACGACACTGTCCTGCCGATCGACGTGTGCAGCCGCCGCTTCGTGCCGCACCTGCGCAGCCTCGGCTACGACGTCACCTACGAGGAGTTCCCCGGCGGCCACGACGTCCCCGCCCCGATCCGCGCGAGCGCCACCGGGTGGCTCATCGGATGACGCGGTGACGGGTCAGACGGCGGGCAGGCCGAGGGCCTCGTCCACGCGGGCCAGGACGGCGGCGTCGTCGTCGGGGTGCACGCCCCGCAGCAGGTCGATGGCGGTCGCCCGGATCTGACCGATGATCATGGCGAGTGGGAGGGTCTGGGTCGACCCGAAGAGCTGCCCGGCCGTGTGGACGGCGGCGAGCGCCGCCGCGTCCGCCCTGGCGGCGTGCCGGTCGGCAGCCTCCTCCCGCCCGTCCAGGTCGGCGGCGAGCGCCGCGCCGGCCTCCCGGACCGCCTCGACCAGGCAGCGCAGCGCCTCGCCCAGCTCCGGCGGCGTGGGGGTCCGCAGTCGACTGAGCGTCACACCGGCGCGGGCCAGCACCCGGACGTTGCGGACCACGTAGTCGGTCTGCCGGATCGACTCGTCCACCGACCGCAGCCGGCCGATGTGCCGGCGGCGGCGCACGTTGAGCCGCAGCGCCTCACCGGCGGCGAGCACGCCCTCGCGCAGCCCGCCGACCCGGACGTCCATGCCCCGGGCCTGCGTCAGCGCGGCCAGCGCCGCCGACTCGTCGCGCCCGTCCAGCGCGTCGGCGATGCCGTCCACCAGACCGGCCAGCTCGTCGAAGGTCCGCCGCACCTCGGCGACGAGTGGGGCGAGCGGGTGCCGGGCGTCGACGAGGAGGCTGACGGCGAGCGCGACCGTGCCGCCGACAAGCGCGTCGACGAAGCGGAACGGGACCAGCGACCCGTCCGGTGGCGCGACCACCACCAGGTAGAGGGCGGACACCGCGGCCTGGACCAGGGTCACGCCTGTAGCGCCGAAGGCGACCGCGAGCAGGACGGTGAGCAGGATGACGGTGCCTACCGTCCACGTGCTGCCGGGGCCGAGCGCCTGCACGACCAGGTCCGCGACGAGCACCCCGGCGGCCACTCCGAGCACGACCTCGACGGCACGCCGGATCCGCTGTCCGCGGGCCTGACCGAGCACGATCAGCGCGGCGGCCGGCGCGAAGAAGGGCTGCGGATGCCCGAGCAGGCGGGTGGCGAGCAGCCAGGCCACTGTCGCCGCGACTGTCGCCTCCAGCACCGGCCGCCAGCCCTGCCGCAGCCGGTGACCGGCGACCCGCAGGCCCCCGAACCACGCCATCTCCCTCACCTCCCGCCACCTCGACCACGCGCCGGGCCGTCCACGAGCACGGCGGCCCGGAGCGTCCCTCGCGATCGTCTACCATCGCGCGATGGACCCGCTCACCGGGCTGCTCGACGGTCCCCGCGCCCGGGGCGCCTTCCTGCTGCGCTCGGTGTTCGACCCGCCGTACGCGCTGCGGATCGAGGACCGGGCACCCCTGACCGTGGTGGCGCTTGTGCGCGGCGCCGCCTGGTTGGTGCCGGACGACGCTCCCGCCGCGACGCTGCGCCCCGGCGACGTGGCGGTGCTGCGCGGGCCGGACGGCTACCTCGTCGCGGACGATCCGGGCACCCCACCGCAGGTGGTCATCCACCCCGGTCAGCGCTGCACCACGCTGCGCGGCGAGCCGCTCACCGAGTCGATGGCGCTGGGGGTGCGCACCTGGGGCACCGGGCCGCACGGGTCGACGGTGCTGCTGACCGGGACGTACCAGCTGCCCGGCGCGGTGAGCCGGCGGTTGCTCGGCGCGCTGCCGCCGCTGCTTGTGGTCCCCGCCGACGAGGGGCGCGGCCCTCTCGTGCCGCTGCTCGCGCAGGAGGTGACCCGGGACGCGCCCGGCCAGGCGGCGGTGCTGGACCGGCTGCTGGACCTGCTTCTCATCGACGCGCTGCGCACGTGGTTCGGCCGGCCGGACGCCGCGCCGGGCTGGTACCGGGCTGCCGGCGACCCGGTGGTCGGCCCGGCCCTGCGGCTGCTGGAGGACGACCCGGCCCGGGGGTGGACTGTCGCGGCGCTCGCCGCCGAGGTGGGCGTCTCCCGGGCGGTGCTGGCCCGCCGCTTCACCGAGCTGGTCGGCGAGCCGCCGATGGCGTACCTGACCGGATGGCGGCTGGCGCTCGCCGCCGACCTGCTGCGCGAACCGGACGCCACGTTGGGCGCGGTGGCCCGCCGGGTCGGCTACGCCAGCCCGTACGCGCTGAGCACGGCGTTTCGTCGGGTCCGGGGAATCAGTCCGCGCGAGCACCGGATCGGCGCCCCGACGGGCTGACCCCCGGCCGGAGGCTCAGCTCCCGGTCAGGGCGCGCAGCAGCGTGCGGACGGCGCCCGCGAGGTCGGCGCGGCTGGCCGGGCCGCCGGGGGGCGGGGCGGTGAGCGCGCCGGTGCCTACCAGACGGTCGAAGAGCAGCCCGTCGACGAAGGCGACGAACTGGTCGCCCTGCCGGTCGGGGTCGGTGGCCCCGGCCCGGGTCAGCAGGTCGCGTGCCTGCGCCCGCATGCCGGTGCCGTGTTGCAGGATGCCGCGCAGCTCGGGGCGGTGGACCGCCTCCAGCTGACAGGCGTAGCGGGCCAACGTCCGGCTGCGTCCGGTGCTGAGCCAGCGGTCGAGCACCTCGGCCACCCCGGTGGCGAGCCGGTCGAGGTCGTCGCCGTCGAGCCGGGGGCCGGGCGTCGGGGAGGGCGGGTCGGTGGGCAGGTCGTACGCGGCCAGGTCGGTCCGGTCCCGCTCGGCGAGGCGTCCCACCACCGCCTCGATGAGCGCCTGCCGGGTGCGCAGGTACGCCGAGGTGGTGCCGGCCGGCAGCCCGGCGCGACCGTCGACGGCCCGGTGGGTCAGTGCCCGCATGCCGCCGTCGGCGATCAGCTCGATGGCCGCGTCGGTCAACAACGCGACCCGGTTGGCGCGGGCCGTCACGGGTCTCCTTCCGGTCGAGGTCCGCCTGTAGTATCGCTCTTCTACAGGTGTAGAAGGGTGGATGACATGGACGAACCGCACGCGGTCGTGGTCGGCGGCGGCATCGGCGGGCTGAGCGCGGCGCTCGCCCTGCACCGGCGCGGATGGCGGGTCACCGTGCTGGAACGCGCCCCCGAACTGCGCGAGGTCGGCGCCGGGCTGACCCTGATGGCCAACGCGCTGCGCGCCCTGGACGCCCTCGGCCTGAGCCCGGCCCTGCGGTCCAGCACGCATGCCGAGGCCCCCGGCGGGGTCCGCGACCGGCGGGGCCGGTGGCTGTCCCGGGTGGACGCGGCGGAGATGATCAGGCAGCTCGGCACCAGCGCGCTCGGCATCCACCGGGCCACCCTGCACCGCCTCCTGCGCGAGGCGCTGCCCGCGTCGTCACTGCACACCGGGGCCGAGGTCGAGCACGTCGAGTCCGAAACCGACCATGCCACTGTGCGCTACCGCGGCCCCGACGGCCCGCGAACCCTCGACGCCGACCTGGTCGTCGGCGCCGACGGCTTGCGCAGCCGACTGCGCGCCCAACTCTGGCCGGAGATCCCCGCCCCGGTGTACGCGGGCTCGACGACCTGGAGGGCCGCCATCGCGTTCCCCGACCCGATCCCGACGGCGATCACCTGGGGGCCGGCCGCCGAGTTCGGCATGGTGCCGATCGGCGAGGGCCAGCTCTACTGGTACGCGGCGATCACCGCCCCGCCCGGCGGCCACGCCCCGGACGAGCTGGCGGCCGTACGGGACCACTTCGGCGCGTGGCACGAGCCCATTCCCGCGCTGCTGGCGGCGACCCCACCCGGAGTGGTCCTGCGCAACGACATCCACCACCTCGCCACGCCACTGCCCTCGTACGTGCGCGGGCGGGTGGCGCTGCTCGGCGACGCGGCCCACGCCATGACGCCGAACCTCGGACAGGGCGCCGGACAGGCGATCGAGGACGCGGTGGTGCTCGGCGCGGTCTGCTCCGGCGGCGCGCACGCGTTGCCGGCCGCGCTGGCGGCGTACGACGAGCAGCGCCGCCCCCGCAGTCAGTCCATCGCCCGCGCCTCCCTGCGCGCGGGGCGGTACGGGCAGCAACTGCGCAACCCGCTCGCCCTCGCCGTCCGCACCGCCGCGCTGCGCCTCACCCCGCCCAGCGCCACGCTGCGAAGCATGACGTGGTGCGCCGACTGGCGACCCCCGGAGGGCTGAAATCGGGCCCGCAAAGATCAGAGTCGGGAACGGTGGACGCAAAACCCCAGTCTATTCTTTTGCACCGCTCACCGCCCCGGTCCTATACGACAGCAGGCCGGTACAATCGGCGACTGCGATGTGACCGATCGCTGACTGCTGATGATGAAAGCGATCACACACACTGGCCCCATGAACAGGAGAGTTAACCGCGGCAGGGCACTCCGCGTCGCGGTGTGTCTCCTTCTTCTCGCCGTCCTGAGCGGCTGCATGCAGCTCAACATGGGGCTCACCGTCAACGCCGACGACACGGTCGACGGACAGTTGCTGCTGACCGCCCAGAAGTCCGTGCTCAGCGCCCGGAACAAGAACATCTCGGCGGCGTTCGCGGAGCTACGGCAGAACATTCCCGCGCTGCCGCCGGGCGAGGAGACAGGCTACGAGGACGCCAAACTCTTCGGCAGCCAGATCAATTACCGCAAGGCACCGCTGGCGGGCTTCGACAGCGAGAGCGTCAAACTGGTGCGGGACGGCGATTTCTACCGCTTCACATTGCCGCTGGACCCCAAGAAATACGGCGGAAAAGTAGCCCAACAGAATCCGCAGCAGCAGCAGGCGTTCCTCACACTGATGTCATTCGAGATCTCGGTGACATTTCCCGGTCGGGTGGTCGACACCAATGGCACCGTCAACGGTCGGTCGGTGACCTGGAAGGTGGACTCCAACCAACCCAAGCCGACCGAGCTGCGCGCCGTCGCCGAGGCGCCGCCCCGACCCTCGGCCTCGCCGGCAGCCGTCGACTCCGACTCCGGCGGCTTTCCGTGGCTGCTTGTCGTCGGCGGCGTACTCCTGCTGCTGGTGCTCGCCGTGGTGGGCGTACTCCTGCTGCGTCGCCGTCGCCCGACGGCGCCTGCCGCACCCGGGCCGAGCGCACCCGGGCCGACCTCGCCGGGCCCGCCCGCCGGCACGCCCGGGCCCGGCTGATCCATCCGGTGGCCGGCCCCGCCGGCCACGTCCGGCCCCGGCCGCCCCGCGACGACGGCGACCGGCACCGGTGCTCCCCCGCGGAGCACCGGACCTCACCACCACCACATCCCGGTCGCACCATCGCAGAAAAGGGGGATCGCCATGAACGATCTCTTCACCTGGGCCGCTCTGGGGACCATCGCCGGCGCGAGCGCCGCCACCCTGCTGGCCACAAACGTCATCGGCGCGCTGATCGGCCCGAGCGGCGACAAGCTCCGCAAGTGGATAGCCATCGCCATCGCGCTGCTGCTGTCGTACCTGACCGCGGCGTTCGCCGACGAGGCCGGCGGCGAGAAGTGGGTCATCGCGTTCTTCAACGCGCTGGTGATCTTCTCCGCCGCGCTCGGCGTCAGCCAGTTCCCGCCCGGCAACCGGCAGGCGACGCCCACCCAGCTCGCGAGCGGTCGCGAGCCCCGTGTCTTCCGCTCGTGGGTCTGAGGAGCGACGTCATGATCTTCGGAATTCTCAGCGCGGCGATCCAGGTGGCTCTCGGCGCCGTCCTCGGTCTCCTGGCCGGCGGCCCGGTCGGCCTGCTCATCGGCGCCGTCGTGGGCCTGCTGGTCGGCGCGGTGTTCGGCTGGGCGGTCACCTCCGCCGGGGTGTACGCGCCGGACGCCCGCGGCATCTTCCTCTTCGTCGTCGATCACACGTGGAGCCTGCTCAACACGCTCGTCGGAGCCATCTACCTGGCCGTGCACCTGATCTTCGGGCACTCGCTGGACCGGCCCACCTCGTCGGGCAGCGGCCGGGTCAGCGTGGTGGAGGGCGTCTCACCCCGCTACGCCACCACCATCGGCACCGTCTGCGCCGGCTCCAGCTCGGGCATCCAGCGCCACGAGGACGTGCACATCTTCCAGGGACGTCTGCTCGGCCCGCTCTACATCCCGCTGGTGCTCGCGAACTACGTGCTGTTCACCATCGCGCCGATCTGGCTGCTCTACCACGACCACACCAACGCGCCGATCAACCGGTTCACCCGCTACTTCGAGATCGGCGTCTACCCGCACGTGTGGAACGAGGCCATCGCGTACCGGATCCAGGGGACGCCGCCGCGATGACCACCGACGGGCGCGGACCGATCGAGACGGCCACCGCCGAGCTGGCCGCATGGCTGACCAGCGCCGCGGGGACCCCCGTCCCGGTCGGCCCGCCCCGCGCGTACGGCGACGCCGACGGCTTGACGCTGTGGCCGTTGGAGCTGCGCCCGGCCCGACAGACGCGCTCCAGCGGCGCGGTCCGCGAGCCGTACCGGTTCACGGTCCGCTACCTGCTCTGCGTCGCCGGGCCGGCCGGGCTTGCCGTCCTGGACCGCGTGCTCACCGCCGCCACAAGCGACGGCAGCTACCCGGTCGTGCTGGAGGCCGGCGCGGCGCCACTGTGGAGCGCGTTCGGCGCCGCGCCCCGCCCGGCGCTGCTTATCGACGTGCCGGCGCAGGTGGACCACCCGACGCCGGCCGCGCCGCCGGTCCTGCAACCGCTGCGACTGCGTCAACTCTCCATGCGCACCCTCAGAGGCCGGGTCCTCGGTCCCGAGGACCAGCCGCTCGCCGAGATGCGTGTCGAAATCCCCGGCATGATGTCCGCCACCCGTACCGGCCCGGACGGCCGGTTCCTGATCGTCGGGGTTCCACACGACCCCGAACACCCCGGTCCGGTACGGCTGCGGCTGACCGGGCGCGGCCTCGTGCTCACCGCCGACGTCGACGCAGGTGAGAACGACATCGTCATCGTCTGCGCGCCACCGACCCACTGACGCCCACCCGCACAGGAGGACCGATGCCCAGCTACTTCTCCCCCGGCATCTACGTCGAGGAGGTCCCCAGCGGCGCCCGACCGATCGGACCGGCGAGCACCAGCATCGCCGCGTTCGTCGGCGTCGCCCCGAACCGCGGCGCCCACCTGGGCAAGGCGGTACCGGTCAACAACTGGACCGAGTTCCTGCGGCTCTTCGCCGAGGGGGACGACATCGAGAGCACCCCGCTGGCCCGGGCCGTGTTCGGTTTCCTGGACAACGGGGGCGCCCGCTGCTGGGTCGTCAACGTCGGCGAGGGCGGCGCCATCACCGGCGCCGGCCAGCGACGCGGTGGTCTGCAACTGCTGGAGGCCATCGACGAGATCTCCATCATCGCCGCTCCCGGCTTCCACGACGTGGTGTCCCACGAGGCGCTGCTCAGCATGGCCGAGCGCACCCGCACCATGGTGGCGATCTGTGACCCGGCGCCGGACATCGACGACATCTCCGCGCTGACCCGTGTCGCCACCCCGTCCTCCGGCAAGCCACCCAAGCCGAGCGAGGGCCCGGGCGGCGGCGCTGGTTCCGGCGGCGCTGGTTCCGGAAGCGCTGGCGGCGGTGGCGCTGGTCCGGGCGGCTCGGGTGGGCCCGAGGGGCCGGCGTACCGACCCCGCCAGTCCGAGTACGGCACGCTCTACTACCCGTGGCTCCAGGTGCGCGACCCGATCAGCGGGGAGCTGGAACTCACCCCGCCCAGCGGGCACCTCGCCGGCATCTGGGCCCGCACCGACGCCCTGCGCGGCGTGCACAAGGCGCCGGCCAACGAACCCGTCCGCGGCGCGGTCAACCTCGGCTACCTGGTCACCCGATCGGAGCACGACGTGCTCAACCCCAAGGGCGTCAACGTGATCCGCTACTTCGCCGGCGAGGGCATCCGCGTCTGGGGCGCCCGTACGCTCGCCGCCGAGGCCAGCGAATGGCGCTACCTCAACGTACGACGCCTCAGCATCTCCATCGAGCAGGCCATCGCCAACGGCACCCGCTGGATGGTCTTCGAGCCGAACGACTTCACCCTCTGGCGTTCGATCCGGCGCGACATCGGGGCGTTCCTCACCCGGGTGTGGCGCGACGGGGCGCTGCTCGGGCGCACCCCCGAGGAGGCGTTCTTCGTCAAGTGCGACGAGGAGACCAACCCGGTGGACGTCCGCGACGCCGGCATGGTGATCGCCCACATCGGCATCGCCGTCGTCAAGCCCGCCGAGTTCGTGGTGTTCAAGCTGAGCCAGTGGGCCGGCGGCACCGAGACCGAGACGATCGGAGGCTGACACATGCCCCCCACCACAGCCACCCCGCAGCCGGGCGCCCCGGTCGACCCGTACCGGGCGTACAACTTCCGGCTCCTCATCAACGGCGTCACCAACGGCCACTTCACCGAGATGAGCGGACTGGAGGTGAACATCCCCGGGCAGCCGTACCGCGAGCACGGCCCCGGACCGACGCGGATGGTCCCCGGCCAGGCCGAGTACGAGCCTGTGACGCTGCACTTCGGCCTCACCGCGTCCCGCGAGCTGTGGGACTGGGTGAACGCCACCGCCCAGGGCACCCTCAATCGCCGCAACGTGTCGGTGGTGCTGCTGGACTCCGTGGGAACCGCCGAGGTGCTGCGCTGGAACCTGATCGACGCGTGGCCCACCCGGTGGCGCGGGGCGCACCTCAACACGGTCAGCCACGAGATCGCCATCGCGTCGCTGACGCTGCGCTACGAGGGCCTGGAGTTGGAGACCGGCGGTGCCGCCGCGCCGACGCCCGCGTAGGTGGCTGGCCGGTCGGCTCCGCTCGGCGGCCGACGCGGTGCAGCGCCTCGCCGGCCGTGTCGAGACCACAGGTGTGCCTGCGGAGGCGCCGCGTCGTCTCGGGGAGCCGCCTGCGCACTGGCTGAACCTGGTCGCCGCACACGCCCCCGGCCTGCTGCGCGAACTGGACCTCGATCCGTCCCGTCCCCCCGCCGACCGGGCAGGCGGCCGTGACGACCGCCCGGGTGGGTCCGACGCCGACAACACCGCGTCAACCGCCGCTGCGCCGTTAGCAGTCGAGGATGGGCTCGGTTCGGTCGGGGAGGCATCCTGGTCCCCCGGCGACCGGGACGGACTCCGTGCGCCGGGGACGGCCACGCAACCCGGCGGTCGCGGCGGTAGTGGCGGTCGGACCGGTGAAGGCGGTAGTGGCGGTCGGAGCGGTAAGGGCGAGCGTGACGGTAAAGGCGGTCGTGGCGGTGTGGGCGGGCGTGGCGGTCGCAATGGTCGTGGCGGTCGCGGTGGCCGAGGCCCGGGGAGGGCGGGCCTCGACACGACAGACGGCCTCGGCACGGCAGGTGCGCCCTTCGCAGCGGACGGGCTCGGCACGGCAGGTGGGCCCTTCGCAGCGGACGGGCTCGGCACGGCAGGTGGGCCCTTCGCAGCGGACGGGCTCGGCACGGCAGGTGCGCCCTTCGCAGCGGACGGGCTCGGCACGGCCGAGAGCCGCAGCAGAGCAGGCGACCTCAGCGCGCCGGACGGGCTCAGCGTGGCAGGCGGCTTCCCGACGGTCCGCGGAGCGGACGCCGCCGGCAGGGCGGACGCCAGTCGGGACGGATGGCAGGACGGGTGGCGGGACGGACAGCAGGACGGGTGGCCGACGGGTGAGGTCGGGAGGTGGGGCCGGGCGTTCGGCGCGACCGGCCGACCAGGCCGTTCGGGGATCGGCGGCACCAACCCGAGCGGCGCCAGCCCCAGCGACGCCAACCCGAGCGGCGGAGACCCGAGCGGCGGCAACCCCACCGACGCCGATGGCGCGATTCGGGCTTCGGGTGGGCGTGGCCCGTTGGGAGTCTCCTCGGATGGGAGCCGGCTCCTGCCGGGCCGGCGCTGGGATGGTTGGCGGCGTCGCTCACCGTCTCGGCGGGACGCGGCGCCGCGGGCGGCGGTGTCGGCGACGTCCGCCCCTGCGGTGGCAGGGACACGGCGAGACGACACCGCTTCCGTACCCGGGCTCTCACCTGGCACGCCCTCCCACCGGGAGGCGCTCCCCCGCGAGATCTTGGAAGATTCGGGCCCCTCCCGGGGCGCCTTTCATCCAAGATCTACCACTGCCGACGGCGGCGACCGTGCAACAGGGGGTGGGTGGTGGCCCGCCCTGCCGGGCGAACCGGCGCGGCCGGGCGGCCAGCGGGGTACGCGGCACACCGAACACCAAAGGCACGAACACCACAGGCACGGCCACCGTGATCCGCGCGCGACGAGTGACGGGCAGTGGTCGGTCGGCACGGCGTTCGGGGCGTCGACTGTCGAGGCGGCAGCCGTCGACAGGTGGCCCGAGCTGCCGGATGACGGGCCGCTGTGGACGGTGCCCGGGGCGGGACTGGACGCGTCGCACGTGTACCGCCTGGATCAGGAACAGGCGGGCGGCTGATGGAACGCGTCGCCTTCCTCATCGACTCCTCCGGAGAGCGGGTGGACTGCCTGCTCAACCCGGAGACCGTGCAGGTGACCCGGCTCGCCGGCGTACGCCATCGGGGTGCGGGTGGCGGGCAGCTCACCGGGTCCGGGCTGGCCGACGACCCGCTGGTCTTCACCGGCGGCGGTCGTACGGAGCTGGTGCTGGACCTGCTGTTCGACGTCGACTTCGTCCAGGCGCAGGTGCGCCCCGCCGACGTACGGGTGCTCACCCGACCGCTGTGGATGCTTGCCGAGAACTCCACAGCCGAGCACGGGTGGCTGCGTCCGCCGCTGGTCCGGCTGGTGTGGGGCAAGACGTGGAACGTGCCAGGTGTGATCGTCGCGGTGGCCGAGCGGTTCGACGCGTTCACCGGGACGGGCTCGCCGCGGCGGTCCTGGCTGCGGTTGAAGCTGGTCCGCGCCGCCGAGACGGCAGACCAGGCGCAGGCGGGTTTCGAGGAGGAACTGGCCGCGGTGAGCACCCCGGCCGCCGCCCCGGGCAGCGCCGTGGTCGCCGCCGGTGACGGCGCCGCCGAGCCGGGCCGCTCCGGGGTGCGCTTCGACCTGCTCGCCAACGACGCGCTCGGGTCGCCGCTGCGGTGGCGGTTGCTGGCCGAGCACAACCGGATCACCGACCCCCTCGCGGTGCCCGCCGGCACGACCCTCGCGGTCCCCCCCGGCGCCTCGGGCGGTGGCGGACCGGAGTCGACACTGGCCGGGGTGGCGCGGGCGGTGGCGGGCGCGGTCGGTGCCGGCGCGTCGTTCGTGGGCGCCTCGATCGCCACCGCGAGCTGGGCCACACCGACCGGTACGACCTCCGCCAGCACCAACCCGGGCGGCACGCAGCTCGGCGCCGGCTCGGGGAGTACGCCATGACAAGCGTCGCGCCCCGCGCGCTGACAGTCCTGCTGGACGGCGTGGAACTCACCGCCACGGCCCGTCAGCGGATCCGCTCGCTGCGGGTGGCCGCACGGCTCGACCAGCCCACCCAGGCGGAGCTGGTGCTCGCCACCGCCGCCGGGGGTGGCGCTCTCGACCCGGCAGCACGGCCCGGCACGACCCTCGACGTCCGGCTCGCCGAGCACTCCGACGCGCTGTTCACCGGGGAGGTCACCGCAGTGGAGGTGGAGTACGCCGCCGACGGCGCGGCGGTGCTGCGCCTGCGGGCGTACGACGCGCTGCACCGGCTGCGCAAGCGGCAGGACCTGCGGGTGTTCACCTCGGTGACGGCGGCGGAGCTGGCCCGTGAGCTGTGCGGCGAGGTGGGATTGACCGTGACGGCGGAGAGCGACGGGCCGCGGCTGGACCGGCTGCTCCAGCACCGGCACAGCGACCTGGAGCTGCTGCGGGAGGTCACCGGCCGGGCCGGGCTGCACCTGGCCGCCGACGGCGACGACGTCCGGCTGGTCACCCTCGCCGGCTACGGGGAGCCCGTCGCGCTGACCCTTGGCGCGGGTGTGCACACCCTGCGGCTGTCCACGAACGCGGACCGGGCCGGCGGCCCCAGCGCCGCGCTGGGTTGGCATCCGCAGCGGGCCGAGCCGATCAGCCAGCAGGCCGACGAGGCGCGCTGCGGCCGGCCGGCCGGCGACCGGCCGGACCCGGCCGACGTGGGCGCCGACGGGGTACGCACCGCCGTCGACCAGCCGGGGCGCAGTGACGACGAGTTGGCGGCCCTCGCTCAGGCGCGACTGGACCTGCGCGCCGCCGCGCTGGCCACCGCCGAGGGAGTCGCGGAGGGTGATCCGGCGCTGCGGCCGGGCCGGCGGATCGACCTGACGGGTGTGCCAGACCCGCTCGCCGGGGCGTACGTGCTGACCGAGGTGGTGCACACGGTGGACGGCGACGGGCACCTGACCCGGTTCTCCACAGTGCCACCGGACGCGCCCCCCGGCACGGCGGGCGGCGCCGTGGTCACCCTCGGCACCGTCACCGACGTGGCCGACCCCGACGGGCTGGGCCGGGTACGGCTGACGCTTCCGGCGTACGGGGACCTGGACGCCGGCTGGCTCGGCGTGCTCTGTCCCGGTGCGGGTCGCGGCAAGGGGCTGGTGGCGCTCCCCGATCCGGACGACACCGTGCTGGTGGTGCTGCCCGGCGGCGAGCCCGCCTCGGGCATCGTGCTGGGCTCGCTGTTCGGCGCCGTCGAGCCGTACGACGCGGGTGTCGACGACGGAAAGACCCGCCGCTGGTCGCTGCGGACGGCCGGCGGGCAGTCGATAGTCGTGGACGACGTCCAGCGCAGCCTGCGGCTCGCCACCGAGGGCGGCAGTTGGCTGGAACTCACCCCCGACCTGGCCACCCTGCACGCGGCGAGCGATCTGGTGATCTCCGCGCCGGGGCACGCCATGGTGATCCGCGCCCGCAGCGTGGACTTCCTGCACGCCGAGGCGACCGAGGACCCGACCACCGCGGCGCAGCAGGCCCGTTCGCTCGCCCGCGCCCACCACGAAGGAGGCGGCTGATGCGCTGGATCCACCGCGACTCGGTGATCACCTGCGACCACGACGGCCGGGTCGAGAACCGACCGTCGCAGCAGTGGGTGACCGTGACCGCCGTACCCGTGCTGGTGGACGACGACCCGGAGGGACGCAATATCGTCGCCTGCCCGAACTACGGACCGACCATCAAGCCGTGCGGCAAGACGTTGACGGTCCGGGTCGGCTACAGCGACTGGCTGCGCGTCGACGGCCACCGGGTGGTGCTGTCGCACCTGGAGGGATTCACCGACGGCACACCACCGGGGATGGTCCACCACACCGTCCGCGACCCCCGGCAGCGGTTTCTGGGGGCGGACCGATGAGGGCGTTCCGTTTCGTCGGCGCGGGCTTCGACGCCGGCCGTGGCGGCGGGCTGGCGCTCACCGCGGCCGGCGGCCTGGCCATGACCGAGGGCGACGAGAGCGTACGCCAGGCGTTGTTCCTGTTGTTGTCCACGACGCCGGGTGAGCGGTTGATGCGACCGGGGTACGGGTCCCGGCTGCACCGGCTGATCTTCGCGCCCAACGACGACACGACCGCCGGGCTGGCCATCCACTACGTCCGGCAGGCCATCGCGCGGTGGGAGCCCCGGGTCGAGGTCATCGACACCGACGCGGGGCCGGATCCGGACGACGCGTGGCGGCTGGTGATCCGACTGGACTACCGGGTCCGGGCCAGCCTGACGCCCGGGCAGTTGGTGTTCTCCGTGGACCTGCTCCCCGCCGACGATTCGGGAGGACAGTCATGACGCTGCCCGTTCCGCACCTGGACGACCGTGGGTTCCTCGACCTCGTCACCGAGGCCCGCGAGCGGATCCAGCAGTCCTGCCCCGCGTGGACCGACCTGTCGGCGCACGACCCGGGCATGGCCTTGGTGGAGGCGTTCGCGCACCTGACCGAGGTGATGATCTACCGGCTGAACCAGTTGCCGGAGAAGGCGTACGTCTCGTTTCTGAACCTGCTCGGG
This sequence comes from Micromonospora lupini, assembly GCF_026342015.1. NCBI lineage: Bacteria > Bacillati > Actinomycetota > Actinomycetes > Micromonosporales > Micromonosporaceae > Micromonospora > Micromonospora lupini. The sequence continues at coordinate 1,096,293 of NZ_JAPENL010000001.1, forward strand.
GTGGCGCGGCACGCGCCCACCGCGGCCTGGGCGGACGTCGTGTTCACCCGCGCCGGCGCCGACCGGGGCGCGGTGCGGATTCCGGCCGGTCTGCGGGTCGCTGCGGCGCGCGGCGCCGATCCGCGACCTGTCGTGTTCGTCACCACCGAACCGGCGGTGCTGGCCGCCGGGGAGGCGTCGGTGACGGTGCGGATGCACCACTGCGAGCCCGTCGCGGCGGAACTGCTGGGTGTCGGCACCGGCCAACCGGGCCAGGTGCTGCGGGCGGCCCGCGCCCCGCTCGCGCACACCGGCGAACCACTGGACCTGTTGCTGGGCGTGGAGGTGCCGGCCGGCTCGGTGGAGCTGGGGGCGGCGGCCCGCGAGCACGACGGCCGCACGTTCGAGATCTGGCAGCCGGTGGACAGCTTCGCCGGGCTCGGCCCGCAGGCCAAGGCGTACCTCGTCGACCGTTGCTCGGGCACCGTCACCTTCGCCCCGGCCCTCGACCTGCGACCGCCCATCGGTCCCGGCGAGGCCGCCGCTTCCGGCGGGCCGGCGGCGGTGACGGTGGCGGCGGTGCCGCCGGCCGGGCGGCAGGTCCGGCTCTGGTACCGGGCCGGCGGCGGTCCGACCGGCAACGTGGCGGCCGGCACGCTGACAAGCATGCGCGATCCACTGCCCGGCGTACGGGTCGACAACCCCGCGCCCGCTGCCGGCGGCCGGGAGATGGAGGCGCTGGAATCGGTGCTGCTGCGCGGCCCGTACGAGTTCTTCGCCCAGCAGCGCGCCGTCACCGCCCGCGACTTCGAGGTGCTGGCCACCAGCTCCGGCGCGGTGGCGCGGGCTCGCGCGTTCACCCGCTCGGCGGTGTACAGCTTCGCCCGCCCGGGTGAGGTCGAGGTGGTGCTGGTGCCGTACGTGCCGCCGACTGCCCGCCCGGGTGGCCGGCTGCCGGTGGCGGTGCTGCGCGAGCACGAGGTGCCCGAGGCACGCCACCGCGTGGAGGGGGACCTGGAGCAGCGCCGGATGGTCGGCATCCGCTCCCGGGCCACCTGGGCCCGGTTCAAGGCGGTGTCGGTGCGGGCCCGGGTGGTGGTGCGCCGCGAGGAGGACGTCGACGCGGTCCGGCGGCGCATCCACGACCGGCTGCACCAGACGCTCAGCCCACTGCCCACCGCGCTCAACCCGACCGGGTGGCCGTTCGGTGAGCCGCTGCGCGCGTCGAACGTGTACCGGTTGTTGGAGCACGCCGAGCCGGGCGTGCGCTACGTCGAGTCGGTGCGGTTCGTTGTCGACGAGGCGCCCGACGCCGGCGTGCGCGCCCTCGCCGTCGACCAGTACCAGCCGCGCACCTGGTACGCCGGACGCGGCGCGGTGCTGTTCCGCTCCAGCAACGGCGGCGCCGGCTGGGAGCCGGCCGGCCGGTTCGACGACGAGACGGTGCTGCGGGTCGCGCCCGCTCCCGCGCCGGTGCGACCGGGCATCGTCCCGCGTCCCGGCTCGGTGGCAGTGGTGACGCTGCGCGCCTCGGGCGGCTCCCGGGTGCACCTCAGCACCGACCTGGGTGAGACGTGGTCGCTGCTGACCGACCTGGACTCCCGCATCTCCGACGTGGCGTGGCTGGACCGCGACGGCGCGGGCGCGCTGCTGGTGGCGACCGACACCGGGCTGTACGAGGTGTCGCTGCTGCCCGGGGCGGTGCCGTTGCAGATCCTCGTCGACCCGTCCGACGCCGACCGGGGCTTCTACGCCGTCCGCGCGTTCGTCTCCGAGCGGGGCGCGCCCGGTGTGGCGGTCGCGGCGCAGGCAGGCTTCGGGGTGTACCTGTCGACGGCCGGCGGCCGGCCGGGCAGCTTCGCACACGTAGGTCTCTCCAACGTGGACAACCGGGTCCTCGCCGTGCAGTACGACGGCCCGGCCACCCTGCTGTGGAGCGGCGCGGGAGAGCCGGACCCGAAGAAGCCCGGCCAGGGCTGCCACCGCACCCGGCTGTTCGAGTCCGACGTGCAGTGGCAGACCGTGCAGGCCGGCTGGATCGGCGGGACCTGCCGGGACCTGGCGTTCGCGGGCGGTCAGGCGCTTGCCGCCACGCAGAGCGGCGGGGTGCTGCGGCTGGACACCCTCGCGGCCCAGCCGCAGTGGCAGCCGGTGTCGGTCAACTGCGGGCTGCCGCTGCGCGACCGGACCCGGTTCGTGCCTGTGGACGCCGTCGCCGTGAGCGGCCCGGCGACCGTCGGCGCGAGCGGTCCCACGGCGGCGGACCGCCTGGTCCTGGCCTGCGGTGAGCGCGGCGTGTACCGCAGCGCCGACGCGGTCAACTGGACCGCCAGCGCCAACCAGGCCACCGCCGACGTGGTGACCGTCCCGGACACGTGGCTGCTCTGCTCCGGCGAGCACGACATCGAGGTGGTGCGCCAGGATGCGACGCTCGGCGATTGAGCGGCTGCTGCCCGCCGCCTACCAGCGGGCCTGCGTGCCGGGCAGCGTGCTCTGGGCGCTGCTGGAGGTCATGGAGGGGCTGCACGCTCCGGACGAGGCGATCCTCGCCGAGGTGGACGCCCTGTTCGACCCGTACCGGGCGCCCGACCACCTGGTCGTGCGGCTCACCCGCTGGGTGGCGATGGACCACGTGGTGGCCTCGCCCCGACCGGACGCCCCGCTGCCGCTGCCGGTGGGCAGGCTGCGTGACCTGGTGGCCAACGCCGCGCTGCTGGCCCGGTGGCGCGGCACCCCGTACGGGCTGCGCCGAGCCCTGGAGCTGGCCACCGGGTTGCCGGGCTTCGTCATCGACGAACCCGACGAGCGGCCCTTCCACATCGTGGTGCGGGTGCCGGCGGCCGCCGCCGGTCAGCTCGCCGTGATCACCCGCATCGTCGAGGCGGAGAAGCCCGCGTCGACCACCGCCGAGATCGTCGTCGCCGCTTCGCCGTCATCCACCACGCCGAGCGCGGCGCCGGCCGCAGAGGAGCCGTCATGACCACCGAATGGACAGTTGTCGCCGCCGCTTCGCAGTTCACACTTGACGCCGCCAACCACGGCGAGTTGACCTTCACCGTCTCCAATCCGGGGATGGCGCCGGACACCGTGGTCTTCGACGTGGCCCCCGGCGAGGGCAGCCAGCGGGCCTGGTTCACGGTCACCGAGCCGCAACGGGTCGTGCCCGGGCAGGGCTCGGTCTCCTTCCTGGTCCGCCTCGCCGTACCCGCGGGCACCGCGCCGCGCCGCTACGACATGACCGGGTTCGCGTACTCGGCGAACACCGCGCCGGAGGAGAGTTCCCGCTCCAGCGGGCGGGTGACGTACGAGGTCCGCGCGGTGGCCGCGCCGAAGCGGACGCCCTGGCCGTGGATCGCCGCCGCGGTGGCGCTGGTGCTCGTGGTCGGCGGTGTGGTCGGCTACCTGCTGACCCGACCCGACGGCACGCCGTCGCCCGGTAAGCCACGGGTGGTGACGCTGGAGGCGGAGAGCCTTGTCGACGGCGCCCGGGTGGAGTCCCCGGCCAAGACCGCCGCGGCGGTCGGGGCGCAGCCGAACTGCTGCGCGGTGACCTGGTCGGGCGACAAGCAACTGTTCTTCACGGGCCTGGCGCCCGGCGACCGGGTGAGTCTCACGGTCGACCTGCCCGCCGACGCCGTCTGGCGCTTCTCCACCACCCGCACCACGTCGTTCGACTACGCCAACACGATCTGGCAGGTCGACGGCACGCAGCTCGGCGGGACCTTCTTCGGCTTCACGTCGACTGTCGTCCTGCAGGACTTCACCGACGTGGGCGTCGTCCGGCTCGGGTCGGGTCGGCACACGCTCACGCTTGTCGCGGTGGGTAAGACCCAGGGCGTCGACAGGTACTTCGCCGGCGTGGACCAGATCCGGTTCACCGAGGTGACCGGGGCGGTCGCGCAGCGATGAGCGGTCGGCAGAAGGTGGTGCTGGTGACAGTGGCGGCGCTGCTGGTGGCGTTCTTCGTGCTCGCCGTCGGCGCCTCCGGCGGCGACCGGGGCCGCGCGGATGATCCACCGGGGGTGGTGCAGCGGCTGGGCCGGCTCGCCGGTGGCAGCACGAGCGTCGATCCGGCGACCGTGCAGGCCGACTGTGACCGTACCGGCGACGTGCTCAGCTTCGTCGGCGGCTGCGCGGTGCGGGTCGCCGACCCGGGCGAGCTACGGACGCTTGTGCTGCGCAGTGGCCGCCCGTTCGTGGTGCGCGCGCCGGCGCCCCGCGACGCCGACCTCACCGTGCGCTCCGAGGTCGAGCCGGACGACGGCGGCGAGGCGGTCGCCCGGATCGCCGTCGACAGTGCAGTCACCGTGCTGCTGAGCTGCCCGGGAGGTGTCGGATGCACGGTGACCGTCGCCGCGGACTGACCCGTCCACACCACACGGCGGCCACCCCGCGACCCGCCGGCCGCGCGCCCGTCGCCCGGCACGAGCACGAGGAGACCCGGCATGGGTGACCTGCGCAAGCCCTTCCTGCTGCTCGCGCTGGTCGCGGTCACGCTTGTGGTCCTCGTCGAGGTCGGCTCGTCGCTGCTCACCGGCGGCGGGGACGCCACCGGCGCCCTGCTGGCCAACGCGGCCGACCTCGGCGTGGAGGTGGACGGCGGCGGGATCAGCGAGCCCTCCGGGCGGGGTACGAGCTACCTGGCGCTCATCGACGTGGTGGCGCTGTGGACCACAGGCCTGTTCTGCCTGAGCCTGGTCGTGCCCGAGCGGGTGCAGGGCCGGGTCCAGGGCGTCGCGACGCTGATCTTCTCGATCCTGCTCATCCTGGGCTCGCTCGTGCTGCTGATCATCGCCTTCGTGGAGCTGACCATCATGGTGTCGCTGTTCCTGGCGGTGCCGTTCGGCACCCTGGCGTACCTGGCGTTGTGGGGTTTCTTCCCGGTGGGCGAGGCGAGCCTGCTGCTCGGGCTGGCGCTGCTGCTGAAGCTGGTCTGGGTGGTGCTGCTGCTGCTCGCCCAGCCACGCTTCGCGCAGAACAAGGGCCTCGTGCTGCTGGCGCTCACCACGCTGCTCTGCACGGTCGTGCTGGAGTTCCTGCACGGGCTCGTCCCGGTCATCGTGGTGAGCATCCTCGACGACGTGGGCGCGCTTGTCTTCGCCATCGTGGCCATCATCTGGGGCCTGGTCCTGCTCATCGGCTCGATCCCCGCCATCGCGAAGTCCATCCGGGTAACGGCCGCCCTCACCCGTCGATCATGAAGTCATCGCCATTCCGTACGGCGTGTGATGACAACAACGTCATGGTCGACGCCCGCTGGCGAGGGCCGCGCACCGGTTTCGGTCTACGCGGCCGTCTGCTATCCACACCCGGTAGCGGCCCTTCCGGGTCGCACCGGCCGACACCACGGCCGGCACGTCGAACGCGAACGCCACACACACCCCCGGGTACATCGCCGTCCGCACGAACCACCTGTCGCCGGGCCCCAGACCATCGAAGACCAGGGTGTACGCCCCGCCGCCCGGCCCGACGCCGGTCAGCGCGAGCCATGGCGCCGCACTGCCGTTGACCGCCCCCTCCCCGGCGGCGTCGGCCGTGAACACCGCCGGCTCACCGTCGGCGAGTGCCCGCCAGAAGAACCCGCCGTAACCTGCCCCACCGGGGCGGCCGTTGGTGGCCGGGCTGCCCAGACGCACCTCCCGATCGGGTGGGGCGGTGAGCGCCGAGTCCACATCGAGCCGCCAGACGTCCGGCGCGACCGCCGAGGCGGCGAGCCGCCGCTGCTCCGTGAGCAGCACCGACCCGTCTCGGTCACGCCACTGCAACCGGTGCGCCGACCTGTCGGCGGCCCGCTCGGACCAGCCGGTGTGCGCGATGACGCCATGGTCGTCGCGCCACGTGTAGCCGACGTCGCGCACGTAGGTGCGCCCGCCCCAGAGGTTGGCGCCGTTGACGTCCTGCACCGCGAGGGACGCGCCGAGGTGCCAGACGTGGTCGGCGGGCAGCGCGTCGGTGACCACCGTGCCGCCCAGGGTGCGGACCGGGTGCAGGTACGGCCGGGGACCGTGCCGCCGGTCCAGCGCCGGGTCGACCACGTACCGGGCCACCTCCGTGCCGCCGACCAGCATCCGCGCCGGCTTCTCACCTGCCGTCCCGATCCGCTCGGGGCCCGTCGCGTCACTGCCGGGCGCGGGGCCCGCCAGGTCGCCGCCGGGCGCGGGGCCCGCCGTGTCACCGCCGGCGGCGGCCGGGCCGGCGCTCACGGCAGCTCCGGCTGAGCGGAAACCGGCCGGCGGCCCGCAGCGGACTCCGGCCGGCCGGGGTCCCCGCCCGCGGGAGCCGGTCGGCGGCCGGCGGCGGACTCCGGCCGCCCGTCCTCGACGCCTGTGCGATTCGGTCGGCGGCCCGCCACGGCGTGCAGGGCGGCCACCGTGTAGCCGGCGAGGATCGGCACGACGACCGGGGTGACCAGGACGGCGAGCAGCCCGGCCACCGCGACGACCCCGGTGAGCGCGGCCCAGCGGGCGGGCGCGTCGAGGCAGGCGCGGGCGGCGGAGCGGGCCGCGACCCGCCACCGCCCGCCCCCGTCGCCGCCCACCTCGACGACCACCAGCCCGGCGTACCCGGCCAGGCCGGCCGCGACAAGCGCGGTCATCGCCAGCGCCGGCGGGCCGCCCGGCACCCGGCCGGCGGCCAGCGCCGCCAGGTCGGCGGCGAGCAGCCCCGCCACGGCGAGCGCGAGCAGGCTGACCGGCACGCCGGGCAGCACCGCGCGGCCGAACCGGCGCGCGGTGGACCGCGCCGACGGCCAACTGCCGGTACGCGTCCAGTCGTGCACGGCCGCGCTGGCCACGCCCGCCGCCGCGGCGGCGGTGAGCACCGGTGCCGCAGCGAGGGTCAGCAGGATGCCGAGCAACGCGAGGTCGGCGGCGTCGCGGGCGACGTCGCGCCAGTCCCGCCGCCCGCCGGTGTCGACTGGTTCAGCCCTCGATGCCGGTTCAGCCCTTGATGCCACTGGTGTTGATCCCCTCGACGAGCATCCGCTGGAACGCGACGAAGAACAGGAAGACGGGCAGCAGGGACAGCACCGACATGGCGAACATCGGCCCGACCGCGCTCTGGCTGGTCGAGTCGATGAACAGGGTCAGCGCGACCGGCACTGTGTAGTCCTCCAGTTGGGACAGGAAGACCAACTGGCGGAAGAAGTCGTTCCAGGTCCAGATGAACGAGAAGATCGCCGTGGTGACCAGCGCCGGTCGGCTCAGCGGCAGGATGATGTGCCGGAAGATGCCGTACGGGCCGGCGCCGTCGATCCGGGCCGCCTCGTCCAACTCGCGCGGGACGCCGCGCATGAACTGCACCATGAGGAAGACGAAGAACGCCTCGGTGGCCAGGAACTGTGGGATGAGCAGCGGCAGGTACGGCCAGTCGCCGCCGACCAGTCCGAGTGTGCGGAACAGGATGTACTGCGGCACGATCAGCACGTGCTGGGGTAGCAGCAGCGTGCCGATCATCACGGCGAACCACATGCCGCGCAGCCGGAACCGCAGCCGGGCGAAGGCGTACGCGGCCAGCAGGCAGGAGAGCCCGTTGCCGACGACGGTGAGCAGGCTGACCAGGGCGCTGTTGACGAAGAACCGGCCGAAGCTGACGTCGAAGTTGGACCAGCCGGCGGTGTAGTTGCCGGGGGTGAACCGCTCGGGCAGCAGCCCGATGTTGTTGACGATCTCCTCCTGCGACTTCACCGAGGTGCCGACCATCCAGATCAGCGGGTAGAGCACCACGGCGACGATCACCACAAGGATCAGCAGTCGCAGCACCGGCCGCCCGGTCGGACGTCGCCGAGCGAGCGGCGTCGGGGTCGCCGTCACCATCACCGGTCCTCCCCGTCGGAGTAGTGCACCCAGAACCGCCCGGTGCTGAAGAAGATCGCGGTGATGGCCGCGATGGCGAGCAGGAACACCCAGGCCATCGCCGACGCGTAGCCCATCTGGAGTTCGGTGAAGCCGGTGATGTAGAGGTTCAGCGTGTACATCAGTGTGGAGTCGACCGGGCCGCCGGTGCCGTTGCTGAGCACGAACGCGGCGGTGAAGCCCTGGAAGCCGTTTATCGTCTCCAGCACCAGGTTGAAGAAGATGACCGGGGAGAGCATCGGCAGGGTGACGTTGCGGAACTGCCGGAACCGGCCGGCCCCGTCGACCGACGCGGCCTCGTACAACTCGGTGGGCACCTGCTTGAGCCCGGCCAGGAAGATCACCATCGGTGCGCCGAACTGCCAGATGGCAAGCACCATGAGCGTTTCGAGGGCCCAGTCGGGGTCGTTGACCCAGGGCCTGCCCTCGATGCCGACCAGGCTCAGCAGCGAGTTGAACGCGCCGTCGCGGTTGAACATGTTGACCCAGACGATGGCCAGCGCGACGCTGCCGCCGAGCAGCGACGGCAGGTAGAACAGCCCACGGAACAGCCCCACCCCACGCCAGGCACGGTTGAGCAGCAGCGCCACGCCGAGCGCGGCGGCCAGCTTCAGCGGTACGGCGATCAGCGCGAACGTGAGAGTGACCCGCACGGCGTGCCAGTACGACGGGTCGGCGGTGAACATGCGTTCGTAGTTGGCCAGCCCCACCCACTCCACCTCGGAGAACGGGGTGAGGATGTCGTAGTTGGTGAAGCTCAGGTAGAGCGACAGCAGCATGGGGATTGCCGTGACACCCATCAGGCCGATGAGCCACGGCGACAGGAAGACGTACGCCGCCAGACCTTCGCGGTGCCGGATGGTGCCGGGCCCACGCCTCGCGGGGTGGGCCCGGCCGGATCCGGGGCCGCGTCGGGTCGGGTCGGGCGCCGTGGTCAACGCCACGAACTGCTCCTCTCCTCGCCTGGTGCGGCGGTCAGGCGATGGCGGACTTGCACGCCTCGACGAACTGGGCGGCGGCCTGCGCCGGAGTGGCCCGGCCGTACTGGGCGTTCTCGGCGGCCTTGATCAGCTCAGACTTGACCTTGCTGTGACCCTTGATCGGCACCTGCGGGGACGGGCCGAACTTCTGGGTCAACTCCGCCTCGACGGCGATGGACTGCTTCATCGCCGGGTCGGTGGTGCCGTCGCTGACCAGCCGACGCAGGTCCAGGTTGGACGGCAGGCCGCGGTCGGTGCCGAGCAGCTTGACCGCCTCCGGGTCGTTGTTCAGGAAGTTGATCACGTCGACCGCGACGTCCCTGTTCTTGCTGCCCTTGAACACCGACCAGTACATCGAGGCCCGGGCCCACTGCGCGCTCGGGTCACCGGGGTAGGCGATCACGCCCAGCTCGTCCTTGGTGTTCTTCTTCAGGTCCGGCATCTGGTTGGCCCAGACCCAGGAGGTGGCCGCCTTGCCGGTGACCACCAGCTGCTTGGTGACGTCGCTGGAGTTGCCCTCGTGGATGACGTCGGCGCTCGGGGTGGCCCTGCGGTCCCGGGCGCCCTTCCACAGCTCGAACCACTTGGCCACGTCCTCCGCGCTGAAGCCCAGTTCCTTGCCCTTGTAGAGGTCCTTGCCCTGCTGACGCAGCCACACCCAGAGCGCCTTGTAGTCGGCGCTCGGGTCCTGCGTGCCGGGCATCCTGGTCGCGGCGGTGACCTGCTCGGCCCAGGCGATGTGCTGCTCCCACGTCATCCCGGTGGTGGGCTCGGGCAGGTTGTTCTTGATCAGCAACGTCTTGTTGTAGACCAGGCCCTGGGTGTTCTCCCCGGCGGCCAGGCCGGCGAGCTTGCCGTCGACCACGCCGTACTGCCAGAGGCTCTCGGGGAACTTCGAGGTGTCCAGCTTGGCGGACTTCTGGTAGGGGGTCAGATCGAGCGTGGTGCTGCGGGCCGCGTACTCGGCCAGGTAGTTGTCGTCGATCTGGAACAGGTCCGGCGGGTTGCCGCCGGCGGTGAGCGTCGCCAGCTTGTCGAAGTAGCCCTGGTTGGCCTGCCAGGTCGTCTCGAAGGTCACGTTCGGGTGCTTGGCGGTGTAGAGGGCCAGGGCGTCCTCGGTCAGCTTGGCCCGGGCGTCGCCGCCCCACCAGAAGATCGAGAGCTTGACCGGGTCGCTCGGGTCGGCGGCGCCGCCGTCGTCTCCGCAGGCGGCGGCGCCGAACATCAGCGGCGCGGCGACGGTCACGGCGAGCAGGCCACTCAGGAGTCGCCGCCGGGGCAGGGGGGCACCGTGACGGCGCCCGGCGGACGTGTCAGTGGTGGGGGGCGTTGCGGGTTGCATGTGCGCTCACTCCTCGGCATTAGGAGGCGACGGCGTCACCGGTGGCCGCGGTCGGGACGCCCGGCCCGCAGGGCTGTGCGGGTCCGGGCCACGCGATGCGGCCAGGAGACGTGCCGGTCGGGCGTGCGGGCCCGGGCCGGTCGAGTCGCGGATGACCAGGTCGGTCTGCAGCATTACCTGTGCGGTGGTACGACGGACGCCGAGCGCCGTGCCGGCACCGGGGCTCCGCGCGCCGCGCGGTGACTCGATGTCCTGTTGCAGCAGCATGTCGACGGCCGTCCGGCCAGCGGCCCCGGTGGGTGTGGCCACCGTCGTCAGTTTGGGGCGGGTGAGCCGGCTCAGGGCGATGTCGTCGACCCCGACGACACTCACCTCCTGCGGCACCCGGACCCCGAGCGCGTCCAGCCCCTCGATGAGGCCGATCGCCATCAGGTCGTTGTAGGCGAGCACTGCCGACACGCCACTGCGCCGTACCTGCTCGGCGACGGCGAGGCCGCCGGTCTCGGTGGGCGCGTTGGGGCCGAGCAGGGTCAGCTCCGCGCCGCCGCTGCGGGCGGCCGTGGCGGCGGCGCGGCGCATCTCCCGGTTGGTCCACGAGCTGCGGGGGCCGCCGAGCAGTGCGATGCCGCGGTGACCGAGACCGATCAGGTGCTCGATCGCCGCCCGGGCGCCCTGCCCGACGTCCATCAGCACGCAGGGCAGGCCGGTCACCTGGCGGTTCACCACCACCAGCGGCACCTCCCGGCTGAGCTGCTCGATCAGGCTGTTGCTCATCCGCGGACTGCACAGCAGCACCCCGTCGACCTGCTTGGCGAGCGCGTGGACCAGCTCCTCCTCGGCGGTCGGGTCCTCGTTGGTGTCGGCCACGAAGACGTGGTAGTCGCGGTGGCGGGCCTGGCTCTCCGCCGCCTTGATCAGCGGCGGGAAGAACGGGTTCGCGATGTCGGCGATGATCAGCCCGATGTTGTGCGTCCGCCCGGTGATCAGGGCCCGGGCCGCGCGGTTCGGCCGGTAGCCCAGGTCCTCCGCGCAGGCCAGCACCCGGACCCGGGTCTCCGGGTTGACCAGGTGCGGGGCGGAGAAGGTGCGGGACACGGTGGAGATGTGCACCCCGGAGGCGCGGGCGACGTCCCGGATGGTGACTGGCACGGCGGGCCCTTCGTCCGATGTGGCGACGGTCACGTGGGTGCCGCCAATTAATGCAAACGGTTGCTCCACTGTCAACGGTCAATGGTTGCGGTTCTGTTGCGTCGACACTCCTCGTGGTGACTTCCTACGCCGCAAATACTGACATTTCTCGCCGATTGCGTCGCCGTCGTTGACGTCGTCGCATTGATCGTGATTACTTCACTGCAAACCTTTGCAGGGATCACCTGGGGGCGATCGCATGTCACCGAGATCCGACGGGCGAGTCCGGTACGCAGTCGTGGGCACCGGCGCACGGGCGGAGATGTTCGTCCGGGCCCTGGTGCTCGACCACGCCGACACCACCGAGCTGGCCGCCTTCGCCGACGTCAACCAGGCACGGATGGACGCGCACAACCGTTGGCTCGCCGAGCTGGGCCACCGCCCGGCGCCGGCCTACCCGGCCGGTGAGTTCGGCGCCATGCTCGACGCCGAGCGCGTCGACGTCGTGCTGGTGACAAGCGTGGACGTCACCCACGACGAGTACGTGGTGGCCGCGCTGCGCGCCGGCCGGGACGTGGTCACCGAGAAACCGATGACAGTGGACGCCGCGCGCTGCCGGCGCATCCTGGACGCGGTGACCGAGACCGGCGGCCGGGTCACCGTCGCCTTCAACTACCGCTACAACCCGCTGCACGAGCAGGTCCGCCGCCTGCTCGCCGACGGCGCGGTAGGCGAGATCGGCTCGGTGCACTTCGAGTGGCTGCTCGACGTGCGGCACGGCGCCGACTACTTCCGTCGCTGGCACCGCGACAAGGCCACCTCCGGCGGGCTGATGGTGCACAAGGCCAGCCACCACTTCGACCTGGTCAACTGGTGGCTGGGTGCCACCCCGGTCGAGGTGTACGCCGCCGGCCGCCTGTTCTTCTACGGCGAGGACGGCCGACGGCACGGCTACGCCCGCGACTACGAGCGGGCGTACGGCTCCCCCGCCGCCGCCGACGACCCGTTCGCCCTGCGCCTCGACGCGCACCCCCGGCTGCGCGAGCTGTACCTCGACGCCGAGGCCGAGGACGGCTACCAGCGCGACCGCAACGTCTTCGCCCCGGGCGTGAGCATCGAGGACGACATGGCGGTGCTCGCCCGCTACTCCACCGGGGCCACGATGACCTACCACCTCACCGCGTACGCCCCCTGGGAGGGTTACCGGGTGATGGTCAACGGCAGCCGGGGTCGGTTGGAGCTGGAGGTGACCGAGAACGACTTCGTCGACAGGGGCACCGCCGGCGCGGTCAAGGGCGCCGCGCTGCACGGTGTCGAGGCGGCGGCCGAGGGCGGCGGCGCGACGCTCACCCTGCGCCCGTTCTGGGAACCACCCCGGCAGATCCCCGTCGAGGGTCGTACCCGGCACGGGCACGGCGGCGCCGACGCCCGGATGACCCGGGTGCTCCTCGGGGGCGAGCCCGATCCGCTGGACCGCGCCGCGACCGCCGACGACGGCGCGCTGGCCCTGCTCACCGGCCTGGCCGCCAACCGGTCCTTCGAGACCGGGCAACCCGTCCGGGTCGCCGACCTGCTCACCCCCCGCTGATCCAGGAGACGAGGAGCCCGACCCCGTGCCGACGCCCGACCACACCGACCTGCTCCTGCCCTCCGAACCGGGCCAGCGCGCGCTCGCCCGGGAGCTGTACGCCCTCGCCGCGAGGCAGCCGATCATCTCGCCGCACGGGCACGTCGACCCGGCCCTGCTCGCCGAGGACCTGCCCTTTCCCGACCCGGCGCAACTGCTCATCGTGCCCGACCACTACCTGACCCGGATGCTGCTCAGTCAGGGCGTACCCCCCTCGGAGCTGGGGGTGCCGACCCGCGACGGCAGCCCCGTAGAGACCGACGGTCGGGTGATCTGGCGGCGCTTCGCCGCGCACTGGCACCTGTTCCGGGGCACCCCGTCGCGGCTCTGGCTGGAGCAGACCTTCCGCACCGTGTTCGGGGTGCACACCCCGCTCGGCCCGACCACCGCCGACGCCGTCTACGACGAGATCGCGGCCCGGCTCGCCGAACCGGACTTTCGGCCCCGGGCGCTGTTCGAGCGGTTCACCATCGAGGTCCTGGCGACCACCGAGTCGCCGCTGGACGACCTCGCGCAGCACGCCAAGCTGGCCGCCGACGGGTGGGGCGGGCCGGGCGGCCGGGTGGTCACCACGTTCCGCCCGGACGACGTGGTGGACATGGAACACGAGGGCTGGGCGTCCAACGTGGCGCGGCTCGGCGTGCTGGCCGGTGAGGACACCGGCACGTACACCGGCTATCTGGCCGCCCTGCGGGCCCGGCGGGCCGCGTTCATCGCCGCCGGAGCGACCTCGTCGGACCACGGCCACCCCACGGCCCGCACCCTGGACCTGACCCCGGCCGAGGCCGCCCGGCTGTACGACAGGGGTCTGCGCGGCGCGGCCGACGCGGCGGACGCGGAGGCGTTCCGCGCGCACATGCTCATGGAGTTCGCCCGGATGTCGCTCGACGACGGCCTGGTCCTGCAACTACACCCCGGAGCGGTGCGCAACCACAACCGCTGGCTGTACGCCCGGCACGGCCGCGACGTGGGCGGCGACGTCCCGCAGGCCACCGAGTACGTGCACGCGCTCGCCCCGCTGCTGGAGCGCCACGGCAACGATCCCCGTCTGCGAGTGGTGCTCTACACCCTCGACGAGGACACGTTCACCCGTGAGCTGGCGCCCCTCGCGGGTGGCTACGCGGCGCTGCTGCTCGGCGCTCCCTGGTGGTTCCTGGACTCCCCCGAGGTGCTGCGCCGGTTCCGGGAGACGGTCACCGAGAGCGCCGGCTTCTACAACACCACCGGGTTCGTCGACGACACCCGGGCGTTCTGCTCCATCCCGGTACGCCACGACGTGGCCCGCCGCGTCGACGCCGGCTTCCTGGCCCGACTGGTCGCCGAGCACCGGCTGCCGCTGGACGAGGCCGCCGAGACGATCGTGGACCTGGCGTACCGGCTGCCCAAGCGGGTCTTCAACTTCGGCGGGGACGACAGGTGAGCGCGAGGAGCGCAACGCAGCGGAGCCCCGCAGTCACGAACGAAAGGCAGGCTCAGTGAGTGTCACCATCACCTCCGTCGAGGTGCACGACGTGCGGTTCCCCACCGCCGCGCGGGGCGACGGCTCCGACGCGGTCAACCGCGGCGACTACTCGGCGACGTATGTGCAGCTGGGCACCGACGCCGGGCCGACAGGCGCGGGGTTCACCTTCACCAACGGGCGGGGCAACGAGATCACCTGCGCGGCGGTGCGGGCACTTGCCCACCACGTGCGGGGGCGCACGATCGCCGAGATCGCCGCCGAGCCGGTGGCGTTCTGGCGCTCGCTCAGCGCCGACGTGCAGTTGCGCTGGCTGGGCCCGGAGAAGGGCGTCATCCACATGGCGACTGGCGCGCTTGTCAACGCCGTGTGGGACCTGCGGGCCGGGATGGCCGGCAAACCGATGTGGCGGTTCCTCGCCGACCTGCCCACCGACGAGCTGGTCGCCAGCGTCGACTTCCACCACATCACCGACGCGCTCACGCCGGACGACGCGGCGGCGATCCTCGACAAGGGACGCGACGGCCTGACCGACCGGTTGGCGACGCTCGAACGTGACGGCTTCCCCTCGTACACCACCTCGGTCGGCTGGCTCGGCTACCCCGACGACAAGGTACGGGCGCTGACCCGCCGGGCGTACGAGGACGGGTGGCGGGCGATGAAGATGAAGGTGGGCGGCCCGCTCGCCGACGACGTGCGCCGGGCCCGCATCATCCGGGAGGAGATCGGCCCGGACGCGCTGCTGATGATGGACGCCAACCAGGTGTGGGACGTCGACGAGGCGATCACCGCGATGACCGCTCTGGCGGAGGTGGACCCCTACTGGATCGAGGAGCCGACCCACGCCGACGACATCCTCGGCCACGCGCGGATCGCCCGCGCCGTCGACGAGCTGACCGGGGGCCGGTGCCGGGTGGCCACCGGCGAGGTCGCCGCCAACCGGGTGATCTTCAAGCAGTTGCTCCAGGCCGAGGCGATTGGCGTGATGCAGATCGACGCGTGCCGGGTCGGCGGCGTCAACGAGGTCCTGGCCGAGCTGCTGCTGGCGGCGAAGTTCGGGGTGCCGGTCTGCCCGCACGCCGGCGGCGTCGGCCTCTGCGAGTACGTCCAGCACCTGGCGATCTTCGACTACCTGCGGGTGGGCGCCAGCCTGGACGGGCGGATGATCGAGTACGTCGACCACCTGCACGAACACTTCGTCGACCCGGTCCGCACCCGCGGCGGCCGGTACCTGCTGCCCGACCGGCCCGGCTACAGCGCCGCCCTGAAACCGGAGTCGATCGCCGAGTTCCGCTTCCCGGACGGTCCGGCATGGCGGTGACAGTCGGCGCCTCCCGCCTCGGCCTGGGCGTGCTGCGCCACCTGCCCGTCGAGTCCCGTCCACTGATCCGGCCGGGCACGGTGCCGGTCGGCGTCGTACACCTGGGGTTGGGCGCCTTTCACCGCGCGCACCAGGCCGTCTACACCGAGGCGGCGGTCGGCGCGGCAGGCGGCGACTGGGGTATCGTGGCCGTCGCCCCGCGCAGCACCGCACTGGTCGAGGCGCTCGCCGCCCAGGACAACCTGTTCAGCGTCAGCACCCTCTCCGCCGCCGGCAGCACCACAAGGGTGGTGGGGGCGCTGAGCGGGGTACGCCACGCTCCCAGCGACCCGGACGCCGTGGTCGCGTTGCTCGCCGACCCGGCGGTACGCGTGGTGACGCTCACCGTCACCGAGAAGGCGTACCAACTCGATCCGGTCACCGGCCGACTGTCCCCGGACGCCGCGCTCGCCGCGGACCTCGCCGGCGGTCAGGCGCCGACGACAGTGCCGGGGCTGCTGCTGCGCGGGTTGGCCGCCCGCGCCGCCGCCGACGCCGGGCCGCTGGCGCTGGTGAGCTGCGACAACCTGCCCGCCAACGGCCGGCGGCTGCGCGGCCTTGTCGACCAGGCGGTCGAGCGGGCCGCCGGGGTGCCCGCCGGGCTCGTCGACTGGGTGGCCACCAACGTGACCTGCCCCGGCACCATGGTGGACCGCATCGTGCCGGCAAGCACCCCGGAGACGATCGACGCGGCCCGTCGGGCGCTCGGCGTGACCGACCTGGCCGCGGTGGCCGCCGAACCGTACGCGCAGTGGGTCATCGAGGACGACTTCCCCGGCGGGCGACCGGGCTGGGAGCACGCCGGCGCCGTGCTCACCGACGACGCCGGGCCGTGGGAGCGGTTGAAGCTGCGCAGCCTCAACGGCGTGCACTCGGCCGTGGCGTACCTCGGCGCGCTGGCCGGCCGGGAGACCATCGCCGACGCCCTGGAGATCCCGCACCTGACCGACGTGCTGCGCCGGCTGATCGCCGAGGACGTCGCGGCAAGCTTCACACCGCCCGACGGGGTGCGCGTGGTCGACTACGGCGAGCAGGTCCTCGCCCGGTTCGCCAACCCGGCGATCCGGCACCGCACCCTCCAGGTCGCGGTGGACGGCTCCCAGAAGTTGCCGCAGCGCATCCTGCACACCATCGCCGACCTGCGCGCGGGCGGCCGGTCCGCGCGCTGGGGCGCGCTCGTCGTGGCGTCCTGGTTGCGCTTCGCGCTGGGGTACGCCGACGACGGCTCACCGCTGCCGTTGCAGGACCCGCTCGCCGGGCCGATCCGAGCCGCCCTGGACGCCGGCACGCAGAGCCCGGCCGGCGCGGTGGATGCCGTCTTCGCGCTGCGCGAGGTGATCCCGGCCGAGGTCGCCGACGACGACGAGGTACGCGCCGACGTGACCGCCTGGCTGACCGCGCTCGGCCGACACGGCGTCGAGGCGACCCTGGCCGGCGCCAGGTGAGCGGTGCCGCGGTGGCCGGCGCACCGACGGCGGTGGCCGGCGTTCCGGTGACCGTGGCGACGCCTGTCGACGCCTCGTGAACGGGTCGGTGCCGCCGGTGACGGTGGCGGTGATCGGGGCGAACGGGCACGGCCGCTGGCACCGGCGGGTGATCGCGCCGCTGCACGCCGACGGCCGGCTGCGGCTGGTAGCCCTTGTCGACGTCCAGCCGGTGCGCGACGAACCGGGGGCGCCGGTGCCGCCCGGGGTCGAGGTGTTCACCGACCATCGGGCGATGCTCGCCGCCACCCGGCCGGAGGTGGTGGTGATCTGCACCCCACCGCACACGCACCTGCCGATCGCCCGCGACGCTCTCGCGGCCGGCGCGGACCTGCTGCTGGAGAAGCCGCCGGTGCTGTCGCTTGCCGAACACGAGGAGCTGACCGGCGCGCTGGCGGCGGCCGGCCGGGTGGCCCAGGTCGGTTTCCAGGCGCTCGGCTCGGCGGCGCTCACCGCGCTTACCGACGCGCTGGCAGCCGGCCGACTCGGCGCGGTCACCCGAATCGCGACAGTCGCGGCCTGGCAGCGGCCGGACGCCTACTACGCCCGCTCCCCGTGGGCCGGTCGACGGGTCCTGCACGGCCGTCCCGTGCTGGACGGCGCGCTTGTCAACCCGCTCGCGCACGCGGTGATGCAGTGCCTGGCCGTCGCCGAGGCGTTGGGCGGGGCTCCGCCGTGGCCGGCCGCCATCGAGGTGGAGCGCTACCGGGTGCGGCCGATCGAGGTGGAGGACACGGCGGTGCTGCGGGTCCGGTTCCGTGCCGGCCCACCGGTGCTGGCGGCGGTCACCCTCATCGCCGAGGAGTTCGTGGCGGGCGAGGTGGTGGTGACAGGTACGACGGGACAGGCGGTGCTGGAGTACCCGACGGACCGGTTGCGCCTGCCCGGCGACGTGGTGACCCGTCGGGTCCCCGGGCGGCGAGGGTTGCTGGAGAACCTACTCGCCCATCGGGCCGATCCGGCCGGGGTGCCGCTGATCGCCCCGCTGGCCCGTACCGCGCCGTTCACCGCCCTGCTGGACGCGCTGCGCGCCGCGCCGGAGCCTCGGCTGCTCGACGGCGACCTGGTCGACGTGGTGGGCGAGGGTGGGGAGCGCGTCCGTCATCTGCGCGGCGTGGTCGACGTGCTGCGCCTGTCGGCCGAGCAGGGAGCCCTGCCGAGCGAGTGGGGCGTGCCGTGGGCCGCGCCGCCGTACCGGGCCGAGCTGACCGCCTAGCTCGCCGTGCCCCAGGCGGGTGCGGCGAGCCGGAAGATCAGGTGATGAAAAGTAGGTCGGAATCGGTGTTGCTGGCGGCCACCCGTCGACGGCCTGGGTGGCCGCCAGTTCGCAGCGCAGTGACCGGTAGCCGACCCCGACAGCTGCCGGGGCCGCCTTGACGAAGACAGTCGCGTCCGGACCGACGACGGCCGAGGCGATCTCGGCATGATCGCCGCTCGATGCCGGGATCACCTCATGGGCACCCCCGACCCGTTCGGCGATCCCTGTCGTGACCGTCGCCGGCACGGCGGTCCAGTCGGCACGCATCGGCTGTCTTCTCTGCCTGCCCGGTCGTCCACCCTGGGTTGAGGCGGGCGCGGGATTCGGCCTCGTCGCTCCAGAATTCCACGTCGACCTGACCGACGACGCGGTCCAGGGCAGTTGACCAGGCTTTTCCTGTCAGCCGACCATGACTCGCGCTTCCACTGCAACATTCCTGCAAACAATAGATATTGACCGGAATAAAAGCGTGAATCTACCGTTCCTGGTGGACGCCGAACCGTCACCAGTGAACGGAAACAATCAATGCGTACACCCCTCGTGGGCGCGATGGCGCTTGCCCTCCTGCTGGTCGGCACACCTGCCGCCCCTTCCCGCTTCGACTCCGCCTCCGCCGACCGGCTGTCCTGGTCGGCCCGTCAGCTCGGCCGGCAGGCCCTGCCCGAGCGGGACGGATGGGCGGCCGAGGGCGTCGGCACCACAGGCGGTTCGGCGGCAACGCCCGAGCGGACGCGTGTGGTGCACGACCGCGTCGGGCTGGTCGCCGCGCTCGGCGGTGACAACGCCAGCAACGCCACCGACGCCACTCCGAAGCTGATCTATGTGGCGGGCACGGTCGACGGCTTCGAGGGGCCGGACGGCACCGCGCTGAGCTGCGCCGACCTGGCGGACCCGGCGTACCGGCTGGACGCCTACCTGGCCGCGTACGACCCGGCGGTCTGGGGTCGGGTGCCGCCGGCCGGGCCGCTGGAGGACGCGCGGGTGCGCTCGGTGGCCAACCAGACCGGCCAGACGCAGGTCAACGTCGGCCCCAACACCACGATCGTCGGGCTGCGCGGCGCCCGGCTGACCGGCCTCACCCTCATGATCGACCGGGCGTCGAACGCCATCGTGCGCAACCTGACCTTCGTGGACGCCCGCGACTGCTTTCCCGCGTGGTCCCCCACCGACGGCGACGCCGGCAACTGGAACAGCCAGTACGACCAGATCTCGGTACGCCGCAGCGAGCACGTCTGGGTCGACCACAACACGTTCACCGACGGCGACAACCCGGACAGCGCTCAGCCTGTCTACTTCGGACGGCCGTACCAGGTGCACGACGGGTCGTTGGACGTCACGCACACCGCGAGCGGTGTCACCGCCTCCTGGAACCGCTTCACCGGACGGGACAAGCTGATGCTGATCGGCTCGTCGAACACCGTCGGCCCGGACGTGGGCCGGCTGAGGGTGACAGTGCACCACAACCTCTTCGACGGCGTCCTGCAACGGCTGCCCCGGGTGCGGTTCGGGCAGGTCGACGTCTACAACAACCTGTACCGGCTCGGCGGTGACGGCTTCCAGTACGCGCTGGGCGTCGGCGTGCAGTCGGCGATCTACGCGGAGAACAACTTCTTCGCCCTCGACGCGGGCGTCGACCCGGCCGACCTGCTCTACGACTGGGGCGGCACGGCGCTGACCGAGCGGGGCTCCTGGGTGCGCCAGGGCGGCGGCCCGGCCCGGCCGGTCGACGTGCTGGCGGCGTACAACGCGACCCACGATCCCGACCTGGGCGCCGACGCCGGCTGGACGCCCACCCTGCGCCGCGACCCGGTCCTGCCGACTCCGCTGGTGCCACTCGTGGTGGGCCCGCTCGCCGGTGCCGATCGACTGCCGCTCTGAACGACCGGCTGCGGTGATCGACTCCGTTTCCGTGCTATCGGGGTGTCCGAGCGCTCCGGACACCCCGATTACCGGGAGACCGAGTCGATCACCGCGGGATCGCGTGGTCGGGTCGGCGACGAACCGGGCCATCGACGGGGGGAAGATCGGCTATAAGTGACGCATGGACTTCCCGCCGCACCTGGGCAGCATGCCGATGCACGCGATCACCGAGATCCACGGCGAACCGGGCCTGCTGGAGCGCTTCCGGCTGGAGGTCGAGCGCTTCGACGACGCCGAACGAGCCCGCCTGACCGCCGCGCTCGACCTGGCCGCCGAGCTGCACCGCGACGACAGGCGGGTCCGCGAGCCGTACCTCAACCACCTGCTGCGGGTGGCCATCCGGCTGATGCACCACTACCAGGTCCGCGACGTCGACGTGATCGTCGCCGGCCTGCTGCACGACGCGGTGGAGGACCATCCGGCCGAGCTGGCCGACCTGGCCGACCTGGCCGACGACGGCAACGACCCGACCGGGGCGGCGCTGGCCGCGCTCGCCGCGCGGTTCGGGCCGCGGGTGGCCACCCTGGTCGCCGCCGTCACCAATCCGGTGTACGACCCGCAGCGCGACCGCAACGTCCAGTACCGGGAGCACCTGGCGGTCAGCCTGGACCGGGAACCCTGGGCGCGAGTGATCAAGGTGTCGGACTTCACCGACAACGGCGTCGGGGTGATCCACACGATCGGGCCGAAGGTCGTCTCGTCGGCCAAGAAGTACCGGCCGCTGGTGCCGCTCTTCCGGGATCTGATCGGCCGTCCGGACACCCCGCTGTCGCCGAAGGTGAAGGCGCACATCTTCGGCCAGCTCGACCTTGCCGAGGAGCGGTTCAGCGCCATCCTCGACCGGCCGGCCCACTCACGCTGACCCGCCGGGCTCGGCGCGGCGTTCACGCGCGGGAGAGCACCGCGACGCGGGCCGCGTGGACGCTCGGCCGCACCACCTCGTCGGCCACGGCGCGGGCGTACTCGTCGTACGTCAAGGTGGTTGTCGCCTGCTCGCGGCTGAGGGGTTCGGCGACCAGCCGGTACGCCTGCCCCGCCGCCGGCCCGTCCGGCGTCCCGAACCCGGCCGGCGGGGTCAGCACCGCCCAGTCGAGCGTCGTGGCGGCGAGCGCGGGCAGGTGCCGGGCGTGCGCCTGGGCGAACGGCGTCAGCGCGGGCGGGAACAGCGTCTCATCGTCCATCAACACGGTGCCGGAGTCGAGCGTCAGTGTGGCGGCCAGCCCCACCGCCACGAGGCGTCGACGGGGCGCCCGCCAGGTCGCGTCGATGCCGGCGACGATTGCGGCGTAGTAGTCGAGGTCGAAGTCGTCGAACGACTGTGGCGGGGCGGAGAACGGCGTGACGGCCAGCACCAGGGCGTCGACGGCCCGCAGCGTCGACGCCAGCTCCGCCGGGCGCTGGGCGTCGCCGGGCACGACGCGCAGCCTCGGGTGGGGCGGCAGGTCGTGGCGGTCGGGTTGACGGAGCACGGCCTCGACGTGCAGGCCGTGTGGGAGCAGCGCGGCCGTGACCGCACGGCCGACCCGGCCGCCGGCACCGAGGACCGCGACCCGTCGCGCTGGTGAGGTGGTGGACATGGGCACGACGGTAGGTCCCGCACCTGTGGTTACCGCAACGTGACCACCTACGCTGGATCGGTGACCCAGTCGGTCGGGCCGTTGCCCTCCTTCGACCCCACGTGCCCGATGAGCACGTTTCCGATCCAGATCGGCGGCAAGTGGACCGCGATGATCATGCTGTGTCTCCAGGACGGGCCGCGCCGGTTCGGCGTCCTGCGCCGCCATCTACGCCCGATCAGCACGAAGGTGCTCACCGAGACCCTCGCCCTGATGAGGCGCGATGGCCTGGTGCGCCGCCGCCCGGTGGCAGGCGCCGACGACTGTGGTGTCGAGTACGAGCTGACAGCGCTCGGCCGTTCGCTGCTCGGCGTCGTCGAGCACGCGCGCGCCTGGGCCCGCGACCACGCCGAGGAGCTGGCGCACGCCAGGGATGCCGCCCAGCGGGCCGGCTGAGCCGCGCCGCTCCAGACGCCGCCCACCGGGCCGGCTGAGCCGCGCCCGAAACGCCCCCAGCGGGCCGGCTGAGCCGCGTCCGGTGATCACAGCGGCACACCGCCACCGGCTCCCGGCGCGAACGCCGGTGCGTGTACGCCCGCGCGGACCAGGTGCTCCAGCCAGGGCGTCGGAGCGACACCCAGTTCCCGACCCAGGTCGGCGCGGAACAGCTCCAACCGGCGTACGGCCTCGTTGATGTTGCGTTCGGCCAGGTGCACGGCGATCAGCACGCGGGTGGCGCTCTCCCGCAGCGGCTCCAAGTGCACGGCTGTCAACGCCACCTGCACCGCCTCGCTGAAGCGACCCTGCGTGGTGAGCCGTTCGGCGAGCGCCTCCAGCGCGTACAGCTGGGTCTGGCGCAGCCGCTCCCGCTCGGTCAGCACCCAGTCCTCGTACCAGCCGGGCAGCAGCTCGCCCGTGGCCAGGGCGGGCACCCCCGCGCCGACGCCCGCCGGCACCCCGCCGGCCAGCAGGGCGGCGGACGCCGCACCGAGGGTGGCGACGTCGCTTGTCACACAGGCGGCCAGGGCCAGCCGGTCGTCCTCCTCGACGAGGGGCTCGGGGGTGACCCGGTGCAGCCGCCAGAGCATGGTGCGCAGGTTGGCGCGGGCCCGTTCCTCGTGCGAGCCGGGCCAGAGGGTGCCGGCCGCCTCCCAGCGGGCGCACCACTGGCGTACGCCGAGGTAGGCGAGCAGCCGGCGGGCGCCCTGCGGCACCGTGACGGACCTGCCGTCGCGTTCCAGCCCGAAGCCGCCGAGCAGACGCAGCGTGTACCGGGTCGTCCGCTCCGCGCCGGCCTCGTGCGCCCCGGAGCGCAGGTCCTGTGTCACCTCGTGAACTGGCATTCCCGCGTCCTTCGCACCCGATCGCCGGTGTGGGAGTTCCACGCTCGGGTGTGGACGATCGGCACGCCAGCGCAGTGTCGTCACACCGACCCGGCGAACGACGGGGATCAGCCGTTCGCCGGAGTCGCCGCCGACCGTTCAGCGAAGCTTGCTCAGCGTCCGGGCATACGAGGTCCACTCGGCGGCGTCGCCGACCTCGGCGCGTACCCCTGCCTCCTTCATGATGGAGAGCACCCGCTCGGCGGGCGCCTCGGCAAGCTTGCCGAGCGTGCCGATCCCGGCGCGGGTCAGCGCCGCGCGGGCCTTGGTCGGCACCCCGGCGAGCATCGCGATGTCGGCGTCGCCCACGTTCTCCAGCTCCGACTCGATGCCGAGGGCGGCGGCGACCGCCGACTGGGCGCCGACGGTGGTCCGGACGATCGCCGCCTCCCGTTCGCTGACCTCGGCGAACATGGCGTCGAGGCTGGGGTAACTGCTGTCCGCCGGCAGCACCTTGAGCACGTCGCGGACCGTCCGGCCGTCGGCCACCTCGTCCTCGCCGAAGAAGCGGACGAACTCGACGAGCTTCACCTCCTGCGGGAAGCGCTGCCGGACGTCCGGGGTCTCGACGGCGTACCGGTCCAGGTAGGCGGCGCCGCGGACCTTCGGCCCGGCGACCACGTCCACGCCGAGGGTCTCCACGGCGGGCAGCACGATGGTGCCGGCCTTGGTCTGCCAGATGCTCACCTTCTTGTCCAGGAACATCGTGGTGCCCATGTACTTTCCGAAGTCCAGGGCGCCGATGTAGTTCGGGATCTGCTCGATCGTGTACGGGCCGGGAACGATCTTGTTCTCGTGGACGGTGGAGTGCAGCCGGTTGATCTCGGCGCGGATCTCGTCGAGCAGGTGGCGCAGGCTCACCCGCATGGCGGCCATGCAGGAGAACGCCTTGGCCAGGTCGGTGCCGAGGTGGTCGAGGTCGTGCTCGATGCGGTGGAACCGTTCGTTGAAGCCCTGCTCGCCGGGAGTCTGCCCGGCCTGCACGACGTCCTCGCCGTCGACCCAGTCGCTGTGCGCGAAGGTGCGGGCGAACGGCGGCGGCGCGCAGCCCGGCTCCACCGCGGCAAACGGCTCTGCGTAGGTGAACACCCGCTTCGCCGTGCCCACGTTCTCGTAGATCCAGGAGGAGACCAGCACGCTGGCGTCCGACTGCGGGATGCCGTGTTTGGTGAACGCCTCGTACAACTCGGTGACGGTCACCCCGTCGTAGTTGATCTCGTTCGCCATGATGATGTCCCTCTCAGAGCTGGTCGTACACGCCGCGGTGCCGGCGCTGCTGGAAGGTGCGGAAGGTACGGGCGACCGCCGGGCGCAGCGGCTCGGCGTCGCCGTCGGCGTCGAGGTCGACGTGGTCACGCCGGATCCCGAAAGTGTTGATCTCCACGCCGAGCGGGCAGACCCTCGTCAACGTGTTCATCAGCCGCTCGTACTGGGCCAGGGTCAACGCCACCCCGTCGGGCAACTCCACCCGGAACTCGTACGGGTCGGTGAGGCCGGTCCGCACGTAGGACAGCGCCACCACCGCGACCAGCCCGGCGTGGGTGGGCCGCAGCGTGGTCCGCGCGCCGACCGCCTTGACGTCCGCGGTGCCGCCGCCGAGCCCCACTGTGTACCAGCGGAACCCGGTGGCCCGCCGCTCGGCCAGGTTGACCCCGGCCTGGGGCAGCCCGATCACGCTGCACACCAGCAGTACCCGGTTGCCGCTGTCGACGAGCGGCAACGCGGCGGCGAGGTGCCTGTCGCGCAGCAGACCGACAAGCCGTGCCAGCCGGTCGGCGGCGGCCGGCTGCCCGGCGATCAGCGCGGACGCCAGCGCCGCCGGCAGCTCGATGGTCTCCACCAGCTCGTCGGGTAGCCGGTTCAGCGCGGCCACCACCGGCGCCGGGTCGCGTACCGCGGGCAGGCCGGCGGCGGCCAGCACCTCGTCGACCGGCTGCCCGGCCGGCCGGGTGGGTACGCCCGCCCACCGGGTCCGGGCCGCCGCGTCGGTCAGCGGCGACCACGCCGGCTCCCCCGTGCCCGTCCAGGCCGTCGCGGCGGCGGCCAGGCCGGCCAGCAGCAGCGCGTTGCCACCCGGGTCGCCCGGCGCGTGGAACTGCGCCTCGACTGCCACGTCGGCGCCGACCGTGGCGGCCGTCGGCGCGGTCACCGCCAGCCCACGGGTGGGCAGGTGCGACAGGTACATCCTGGTGGTGCTGATCCGGTGCGTGGTCTGCACGCCGCACACCCGCCACAGCCAGGCCACCTCGCCGTCGGAGGCCACCGTTGGCACACCTGCGGCGCGGGCGGCGGCGATCAGGGCCTCGGCGGTCCGGTCGGCGGTGACCGTCCGGCCGGTGTCCAGCACCCGGTTGCGCAGGTCGGTGGCCTGCGCGGGGGTCGGCCAGCCGACGTCCACGCCGAGACCCAGCTCGTAGCGGCTGCCGCCGGCGTCGTCCTGGGCCCGGGTCACCTGCCACACGAGCGTCGAGCCGAGCGCCCGGCACACCCGCCCGGCCCGGTCCAGGGCGGTGGCCAGCGGCGGCGCGAGGGCGTGCGCGTTGTCGAAGGCGTACGACTGGCGCAGGCTGGCGCGCAGCGCGGTGATCTCGGCCAGCCGGCCGGACGGCAGCGCCCGGCCGGCGTGCGTCGTGTTGTTCGGCGGGGTGTTGGCGGGCAGCACGAGGCGGTCGCGGCGCAGTTGGGCGAGGAAGTTGGTGCGGTGCTGCGGGTCGCCGGCGGCGACCAGTCGGATCGCCACCGCGAACCGGTCGTCGTCCTCGCGCAGCGTGAACCGGGCGCCGCCGGGCAGGTCGGCGAAGAGCCCGGCGTTCGGCTCGGTGTCCGCGCCGGGGCCGTTGAGCAGCCGGCGCACCGCGCCCGGGGTGGGCAGCAGGAACCTCCGGTAGAGCCCCAACCGGTGGGCGTACGCCCCGTCCGGCTCGCGGGCCGGCGGGGCCAGCCGGCGCGCGTACACGTCGCCGCTCGCCGGCTCGTGCACCAACTCGTCGACGAAGCGTGCCACCCCGACGTCCGCGCCGATGCGGTCCAGCGCGTCGCGTCGGGCGTGCGCCAGGGTCCGGTACGCGTGCACCTCCCGCGCCGCGCGGCGCAGCCGGTGCTTCTCGTGCGACACCAGGTAGAGCAGCCGGCCGAGGTTGCCCTCGACCACGGCCAGCTCGATCAGGGCGGTGAGCGCCGCGCCGGTGACCGCCGTCGCGGCGGCGGCGTCGACGGCCCGCTCGGCCGTCACGGTGACGGAGAACGGCGCGACAAGCGGTTCGTCGGCGCTGTCCGGCGCGTACGCCGGCACCGACGCGCCGGCGGCCGACCAGGGCGCGAACACCACAGACGGCAGCACCCGCTCGTCCGCGCCGCCCGGGTCGACTGTGACTGTCACCCGGACGGTCTCCTCGACGAGGTCCCGGCGCAGGACCACGGTGAGCACCGGGTGCCGGCTGGTCCAGTCCACCGCGGCGGCGCCGCCGGTGGCGAGCGGCACGACCACCCGCCGGACGGTGCCCGGGTACGGGCCCTCCAACTGGTCGACGAGGTTGCGTTCGACGGACGGGTCGGCGCCGTCCACGGGCACCCGGATGTCGGTCATCGCGTCCCCCGCTCAGACGATCCGGAACGGCCGGGGATCGTCCCGGTCGACGTAGACGGGCACCTGGTTCGCGGCGAGCACCGCGTTGTCACCGACCGGCAGCCGCTGCACCCCGTCGCCGGTGGGCGCGCTGCCGGTCACCACCACCGCCGAGTCGGCCGGAAAGCGGACGAGCCGCAGCCCGCGTACGTCGGCGACGCCCGGCTCGTTCATCAGGGTCCAGATCACCTCGGCGGCACGGACCGGCTCACCGAAGGGCAGCTCGTCGACGTAGCGGCGCAGTCGCGCGTGCAGCCGGGCGCGCAGCTCGGTGGCGGCGGTGGACGCGTTCACCGTCTCCTTGGAGCCGGTGGGCAGTGGGAGGCCCCGGATCACGAGATCGGCCTCGACGCCGATGCCTACCTCGTCGGCCCGGTCCACCGAGGCGAAGATGCCCACCGGGCGCAGGTCCTCGATGACCGACTCGACGGAGGCGTGCAGCCCGTCCGGGCCGTCCCAGATGGCGGCGGCGGTGGGCGCGACGAGCACTGTGACGTAGTACGGGTTGCCCAGGTCGCGTTCGGTGCTGAAGACCCGTTCGATGAAGTTGAAGTTGCCGAAGATGGACTGGTTGAGGTCCAGCCCGCCCCGACCGTCGAAGACCTGCACCTGCCGTACGCCGGGCACGGTCGCCACGGCCAGGCCGATCGCCTCGGCCGTCCAGATCGAGCGGGGCGCGGCCAGCAGGAGCTGCCGGTAGCGGGCGTCGGAGACCTGCTGCTCACCTCCGGTCAGCGCCACGGTGTGGGTGATCTCCACCAGCTCCGCGCCGGCGGCCTGCTCGGCGTCGTCAAGGTCGGCCAGCAGGGTGTCCGCCCGGTTCCACCTGTCGATCTTCTGGTTGGGTTGGGTGGGGTCGAGGTTGTGCGCCGGGCCGGGATAGAACGCGGCGACTGCCGGTTCGCGCTCGCCGACGGCGGCGGAGAGCACCACCGTCTCGTCCAGGGCGACGTGGTGCCCGCCGGGTGTGGAGAGCCGGGCGCCCCGGGGCAGCGTGAGCGGACTGTGGCCGCTGGGCAGCGCGGCCTTCAACGTCAGCTTCACGGTCCCCCGCGCTTGCAGGTACGGCCGGGCGATGCCCAGCTCCTCGCCCAGGCGGCTCAGCGCGTCGGCGGTCGCGGACACCACGAACGAGTTGTCGTAGACCGCGCCGAGCGCCGCCCACAGTCGGGCGTCCTCCAGGGCTGCCAGTTCGAGGACCTTGCGCAGCACCGCGCCGCTGGTCAGGTCGACGTCCTCGCCGAAGAGCAGCCGGGCGGTGGCAAGCTTCTCGGCGAGCAGCCGGGCGAAGGATTTCGGCACGAAGCCGGTCTCGACGATGCCGAAGCCCGTCGAGCCGGTGGCCCGCAGCGCGGCGGCGTCGACGGCCAGGACGTCGGCCAGCTCGGCCGGGAGGGTCGGATCAGACACTGGGCAGCTCCCCGAGGCGCACCGAGAGCCGGTCGTCGGTGATGGTTTCGAACTGGACCTGCACCTGGAGGGTGCGGGAGGAGCGCAGCGCGGCCGCCGCGGCGTCGTCGGCACGGCCCGCGCCGAGCCGACCGTCGTCGAGGTTCACGTCGACGATCTTGCGGACCCGGGGATCGCGGTCGAGCAGCGTGATGATGCCGATGCGGACCTGCTCGCGGATGAGGTTCGGCTCGATCTGCTCGGCGAGCGCGTTGAGCCCGTCGAAGCCGAAGGTGGCGTCGAAGACGTTCGAGCCGCGCAGCGTGGTCAGCGCCACCGCGAGGCTCTGCGCCACGTTGCCGGTGCCTTCGACGAGGGCCAGCGCCCGGCCGTTCGGACCGTCGTCGAAGACGATGTCGCGCGCCAGGTCCACCCCCGGCATGGTGGGTTCGAAGGCGAGGCCCCAGCCGAGGTAGCGGCGCTGGGCGGCCTGCCGTTCCCGCTCGGTACGGTCCACCTCAGACCGCCTTCAGCTTGGTCTGCCCGGCGGTGGCCGACAGGCCGGGGGTGCTGCCGTCGGTGGCGCCGCTGAGGGTGGCCAGCGCCACCCCGACCCCGCCGACGTGCAGCTTCTGGGCGGCGCCTGTCGCCGACACCACCTTCTTGCACTGCACGGTGGAGCTGCTGTCGGTGATCGCGCACCCGGTCACCGACTTGCCGGTGATGCCGTCGAGGCGTGTCACCTGGGCGCCTGCCACGACAAGCTTCGCCTGCCCGGCCGGGGTGACAGTGCCCTGACTCGGGCAGTGCACGTCGCTCGACGTGGTGAGCACGAAGGCCATCTCGATCTCCTCAGTGGATGTTCATCGCGTTGTCGACCTGGACGTCGACGTCGGCGGCGGCGATGCTGACCGTGCCGCCGCTGATGTTCACCGCGCCGTTGCCCGCGTCCAGGTCGATCCGGGTGCCGGTGATGGTGATCGAGCCGTCCTGCTTCATGACGATCGACGAGCCGCCGGCGGCGTGCTCGATGGTGATGCTGTCGGCCTCGTCGGCGCGGGCCGGGCGCTGACCGCGCCCCTGCAACTGGGCACGGCCCACCCGCACGGTCAGCTCACCCAGCTCGATGACCCGGTTGCCGTCGCCGTCGGTGAGGTCGTGCGCCACCTTGCCGTCGTGGTCGGCGGGCACGACCGTGTCGCCGATCGACGAGCGGCTGTTGGTGGCCACCCCGACCGGCAGGGACAGCCACCAGTCCCCCGGCTGGGACACCGGGGCGTGCCCGGTCGGCCAGAGCGCGCCCACCTCGACCGGGTCGTCGGGTGCGCCGTTGCGGTAGGCGAGCGCCACCCGGGTGCCCGGGTAACGGGGCAGGATGAGCCCGCAGCCGCCCCACGCGAACGGGGTCAGGTAGGTCACCCCGGGCAGCGGCGCGGGCTGATCCCTGCGTACCGGCAGGCGACGGGCCGCGTTGGGCCTGCCGTCCGGGCGGACCAGGCCCTCCCACACCGTCTCGGTCTGGGCCGGCGGCTCGACCGCGCCGCTGGCGTTTGTGGCCGCCGCGCGGACCTCGCCGATCTCCAGGCCGCGCGTCTCGCCCCGGGCCGCGCGGGCCACCCTGCGGACCGCCTCGGCGGCGGCCACCCCTGGCGAGGATGCCGGGCCGGCCGGCTCGGCGGCGGCCACACCTGACGCGTCGCTCCAGGTGTCCCACGCCTGGGCGCCGGAGGTGACCTCGACGCCCTGCACGACAGTCACGAACCCGGCGGTACGCGACAGGGTGTGCCGGGCGGCGCTGAGGTAGAGCAGCTTCGCGCCCGCGCCCAGCTCACCCGTCGACGGGGCGAACGGGGCCGCGAACGAGCCGAGCAGCGCCGCGCCCACACTGCCAAGCGTGGTGGCCTCGTCCACCGCCGGCGGATCGAAGCACACCAGGTCACCGGGCTTCAGGTCGGGGCGGCCCTTGAGGGTGAGCGTCCACGCGCGACGGCGCGGCGCGGCGGTGCCGCCGGCCTCGGTGGCCGCGTACGGGTCGGTGTCCTGGGTGCCGTTCTCGGTGCACTCCAGCAGGCCGGTGGCGAGGGTGAGCGGCTTCGGCTCCCCCTCCGGGTACGGGATCGGCCGCTTGCCCACGTGCACGGTGCCGTCGCGGATCAGCAGCATCCCCCGCCCGTACGCGTTGAGCGACTGCTGCACCGCGCCGCCGATGCGCTCCAGGGCGGCGCGGTAGAGCAGGCCGGCCCCGAAGGCGACCCGCTCGTCGCCGGCCGCCTCGGTGGCGCCGGAGGTCATCGTGCCGTCCGGGTTGGCGCCCCACCCGGTCACGTCGACCCTTGTCCGCTCGCCGATGGCCCGGATCGCGGCCGTGAAGGTGGTCGCCTCGAACCGTTCGGCGATGCGCTGCCCGAGCCGGGCGTACGCCTGCTCGACGAGTGTCAGTTCGGTGTCGTACGTCCGCTCGCCGGTGAGCCGACGCACCTTTGTCACCCGCAGCACGGCGACGAGCGCCTGGGTCAGCTCGGCCGGGGTCGGGCCGGCGTTCACGCCGACCAGGTTGGTGAAGAACGCGCCGACCGAGGTGTTGGCGTCACGCCAGTACAGGTGCAGTTTCGCCACCAGCGGCGGTTGCCCCTCGGCGGTGCGCAGCGCCGCGAAGTGCTCGTCGATCAGCCCCTGCACGGTGATCGTGTACGCGCCGGGGCCCAGCCCGTCGGGCAGCGCGGCGTCGATGGCCGCGTAGTAGTCGGCGCTGGACAGGGTGAGCGCGACGTCCGGGCTGAGCCCGGTCGGGGTCTCCCGGTGAAACGTGAGGGTCCAGCCGGCGTCGTTGCCGACCGCACCCTGGCGTACCTGGCCGGTCTGGAACGGCGTGAGCGTCACCGCAGCACCCTCCGCATCTTCTTGTCGAGCAGGTAGCGGTAGCGCAGCCTGCCGGGGCCCAGCTCGGATTCGACGCGCTGAGCGGGTGGGCGGCGACGCCAGACGAACTCGTTGATCGGCGGCGGCCCGAAGGTGTCGACCGCGCGGTCGGCGGGCCGCCAGGCCAGCGTCAGAGACGAGCCGTAGTCGCCGGAGCCGCGTACCGTCCCGGCGTGCAGCAGCCAGGCGAGCACGACCACCTCGACGGCGACCGGGGCGGCGGCGCGAGCGGGCGGCGCGGTGACGTCGACAGGCGGGCCGGCGTCGGGGCAGACCCGGCGCAGGCCGGCGGCGAGCGGCACCGAGCCGAGGATCCGGGTGCCCTGGCGGACGACCAGGCGCAGCGGCACCCGGCCGACCAGGGCCGGCGTCCGGGGCGTGGCGGGCGGCGCGGGTCGGGGCGTCAGGTCGTCGGCGGAGGTGCTGACCACGGCGAGGGGGTCGGTGGCGAGCCACTGCCGGGCCAGCCCGGTGGGCAGGATCAGCACCGCGTGCACGCCGCCGCCCAGCTCGACGCGGTGCGGCAGGCCGGCGGTGAGGCTCTGCCGGACCTCGGTGAACCCGGCGGGAACCTCGACGGGTGTCTCCGGCAGCAGGTAGCGGTCGATCGGGAACGGTGGCATCAGTTGCCCAACCCGTCGGCGAGCGCGCCGACTCCGATGCTGGCCACGTCGAGCAGCTTGCCGAGCAGGCTGGGACGGGGCACGTGGACGAGGGTGATTGTGGTGTCCAGGACGTCGCGGCGGGCGGCCGAGGCGTTGAAGGTCAACGACTGCACCTGCATGTCGGTGCGGATGGTCATCGACGTGACGAGGATGAGCCCGCCGAACTTCCCCCCGGAGTACGCCGCCAGGGCGGTGCCGCGTTTGCTGGCCTCGGCCATCGTCTCCAGGGCGAACTTCCAGCCGTAGCGCTCGGGACCGACGAGCACCCCGGTCAGCGTGATGGTGTCGTCGTGGGTGGCCACGATGGCCTTGTGCGCGGTGGAGCCGATCGGTGGCAGGTGGTAGGTCTCGGCCAGCGAGATGGCGGTGACCGCCCAGATCGGGATGGGCAGGATCCCGTCGCTGATGATCGCGGACGGGACCGTGCCGTACCGCATGAAGCTGGTGGTGGCCATGGTCAGCGCCCTCCGGTTGGTGGCAGCGGCACCGGCGTGCCGGTGGGTTCGACGGCCAGGCCCAGGTCGCGCAGCGCCTGGGTGATCTCGCGGACCTCGCCCGCGGCGCTTGTCACCCGCAGCCGCAGTCGCCGCGCCTCCAGGGCCGCGCTGATCCGCGCGGGTCGGGTGGACGCGGAGCCGCGCCTGTTGATCCGGTCGATCTCGGCGGCGGCGTCCTCCATCCGGGAGATCGCGTCGAGGATCCGTGGGTCGGGTGTGAAGCCGGGGTCGTCGCGTTGCAGACGGGCGATGGCGTCGCGGAAGTCGGCGGCGTCGCGGCGCAGGTTGGTGACCAGGTTGTCGGTGAGCGCGCTGACCCCGCCGACGCTCGGGGCGCGGTGCGACTTGTCGTCGATCAGCCACACCCAGCCGTCGTGGCCGATGCCGACGAGGTCGGTGCCGGCGACCTTGACGTTGGCGTCCGGTCCCTTGAGGAACAGCTCGATGCTGCTCAGCGAGAACGCCGCGCTGTACTCACCGAGGACGCCCCGGCCGTAGGTGACCATGTCGTGGCGCAGGTAGGCGCGGAAGCCGGGGCCGTCGTCGGCGCGGCCGCCCCGGTCCCGGAAGCGCCGCCACAGGGTCGCCAGGGCCTCCGGGTTGTGCACGGCGAGCTGCTGGGTGAGCCAGACGTCGCCGCCGGCCACCACGGCCCGCAGCTCCGGGTCACCGATGCGGGCCAGGGCCTCGGCGAGACGGGCGTCGCTCATCTGCAGACCGCGCGAGCGCGCCCGACCGAGGTCGTCGACGGCGGTACGCAGACGGGCCACCTCGTCGGGGGTGAGCCGGCCGCCCAGGCGGGTCTCCAGGTCGGCGACGGCCGCCCGCTTGCCGCCCTCGCTCTCGGCGGCCACCGCACGCCACAGCGCGGCCGGTTCCAGCTCGGCGGCGCGGCGCAGCGCGGCCTGCCGGTCCGCCGGCATGGCCCGGAACGCGTCACCGACGATCGCGGCCGGCTCGGCGTGCCGACCGGCCGCGCCGCCGCCGTCGAACTCGCGCAGCAGCGAGTCGGCGTACGCGGCGGAGTCGTCGGCCAGCCGCAGCGGCGCGTCGCCCACGATGCCGTCGCGGGGTCGGCTCAGCTCGCGCATCTCGGTGTTGAGCTGGTCGAAGTACTCCCCGAGAGTCGCCACCCGCACCCCCTCGGGCAGGGTGCCGCCCTCCAACACGTGGTCGAGGATCGCGGCGATGTTGTCCCGCAGCACTGTGATGCGTTCCAGCCGGTTGAGCGCATTGCCCAGGTGCAGGTCACCGACGTCGTCGACGATGCGGCGGATGAGGTGTTCCAGCAGGCGGCGGGAGCGCACCTCGCCGGCCTCGCTGTGCGCGGCGATGGTCCGCATGAACTGGCGCAGCCGGGGGTTCGCGTCGGCGGCGGCGTGCACGGCGGCGGCGTCGAGGAACCGGCCGGCGCGGAACCGGCGCGGCCCGGTCACGGCCGCACCGCCGGCACGCGCGGGCCGGACGCGGCGGTGTGCGGCGAGTCGAGCACCATGAGGATGAACCGGGCGCCCTCCGGGCCGCCGACCGCGCCGCTGAGCATCGCCTCCCGCTCCACGTACGCGAGCACCGGCTCCATCAGCTTCTGCACGACCCGTTCCAGCACCTCGTTGAGCAGGATCTCGGTGAGGAACCCCTGCAGCAGGTCGCGGGAGGCGGCCTCGACGATCTGCCGGGTGACCCGGCGTACCACGTACCCCCGGGCGGCGCGCAGCCCCGCGCGGACGCCGAAGCGCAGCGCGACCCGGCCGCCGCGCACGGCCGCGCCGCCGATGGTGCCGGCCTCGGGGATCAGCGACAGGGCCAGCCCGAGGTACGCGGCGAACAGCTCGACCTCGACCTCGGTGCGGGTCAGCACCAGCTCCGGGTCGAGCATGGACTCGTAGAGGCGCTCGCGCTGGTGGGCGTGCGCCACGTCGACGGCGGCGACTGCCACCCCGACCACGAAGCCCAGCGGCGGGCAGAGCAGCGACAACGCGATGATCCCCACCATGATGGCGAACGCGCTCAGCGCCTCCCGGCCCAGCTCGGTGCCGAACAGGTCGTCGACGCCCGTGGCGTAGTAGAGGTTGCCGCCGAAAAACTCGCCGAGCTGCTGGTGGGTGACCAGGTGGACCCCCTGCAACGCGAAGCGTCCACCGGGGATTGTCGCCGACGGGATGTGCTCGCTGATCCGGCTGGACCGGAAGGCGAACCGCGCGTCGGTGCGGGCGCGGCCCAGCATCTCGGTGTTGTTGCGCCGCATGTCCTGTAGCACCCGCCACAGCTCGCCGCGGATCGCCGACCGGTCACCGGCGAAGCGGGCCAGCACGTCGGGTAGGTCGGTGATCTGCTTGACCAGCGGGTCGATTCCCTCGGCCTCGCCGCGTTGGATGACCAACGCCTGCTCGATCTCGGCGAGGGTCCACAGCACCGCGTGGGAGTCGCGGATCCGCGTGGCGCCGTCGCGTTCGACGACCTCGCCGGCCGCGCCGGGGCTGGTCAGGGTGGCCTCGGCGGCGAGGAACGCGCTGGAGATGGCGCGGGCCGCCCCGTACCAGGCGGTGGACGGGTTGGCCACGCTGACCGTGGCGAGAACGCCACCGCCGGCGTCGGTGTGCGCAGCCGTCCACCGCGCGGCCTCGTGGCGGCGCAGCCGATCGCGCAGCCCCTGCAGCTCGGCGTAGTCGGTGAGCTGGGAGACGATCAACCGCTCGAAGATCGGCGCGTACTGGTCGAAGCGGGCGATCCGCGCGTCGATGCCGGTGCGTGAGCTGAGCAGCAGTTGCACAAGCATTGCCTGGCTGCCGACGACGAACAGTTGCCCGACCGCGGCGTTGACGGCCGGGCTGAGCGCCTGGACGAAGTGCAGGTTCCAGGAGGCCGACGTGTCGATCCAGCCACCCTGGACGCGGGCGAAGTGCTCGGGCTGGCTGTAGCGGCGCATGACGAGCTGGGCGAGGTGGTCCAGGCGGGGCACCACGCCGGCCAGGTGGCGCAGGAACTGCACGGCGGGCGAGGCGACCGGCCGGAAGTCCAACGGGCCCAGCCCTCCGGTGCCCTGGGGTACGGGCCTGGTGAACGCCTCGCGCTCGGCCGCCCCGACCAACAGGCTGATGGCCGCGGCCCGGCCGCGCAGCACGGCGGCTGCCTGGAGGCAGAAGTTCGCCGGGTAGCGGCACGGCTCACCCATCTGCAGCCGGAACGCGATGTCGTCCATCAGTCGGCGCAGCTCGTCGCCGTCCGCGCCGAGCGCGGCAAGCTCCGGTTCGCCGTTGAACGACGCACAGGCAGGCATCGCCGAGTGCCCCGCGCCGACGACGGGGAACCGGCTGCCCTCGGTGCCGGCCGGCGCGCTCGGGCTGCTCGGGTCGAAGACGAACCCGCCCCGGCGGCCGCCGCTGCCGTCACCGGTGCCGCCACCCGGGCTGGAGCCCGTGCCGGTGCCCGTGCCGCTGCCGCCGGTGCCGGTGCCCGTGCCGGCGCCGCCGGTGCCGCTCGGCCCGCTGCCGGACCCGGTGCCCGTGCCGGCGCCGCCCGGGCCCGGACCCGTGCCGTCGCCGATGCCGCCGCCGGGTGGCGCGTTCGGGTCCGGCGGGGCGGCCGGGTGCTGCTCGACGGTGATCGGCAGCAGGTTGGCCGTGCCGGTCCAGTGCATCGTGGCGTCGGTCTCCTCGGTGCCGACAAGCAGCAGGGACACCCCGCCGATGCTGACCACCACCAGGCAGGTAGGCGTCGCCCCGCCCACCGAGGCGAGGATCGCGTCGACCCGCCGGGTCACCTCGGCGTCGACGGCCCGCTCGATCTGCGCCTGGTACTCGTCCACGCTTGTGGTCTCGCCGCGCGGTGACGCGGTCCGCAGCCGCTGCCGGATGTCGGCGCTCAGCTCCTCGTCCACCATGGCGACCAGGGCGTTCCGGTCGGCGACCGGTCGCCGCTGCACAGTCCCGGGCTGCGGGCTGGGCACCCGCTCCTCCACCTCGAAGTGCGGCTGCGGCGTGGCCCGGAACACCGTCTCACCGAACCGCTCGAACGTGAGGACCGACAGCGGGGTCGTGGTCACCATGATCGCCCAGACGGGTCGCCCGTCCGAGCCGACGACGCGGGCGATCACACCCTGCGGCGTGCCCGAGGGCAGACCACCGTGCTGGCGTACCGCCTCGCGGGCCAGCTCGGCGAAGTGGCCCGCCAGGTAGGTGGCCGGGCGCAGCAGCCACTGGTAGGTGACGCCGGGCGGCTCGTCGCCGTCCACAGGCACCTCGGCCGCGTCCCCACCGTCGTCGTAGGACGGCACCCGGTAGACGGCCAGCAGGTGCCGCATCCGAGACGCGTCGAACAGCTCGGTCGCCGGTCGGCTCAGCGGCGCGGCCACCCCTGCGGGCAGCCCCGGGTCGAGCCGCGCCGCGCCGATCACCTCGTCGATGCGCCGGCGCAGCCGGGCCTCGAAGGCCCGCCTGTCGTCCGGGGACACCCGTTCGGCGGCGGCGCCGGTCCAGCGGAAGTCCGGCGCTGCGGCGCGTACCTCCAGATAGCCGCCGCGCGGCGCGACGACCTCCTGCCGGGAGCGTTCCAGGGCGCGGGCCAGGGCCGCGGCGAGCGCGTCGGTCACGACCGCCGGCCGCTCGGTCACCGACCGGGCGTCCAGCCGGATCCGCAGCGGCACGTGCACCGAGATGGCCACCGTCAGAACCGCCCGTCCAGGTGCTCGGCGAGGCGGGCCAGCGCGAGGTCGGCGAGCGCGTCGGCATCGAGGGCGCCGCCGGCAGCGACCACCTCGATCTCCACCGGGAAGTGGTACGCGATGACGGCGCGATCGTCCTCGGCCACCTGCTCGGCCTCCGCCTCGCTGCCGGCAGCCGGCAGCACCAGCTCACCCGCGTGCACCAGGGCCAGCCCGGTACGGGTGACCCGGGCGGCGCGGCCCGCTCCGGTCGCCATCTGCTACCTCCGGTTCCTCGTCGCTCGGTTACGGCAGGACGGACGGGTCGCCGGTCTTCGGGTCGACCGAGGCGGCCAGGCTGAAGCCGCTGAAGGTCGCCGCCGGGGCGCCGGAGATGGTGGCTGTCGTCGGTGTGGCGCTGGTGATCAGGCAGTCCCGCAACACGAAGGACGAGAACGCCCAGTCGTCGCCTGTGTGCTCCAGCAGCGCGATGTCGAACAGCTCGCCGTCGAGGGCCAGCTTGGTGAGCCGCCCGGCGACGTCCCCGATGGCCTTGACTGTCATCGTGAAGTTCATCGACACCGGCGCGTGGATGACGCCCATGTGGGTCACCTCGCACGAGTGCAGCGCCTCGACGTTGAGCGAGAAGGACGGGCTGAACGAGTCGATCGGGCTGATCAACACCGTCTCGGTGCCCTTGGTGTACTGCACCGCGAGGCGGGTCTTCCACTCCATGGTCTGGTTCCTCCGGGTCAGAACTTGGCCACGAGCGTGACCAGCAGGCGGCTCACGGCAGGGCCGTACGTGACGGTGACGACCAGGTCGACAGTGCGGTCGGCCCGGGCGGCGGTGACGATCGAGGTGTCGGTTGCGGTACGGGCCACCTCGGGGATGGTGAGGATGTCCAGCACCGGGATCTCGATCTGGTAGTCGTCGATCACGGCCTGCCGCTTGAGCGGGCCGAGGATGCCGTCCACCTGGGTCTTGAGCAGGGTCATGCCCGGCTTGGTGATCCGCGCGTCGCCGACCAGGCCGATCAGGCCGGCGCGGAGCATGAACTCGATCTGGTCGAGGGTGCGGACCAGGTCGACGTGCAGGAGGCTCGCGTCGGAGGTGAACAGCCGCCCGTCGGCGAAGTGCAGGCTCTCGCCGGTGATCAGTGTCGGGTCGATGATGGGCGTGAGGTTCGCCTCGGAGAGGCCCTTGATCTCGGCCGGGCTGTACTGCTTGGCGACCGGGATGGCCACCCCGCGGATCTTCTTCAGCACGATGCTGTGGTGCACCGGCAGGCCGGCCACGGCCGCCATCGCGGCGGTGGCCGCGTCGCCGTCCGCGCCGCGGGCCGCGATCATCACCATCCGGCTGGTGCTGCTCTTGAGCGGGTTCGCGGCGGTGGTGATGTCCGCGACGTAGGTGGGGCCCTTCTCGGTGGCCGGGTTGACCATGGCGAAGCCGATCCGCCGCTGGCCGGCGGCCGACATCGTCTCCACGTGCGCCTTGAGCGCCTGCAACCCGGTGGGCGCCCCCGCCCCGGCCGGGTTGCCGACGCCCGACTCGTTGGCCAGCGACACCATGGTCACGTCGTCGGCGGCCTCCAGACCGCCGAGCGCGGCGGCGTAGTCGTCGCCGGCCACCTTGACCCCGTACACCTTGGCCGGGCGCGGGTCCTGCAGGAACGCCAGTTCGAGGGAGTTGTAGAGAGCGTTGCGGACCACGTTGCCGGCCTGCCGGCGGGCGAAGTTGGTGACCGCGTCGTCGAGGGTCTCGATCCGGACCGGCGTGTTCGCCGGCGCGGAACCGCCGTCGGCAGTGGACGGCGCCTTGCCCACCACGGCGACGACGCCCGGCGAGCGCTGGGCCAGCGGCGCCGGTGGCGGCACGATTCGGACCTCGATGAACGGAAATGCTGCTGTCGGTGCCACGGGTCCTCCCGGACGAAGTTGCTGCTGCGGTCGTTGTGCGGCTGCCTGCCGCTGGTGCTGCCAGCGGCCGGGAGTCTCAGGTCGTCAGGGCGGCCAGGCCGATGCCGCTGCGGGCGAGCCACTGGCCGGCCCGGGCGAACCGTGCTGCCCGCTTCTGCACGTCGGTGCCGGCGTCGCCGCCGGGCCAGCCGTCGTCGTCGAACGTCTCGATGGGGACCACCCAGACGGCGACCACCTTGTGCCGGCGCCGGACGTCGTCGGGCGCGGGCGTCTCCAACCCCAACTCCTCGGCGCGGGCCCGGACCAGCCGCGTCTCGACGAGCAGGTCGGCGAGGGAGAAACCCCGGTCACGGATCAGCACGGCGGCGGCGAACGGCAGCGGACGCGGCGTGGGCGGCGCGGCCGGCGGGTCCGCGTAGCGCAGCCGCACGGTGGCGCCCGCGGTCTGCCCGCGCATCCGCGCCACCAGGTCACCGGCATTCGCGGCGCCCACGCCCGCGAGCAGCCGATCCAGGTGCGCGTCGGTGAAGGCGGCCGGCTGGTGCAGGCCCGCCCGCAGCCGGGCGACCAGTCGGGTACGACGCTCGGTCTCCAACAGCGCCGGGTCGGTCGGCAACGCGCCGAGGTCGGCGATGATCTGCGGGTCGACGTCGAAGGCCGGCACCGCCACGTCGAGGTCCTCGACCCGGTCCCGGGCGAGGCTCGCGCGGACTACCAGGCTGCCCCGCCAGAGCGCGTCGATGCGCAGCGCCGACCCGCCGAGGCCGTGCAGGCGAACCCGCAGCTCGGTACGGCTGGTGCCGCCGGAGCCCAGCCACTCCCCCTCCGCAAGTGTCACAGGCGCGGCGGCGAAGCCGAGGGTCAGCTCGTCGAAGACCGCCGCGTACGGGGGCGCGACAGGCATCGCCTCGGTGTCGTACGCGGCCTCGACCAGGTGGGCAAGCGACGCGTCGTCGAAGACGGCAGCGCGGGTGCCCGGATCGGCCAACCGCACCAGCACCTGATCGACGAAGTCCACCGCACCGGCCTCCCCACTGCCCCCGCCGGGGCACGCCGCCCGGCTGGGCACGAGGATCGCTAAGGGGCCGTCACCCGAGCGTCACCACCACCGTCACCGCGCCCGGAGGCGGCCCGGACTGTCGGGAACTGAGCACCGACACAGCGAT
Organism: Micromonospora lupini; assembly: GCF_026342015.1. Classification (NCBI taxonomy): domain Bacteria; kingdom Bacillati; phylum Actinomycetota; class Actinomycetes; order Micromonosporales; family Micromonosporaceae; genus Micromonospora; species Micromonospora lupini. The sequence goes on from NZ_JAPENL010000001.1 coordinate 1,136,443, forward strand.
CCGCCGTCCCCGGCCTGGTGTCCTGCCCTCAGCCGGCTGCCCTCGGCCCAACGGGCGGCGGAGGCGCGAGGCGTGCCCTCTGGGGAGCGCTATACCTCACAGTCATATTCACACCTGAGAGTCATGGCGCTCATCGACGTAACGGCCCCGGGTTGCCCGTCACTCGTCGTGAGGTGTCGGCCCCCTACCGCTGAGGGCGCGACCGGGAAGCGGTCAGGAGGGCGCGGCCTCGTCGAGGGTGACGCGCAGCGGGTGCGGGGCGTTGGTGGCGAGGTCGTCGAGCACGGTGAGCAGCAGGGCGTGCTGATCGGTCGGCTCGTCGACGAGCAGTTGCCCCGCGTCGGTGATCAATAGTGTGAGCGGGCCGGCGTCGAGCCGGTCGGCGAGCACGTCGGAGAGGGCATCCCAGGTGTCCCCCAGGTACGTCGGCAGGGCCAGCGCGGTGGCGAGCGCGGCGAACAGGCCGACCCTGGTCCGGGTCGCCGCCCCGACCAGCACCACCGCGTCGGACACGTCAGGGGTGTCGTCGCGGCGCACGGTCAGCCAGTCGGGTGTCCGACCCACGTTCTCATCGACCATCGTGTACCTCCTGATCAGGCCGGGCGGCATCGGACCGGGGGACGTCCGACCGGGGCTACGACGCGGGCCGGCCGACCGCTGCCGGCCGGCCCGGGTCGGTCAGAGCCGGTAGAAGTCGGTGTAGTGGTTGGGCGAGAACCAGGTGGCCCCGGTGCTGCGGTTCACCACGATCCGGTACGCGTCGCGGGCGGCGCCCTGGGTACGCGGATACACGTCGTACTCGTAGTAGGTGGCGTTGGTGGGCAGTTGACCCTCGTAGTTGTAGAACCGGCCGCCGGCGAAGTTGGACAGCCCGCCGCTCCACGAGTACCAGCCGCGGCTGGTCGGGAAGCCCTTGGCGGACCAGCCGGAGCGGGCGGTACGCGCGTCCGCGCAGCGGCTGACGGTGCAGGAGCCGTAGACGGCCGCCGAGGCGGAGTCGGTCAGGCGAGGGGCCACCACGGACGGGCCGACAAGCGCGGCGGCGACCATGGTGAGGAGCAGGGCGAGGGTGGTGGTACGCCGGCGGATCGCGCCGAGCGTGGCCAGCGGGGACACGAGGGTGGACACAGGCTGCCTCCAGACCATCCGATCCATCGATCCGCTTCGTTTGCGGATCGGAGTCAGTCTCGCTGTTGCCGGCCGTCGGCGACAGCCCACGCCACCCCAACTGCTCCACAATGCTCGGTGAACCCCGGACGGTCGGCACCACACCGAGCGGGGGCAGCGCGAGCGTCCCGACGCCGGCCCCACCTGGGGCCATCGGCGCGGCTACCGGCATATCGGTCATCGGTTGTTAGCGTGACATGCGGATCGGTGACCGTGGAGGGGTGCCATGACGGACGCTCCCGAGGAGAGGCCGAGGCCCGCGGACCTGTGGCGTCGGCGGGGCATCCGTGGGCTTACCATCGCCCGGGACGTGAGTCTCCGGGGTTGGCGGTGGTGGGCCCGGACGTGGGATCGGCTGGTGGCCGCGCTCCAGGACGAGGCGCCCGTCGGGTCCGGCGCCGGCCCGTCCCCACCGGGTCCGCTCATCGAACAGCGCGACGCGCCCCGGCTGATCGCGGTCCCCGCCCGGGGGTACGTGTACGCGTTCTACGTCCGCGCCACGTTCGCCTGGTCGTCACAGGCGAGCCTGCGCGCCGAGGTGTTGAGCTGGTACGTGCAGTACTTCCAGCCGAACGCGATCCAACGGCTGACCCGGCTCGCCGCCGACGCCGCCCGGGACCTGCCGCCGCATCGGGCAGGTGATCTGGAGGTGGTGTTGCAACGGGCGCTCGCCGACGAGCCCGAGTGGCGCTACCAGCGCGGCGACGTCCTCATCACGTGCCGGCCCGACGCCGCCGTCCGGCTCGACGAGCGGATCATGCCGGCGCTCCAGCCGCACGTGGACCGGATGGTGAAGCTGGAGTACCAGTTCGACGAGCAGTTGCGCAGGGCGACGTACGCCGAGGAGTTGAGCCGACGGTGGACGGCGATCCTGGGCGACCACCTCGACGCGGACGCCGACCAGGAGGTGGCGGACGCCCGTCAGCACCTGCTCGACGCCCAGAGGAAGGCCGCGCGGTGGATCGGCGAACTCCTTCACCTCCGCGCTACCAAATCTTGATCAGTTCGGCACGGGCCTTCATGCCGGTTGTTCCTGATCCGCGCGTTCTGCCATGATCGCCAACGCTGGCCGGGCTGGCTAGCATCCTCCCGTCCTTCCGCTCGGGAAGGCACGGGGGAGGACCGTACGCCATGGAACTGGAACGCAACTGGAAGCCGTACGCCAAGGGCCCGGCGCTGCTCGTGCTGGCGGTGGTCCTGGTGTTCTCGCCGGAGATCCTGTCGGCGACGGGCCGGGAGTTCACGTTCGGCAACTGGGTCGGCTACGTGATGGCGCTGCTCGCCCTGATCGGCGGCCTGGGCGCGGTGCGGGAGAGCCGCCAGGCGTTCGCCGTCCGGATCGGTGCGCAGGGAATCAGCTGGACCAGGGGCGAGGCGACAGTGGACTTCGCCTGGTCGGATGTGAGCCGGGTCGCGGTCGAGAAGAAGCCCAACGCCGGCAAGTTGGAGAAGCCGAGCATCCTGACCGTCTGGGTCGCCGACCAGACCGAGCGGGCGCTGTCGCCAGACGTCGAGCTGACCGGCCTGCGTGGCTACCACGTCGCCGACCTGAAGAGCACCAAGCAGTCGCGCGACCAGGTCGAGGCGGCCCTGCGCCAGTACGGCGGAGACCGCTACCCCGCACCGGCCAACTGACCCGTCGCCCCTCGGAGCCCACCATGTCGACGATTCCCACGCCCGGAGCCGTGCCGCCCCCGGCCCTCCGCCCGCCCGCCGACGGGGAGTGCCAGTTCTGCGGCAGCCATCCCGCCGCCCACGTGTCCTTCCAGTCGATGACAAGCATCGTGATCCTGTACGTCGTCTCCGCACAACGCGGCTGGATGTGCCGCAACTGCGGCCTCTCGCTGTACCGCCACCACGCGAACAAGACCATGCTCGCCGCGTGGTGGGGAGTCGGCGTCATCGGCATTCCGATCTTTCTCGGCGTCGACCGCTTCCGGTTGCGTCGCATCCTGCGGCTCGCCCCACCCCAGCCCACACCTGGCGTCGCGGCATCGTTGCCGGCGCCCCTGGACCCCGGCAAACCGCTGATCCAACGCCCGGGTGCCATCCTGAGCATCGTCCTGGTGACAGCGCTCGTCCTGGTGATCGGCTGCGGCGCCCTGGCCTTCGGCATCGACAGCTAGCCCACTCACCGCCCATGATCACTTGATGCCCTGATCCTGCGTGATACGGCCCGTCGGGTCCCTGGAAAGAGCATGAATGAAGAACGACTCTCGGCGGACGGGATGAGATCGTGGCTGCGCGGCGACTGTCACGCCGCCCCGCACGGGCAGCCCCGCCGCAAGAGGCGCTGTCCGGTCGGGCCGCGGTTCACGGCTGGAGGGCAGATCACCATGGCGCACATCGATCTCGGGATCGACGAGAAGGAGTTTCCCGGCGTCACCGGCCCGATGCGGTACCGCCCGGAGACGGCGAAGCCGCTCAACGAGTTGGCCGAGGTGCTGCTGCGGGCCCCGCACTCGCTCCCGGCCGGCGAGCGTGAGCTGATCGCCGCGTACGTCTCCGGGCGCAACGAGTGCACCTTCTGCTGCGCGTCGCACTCGGCGTTCGCCGCCGCGCAGCTCGACGAGGGCATGAGCCTCGTCGACCAGGTACGCGCGGATCTCGACAGCGCCCCGATCTCGGCCAAGCTGCGGGCGCTGCTGCGGATCGCCGGCGCGGTGCAGATCAGCGGCCGCGCCGTCACCACCGATCTGGTGGCCGACGCCCGCGCCGAGGGCGCCACCGACCTGGAGATCCACGACACCGTGCTGATCGCCGCCGCGTTCTGCATGTTCAACAGGTACGTCGACGGGCTGGGCACCTTCGCGCCCGAGGGCCAGGAGGCGTACGCCGGGATGGCGCACCGGATCGTCGACTTCGGCTACGGGTCGGCGGCCAACACTCCGGCAGTCTGAGCACAACCACGGGTGACCGCACCCCGATCCCCCTGCGATTGTCGACTGGCACGCCTGATGAAGCCCGTCGGCCGTGCGGTTGGAGGGATCGATGGACAGTCCCCGCTTCCTGCTCGACGCCGCCCAGCGGCTCCGAGCCGACATGGTCGACCGGCTGAGCACGCTCGTCTCCCGCGAGTCGGCGCCGGGTTCGCTGCCCCAGCTCGAATCCTGCGCCGACCTGCTCGCCGCCTGGGGGCAGGACGTGCTCGGCCGGCCCGCCCACCGGGTCGTGATCGACGGTCTGCCGCACCTGCTGTGGCCGGCCGTACACCAGCGTGTGCTGCTGCTCGGCCACTTCGACACCGTCTTCCCGGTGGGCACCATCGTGTCCCGACCGTTCACCGTGCGCGGGGACGTGGCGACCGGGCCCGGCGTGTGCGACATGAAGGCCGGCATCGTGCAGATGTTCACGGCCCTGAGCCTGCTCGAGGACACCTCGACGGTCGGCGTGCTGCTCACCTGCGACGAGGAGACCGGGTCCGGCACGTCGCGGCACCTGATCGAACGTGAGGCGCGGCGCTCGGGCGCGGTTCTGGTCTGCGAGGCGGCCACCCCGGACGGGCAGTTGAAGGTGGCCCGCAAGGGTGGCTCGGTCTACCGCGTCACCGTGTCGGGTCGGGCGGCCCACGCGGGCGTCGAGCCACAGCGCGGGGTCAACGCCACTGTCGAGGTGGCCCACCAGGTTCTCACGCTGGGCAGGATCGGCGCGGCCGACAGCGACGGCACCTCGGTCACGCCGACCCTGCTGTCCGCGGGCACCACGACGAACACGGTGCCCGAGCGCGCCAGCCTGGCCGTCGACGTCCGGGCCTGGACGAGGGACGAGCTCGAACGCGTCGACCACGCCATCCGTGGGCTCGTCCCGTTCCTGCCCGAGGCGACGCTCGCCGTGCAGGGTGGCATCAACCGCTACCCGATGTCCGCGGAGCTGGCGCGGCCACTGCTGCAGGTGGCCCAGTCGATCGGCCGTCGGCTGCGCATTCCACGCCTGACCGGCGCGTACGCCGCAGGCGCGTCCGACGGCAACTTCACCGCCGCGCTGGGCGTGCCGACGCTTGACGGCCTGGGCGCGGTGGGCGGCGGAGCGCACGCCGCCGACGAGTACGTCTGCCTCGACCGGATGCCCGAACGGACGGCGCTGCTGGCCGGTCTCGTCGATGCGCTGTCCACGATGGAGCGTTTCGGACCGCGACCCGCCGACGACATCCCGTAACGTGCTCGGTGCCGGAAGACGACCGGCAGCGAGGACGCGACATGACGACGGGACAGCATTCGGGCCCACCTCCGCTCGGCGTCGAGGAGGAGTTCCTCGTCGTCGACGCCGAGCGGGGCGAGGTCGTACCGCTGGCGGCCACGGTCGTCGACGGCGCGCGACCGACGCTCGGCCCTCGGGTGGGCGGCGAGATCACCACCCTGCAGATCGAGACGCGCACCGACCCGTTCCAGAGCGTCGACGACCTCGCCGCCCAGCTCGTCGAGGGCCGGGCCGCCATTCAGGCCGCCGCCCGCTCGGCGGGCCTGCGGGTGATCGCCAGCGGCTCGCCGGTGCTGGGCCGTGCCGTGCCGCCGCCCCTCACCCAGGGGCCACGGCAGGATCGGGGCATCGCGACCTTCCGGGGGCTGCACGACGAGCTGGCGATCTGCGCCGTCCACGTCCACGTGGAGCAGCCCGACCGGGACCGGGCCGTGCTGATCGGCAACCACCTGCGCGCGCACCTGCCGGTGCTCCTCGCCCTGACCGCCAACTCGCCCTACTGGGCGGAGCGCGACACCGGCTACGCGAGTTGGCGCAGCGTCACCTGGGGCCGCTGGCCGGTGGCCGGCCCACCGCCGTACCTGACGTCCGCCCGGCAGTACGACGACCACGTGGACATGCTGCTCGACGCGGGCGCAATCGTCGACCACGGCACGATCTTCTGGGATCTCCGCCTGTCCACACACCACCCCACGCTCGAGGTGCGGGTCGCCGACGTCCCCGTCACCGCCGCCGAGTCCGCAGCACTCGCCGCCCTGGTGCGGGCCCTGGTGGTCGTCGCCGGGGAGGCCGTCGACCGGGGCGACGAGGGACCGCGGCTGGTCCCCGAGCTGCTGCGGCTCGCCTACTGGCGGGCCGCCCGCGACGGCATGGGCGGCCACGGCGTCGACGTCGCCACGGGCCGGCTGCTGCCTGCGGCGACCCTCGCCGAGCGGCTGGTCGAGCGCGCCCGACCGGCGCTGGACGCCGCGGGCGACCGCGAACGGGTGGACGGCTGGCTGACCTGGCTCGCCGCGGACGGCGACGGCGCGACCCGTCAGCGGGCCGCCCACGCGGTACGCGGACGACTGACCGACGTGGTCGACGAGATCGTCAGCCGGACCGCGCCGGAAGAGGGCACATCTGCGTAACGACAAGCCGTCCCGCCCCCGCGATGCTGAAGGAACCGGATGTCGGCGGCAGGCAGATCCTCCCCGCGCAGACCGGCACAGTGAGGCAGGGGAGGCCACGTGAACGACACCGACCTGACACCCAGGGTCCCCGTCCAGCACCACCGCAGGCCGCCGGCCGACATGGTGCACGAGGCCGAGGCGTTCGCACAGCGGATGGCGCAGCGCCGATCGGTGCGCGACTTCGCCGGCGACCCCCTGCCCGACGGGGTGGTCGAGGCCGCCATCCGGGCCGCGTCGACTGCGCCCAGCGGCGCCAACGTGCAGCCGTGGCGGTTCGTCGTCCTGACCGACCCGGCCCGCAAACGCCGGCTGCGCGAGGCCGCCGAGGCCGAAGAACGCGCGTTCTACGACCGTCGGGCCTCCGCAGAGTGGCTGGGTGCGATCGCCGGGCTCGGCACCGACTGGCGCAAGCCGTTCCTGGAGACCGCACCGGCCGTCATCGTCGTGTTCGAGGTGCACCAGGGGCCGCGCAGCCCGAAGCCGTACTACGTCAAGGAGTCCGTCGGCATCGCGGTCGGCCTGCTGATCACCGCGCTGCACCACGCCGGCCTGGTCACGCTTACCCACACGCCAAGCCCGATGCGGTTCCTCAACGAGGTGTGCGAGCGGCCACCCGAGGAGCGCCCGTACGTCGTGATGCCCGTCGGTTATCCCACAGCGGACGCCCACGTCCCCGACCTGCCCCGCAAACCCCTCGACGAGATCATGGTCCGCTGGTGAGGTCCTCGGTCAGGAACTCGACCAACGGCTCCACGTGTCGGTCCGGACGTCGCCACTCGGCGAGCAGATCCTCCAGCAGATGCTGCTCGGCGACGAGTTCCGCGCCACGGTATCGCCTGATCACCGGGTGGATGAACGCGCTCTCCCGCGCGCGATCGGGGGTCGGGTGGCGGTCGATGGCGAAGACGTCGCCGTAGTCGTCGCGGCCCCACCGCAGCGCGAGCGTGTACCACTGGGTGGCGTCCGCGAAGCGCTCCACGGCGTAGTCCTCCGGCAGGTCCTCGTAGTGGTGGATGTAGCCGGTGGCCTCGTCGCGGACGAAGACGTCACACAGGTACTCGAACTGCGTCCACAGCGCCGAGGACCAGTTGACGCGGTCGAGCATCAGCTTCGTCAGCGACACGGCGTCGGCAGGCGTCGTCGCGTACGACAGCGGCACGCCGTCGTAGCGCTCCCGCAGGATCCGGGTGAACGTCCGCAGGTTGTAGCGGAATCCGTCGATGAACGGCGACGACGCGTGCTTGGCGTCGCGGGCCTGGGCGATGGTGCCGGCGAAGTACATGTCGTCGACGTTGCTCGACTGCCAGTCGGGGCGCAGACCGGGCATGCGGCCGTCGCGCACCAGGTCGGGTCGGGACGTCTCGTCGAACAGCGCCGTGTCCATCCGGAAGCCCGTGCACCGCAGCACCGTGTGGTAGTCCAGCTCGGCGGTCTCCCCCTGGGCATGGGTGTACGTGATCGACACCCGGAACCGCCCGTCGACGGGCCGGATCTCGTCGATGGTGCAGTCCAGCACCGAGTGCAGCGTCTTGAACTGGTAGCTGTCGAGGATCGCGCCGTACTGACCGCGTACGTCGCCTGGGTGTTTGGTGTTCCACGCCAGTCGCAGGGGCTGCCGGCTGGCGAGGTGCACCATCGACGCCCGGCCGAGGATGGCCGACGCGGTCTCGAAGGCGGAGTTGCCCTTGCCGATGACGAGGACCCGCTGACCGTCGTACGCCGTGGGGTCGACGACCATGTCCTCGTACCCGATAGCGTGTTCGATGCCCTTGATGGCCGGCACGAAGGGCCGGCCCCAGCCGGTCGCGACGACCAGGCAGCGCGCACGCACGTCCCCCCGGTCGGTGCGCACCGTGAAACCGTCACCGGTCCGCGTGATCCGCTCGACAGTCGTGCCGAAGCGGATGTTGAGCTGGTGGACCCGCTGGAACTCGGCGAGGTAGCGCACCAGGTCGTCGGCCGCCGGCAGGTACTCCTCGCTGAAGCGCGGAAACAGCAGGTCCGGTGAGTCGTTGAGCAGCGAGTTCCAGTCCCAGCGCAGGCGAATCTCCGGATCGGCGCTGTCGGTGTGCACCTTGTTCAACGAGATGAGCCGACGGTGGCGCGGAAACCGCCGGAAGAAGCCGCCGGGCTCGTCGCCGCTCTCCAGTGTCAGGTAGTCGGCACCGTGTTGCTGCAGGTAGTAGCTCAGTTGGAGGCCGGCGGGTCCCGCACCGACGATGACGTACCGGTGTTCGCTGCTGACCATCCTGCGGCCCTTCGACGGAGGAACGAATCCATCGACCATGGGATGCGAAGCGAAAAGTGTCAATGCCCGTCACTGCCGGTCATTTCGACGGGATCGGTTGGCGGCGAGGCCGGCGAGTGTGGTGACGATTGCCGCGACGGCCACCACCGCAGCGGTCGCCGTGCCCTCAGGGGCTGGTCATCGCGCCACCAGAAGCACGGCGCTGGTCCCCGCGCCGACCGCCAGGGTTCGCTGCGGGAGGGCGAGCGGCGATAGCCAGTCTCGTGCCGTCAGGGGGAGCCGTCGAGATCAGCGACGGCGCGTAGGCCATCGCTGTCCCGGATGACAATTTCGCGATAGCCCGTGGCGATGATTCCAGCCCCGCGCAAGCTCCCGAGCGCCTTTTGCAGGCTGATCTCTGCAGCTCCACACAGAGTGGCCAGTTCACTCTGTGTGAGGCGCACGTTGATGACGAGCCCCTCGCAGCTTCGTCGGCCGTATGCCGCAGCAATCTCCCACAGCACACGCGCCAAGCGGACCTTGACCGAATAGGAGGCGAAATCCACCCGTCGTCGGTTGGCCCAGCGCAACCTGTCGGCCACGATGCCGGCGACCTCCATGGCGGCGTCCGGATTGGCTCGGAGAAAGGCGCGGAACTCACTGCGGTGGACGATCCGAACGATCGAAGATCGGCAGGCGGTGACCGTCGCGGTCCTCGGCGTTCCGTTCAGCGCCGAGATCTCGCCGACGAGATCACCAGACATCCGGATCGCCAGCAGTGCCTGTCGACCGTCGGCCATCTCGACGGTGACCTTGGCGAGTGCATCGTCTAGCAGGATGACGTGCGATTCGAGGGCGCCCTCTCGCAGCACGACTTGGGACTCCTTAACGGAACGACGGATCGCAACGGCCAAAAGACGATCCCTGGCGGTCTTCTCGAGTCGGCCAAGGAAGGTCCCGGGCAACCATGTGGTGTTGTCCACGTACCGCCTCCGTCCCGCCTTGGAGATCATCCTTCACGTTCCGCTCCATGATCGCTACCGACGGCGGCCCCGTTTAGGGCATCAGCCGTGTCGAGAAGGTCGAGAAGAGCATCAGTCCCGCAGACGACGCCATCGCCACCATGAGCCATGGCATGCTCCGGCGTACCCGTAGGTGCTTCGCCATAGCGATGCGGGCGAGCACGGTGACGAGGTCCCACACCTCGTCCCTGTGACGTCTGATCGACGCCGCAGAAGGGCTTTCCCCTCCTCGGACGAGGTTCGGAAAGGCGAATCGGTTGGCGCTTCTGGCACCGTCGAGACGAGGTCGAAGCGCCAGGACCAGCAGCCAGGCGGCCGACGCAATACCGACGACGAAGAGGATCACCAGAAGCACAGCCAGCAAGACGATGATGATCGGGGCATCTCCAACCACGTATGGCACGACTCTGTCCACTACCGCGGTGGCCACTCCACCCTCGATCGCCAGCAGAGCAAAGGCCTTGGTGTCCGCGTGACGAATCGAGGTTTGGAGTGAGGCTACCGTGGCCAGGCCAACCTGGAGATCGCGCCACGGATCGAGGTGAGGCTGTCTGGCGGTGCGCCGAGCGTTTCCCATGCTCCCAGTGAAGGCCGGCACCCAGACGAATTTGGAGTCGAAGTACGGGTTGTCGTCCACCCGACGGTGTATCCACAACCCCTATTTCTATGGAATTTCCAGCGCGCCGAGCCGCTAGAGATGACGTTGACCGGCTCACCGTCATCACTGGAAGGGTGGATCGCGTGCCTGACTTCGCCGATCCGGACCGTCGCATGCTTGTCGCCGTGGATATGGAGCGCTACAGCGGGCGGGACAACATCCTGCAGCACCGGGCTCAACTGGCTTTTCAGACGATCATGGCGGAAGCGTGTGAGGAACTGGGCTTCGACCGGACCAACTGGCTCATACAGCAGGGAGGCGATGGAGAACTGGCGATCTTGCCATCTGGAACGAGCGAGCGGGCCGTGGTGACGCGGCTGACACCCACCGTTGATCGCCTCCTGCGCGAGCACAATCGCGGCCTCGCTCCGGAGGCACGGATCCGGCTACGCATCGGCGTCCACGAAGGGCTGGTCCATCTTGACGGTGCAAACGGCTACCCAGGGGACGCGGTCGTGACCGTTTGTCGGTTGATCGACTCACCGCAGCTCAAGGACGCGCTGCGACAGTTCCCCGGCGCTGCGGTTGCTCTGATCGTCTCGGACCGGATTCATCAGGACATCGTCCGCCATTACCAAGACCTGAGACCGGAGCATTTTCAGCGGGTGTCGGCGGAGGTGCCGGGGAAGAACTTCCAAGCCGTTGCTTGGATCTACGTGCCCGGTGAAAACATCGCCGATGCGGTCACGCACGCCGGCGAGAGGGGCTTCTCTCCTCGTAATGATCCGAAAGAGGATGGTGGGGGCGTCGGCCGGCGCAGCCGCGCCTCCTCTCCACAGCCCTCACCTGGCGGACAGACCTTCCAGAACATCACCTCCCACGGGGTCAACGCCTTCGGCAACGGCAACATCATCTCCACATCAGGCAGGCCTGACGACGCGGAGTCTTGGCGGTTGGACTCGTGAACGGATCGCAGCCCGTAGACGCTACCGCCGTGCCGGGCGCCCCAGAGGACGGCAGTGGACGCAAGGCAGTCGTCCCGCTACAGGTTCCGGTGGAGGACTCGTCTGTGCAGGTGGGGGCTCGCAGTCAATCGGACAGCGGTCAGGAGGAGAACATCCCTCCAGATTCACTCCGGCTGGACCCCCATGTAGGCGAAGAGCTGTACGGCACCAGCTTCGAGGCCAACTACTCCCGCGTTCACGCCCGCGGGGCGAACGCCTTCGGCAACCACAACACGATCCACTACATCACTTATCAAGGTCAACCAGCCGCCAAGCCCTTCATTCGGGATGCCGTCGAAGTGCCGGACCTCCTCATGGTCTACACCGGGACGGATTCGGACAGCGAGCTCACCGCCTTGCTCGACCAACGCTCTACCGCCTGTTTGACCGGCCGACCCAACACAGGCCGATTCAGCGCAGCATGCGCCGCGCTGGCGCGACGCCACGATGCGAAGCGTGTGCGCGAGGTGCTGCTGCCCGAGGAGATCAAGGCGGAGGCTCTCCATCACGCGGCTGACAACCTAATGGCAGATCACGGTTACGTCCTCCGACTACCCGGCAACGGACATGTCGAGGCAATGCGTGTGCTGGCTGACGTCTTCCGGCAACGCTCGGCCAGCCTGCTCCTGATCCGGGATGACGAGTCGCGCGCCCGCAACAGGCACAGCGCGGAGGTCGCGCATCGCGGTCCCGACCCGGTGGCTGTGTTCCGCAGACACCTGCAGCACCAGCTCTGCAATCGTGCGGACCTCAGCGAGGAGGAGAGCGGGCGCCACGTCGAGACCTACCTCCAGCACCCAGGTCTCACTGCGTCGATCGAGAGGACGTACAGGCCCATCGAGGTGGTACGGCTCGCGAAGGATGTCGCGAATCGCCATCCCGCTGACCAAAACGCACTCGCCGACATCATCGGGATGTCCCAGCCGAGCCGTAGGGCACGCGCAGCCGAAATCCTTCGTTCCGAGGCCACCGGCGGAGATCGACGTCCGCGTCGAGCCGACCAGCACGAAAGAGCCTTTCGCATTGCGTACGCCGTCTTCGCCCAGCAACCCCTGCACTACGTCTTCGAGGCCGCGAGCCTGCTGCTAGAGGAGATCGACGGACAGGCCAATCGGCCGGACTGGGGCCGGATGGCGTTGCAGCACCCCGTGTCCGAGCTGCTCGGACCACTCGATGTCGACTGGCGGGAGGGCCAAGAGGCCGTGCGGGCACGCGGTGGCGTGTCCCGGTCAGCATGGCTACGTGACGCCGCCCTGCGTGGTGCCATCATCGATGAGGCGTGGCACGAATTCGACAGCACCAGACCCGCGATACTCAAGTGGCTCGACACCCTGGTCGCTTTCGACGAAGAGCTGGTGCGCCGCGCGGCCGCCGAAGTGGCGGGGTTGCTCGCCCACCATGACTTCGACCGGGTCTGCACAGACCTGATAGACGGCTGGGCGGCCTCGTCCAGGCCTCGAACCCGTCAAGCCGCAGCCCGGGCGATCGTCGCGGCGGACATGGGCGGCCAGGTGCACCACCTCGTCCGTCGGAAGGTGCAGGACTGGACCGGCGGTCGCCGCAACTACCAGCGGGACGCGGCCGCTCTCGTCTACGCCAGCGGACTACAGCAACCGGACCTGAGCTGGAGCCTGGCAGATCTGGGCCGCATCGCAACCGATCGGATGCAGCAGCACACCTCCGCAGTGGCGGAAGGTATCCAGCAGCTCTTCAACCACTTTCCCGACCGCGTGGACGAGGTCGTCTCCGAGCTGGCGCGGTGGTCGGACGACCACCAGTTGCGGCGGCACGCCGGCAACGCGCTCCTCAGCCTGGCGCAACGGACAGTTGAGGATCTTCCAAGCGCCCCGTTTGACCTGATGACGAAGCTGGCGGCAAGCCAGGTTGACGCCGACGACCTCGCTCGACTTTGGCGTGTATCGCTGCTCGCCTCACGCACTTCCCAGCAGGCATGGCCGATCTTCGGCCAGTGGCTGCACAAGGCCGATTCCGATGAAACGTTCCGTAAGTCGATCTGTGCGTTGGTGACGGACCTGGCGGCCGATCCGGCCCTACGGCGTCGACTGCAGTTCCATCTCATACGCCTGACCGAGTTCCAGAGCGGCTTGCCCACGTGGCTCGAGAACGCGATGAGGGAGTGGTGACATGACAGACACCCCCAGGGCAGAAGATCCGCGGACGGCACTGTGGCGTCGATTCGGTGCATGGTTGCTGAAGCTCTGGCGTCGTCTGCTACTCGCGCTTCAGGGGCCGGAGCCGATTCCGGTGCCGTTTATGCCACCACCGCCACCCCCCGGCCGGTTGACAGAACGTCGCGACGTGTCAGCGCCGATCGTCGTGCCGGCCCGTGGGTACGTCTTCACCTTTCACGTCCGCGCCGCGTTCGTCTGGTCCTCCGAGGGATTGATGCGGGAGACGCTGAGCGGCTCGGCACAGTACTTCATGCCGTACGCCATTCGCGCGCTGACCCGCCTGGCCGCTGCCCGCGCCCGCAACTTCGCCGCCCACCGGGCAAGGGATTTCGAGGTGGAGTTGCAGCGGGCGCTGGCCGAAACCACACCGTGGCGTTACGAGCGCGGTGGTGTGCAGGTCACCTGCCAGCCGTACGTGTGGGTTGAGCTCGACGAGAGTGTCAAACGTGCCGTCCGCCCCTACTGGGAGCAACTCATCAAGCTCGACTGCGAGTACGACGTCGACGTAAAGCGCGCTCAGTATGCCGATCGGCTCAGCCGGCAGTGGTTGTCGATTCTGGAGAAACTGGCCGAGAATCCGGTCGCCGGGGGCGCAGCGAAGATGACCAACGAGAGCCTTGCCGCCGTCGTGCAGGAACTCATCGCTCAGCAGCAGGCAGCCAAGCAGCGACTGGACGACCTGCTCGCCGAGGGCCTGCGTAGCGACGACGCCTACGAAAAAGCCACCTCGTTCGACTACCTCTTTGAACGGCTCAAGGCGCAGGGAAGGCCGGGGTCCGCAGAGCAGAGACAGCAGGCTCGGAACGGTTCCGCACCCGATCCCGGCGGAGCCTGAGAGCCTGAGCCACACACTTGACGTTCGGGTGTCCCTGACCCGCCCTCTCGAAGGGGCCGGGCCAGGGGCCAAGAGCCGCCGATCGCTCAGTTGTCAGGAGTCCCATCGGGAGCCTAGATGGCTGGCGGTCGACGTCCACTCGATCTTCCTCGTCGTCCCAGCGCCAGCGGAGTGTTCGCTCGGCGATTCTGTCGACGGCGGGACGATCGGCGTCGTCCAGGTCTTCGACCTGCTTCTGCAACTGGGACAAGAGCAGGTCTCGGTCGATCACGCGCCGACTCTAGTCGTCCTGCGAACGGGACCGGGGGTGGCCCAGAAGGGCTCGTTTAGGTAGCCGGCCCGCTGCCTACGGCTCGCGCATCCAGGTCTTCGGGTCCGTCACGAAGATCCCCTTGCCCTGATGCCGCCGGATCACTCGGAGCGCTTCCAGCCGGACGTAGACCATTTGAATCGTGGATGAACTGACCTCGAAGCGGTCAGACATGTCGGCGATCGAGGGCAGCTTGTCCCCCGGCTTGACCTTCCCGCTGCGCAGGTCCGCGATGATCTCGTCTGAGATCCGGATGTAGTCCGGTGTCTGTGGCATGGCACTCCTTGCGTGGCACGCCAATTTGATCACGACACGCACCGGCGAGACAACTAAGCGTTGCGGGTGGCAACTTAGGCATATATGGTTGATCGCGAGCTGCTCCTCGCGTGGCAACGAGTTCGGCTCACCCCCTGGTCGGGGCGGGTGCGTGTGCCCGTCCCGACCCAACGGACTGCTCTGCTGTCGTACCGCCGAATGGGGCTGCGGCGGCAGAGCGGGCGGGTCGCCCGCTGCCCCCGCGCGGACGGCCCGCCCTTCCCACCCACCACAGGGACCTTCCGCGCTCCCGCCTGTCCCCAGAAAGGACGATCGTGGTTCAGGTGTACGGCTACCCGGCCCGGTTGACGCCGCACGAGGTGCGGACCCGGGCGTTCGCCGCGCATGAGCGCGGCGTCGACCCCGATGAGGTACGCGAGTTCCAGGCCCGGGTGGCCGATGAGCTGGCCATGCTCAACGAGACGGTACGGCTGCTCGGTCAGGAGAACGACCGGATCGGGCGGGCGCTGCGTGACTGGCAGATCATGCACGCGCAGGAGTGCCGGCCACCGCAGGAGCACGGGCGCAACTCCGGCCACTGGTGACCGGGCACCCCTCCCCCGGCGACCTGCTCGTCGTCGACGGTCACGCCTCGGTGCAGTTCGCCGGGGACCGCGCGCTGACCTTCCGCGTCGTCTCCGTGTCGGACCAGCCGACCTACCAGGGGTGGATCTGGTTGACCGGCTACGTCATCGATCGCCGGGGCGAAGCGACTGCCAAACGCGAGGTATTCGTCCGCGTCGCCGGCCTCCGATCCGCCGCCGCGTCCGCCTCGCCACCTCAGGGCGGCCGAATTGCTCGACCCCAGGCCGCTCACCAGGTCGAGCCATCCCGACTACTCACATGAGCCTCCTTCGCGCCGACGCGTCAACAGCCCCAGAAGATGCCCGTCGGGTCACGGCTGATCTCTTCGAGCAGAAGGTTGACCGCAGCGGACGGCGGGGCATGGTCGTAGCGGTGGAAGCGGAGGTTCCGACTCGGTAGTACAGGGCCCAGGTGCCGGTTGTCGTCGTGTATCGCAGCCGCGCGATCCTCGGGAAGCGCACCCAAGGCAACAGCCTCTCATCGGCTCGACGGTGGGGTCGCCCTGCGCGTAGCCAAGATGGCAAGCGTTTCCCGACGTACGTCGTCGGCCTCGTGAACCAGGCGGCGGTGGGCGAAGCGGACCACCAGGACTCCCACGGTCGCCAGGAGGGCGTCCCGGCGCAGGTCGATCTCCCGCTGGCGTGGGTCGCCGTGCGTGGTGGCCCCGTCGAGTTCGATGTTGACTCGTTCGCGCTCGGCGAACATGTCGAGGTACACGGTGCGCCGCCCGACGCGCATCGGTACCTGCCGACGGAACGCCGGCATGGCCGGGCCGGTGAAGACGTGCTCGTGCCCCCATATCTCCAACGGGCTGCGGCATCCGTCGGCGAGCCTCGTCAGCAGTGTCCGGAGCGGTGCCCTGTCGATCAGCTTCGGCGCGCTGTCCAGTGCCTCAGCCAGCCGTTCGGGTGTGGTCAGCCAGTCGTTGACCGCCCGGATCACCGGTGCCCGCCGCTCGACGGGCGGCAACATCGGCCACGAGTCGACGAGCGCCTGGTCGAGCCGGGTGACAGTCAGCCCCCTGCGGACGACGACGTGGGGCGGTTCGATGCGAAGGCGCCGGCGTCGATGCACGACCAGTCCGGGTCGGGTGCGAAGGCTGCCGCCCACCGGTGTGCTCACGTGGACCGGTTCACCAGCCGTCTGCGGGCGCAGCCCCCAGGCGCTGAGGGCGCTCAGATGACTGAGAGCCCCGCGGCCGTCGGCCCAGGCGAGAGCGACTCGCTGGCCCAGCGCCGGGTCGAGCCGGCTGAGGAGTGGGGCACCCGACCGGCCGTCCAGCAGTCGCGTCGCCACGAATACCTGAGGCAGCACCCGCACCAGATCGCCGTTGACGCAAGCCTGCCGCAGCGTCCACGGCGGCACCACCTGCTGGGCAGCCCCGACTGTCACCAGCCCTCCGCCAAGTTCCACCAACTCCCGAAGCACGACGTTCACACGGATAACCGTGAATCCCCACCAGGGGCCCCCGCAACCACGCCACAGGCCCCCTGTGGACAGCCACCGACCTGTGGATCGTCCCGCGGGAGCGCGCGATTTCTGCTACCGCATCGATCGGTGGCAGCTCAGCAGGGCGGGGCGCGGCGTGTCGAGTTGCTCAGCTGCCAACGATCGCAGGGCTGCAGCCATTCGAATCGCGCGCACGCCGCTCAGCTGCCAACGATCGCAGGGCTGCAGCCATTCGAATCGCGCGCACACTGCTCAGCTGCGTGCCGTCGGGATCCGTCCCTCGGTTGGACGTCGAAACTGCTCGACGGTCCCGCCCCGCACGCCGAGGCCGTCGCGGGCCGCCCGGTAGAAGTCGTCGCGGGCCTCGTCGGCCTGCCACACCATGGCATCGAGGTCGTCAGGTAGATCCGGCAGACTCCGCGCCGCCTGCTCCAGGTTCCGTACCGCGCGCCGCCAGGTGGAGGCCGCCCGTACCGTGGGGGCGTCGCCGAGCAGCAGGACCGCCTCCCAGGTCAGGGTGTGACGTACGTCCGCCTCGGCCAGCCGGGCCATCCCGTCCTCGCGGTCCACTGCGGGGGTACGGGCGCCGGGGCGGTGGCGGCTCAGCATTCCCATCGAGACCAGGTGGATTTCCTTCACGGCACGTGTGAAATCGGCGTACGCGTCCAGCCGCCGCTCGTCCCAGCGGACCGTCTGGCTACGTCGCCACCGGCCACGCTCGGTCACCGTGGTGGCGACCATCGTGCCGATGGTGCCGACCAGCACGCCGAGCAGGGCGGGCAACTGCGTCAGAACGCTCTCCATGTGGCCGAGCCTGTCATCTCTACGCTGCGACCCGCCACAGTGGTCGCGCCGCGCCGGGAGTTGCCGGCTACGCGGCCAGCGTGGCGTAGCGGCCGTTGCGGTCGAGCAGGCTGGCGTGGTCGCCGGACTCGACGATGCGGCCGTGATCGAGCACCGCGATCTGGTCGGCGTCGCGGACTGTGGACAGGCGGTGGGCGATGGTGATCGTGGTCCGCCCCTGCGCGAGCACGTCGAACGCCTTCTGCACGGCGCGTTCGGTCTCCGTGTCCAGCGCGCTGGTGGCCTCGTCGAGGACCAGGATGCGAGGGTCGCGCAGCAGCGTACGGGCGATGGCGAGCCGTTGCTTCTCGCCGCCGGAGAACCGGTGCCCGCGGGAGCCGACCATCGTGTCGTATCCGTCGGGCAGGCCGGCGATGAGGTCGTGGATCTGGGCGGCGCGCGCGGCGGCCTCGATCTCGGCGTCGGTGGCGTCCGGCCGGGCGTAGCGCAGGTTCTCCCGGACGGTGGTGTGCAGCAGGTACGTCTCCTGGCTGACCACCCCGACGATCGCGGCCAGGTCGGCGAGGCGCAGGTCGCGCAGGTCGACGCCGTCGATGGTGATCTGGCCGGCGGTCGGGTCGTGCAGGCGGCTGACCAGGCCGGCGAGGGTGCTCTTGCCGGAGCCGGTCTCGCCGACGAGGGCGAGGCTGGTGCCGGCGGGCACGTCGAGGGTGATCCCGGCGAGGGCTGCCGTGTCGCTGCCGGGGTAGCCGAAGGTGACGTCGGACAGGCGCAGGTGCCCGCGGACCCGGGCAGGGTCGAGGCGGACCGGTTCGGCGGGGTCGGCCACGTCGATCGGCAGGTCGAGGTATTCGAAGATGCGGGCGAACAGCGCCAGCGAGGCGGTCAGCGACACGCCCACGTTGAGCAGGCCCATCAGGGGTCGGAACAGGCCGCCCTGCAACGCGGTGAAGGCGACCAGGGTGCCGATGCTCAGCGTGCCGGCGGTGCCGGGCAGGCCGGCGGCGAGGTAGATGACTGCCGGTACGGCGGCGAAGATGATGCTCATCGAGGCCATCCGCCAGCGGCCGGCCAGTTCGCTGCGCAGCTCCAGGTCGACGAGGCGGGCCGAGGAGGCGGTGAACCGCTCGATGAGGGCGGGGCCGGTGCCGAGGGTCTTGGCGAGCTGCACCCCGCTTATCGACAGACCCTCCTCGACTGTGACGTTGAGGTCGGCGAGTTCGCGCTGGCGCTGGTCGGTGATCTCGCGGCGCATCCGGGCGACCCGGCGGGTCAGCCAGATGGCCGGCGGCAGCACCACGACCGAGACCAGGGAGAGCTGCCAGGAGAGGGCGACCATGGCGACGGCGGTGGCGACCACCGTGGTGAGGTTGGCCGCGACGGCGGTGGCGGTGGAGGTGACCACCGACTGCATGCCGCCGATGTCGTTGGTGATGCGGGACTGCACCTCGCCGGTGCGGGTGCGGGTGAAGAAGCCGAGCGACTGCCGCTGAAGGTGGCTGAACACGTCGGTGCGCAGCCGGTGCATGACCCGCTGCCCGACCTGGGTGGAGATCCAGGTCTGGACGACGCCGAGGGCGGCGGTCACGGCGGCGACGGCGACCATGCCGAGCACCAGCCAGACCAGCAGGGTCACGTCACCCTGCGGGAGGGCACTGTCGATGACGGTACGCAGCAGGAACGGGCTGGCCATCGCGACGATCGAGGAGAGCACGATGATCGCGGTGACGATGACGAGCGCGGGTCGGTGTGGGGTGAACAGGCGTCCGATGCGACGCAGGGACACCTGGCGGGCCTGCGTCTTCTCTTCGGGGCTGACGGTCCGGTGGCCGCGGTCGCGGCGCATGGGGGTGGGTTCCAAGGGGCACTGCCTTCCGTTCGGGATATGCTGAGGTTACCTCAACATGAGGTAACAACGGTATCGGCTGCTACCGTATTCCGGTGACCGAGGACACCACCGACAGCGGCGACGAGAGCCTGGCCGAGACGTTCTGGGCGGTCGCGTCCCGTCTGCGCCGACAGACCCGGGAGTCGTTGGCGCCCTGGGACGTCACCCCCAGCCAGTCCCGGGCGCTCGGGGTGCTCGGTCGCCACGGAGAGGTACGCCCCGGCACGCTCGCCGAGCACCTGCGCATCGCGCCCCGCTCGGCCACCGAGGTCATCGACGACCTCCAGGCCCGCGGGCTCGTCGAGCGCAGACCCGACCCGGCCGACCGCCGGGCGACACTTGTCGCGCTCACGGCCGAGGGCACCCGGATCAGCGCCGCCATCCGGGCCGCCCGCCGCGCCGAGGCGGACCGCTTCTTCGGCCACCTCGACGACAGCGACCGCGCCGAGCTGGCCCGCATCCTGCGCACCCTGCGCGCATAACCGCCGCGCACCCGGGTAGCCAGCGGCCCCGTCCGGTCGGCGGGGCCGGCCGGCACCGGTCGGGGCGAGGTGACGGGAGGCCCGGCTGATGTGCGGGATCAGCGGGGAGGCGCGCTTCGACGGCCGGCCGCCCGACGCGGCTGCCGTCACCCGGATGACCGAGGCGATGCGCTCACGCGGCCCGGACGACGAGGGCCTGTGCGCCGACGACTGGGTGATCCTCGGGCACCGCCGGCTGACCATCATCGACCTGTCCGAGGCCGGCGGCCAGCCGATGGTGCGCGACGACCTGGGCCTGGCGCTGGTCTTCAACGGCTGCGTCTACAACTACCCGGAGCTGCGCGAGGAGCTGCACAACGCCGGGTACGAGTTCCACTCCACAAGCGACACCGAAGTGATCCTGGTGGCGTACGCCCACTGGGGTGAACGGTTCGTCGACCACCTGGTCGGCATGTTCGCGATCGGGCTGGTCGACCGGACCCGGCGGCGGCTCGTCCTGGCCCGCGACCGGCTCGGCATCAAACCGCTCTATCTCGCCGAGACCCCCGGGCGGCTCCGGTTCGCCTCCACCCTACCCGCGCTGCTGCGGGCCGGCGACGTGGACACCGGCATCGATCCGGTGGCGCTGCACCACTACCTGTCCTGGCACTCCATCGTGCCGGCGCCCCGGACCGTGCTGCGCGGCGTCCGCAAGCTGCCGCCCGCCACGGTACGGGTGATCGAGGCCGACGGGCGCAGCCGGGAGCAGGTGTACTGGCGGCCCGACTACGTGCGCGAGCCGGCCGACGCGGGCATGGACGCCGCCGACTGGCAGGCCGCGATCGGCGACGCGCTGCGCACTGCCGTACGCCGACGGCTGGTCGCCGACGTCCCGGTCGGGGTGCTGCTCTCCGGCGGCCTGGACTCCAGCCTCATCGTGGCGCTGCTCGCCGAGGCGGGCCAGGAGCACCTGCGCACGTTCAGCATCGGCTTCGACAGCCGGGGCGACGAGTCCGGCAACGAGTTCCACTACTCCGATCTGGTGGCCCGCGCGTACGGCACCGACCACCACCGGATCCGGCTCGCCGACGACGACCTGGCGCCCGCCGTACGACGGGCCGTGCTGGCCATGACCGAGCCGATGGGCAGCCACGACGTGGTCGCCTTCCACCTGCTGTCGGAGCAGGTGGCGCGGCACGTGAAGGTGGCACAGTCCGGGCAGGGCGCCGACGAGGTGTTCGCCGGGTACGGCTACCACCAGCCACTGACCGAGGCGCCCCGCCACGGCGCGGTCGAGACGTTCGCCGCCGCCTTCTTCGACCGTGGCCACGACGAGCTGCGCGCCATCGTCGGCCCGGCGTACGCGCTGGAGCACGACGCCAGCCGCGACCTGCTCACCGACCACCTCGCCGCGCCCGGGGCGCAGACCGCGCTGGACGCCGTGCTGCGCCTGGACACCCACCTGATGCTCCCCGACGACCCGGTCAAACGGGTGGACAGCATGAGCATGGCGTGGGGGCTGGAGGTGCGCACGCCGTTCCTCGACCAGGATCTGGTCACCCTCGCCGCGCACTGCCCGCCGGAGCACAAGGCGGCCCAGGGCGGCAAGGGCGTGCTCAAGGAGGTCGCCCGGGAGGTGCTGCCCGCCGAGGTGATCGACAGGCCGAAGGGCTACTTCCCGGTGCCGGCGCTGCGTAACGTGGACGGGCCGGTGCGCGAGCTGGTCGCAGAGGCGTTGCAGGCCCCGGTCGCGCGCGAGCGGGGCCTGTTCCGCCCCGAGTACGTGGCGCGGCTGCTCGCCGAGCCGGACCGGGCCGAGGCGGCGGCCGGCAGCAACAAGCTGTGGCAGCTCGGCCTGCTGGAACTGTGGTTGCAGACCCACGACATCCGCTGAGTGCCGCCCGTCAGCCGGCGGCGGTCTGGGTGGCGAGGTCGTCGATGACCGCGCGCAGGTCGCCGGTGTGCTCCAGCACCCGTCGCTGTCGGGTCGCGCCGGTGCCGTCACGACGCAGCCGGGCCAGTTGGGCCAGCACGTGACCGAGGTCGCCGTGGCGCAGCAACGCCGGGGCGACAGCCGCCATCAGCTCGTCGACCAGGTCCCAGGCCGGTCGGGTGCCGCCGGCCCGCAGGTCGATCAGCTCGCCGTCCAGTCCGTCGTGGGCCGCCCGCCAGTGCGCCGCGGCGACGAGGCAGTCGCGCACCGGCGGGGCGAGAACACCAGCGCGTACGTCGTCGGCGAGTGTCGCGACCAGGCTGCGGACCAGGGCGGCGACAAGCACGGCGTCGTCCACGGTCGGGCAGACGTCACCGACACGGACCTCCACCGTCGGGTACGCCGACGACGGCCGGGCGTACCAGTAGACCATCGCCGCGTCCAGCATGATGCCTGCGGCGATCAGCTCGTCGACGGTGCGGTCGTAGTCGGCGGCGGAGTCGAAGTACGGCGTGGGGCCGATGCTGGGCCAGCGCTCCAACTGCATCGACCGCCAGCTGGCGTGGCCGGTGTCGTGCCCTTCGTGCAGCGGCGAGTTGGTGGTGATCGCCTGCACCACCGGCAGCCACACCCGCAGGTGGTTGCAGACCTGCACGGCCAACTCCCGGTCCGGCAGACCGACGTGCACGTGACAACCGCAGACCGCCGGATCGTGCGCCACCGGCCCGTACCGGCGTGACATGGCGTGGTAGCGCGGCCGGTCGGGCACCGTCCGGTGCGACTCGGCCACCGGGGTGGCGCCGACCGCCACGAGCCGGGCCCCGGCCGCGGCGGCGGCCTCGACGGCGGATCGGCGCAGCGCGACGAGGTGGGTACGCAGCTCGCTGAGGTCGGCGCAGACCGGCGTGACCATCTCCACCATGCTGTGCCGGAACTCCTGGCGACTCTGGTCGCGGGCCGGACCGCGCAGCGCGGCCAGCACCTCGTCGGCCACCGGCAGGTTCCGGCCGCCGTCCGGGTCGAGGAGCAGGAACTCCTCCTCGACGCCGAGGGTGAGAGTGCCGAGGTCGGGAACGGTGTCGACGGTCGTCGGACGGTACGCCACGGCCGCCTCCATCCGCTGCTGCGGCCACGGGTGGACACCCCGGCCGACGGGCGGCTCGGTTTCCCGGCCCGGACGGCTGGCAAACGCGCGCTCAGCCCGGCGCGCAGCCGGCCCCGTTCGGCCGTTCTGTCCGTGCCTGCGGCGGCCGTCCGGTACGTCCCATGCCTCGGTGGCCGGCGGGACGTCAGGGTGCGACGTCCACCAGCACCTTGCCGACCGCGCCGCTCTCCACCGCCCGGTGCGCGTCGGCGGTGCGGTGCAGCGGGAAGCGCAGCAGTGGCAGGCCGTGCTGCGCGCCGACCGGCAGGGCGCCGGCGCGGATCGCGGCGGAGACGTCCTCGACGGCTGCGGCGCGCGCGTGGGGGCCCGCCGTGTAGAGCACCAGGAACTGCAGGCGCGCGTTCAGCACCATGCTCTGCCCGACGGGGAACTCGACGGCCTGTCCGCCCTGGTTGGCGTACGTCGCGATCGTGCCGCGCGTACGCAGCACGGCCAGGTCCAGAGCGAGGTTGGAGCCCAGCGCCACCTCGGCGACGATGTCGACACCGTCGGGGGCGATGGCACGGATGGCGGCGGCCGGGTCACCCTCGCGGTAGTTGACGGTGTGGTGGGCTCCGGCGGCGGTGGCCAGCGTGGCCTTCTCCGGGCCACTGACCGTGGTGATGACGGTGGCACCAGCCCAGCGGGCGAGCTGGATCACCGCGTGGCCGACCGCTCCGGCTCCGCCGGCGGCGAGCACCACCGTGCCGTCGAGCGCGCCGGGGTGCAGGCGGCGTGGCCCGTCCTCGGCGACGGTCAGCGCACGGTGGGCGGTGAGCGCGGGCACGCCGAGCGAGGCGCCGACGTCGAACCCGGCCTCGTCGGGCAGCGGCACGGCCTGCTCGGCGGGTACGACTGTGAACTCGGCGGCGGTGCCGGTGGGCCGCCCGGCGGCGGCCATGAACAGCCACACCCGCTGACCGACGCGGCCCGGATCGATCCCGTCGCCGACGGCGTCGATGACACCGGCACCGTCGAGGTGCGGGGTGATCTCGGGGAACAGCTTGCGGTGCGCGACGCCGGAGCGGGCCTGCCAGTCGGTCGGGTTGACCCCGGACACGGCGACCCGGACACGGACGTCGCCGGGCCCGGGCGCGGGCCGGTCCCGCTCGACGAGCTGGAGGACGTCGGGGCCGCCGTTGTCGCGGTAGATGATCGCCTTCATGATCCATCCAATGTTCGATGTGCGTCGTACCGTTCGATCTGGCTCGAACAGTACGATGAGAGTCGTACTTTCTGCAACATCTGGCTAGGCTTCGTCTCGTGACCGAGGTGATCGAACCCGCCATCGAGACCGTGACGATCGACGTCGTGCTCAGCGCGCTCGCCGACCCCGTGCGGCTCACGCTCGTGCGCGCCCTCGACGCCGCCGGGGACTGGACGTGCGGCAGCGACGCCCTCAGGGACACCGGCGTCACCATCGGCAAGTCGACGCTGTCGCACCACATCAAGGTGTTGCGCCATGCCGGCCTGATCCGCACGCGCGTCGACGGCATCCGCCGACTCGTCACGCTGCGCCACGACGAGGTGGAACAACGGTTTCCCGGGCTGCTGGCCATGCTTCGCGACCGAGACACCGCCCGCGCGTCGGCCTCGACCGCCTGACGCCGACCACGGCGGCGGCCCGTTTCGACGGGCCGGCGGGCACAATCGCGGGGTTCCGGCCGCGGGCGTGCGCGGGCCGCCGGACGACCCCGGTGGTACGCCAGGTAACGGCACGGTGGCCAGCGCGTACGGGCTGCGGTGTCGCGCCGTCCGGGGCCGGGTGCGATGGTGTAGAAAGGCGGAGTGAGCGCAGCGGTGACGCAGGTGCCGGTCTTCGACCGAAGGACGGTCCACGGTGGCTGACCACGACCAGCCGCCCATCCCCCGCACTGTCGGCACCGCTCTGGTGCAGCTCGGCGACGTACCCCTGGCAGACCTGCTGGCCGGCGCCGGTGACGGCGTACTGGCCCACGTGCTGGGCACGTTGGCCGCCGAGGATGAGCCGGGCCGGCCCGGCGACGTGTCGGCGTTCGAGTCGAGCTTCTGACCGTGCCGGCCGACGCCCCGCCGTCGGCCACCCGACACCGCCCTGTCGTGGCCGCGCCCCGCATCCGCCAGGTGGTGCTGAAGGTCCACTCGCGATGCAACCTGGCCTGCGACCACTGCTACGTCTACCGCAACGCCGACCAGGACTGGCGGGCCCGACCACGGGTCATGGGCCCCGGCACCGTGCGCCGGGTCGCCGACCGGCTCGCCACGCACGTGGCCCGGCACGGCACCGACCGGATCCGGGTGGTGCTGCACGGCGGGGAGCCGCTGCTCGCCGGCCTCGCCGTGCTCGACCGGACGGTACGCACGCTGCGCGCCGCGATGCCCTCCGACGTCGCCCTCGACGTGGCGATGCAGACCAACGGACTGCTGCTCGACGAGGCGGCGCTCGATTTGTGTCACACGCACGGCATCGACGTCGGGGTGAGCGTGGACGGCGACCGCGCCGCCAACGACCGGCACCGCCGCCACGCCGACGGGCGGGGCAGCTTCGACGAGGTGGCCGCCGCGCTGCGTCTGCTGGCCCGGCCCGAACATCGGGCCCGCTACGCCGGTCTGCTCTGCACCGTCGACCTGGCCAACGACCCGATCGCCGTCTACGAGGGCCTGCGGGAGTTCGACCCGCCCCGACTGGATCTGCTGCTGCCGCACGGCAACTGGAGCGCTCCCCCACCCGGACGCCACCCCGACGACCCCGCCACCCCGTACGCGGACTGGCTGATCGCCGTCTTCGACCGCTGGTACGCCGAGACGCCCCGGCGTACCGGCATCCGGCTGTTCGAGTCGCTGATCGCGCTGCTGCTGGGCGGGCGCAGCGGCACCCAGGCACTGGGCGCCGCCGAGCCGGACGTCATGACGATCGAGACCGACGGCACCATCGAGGGCACCGACACGCTCAAGACGACCACCGCATCGGCGATGCGGACCGGCTTCGACGTCTTCCGGCACAGTATCGACGACGCGCTGCGGCACCCGTCGCTGGCCGGGCGTCCCACCGGAACCGCAGCGCTGGCGCCTGCCTGCCGGGCCTGCCCTGTCGTCGACGTCTGCGGCGGCGGCCTGTACGCGCACCGCTTCCGCGACGGCGCCGGCTTCGTCCACCCGTCGGTCTACTGTGTCGACCTGCTGCGGCTGATCGGGCACGTGCGGACAGTGGTGACAGCCGACCTGGACGCGCTACGTCGTCGCGTCACCGCGGCGAACGTGCCGACGCCTGTGGCGCAGCCGTGACGGCCCCGCTGTCGGCGGCGCAGCTCACCGGGCTGGCCGGCGGCCACGGGGACGCCGCCACTGTCGCGGTGTTGCGCGGCGGGCAGCTCGGTCGTCGTCGCCTGCTGACCGTCGCCGCGGCCCGCGCCTGCCACGGCGAGCCACTGGTCCGGCAGAGTCTGGACCTGCTCACCCGGGCCGAGCACGCCGACCGGGCGGCGGTGGCCGCGGTGCTGGCGCACCCACCCGTCACCGGATGGGCTCGCGCCGCGCTCGACGGCGCCGCCGGCCCCGCCTACCTGGCCGCGCTCGCGGCGGCGGCGGCGACCCGCGCCGGCCTGACGTTCACGCTGACGCTGCCCCGCCCGGCCGACGGTGTGCTGCCGCTGCCCACCGTCGGCGCGGCGACCGGCCTGCCCCTGCACAGCCCGGTGCGGTTGTGCGGGGAGGCGGGCACGCTACGGATCGACGCCGGCCGGGGCGGCGCGCACGACGACGGCGTACGGATCGAGGCGGGCGGTGGCCGGCTGCTCGACGCGGGCGTCGGCGGGATCGGCTGGCTGCCGGTGCGCAGGACCACGCCGTTTCACGCGGTCGAGGTGCTGGTGGACGACCAGGATCCGTGGCGCGACTGCTACCACAGGCCGTCCGCGGCCCGACTGGACGACGTGTCGGCCGACCGACTGGACCGGCTCACCGTCGAGGCCGGGCAGTGGCTGCGGGCCCACCTTCCGGCGCACGCCGATGCCCTGGCCGGGCTGCTGCGCACACTCGTGCCGCTGCGACCGCCGCCCTCGGGCAACCCGGTGAGCGCCACCAGCAGGGACGCGCTGGGCGCCATCGCGCTCTCGGTGCCGGCCGACGCGCGGACCCTCGCGCTGCTGCTCGTCCACGAGTTGCAGCACACCAAACTCGGCGCGCTGCTCGACCTGGTCCCGCTGCACCGCGCTGGTGGGCCGGCCCGCTACCGGGCGCCCTGGCGACTGGACCCGCGCCCGGTCGGCGCGCTGCTGCAGGGCGCGTACGCGCACCTGGGGGTTGCCGAGGTGTGGCGCTGCCGACGGCACGAGGGCACCGCCGCCGCGTTCGAGTACGCGTACTGGCGGGAGCAGACCATCCGCGCGGTCCGGCAGCTCGCCGACGCGGCCGAGCTGACCGCGGCCGGCCGGGCGTTCGTGGCCGACATGGCGAACACCCTGCGCGGCTGGCGTGACGCGGTCGACGGCGCGGTCGAGGCGGCGGTACGCGACGTGGCGGACGCCGGCGCGGTGCGCTGGGGCCTTGCCAACCTGGTCCCCGATCCGGACGAGGTGGAGCGCCTTGCGTACGCGTGGCGACAGGGGGTGCCGCCGGATGTCTGCCGCTCGGTGTCGACAGTCGTCCCGGCCGCGGCCCGCCCCGCCCTCACCGTGGGCAGCGGCCCCGAGGGCGCCGTCCGCCATCGGCTCCTGGGCTCGGGCGGGCTGCCCGGGTCGACCCCGAGCGACCAGGCGTACGCGGCGGGCAAGCGGGAGGACGCGTTGGCCGGGTACCGCCGACGTGTCGCGGCCGACTGCGGGGACGTCGACGCCTGGGTGGGCTTGGCGCTGAGCGCCCACCACACCGGGCAGCCGGCCGCGGCGGGGGTGCTGACCAGCCGGCCCGAGCTGGTGCGGGCGCTGGGTCACACGCTGCCCGACGCCGACCCGCTCGCGCTCGCGGCCTGGCTGGCACCACCCACCCCGCCAATCGGCCGCGGACAGTGACGCAACCCGGCCCCCGGATGCGACGCGAGGGTCAGAGCAGCGCCGGTTCGATGTAGGCGTTGGAGCGTTCTCGCTGGCGGGCCTGCATCACCCGGGGGTTGTCACCGCCGAAGAGCTGCACCAACTGACCGAACGCCTCGTCGTAGAGGGCCCGGCCCGCGTCCGCCTCGCTCTCGGTGGCCTGCCGGCTCAACGCCAGGTTGACCGAGGCGGAGAGCGTGTCCGGGTGCTCGGCGCCAAGCGCCCGGGTCAGCTCGACGTACGCGGTGGTGTCCAGCAGCAGGGCGTTCTCCCGGTCGCCGAGGGCGAACAGGTCGTTGGCCAGGTTGAGGGTGGCCAGCAGGGTGTGCGGGTGTCGCTCGCCGAGGCTGGTCAGCAACTGGTCGCGGACCCGCTGGGACAGCTCCCGGGCCTGGACGTGGTCGCCCTGCTTGCGCAGCAGCACACCGAGGTTGTTCAGGCAGGCCAGCGTGATGGCGTGCGACTCGCCGAGCACCTCGTTGTAGCCGTCGCGCAGGCGGCGTGCCACCCGCAGGGCGGTCTGGTTGTCGCCCACCGCCGACCAGGTGGTGGCCAGGGCCATCTCGGCGGAGAGCGTGTCGGCGTGCTCACCGCCGAGGGTGCGTTGGTAGCGGACCACGGTCCGCTCGATCAGCCGGTGCGCGTCGGTGAAGCGTCCGAGCTGACGCAGGGTGAGCGCCAGCTCCTTCGCCGTGCGCAGGGTCTCCGGATGGTCCGCGCCGATCACCTTCTGCTGGGTGGTGTAGGTGCGTTGCAGCACGCTGTGCGAGCGCCACAGCTCACCGGTGTCGCGCAGACCGCGCCCGTAGTTGCTGGCCGAGGCGAGGGTGGACGGGTCCTCCTCCCCGAAGCGGTCCCGCCGGCGCTCCTGGATGTGCTGGTCGAGCGCGGCGGCGCCGCGGAAGTCGCCGACCAGGCGCAGCGACACGGCGAGGTTGTTCTCCGCGGTCAGCGTACGGCCGCTGTCGTCGCCGAAACTGCGCACGCTCAGCTCCAGGGTGCGCCGGTCCTGCGCCTCGGCCTCGTGGTAGAGGCCCTGGGCGCGCAGGTCCGCACCGAGGCTGCGGGCGGTCATCAGGGTGTAGAGGTGCTCCTCGCCGAAGATCCGCCGCTGCCTGTCGTAGACGTCCCGGTCGATCTCGAACGCACCGTCGAAGTGGCTCTGTGCGCGCAGGACGTTCGCCAGGTGGAAGCGCATCCGCAGCTTGGTGGGGTCGTCCTCGTCGGTGTCGCGCCACGCGGCAAGCGACTCCTCGGCCAGGGCGCGGCTGGTGTCGTAGTCGCCCCGGCGGTAGAGGTAGCGCACGATGTCCGCGACCAGTTGCCGCGCCTCGTCGATCGTGGACAGGTGCAGACCGCTGGGGCGTACGTGCGGCCACAGCTCGGCGTAGCGCGGCCAGTTGACCGGCTTGTCGGGGTCGCGTGGGCTGGCGGCGGCGAGGAGCAGTTGGGCCTCCCGGCGGGCTTCCTCGGGGTCGGCCAGCTGGTCCTGGATGACGAGCTGGACCAGCCGGTGGATCCGCACCGAGTTGTTCTCCGCGTCGACCTGGGCGAGGCCGTAGCGGCCCAGCTCGGCGGTGACCAGGCCCTGCAGGATCGGGTCGGTGAGCGTCGGGTCGATCGGGGCCATGAAGCTGGCGAAGCGGTCACCGGTGAGCATCGCGACCGGGATCGGCTCCGGCGCGTAGAACGAGCACAGCTCCAGCAGCCGGGCCGCCGCCGGCTTCTCCTCGCGCAACTGGCCGAGGGTGAACAGCCAGGTGGCGGCGAGCGCCTTGGAGTAGCCGGCGGACTGCCGGCCGTCGAGGATGCGCAGCAGGCCGGGGGTGTCCAGCGAGCTGAGATACTTCTCCACCTGCATGGCGCTGGCCCGCAGGTACGCCGCGCCCTGCTCGACAGCGAGCGGCAGGTCGCCGAGCTTCTCGGCCACCTGGGCGGCCTCGTCCTCGGTGAGCCCGCGGACCCGGTCGCGCAACAGTTGGACGCTCTCGGCGCGGTCGAAGACGCTCAGCTCGGTCGCGGTGGCGTACTCGCTCCAGCTCTGGTCTCGGGTCGTGAGCAGGACGTGGCCGGGGCCCTGCGGCAGCAGCGCCCGGGTGGCGCGGGTGGGCTTGTCGGCGTTGTCCAGGATGATCAGCCAGCGCCGGTCGGGGCCGGCTCGGCGCAGCGTGTCGAGCACCCGGCGGGCCGCCTCGGCGCCGCCGCCCGTGCCCAACCCCATCGCCTGGCCGAGGTCGCCGAGGCCGCCCCGGATGCGGTCCTCGCTGTCCGCCGGGATCCACCACACCAGGTCGTAGTCGCGGCCGAAACGCAGCGCGTACTCGGCGGCGAGCTGGGTCTTGCCGACACCGCCGAGGCCGTGCACGACCTGCGTGGCCGAGTCCGGTGAGGTGGTGAGCCGGTCGCGCAGCGCCTCGATCTGGGCCGCGCGGCCGACGAAAGGCGTCCCGTGCTGGCGGACGTTGGAGATCGTCGGGAATGGGCCGGGGAACCGGCCGACCGTGCGACCGCCGACCGGGGCCGTCGGGGTTCCGGCCGCCTCCAGCAGCCGGGTCCGCGCGGTGGACGCGTCGGCGTCGGTGAGGTCCACCGGGCTGTGATCGCTGTACGGGACTGTCAGCCTCGACTCGTCGACCCGCAACGGCACCAGCACTCCCCCGCCGCCGAGCTGGTCGCGGCCGGTGGCGGTCTTCCACACCTCACCCGCGAGCGGGGTGCTCGCGTAGTGCCGCGTGAGCACGGCGAGCACCCGGCTGGCGCCGCCGACGGCCCTGTCGAACTCGGCCCGTCCGCCCGCGAGCAGCGGCACGTCGAGCGCACGACGATCCACCCGCAGTCCGGCGTCCTCCAACTGGTCGGTGATCCACTCGGCCCAGAGCCGATCGGCGGAGGCGTAGCTGAGTAGCACGGCCTGCTCGGCGGTGAGCCGGCTGCGTTCGAACTCGGCCAGCGAGCGGCGTCGGTCCGGTTCGCGCATCGGGTCCAGCTGGGTGATCCGCCCGTCGGTGATCACCGAGGCGAGTTGCTCGTACGCGGCCAGCAGGGTGCCGACCTGCTCGGGCCGGTCGCCGAACGCGGCGAGGATCTCCTCGTAGGCGTAGAACGTGCGGTACGGCACCTCGATGGTGTTCCAGTAGCGGGCGGCAGCCGCGTCGGACAGGTGGTCGAGGAACGGGGCGAACTCGGCGCGGACCAGGTCGCGGCCGGTCTCCAGCTTGCGCAGTTCGGCGTCCTCCACGCGCATCGGCACCGGCAGGAGCAGCGGCGGGTCGTCCGGGCGCTGGCTGCGGATGGAGCGGGCCACCGCCGCCGCGCCGCGGATGCTCTGCGTGGACATGGTGAAGCAGTTGACGACCAGGTCGGGCAGTTGCACGGTGCAGATGCCGGCGACGTCGCTGAGGCCGGTGCGGCTGTCGATCAGCACGACGTCGTACTCGGCGCGCATCTGCGCCCGGACGGCGTCGATGAACGACGCGCCGCCCTGCCGCTCGTAGAAGTTGGCCCAGTCGAAGGTGCTCACCAGCCGGGAGTACGCCGAGTCCTGCTGCCCGGCGGCCACGAAGTCGATCACGCCGCCGTGGCTGAAGTCCCAGTTCAGCGAGACCGCGCGACGTTGGATCTTGGCGTGGCCGCTGAGGAGTTCCTGGGAGTCCTCGTCACGGTTGCGCTGCATGGTGGCGATCGAGTAATCCCAGATCATCTCGATGACGCCGGGGGTGGCGCGCAGCTCCTTGTCGCGCAGGAACGGATGGAAGTAGCGGTGCAGGCCGGGAGACTCCAGGTCCCAGTCGACGACAAGCACCTGCAGGCCCTGGCTGGCCAGGATCCAGGCGACGTTGGCCAGCGCCATCGTGCGGCCGGTGCCGCCCTTGTACGAGTAGAAGGTCACGATCTGGCCGTGTGCCGTCTCGTTCACCGCCATGGCGTGCCTCCCCTAGGGACCTTCGAGGATCGGGCGAAGACCTGAGCCGTCGGTGGGCGGCTCCTGGTAGACCGTGCCCGTGCGGTAGATCCGGCCCTGCTCGACCACAAGCACGTCCTCCAGTTCCTCCTGGAAGCGTGCGGAGGTCGCGATCTCGGTGCGCCACACATCGCGGGTGTTGTGCAGCACGTGGTGCGGGAGCACCCGGGCCAGGGTGTCCCACATCTTCCGGTTGCCGCCGGCAGCCGCGTCGTCGGCGGCCGTCCACGGCACCAGCACCGGCGCCCGCGGCGAGTCCACGTCGCGGTCGTGGCGAATCAGGCTGACCTGGTAGCGCGGCAGGTCGGCGGACCAGACGTCGACCACGAGCACGACGATCTGGTTGTGCGCCCGCGCCCACTCGCGGACCGCCGCCAGCTCCTCGGCGTCCTCCACCGTCCAGCCGTAGCTCTTGGTGGTGGCGATGGCCCCGGCCCAGCTGCCGATGGGCACCTCCAGCTCGGGCCGGTACGGCCGCCAGTCCCGCGAGACCGCGCCGTAGCGGTCCTCGGCGCCGGGCCGGCTGCCGGCCAGCTCGGCGGAGCTGCCGGCGACCAGCACGATGTGCACGTGCCGGGCACTGGTGGCCCGCTGCACCGCCGTCGACGCGCTCGGACCGTGGTGTGCCTGCGGCCTGGGCGGCCGGTCGAAGGCGCTTGTCACCTTGGACAGCACGGGGCGCTGCACCGGCCGGTGCAGGGTGTGGTCGCGGGCGGTCTGCACGATGTGCCGGGCGAGCGCGTCGACGAAGTCCTTGTAGTCGTCCTCGTGACGTTTGCGCTGCTTGAGGGTGAGCAGGCCGTCCTGGGCGTAGGCGGTGCCGGTCTGGAAGTTGCGGTACTGAAAGCCGGCGACCGCCTTGGGCAGCTGGTCGCACGGGATCCACTGCACAGGCACGATCGCGGGCGGGCGAACGCGGAACTGCCGCTCGTGCTCGTCGATCCGGTCGGCGAAGACCTGGAACTCCCGACCGCAGTAGTCGCTGACGACGTACCGGGGCGAGGTGAGCGCGATGAGACAGGCGCTTGTGGACAACGCATCGGACAGCGTGTCCGGCCAGGTGCTGCCGAGCAGGATGTGCCCGTCGATGAACCCCGCCTCGTCCCAGTGCAGGGCAGCCAGCCCGGCCACCGCCTCACTGAGATCGACGAAGAACTCCTGTATCTGGCTGTTGCGGTTGTCCTCCTGGGCGTAACTCAGGAAAAAGAGTGGCACGCCCGCCTCCGCTCACGGGTTCCACGACCGGTAGGCACAGTATAGGACCGTCGATGCCAACCCACCCGGACCGCGATCATCGGCGTGAGCGCGCGAAGAGTCATATGCCCGACGCTTTCGGGTAGACGGGGCCGTGTCCGACGGAATTCGGGTGGTCGTGGTCGGTGCCGGGATGTCCGGTCTCGCCGCGGCGACAGCGCTGTGTCGGGCCGGCGCGCGGGTGCGGGTGGTGGAGGCCCGCGGCCGCGTCGGGGGGCGGGCGCTGACCCGGTGGTTGCCCGACGGCACCCAGCTCGATCTGGGCGCCCAGTGGATCGGCCCGACCCAGGACCGGATGTACGGGCTTGTCGCCGAGCACGGGCTGGTCACCTTCACCTCGGCGGCCGTCGGCGCGTCCACCCTGCTGTGGGGCGGCGCGCGGCGGCGCGAACCGCCGACGCCTGTCGCGCGGGTGCTCGGCGTGCTCGACGAGTACGCCGCCGCGGTCGACCCCGCCGCGCCGTGGGAGGCGCCGGAGGCGGCGCGGTGGGACGCGACGACGCTCGGTTGCTGGTTGCGCGCCACGGCCGGCGACACCGACACCGCCGACTACCTGGGGCGACTGCTCGCCGGTGGGCTGCTGGCCACCGGGGCGGACGAGGTGTCCCTGCTGCACCTGCTGTTCTACCTGCGCGGCGCGGGGGGCACCGGACCGCTGCTGGGCATGGCCGGGGGCGCGCAGCAGGACCGGATCGTGGGCGGGCCCCCGGCGCTTGCCGAGCGGATGGCTGCCGGACTACCGCCGGGGACGCTACGACTGGGCGCCGCCGTGCACGCCATCGCGCAGGATTCCCACGGCGTGACGGTGTGCACCGACTCCGGACGCGTCGAGGGTGACGCGGTGGTGGTCGCGCTGCCGCCGGCGCTCGCCGGCCGGATCCGGTACGACCCGCCACTGCCGCCGCTGCGCGACGGCCTGACGCAGCGGATGCCGATGGGGTCGGCGTGGAAGGTGCACGCCGTCTACCGCGAGCCGTTCTGGCGAGCCGACGGGCGCTCCGGCGTGTCCACAAGCAGTTCCGGCCCGCTCACCGAGACCGTGGACAACTCCACGCCGACCTCGCCGCGCGGCGTGCTGACCGGATTCAGCTACGCCTCGGACGCCACGTCGCTGCGGGAGATGTCCCCCGACGGGCGACGCCGGCGCGTGCTGGAGGCGTTCGCCGCAGTGGTCGGGCCGCGGGCGGCCGATCCGATCGCGCTCGTCGAGTACGACTGGTCGGCCGACGAGTGGACGCGGGGTTGTTTCGGCGGAGTGCTCACCCCCGGGGCCTGGCGCGCGTACGGGCCGCGGCTGCGGACGCCGGTCGGGCGGGTGCACTGGGCGGGCACCGAGACGGCTACCCGCTGGGCCGGCTACCTGGAGGGCGCGGTGCGTGCCGGGGAGCGCGCGGCGGCCGAGGTGCTGGCGTCCTGAGGGTGTGACCGTGGCCGGCCCGGTCTTCGGCGGGACCGGGCCGGCCTCGGCCCTGGGTGCTACCCGCGCCGGCCCGGTCCGATGAGTCGACCGGGCCGGCGCGGGCGCCCCGGTCAGGGGTAGGTGGTCAGGTACACCGTCTGGTTGGCGGCGTTCGCGGTGCCACCGGCGTTGTTGATCACCCGGTTGATGGTGCCGACGCCACCGAGCGAGACGGTGACCATGTTCGTGAAGCGCACGTTCGAGGTGACCGGCACCTCGAAGGACCGTTCCTCGACCACCGCGGGGTTGACGTTGAAGTAGCTGTAGCTGCCCAGCCCGAACGCCTGGTGACTGGTCACCGAGTCGGCGACCTTGTACGCGGCGTAGCCCCGGGTCGACCCGTTCATCCAGGCCGCCTGGTTCGGTACGTCGTAGGGCAGCTCGTTCTGGTAGAAGTACGTCCGGCCGCCGTTGCCGTTCCAGAGGGTCTGGTACTTCTGGTAGTGCTCGACGAAGAGGCCGTACATGGTGACGTCGTCGCCGTTGACGGTGAGCCCGGTGTCGGCGGTGTTCAGCGTCCACCCGGTCGGTACGCCCGAGGCGGCGTGGTCGGCCCGCCACAGCCACATGTGGTCACCGATCACGTTGTCACTGTTGACGGTGAGCGTGTTGGTGGCCTTGCCGACGTGCGGCCCGCCGATGCGGAAGAACACGTCGTGCAGCGAGGTCGGGTTCGTGGCGTGGCTCGCGGACGAGCCGGACGGCCCGACCTCCATGAGCACCGGCGAGTTGGTCGTGCCGGCCTCGAACATGAGGCCGGCGACCTTGACGCCGTCCACGTCTGCCACCCGCATGCCCACGCTGCCGTTGTCCGCCTGGATGGTGGCCAGGCCGAGGCCGAGGACGACCGTGTCGGCCCGGTTGATCTGGATCGGCTCGGTGACGTGGTGCACGCCCGGGGTGAAGAGCAGGTGCTTACCCTGCGCGACGGCCGCGTTGATCGTCGCCGCGCTGGTGCCGGGCTGGACGACGTAGAACTGCGACAGCGAGATCGACGAGCCGGCCGGGGTCTTGTTGTACCAGCTCGTGCCTGTCGAGTTGGTGCGCAGCGCGGGCACGAAGACCCGGTACTCACCGGTGCCGTCGACGTACAGGAACGGCTTCTCCCGCACCTGCGGGGTCTGCGCGATGACCGTGTGCGACGGGTTGGGGAAGCTCGGCGCCGGGGCGCCGACGACGCCCTGGAAGACCATGTTCCACACCGAGCCGGTCCAGCCGTTGCCGAACTCGCTGTTGCGGGAGTACCACTGCTGCTGCGAGCCGGAGACGACCAGGCCGTCGATGCGGGTGTCGGCCAGCAGGCCACCGCTGGACCAGCCGTCGCCGCCGTTCCAGAGCTGGATCTGGTTCTGCGCGCCGCGCAGGTGCATTCGCCGGTACGGCGCGGCCTGCGACACCGCCCAGCGCTCCACGGTCTGCCCGGCCGGCAGGGTCACCGAGAGGTTCTCGGCGGCCCGCCAGAAGTTCTGCGTGGCGTTGCCGCCCATCCAGAACGCCTCGGTGCGGACGTGACCGTTGAGGTTGACGTCGTCGGGGCTCAGGCCGAGGCCGGCGACCTGGGTGAAGAAGCCGAGGTTGACGTCGGCGGTGTAGGTGCCCGGCTTGAACAGCACGGCGTAGCGCTGCGGGCCGAACTGGTTGGTCTCCTGCTGGGTGAAGAGGGTGTTCAGTCGACTCTGGATGGTCGACGTGGGCGTGCTGGGGTCGAAGACGTACGTGTTCGATCCGAGGTTGGGGTTGTACGGGTCGGTGGTGCCGACCGGGGGTTCGGTGGTGCCGCCGCCTGTCGTGTTCACCGCCAGCTCCCAGAGCGAGTAGCCGTAGGCGGTGCCCCGGGCGGTGCCGTACACCCGCAGGTAGCGTCCGCTGCCGGCGACGGTGAGGTTCTGCGTGCCGCCGGTACCGGTGGTGGTGGAGTAGACGGTGGTCCAGGTGGCCCCGTCGGCCGAGGTCTGGAGCTGGAAGGCCCGGGCGTACGCGGCCTCCCAGGTGAGCGTCACCCGGCAGATCGTGCGGGTGCTGCCGAGGTCGACGCGTAGCCACTGCGGGTCGCTGGCGGCGCTGGCCCAGCGCGTGCCGGTGTTGCCGTCGACGGCGGCGGACGCCGGGGTGCCGGCGTTCTCGGTCGACGAGGCGGTCACCGGGCTGCCCTGCGCGACGTTGGCGCTGCCACAGGTGGACGTGCCGCCGCCGGTCTCGCCGTAGACCTGGAACTCCCAGAGCGAGTAGCCGTAGCCGGTGCCCCGGGCGGTGCCGTACATGCGCACGTACCGGCCGGTGCCGGTGACGGTGAGGTTCTGGGTGCCGCCGGCGCCTGTGGTGGTCGAGTAGATGGTGGTCCAGGTGGCGGCGTCGTCGGAGGTCTGGATCTGGAAGGCGCGGCCGTAGGCGCCCTCCCAGAGGAGGTTGACCTGGCTGATTGTCGCCTGCGCGCCCAGGTCGACCTGGAGCCACTGGGGGTCGCTGAACGCGCTGGCCCAGCGGGTGCCGGTGTTGCCGTCGACGGCTGCCGACGCGGGGGTGCCGGCGTTCTCGGAGGACGAGGCGGTCGCCGGGCGACCCTGCGACAGCAGGGTGGGGGCGGCCTGCGCCGGGGCGGTGGCGACGGCCGGGGTCAGGGCCGCGACAAGTGTCACGGCGAGTCCGACGAGGAGGTGCCGGACGGCCCGCCGGGGACGCGGGCGTACGGATGTAGCACGAGATGTCATGACATCGCCTGTCGATAGGGCGTTACGGACGCCGCGCGGGTGGGGGATCGGATTTCGCCCGTGGTGCCATGGGTGGAGCCGCCGATGCGGCGCCGCGGGTCGGAGAGCGCTCTCGTAGGAGTGTTGCGGCGAGATTGCGGCGGCGTCAAGACATCGATCTATAACTTCGTTATTTATCCCGAGGATTCTTTTTGTGTAATTCGCCGCACCCGCCGCCGGTCGCGCCCACCCCGCGCGGTGATCAAGAGCTTTGCGTCACGACACGCGCGATCCCTGACGCAAACCTCTTGATCGACAAGGGGGTCAGCGGCGCACGCCGCCCTCGGTGAGGAAGCGGGCTATCGGGAGGGTCGCCGCTCCCAGGGCGACCGCGTCCACGCCGAGGCGGCACAGCTCGATCGACGCCTGCTCGTACGGCTGGCGCAGCGCCTGCCGACCGGCGGCCTCGCGGACTGCAGGCAGCAGGTCGCCCAGCACCATCGCCGCCCAGCCACCGAGGACCACCCGCTCCGGGTTGAACAGGTTGATCAGGTTGGCCACACCGGCGCCGAGGTAGCCCGCGGTGTCGTCAAGCACCCGGCGGGCGGTGGCCGACGAGTCGGCGGCGGTGACAAGCGCGGAGAGCTGCGACTCCTCGTCCACGCCCGGCACCTGGCGACCCCGACGCGCCTCGCGGTAGCGGTCGATGATCGCCTCCGCGCCCACGTACGCCTCCAGGCAGCCGCGCGCGCCGCAGCGGCAGGCCCGGCCGCCGTACACGAGCGTGGTGTGGCCCCACTCCCCCGCGCTGCTGGACGCGCCCCGGTAGGTGGCGCCGTTGGTGACCACGGCCGCGCCCACGCCGGAGCCGACGAGCGCGAAGACTGCGTGCCGGGCGCCGCGCCCGGCGCCGAACCACATCTCGGCCTGGCCGAGGGTCTTCGCGCCGTTGTCGATGTGCAGCGGCAGGTCGGTGCCCGCGCCGATGAGGCGTTCCAGCGGCACCCGGTCCCAGCCGAGGGCCTGGGCGTGCACGACTGCCTCGACGCCCTGTTCGACCACGCCGGAGACGCCGATGCCGACGCCGAGCACGTCGGCGGTGGCCACCCGGGCCTGGCCGGTGACCGCCTCGATGCCGGCCAGCACGTGCCCGGCGACCACGCCGGGCTCGGTGCGCGCCGGGTCGAGCGGGTACTCGATGCTGGCGAGCAGGCTCATCGCGAAGTCGAACAGCTCGACCCGGACCCGGGTCTCGCCGACGTCCACGCCGATCACGAAGGCGTACCGGGGGGCGACCCGCAGCAGCATGCTGGGG
Organism: Micromonospora lupini; assembly: GCF_026342015.1. Classification (NCBI taxonomy): domain Bacteria; kingdom Bacillati; phylum Actinomycetota; class Actinomycetes; order Micromonosporales; family Micromonosporaceae; genus Micromonospora; species Micromonospora lupini. Next base: position 1,175,431 of record NZ_JAPENL010000001.1, read on the forward strand.
CGGCCACCGTCGGACTCGGCGGCGCCGGCCTCGGCCACGATGCCCTCGTCGATCAGGTCGGCCACCACGTTGCTCACCGCCGGCTGGCTCAGGCCGGTGCTGCGCACCAGGTCCTGCCGGGTGAGCGGGGCGTCGAGGAAGAGCTTCGTCAGCAGGGCGGACCTGTTGCGCAGCCGGACGCTCCGGTTGGTGGCTCGTGCCAGCTCCACTCGTCACCTCGTTCCCGTCGGCCGTTGGTGGCGACTGTAACCGCACCGTGCTTGACGACCCACCTGCCAGCAACTTTAATGACGACATTCATTAAGCCGTGATGTAACTCCCGGGAAACGCCGACGGACCCCCGACGGCGCATCCGGAGAAACCCCGTCCGCAGCCGGCCACCGTCGCCGCCCCTATCGACGACGACGGCCGGCGGACCCCCACCACGCACCGGAAGGGCTGACCGTGTCGAGACGACACCTCGGGATATTCACCGCCGCCGTACTGGCCGCCGCATCGCTCACCGCCTGCGGCGGCTCCGGCGACGACTCCGCCGCATCGCCCAAGACCCTCACCTACTGGGCCAGCAACCAGGGCGCCAGCCTGGAGGCCGACAAGACCACCCTCCAGCCGGAGCTGGACAAGTTCGAGAAGCAGACCGGCATCAAGGTCAACCTCGAGGTGGTCCCCTGGTCGGACCTGCTCAACCGGCTGCTCGCCGCCGCCGCCTCGGGCAAGGGCCCGGACGTGGTGAACATCGGCAACACCTGGTCGGCGTCGCTGCAGGCCACCGGCGCGCTTGTCGAGTTCGACGACGCCACCCTGCAGGCCGTCGGCGGCAAGGACCGCATCGTGCCCGCCGCGCTCGCCGCCGCCGGCGCCCCCGGCAAGCCGCCGGCCGCCGTGCCGCTCTACAGCATGGCGTACAGCCTGTACTACAACAAGAAGGCGTTCGCCGACGCCGGCATCACCGCGCCGCCGACCACCTGGGAGCAGCTCGCCGAGGACGGCAAGAAGCTCACCAAGGGCGGCAAGTGGGGCCTCGCGATCGAGGGCGCCAACCCGTCGGAGAACGCGCACCACGCCTTCACCTTCGGCCAGCAGTACGGCGGCGACTGGTTCGACTCGGCCGGCAAGCCGACCTTCGACACCCCGCAGAACGTCTCGGCCATCAAGCGCTACATCGACTTCATGGCCGCTGACAAGATCACCAACCCGAGCAACGCCGAGTACGCGCAGAACCAGTCGGTCTCCGACTTCGCCAACGGCAAGGCCGCCATGCTGCTCTGGCAGTCCGCAGGCTCGAACCTGAAGACGCAGAACATGGCCGCCGACGCGTACGGGGTGGCCCCGGTGCCGTTCCTGGCCAGCCCGCCGGCCGGCGGCAAGAAGGTCAACAGCATGGTCGCCGGCATCAACATGGCGGTCTTCAAGCACACCAAGAACAAGGACGGCGCGCTGAGCTTCGTCAAGTTCATGACCAGCGACGAGGAGCAGACGCTCCTCAACAAGACGTACGGCTCGCTGCCTGCGGTGAAGACCGCGGGTGCCGACCCGGCGTTCAGCGCCCCGGAGCAGAAGAGCATCCAGGAGACGCTTGTCACCACCGCCGCCCCGCTGCCGCAGGTGCCCGACGAGAGCACCTTCGAGACCCTGGTCGGCACCGCGATGAAGGAGTTGTTCGCCGACGCGGCGAGCGGCAAGCCGGTCACCGAGCAGTCGGTGAAGGCGAAGCTGACCGACGCGCAGCAGAAGATGCGCTGACCCACGCAGCGCCGGTGGCCGTGGTCGGGTGACGAGCCCGGCCACGGCCACCGCCTCCGAGAGGACCCCGATGGCAACCAGCACCACCGCGCCGAACGCCGACCGGCGCGTACCCCGGGCCGGGTCACCCGCCCGGGGGGCCGCCCGCCGGCCGCGCGGCCCCCGCCGCTCGCTCCTGCCGTACCTGCTGCTCGCCCCGGCCATCGTGCTGGAACTCGCCATCCACGTGATCCCGATGGTGGTCGGGGTCTGGATGAGCCTGCTGGAGCTGACCCAGTTCCACATCCGGGACTGGTCCACCGCGCCCTTCGTCGGGCTGGAGAACTACCGCGCCACGCTCGACCTGAACAGCGCCGCCGGCAAGGAGCTGCTGCACTCGTTCTGGGTGACGCTCATCTACAGCGTGCTCTCGGTCGGGTTCGCCTGGCTGCTCGGCATCGCGGCGGCCGTCGTGCTGCAGAAGCCGTTTCGCGGGCGGGCCATCCTGCGGGCGCTGTTCCTCACCCCGTACGCCCTTCCGGTCTACACCGCCGTGATCACGTGGAGCTTCCTGCTGCAACGCGACACCGGCCTGGTCAACCACGTGCTCGTCGACCAGCTCGGGCTGCTGAACGAGCGGCCGTTCTGGCTGATCGGCGACAACAGCTTCTGGTCGCTGCTTGTGGTGTCGGTCTGGCGCAACTGGCCGTTCGCCTTCCTGTGCCTGATGGCCGGCCTACAGAACGTGCCCGGCGAGCTGTACGAGGCCGCCGCGATCGACGGCGCGGGATTCTGGCGCCGACTGCGCTCGGTCACCCTGCCCATGCTGCGGCCGGTGAACCTGGTGCTGCTGCTGGTGCTGTTCCTGTGGACCTTCAACGACTTCAACACCCCGTACGTGCTCTTCGGCGGCTCCGCGCCCGAACAGGCCGACCTCATCTCCATCCACATCTACCGCAGCTCCTTCAAGACCTGGGACTTCGGGTCGGGCTCGGCGATGTCGGTGGCGCTGCTGCTGTTCCTGCTCGTCGTCTCGGCCGCGTACCTGCTGATCACCAACCGCCGGAGGGACGACCATGCGTGAGACCGCCGGTGAGCGCTGGGGCCGGCGCATCGTGCTGACCCTGCTCACCCTCTTCGTCGCCATTCCGCTCTACGTGATGGTCACCTCGGCGGCGAAACCGTTGCGGGACGTGCAGAACGGGTTCACCTGGTGGCCCAGCCGGCCCACCCTGCAACCGTTCGTCGACATGTGGAGCACCGTGCCGCTGGCCCGCTACCTGGTCAACAGCCTGGTGGTGTCGAGCGTCGCGGCGGTCTGCTCGGTGGCCGTGGCGATCTTCGCGGCGTTCGCGGTCAGCCGGTACCGGTTCCGCGGCCGGGGCGTCTTCTCGGTGACCGTGCTGTCCACCCAGATGTTCCCCGGCATCCTGTTCCTGCTGCCGCTGTTCCTCATCTACGTCAACCTGGGCAACGCCACGGGCATCGAGCTGTACGCCAGCCGCACCGGCCTGATCATCACGTACCTCACCTTCTCGCTGCCGTTCTCGATCTGGATGCTCGTCGGCTACTTCGACTCGATCCCCCGCGGGCTGGACGAGGCCGCGCAGGTCGACGGGGCCGGGCCGCTGCGCATCCTGTTCCGGGTCATCCTGCCGGCCGCCGTGCCCGGCGTCGTCGCGGTGACCGTGTACGCGTTCATGACGGCCTGGGGTGAGGTGCTGTTCGCCTCCGTGATGACCGACGAGGGCAGCCGCACCCTGGCCGTCGGCCTGCAGGGCTACTCCACCCAGTTCAACGTCTACTGGAACCAGATCATGGCGGCCTCGCTGGTGGTCAGCATCCCCGTCGTCGCCGGGTTCCTGGCCCTGCAGCGCTACTTCGTCGCGGGCCTCACCGCCGGCGCCGTCAAGTGACTCACCCACACCCAGAGGAGAACCGACCCGTGCCCGACCTGTCCAAGCTGCCACCCGACTTCCTCTGGGGCGTCGCCACGGCGGCGTACCAGATCGAGGGGGCCGTCGACGTCGACGGCCGGGCGCCGTCCATCTGGGACACCTTCTCGGCGACCCCCGGCAAGGTCGACAACGGCGACACCGGCGCGGTGGCCTGCGACCACTACCACAGGTGGCCGGAGGACCTCGCGCTGCTGCGTCGGCTCGGCGTGGACGCGTACCGATTCTCGGTGGCCTGGCCCCGGGTGATGCCCGACGGCGTCGGCCGGGTCAACCCGGCCGGGCTGGACTTCTACGACAAGCTCGTCGACACGCTCCTCGCCGACGGGGTCCGACCGTTCGTCACGCTCTACCACTGGGATCTGCCGCAGGTGCTCCAGGACTCCGGCGGCTGGCCGGAGCGGGCCACGGCCGAGGCGTTCGCCGAGTACGCGGCGGTGGTCGCCGCCCGCCTCGGCGACCGGGTGGCCGACTGGAACACGGTGAACGAGCCGCTCTGCGTGTGCTGGATCGGTCACCTGGACGGGAACATGGCCCCCGGCGAGCGGGATCTGACCCGCGCCGTGCACGCCTCGCACCACGCGCTGCTCGGGCACGGCCTGGCCACCCAGGCGATCCGGGCCAACGCCGCCCGGGAGGCGTCGGTCGGTCTGGTGCTCAACCTCAGCCCGATCGAGCCGGCGACCGACCGACCCGAGGACGTCGCTGCGGCCCGGCGGGCCGACGGGCACGTCAACCGGTGGTGGCTGGACCCGATCCACGGGCGCGGCTACCCGGCCGACATGATCGCCACGTACGGCGTCGAGCCGCCGGTGCGCGGTGACGACCTGACGGTGATCGCCACGCCCACCGACTTCCTCGGGGTGAACTACTACTTCCGCCAACTGGTCGTCGACGACCCGACCGGCCCGGCGCCGTACGCGAAGCAGGTGCCGGTGCCCGGCTCGGTGGAGACCGCCATGGGCTGGGAGATGTACCCGGCGGGGCTGGAGCGGCTGCTCGTCGACGTGCACGAGGAGTACCGGCCGGGCCGGATCATCGTCACCGAGAGCGGCTCGGCGTGGCCGGACGAGGTCACCGCCGAGGGCACGGTCGAGGACAAGGAGCGCACCGACCACCTGGAGCAGCACCTGGCGGCGTGCGCGGCGGCGGTGGCCCGGGGCGTGCCGCTGGACGGCTACTTCGTGTGGTCGCTGCTGGACAACTTCGAGTGGGCGTACGGCTACGACAAGCGCTTCGGGCTGGTGCACGTCGACTACGCGACCCAGCGGCGGACCGTGAAGGCGAGCGGCCTGCGCTACGCGGAGCTGATCCGCGCCCACCAACGCCTCGCCCGAACCACCGACGCGACAGCGCCGGTGGCCTGAGACGGGGGCCGGCGGGGATCCCCGGGCGCCACATCCGGTGGCGCCCGGGGCACGTCCGGCCGGCTCTATGCGTAATTCGCCCGCTTATGTGCCACTGCCGCTAGTCTGGGCCGGTGCGGGGCGGACCGGAGAACGAGACGACGACCGACGAGCGTCACTCGTCCCGGGTGGCGTTCGAGGTCAACGGTGACCGGCGGGAGCTGACACTCGACAACCGCACGACCCTGCTCGACGCGCTGCGCGAGCACCTGGGCCTGACCGGGGCGAAGAAGGGCTGCGACCACGGCCAGTGCGGCTCCTGCACGGTGCTGCTGGACGGCCGCCGGGCGAAGAGCTGCCTCGTCCTCACGGCCACGGTGGACGGCCTGTCGGTGCTGACAGTCGAAGGGCTCGCCGGCCCCGACGACCTGTCCCCGATGCAGGCTGCGTTCGTCGCCCACGACGCGTTCCAGTGCGGCTACTGCACCCCCGGGCAGCTCTGCTCCGCCCGGGGCATGCTCGACGAGGTCGCCCAGGGCTGGCCCAGCGCGGTCACCGACGACCTCGACTCGCCGCCCGAGCTGACCGACGCCGAGATCCGCGAACGGATGGCCGGGAACCTCTGCCGCTGCGCCGCGTACCCGCACATCGTCGCGGCCATCCGCGAGACGGCGACCACGCCGTGAGGCCGTTCCGCTACCACCGCCCGGCCGACGTGGCCGACGCCGTCGCCGTGCTCGGCGGCGAGCCGCACGCGGCGTACCTGGGTGGCGGGACCAACCTGGTGGACCTCATGAAGCTCGGCGTGCAGCGGCCCGAGCTGCTGGTGGACGTCACCCGGCTGCCCCTGGACGCGGTCCAGGAGCTGCCCGACGGCGGGCTGCGGATCGGCGCGACAGTGCGCAACAGCGACCTCGCCGCCCACCCCGCGGTCCGCCGCGACTACCCGGTGCTGGCCCGCGCCCTGCTCGCCGCCGCGTCCGGCCAGCTGCGCAACCTGGCCACCACCGGCGGCAACCTGTTGCAGCGCACCCGCTGCGTCTACTTCCAGGACACCGGCAAGGCGTGCAACAAGCGCGACCCGGGCAGCGGCTGCGCCGCCCTGCACGGGCAGAACCGCGACCTGGCCGTGCTGGACTGGTCCGAGCAGTGCGTCGCCACCCACCCGTCGGACCTGGCGGTCGCCCTCGCCGCGCTGGACGCCGTGGTGGAGGTGCACGACGCCGACGGCGCCCGGGACGTCCCGCTCGCCACGCTGTACCGCTCCCCCGGCACGCATCCGGAGCGGGAGACCACACTGGCGCGTGGCACGTTGATCACCGCCGTACGGCTGCCGGCGCTGCCGGCCGCGCGCCGCTCGGCGTACCTCAAGGTGCGCGACAGGGCCTCGTTCGCCTTCGCGGCCGGCTCGGTGGCCGCGGTCCTCGACCTCGACGGCGACGTGGTCCGCGACGTCCGCCTGGCGTACGGGGCGGTGGCGCACCGACCGTGGCGGGCGTACCGGGCCGAGGAGGAGTTGCGAGGTCGACAGTTCAGCCCGGAGCTGGCGGCGCGGGCCGCGGACGCCGAGCTGGCCGAGGCGCGACCGCTGCGGCACAACGGCTTCAAGCTGCCGCTGACCCGGGCCATCACGGTGCGGGTGCTCAGCGGGCTGGCCGAGCGGGCGACGACGTGAGCGGCGGCGCGGTCGGCCGGGCGTACCCCCGGCTGGAGGGTCGGGAAAAGGTCACCGGCACGGCCCGGTACGCGGTGGAGTACCCGACCGACGGCGTCACCTACGGCTGGGTGGTGCCGGCGGCAGTGGTCCGAGGTCGGATCACACGCGTCGACACGGACGAGGCGCTCGCGTCGCCAGGCGTGCTGGCGGTGCTGCACCACGGCAACGCGCCCCGGATCGCGCCCGGCCCGCAGCCGGAGCTGTGGCTGTTGCAGGAGCCCGCGGTGCACTACCGGGGGCAGTTCGTGGCGGTGGTGGTGGCCACCAGCCTGGAGGCGGCCCGCGAGGGCGCCCGACTGGTACGGATCGACTACGACACCGGCCCGCACAGCACCGTGCTCACCGATGACCACCCAGGTCTGTACAAACCGGAGCACGTCAACCCCAGCTACCCGACGGACACCGTCGAGGGCGACTTCGACGCCGGGTACGCGGCGGCGCCGGTGCGGGTGGACGCCACGTACCGGACACCGGCGTACCACAACAACCCGATGGAGCCGCACGCGACGACGGCACGGTGGCAGGACGGGCGGCTGCTGGTGCACGACTCCACCCAGGGCGCCGCGCCGGTGCAGGCGACGCTCGCCGAGCTGTTCGAGCTGCCTCGGGAGTCGATCCGGGTCATCGCCGAGCACGTCGGCGGCGGCTTCGGCAGCAAGGGGTACGCCAAGGCGGCGGTCGTGCTCGCCGCGCTCGCCGCGCGGCACGTGGACCGCCCGGTCAAGCTGGCGCTGACGCGTCAGCAACTGTTCGGGCCGATCGGCTACCGCACCCCCACCATCCAACGGGTCCGCCTCGCCGCCGACGCCGACGGGCGGCTCACCGCCGTCTGCCACGACGCGATCAGCCAGACGTCGACGATCCGGGAGTTCGCCGAGCAGACAGCCGTCTACACCCGCAGCATGTACGCGGCGCCGCACCGGCGCACCACCCACCGACTGGTACGCCTCGACGTGCCCACGCCGTTCTGGATGCGCGCTCCCGGCGAGTGCCCCGGCGCGTACGCCCTGGAGTCGGCGATGGACGAGCTGGCGATCGCGGCCGGCGTCGACCCGGTGGACCTGCGGATCCGCAACGACGCGGCGGTCGACCCCGATCAGGGGCAACGGTTCACCAGCCGCAACCTGGTGGCCTGCCTGCGCGAGGGGGCGCAGCGGTTCGGCTGGACCGGCCGGGATCCGACCCCCCGGGCCCGGCGCGACGGACGGTGGCTGATCGGCACCGGGGTGGCCGGGTCGAGCTACCCGGCCCGGGCGCGACCGTCCTCGGCGGCGGTGACCGCCCGGCCCGACGGCACTTTCCTGGCCCGGATCGACGCCACCGACATCGGCACCGGCGCCCGGACGGCCCTCTGGCAGGTGGCCGCCGACGCGCTCGGGGTGCCGCCCGAGCGGGTCGAGATCCGCATCGGCGACACCGACCTGCCGGTGGCTCCGCTGGCCGGTGGCTCGATGGGCACGGCGAGCTGGAGTTGGGCGGTGGTGCGGGCCTGCGAGGCACTGCGGGGCAAGCTGCGCGAGGGCGCACCGCCGGGTACCGAGGTCAGCGCCGAGGCGGACACCACCGACGAGGTGGGCGGGCAGCCCCAGCGGCCCCGGTACGCGTACGGGGCGCAGTTCGTCGAGGTGCGGGTGGACGCGGACACCGGGGAGGTCCGGGTGAACCGGATGCTCGGCGTGTTCGCCGCCGGCCGGGTGGTGAACCCGACGACGGCGCGCAGTCAGCTGATCGGCGGCATGACGATGGGGCTGTCGATGGCGCTGCACGAGGAGGGCCTGCTCGACGAGCGCTACGGCGACTGGGTGAACCACGACCTGGCCACGTACCACATCACCGGCTGCGCGGACGTCGAGTCCATCGAGGCGTACTGGCTGGACGAGCGGGACGACGAGCTGAACCCGGCCGGCGTGAAGGGCCTCGGCGAGATCGGCATCGTCGGCGCCGCGGCGGCGGTCGCCAACGCGGTGCACCACGCCACCGGCGTACGCGTGCGGGACCTGCCGATCCGCCTCGACAAGCTGGTCGGGGTTTCAGGCTTGGCTTAATTAAGCCAGCGGTGATATAACTGTCGCCGTGCACGCCTTCGACGTGCTGGGCGATCCGGTCCGGCGCCGCATCCTGGAGCTGCTCGCCGACGGCGAGCAGACCGCGGGCGCGGTCAGCGCGGTCATCCGCGACGAGTTCGGCATCTCCCAGCCCGCCGTGTCACAGCACCTCAAAGTGTTGCGCGACAACGGATTCGCCACCGTGCGGCCGGAGGGCGCCCGCCGCCTGTACGCGGTCGACCCGCGCCCGCTGCGCGAGGTCGACGGCTGGTTGGAGCACTTCCGCCGGTTCTGGGCGCCACCCCTGGCGGCACTCGCCACCGAGCTGGCCCGGGGCCGACGCGAGCGTCGGCTGCGCGGGCCCGCCGACCCACCCGACGAGAGGAACACCTGATGTTCGACGCGACCGAGCAGATCAACGCCGTCCGGCGGCAGGTCGGCAGCCGCACCCTGGAGGCCGGCGAGGCGCGGGTGACCACGATCAGCCAGACCTACCAGGCGACGGCCGAGGATCTGTGGGACGCCTGCACCAACGCCGAGCGCATCCCGCGCTGGTTCCTGCCGATCAGCGGCGACCTGCGGTTGGGCGGCACGTACCAGCTCCAGGGCAACGCCGGCGGCACCGTCGAGAGCTGCGAGCCGCCGCACCGCTTCACCGCCACCTGGGAGATGGGCGGCGAGGTGAGCTGGATCGAGGTGCGGGTCACGCCTGTCGGCGACGAGCAGGCCCGCCTCGACCTGGACCACATCGCGCACGTGGACCAGGACCGGTGGGCGCAGTTCGGGCCGGGCGCCGTCGGCGTCGGCTGGGACCTGGGCCTGCTCGGCCTCTCCACGTACCTCTCCGGCGACGGCAGCGGTGTCCGGCCGGAGGACAGCGCCGAGTGGGTCGCCTCCGCCGAGGGCCGACGCGCCATGGAGTTGAGCAGCCAGCTCTGGTGCGAGGCGAGCATCGCCGCCGGCACCGACGCCGACGAGGCCAAGGCCGCCGCCGAGCGCACCACCGCCTTCTACACGGGGGCCCCGCAAGCCTGAGCAGCCCCGACGACGGCGGTCCGGGTAACGTGCTGCGCCATGACCGGTACGCCGTACTCGCACTGCTCCTACTGCGGCGCCGCCTACCCGACGGCGGCCGGGTGGCCGCGGGTCTGCGCGGTCTGCGGCGAGACCGTCTGGCGAAACCCGCTGCCCGTCGCGGTGGCGGTGCTCCCGGTCCGCACCGCCGAGGGCCTGGGCGTCGTGGTGGTCCGGCGGGACATCGAACCGGCCCGCGGGCAGCTCGCGCTTCCCGGCGGCTTCATCGAGTACGGCGAGGAGTGGTCCGACGCGCTCGTGCGTGAGCTGCGGGAGGAGACCGGGCTTGTCGCGGCGGCCGAGGATGCCCGGCTCCTCGCCGTGCGCGGCGCCCCCGCGGGCGGCACCATGATGGTGTTCGGGGTGCTGCCCGAGCGGGCCGTCGATGACCTGCCGCCGTCGGCGCCCACCGAAGAGGCGACCGAGTGGCTGGTGCTCACCGACCCGGTCGAGCTGGCGTTCTCCACCCACACCAAGGTCCTGGCCGACTTCCTCGACGGCTGACGCAGGGCCCGCGTGGGGCGGGGTCAGTGGCTCGCGGCGTCGGTGGCGCCGGCCCGGTAGCCGCTGGCCTGCAACTCGAACAGCTCGCGGTAGAGGCCGCCGGCCGCCATCAACTCGTCGTGGTTGCCCTCCTGGACGAGGCGACCCCGGTCCATGACGAAGATCCGGTCCGCGTGCCGGACGTTTGCCAGCCGGTGGGTGATCAGGACGACCGCCCGGTCGGGTCGACGGCGCAGGTGCTGGAACAGGGCGTGTTCGGCGCGGGCGTCCAGAGCGGCCGACGGCTCGTCGCAGATCAGCAGCGCGGCGTCGCGGTAGAGGCCGCGGGCCGCGACCAGCCGCTGCCACTGCCCGCCGGACAGCTCATGACCGTTCTTGAACTCCCGGTCGAGCAGGGTGTCGTAGCCGTGCGGCAGACCGACGATCATGTCGTGGGCGGCGGCCGCGGCGGCGGCCTCCTGCACGTCGGGGCCGGGGTGGTCGGGCGTACGGTCGTGCCGGCCCACGCGGATGTTCTGCCCGGCGGTGAACGGGAACTTCCAGTACTCCTGCGTCATCACGGCCACCTGCGCGCCGAGCGTGCGCGGATCCAGCTCGGCGGCGTCGACGTCGTCCCAGCGGATCGTCCCACCGGTGGGCTGGTAGAGCCCGGCGATCAGCTTGGCCAGGGTGGTCTTGCCGGAGCCGTTCTCGCCGACAAGCGCGATCACCTCACCGCGCCGGATCGTCAGGCTGACCCGGTCCACCGCCGGCGCGCCGGTGTCGGGGTAGCGCAGGCTCACCTCGTCGACGTCGATCGTCTCGACGCCGTCGACCGTGCGGTCGCCGCCGACGGGCACCCGGCCCTGCGCGCGGGTCAGGAAATCCCGATAGTCCTGGTAGTAGAGGGCGTCCTCGTACAGCGAGTTGGTGGCGACGACCGCGACGCCCAGGCTGGTCCGGGCGGACTGCAGGGCGAGCAGGGCGGTGGCCGCGGCGGCGAGGGCGACCATGCCGGCCAGGAGCAGCCCGCCGAGCACGGCGTACACCCCGAAGGTGGCCAGGCCCGCCACTGTCGCGCCGGCCACGCGGGTGCCGGTCTGCGAACGGACCAGCCGCAGTTGGGCGCGGGTCTCGACGGCCATCACGCCCCGGTACTCGGCGAGCAGGAAGTCGCGCATCTGGTAGGCGCGCACCTCGGCGGCGGTGTGCCTGTTGGCCATCAGGTGGGCGAGCATCCACATCCGTCGCCGGCGGGTGATCCGCGCCAGCATGGCCAGGTACTCCCGGCGGGCCATCCGCACCGCCGTGATCGCCTGGGGCACTGCGGCGAGCAGCAGGCACGGCAGCAGCAGCGGCTGGATGACTGTCACCGCCACGGCGGTGGCGAGCATCCCGACCACGCCGGTGACCAGGTTGACCGTGTGGTCGACGATCCACGCCGCCTCGCCCATCCCCCGGTCGCGCACCCGGTCCATCTCCTCGGCGAACCCGGCGTCGTCGAACGCGGCCAGGTCCACGGCGGTGGTGGCCTCGAACAACCGCAGCTCCACCTGGTAGTTGATCTGCGGGGTGAGCCGCGCCTGGGCCCAACCGGCCGCGATCGTCAGACCGCCGCGCGCCGAGACCGCGGCCGCGGCCACGACAAGCGCCGGCAGGGCGGAGCGCACCCGGTCCGGGGTGGGCCCGGCGGCGAAGAGCTCCCGCAGCACGGTGGTCGTGGCGAGCAGGCCGAAGGTGGTCATCACCCCGGCGGCGACGTTCAGGCCGATGGAGGCGACGGCGTCCATGCGGTTGGTGGCCCAGGCCAGCGCCACCGCCTCCCGCACGAGCCGGGGCAGCCGTCGGGCCACGGCCCAGAAGCTGGTGTGCGCGAACGTCGTCGCATGGTGCATCCAGGCGGCGTCCTCCAGCTCCGGCAGCATGGAGGTGTCCTCGGGTGGGCCGATCGGCTGGTCGTCGTCGTGGGGCGCGGTACGCGGGCGGGCCATCGAGTCCACGGACGCTCCTCGGGGGGCGGGAAGCACGAACGCCGCCCGAGACTACTGCCCGCGACTAGCCGATGTCGCTAGGTAGTCGGCGCGTCGTACGGGTGTTTCACACAGTGGGCGTCACCTCCTCGGTGATCGGCAGCAGCACCCGGAACGTGGTGTTCCCGGGCTCGGTCTCCACCCGGATGTCGCCGTGGTGCTTGTTGACCACGATCCGGTACGAGATGTCCAGCCCCAGACCCGTGCCCGCCCCGACCGGCTTGGTGGTGAAGAACGGCTCGAAGATGCGCGGGCGCACCTCGGGCGGGATACCGGGACCGGTGTCGGTGATCTCCACCGACAGCAGGTCGCCGACCTGTCCGGTGCGGACGGTCAACACGCCCTTTTCCCCCATCGCGCCGAGCGCGTTGTCGATCAGGTTCGTCCACACCTGGTTCAGCTCGGCCGCGTACGCCGGGATCGACGGGAGCGAGCGGTCGTACTCGCGGACGAGCTTGACCTCGGCGGGGATCTTGCCCTTGAACATGACAAGCGTGGCGTCGAGCAGATCGTGCACGTCCACCACCAGGTGCGGGGCGCGGTCCAACTGGGAGTACTGCTTGGCCGCGCCGACGAGGCCGGAGATCCGGGTGACCGAGTCGCCGATCTCGCGCATCAGCAGCTCGGTGTCGACGGTGTACGAGAGCCACCGCACCGCGGCCTCCAGGTCCGCCGGGCCGACGGCCGCCTTCACCTGCCCGAGCCAGGCCGCGTCGAGACCCCCGCCGACCAGGATCGGCGCCAGGTCCCAGGCGCCGCCCACCCCGTGCTCCTCCAACCAGTCGGTGAGGATGTCCTCGGCGTCGGCGGTGGCCATCGGGGTCAGCTTCGGCGCGGTGGCCACCCGGGCCACCGCCTCCTCCTGCAACGCGACAAGCCCCTGCAACGCCCGGCCGTCGAGCCGACCGTCGGCGACCATCGCGAGCTTGTGCCGCATGCCCGCGACCCGGTCGCGCAGCACCGAGGTGGCCCGCACCGCCGCCGCGGCCGGGTTGTTCAACTCGTGGGTCAGCCCCGCCGAGAGCGAGCCGAGCGCCAGCAGCCGCTCCCGTTCGCCGACGATGGTCTGGCTGTTCCGCAGGCCGAGGAACAGCCCCTCCAACAGGTGCATGGGCATCGGGAACCAGGACCGCAGGGCGTACGCGAAGTCCTCCGCCGGCAGCACGAAGAAGTCCGAGTCGACAAGCGCCCGCATGCTGTTGCGGTAGATCTGGTCGACCTGGTCACCCAGGTACGCCTGGACCGCCCCGCCGTACACCCCGCGCTGGTCGGTGCGGCTGACCTCGATGTCGTCGCCGCGCACCTGCCGGCTCAGCGCGACAGCGCCGCGCAGCAGCACGAAGAAGCAGGTGCCGGGCTCACCCTCGGCGTACACCAGGGTGCCGCCCGCACGTTGCTCGACGCGCCCGCGTTCCGCCAGCCAGGCGCGCTGGGAGTCGTCGAGCGCCTCGAACAGGAACAGGTCACGCAGCTGCGCGGGCGTCAACCGCTCCGACGGGGTGGTCATTGGGCCTCCAGGTAGCGGTGCACGAGCGAGACGGCCATCGCGCCCTCGCCGACGGCCGAGGCGACCCGCTTGACCGACTCGGCCCGGACGTCCCCGGCGGCGAACACCCCGGGCACGCTCGTCTCCAGGTGGTACGGGTCGCGCGACAGCGACCACCCGGCCGGACGCCGACCACCGCTCAACAGGTCCGGGCCGGTGACGATGAAGCCGCGCCCGTCGCGGACGAGCACCCCGTCCAGCCAGTCCGTGCGGGGCTCGGCGCCGATGAAGATGAACAGCCAGGACGTGTCGACCCAGCGGGCCTGCCCGGTGCGGGTGTCGCAGAGGGTGAGCTGTTGCAGGTGGTCCTGCCCGGTGGCGCCGACCACGGCCGTGTGCGGGTGCACGGTGATCGCGTCGATCCGTTCCAGCTGGTCGATCAGGTAGCGCGACATCGACGCCGTGAGGTCCGCGCCGCGGATCAGCAGGTGAACGCGGGCCGCGTACCGGGAGAAGTGCACGGCGGCCTGGCCGGCCGAATTGGCCCCGCCCACGATGTAGACGTCCTGGTCGGCGCAACTGGGCGCCTCGGTGGCGGCGGCGCCGTAGAACACCCCCCGGCCGGTGAAGTCGGCCAACCCCGGTGCGTCGAGCACCCGGTAGGAGACCCCGGTGGCCAGCACCACTGTGTGCGCGGCGATCTCGCTGCCGTCGCCGAACCGCAGCAGCCGGGCCCCACCGGCCTCGCTCAGGCCGACCACCTCCCGGGCGCTGAGCAGCTCGGCGCCGAACTTGACCGCCTGCCGTCGGGCCCGGTCGGTCAACTGCGCGCCGGAGACACCGTCGGGAAAGCCCAGGTAGTTCTCGATCCGGCTGCTCTGCCCGGCCTGCCCGCCCGTCGCCCGCCGCTCCACGAGGACTGTGCGCAGTCCCTCCGACGCGCCGTACACGGCCGAGCCCAGGCCCGCCGGACCACCGCCGATCACCACGAGGTCGTAGAAGTCGGACGCCGGCACCACTGTCAACCCGGCCAGCGCCGCCAGCTCCGTCTCGTTGGGGGCCACCAGGGCCTTGCCCTCGGCGGTCACCACCAGGGGTACGTCCGCCTCGGTGGCCCCGGCCGCGTCGAGCAGACGGGCGCCCTCCGGGTCGTCGGACAACAACCAGCGGTACGGCACGAGGTTGCGGGCCAGGAAGTCACGGACCTTGAACGACGGCGCCGACCAGCGGTGCCCGACGACCCGGATCTCGATGCTCGTCGCGTCCGGGGTGACCGACCACGCCTCCAGCAGGCCGTCGACCACCGGATACAGCTTCTCCTCCGGCGGGTGCCAGGGTTTGAGCAGGTAGTGGTCCAGGTCGACCACGTTTATCGCCTCGATCGCCGCGTCGGTGTCGGCGTACGCGGTGAGCAGCACCCGGCGGGCGGCGGGGAAGATGTCCATGGCGGCCTCGAGGAACTCGACGCCTGTCATCTCCGGCATCCGGTGGTCGGCAAGCAGCAGCGCGACCTGCTCGCCGCGCAGCTTGACCTCCCGCAGCGCGTCCAGCGCCTCCGGCCCCGAGGCGGCGCGCAGCACCCGGTAACGGTCGCCGTAGCGGCGCCGGATGTCCCGGGCCACCGCCCGGGACACCGCGGGATCGTCGTCGACGGTCAGGATCACCGGGTTTGCCATGGCGCCAATAGAACCACCCTGCGGGGCTCGGCCGCACCACCACGTGGTCGCCGCCGCATGGTTGACCCGGCCCGGGACGGGTAAGCCGCACCGCCGCGCGGGCGGCCAGCACCGCCGACCGGCCGGTGGTCGCACACCTCGGGGGGCCCATGGCGGACGCGTCGCCGACCGAACCCACGATGTCGGGTCGGGTCGTGGAGCTGCGGGTGCACGGCGTCTCCGGGGCGAGCGCCGACCAGGTGCTCAACCGGCCGTACGTGCACCAGGTCGCCGGGGACCGCAGCGGAGGGTTCTACCGCCCGCGTCCGGGTTACCCGGACTCGACAGGCACGGACGGGATCACGCTGGAGGCGTACCGCTGGAGCGATCTGCCGTCCGGCACGGCCGTGCGGACGCTGTCGCTGGTGTTCCTGTTGCCGTTCATGCTCTGCAACGTGGCGCTCTGGATGCGCCCGGCGAGCCTCTCGGGGAAGCACGTCATCGTCGCGCTGTGCCGGGTCCTCGCGCTCACCCTCACGATGCTCTACGTGCTCTCCATCGTCGGGATGGCGGTGGACCTCATCGCCTGGCGCTGCATGGGCAGCCCGACCTGCACGGCCGGACGGAGCTGGCTCTCCTGGCTCGCCGGTCGTCCGCCGGGGATACGGCTGGGTGTGTCGGCCCTGGTGCCCGTCGCCGCAATCGGGATCGTGTGGTGGCTCGGCGCGCGGCCGAGCCACTCGTTCGACGCCTTCCGCACCGGGGTGACTCAGGAAACCTCCGTCCAGCACCTGAGCGCTGTCGGTCAGTGGGACGGCACCCCGATGGTGGGGCGGCTGCGCTCGGTGCACGTAGCGGCCGCGTTCGCCACGCTTGACGGCAGCCTGCTGGCCGCCTGGGACAGCCAGAACGAGTCGGCGGTGCGGGCGGCGCTGGCGGTGGCCACCGGGGCCGTGCTGCTCACCTGCGTGGTGATGCTGACGAAGGTACGGGGCATGGACCAGCCCACCCCGGTGCCCCGGCTGGAGGCGGTCACGCGGGGGCTCCGCACGATCGCCTGCGGCCTGACGATCCTGGTGATCGCGTACACCCTGACCAGCCCCGAGCCGTGGCCGCGAAGCAGGATGCTGCCCGGATACAGCGCCACCGTGGCCTGGTTGTTCGTCAGCCAGACCGTGCTGCTGGTGATCCTCGCGGCGGTGGTGATCTGGGGCCGCGGCCGCGGGCGACGCGCCGACGGGCAGCGGCTCCCGCGGCTGCGCGCGTTGGGCGCTCCGGTCTTCGTCACCATCGGCGCCGGGCTCGCGGTGGCGTTCTCCGCCGAGTTGGTGTACCGGGTGGCCGACGTGTTGGACCGCGACGGCGGGAACAGCGCGCAGCAGGCGTTCGGGCCGCCGCTGGCGTACAAGTGGGCGATTTTCGGGTTTTTCCTGGCGGTGCTGGCCGCGCTGCTGGTGGGCGCGCTTGTCACCGTGGCCACCCGCCGCAGCCGGTGGCGGGCCGCGCGGGCGATCGTGGCCGCCGACTTCCCGCACGCGCCGCCGGAGGCGGCGGGGCGGCTGCGCCGGGTCGAGCAGGCGGTCGCCCGGGCCCGGTTCACCGAACGGCTGGAACCCCTCACCGTGGTCTACGCCGGGTCCGCCGCGCTCGGACTGGCCACCAGCCTGCTCGGCCTGCTCCAGCTCTATCCCGGGGACGTGTTCCAGAGGTACGTCGGCGTGCCCGAGAGCCTCGTCAACTTTCTCATCGGAGCGGGCAGCTACGCGATCGCCGCGATCCTGGTCGGGCTCGTGATCGGCGGCATCTTCGCGTACCGGACGGCCGGCTTCCGGCGGTACGTGGGCGTCCTGTGGGATCTGGGCACCTTCTGGCCCCGGGGGGCGCATCCCTTCGCCCCGCCCTGCTACGCCGAACGGGCCGTTCCGGAGCTGACCAAGCGGATCACCTACCTCGTGGACCAGGGCGCGGGAGTGCTGCTGGCGGGGCACAGCCACGGCTCGGTGCTGCTCGCGGCCACGCTGCTGCAACTGCCGGCCCGGGTCACCGACCGGGTGGCCCTGCTCACCTACGGGTCGCCGCTGAGCCGGCTGTACGCACGACTGTTCCCCGCGTACGTCGACGAGTCGTCGTTGCGGGAGATCGGCGAGCGGGTCGGCTGGCGCTGGGTGAACCTGTGGCGCGACACCGACCCGATCGGTGGGTGGATGTTCGCCGGACGCCGGCCCGGGGACACCGAAACGCCGACCGGGCCGGAGGCGGCGGTGGATCGCCGGTTGACGGACCCGCAGGGCGTGCTGCCGCCGCCGAGCGACAGCGTGCCGCCGCCGATCCTGGGCCACTGGCCGTGCGAGGCGCAGGACGAGTTCGCGCAGGCGGTGCGGGACCTCACCGCGCGGCTGCGCGCCGAGCGTCGGAGGCCCTGAGCCGGCGGCCGGATATCGTCGTCGGGTGAGCCCGTCCAAACCGCCAGAGCGTCGACTGATCGCCTCGAACAAGAAGGCCCGGCACGAGTACACCGTGCTGCGCACGTACGAGGCGGGCATCGTGCTTGTCGGCACCGAGGTGAAGTCGCTGCGCGAGGGACGGGCGTCGCTTGTCGACGCGTTCGCGCACGAGCGCGACGGCGAGATCGTGCTGTACGGGCTGCACATCGCCGAGTACAGCTACGGCACGTGGACCAACCACGCGCCGCGCCGCAACCGCAAGCTGCTGCTGCACCGCTCCGAGATCGGCCGGATCCTGGAGAAGGTGCGCGAGGGCGGCGTGACGCTCGTGCCGTTGTCGATGTACTTCGACAACGGCTGGGCCAAGGTCGAGCTGGCCCTGGCCAAGGGCAAGCGCGCGTACGACAAGCGGCAGACCCTCGCCGAGCGCGACGCCAACCGCGAGATCGCCCGGGAGCTGGGCCGGCACCTCAAGGGCCACCCTCGCCGCCCCTGACCGCATCTGCGGCTGCTTGACCGCCAGCGCGACGCAGAAGCTAGACGTTGCACCCTTCCCTGCTCGCAGATGCGAGGGCTAGGGTGACCCGGTGACGATGTTTCGCATCGGCGAGGCCGCCGACCTGCTCGGCGTCAGCGCCGACACGATCCGCCGCTGGGTGGACGCCGGGCGACTGCCCGCCGGGCGCGACGAGCACGGCCACCGCGTCATCGACGGCGTCGACCTGGCCGCGTTCGCCCGCGCGCAGGCCGCCGACCCGGACGCGGGCGCGGAGTTCTCCTCCGCCCGCAACCGGCTGCGCGGCATCGTCGTCGACGTCCGTAAGGACACGGTGATGGCCCAGGTCGACATCCAGGCCGGCCCGTTCCGGGTGGTGTCGCTGATGAGCCGCGAGGCGGTGGACGACCTCGACCTGCGGGTCGGGTCGATGGCCGTCGCGGTGATCAAGTCGACGACGGTGGTGGTGGAGCGGGCCGCACCCACCTCCACCCGCACGAGGGTCGGCGCATGAGCCGCCGGAGCGCGCTGGCGAGCCTGACGGCAATCGCGGTGCTGGCAGTGGCCGGCTGCGGCGGGGGCGACGACCCGGCGACCGGCGGCGACGACGACCAGGTCACCGGCACGGTGACCGTGTTCGCCGCCGCCTCACTCACCGAGTCGTTCACCCGGATCGCCGACGACTTCGAGGCCGCCCACCCGGGCACCACAGTCACCCTCAACCTCGCCGGCAGCTCCGCCCTTGCCAACCAGATCAACCAGGGCGCACCGGCGGACGTCTTCGCCTCGGCCGCGCCGAAGAACATGGCTACGGTGACCGAGGCCGGCAACGCCGAGGGCACGGCGGAGGTCTTCGCCCGCAACCAACTGGTGATCGCGGTGCCCAGCGGCAATCCGGGGGGCGTGACCGGGCTGGCGGATCTGGCCCGTCCGGGGGTGAAGGTGGCGCTCTGCGCCGACCAGGTGCCCTGCGGCGCGGCGGCACGTACCGCCCTGACCGCGGCCGGCGTCGCGTTGACACCTGTCACCTTGGAGCAGGACGTCAAGGGCGCGCTCGCCAAGGTGAAGCTCGGCGAGGTCGACGCGGCCCTCGTCTACCGCACGGACGCCCGCGCGGCGAGCGCCGACGTGACAGGCGTCGAGTTTCCCGAGTCGGCACGGGCGATAAACGACTACCCGATCGTCGCGCTGAAGGACGCGCCGAATCCGGCCGGCGCGCGGGCCTTCGTCGCGTACGTCCGCTCGGCGCCGGCACAGGCGGTCCTCGCCGGGGCCGGTTTCCAGTCGCCGTGAGCAATGCCCTTCCCGGCGTCGCACCGCGCCGACGGGGGCGGGTGCCCGCGGCGTTGCTGATCCCAGCCGGGCTGGGCCTGCTCTTCCTCGTCCTGCCGCTGGCCGGGCTGGTGGTCCGGGCACCGTGGACGACGCTGCCGCAGCGGCTCACCGCGCCGGGGGCGCTGACCGCGCTGCGGCTGTCGGTGCAGACCGCGACCCTGGCCACCCTGTTCTGCCTGCTGCTCGGCGTGCCGCTGGCCTGGCTGCTGGCCCGGGTCGAGTTCCCCGGCCGCCGGCTGGTCCGCGCCCTGGTCACCGTGCCGCTGGTGCTGCCACCGGTGGTCGGCGGCGTGGCGCTGCTGCTGGTCTTCGGCCGGCGCGGGCTGCTCGGCGGTTGGCTCGACGCCACGTTCGGCGTCACCCTGCCGTTCACGACCGCGGGCGTGGTGCTGGCCGAGGCGTTCGTCGCCATGCCGTTCCTCGTCATCGCCGTGGAGGGTGCGCTGCGTGCCGCCGACAACCGCTATGAGGAGGCCGCCGCGACGCTCGGCGCCGGGCGGTGGACCACCTTCACCCACGTCACCCTGCCCCTGGTGACACCGGGACTGGCCGCCGGGGCGGTGCTGTGCTGGGCGCGGGCGCTCGGCGAGTTCGGCGCCACCATCACCTTCGCCGGCAACTATCCCGGGCGTACGCAGACGATGCCGCTGGCCGTCTACCTGGCTCTGGAGACCGACCTGGAGTCCGCGATCGTGCTCAGCCTGGTGCTGCTGATCGTCTCGGTGGGCATCCTGGCCGCGCTGCGGGACCGCTGGATGGCCAGCCCGTGACCGGCGAGACCGGACCCGCGCCGCTGGACGACGAGGCCGGACCCGCGCCGCTGGACGACGAGGCCGGACCCGCGCCGCTGCTCGACGCCCGGCTCGTCGTCGATCGGGGCGCCTTCCGACTTGACGTGCCCCTGCGGGTCGCGTCCGGCGAGGTCGTCGCGCTGCTCGGGCCGAACGGCGCCGGCAAGACCACCGCGTTACGCGCGCTGGCCGGGCTGCACCCGCTCACCGCCGGGCACGTCACCCTCGGCGGCGTCGACCTGGATCGGCCGGCGGGCCGGAGCTGGGTGCCCACCGAGCGCCGGCCGATCGGCGTGGTCTTCCAGGACTACCTGCTCTTCCCGCACCTCGACGCGCTGGACAACGTGGCCTTCGGGCCGCGCCGCCACGGCGTCGACAGGCGGGCGGCGCGGGCCACGGCCCGCGACTGGCTCGACCGGGTGGGCCTGGCCGGCCAGGCGCACCGCCGGCCCCGGCAGCTCTCCGGCGGGCAGGCGCAACGCGTGGCGCTGGCCCGCGCGCTTGCCGTCGGGCCGTCGCTGCTGCTGCTCGACGAGCCGCTCGCCGCCCTGGACGCCCGCACCCGACTGGACACCCGTGCGGAGCTGCACCGCCACCTGACCGCCCACCCGGGCGCCACGGTGCTCGTCACCCACGATCCGCTGGACGCGTTGGCGCTTGCCGACCGCCTGGTCATCGTCGAGGGTGGGCGGGTGGTGCAGGAGGGCGACGGCCCGAGCGTCACGGCCCGCCCGCGCACCGACTACGTGGCCCGCCTGGTCGGGCTGAACCTCTATCGGGGCCGGGCCGAGGGTCACGGGGTACGCGTCGCGCCGGAGTTGACCCTCAGCGTGGCCGACCGGCTCGACGGGGACGCGTTCGTCGCGTTCCGCCCGGCGGCGGTGGCCCTGCACCCGTCCCGGCCGGACGGCAGCCCTCGCAACACCTGGGCGGGCACGGTGGCCGGCGTGCAGCGCCACGGCGACAACGTGCGCGTGCAGGTGGACGGGCCGATCGGCGTGGCCGCCGACGTCACGCCGGCCGCCGCGGCGCACCTGCGGCTGATCCCCGGCCAGCGGGTCTGGGTGGCGGTCAAGGCGACCGAGACCCACGCCTACCCGGCCGCGACCTGACGCCTGCACGGCGCGAGCGCTCGGGGTCCGCCGCCTGCGCGGCTCGTGCCGAGACGGCGGCGAAGGCCGAGGCGAAGGCGGCTCGGGCGGCCGGCGACGAGCGGGGGTCAGTCGGTGAGCAGGTCGGCGTGCGCGGCGCGCAGCCGGGACAGGGCCGGGTCGCTGCCCGGAACGACGCGGCGGTCCAGCTCGGCCCACACCTCGGCGAGCGCCGCGCGGACCGCTGCCAGCTCGGCGGCGTGTCGCTGGCCGCTGCGCCGGTGCTGCTCCTCGAGGCGGCGGGCCCAACCGGCGGTGACCGCGGCGAGCCGGTCGGCGTCGGCGCGGGCCTGCGCGCCACTGCGGGCCGCGGCGGCGGGGACGATCGCGGCGACCGGGCGGGGATCGCCGTCGCGGGTGACGACTGTGACGGCGTCGGTCAGCTCGGCCAGCGCGACGAGCTGGCTGAACCGGGTGCGCGCCTCACGCAGCGGCACGGAACGCGGCGGGTCGGAATGCGGGGTGAGCGCGGGGACGGCCATGAATGCATGGTGCCGCCGGGGTACGACAGAAATCCGCAGTCGTCAGTGGACGGTGAGCGGCTACGGCGTGGGCTGGGCCAGCCACTCGTCGGCCAGCACCGACCAGACCTCCAGGTCGACGCGCCCGCGCGGGCTCGGGTAGAGCTGACGCAGGGTGCCGTCGTGGCGCAGGCCGAGCCGACGGGCCAGGGCGATGCTGCGGGTGTTCGCCGCGTTGGTGCGCCACTCGACGCGCTTGATGCCGCGCTCGCGGACCGCCCAGTCGACGATCCGGCGCACGGCGGGAGCGATCATGCCCCGGCCCTGCGCCGCCGGTTCCAGCCAGCAGCCGACCTCGCAGACGCCGAGCGTGACGTCGAACGAGACGAACATGACCCCGCCGACAAGGGTGCCGTGCCACCACAGCCCCCAGATGCCGCCCGCGTCGGTGGCCCAGCGGTCGGCGTAGCGCTGCAACACCGCGCGGGCCGACGGCAGGTCCGTGGCGACGAAGGACGGCGACACCCAGGGGCGGATGTGCTCGCGGGCCCGGTCCAGGTGGGCGAGGAACTCCTCGGCCCGCCACGGGTCCAGCGGGCGCAGCTCGACGTCCTCGGTCAGCGGCAGGGCGAACACCGGGCCTCCCCCGACGGTTGGGTCCCACGACGACGGGTAGCAGGCTCGCACAGGTCCGCCGGTCCCATCAAATGATCATGTGGGTCCAGTAGGTGAGCCAGAGCACGAACAGCGCCCCCTGCACGACGGCGAGGGCCGCCGTCAGCCACACGTCGACACCGGCGCGACGAGCCCAGCGGGCCAGCACCAGCGCCACCGGGAACGCGGCGAGCAGGTAGCGCAGCAGGCTCTTGTAGACCGCCGGGCCCATCGACAGCGGCACCGCCACCATGAGCACGCCGTAGACCAGGTACGGCAGTTCCCGGCGGCGGAACCCGGCGACAAGCACGGCCAGCACGATCAGCGCGAAGAGCACCCGTCCGGCGTCGCGCGGCTCCCCGGCCAGACCGTCCAGCAGCACCGGCACCGGGTTCTGCACCTTGATCCCCCACCCGACCTGTTGGGCGTGCTGGTAGGCGAACCAGTCCCCGCCCCGCCACCGGCAGAACGCCATGAAGGTGAGCCATCCGGCGGGCAGCAGCAGCAACGGCCAGCCGATCCGCAGGTAGCCGAGCAGGGCGCGTGGGCCGAGCTGCCAGTCGTGCTGGCGCAGCAGCACCAGAGCCAGCGGCAGCGCGACGAGCAGCCCGACCGACCGGCTCATCGCCAGGAAGTACCCGAGCACGCCGACAAGCAGCCACCGACGCCGCTCGGCGTAGAAGAACGCGGCCAGCGCGAGGCAGACGAACAGTGACTCGGTAAGCGCGGCCTGGAACAGGAAGGCAGTCGGCAGCAGCACCAGGTAGCGGGTGAAGCGGCGGGCCGCGTCGGCGTCGCCGAGCAGCAGCTCGGCCAGCCGGTAGCCGTACCCGAGGGCACCCAGGAACGCGACGTTGCTGATCAGCAGCAGGGCCAGCGCGTTGTCGCCGCCGAGCAGCGCGCCGACCGGCCGGGCCAGGAACGGGTAGAGCAGTGGGAAGCCGAAGTCCCCCCACGGCCGCCCGGTCAGCGGCAGCTCACTCAGCCGCAGGTAGAGCAGCGCGTCCCAGGCGAACCAGAAGGAGATCCACCGGTGGCCGGAGACCTCCCGCTGCTGCGCCCACATCAGCGCCTCGTCCGGCGGCGGCGCACCCGGGATGCCGTCCCAGGCGTGCAGGACCAGCAGGCCGAGCAGGGTCAGCAACAGCTTCGCGCCGAGAAAGAGCCCGATGAGGTACGGCCAGGGCGTCGGCACGCGGCGGGCCAGCCGCGCGCCGGCGTCGGCCGCCCCGGCGAGCCGGGCCGCCACCGCCACCACGGCGGGCCGGGCAGCCAGCATGGCCGCGTGCCGCCGGCCGCTTCGCCACCGGTGCATCCGCCCCGCTCCCCCGGTCCGCCGACCCACCCGCCGCGTGAGGGTGCCGCCCCTTTCGTTGTACGCCCCGACGCGCCCCTGCGAAGCGAAACGACCACGACCAGCGAGGTGACATCCCGGTCATAACGGGTACGCGCCGCGCCTCACCCATCGGCAGAAGGTACGGGGGCATGAGCGAGCAGCACGGCACGGTGGTCATCGGCGCGGGGCCGGCGGGTCTCACGGCCGCGTACGAGCTGCTCCGGCACGGGCGGCCGGTCCGGGTCTTCGAGGCCGACGAGGTGGTCGGGGGAATCAGCCGGACCGTGGAGCGCGACGGGTGGCGCTTCGACATCGGCGGGCACCGGTTCTTCACCAAGGTGCCCCGGGTGGAGGCGTTCTGGCACGAGATCCTGCCGGACGAGGACTTC